>NZ_JALPTH010000005.1 GCF_023218175.1 Streptomyces lichenis | reverse complement strand
TGGGGTCCTTGCGGGCCTCGGTCTCCTGGGTGATGACCGGCATGTTGTGGGGGCCGGCGACCAGGGGGCGCAGAGTGAATGAAGTCCACTGGGGTGTTCCGACATGGACCGGTTGTGAGGCCCAGTCGGCGGTTGCCCGATCTTGGCAGATGACGAGCAGGATGGGAGGCTGGCCGTATTTGTTGTACAGGTAGCTGAGGTAGTAGGCCCAGCTGGCGGGTTTGTCGGGGTCGCGTTTGCCTTGGGCTTCGACGGCGAGGAGGAATTCGCCTTCCTCTTCGGTTTCGAAGCGCAGGAGGGTGTCGAGTCGCCGTTCGAGGGGGCGGGTCTCGGTGAGGTCGGTCGGTAAGGCGGTCATCGAGATCGGGGTGCCGAAGGGCACGCCGAGTACCTCGGCCACGCTACTGAACAGCGCCGGATACTCCTCGAAGATCCGGCGCATCGCCTCATGGGGCGAGCTGACCATCGGACTCCTTCTGATCGTTGGATGAGTGGGGGGTGGCCGTCGCGCAGCCGGGGCAGTCGCTCGGCAGTGGGGCGCGGAAGGCCAGGTCGCAGGGTTCGCAGAACTGGAGGGGGTCCGGTTCCGGCTTGGGTACGGGGCGTGGTGGCTCCGGTGGCAGCAGGACCGTCAGCCGGTGGGCCAGGAGCGCGGCCGGCCGCCGTACGCCCTCGGGTGGCAGGTTGGCGGTGAGGGCATGGCGTACGGCCTCGGGGGCGACCTCCCGTTCCAGCCAGGCCGCCACCCCCGGGGCCAGCCGCTGTACGTCCCGCGCCGGGAGCAGCAGCCGTACGTCCGCCTGGTACAGCCCGGCCAGCAGCTCGGTGGCGGCGGCGAGCAGCGCCCCGGCGGGGAACGCGGGATGCGGTACGCGCAGGGGCGCGGGCGGACGTCGGCGCGGCGGTGGCCGGTCGGGCTCGTCGGAGGAAGGCGCGGGGGTACGGGGTGCGCCCGGCTGGTTGCAGGAGACCGTGCGGGTCACCACCCGGCCGGCCGGGGTGCGCAGGCGCTCCCGGCGCAGATAGCCGTGCGCCTCCAGCTCGCGCAACGCTCCGGCGACCCGGTGCGCCCCCTCGGGGAAGCGCGCGGTCAGCGACTTGATGTCCACGCGGGCACCGGCCTGGAGCGACTGGATGTGCACCGCCAGCCCGATCGCGGTCAGCGACAACTCGCCATGCTGGGCGAGGTGGTTGCCGACCACCGTGAACCGGGTGGTGTGCCGGGAGTTCTCGTGCACCACTCCGCGCGGGGAGTTGGTGCCACTTACTGACTGGGAGGGCAGGGGCGCGCTAGGGTGTGGAGTATCCACGGGGAAGCTCTCTTCTTCCTTCAGTGGTCAGGCCCTCGCCTACGGGATGCCAGTCCCGGCGGGGGCCGACGTATGTGTCGGCCGGCCTGTTGCCGTGAGCCTAGGACACGCAACCTGCCGCTTGGCCAGCCCAGTTGCCCTTTTTCACCCGAGAGAGTGAGAGCCCGTCTCGGGCGGGAGGGGTGGGGCTTGGTGGGGTTCTTTCACCTCTCGTGGTCCTTGGAAAGACCGCCCGATCCACCGGAACCCGACTTCCCACGCTCCGGTACGGAAAGCCGCAGCTCAGCCCAGACCGACTTGCGCGGAACCGGCCCGTCCGCGACGCCCCAGCGGTCCGCCAGCGCCTCCACGATCACCAGCCCGCGCCCCGACTCGCTCAACGGCGGCCCGGATTGCGGTCGAACGGGCGGTCGCCTCTCCGCTCGCGCGTCCGACACCTCGACACGCAGCACCTCGTCCCGTACGGCCAACTCCAACCGGAAATCCCGCCCCGGCACCCGCCCGTGGGTCACCGCGTTCGCCGCCAGCTCGGCGACGATCTGGCCGGCCGCCTCGGCGATCCCGTACGGCAGGTCCCAGGCCTCCAGCCGCTCCCCGGCCAGCAGCCGAGCCAGCCGCGCTCCCCGCTGGCGGTGCGGGATGTGCGGGCCGCATTGGACGTCGAGCGCAGGGCCGTCTTCGAGGAGGAGGTCTCCGGGGTGGGGCCGGGCACGGTGGGGGCGGTCATCCGCAAGTGGGCGCTGGAGGTGATTCCGGGTGACGAGCCGGACCGGGTGGACGTCCTGCTCCAGGCGGAGCGGTCGGTGTTCCGGGCCTCGGAGACCGGCGCATGAAGTACCGCGTCGCCTATGCCCCTGCGGCCGAAGAGGCTCTGAACAAGCTGGACGATCCGACGCTGTTCAGGACGCGAGTCGCGCGGTCCATCGGGACCGATCCCTAGAGGCGCGCATCGTGCCGGGTGGGGAGCGACAAGGACCGGCGGGAGGCCACGGTGTCCGGCGTCATCCTGCGCTACGTCGTCTCATCGGGCGTTCTCACCGTGACGGTCGTCCGACTCGTCGGGCCGCCATGACCCGGCCCGTGCCGCCACTGCCGGCCTTCGGCCGAGGGGGTGCCGCCTCCGTCGACCTCGGCCGGAGCACGTCAGTCGGTGGAGAGGGCGGTCGGTGACCCGGAGGGGGTGTCGCGCTCCCGGCGGCTGGACTCGATGAGCTCGGTGGCCTTCTGCGTGATCTTCGCCAGGGTCGGCTCCGCCTCGTCGTAGAACATCCTGGACGGTCCGCTGGCACCGGCTTCCAGCAGGAGGTCACCGTTGCAGGTGACCAGCTTCCTGATCGTCGTCCCGCTCGACTGGTCCTTGAACCAGAACTGGGCCGCGTTGACGGTCGTGGGGTTGGTATGGCGGCGGTTGCGCTCCGCGACCTCCTCGTCCTCCCTCTTCCAGCAGGCGGTGACGTAGTCGTCCGCGGTGTAGATACGGGCGTAGACGTCGATCCTCCAGAAGTCGCCGGTCTCCTCGTGGCTCATGGTGCCGTGGCACGTCAAGGCCAGGTGCTTGGAGTCCTCGACATACGGGCCGTCGTCCGTGCCCGGTTCCGGTCCGCCACTCCCGATTCCCGTACCGTCTTCGATCCGCAGCCCCGGAGCGAGCTCCTTCTCCTCCAGGTCGGCGCAGAGGTCCCCTCGCCAGCGGTGCACGCCCGCCTTCCGCCAGGGCCTCTCCTCCACTGGCACCTCCGCCGGTGCCCCTGCGCACCCCGTTGCCAGCGCGGCACCGGCCAAGGCCAACGCACTGCCCTCCCTGGACCTGCGACGACGACCCACGAGACCCGCCCCCTGTCCGCCCGCGCGGTACATCCGCCCCCGGCGCCCACCGATCAGGATGGCAGCAGCGGGGCGCGTCGGTACGCCGATCGGCAAACCCGCCTGGGCGCCCATCCGTTGGCTCGGCGGCGGGGAAAGCTCTGGACTTGCTCAGATCCGGGGCGGAGGCGCTCCCTCCGTCAGAGCGCGCTGCCACGCTGCCGGTGGAGCCGTGGCGCGGGAGGCGTCCGGCCCGTTGATGCCGGGGGGGGGAGAGAGGGGCCATGGTCGCTCGGGGAGTCGTGGTGCGGGGGGTTGCCTGCGCTGTGCTGCTGGGTTGGGTCACTGGCTGCACGGCGGGGGACGAGGGGCGGGAGGGTGAGGAGAGGCAGGCCGTGGCCGCGCCCACGAGGCGGGCCGTGGCCGCGACCACGGGCACCCTGGCGCCCTGGCCGTCCCCGGTGCGGCCCGCCGTGCTGGTGGACGGGGAGGTCGTGGCCGCGGCCCAGCCGGTGCGGACGGGGAACGCGGTGTTCGACTTCGAGGCGGGGGAGAAGGGGCGCGCCCTGGTGCTCTCGGTCAACTGCCAGGGGGAGGGCCGGGTGGAGGTCTCGTTGAGGCCCTCGGACACGGTCGTGCGATCGGAGTGCGGCGGCCGGGGTGGAGAGGCGACGAGCGAGTACCACCAGTTCGACGTGGACGGGACCGAGCGGGGCGGCACCGTAGGCGTTCGGGCGCCCAGCGGGGTCCGCTGGTCCGTGGCCGTGGGTCGGCGCGAGGCGGGGCCCTGACCTGGGCTCCGGCGCGCCGACCGGGCGGCACCGGCTACTTGATCTCGTACGTGCAGGGCTTCGGCGACTTGCCGCCGTCGTTGTCCGCGACCTGCTTGCCGTCCACCGTGATGGTGCAACCGCCCGCCGTCAGCATGCCGTTCTCCCCCAGCGAGTTCCCGGGGGTCACCAGGACCAACCGGCCGACCTCCTTCTCGGCGCCTTCGGGAGTGATCGTGGCGGTGCGCTTCCACGGGAGCGTGACCGTCTCGGTCTTGGACTCGTCCAGGGTGTACATGATCATGGTCTTGCCCTTGCCGGTGACCTCAAGGGTCACCTCGTGCGAGGCGCCCTCGGTCTTCGTTCCCTCGCTGGGGGAGGGGCTGCCGGCCGTCGGGGGCTTCGAGGCGTCGCCCGTGGCCTTGCCACCGGTGTCACCGCCGTCGCTGCCGCTGCCGCAGCCGGTGAGCAGGGCCGCCGCCAGCAGGAGCGCGGTCGTGGTCGTCTTCTTGTCCATGTGCTCGTCCCCCAGGGTCCGTCGGATGGGTGGCCGCCTTCGGGCCACCGTCGTGCGGGGATCATCTTCGTGCACCGGAGAGGGGCGGTTGGGCGGGGAGGCTGTTCCGGGCCGTTCGGGCCGCTTAATGCGTTTGACCTGCCGCCGGGCTTCGCACAAGATCGACACCGATTCTCGGATATTCGTAAGATTTCTCGGATGATGTGGAGCTGGTCTCCACGGTTTGGACAGGTGCATATGAAGCCGGCCCGATTCACGGCCATCGCCGCCGCGGTGGCGATCACCCCCGCCCTGCTGTTCGCCGTCCCGGCGCTCGCCACGGATGGTGGGGCGCCGAAGGCCTCGGCGCCGGCCGTCTCGGCGACGGACGGCCCGCAGGCCGAGGAGGACCGGGCCGCGATCTCCCGGATCCTGGCCAACCCGTACATCGGCCCCGGACTGCGCGAGGCGGCGCAGAAGGCGTTGGACGGCACGCCCGAGGAGATGCGCGACTTCCTGGAGGTGGGCCAGCACAAGGAGCGGCTCATCGACGACCAGGTGCGGGTGTCGCGGATCATCGGCCTCGGCGGCCCCGGAGTGAAGGAGGCCGGTCAGAAGGCGCTGAAGGGCACGCCGGAGGACATCGTCGCCTTCCTGGAGACCGGGCAGCACACGGCGCGCTTCGCGGACGACTCGGTGCGGACCTCCCAGGTCTTCTCCACGGGCGGTCCCGCGGTGAAGAAGGCGGCGAAGGAGGCCCTGAGGACCAATACGCCGCAGGCCCTCCAGGCCTTCCTGGAGAGCTGGCAGTACACGGCGCGCCTCACCGACGACCGGGACCGCGTCACCCGGATCGCCGCGGCGGGCGGTCCCGCGGTCAAGGCCGCCGCGGCCAAGGCGCTGAAGGGCACGCCGGAGGAGCTGCGGCAGTTCCTGGACGTCGGCCAGGACGAGGCCCGGGCGAAGGACGAGGCCGCGAAGAAGAAGCCGGCGCCCGTGAAGAAGCCCGCGGCGGTGAAGAAGCCCGCCGCCAAGCGCTGAGCGGACGGCGGCCGGAGCCGGTCCGGCGCCCACGCACGTGAACGGGAGGGCGGCCCCTGGTGATCAGGGGCCGCCCTCCCGTCGTACGCGCTCGTCTTACGGGCGCTCGTCCTTGCCCTTGCCCTTGAGCTCGTCCTTGATGTCTTCCTTGGCCTGGCGGGCGTGGCCCTTGGCCTCGTCGGCGTGGCCCTTGGCCTCAAGGCGCTCGTTGCCCAGGGCGCTGCCGGCGGCCTGCTTCACCTTGCCGGTGGCCTGCTCGGTCTTCGCCTTGGCCTTCTCGTCGGCGGCCATTTTGTCGCCCTCCTCCTCGTTGGCAGTGCTTCGTCTGCTCTTCGGATGACCTGAGCTGGAGGGTGTAAACCCGGCGCTCGGAAATTGGGTCGCAGACGCCCGGGGGAGGAAGGGGACCCCCGCGTGCCGTGGTTTGACAGCCAAAGGCCCCGGGGTAATCTTCTGGGCTCGATTGGCATCGGCGGCGCCCGGTGTGGCAGACTGTCCGGGTTGCTCGGTTGAGTGCCGATGCTGCGCGCCTCCCGCCGGGAGGACCGGAAGCGAGTCCCACAGTACTCGTCGTCCCATATACGGCGTCGCAAGACGCCAGGGGCGGACGTACGGGAATCTTCCGGGAAGTGTCAGCGGGGCGCCGACCAGGCACCCGGTGGGTGTTCCACCCCCGACAGCTCTTGATTGAGCACCGCGGTCCGTGCAGGCCGTACCCCCTTGGTTGGGAAATCCTTCGGGAGATCTTCGTAGAGGGAGTGCGACACGCCCGACCGCGTGGGTCGGAGGGGAGCGAGTGGCCGCAAGGCCGCGGCCCACCAGGTTCCAGAGCGTTACGAGAGACAGGACTACTGAGTAGCCATGGCGGGACAGAAGATCCGCATCCGGCTCAAGGCCTACGACCACGAGGTCATCGACTCCTCGGCGAAGAAGATCGTCGAGACGGTGACCCGTACCGGTGCGTCGGTCGCGGGCCCGGTGCCGCTGCCCACTGAGAAGAACGTGTACTGCGTCATCAAGTCGCCGCACAAGTACAAGGACTCGCGCGAGCACTTCGAGATGCGCACGCACAAGCGCCTCATCGACATCCTCGACCCCACGCCGAAGACGGTCGACTCGCTCATGCGTCTCGACCTGCCGGCCGGCGTCGACATCGAGATCAAGCTCTGAGGTGACGCGCGAGATGACCAAGAACATTAAGGGCGTCCTGGGCGAGAAGCTCGGCATGACCCAGGTCTGGGACGAGAACAACCGGGTCGTCCCGGTGACCGTCGTCAAGGCCGGGCCCTGCGTCGTCACCCAGGTCCGCAGCAACGACTCCGACGGCTACGAGTCGGTCCAGATCGCCTTCGGCGAGATCGACCCGCGCAAGGTGAACAAGCCCCTCAAGGGCCACTTCGCCAAGGCCGACGTCACCCCGCGCCGCCACCTGGTGGAGATCCGCACCGCCGACGCCTCCGAGTACACCCTCGGCCAGGAAGTCACCGCCGAGGTCTTCGAGGCGGGCGTGAAGGTCGACGTCACCGGCAAGAGCAAGGGCAAGGGCTTCGCCGGTGTCATGAAGCGCCACAACTTCCGTGGCCTGGGCGCCGGACACGGCACCCAGCGCAAGCACCGCTCGCCCGGTTCCATCGGTGGCTGCGCCACCCCGGGCCGCGTGTTCAAGGGCCTCCGCATGGCGGGCCGCATGGGCAACGAGCGGGTCACCACCCAGAACCTGACCGTCCACGCCGTTGACGCGGAGAAGGGTCTGCTGCTCATCAAGGGCGCGGTTCCCGGTCCGAACGGCGGCCTCGTCCTGGTCCGTACCGCGGCCAAGGGGGCCTGAGGTAACCGATGAGCACCATTGACATCCTTTCGCCGGCAGGCGACAAGGCCGGGACCGTCGATCTCCCCGCGGAGATCTTCGACGCCAAGACCAGCGTTCCGCTGATCCACCAGGTCGTCGTCGCCCAGCTGGCCGCTGCCCGACAGGGCACGCACAAGACCAAGACCCGTGGCGAAGTCCGCGGCGGTGGCAAGAAGCCCTACCGCCAGAAGGGCACCGGCCGCGCCCGTCAGGGCTCGACCCGCGCCCCGCAGTTCGCCGGCGGTGGCGTCGTCCACGGCCCCGTGCCGCGTGACTACTCGCAGCGCACCCCGAAGAAGATGAAGGCCGCCGCCCTGCGCGGTGCCCTCTCGGACCGGGCGCGCCACTCCCGTATCCACGTCGTCACCGGCGTGGTCGACGGGGACGTCTCCACCAAGGCCGCCAAGACGCTGTTCGGCAAGATCTCGGAGCGCAAGAACCTGCTCCTGGTCGTCGAGCGCTCCGACGAGGCCGCGTGGCTGTCCGCCCGCAACCTGCCCCAGGTGCACATCCTGGAGCCGGGCCAGCTGAACACGTACGACGTGATCGTCTCCGACGACGTGGTCTTCACCAAGGCCGCCTTCGAGTCCTTCGTGTCTGGCCCCCAGACCGCTGAGACTGAAGGGAGCGACGCCTGATGAGCGAGGCCGTCGTCACCAGCAAGACCTTCTCGGACCCGCGTGACATCCTCGTCAAGCCGGTCGTCTCGGAGAAGAGCTACGCCCTGCTGGACGAGAACAAGTACACGTTCGTCGTGGACCCCCGCGCCAACAAGACCCAGATCAGGCAGGCCGTCGAGGCCATCTTCTCGGTCAAGGTCACCGGCGTGAACACGATCAACCGCCAGGGCAAGCGCAAGCGCACCCGCACCGGTTTCGGTAAGCGCGCCAACACCAAGCGCGCCATCGTGACCCTTGCTGAGGGCAGCCGTATCGACATCTTCGGCCAGGCCTCCTAACGGAGCGCCCTGGTCCGAATATCGGACGAGGACTGAGAAATGGGTATCCGCAAGTACAAGCCGACGACCCCGGGCCGTCGTGGCTCCAGCGTCGCCGACTTTGTCGAGATCACGCGGTCCACGCCGGAGAAGTCGCTGGTCCGCCCCCTGCACAGCAAGGGCGGCCGTAACAACACCGGTCGTGTGACCGTCCGCCACCAGGGCGGTGGCCACAAGCGCGCCTACCGTGTCATCGACTTCCGTCGCCATGACAAGGACGGCGTGCCGGCGAAGGTCGCGCACATCGAGTACGACCCGAACCGCACCGCGCGCATCGCGCTCCTGCACTACGTGGACGGCGAGAAGCGCTACATCCTCGCCCCGCGTGGCCTGAGCCAGGGCGACCGGGTCGAGAACGGCCCCGGCGCCGACATCAAGCCCGGCAACAACCTGGCCCTGCGCAACATCCCGGTCGGTACCACGGTGCACGCGATCGAGCTCCGCCCCGGTGGCGGCGCCAAGTTCGCCCGCTCCGCCGGTGCCTCGGTGCAGCTGCTGGCCCGTGAGGGCGCCATGGCGACCCTCCGTATGCCGTCCGGCGAGATCCGCATGGTGGACGCGCGCTGCCGCGCCACCATCGGTGAGGTCGGCAACGCCGAGCAGTCGAACATCAACTGGGGCAAGGCCGGCCGCAAGCGCTGGCTGGGCGTTCGCCCGACCGTTCGCGGTGTGGCGATGAACCCGGTCGACCACCCGCACGGTGGTGGTGAGGGCAAGACCTCCGGTGGTCGCCACCCGGTCTCCCCGTGGGGTCAGAAGGAGGGTCGTACTCGTTCGCCGAAGAAGGCTTCGAACAAGTACATCGTCCGCCGCCGCAAGACGAACAAGAAGCGCTAGGAGCGGGTTTAGATGCCGCGCAGTCTCAAGAAGGGGCCCTTCGTCGACGACCACCTGATCAAGAAGGTGGACGCCCAGAACGAAGCCGGCACCAAGAACGTCATCAAGACCTGGTCCCGTCGCTCGATGATCATTCCGGCCATGCTCGGCCACACGATCGCGGTGCACAACGGCAAGACCCACATCCCGGTGTTCGTCACCGAGTCGATGGTCGGCCACAAGCTCGGCGAGTTCTCGCCGACGCGCACCTTCCGGGGTCACGTCAAGGACGACCGGAAGTCGAAGCGCCGCTAACGCGGGGTGACAGACCATGACGAACGTGTCAGACACTGAAGGGACAACCATGGAAGCCAGGGCCCAGGCGCGGTACATCCGCGTCACGCCCATGAAGGCCCGCCGCGTGGTGGACCTCATCCGTGGCATGGACGCCACGGAGGCTCAGGCGGTCCTGCGTTTCGCCCCGCAGGCCGCGAGCGTGCCGGTCGGCAAGGTGCTGGACAGCGCCATCGCCAACGCCGCGCACAACTACGACCACTCGGACGCCGGCTCGCTGTTCATCAGCGAGGCGTACGTGGACGAGGGCCCGACCCTGAAGCGGTTCCGCCCGCGCGCCCAGGGCCGCGCCTACCGGATCCGTAAGCGGACCAGCCACATCACCGTGGTCGTCAGCAGCAAGGAAGGAACCCGGTAATGGGCCAGAAGGTTAACCCGCATGGGTTCCGGCTCGGCATCACCACCGACTTCAAGTCGCGTTGGTATGCCGACAAGCTGTACAAGGACTACGTCAAGGAAGACGTCGCCATCCGCCGGATGATGACGTCCGGCATGGAGCGCGCCGGCATCTCCAAGGTGGAGATCGAGCGCACCCGCGACCGCGTCCGCGTCGACATCCACACCGCCCGTCCGGGCATCGTGATCGGCCGCCGCGGCGCCGAGGCCGACCGCATCCGCGGCGACCTGGAGAAGCTGACCGGCAAGCAGGTCCAGCTGAACATCCTCGAGGTCAAGAACCCCGAGGTGGACGCTCAGCTGGTGGCCCAGGCCGTCGCCGAGCAGCTCTCCTCCCGCGTCTCCTTCCGCCGTGCCATGCGCAAGAGCATGCAGTCGGCGATGAAGGCGGGCGCCAAGGGCATCAAGATCCAGTGCGGTGGCCGCCTCGGCGGCGCCGAGATGTCCCGCTCGGAGTTCTACCGCGAGGGCCGTGTGCCGCTGCACACCCTGCGCGCGAACGTCGAGTACGGCTTCTTCGAGGCCAAGACCACCTTCGGTCGCATCGGCGTCAAGGTGTGGATCTACAAGGGCGACGTCAAGAACATCGCCGAGGTCCGCGCCGAGAACGCCGCCGCCCGCGCCGGCAACCGCCCGGCCCGTGGCGGCGCCGACCGCCCGGCCCGTGGTGGCCGCGGTGGCGAGCGTGGCGGCCGTGGCCGCAAGCCGCAGCAGAACACCGGCGCCGAGGCCCCCAAGGCCGAGGCGACCGCCGCTGCTCCGGCTGCCGCTGAGGCCGGCAACACTTCTACTGGCGGAACGGAGGCCTGACCGTCATGCTGATCCCCCGTAGGGTCAAGCACCGCAAGCAGCACCACCCCAAGCGCGATGGCATGGCCAAGGGTGGCACGCAGGTTGCGTTCGGCGAGTACGGCATCCAGGCCCTCACTCCGGCGTACGTGACCAACCGCCAGATCGAGGCGGCGCGTATCGCGATGACCCGCCACATCAAGCGTGGCGGCAAGGTCTGGATCAACATCTACCCGGACCGTCCCCTCACCAAGAAGCCGGCCGAGACCCGCATGGGTTCCGGTAAGGGTTCCCCGGAGTGGTGGATCGCGAACGTCAAGCCCGGACGCGTCATGTTCGAGCTGTCCTACCCGAACGAGAAGATCGCGCGCGAGGCCCTGACCCGTGCGGCTCACAAGCTGCCGATGAAGTGCAAGATCGTCAAGCGCGAGGCAGGTGAGCTGTGATGTCGACCGGTACCAAGGCGTCGGAGCTGCGCGAGCTGGGCAACGAGGAGCTCGTCAACAAGCTCCGCGAGGCCAAGGAAGAGCTGTTCAACCTCCGCTTCCAGGCGGCGACCGGCCAGCTCGAGAACCACGGTCGGCTCAAGTCCGTCCGTAAGGACATCGCCCGGATCTACACCCTGATGCGTGAGCGCGAGCTCGGCATCGAGACGGTGGAGAGCGCCTGATGAGCGAGAGCAACGTGACTGAGAACCCCGAGAAGACCGAGGCCCGCGGTTTCCGCAAGACCCGTGAGGGTCTGGTCGTCAGCGACAAGATGGACAAGACCGTCGTCGTCGCCGTCGAGGACCGCGTCAAGCACGCGCTGTACGGCAAGGTCATCCGCCGTACCAACAAGCTCAAGGCGCACGACGAGCAGAACGCCGCCGGCGTCGGCGACCGCGTCCTCCTCATGGAGACCCGGCCGCTGTCCGCCACCAAGCGGTGGCGCGTCGTCGAGATCCTCGAGAAGGCCAAGTAATTTTGCGGGCGCCCTCCCTTCCGGGGGAGGGCCCCGCATCACCCCCGCCGGGGCGCACACGTCCCGGCACAGTTCCGCCAGGCTCGGGGACCGCCGTACACCGACGGCCCCCGGGAACCGGCAGACGATCAGGAGATAGACGTGATCCAGCAGGAGTCGCGACTGCGGGTCGCCGACAACACTGGTGCCAAGGAGATCCTTTGCATCCGTGTTCTCGGTGGCTCGGGTCGCCGCTACGCGGGCATCGGTGACGTCATCGTCGCCACCGTCAAGGACGCGATCCCCGGTGGCAACGTGAAGAAGGGTGACGTCGTCAAGGCGGTCATCGTTCGCACCGTCAAGGAGCGCCGCCGCCAGGACGGCTCGTACATCCGCTTCGACGAGAACGCCGCCGTCATTCTGAAGAACGACGGCGACCCTCGCGGCACCCGTATCTTCGGCCCGGTGGGCCGTGAGCTGCGCGAGAAGAAGTTCATGAAGATCATCTCGCTCGCGCCGGAGGTGCTGTAAGCATGAAGATCAAGAAGGGCGACCTGGTCCAGGTCATCACCGGTAAGGACAAGGGCAAGCAGGGCAAGGTCATCGCGGCCTTCCCCCGCGAGGACCGCGTCCTGGTCGAGGGTGTCAACCGGGTCAAGAAGCACACCAAGGCCAACCAGCCGGGCCGCGCCTCGCAGGCCGGCGGCATCGTCACCACCGAGGCCCCGATCCACGTGAGCAACGTCCAGCTCGTCGTCGAGAAGGACGGCAACAAGGTCGTGACCCGGGTCGGCTACCGCTTCGACGACGAGGGCAACAAGATCCGCGTTGCCAAGCGGACGGGTGAGGACATCTGATGGCTACCACCACCACTCCGCGTCTCAAGACGAAGTACCGCGAGGAGATCGCGGGCAAGCTGCGTGACGAGTTCAAGTACGAGAACGTCATGCAGGTCCCCGGCCTCGTCAAGATCGTGGTCAACATGGGTGTGGGCGACGCCGCCCGCGACTCCAAGCTGATCGAGGGCGCCATCCGCGACCTCACCACGATCACCGGTCAGAAGCCGGCCGTCACCAAGGCCCGCAAGTCCATCGCGCAGTTCAAGCTGCGTGAGGGCCAGCCGATCGGTGCCCACGTCACGCTCCGTGGCGACCGCATGTGGGAGTTCCTGGACCGCACCCTGTCGCTCGCGCTCCCGCGCATCCGCGACTTCCGCGGCCTGTCCCCCAAGCAGTTCGACGGCCGTGGCAACTACACCTTCGGTCTCACGGAGCAGGTCATGTTCCACGAGATCGACCAGGACAAGATCGACCGCGTCCGGGGTATGGACATCACCGTGGTGACCACGGCGACCAACGACGACGAGGGCCGCGCCCTTCTCCGTCACCTCGGCTTCCCGTTCAAGGAGGCGTAAGCGAGATGGCGAAGAAGGCCCTTATCGCGAAGGCTGCTCGCAAGCCCAAGTTCGGTGTGCGTGGCTACACCCGCTGCCAGCGCTGCGGGCGTCCCCACTCCGTGTACCGCAAGTTCGGCCTGTGCCGCGTGTGCCTTCGTGAGATGGCTCACCGTGGCGAGCTGCCGGGCGTGACCAAGAGCTCCTGGTAATCCCCCACTTGGGGATTACCGGAGGCTCTCGGTAAGCATCTGGTCGGCAGGAGCCCGGCCCCACGTGCCGTAGGCTGTTGGGGTTGGGCGCCTGCCGCCCATAAGACTTACTACGCCGTAGGTCCCCGCGCCGCACCCGTCCCGCCCATGAGTGGGGAGAGGGATGGCGCACATAGGAAACCCCGGCGAGAGAGGCCGAAGGCCAATTCATGACCATGACTGATCCGATCGCAGACATGCTCACGCGTCTGCGTAACGCGAACTCGGCGTACCACGACTCCGTGACGATGCCGCACAGCAAGATCAAGTCTCACATCGCGGAGATCCTCCAGCAGGAGGGCTTCATCACGGGCTGGAAGGTCGAGGACGCCGAGGTCGGCAAGAACCTCGTCCTGGAGCTCAAGTTCGGTCCGAACCGTGAGCGCTCCATCGCGGGCATCAAGCGGATCTCGAAGCCGGGCCTGCGGGTCTACGCGAAGTCCACCAACCTGCCGAAGGTCCTCGGCGGCCTGGGCGTGGCGATCATCTCCACGTCCCACGGTCTCCTGACCGGCCAGCAGGCGCAGAAGAAGGGCGTGGGTGGGGAAGTCCTCGCCTACGTCTGGTAGTCGGGAACGGAGGAAAAGCCAATGTCGCGTATCGGCAAGCTCCCCATCACGGTTCCCGCCGGCGTGGACGTCACCATCGATGGCCGCACGGTCCAGGTGAAGGGCCCCAAGGGCGCCCTGAGCCACACCGTCGCCGCTCCGATCGAGATCGCCAAGGGCGAGGACGGCGTGCTCAACGTCACCCGCCCCAACGATGAGCGTCAGAACAAGGCCCTGCACGGCCTGTCCCGCACGCTGGTGGCCAACATGATCACCGGTGTGACCGCGGGGTACACGAAGGCGCTCGAGATCAGCGGTGTCGGTTACCGCGTCGCCGCGAAGGGCTCCAACCTGGAGTTCCAGCTCGGCTACAGCCACCCGATCCTGGTGGAGGCCCCCGAGGGGATCTCCTTCAAGGTCGAGTCGCCGACCAAGTTCTCGGTCGAGGGCATCGACAAGCAGAAGGTCGGCGAGGTCGCCGCGAACATCCGCAAGCTGCGCAAGCCCGACCCGTACAAGGCCAAGGGCGTCAAGTACGCCGGCGAGGTCATCCGCCGCAAGGTCGGAAAGGCTGGTAAGTAGCCATGGCATACGGCGTCAAGATCGCCAAGGGCAAGGCGTACAAGGGTGCGGCTCTGAAGCGTCGCCACATCCGTATCCGCAAGAGGATCGCCGGTACGGCGGAGCGTCCGCGCCTCGTCGTCACCCGGTCCAACCGCGGCATCACCGCTCAGGTGATCGACGACATCAAGGGTCACACCGTGGCGTCGGCGTCCACCCTGGACGCGTCCATCCGCGGCGGCGAGGGCGACAAGTCGGCGAAGGCGAAGCAGGTCGGCCAGCTCGTGGCCGAGCGTGCCAAGGCCGCCGGCGTCGAGGCTGTCGTGTTCGACCGTGGCGGCAACCAGTACGCCGGGCGCATCGCCGCCCTGGCGGACGCCGCCCGCGAAGCCGGCCTCAAGTTCTAGTCGGCCCGTAGCTAGCGGAAAAGAGAGAGGTAAATCCAATGGCTGGACCCCAGCGCCGCGGAAGCGGTGCCGGTGGCGGCGAGCGGCGGGACCGTAAGGGCCGTGACGGCGGCGCTGCCGCCGCCGAGAAGACCGCGTACGTCGAGCGCGTCGTCGCGATCAATCGCGTCGCCAAGGTCGTGAAGGGTGGTCGTCGCTTCAGCTTCACCGCGCTGGTCGTGGTGGGCGATGGTGACGGCACCGTCGGTGTCGGCTACGGCAAGGCCAAGGAGGTGCCGGCCGCCATCGCCAAGGGTGTGGAGGAGGCCAAGAAGCACTTCTTCAAGGTCCCCCGTATCCAGGGCACCATCCCGCACCCCATCCAGGGCGAGAAGGCCGCGGGCGTCGTCCTGCTCAAGCCGGCTTCCCCCGGTACCGGTGTGATCGCCGGTGGCCCGGTGCGCGCCGTGCTGGAGTGCGCGGGCGTGCACGACATCCTGTCGAAGTCGCTCGGCTCGGACAACGCGATCAACATCGTGCACGCGACCGTGGCGGCCCTCAAGGGCCTCCAGCGTCCCGAGGAGATCGCGGCCCGTCGCGGTCTGCCCCTGGAGGACGTGGCCCCCGCGGCCCTGCTGCGTGCGCGTGCCGGGGCTGGTGCGTAATGGCGCAGCTCCGGATCAAGCAGACCAAGTCGTACATCGGCAGCAAGCAGAACCACCGCGACACCCTTCGGAGCCTGGGCCTCAAGCGCCTCGGCGACGTGGTCGTCAAGGAGGACCGCCCCGAGTTCCGCGGCATGGTGCACACCGTCCGCCACCTCGTGACGGTTGAGGAGGTTGACTGACATGGCGGAGAACAACCCGCTGAAGGCCCACAACCTCCGTCCCGCCCCCGGCGCCAAGACCGCCAAGACCCGTGTGGGTCGTGGTGAGGCGTCGAAGGGTAAGACGGCCGGTCGTGGTACCAAGGGCACCAAGGCCCGCTACCAGGTTCCGGAGCGCTTCGAGGGTGGGCAGATGCCCCTCCACATGCGCCTCCCGAAGCTCAAGGGCTTCAAGAACCCGTTCCGCACCGAGTACCAGGTCGTGAACCTGGACAAGCTCGGCTCGCTCTACCCCGAGGGTGGCGAGGTCACGGTGGCCGACCTGGTCGCCAAGGGCGCGGTGCGCAAGAACAGCCTCGTCAAGGTCCTGGGCCAGGGCGAGATCTCCGTGGCGCTGACCGTGACGGTGGACGCCGTCTCGGGCTCCGCCAAGGAGAAGATCGCCGCCGCGGGCGGCAGCGTCACCGAGCTCGTCTGAGCCTCGCGGCCCCCGCGGCCGCGGTGACACCTCGTACGGCCCGGCCGGGCGCCCCTCTCGGGGCCCCGGCCGGGCCGTCGGCGTTCGCGCGCCCACCCGCACGTCCGTCCGCACCGTACGAATCGTGGACGTGGTCACACATGTCGGTGAACGTCCCCCCGGGCCAGGGGCGGGTTTCGGACGGCGACCAGCCGTTCCCCCGCTGTTTCCCGGGTTGTGGGGCCCCGGCAGATGTTTCCCGGGCGCCACCGGGGCGGGTAGGGTGGCGACATTAATGTTTGGGCGGCACTGTGCTGGCACAGTGCCGCCTCGCCAGGTAACCGCTGACTTATTCAAACCCGTCGCCTCTGACGCTCTCGCGCGGGGGTCGCAGGAGGCACCGTGCTCACCGCGTTCGCCCGGGCGGTCAAGACGCCCGACCTGCGTAAGAAGCTGCTCTTCACGCTCGGCATCATCGTGATCTACCGGTTCGGGGCGCACATCCCCGTCCCCGGTGTGAGCTACGAGAACGTCCAGATCTGTGTCGACCAGGCCCGGCAGGGCGACAAGAACCTGCTCGGTCTGATGGACCTGTTCAGTGGCGGCGCCCTGCTGCAGATCACGATCTTCGCGCTCGGCATCATGCCGTACATCACGGCGAGCATCATCCTCCAGCTGCTGACCGTGGTGATCCCGCGCCTGGAGGCCCTCAAGAAGGAGGGCTCGGCCGGCACCGCGAAGATCACGCAGTACACCCGCTACCTGACCGTCGCGCTCGCCGTGCTCCAGGGCACCGGCCTGGTCGCCACCGCCAAGAGCGGTGCGCTGTTCTCCGGCTGCCAGGTGGCCGGTCAGATCGTGCCGGACCAGTCGATCTTCGTCATCATCACCATGGTGATCACGATGACCGCCGGTACCGCCGTCGTCATGTGGCTCGGTGAGCTGATCACCGACCGCGGCATCGGCAACGGCATGTCGATCCTGATGTTCATCTCGATCGCCGCCAGCTTCCCGAGCGCCCTGTGGGCCATCAAGAAGAGCGGCACCCTGGCCGGCGGCTGGATCGAGTTCGGCTTCATCATCCTGGTCGGCTTCGTGATGGTCGGCCTGGTGGTCTTCGTCGAGCAGGCCCAGCGCCGCATCCCGGTCCAGTACGCGAAGCGGATGATCGGGCGCCGTTCCTACGGCGGCACCTCCACCTACATCCCGCTGAAGGTGAACCAGGCGGGTGTCATCCCCGTCATCTTCGCCTCGTCGCTGCTGTACATCCCGATCCTGGTCGGCCAGTTCTCCGGATCGACCTCCGGCTGGTCCGCGTGGATCCAGCAGAACCTGGTGGACGGCAAGCCGATCCACACGGCGGTCTACTTCCTGCTGATCGTTTTCTTCGCCTTCTTCTATGTGGCCATCTCCTTCAACCCCGAGGAAGTAGCCGACAACATGAAGAAGTATGGTGGCTTCATCCCGGGTATCCGGGCTGGTCGACCTACGGCCGAGTACCTCAGCTATGTGCTCAACCGGATCACCTGGCCGGGCTCGCTGTACCTGGGTCTGATCGCTCTCGTGCCGACAGTGGCGTTGGCGGGCTTCGGCGGATCCAACCCCAACTTCCCGTTCGGCGGGACGAGCATCCTGATCATCGTGGGTGTGGGGCTGGAGACCGTGAAGCAGATCGAGAGCCAGCTCCAGCAGCGCAATTACGAAGGGTTCCTCCGCTGATGCGAATCGTCCTCGTCGGGCCGCCCGGCGCCGGCAAGGGAACGCAGGCCGCGTTCCTCGCCAAGAACCTGTCGATTCCGCACATCTCCACGGGCGACCTGTTCCGGGCCAACATCAGCCAGGGCACCGAGCTCGGCAAGCAGGCCAAGTCCTACATGGACGCCGGCAACCTCGTCCCCGACGAGGTCACCGTCGGGATGGCCCAGGACCGCATGGAGCAGGCCGACGCGGAGCACGGCTTCCTGCTGGACGGCTTCCCGCGCAACGTGGCCCAGGCCGAGGCGCTGGACGCGATGCTGGACCGCGAGGGCATGAAGCTGGACGCCGTCCTGGACCTGGAGGTCCCGGAGGACGAGGTGGTCAAGCGGATCGCCGGCCGCCGGATCTGCCGCAATGACAGCGCGCACGTCTTCCACGTCGCGTACAAGCAGCCCAAGGCCGAGGGCGTCTGCGACACCTGCGGCGGCGAGCTGTACCAGCGCGAGGACGACTCCGAGGGGACCGTCCGCAAGCGGCTGGAGGTCTACCACACGCAGACCGAGCCGATCATCGACTACTACAAGGCGCAGGGGCTGGTCGCCACCATCTCCGCGCTGGGCCAGGTCGACGAGGTCACCGAGCGCGCCATGCGGGCGCTGCACGGACGCGGCGACCAGGCCGCGTAGCCCGGCACCCTCGCAAGCAGGTCGCAGACGTCGGCCGCGGTGTCCCCCCGGGGGCGCCGCGGCCGACGCGTTGCGGCCGTATCGTGGTGGGACCGGCCTCCTCGGACAGCGAGGCACATCCCCGTACTCCCCTGGAAAGGCGTCAGCCGTCATGGTGCAGATCAAGACTCCCGAGCAGATCGCGAAGATGCGCGAGGCGGGGCTGGTCGTCGCCGCCATCCACGCGGCGACCCGGGAGGCGGCGGTGCCCGGCGCCAGCACCAGGGACCTCGACGAGGTCGCCCGCAAGGTGATCGCCGAGCACGGCGCCAAGTCCAACTTCCTGGGCTACGGCGGGTTCCCCGCGACCATCTGCACCTCGGTCAACGAGGTCGTGGTGCACGGCATCCCCAGCGAGGAGACGGTCCTCAGGGACGGCGACGTCATCTCCGTCGACTGCGGGGCGATCGTGGACGGCTGGCACGGCGACGCCGCGTACACCGCCTTCGTCGGCACCGGGCACGCCCCCGAGCTGATCGAGCTCTCCCGGGTCACCGAGGAGTCGATGTGGGCCGGGATCGCCGCCATGAGGAACGGCAACCGGCTGGTGGGCATCTCCCGGGCCATCGAGTCCTACATCCGCCGCCAGCCCCGCCCGGCCACCGGTAAGTACGGGATCATCGAGGACTACGGCGGCCACGGCATCGGCACCGAGATGCACATGGACCCGCACCTGCTGAACTACGTCTCCCGCAAGCGCGGCAAGGGCCCCAAGCTGGTGCCCGGCTTCTGCCTGGCGATCGAGCCGATGGTCTCGCTCGGCACCGCCCGCACCGAGGTGCTGGAGGACCAGTGGACGGTGATCACCACCGACGGCACCTGGTCCTCGCACTGGGAGCACTCGGTGGCGCTCACCGAGGACGGCCCGCTGGTGCTCACCGCCCCGGACGGCGGCAAGGCCAAGCTCGCCCAGCTCGGCGTCACCGCCGCCCCCGACCCCCTCGGGTGATTCCCGCCGGTCACGCGTAGGGATCTCCGTCAGCGGGCAGAATCCACGATTCGTGTTTTCCACAGGGCTGGCGTAGACTGATGCGTCGGCTCTCGTGTACCCGTGTGTCCGCACCGGGCAGCGGGAGTCGATCAAGGTAGCCGATTCGAAGGGCGAAGCGTGGCCAAGAAGCAAGGTGCCATCGAAATCGAGGGCACCGTGATCGAGTCCCTGCCGAACGCCATGTTCAAGGTGGAGCTCCAGAACGGTCACAAGGTCCTCGCGCACATCTCCGGCAAGATGCGTATGCACTACATCCGTATCCTCCCGGACGACCGGGTCGTCGTGGAGCTCTCCCCGTACGACCTGACGCGTGGCCGGATCGTCTACCGCTACAAGTAGATCTTGCCGAGTCTCCGCCCCCGGGTGGAGCCCTTGGCACTGACCCGGAGAACCTCACATCCCATGAAGGTCAAGCCGAGCGTCAAGAAGATCTGCGACAAGTGCAAGGTGATCCGCCGCCACGGCCGGGTCATGGTCATCTGCGACAACCTGCGCCACAAGCAGCGCCAGGGCTGACGCACACCACCTGCACCTCGCAGTACCTTCGCGCGACGCGAGCAGTACAACGTACATACGCAGCGCCCGCCGGGCCCGGACACCGGGCTGGCGGCACCTCCGGCGGGGGCCGGGGACCCGGACGTACCACCTCCCGTATCCGTACGGACCAGGGGTCGGCGGTCGGGATCGGCGCTGCGGTAGACCCCCGAGTACACAGGAGCCAGTGAATGGCACGCGTTTCCGGTGTCGACATCCCGCGCGAAAAGCGCGTGGAGGTCGCACTCACCTACGTCTTCGGCATCGGCCGCACCCTGGCGAAGGAGACCCTCGCCTCGACCGGTGTGAACCCGAACACCCGCGTTCGTGACCTCTCCGAAGAGGACCTGGTCAAGATCCGCGAGTACGTGGACGCCAACCTCAAGACCGAGGGTGACCTCCGCCGCGAGATCCAGGCCGACATCCGCCGCAAGGTCGAGATCGGCTGCTACCAGGGTCTGCGCCACCGTCGTGGCCTGCCCGTCCACGGTCAGCGCACCAGCACGAACGCCCGCACCCGCAAGGGCCCGCGTCGCGCGATCGCCGGCAAGAAGAAGCCGGGCAAGAAGTAGTCCTCAGCGGACGCCTCACCAGCGGTCTTCGCTGTAGGACCGACCACCTCCCCCGTAGGAGTTAAGAGATGCCCCCCAAGGGACGTCAGGGCGCTGCCAAGAAGGTGCGCCGCAAGGAAAAGAAGAACGTCGCTCACGGCCACGCGCACATCAAGAGCACGTTCAACAACACGATCGTCTCGATCACCGACCCCTCGGGCAACGTGATCTCCTGGGCCTCCGCCGGCCACGTCGGCTTCAAGGGCTCGCGCAAGTCCACCCCCTTCGCCGCGCAGATGGCCGCCGAGTCGGCCGCCCGCCGCGCGCAGGAGCACGGCATGCGCAAGGTCGACGTCTTCGTCAAGGGTCCCGGCTCCGGCCGTGAGACCGCGATCCGCTCGCTCCAGGCCACCGGCCTGGAGGTCGGCTCCATCCAGGACGTCACCCCCACCCCGCACAACGGCTGCCGGCCGCCCAAGCGCCGCCGCGTCTGACGCAGCGCGCTTGACCTGCTCGTGAGAGTCCGGGCGGTACGGCCCCTTCGGGTCGTGCCGCCCGTACCCTTGCGGTACGCGGTACCGCGGTTCCAGAGGACGTCAAATAGCGGGCGTCCACGACTGAAGGAAAACCCACCATGCTGATCGCTCAGCGTCCCTCGCTGACCGAAGAGGTCGTCGACGAGTACCGCTCCCGGTTCGTCATCGAGCCGCTGGAGCCGGGCTTCGGCTACACCCTCGGCAACAGCCTCCGCCGTACGCTCCTCTCCTCGATCCCGGGTGCGGCGGTCACGTCCATCCGCGTCGACGGTGTCCTGCACGAGTTCACCACCGTGCCGGGCGTCAAGGAGGACGTCACCGACCTGATCCTCAACATCAAGCAGCTGGTCGTCTCCTCGGAGCACGACGAGCCGGTCGTGATGTACCTGCGCAAGCAGGGCCCGGGTCTGGTCACCGCCGCCGACATCGCGCCCCCGGCCGGTGTCGAGGTGCACAACCCCGACCTCGTCCTCGCCACCCTCAACGGCAAGGGCAAGCTGGAGATGGAGCTGACCGTCGAGCGCGGTCGCGGCTATGTCTCCGCCGTGCAGAACAAGCAGGTCGGCCAGGAGATCGGCCGCATCCCGGTCGACTCCATCTACTCGCCGGTCCTCAAGGTCACCTACAAGGTCGAGGCGACCCGAGTCGAGCAGCGCACCGACTTCGACAAGCTGATCGTCGACGTCGAGACCAAGCAGGCCATGCGCCCGCGCGACGCCATGGCGTCGGCCGGCAAGACCCTGGTCGAGCTGTTCGGCCTGGCCCGCGAGCTCAACATCGACGCCGAGGGCATCGACATGGGCCCGTCCCCGACGGACGCCGCCCTGGCCGCCGACCTCGCGCTGCCGATCGAGGAGCTGGAGCTCACCGTCCGCTCCTACAACTGCCTCAAGCGCGAGGGCATCCACTCGGTGGGCGAGCTCGTCGCCCGCTCCGAGGCGGACCTGCTCGACATCCGCAACTTCGGCGCCAAGTCGATCGACGAGGTCAAGGCGAAGCTGGCCGGCATGGGCCTGGCCCTGAAGGACTCGCCCCCCGGGTTCGACCCGACCGCCGCCGCCGACGCCTTCGGCGCCGACGACGACGCGGACGCCGGTTTCGTGGAGACCGAGCAGTACTGAGCACGACCGTGAGTGCCGGGGCCCGCGTGCCCCGGCACCCGCGCGCACGAAGCTTCCGGCGGGAAGTCGCCCGTCGGTAACTGACACCGGTACCTGGTACGGCCGGTGCAGACCCAAGGAGAATCACCATGCCGCGTCCCACCAAGGGAGCCCGTCTGGGCGGCAGCGCCGCGCACGAGAAGCTGCTTCTCGCCAACCTGGCGAAGTCGCTCTTCGAGCACGGCCGCATCACCACGACCGAGGCCAAGGCCCGCCGCCTGCGTCCGGTCGCCGAGCGCCTGATCACCAAGGCGAAGAAGGGCGACATCCACAACCGTCGCCTGGTGCTGCAGACGATCACCGACAAGGGCATCGTCCACACCCTCTTCACCGAGATCGCCCCGCGCTACGCCGAGCGTCCGGGTGGCTACACCCGTATCACCAAGATCGGCAACCGTCGTGGCGACAACGCCCCGATGGCCGTGATCGAGCTGGTCGAGGGCGAGATCGCCAAGAAGGCGACGGTCGACGAGGCCGAGGCCGCCACCAAGCGCGCGGTCAAGGAGGACGAGGCGAAGGCCTCCGAGGCCAAGGCCGACGAGACCCCCGCCGAGGCTCCGGCCGAGGAGTCGAAGGACGCGTAAGTGTCCGGCTGACCTGCGGTAAGCGGGCCCGCTCCCTGTCCTCAGGGGGCGGGCCCGTCCGCATGGGCACAGGGTGTGTGAGGAGAGGATGGGCGCGTGAGCGACGAGGTGGAGCCCGGTTTCGTACGGGTGCGGCTGGACCTGAGCTATGACGGGCGGGACTTCCACGGCTGGGCCAAGCAGGCCGGCGGGCAGCGGACCGTGCAGGGGGACATCGAGGACGCCCTGCGCACGGTGACCCGGGCGGACCGGACGTACGAGCTGACAGTGGCCGGCCGCACCGACTCCGGGGTGCACGCCCGCGGCCAGGTCGCCCATGTCGACCTGCCCGAGGCACTGTGGGCCGAGCACCGGGAGAAGCTGCTGCGGCGGCTCGCCGGGCGGCTGGCGCACGATGTGCGGATCTGGCGGGTGGCCGAGGCTCCCGCGGGCTTCAACGCCCGGTTCTCGGCGATCTGGCGCCGGTACGCGTACCGGGTCACCGACGACCCCGGCGGCGTCGACCCGCTGCTGCGCGGCCATGTGCTCTGGCACGACTGGCCGCTGGATCTGGACGCGATGAACGCCGCCGCCGAGCGGCTGCTGGGCGAGCACGACTTCGCCGCGTACTGCAAGCGCCGGGAGGGCGCCACCACCATCCGCACCCTCCGGACGCTGCGCTGGGAGCGGCTGGAGTCGGGGGTGCTTCAGGCCACCGTCCAGGCGGACGCCTTCTGCCACAACATGGTCCGCTCGCTGGTCGGCGCGCTGCTCTTCGTCGGCGACGGGCACCGCCCGGTGGAGTGGCCGGCCGAGGTGCTGGCCGCGGGCGTGCGGGACTCCGCCGTCCATGTGGTCCGGCCGCACGGGCTGACCCTGGAGGAGGTCGGCTACCCGGCCGACGAGCTGCTGGCCGCCCGCAACCTGGAGGCGCGCAACAAGCGGACCCTGCCGGGTGGTTCAGCCACCGGTGGCTGCTGCTGAGGCCTGGGCCCGGCCGCGCCCGTAGATCTGGTCGAAGGCGAAGGTGCCGAGGTCGTCACTGCTGGCGAACACCGGTTCGTCGGCCTTGGTGACCCGCTTGCCGCTGGTGAAGCCGGCCTGGGTGAAGTAGGCGTAGCGGCCCAGCGCGTTTGCGCGCCGCAGGCAGACCGTACGGGTCTGGCAGAACGGCTCCACCCCGGAGCCGGCCAGTGTGGCGATCCCGCCGACCGCCTCCTTCTTGGCCTTCTGCGCCGCCTCCGGCGAGGCGAACACGGCCACGCCCACGGTGACGGCCACCCCGTCCCGCTCATAGGTGGCGCGGACCATCCGGGTGCAGTCGTGCCGGGCCAGCACCCCGGCCAGCCCGGCCTGCCCGGTGGAGGCGCAGTCGGCGGTGGCCGCGACGGCGCCCTTGGTGTAGCCGTTCTTCCCCAGGGTGAGCGTCCTGCCGGGGAAGAGCGAGTCGGCGGTCAGCGGGGCGGTGTCCTTGGCCGGAATCGAGATGTAGTCCATCGGGTCCGGGGGCGGCGGGGGAGCGACGGAGGAGAAGGACGGCTGCGGCTCGGCGCTGCCGCCGGCCGGGAGCTCGGGCGCCTGGCTGCTGCGGGGCGCGGCGGTGGCGGAGCCGGACGGTTCACCGGAGTTGACCACGGCCAGCGCGATGGCGGTGCCGATGCCCGCGGTGGCCAGGGCGGCGCCGCCCACCACCAGCAGCCGCCGGCGCCGCTTGCGGGCGGCCGAGGCGTCGGCCAGCGCGCTCCAGTCGGGGGTGTCCGAGCCGCCGTTCAGCGGCCCGGAGGCGGAGTAGCGCCCGTCGGCGGGGTACGGCTGGGCGGGCGGCAGCGGGGCGGCGGCGTACGGCTGCTGCCCGTACCCCTGGCCGTGCCCGTAGCCCTGCGCCTGGCCCTGCCCGTACCCCTGCCCGTACGGCTGCTGCCCGCCCTGCTGTCCGTAGGGCGGCTGGTTCTGCGACCGGTCACCTGGCCCCGGTCCCGGCTCGCCCGGCCACGCGGGCCCCCCACCAAAGCTCATGCCGCGCATCTTAGATGCCCGGCGGGTAATCCGTTTGGGCGCCGACGGGCGGGACGGCGACAATGCGCACCATGGGACATGTGGAGGCCGCGCACCTGGAGTACCACCTTCCGGACGGCCGGGCGCTGCTCGGCGATGTGTCGTTCCGGGTGGGCGAGGGCGCGGTGGTGGCGCTGGTCGGGCCGAACGGCGCGGGGAAGACGACGCTGCTGCGGCTGGTCAGCGGCGAGCTCCAGCCGCACGGCGGGGCGGTGACCGTCTCCGGCGGGCTGGGGGTGATGCCGCAGTTCGTCGGCTCGGTGCGCGATGAGCGGACCGTGCGCGACCTGCTGGTCTCGGTCTCCCCGGCGCGGATCCGGGAGGCCGCCCGGGCGGTGGACAAGGCCGAGCACCTGATCATGACCGTCGATGACGAGGCCGCGCAGATGGGGTACGCGCAGGCGCTCAGCGACTGGGCGGAGGCGCGCGGCTACGAGGCGGAGACGCTCTGGGACATCTGCACCACGGCCGCGCTCGGCATGCCGTACGACAAGGCCCAGTGGCGCCAGGTGCGCACCCTCTCCGGCGGCGAGCAGAAGCGGCTGGTGCTGGAGGCGCTGCTGCGCGGCCCCGAGGAGGTGCTGCTGCTCGACGAGCCGGACAACTATCTGGACGTCCCCGGCAAGCGGTGGCTGGAGGAGCGGCTGGAGCAGACCCGCAAGACCGTGCTGTTCGTCTCGCACGACCGGGAGCTGCTGGCCCGGGCCGCACAGAAGATCGTCGCGGTGGAGCCCGGCCCGGCCGGGGCGGACGTCTGGGTGCACGGCGGCGGGTTCGCCACCTTCCACGAGGCGCGCCGGGAGCGGTTCGCCCGGTTCGAGGAGCTGAAGCGGCGCTGGGAGGAGAAGCACGCCCAGCTGAAGCGGCTGGTGCTGGACCTGCGGCAGGCGGCCTCGATCAGCCATGAGCTGGCCTCCCGGTACGCGGCGGCGCAGACCAGGCTGCGGAAGTTCGAGGAGGCCGGGCCGCCGCCGGAGCCGCCGCGCGAGCAGGACATCCGGATGCGGCTGCGCGGCGGGCGCACCGGGGTGCGGGCGGTGACCTGCGCGAACCTGGAGCTGACCGGGCTGATGAAGCCGTTCGACCTGGAGGTCTTCTACGGGGAGCGGGTCGCCGTGCTGGGCTCCAACGGCTCGGGCAAGTCGCACTTCCTGCGGCTGCTGGCGGGCGAGGAGGTGGCGCACACCGGCGACTGGAAGCTGGGCGCCCGGGTGGTCCCCGGCCACTTCGCCCAGACGCACGCGCACCCGGAGCTGATGGGCCGCACCCTGGTCGACATCCTGTGGACCGAGCACGCCAGGGACAAGGGCGCGGCGATGTCCGCGCTGCGCCGCTACGAGCTGGACAAGCAGGGCGACCAGGCCTTCGACCGGCTCTCCGGCGGCCAGCAGGCCCGCTTCCAGATCCTGCTGCTGGAGCTGTCCGGCACGACCGCGCTGCTGCTGGACGAGCCGACCGACAACCTGGACCTGGAGTCCGCCGAGGCGCTCCAGGCGGGTCTGGAGGCGTACGAGGGGACGGTGCTGGCCGTCACCCACGACCGCTGGTTCGCCCGCGCCT
Organism: Streptomyces lichenis; assembly: GCF_023218175.1. Lineage (GTDB taxonomy): Bacteria > Actinomycetota > Actinomycetes > Streptomycetales > Streptomycetaceae > Streptomyces > Streptomyces lichenis. Next base: position 277,814 of record NZ_JALPTH010000005.1, on the reverse strand, counting down.
TCGACCGGTACCTGGTCTTCGGCTCGGACGGCCGGGTGCGGGAGACCGCGGAGCCGGTCTGGGACGAGCGGCGGGTGGAGCGGGCGCGGTAGCCGCCCCCGGCGCTCCCCGGGCGTTTTGACCTGCCGGGGGCGGCGCGGGTACTGTTGCCGTTTGTTATGCGCATGGGCTTCGCCGCTTGGCGGCGAGAAGCTCCTGCGCACGTTCCCTGGAGCAGTTACCAGTGGCTCGCATACGGGCGGTGTTCCCGGCAGTGTGGGCCCCAGCTGCATGATCGCTTCAGGTGTGTCTGGACATCCCTCCACTGAAGAAGCGAAGGCTACGAAGTGCGTACGTACAGCCCCAAGCCCGGCGACGTCACTCGCCAGTGGCACATCATCGACGCGCGGGACGTTGTCCTGGGCCGTCTGGCGACGACGGCTGCGAACCTCCTGCGGGGTAAGCACAAGCCCGTCTACGCGCCGCACATGGACATGGGTGACTTCGTCATCATCATCAACGCCGACAAGGTGCACCTGTCCGGCAACAAGCGGACCCAGAAGCTGGCGTACCGCCACTCCGGCTTCCCGGGTGGTCTGCGCTCCGTCCGCTACGACGAGCTGCTGGACAAGAACCCCGAGAAGGCCGTCGAGAAGGCCATCAAGGGCATGATCCCCAAGAACTCCCTCGGCCGTCAGATGCTCTCGAAGCTGAAGGTCTACGCGGGCGAGAACCACCCGCACGCTGCCCAGCAGCCGGTCCCGTTCGAGATCACCCAGGTCGCGCAGTAGTTCCGGCCACCCCCTAAGAACGAAAGAAATCTGAGGAGCATCGTGGCCGAGACCACTGTTGAGAACCCCGTCGAGGGCGAGGAGACCTACGCCGAGGTCACCACCTTCGAGTCCGAGACGCCCGTCGAGGGCGAGTACACCTCGGAGTCCATGGCCTCGCGCTTCGGCGAGCCCCAGCCGGCCGCCGGCCTGGGCCGTCGCAAGAACGCCATCGCCCGCGTCCGGATCGTCCCGGGCACCGGCAAGTGGAAGATCAACGGCCGCACCCTTGAGGACTACTTCCCCAACAAGGTGCACCAGCAGGAAGTCAACGAGCCCTTCAAGGTGCTCGAACTCGACAACCGCTACGACGTCATCGCCCGCATCTCCGGCGGCGGCGTCTCCGGCCAGGCCGGCGCCCTGCGCCTGGGCGTGGCCCGCGCGCTGAACGAGGCGGACGTGGACAACAACCGCGGCGCCCTGAAGAAGGCCGGCTTCCTGAGCCGCGACGACCGTGCGGTCGAGCGCAAGAAGGCCGGTCTGAAGAAGGCCCGCAAGGCCCCGCAGTACAGCAAGCGCTAAACACGCCTGCTCGGTCTGCTCGTACGTACGCCCCGGCGGCACCTCTCGTGCTGTCGGGGCGTACGTCGTCTGCGGACGCGGGTCATCCCGGGACCTACGCCGTCTGCGCGCGCGTCGGCCCGCTCGACTTGCGTCCACCGCTTCACCCGGCTTCACCTGGCTTCATCGGAGTACTTCGGAGGACAACTGTGGGACGACTCTTCGGCACGGACGGTGTGCGCGGCGTCGCCAACGCGGATCTGACGGCGGAGCTCGCGCTCGGCCTGTCCGTGGCGGCCGCGCATGTGCTCGCCGAGGCGGGGACCTTCGAGGGGCACCGGCCCACGGCCGTCGTGGGCCGCGACCCGCGCGCCTCCGGCGAGTTCCTGGAGGCGGCGGTCGTCGCCGGACTCGCCAGTGCCGGCGTGGACGTCATGCGGGTCGGGGTGCTGCCCACCCCGGCGGTCGCCCACCTCACCGGGGCGCTCGGCGCGGACCTCGGCGTGATGCTGTCCGCCAGCCACAACGCCATGCCCGACAACGGCATCAAGTTCTTCGCCCGCGGCGGTCACAAGCTCGCCGACGAGCTGGAGGACCGTATCGAGGCCGTCTACGAGCAGCACCGCACCGGCGCGCCCTGGGACCGGCCCACCGGCGCGGGCGTCGGCCGGGTCGCCGACTACACCGAGGGCTTCGACCAGTACGTCGCCCATCTGCTGTCGGTGCTGCCCAACCGGCTCGACGGGCTGAAGATCGTCCTGGACGAGGCGCACGGCGCCGCCGCGGGCGTCTCCCCGGCCGCCTTCGAGCAGGCCGGCGCCCAGGTCGTCACCATCGGCGCCGCCCCCGACGGGCTCAACATCAACGACGGCTGCGGCTCCACCCACCTGGACCTGCTGAAGGCCGCCGTGATCGAGCACGGCGCGGACCTCGGCATCGCCCACGACGGGGACGCCGACCGTTGCCTGGCCGTGGACCACACCGGCGCCGAGGTGGACGGGGACCAGATCCTCGCCGTGCTGGCGCTCGCCATGCGCGAGGCCGGCACCCTGCGCGGCGCCACCGTCGTCGCCACCGTGATGTCGAACCTGGGCTTCACCCTCGCCATGGAGCGCGAGGGGCTGAAGCTGGTGCAGACCGCGGTCGGCGACCGGTATGTGCTGGAGGCCATGAAGGAGCACGGCTACGCGCTCGGCGGCGAGCAGTCCGGGCACGTCATCGTGCTCGACCACGCCACCACCGGCGACGGCACCCTGACCGGGCTGATGCTGGCCGCCCGGGTCGCCGCCACCGGCCGCTCGCTGGCCGAGCTGGCCGGGGTGATGGAGCGGCTGCCGCAGGTGCTGGTCAACGTCAAGGACGTGGACCGGTCCCGGGTGAAGACCTCCGCCGAGCTGGGCGCCGCGGTCGCGGACGCCGAGCGGCGCCTGGGCGCCACCGGCCGGGTGCTGCTGCGCCCCTCCGGCACCGAGCCGCTGGTGCGGGTCATGGTCGAGGCCGCCGACCTGGAGCAGGCCCGGGCCATCGCCGGGGAGCTGGCCGACGTGGTGAAGTCGGCGCTGGGCTGACCAGTCCCCACGCGGAATCAGGGGCGCCCCGCCGGTGACGGCGGAGCGCCCCTCTCCCGTCCTCAGGTACCCGCCCGCCGGGTGCGGCGGCGCTGCCACCCCCAGAAGGACTTCTGCGCCAGCAGCGTCAGCGTCCCGGCGAGCACGATCGCCAGCAGGTTGAGCAGCAGCTGCTCGGCCGAGCCCCTGGTCTGGCCGAGGTCCCCGTAGGCGAGCGCCACCGCGGCGTTGGCCGCCGCCGGGACGGTGGTGACCGAGATGGCCACCCCGACCAGCGCGCCGGACTTCGCCGAGGTGAGCGACAGGGTTCCGGCGGCACCGGCGAGCAGGCCGACCACGAAGGAGAACCAGTCCGGCGCGTAGACGAAGCCGGTGTTCGGCCGCTCGCCGTGCAGCATGCCGTCGGTGAACAGGCCGGTCGCGTCCATCAGCAGACTGAACAGCACCGTCAGCGCCATCGCGGCCGCGAAGCCCACGACCAGCGCGGTCAGCGAGCGCATCGCCAGCCGGGGCCGGCGGCGGACCAGCGCCGTGCAGATGCCGGCGAGCGGACCGAACTCCGGGCCCACCGCCATGGCGCCCACGACCAGGATGGCGTTGTCCAGGACGACACCGCAGGCGGCGATCATCGTGGCGAGGGTCAGGAACGCCACATAGGTGACGCTGAGGGTGGACTCCTCGTGGGTGGCGTCCTGCAACTGCTCCCACAGCACCGCGTCCGCGCCCTCGCCGGGCGCGTCCTTCTCGGCCTGCTCGGCGCGGGCCGACAGGGACAGCCCGATCTCCTCCACGGTGATCGCGCCGGACCGGTCCAGGCCCAGGGCGCGCAGCTCGGCGATCAGCCCGTCACCCGCCTCGCGCGCCACATCGCACAGGACGAGGTCTCCGGCCGGGTCGCGGCAGGCGCCGGGCACGACGACGAGGTGCGTGGTGCCGACCGTCTTCTCGATCACGCCGACCACCTGGTCGGTGCGGTCGGACGGCACGATCAGGCGCAGATGGAGCACGGGCGTGGCCCTTCGGGTCTCCCGGGTCTCCGGTGGCTTCCGGCGATCCCCGGTGGGGTCAGAGCTTGCGCAGGGACAGCCGCTGCACCTTGTGGTCCGGGCCCTTGCGGACGACCAGGGTGGCACGGCCGCGGGTGGGGGCCACGTTCTCCAGCAGGTTCGGCTTGTTGATGGTGCGCCAGGCGGTACGGGCGTAGTCCAGCGCCTCCTCCTCGCTGACCTGCGTGTACTTGCGGAAGTACGAGGAGGGGTCCTGGAACGCGGTGTCGCGCAGCTTGCGGAACCGGTTGAGGTACCAGGACTCGATGTCCTCGGCCCGGGCGTCCACGTAGACGGAGAAGTCGAAGTAGTCGGCGAGGGCCACCCGGGTGCGGCCGTCCTGGCCGGGCAGGGCGGGCTGGAGGACGTTGAGCCCCTCCACGATCAGGATGTCCGGGCGGCGCACGGTGAGCCGCTGACCGGGCACGATGTCATAGATCAGATGGGAGTAGACAGGGGCGGTGACCTCGTCCTTGCCGGCCTTGATGTCGGCGACGAACCGGGTCAGGGCCCGCCGGTCGTACGACTCGGGGAAGCCCTTCCGGGACATCAGCCCGCGCTCCTTCAGCTCCTTCATCGGCAGCAGGAACCCGTCGGTGGTCACCCGCTCCACCCGGGGGTGCTCCGGCCAGCGGGCCAGCAACGCCTGGAGGAGGCGGGCCACCGTGGACTTGCCGACGGCGACCGAGCCGGCCACCCCTATGACGAAGGGGGTGCCGCGCTGGGAGCTCTTGCCGCCCCCGGCGGCGTCCCCGAGGAAGGTGTTGAGCGCGCCGCGCAGACTGGCGGTGGCGGCGACGTACAGGTTGAGCAGCCGGGAGAGCGGCAGATAGATGTCGCGCACCTCGTCCAGGTCGATGACGTCGCCGAGGCCGCGCAGCCGCTCCACCTCCTCGGCGGTCAGCGGCAGCGGCGTCTTGGCACGCAGCGCGCTCCACTCCTCACGGGTGAGGTCGACGTACGGCGTGGCCGGCGCGGCCTCCGCACGGCGCTGGGCGGAGGAGCTTCGGGACGGCGTTGTGATCACCTGGCCATTGTCGTGCGCCGAGGCGCCGAGTGGGGCGTGGGGTCGGTCACGGTGTGGCGGGGCGGGAACCTCGTACCGAAGCGCCCCGGAGGGCGGGGTGGTCGTCATCGCCCAGGGTGATGTCAAGGGCTACAAGGTCGAGAAGCTCGCCGACCAGCTCAAGGGGCAGGACAAGGTCACCCTCACCAAGATCGTGGAGTCCCCGGCGACCGGTGGCGACGAGGCCGGCGGCTGGACGGTGTTCATGGACATGGAGGGCAAGGAGGTCCCCTTCTACCAGCTCACCGCGGGCCGCAGGGGCTCCACCCTGGCCACCTTCGGGACCATCGATCTGGCCGCCTTGACCGGTGGGGGCGGCGAGCCGGTGAAGTCCACCGCGGTGGTCGACGCCCAGGTGAAGAAGCTCGGCTGACGGGCGGGCCGCCGGCCCCGGCTGACGGCCCGTGCCGGCCCCGTACACCGCACCCTTCCCGCCCCGCCCCTGCCCCGTATGCCGCGTTCCGCGCCCGGCTGACGGGCCGGGGGCGGAGCGCGGTCGTAGGCTGCCGACATGTGCGGAATCGTGGGATACGTCGGCGGTCAGTCGGCGCTTGATGTGGTGCTCGCCGGTCTGAAGCGGCTGGAGTACCGGGGCTATGACTCGGCCGGTGTCGCGGTGCTCGCGGACGGGTCGCTGGCCGCTGCCAAGAAGGCGGGCAAGCTCGTCAACCTGGAGAAGGAGCTGTCCACCCGGCCGCTGCCGAGCGGCCCGACCGGCATCGGGCACACCCGGTGGGCCACCCATGGCGCGCCCAACGACGCCAACGCCCACCCCCATCTGGACAACGCCGGACGGGTCGCCGTCGTCCACAACGGCATCATCGAGAACTTCGCCGCGCTCCGCGCCGAACTGGCCGAGCGCGGCCACGACCTGGCGTCCGAGACGGACACCGAGGTGGTCGCGCACCTGCTGGCCGAGGAGTTCTCCGCCGGCGGCGACCTGGCCGAGGCGATGCGGCTGGTGTGCCGCCGGCTGGAGGGCGCCTTCACCCTGGTCGCCGTGCACGCCGACGACCCGGACACCGTGGTCGGCGCCCGACGCAACTCCCCGCTGGTCGTCGGCGTCGGCGAGGGCGAGGCGTTCCTGGCCTCCGATGTGGCCGCCTTCATCGAGCACACCCGGGACGCCATCGAGCTGGGCCAGGACCAGGTGGTGGAGCTGCGCCGGGACGGGGTCACCGTCACCGACTTCGACGGCGCCCCGGCCGAGGTGCGCGCGTACCACGTGGACTGGGACGCCTCGGCCGCCGAGAAGGGCGGCTACGACTACTTCATGCTCAAGGAGATCGCCGAGCAGCCCAAGGCGGTCGCCGACACCCTGCTGGGCCGGGTGGACGCCTCCGGTTCGCTCTCGCTGGACGAGATCCGCATCCCGCACGAGGTGCTGAGGGAGGCCCAGAAGGTCGTCATCGTCGCCTGCGGCACCGCCTTCCACGCCGGGCTGATCGCCAAGTACGCCATCGAGCACTGGACCAGGATCCCCTGCGAGGTGGAGCTGGCCAGCGAGTTCCGCTACCGCGACCCCATCCTCGACCAGCGCGTCCTGGTCATCGCCATCAGCCAGTCCGGCGAGACCATGGACACCCTGATGGCGCTGCGGCACGCCCGGGAGCAGGGCGCGAGGGTGCTGGCCATCTGCAACACCAACGGCTCCACCATCCCCCGCGAGTCCGACGCGGTGCTCTACACCCACGCCGGGCCCGAGGTGGCGGTCGCCTCCACCAAGGCGTTCCTCACCCAGCTGGTCGCCTGCTACCTGGTGGCGCTCTACCTGGGCCAGGTGCGCGGCACCAAGTGGGGCGACGAGGTGTGGGACGTGGTCCGCGACCTGGCCCGGATCGCCGAGGACGTGGACCGGGTGCTGGAGACCATGGAGCCGGTACGGGAACTGGCCCGCTCGCTCGCCGACAAGGGCACCGTCCTCTTCCTGGGCCGCCATGTGGGCTACCCGGTGGCCTTGGAGGGCGCGCTGAAGCTCAAGGAGCTGGCCTATATGCACGCCGAGGGCTTCGCGGCCGGTGAGCTGAAGCACGGCCCGATCGCCCTGATCGAGCAGGACCTGCCGGTGGTGGTGGTCGTGCCCTCCCCGCGCGGCCGCTCGGTGCTGCACGACAAGATCGTCTCCAACATCCAGGAGATCCGCGCCCGCGGCGCCCGCACCATCGTGATCGCCGAGGAGGGCGACGAGACCGTGGTCCCGTACGCCGACCACCTGATCCGCATCCCGGCCACCCCGGTGCTGCTCCAGCCGCTGGTCTCCACCGTGCCGCTCCAGGTCTTCGCCTGCGAGCTGGCCACCGCCCGCGGCAACGAGGTGGACCAGCCCCGCAACCTGGCCAAGTCGGTCACGGTCGAGTGATGATCCACAGGGGTGTACGACTGAGCGAGGAGTAGGTGTGATCATCGGGGTGGGGATCGACGTCGCGGAGATCGACCGGTTCGCGGCGGCGCTGGAGCGGACACCGCAGCTGGCCCAGCGGCTGTTCGTGCCGTCCGAACTGCTGCTGCCGAGCGGCGAGCGCCGGGGCATCGCCTCGCTCGCCGCCCGGTTCGCCGCCAAGGAGGCGCTGGCCAAGGCGCTCGGCGCGCCCGCCGGGCTGCTGTGGACGGACGCCGAGGTGTATGTGGAGGACAGCGGGCAGCCGAGGTTGCGGGTGTCCGGCACGGTCGCGGCCCGCGCCGCCGAGCTGGGCGTCCGGAGCTGGCATGTGTCGCTCAGTCACGATGCGGGGGTGGCCTCCGCCGTGGTGATCGCGGAGGGTTGACCGTATGCGTACCGCTTACCCCGTCGAGACCGTACGGGCCGCCGAGGCCGCGCTGATGGCCCGGCTCCCGGAGGGCGCGCTGATGCGGCGGGCCGTGGCCGCGCTGGCCGCCGCCTGTGCTGGGATGCTGCCGAGGGTCTACGGCTCCCGGGTGGTGGTCCTCGCCGGAAGCGGCGACAACGGCGGCGACGCGCTCTACGCGGGGGCCCGGCTGGCCCGGCGCGGCGCCGGGGTCACCGCCCTGCTCCTCGGCTCGCCCGGCGAGGACGGGCGGCCCAAGGTCCACCGCCCCGCCCTGGCCGCGCTGACCGCCGCCGGTGGCACCTCCCGCCCGGCCTCCGCCGTGGCCGGTGATCCGGCTGCCGCGCTGGCCGGGGCCGACCTGGTCCTGGACGGCATCACCGGCATCGGCGGCCGCGGCGGGCTCCGCCCGGACGCCGCCGCGCTGGCCCGCGCCGCCCGCGACTCCGGCGCCCTGCTGGTCGCCGTGGACCTGCCCAGCGGGGTGGACGCCGACACCGGGACGGTGCCGGGCGAGGCGGTACGGGCCGACGCCACCGTCACCTTCGGCGCGTACAAGCCCGGGCTGCTGATCGACCCGGCCCGGGAGTACGCGGGCGCCCTGCGGTTCGTCGACATCGGCCTGGACCTCCCGGCCGGCGCGGCGGCGGCCGAGGCGCTGCAACACGAGGACGTGGCCCGGCTGCTGCCCCGCCCCGCCGCCGAGAGCGACAAGTACCGGCGCGGGGTGGTCGGGGTGGTCGCCGGCTCCGCCCGCTACCCGGGTGCCGCGGTGCTCTGCGTCTCCGGGGCGCTGCGCGGCGGCGCCGGGGCGGTGCGGTACGCGGGCCCGGCCGGCGAGGCGGTGCTCGCCCGCCACCCCGAGACCCTGGTGCACCCCGGCGGCCCGGCCGAGGCAGGCCGGGTGCAGTCCTGGGTGATCGGCCCCGGCCTCGGCGACACCCCGGGGATGGAGGCGGTGCTGGCCTCCGAGGTCCCGGTGCTGGTGGACGCCGACGGGCTGCGGCTGCTCGACCCGGCCGCGGTGCGCGCCCGGCCCGCGCCCACCCTGCTCACCCCGCACGCCGGGGAGGCCGCCGCGCTGCTGGGCGCCGCCCGCGAGGAGGTGGAGGCCGGCCGGCTGGCGGCCGCCCGCGAACTGGCCGCGACGTACGGGGCGACCGTGCTGCTCAAGGGCTCCACCACGGTCGTCGCCTCCCCGGACCCGAAGGAGCCGGTCCGGGTCAACCCCACCGGCACCCCCTGGCTGGCCACCGCCGGCTCCGGGGACGTGCTCTCCGGACTGGCCGGCTCCCTGCTCGCCGCCGGGCTCGCCCCCCGGGACGCCGCCTCGGCCGCCGCCTACCTCCACGGCCTGGCCGCCCGCCGCGCCGCCCGGGGCGCCCCGGTGGCCGCCTACGACGTGGCCGAGGCCCTGCCGGGCGCCTGGCGGGATGTGGCGGACGGCGGCTGACCGCGGAAACCGGGCGGGACTCCACCGGCGGCTGAGGGCCCGCTCCGTGACAGGCCCCCGCCGGTGACCTGACACCCTGCCGATGAGGCACGCGGGCCCCGGACACCGGGGTGAGAGACTGAGCGCGATGAGCGAGATGACACCGCAGACCCCCCGCGCGCCGCACCACCCCCGCGCCCGCGCCGAGATCGACCTCGGCGCGCTGCGCGCCAATGTGCGCGCCCTGCGCGGCCGGGTCGGGCCGGGCGTCCGCCTCATGGCCGTGGTGAAGGCCGACGCCTACGGCCACGGAGCCGTCCCCTGCGCCCGGGCCGCGCTGGAGGCCGGCGCCCACTGGCTGGGCACCGCCACCCCGCAGGAGGCCCTCGCCCTGCGCGCCGCCGGGATCGACGCCCCGCTGCTCTGCTGGCTGTGGACCCCGGGCGACCCCTGGCGCGAGGCGATCGAGGCCGGGATCGACATCGGGGTCAGCGGGCTGTGGGCGCTCACCGAGGTCACCGCCGCCGCCCGGGCCGCCGGACGCCCGGCCCGTGTCCAGCTCAAGGCCGACACCGGCCTCGGCCGCAACGGCTGCCAGCCCGCCGACTGGCCCGCCCTGGTCGCCGAGGCGCTGCGCGCCCAGGGCGACGGACTGCTCCGGGTCACCGGGATCTGGTCGCACCTGGCCCGCGCCGACGAACCGGGCGACCCCTCCATCACCGCCCAGGTGGACGTCTTCCGGGACATGCTCGCGTACGCCGAGAAGGCGGGCGTCGAGCCCGAGGTGCGCCACCTCGCCAACTCCCCGGCGGCGCTCACCGTCCCCGGGGCCCACTTCGACCTGGTCCGCACCGGCATCGCGATGTACGGGGTGTCGCCCAGCCCCGAGCTGGGCACCGCCGCCGACTTCGGGCTGCGCCCGGTGATGCGGCTGTCCGGCAGCGTGGCGCTGGTCAAGGGCGTACCGGCCGGACACGGCGTCAGTTACGGCCACCACTACGTCACCGAGCGGGAGACCACCCTCGGCCTGGTCCCGCTCGGTTACGCCGACGGGGTCCCGCGGCACGCCTCCGGCCGCGGCCCGGTGCTGGTCGGCGGCAAGGTGCGCACGGTGGCCGGACGCATCGCCATGGACCAGTTCGTGGTGGACCTCTCGGGGGACACCGTGGAACCGGGTGCACAGGCTGTGCTGTTCGGGGCAGGCGATGAGGGTGAGCCGACCGCCGAGGACTGGGCCCGGGCCGCGGACACGATCGCGTACGAGATCGTGACCCGGATCGGTTCACGCGTGCCGCGCGTCCATCTCCATGAGGCGAGCGGGATGGAATCCGGGACGTCTTCCGGAGCGGACGGGACCGGCTGACCGGAGCCGGTGGGCCGGGAACGAGTGATCGGGACCGGTGGACCGGGACCGACGGGCGGGGCCGCGCGGAGCGGGACCGCAGGAGCGGCGGGAGGCAGCCGTAGTGAGTGAGACCAGTCCGGCGGCCCGCGCGGCCGCCGCGGGGGTGGACCGGATGGCCGGGGCGGCCCGTTCCCGGCGGGCGGTGCGCGCGGCGGGCGCCGCCGCGGCCGGAGCGGCGGCCTCCGCCGTACCGGAGGTGCCGATGCCGCTGCCGGTGCCGGTCGGCTCGGCCGCCTGGCGGCGCGCCGGTCTCGCGGGCGCCGCGATAGGGGTGCTCGCCGCGGGCGCGGCGGCCGGGGTGGCCATCGAGCGGCTCACCGTCGGCCGCGGTATGCGCCGCAAGGCCCGGCTGGCGCTGGACGCGGCCGGTCCCTACGGGGCCCTGCGCGGCGTCCCCGGCAAGACCCGCGCCGACGACGGCACCGAGCTGTACTACGAGGTGGACGAGGCCGAGGGGGCACCAGCGGGCGGTGCCCCCGGCCGCCCGCCGGTGACCGTGGTCTTCAGCCACGGCTACTGCCTCAACCAGGACTCCTGGCACTTCCAGCGGGCGGCCCTGCGCGGCCTGGTCCGCACCGTCCACTGGGACCAGCGCAGCCACGGCCGCTCCGCGCGCGGCGCCGCCCAGCGCGGTCCCGACGCGGTGCCGGTCACCATCGACCAGCTCGGCCGCGACCTGAAGGCGGTGCTGGACGCGGCCGCGCCCGAGGGGCCGCTGGTGCTGGTCGGGCACTCCATGGGCGGCATGACGGTGATGGCGCTGGCCGAGCAGTACCCGGAGCTGGTGCGCGACCGGGTGGTCGGCGCCGCATTCGTCGGCACCTCCTGCGGCAACCTCGGCGAGGTCAACTACGGGCTGCCGGTCGCCGGGGTCAACGCGGTGCGCCGGGTGCTGCCGCAGATACTGCGGGCGCTCGGCTCCCAGGCGGAGCTGGTGGAGAAGGGCCGCCGGGCCACCGCCGACCTGTTCGCGGGCCTGGTGAAGCGTTACTCCTTCTCGTCGGCCGAGGTGGACCCGGCGGTGGCCCGGTTCGCCGAGCGCATGATCGAGTCCACCCCGATCGACGTGGTCGCCGAGTTCTACCCGGCCTTCAACGAGCACGACAAGGCGGCCGCGCTGGCGGTGTTCGCCGAGGTCCCCTCGCTCGCCCTGGCCGGGCAGCAGGACCTGGTGACCCCCAGCTCGCACACCGAGGCCATCGCCGCGCTGCTGCCCGACGCCGAACTGGTGCTGGTGCCGGACGGCGGCCATCTGGTGATGCTGGAGCACCCCGAGGCGGTGGACCGGCTGCTGCTGCGCCTGCTGGACCGGGTCGGCGCCCTGCCCGCGTCGGCCCAGGACCCGGACCCGGACTCCTGCCGTACGGGCGGCAGCTGAGCCGGCCCGCACTCCCCGACGAGCCGAGCCCCGCTCCGTACCGGCCGCCGTCGGCGTACGGGCTACCGTTGGCGGCTATGGAAGCACCGCACTCCCCGGCCGCCGAGGCGGCGGCCCGGATCACCCTCCACTCGCCCGACCAGACGCAGGCCCTCGGGCGGGCGCTCGCCGCACTGCTGCGCCCCGGCGACCTGGTCCTGCTCACCGGTGAGCTGGGCGCCGGGAAGACCACGCTGACCCGCGGGCTCGGTGAGGGCCTGGGGGTGCGGGGCGCGGTGACCTCGCCGACCTTCGTCATCGCCCGCGTACACCCCTCGCTGACCGGCGGGCCCGCGCTGGTCCATGTGGACGCCTACCGGCTCGGCGGCGGTCTGGACGAGATGGAGGACCTGGACCTCGACGTCTCGCTGCCGGAGTCGGTGGTGGTGGTCGAGTGGGGCGAGGGCAAGGTCGAGGAGCTGTCCGAGGACCGGCTGCACATCGTCATCGACCGGGTCGTCGGGGAGACCGACGACGACCGGCGGCGGGTCACTCTCACCGGCATCGGCGGACGCTGGACCGGAGTCGACCTGGCGGCGGCCCAGCCGTAGGGGGCAGGAGCCCCCGGCCCGTACTTTCCGACAAGATGTCGGCACCATGTTGCACCGGGCGGGCGAGGCGTGGTCCCATGGACCTGAGGACTTGGTTAGGTGTACCTAACCTGCGCCCTATGGAGCCCCGGGAGGCAACCATGCCGAGGTCGAAGCAGGACGGGCCCGAGACGGACGTGTCGATGCGCGACCTGCTGGCGTCGTGCGCGGCGGCCAGCGCGGTGTCCACCCCTCCCCGGCTGCTGCGGGACACTCCCGAAGAGGCTGCGGGTGGCGGGGCGACCGGCGCCGAGGGGCGTACGGAGGCCCCGCCGCGAGCGGCCTGAGCAGCCGGTTCGGGGGCTCAGTCGACGACGACGACCTTGGAGTTGACCGTCGCGAAGGTCCACATCGCGTCGCCGTCCGCGCGCTTCATCCGGATGCCCCCGGTCCTGCGGGCCGGGTCGGCCGGGGGCGCGGAGCCGTCGACCGCCGCGCTGAAGCCGACCGTCACCCCCTCCACGGTGGCGAACCGCACCACATGCTCGATCCGCACCCCGTCCGAGCCGGCCACGCTGTTCGAGCGGGACGAGACCTGGTAGGTGCCGGCCGGCGGGTGGACCGTGCTCGGTGACACCGGGAAGGTCCGCGCCACCTTGCCGGCCTCGTCGACCAGCCAGACCCGCCGCCCGCCGAGCGCGTACACCACCCGGGGGCCCTCGCCGGAGTCCTTCGGCAGCGCGGTCGGATGGGCGGGCGCCTCCTGCGCGCCCGGGGCGCGCGCCGCCGGGGTCGCGTCCCCGGCGCGTGCCCCCGAGGTGAGCGCCGCCGGGACGTTCGTCGCCGCCTGGTAGGCGAAGCCGGCGATGGTGAGGGCGGCCGCCGCGGTGAGACCCGCCACCAGTTGCGCACTTCGAACGGCCATGTCGTCACCCATTTCACATGTATGCCTACCCGGTGTGACCGTAGCAGGATCGGAGCGCGGGGCCGGGGCGGCATGCCCGGCCCCGGGGAGCCGTAGGCTGTTCGTTGTGCTGCTGCTCGCCTTGGATACCGCCACCCCCGCCGTCACCGTCGCCCTGCACGACGGCTCGGCCGTCATCGCCCGTTCGAGTCAGGTGGACGCGCGCCGCCACGGCGAGCTGCTGCTCCCCGCCGTGGACCGGGTGATGAAGGAGTCCGGGCGGGCGCTGGGCGAGGTCACCGGCATCGTGGTCGGCGTCGGCCCCGGCCCGTACACCGGACTGCGGGTCGGCCTGGTGACGGCCGCGACCTTCGCCTCCGCGCTCGGCGGCGTACCGGTGCACGGGGTGTGCACCCTGGACGGCCTCGCCTACGCCTCCGGGATCGAGGAGCCCTTCGTGGTGGCCACCGACGCCCGCCGCAAGGAGGTCTACTGGGCGCGGTACGAGGACGCGCGCACCCGGGTCGGCGGACCGGCCGTGGACCGCCCGGCCGAGATCGCCGAGGCCGTCGCCGGGCTGCCCGCGGTGGGCGCCGGGGCGCGGCTGTACGGGGAGGTGTTCCCGGACGCCCGCGACCCCGAGCACCAGTCGGCCGCCGCGCTCGCCTCGCTGGCCGCCGAGCGGCTGGCCGCGGGGGAGCCGTTCGAGGAGCCGCAGCCGATGTACCTGCGCCGCCCGGACGCGCAGGTCCCCAAGAACTACAAGGTGGTCACGCCCCGGTGACCGGGATCGTCCTGCGCGAGATGCGCTGGTGGGACATCCCGGCGGTGCTGGTCCTGGAGCACGAGCTGTTCCCGGAGGACGCCTGGTCGGAGGGGATGTTCTGGTCCGAGCTGGCGCACGCCCGCGGGCCGCGCGCCTCCCGCCGCTATGTGGTGGCCGAGACCGAGGACGGCCGGCTCGCCGGGTACGCGGGGCTGGCCGCGGCGGGCGGTCTGGGCGATGTGCAGACCATCGCCGCCGCCCGCGACCAGTGGGGCACCGGGCTCGGCGCCCGGCTGCTCACCGACCTGCTCCAGCACGCCACCGCCTTCGAGTGCGCCGAGGTGCTGCTGGAGGTGCGGGTGGACAACACCCGCGCGCAGAAGCTGTACGAGCGCTTCGGCTTCGCGCCCATCGGCTTCAGGCGAGGCTACTACCAGCCGGGGAACGTGGACGCGCTGGTGATGCGGCTGGAACTGGCGGCCGACCCCGCCGGGCCGCCTCCCATCCCGGCTGCCGACCCCGCCCCTCCGGCCCTCCCCGCCGTCTCCGGCACGGACGACTCCGCACGATCAGGAACTGAGAACCATGGCTGACGAACCCCTCGTCCTCGGCATCGAGACCTCCTGCGACGAGACCGGCGTCGGAATCGTCCGCGGCACCACCCTGCTCGCCGACGCCATCGCCTCCAGCGTGGACACCCACGCCCGCTTCGGCGGTGTGGTGCCCGAGATCGCCTCCCGGGCCCATCTGGAGGCGATGGTCCCCACCATCGAGCGGGCGCTGAAGGAGGCCGGGATCTCCGCGCGCGACCTGGACGGCATCGCGGTGACCGCGGGCCCGGGGCTCGCGGGCGCGCTGCTGGTGGGCGTCTCGGCGGCCAAGGCGTACGCCTACGCGCTGGGCAAGCCGCTGTACGGGGTGAACCACCTGGCCTCGCACATCTGCGTGGACCAGCTGGAGCACGGCCGGCTGCCCGAGCCGACCATGGCGCTGCTGGTCTCCGGCGGGCACTCCTCGCTGCTGCTGGCGCCCGACATCACCGCCGACGTCCGGCCGATGGGCGCCACCATCGACGACGCGGCGGGCGAGGCCTTCGACAAGATCGCCCGGGTGCTGGACCTCGGCTTCCCCGGCGGCCCGGTGATCGACCGGCTCGCCAAGGAGGGCGACCCGAACGCCATCGCGTTCCCGCGCGGGCTGAGCGGGTCGCGGGACCCCGCGTACGACTTCTCCTTCTCCGGTCTGAAGACCGCGGTGGCCCGCTGGATCGAGGCCAAGCGGGCGGCCGGCGAGGAGGTGCCGGTACGGGATGTGGCGGCCTCCTTCCAGGAGGCGGTGGTGGATGTGCTGACCCGCAAGGCGGTGCGCGCCTGCAAGGACCAGGGCGTCGACCATCTGATGATCGGCGGCGGGGTGGCCGCCAACTCCCGGCTGCGGGCCCTGGCCGCCGAGCGCTGCGAGCGGGCCGGCATCCGGCTGCGGGTGCCCCGGCCCAAGCTGTGCACCGACAACGGGGCGATGGTCGCCGCGCTGGGTGCCGAGATGGTCGCCCGCAACCGGCCCGCCTCCGACCTGGAGCTGCCCGCGGACTCCTCCCTCCCGGTCACCGACCCCCATGTCCCGGGCCACCACCACGATCACGACCATGTGCACGAGGTCAGCAAGGAGAACCTCTACTCGTGACCGCGATCCGGGAGCTGCCGTGACCCAGACCCTGATGTGGGAGGCCCGCGCCGCCGACGGCCGGGGCGCCGAGCTGCTGGCCTGGGCCCGGTCGCAGCGACCACCGTCCGAGCCCGGGCTCGCCCCGTCGCGCCGGGAGACCTTCACCGCCCCCGGCGACCGGGTGCTGGTGCTGACCTGGTGGGACGCCCCCGAGGGCACCACGGTGCCCGAGCTCCCCGACCCGCCTGCCGAGCTCCTGGCCCGCCCGGTCCACCGCTGGCGCTTCACCTCGGTGGAGGTGGCCGGGGGCTGAGCTTCCGGCGGGGCGCCCTACGTGGGTGTCCGCTCCGGCTCGGCGCTGCCGGGCAGTATCGGGCGCATGAAGGTGCGCTCGTACCGCAGGACGCAGCCGCTCCCGTCCCGGATGCGGTCGGCCGCGACGAACTCCGGGTCCTGGCCGAAACGCGCGCGGTAGCGCTCGTACGCCGCGAGGCTCGGGAAGCTGAAGAGGGCCAGCGCCTCGTCGCTGGCGCCCTCCCCGGGCAGGAAGTAGCCGTGATGGGTGCCGCCGTGCCGGTCCACCAGCTCCATCCAGCGGCGCCCGAAGCGCTCGAACGCCTCGATCCGCGACGGGTCGATCACATACCGGACCACACAGGTAATCACCCGCGCATGGTAGGCCGCGCCCGGACGCGAGGCCGGTCCCGTCCCCCTTCCCGTCCTGTTGACGATAAGCACCCTCAGTCGTTATCGTCGTACTGACGACATCGAGCCGAGGGGGGCCTGCCATGGCCGACATCACCCGGCGCCTGGGCTGGCGCCATCTGCGTTCCGCGCCCACCGCCCACATCCGCCACCACAAGCGCGGCCGCCTCGCCCACGACGGCCGGGGGCTCAGCTTCTGGTACCGCTCGCTGTCGGCGGCGCTCTCCGAGGTCCCGGTGGACGACCGGGAGCTGGCCATGGCGTTCCACGCCCGTACGGCCGACTTCCAGGACGTCACCGTGCAGGCCACCGTCACGTACCGGGTCAGCGATCCGGCCAAGGCGGCGGAGCGGCTCGACTTCTCGGTGGACCCGGACACCGGGAGCTGGCGCGGCGCGCCGCTGGAGCAGCTGGCCACCCTGCTGACCGAGACCGCGCAGCAGCACGCGCTGGACGTGCTGGCCCGCACCGAGCTGGCCGCCGCCCTGGTGGACGGGGTCGCCGCGGTACGGGAACGGGTGGCCACCGGTCTGGCCGCCGAGCCCCGGCTCCCGGAGACCGGCATCGAGGTGGTGGCCGTCCGGGTGGTGGCGATCCGTCCCGAGGCCGAGGTGGAGCGCGCCCTGCGCACCCCCGCCCGCGAGCAGATCCAGCAGGAGGCGGACCGGGCCACCTACCAGCGCCGGGCCGTCGCCGTCGAACGGGAGCGGGCCATCGCGGAGAACGAGCTGGCCAGCCAGATCGAGCTGGCCCGGCGGGAGGAG
This sequence comes from Streptomyces lichenis, assembly GCF_023218175.1. Classification (GTDB taxonomy): domain Bacteria; phylum Actinomycetota; class Actinomycetes; order Streptomycetales; family Streptomycetaceae; genus Streptomyces; species Streptomyces lichenis. Next base: position 260,450 of record NZ_JALPTH010000005.1, on the reverse strand, counting down.
CGGCTGGTCGAGCAGCGCGGCACCAACAGCCGCCGGGAGGCCGAGGAGAAGGCGGCGGCCGACGGGGTGCAGGCCGAGGCCGAGGCGGCCCGCACGGTCCGGCTGGCCGGTGCCCACGCGGAGGCGGCACGGGTGGCGGGCGCGGCGCGCGCCGAGGCCCAGGCGGCCTGGCTGCGGGTGCACGGCGAGACCGACCCGGCCACCCTGCACGCCCTGGCGGCCACCCGGCTGGCGGAGAACCTGCCGAGGATCGAGAGCGTCACACTCTCCCCGGACGTCCTCACCACCCTGCTGTCCAGGCTCGGGCGCCCGCACGGCGGTGCGGACGCGTGAGCCTCGCCCCGCGCGCGGTGCTGGTGCACCGCAGGACCGAGTACGAGGAACTGCTGGCCCGGCACGGGACGCACGGGCAGGCCGCGTTCTTCCTCTCCAGCCGGGGCCGCTCGATCGACGAGGTGGCCCGCCGCCACGACCGCACCGAGCAGGCGCTGCGGGAGGTGGCGGCGGCGGTGCCGCTCACCTGGCGCTCCACCCGGGTGGAGCGGGCGGACCTGGACCGCTTCCTGTTCGCCCCCGAGGACGTGGTGGTCGTGGTCGGCCAGGACGGGCTGGTCGCCAACACCGCGAAGTACCTGGGCGGGCAGCCGGTGGTGGGCATCGACACCGACCCCGGGCGCAACCCGGGGGTCCTGGTCCGCCACCGCCGTACCGACGCGGCGGCCCTGCTCCGTGCCGCGACCGCCGCCGGCGGCCGGGCGGAGGAGCTGACCATGGTCGAGGCGGTCGCCGACGACACCCAGCGCCTGCTCGCCCTCAACGAGATCTATCTGGGCCCGCCCGGCCACCAGACGGCCCGCTACCGGCTGGGCCCCGACGGCGAGCGGGACCAGGGTGAGGCCCAGGCCTCCTCCGGGCTGCTGGTCGGCACCGGCACCGGCGCCACCGGCTGGCTCCGCTCGCTGTGGCTGGAGCGCGGCAGCACCACCCCGCTGCCCGCGCCGTGCGACCCGCGCCTGCTGTGGTTCGTCCGCGAGGCCTGGCCCTCACCCGCGACCGGCACCACCCGGGTGGCCGGCGAGCTGGGCCGGGGCCAGGGGCTGCGGCTGACCGTGGAGTCGGACCGGCTGGTGGTCTTCGGCGACGGCATGGAGGCCGACGCCCTGGAGCTGACCTGGGGTCAGAGCGTGCGGCTGGGCATCGCGGAGACGGTGCTGCGGCTGGTGGTCTGAGCCTCCTGGCCCCTCCGGCAGACTGGTGGGCCTGGACCCCTGGACCGGATGGTGGAGCATGCCTCTCAGCTCGTCGGACCGCCCCCTGATCCCCCGGCCGCCGGCCACCGCCGCCGCGTTGCGGACGGCCGTCGCGCGGATCGCCCCGGCCGCGCTGCCCGCGTTCACCCGCGAGCTCGCCCGGGCCGCCGACCAGGCGCTGCTCGGTGCGGACCCGGCGCCCGCTGCGCCGGTTCACCGCCCAGTGGGCGCTGTACGTCGAGATCCAGCGCCGCCCCCGGCCGGCGGCACGGCTGCGCGAGGCCGAGCACATCGCCGCGACGGGCGAGGAGTACGAGGCCCGGCAGGCCGCGGCCGAGGCGGGCCGCGTCCTGGACGAGGCGCGCGCCGCCCTCGCGTGAGCCGCCCCCCGGGCGCCTACTAACCTCGGGCGGATGCCGAGTCGAACCACCCCGCTGCCGCCGCCCCCTCCTCCGCCGTCTCTGCGGAGCTGGCCGGACGAGGGGGCCCGGCGGGCGGACCGGGAGCGGGCGGTCGGGGAGGCCGGCGCCCGGCTGGTGGGCGTACGGCGACTCGGTACGTATCTGCTGATGCTGCTGGCGCTCCAGGCCGCGTGGGGGGTCTTCGGACTGGGGCTGGTGTCCCTCGTGGACGGGGCGATGGACCCGCTGACGGCCCTGGCCGTCATCCTCGTCGCCGCTCTGGGGCTGGTCGGGCTCCCCGTCGCGGTGTGGGGGGTGGTCGAGGGGGTGCGGCGGGACCGGGTGGCCCGCGCGCGGCTGCTGGAGTGGGCCGCGCTGGACCCGGCCCCGGTGCGCGACCCCCGGTTGCGGGCGCCCGGGCTCAGCCTGCTCTGGCTGCTGCTCGGGTTCGTCCAGTGCGCCGCCGGGCTGTGGCTCTGCTTCGCCGTACCGGCCGCCGCCCGGCCCGGCTCCACCACCTTCGCGGAGGTCGTCTTCGCCATGGGCGCCGGGATGATCCTCTGGGTCAACGGGCTGCTCGGCCTGGTGAAGGCGGCCGGGCACTACCGGGTGGCGATACGGCTGGGGGCGACCGGGCGGCCGGGCGCGGCCGGGCGGAAAACCGGGTGACCTTGGGGGGCGCCCGTCCCTAGGCTCACCGCCATGACCGGGGCCCTGTTGAACGTGGTGGACATCGAGGCGACCTGCTGGGAGGGCCGGCCGCCGCCCGGCGCGGTGAGCGAGATCATCGAGATCGGGCTGACCGTGGTGGACCTCGCCGCGCGGGAGCGGATCGCCCGGCACCGCGTCCTGGTGCGGCCGAAGCGGTCGGCGGTGAGCGCGTTCTGCACCGAGCTGACCGGGCTGACCCCCCAGGAGGTCGCCCGCGGGGTGGACTTCGCCGAGGCCTGCCGGCTGCTGGCCGCCGAGCACCGGGCCGGCCGGCGGGCCTGGGCGAGCTGGGGCGACTACGACCGCAAGCAGTTCACCCGCCAGTGCGAGGCCACGTCCACGCCGTACCCCTTCGGGCGCCGGCACATCAACGCCAAGGCGGTGTTCACGGAGGCGTACGGGCTGGGCAGGCGCCCCGGGATGGCCCGGGCCCTGGAGGTGGCCGGGCTGCCGCTGGAGGGGCGCCACCACCGGGGCGAGGACGACGCCTGGAACATCGCCGCCCTGGTGCTGGACCTCGCCGGGCGCGGCGCCTGGCCGGACGGCCGCCCGTACGCCTCCCGCGGCGGGTTCAGGCCAGCGGGCGGCCCACCAGCATCACCGGGGCACCCGCGGCGCGGGTGAGGAAGACGGTGGCCGCGTTCGGCCCCTTCGGCTTCAGCTTGCGGCGCAGCTCCTCCGGTTCGACCGCCGAGCCGCGCTTCTTCACCGTCAGGGTGCCCACCTCCCGCTCCCTCAGCAGCGCCTTGAGCCGCTTGAGGTTGAACGGCAGCTCGTCGGTGATCTCGTAGCCGGTGGCGTACGGGGTCGGGGCGGCCGTGTCGGTGGTGATGTACGCGATGGTGGCGTCGATCAGCCCGCCGGCCAGCTCCTCGGCCGCCTCCGCCACCAGATGCGCGCGGATCACCGCGCCGTCCGGCTCGTAGAGGTAGCGGCCGAGCGGGCGGACCGCCGGGTCGGGCAGCCCCCGGCCGGCCAGGGTGCGCGGGCCGGGCAGCAGGGTCGCGGTCACGGCGCCCGGACGCGTACCGAACCAGAGCACCGCCTCCTTGACGTCCCCGCCGTCCGAGACCCACTCCGCCTCCGCCTCCGGCGGCACCGCCTCGTGCGGGATGCCGGGCGCGATCTTCAGCGCCGCGTGCCGCGCGGTACGGGCCGCGCCGACCGCCCAGGACAGCGGCGGTGAGTACGCCTCCGGGTCGAAGATCCGGCCCCGGCCGCCGCGCCGCGCCGGGTCCACGAACACCGCGTCGTAGCCGGAGGTGTCCACCTCGGTCACATCGGCGCGGCGCACCTCGACCAGGTCCGCGAGACCCAGCGCGGCGGCGTTGGCGCGGGCCGCCGCGACCGCCAGCGGGTCGCGGTCCACCGCCAGCACCCGGATGCCCGCGCGGGCCAGCGCGATCGCGTCCCCGCCGATCCCGCCGCACAGGTCGGCCACGCTGCCCACGCCCAGCGCGGCGAAGCGCGCCGCCCGGTGGGCGGCCACCGGGGCGCGGGTGGACTGCTCGACGCCGCCGGGCGTGAAGTACATCCGGTACGCGTCCGCCGCGCCGAACTTGGCCACCGCCCGCTGCCGCAGCCGGGCCTGCGCGACCGCCGCCGTCACCAGCTCGGCCGGGTGCGCGCGCCGCAGCCGGGAGACGACCGCCAGCTCCTCGGACGGGGCGAAGTCGCGCAGCTCGGCGAGGAGGGCCTGCCCCTCGTCGGTGAGCAGGGCGTCGAAGGCGTCGAGGGCGGCGCGGGGCGCGGAGGCGGCGGCGGAGTGGTCGGTCACCTGCCCCATTGTGGGCCAGCCGGGTCATGGTCCGGGGCCCTCCCGGCGGCGTCGCCCGTACACGAGGCGGGGCGTTGACAGGATGCGCGCCATGCAGCTAGTAAGACAAAAAGGTCAAAAGCTTGTTGCCCGGGCCGGGGTCCGGGCGCGGATCGCGCTCTGCGCGCTGACCCTCGCCGCCCTCGGCTCCGCCTGCGCGACGGCCGAGGACGGGGGCGCGGGCGCCCCCGGGGCCGCCGGGCAGCCCCGCCCCGAGCAGGCCGCCGGTGCGGCCGGCGCCCTCGCCGCGTACGCCGAGAAGGCCCGCAAGGTCCAGGCCGCCCGCGTGGTCGCCGCCCGCAAGTGGGGGCTGCGGCAGGTCCCGCTGCCCGCGCCCGCGCCCCCGGCGAAGAAGCCGGAGATCACCTTCCGCAAGGGCTTCGAGGTCGGCGACCCGTCCCTGCCGCCGGTCTTCACCACCGTCCCCACCAAGGAGAAGATCGTCTTCCTGACGATCGACGACGGCTCGGAGAAGGACCCCGAGCTGCTGCGGATGATGACCGAGCTGAACCTGCCCTACAGCGCCTTCCTCAGCGACTACCTGGTCAAGGAGGACTACGGCTACTTCAAGCAGATGCAGCAGCGCGGCGTCGCCCTGCACAACCACACGCTCAACCACCGCTACCTGCCCGCGCTCTCCTACGAGGAGCAGAGGCAGGAGATCTGCGGCATGCAGGACGTCATCGAGAAGAAGTACGGCAAGCGGCCGCCGCTGTTCCGCCCGCCCTACGGCAACTACGACAGCGACACCCTGCGCGCCGCCCGGTCCTGCGGCGTCACGGCCGTGCCGCTGTGGGCGTCCGAGGCCTTCGCGGACCACATGGAGTGGCGCGAGTGGGACCGCGACCTCCACCCGGGCGACATCATCCTCAGCCACTTCCGCGGCAAGGGCGACTGGCAGGGCTCGATGGCCGACATGGTCCGCCAGGTCATGAACGTCATCACCGCCAAGGGGTACGCCGTGGCCCGGCTGGAGGACTACGTCTGAGCGGGATCCCGCGCGGGGGCGACGACGGGCGCTGACGGCAGGTGGGAACATGTCCGTTAGCTGATCGTCATATGAACGGTCAAGACCCTGACGCCGGATGGCTTAACGTTTTTTGACGGAGAGTCGAGCCGGCCGGGACACCGACCGCCGGCCGGAGCGCACCAGTGGGGGGACCTCCGTGTCAGAACGCCTGCCCGGGCAGGGGACTTCGCCGACCGGTGGCCCGACCGGGGCCCCGTCCCCGTCCTCGTCCCCGTACCGGAGTGACCGTCGGCGCCGCCCGGCCCGCTGGGCCCTGGGGCTCACCGCCGCGGGGGTCGCCGCCGCCGCGCTGGCGGCCACCGTGCTCGGCGCCGACGCCCCCGCCGCGCCGCCCGCGCACGCCGCCGCCCCGGGCCGGATCGCCGACGCCTCCGCCGCCCGCGGCGACGACCGGCCGGGCGCCGCTGTCCGCACCCTCGCCAGTGAGGGCCGGGAGCGGCGGCGGCCGCTGCGGATCATGCCGCTGGGCGACTCCATCACCTTCGGCGTCGGCAGCTCCACCCGCTCCGGCTACCGCGGCGCGCTCTACGGCGGCCTCCGCGCCGAGCTCGCGGTGGACTTCGTCGGCTCCCGGCGCTCCGGCGACTTCGCCGACCTCGACAACGAGGGCCACCCCGGCGCCCTGATCCGCCGGATCGCGCGGGACGCCGCCGCCTCGGTGCCGGTGCGGCACCCGGACGTGATCCTGCTGCACGCCGGCACCAACGACATGAACCGCGGCAACCCGGCCACCGCCCCCGCCCACCTCGCCGCGCTGGTCGACCAGCTGCACGCCGACGCCCCCGGGGCGACCCTGGTGGTGGCCACCCTGGTCCCCGCGCGCACCGCCGAACTGCGGGCCCGGATCGCCGTCTACAACGCCGAGGTCCGCCGGATCGTCCAGCGGCGCGCCGCCGCCGGGCGCCGGATCCTGCTCGCCGACATGGGCGCGCTCACCCCGGCCGACCTGGTGGACAAGCTGCACCCGCACGACGCCGGCTACGCCAAGATGGCCACCGCCTGGCACGCCGCCCTCGGCGCCGCCGCGGCCAGGGGCTGGCTCGCCGGCAGCGCCCCCGGCGGCCCCGTGACCGAGGGCCGATGACCCCCGCGGGGGAGGCACCGATCCCGACGCGGCGGCGCTCGCCTGGCACTCCGCTTGACCGAGTGCTAATCGCGGTCATAGTCTCTGGTCTGGCACTCCCCACTGGAGAGTGCCAACACAGCGACGGGCAGGTCCGGCACCCGCGACGACGGATCGACCTGGTCGCCACCTCAGACAGTTGACCCCGTGAGATCTCCGAAGGGGGAGGTCGGATCGTGACGACCACCAGCTCCAAGGTTGCCATCAAGCCGCTCGAGGACCGCATCGTGGTCCAGCCGCTCGACGCCGAGCAGACCACCGCCTCTGGCCTGGTCATTCCGGACACCGCCAAGGAGAAGCCCCAGGAGGGCGTCGTCCTGGCCGTGGGCCCGGGCCGCTTCGAGAACGGCGAGCGCCTGCCGCTCGACGTCAAGACCGGCGACATCGTGCTGTACAGCAAGTACGGCGGCACCGAGGTGAAGTACAGCGGCGAGGAGTACCTCGTCCTCTCGGCTCGCGACGTCCTCGCGATCGTCGAGAAGTAAGTCACCTCAGCGGCAGCACCGCGGCCCGGCCGCGGAGCACGACCGCTGAAAGCTTGAACGCTTGACGAGCTGCGCCCCTGGCACCCCGCCGACAACGCCGGGCGCGAGGGGCGCGGCTCTTTTTCACCGGCGATGGCGGCGCGCCCGAGCGCGCCCGACGATCGCAATCGAGAGGACTTGGAACGCTCCCATGGCGAAGATCCTGAAGTTCGACGAGGACGCCCGTCGCGCCCTTGAGCGCGGCGTCAACAAGCTCGCCGACACGGTCAAGGTGACCATCGGCCCCCGCGGCCGCAACGTCGTCATCGACAAGAAGTTCGGCGCCCCGACCATCACCAACGACGGCGTCACCATCGCCCGCGAGGTCGAGGTCGAGGACCCGTACGAGAACCTCGGCGCCCAGCTGGTGAAGGAGGTGGCGACCAAGACCAACGACATCGCGGGTGACGGCACCACCACCGCCACCGTGCTCGCCCAGGCGCTCGTCCGCGAGGGCCTGCGCAACGTCGCCGCCGGCGCCTCCCCGGCCGCCCTGAAGAAGGGCATCGACGCCGCGGTCAAGGCCGTGTCCGAGGACCTCCTCGCCACCGCCCGCCCGATCGACGACAAGACCGACATCGCCGCCGTCGCCGCGCTCTCCGCCCAGGACAGCCAGGTCGGCGAGCTCATCGCCGAGGCGATGGACAAGGTCGGCAAGGACGGTGTCATCACCGTCGAGGAGTCCAACACCTTCGGCCTGGAGCTGGACTTCACCGAGGGCATGGCCTTCGACAAGGGCTACCTCTCCCCGTACATGGTGACCGACCAGGAGCGTATGGAGGCCGTCCTCGACGACCCGTACATCCTGATCCACCAGGGCAAGATCGGCGCCATCCAGGACCTGCTGCCGCTGCTGGAGAAGGTCATCCAGGCCGGTGGCTCCAAGCCGCTGCTGATCATCGCCGAGGACGTCGAGGGCGAGGCCCTGTCGACCCTGGTCGTCAACAAGATCCGCGGCACCTTCAACGCGGTCGCGGTCAAGGCCCCCGGCTTCGGCGACCGCCGCAAGGCGATGCTCGGCGACATGGCCGCCCTCACCGGCGCCACCGTCATCGCAGAGGAGGTCGGCCTCAAGCTCGACCAGGCCGGCCTGGAGGTGCTCGGCACCGCCCGCCGCGTCACCGTCACCAAGGACGACACCGTGATCGTCGACGGCGGCGGCAACAGCGACGACGTGACCGGCCGCGTGAACCAGATCAAGGCCGAGATCGAGACCACCGACTCCGACTGGGACCGCGAGAAGCTCCAGGAGCGCCTCGCCAAGCTGGCCGGCGGCGTGTGCGTGATCAAGGTCGGCGCCGCCACCGAGGTGGAGCTGAAGGAGAAGAAGCACCGTCTGGAGGACGCCATCTCCGCGACCCGCGCCGCGGTCGAGGAGGGCATCGTCTCCGGTGGCGGCTCCGCTCTGGTCCACGCCGTCAAGGTGCTGGAGGGCAACCTCGGCAAGGAGGGCGACGAGGCCACCGGTGTCGCCGTCGTCCGCCGCGCCGCCGTCGAGCCGCTGCGCTGGATCGCCGAGAACGCGGGCCTCGAGGGCTACGTGATCACCGCCAAGGTGGCCGAGCTCGAGAAGGGCCAGGGCTTCAACGCCGCCACCGGCGAGTACGGCGACCTGGTCAAGGCCGGCGTCATCGACCCGGTCAAGGTGACGCGTTCCGCCCTGGAGAACGCCGCCTCCATCGCCTCCCTGCTCCTCACGACCGAGACCCTGGTCGTGGAGAAGAAGGAAGAGGAGCCGGCGGACGCGGGCCACGGCCACGGTCACGGCCACTCCCACTGAGGCACCCGGCGGCCGTGACGCCGCCGCGCCGGTGAGACACACGAGGCCCGGTGCCCCCGTCGCGGGGGCACCGGGCCTCGGTGCGTCCACGCCTGTCATGCCGACCGGCTGAGCTCCGAGGGGTGCACCGGGTCGGCGAACGGCAGCCCGCGCGCGTACCGCTCCAACTCGTCCAGGGCCGCGTCCGCCATCCGGTGCAGCTCATTGCCGAGCGAACCGGCGATATGCGGGGTGAGCAGCACGTTCGACAGGGTGTAGAGCGGCGAGCCGGGCGGCGGTACGTCCGGATCGGTGACGTCCAGCACCGCGCTCAGCCGCCCCGGGGCGAGGTGCTCCAGCAGCGCGCTCTCGTCGACGAGCGATCCGCGCGAGGTGTTCACCAGCGTCGCCCCGTCCGGCATCAGCGCCAGCTGCCGGGCACCGATCATGCGGTACGTGGCGGGGAGCTGCGGCGCGTGCACCGAGACCACGTCGGAGCGGGCGCACAACTCGTCCAGACCGGTGCGTACGGCGCCGAGCGCCAGCGCCTCCGTGTCCGTCAGATACGGGTCGTACAGCAGCACCTCCAGGTCGAAGGGGCGCAGCAGCTCGATCACCCGCCGCCCGATCCGGGAGGCCCCGACGATCCCGACGGTACGGCGGTAGTTGCCGCTGTCGGACAGCTCGGCCAGCCAGTCGTGGCCCGCGCGCAGCTCCGCGTACCGGCGGGCGGCGCGGCCCACCCGCTTCCCGGCCAGCAGGATCACCGCGAGCGTGTACTCGGCGACCGGCAGCGCGTTGGCGGCGGCCGCCGAGGTGACAACGATGCCGCGCTCCCAGCAGGCCTCGGTGACATGGTGCTTCACCGACCCGGCGGCGTGCACCACGGCCCGCAGCCGGGGCGCCCGGTCCAGCACGTCCGCGGTGAGCGGGGTGGCGCCCCAGCAGGTGAGCAGCACCTCCGCCTCGGCGAGCGCGGCGGCGACACGGGGGGTGGGGGCGGCCAGGTCGTGGGCGACCAGCCGCGGATCGGTCCGGCTCAGCTCGGCCAGCCGGACCCGGTGGGCGTCGGTGAGCAGCCGGCCCGGGACGCCGGGGCCCATCGCCAGCAGCAGCGGGGGCCGGTCGTCCGGCCGTGTCGCCGGTTGCCGCTCGGGCCGGTTGTCAGTGGCTGGGTGCATGGTGGAAGTCGAACTCCTCACAGAGGTTCTCACTTGGGGCCTCGGGGGTCACTTGACGCTGCCGGCGGTCAGTCCCGCCTTCCAGTGGCGTTGCAGCGAGACGAAGGCGACGACGAGGGGGACCACGGCGAGCAGGGAGCCGGTGACGACGAGGGGGTAGAAGCCGGGCTCGGCGTGGGCGTTGCTGTTCCACGCGTACAGGCCGAGGCTCAGTGGGAAGAGCTGCTGGTCGGAGAGCATCACCAGGGGGAGGAAGAAGTTGTTCCAGATGGCGGTGAACTGGAAGAGGAAGACGGTCACCAGGCCCGGCATGACCATGGGCAGCCCGATGGACCAGAAGGTGCGCAGTTCCCCGGCGCCGTCGATCCGGGCCGCCTCCAGGGCCTCGCCGGGGATGTAGCCGGCGCAGAACACCCGGGAGAGGTAGACCCCGAAGGGGTTGACCAGTACGGGGACGAGCACCGCCCAGTAGCTGTTGACCACCCCGGTCTTGCTGGCGAGCAGGTACATGGGCAGGGCGAGCGCGGTGCTGGGCACGAGCACGCCCATCAGCACCACGCCGAACAGCTTCTCCTTGCCCCGGAAGTCGTAGGTGTCGAAGGCGTAGCCGGCCGCGATGCAGACGAAGGAGCAGACCAGGGCGCCGCCGCCGGCGTAGAGCAGGCTGTTGAGGTACCAGCGGAAGTAGACCCCGTCGCCGTACTCGGCGAGCCGGGCGAGGTTGCCGCCGAGGTCGAAGCCCTCGAAGGAGAAGGCGTTCCCGCCGAGCAGCCCGCCCGCGTCCTTGGTGGCGGCGGTGACCAGCCAGACCAGGGGGAAGAGCATGTAGCAGGCGGAGAGCAGCAGGGCGCCGTTGACCGCGGCCTTCGACAGCCAGGGCCCCGAGCGGCGTGGCCCGGGCCGAGTGGGGGTGGTGGCGCTCATGCCGTGCGCTCCTTCCGAGCCTTGCGCTCCTTGCTCTTCTTCTCACGGTTGCCGGCGAGGCGGGTGACGGCGAACGAGAGCAGTGCGGCGGTGAGTGCCAGCAGCACCGAGGCGGCGGCGGCCAGCCCGTAGTCGTTCCGGTCGAACGCCGCGGTGTACGCGTACATGTTGGGCGTCCAGGTGGAGGTGACGGCGGAGCCGGTGCCCTTGTTGAGGATCAGCGGCTCGGTGAACAACTGGAGCGAACCGATCACGGTGAACAGGGCGACCATCACCACGGACGCCCGGATCAGGGGGAGTTTGATGGAGAAGGCGGTGCGCCAGGCCCCGGCGCCGTCCACGGTGGCGGCCTCCAGGACGGAGCGGTCGATGGCCTGGAGGGCGGCGTAGAAGATGACCATGTTGTAGCCGAGCCACTCCCACAGCGCGATGTTGACCACCGAGGGGAGGGCGCCGGAGGGGGAGAAGAAGTCGAAGCCGATACCGCCGGCCTCCATGGCCTTCACCACCGGGCTGAGCTGCGGGGTGTAGAGGTACACCCAGATCAGCGCGGCGATGATGCCGGGGACGGCGTGCGGCAGGAACAGCGCCAGCTGGAAGAAGCGGCGGGCCCGGGCCAGCGCCGAGTCCAGCAGCAGTGCCAGCCCCAGTCCGCCGGCCAGCAGCAGCGGGATGTAGACCAGGCAGTAGCCGAGCAGCACCAGGAAGCCCTCGCGGAAGGCCGCGTCGCCCAGCGCCGCCGTGTAGTTGCCCAGCCCGCTGAAGACGGTCTCGGTGCCGCCGAAGCCGAGCCCGGACTGCTTCTCGGTGAACAGGCTCAGCCAGAGCGCGTAACCGATCGGCAGCACCATCACCACGGCGAACAGCACGAAGAACGGCGCCAGCAGCAGGGCCGCCGCCCCCGCCCGGGCCCGCGCCCCGCTCCGCCCGCCGGGCCGGACGGCGGCAGGGGAGGGGGCGGGGGCGGCGGGGGAGCCGCTGGGGGTGCGGTGGCCGGTGGTGGAGCGTGCGGTGCCGGGGTGCCCGGCTGCCGTACCGCCGGGTCCGGGGCGGCCGTCCTCGCGGTGTCCGGGCGCGGGGCCGCCGGGTCCGGGGCGGCCGGCCGTGACGCGGTCCGTCACGTCCTCAGCCCTCGACCTTCAGGCCGCGCTTCCTCAGCTCGGCGACCGTGGCCTCATGGCCGGCCCGGACGGCGTCGGCGATGGTGGTGGAGCCGTCGGAGACCTTGCCGAGCTGGTCCTTGATGGTGGTGTTGGTGGTGCCGGTGGTCGGGCCCCAGGCCCAGCCGCCCCTGATGGAGGTGCCCGCCTCGTCGAAGAGCCGGTAGATGTCCTGCCCGCCGTAGTACCCGGCGTCGAAGGCCGCCTTGGCGACCGGGCGCAGCTCGGTGGCGGCCGGGAAGGCGCTGGAGGTGCCCGAGCCGATCCGCGCCTTGACGCCCTGCTCGGTGGTGGCCATCCAGGTGGCGAACTCCACGGCGGCCTCGGCGTGCCCGCTGTCCTTGGTCACCGCGAAGGTGGAGCCGCCCAGCATCCCGCTGGCGGGCTTGCCGTCCCAGCTCGGCATGGGCGCCACCGCCCACTTGCCGCTCTGCTCGGGCAGGGTGCCCTTCAGCACCCCGGCGCCCCAGGAGGCCCCCAGGTAGCCGATGGTGGAGTCGTTCTTCAGCGAGCCGGTCCACTCGGGGCTGAAGGAGACGTCGTTGTGGACCAGGTCCTTGTCGAGCAGGTCCTGCCAGTAGCCGGTGACCTTCTCGGTGGCCGCGTCGGTGGTGTCGATCTTCCAGGTGTCGCCCTCGGCCTTGAACCACTGGGCGCCGGCCTGCCAGACCATCGCCTCGAAGGTGGTCGGGTCGTCCGGGAAGAAGGTGGCGATCCGCGCCTTGGCGTCCGCCTTCCTCACCTTCTCGGCCGCGGCCCGGAACTCGTCCCAGGTCTTCGGCACCTCCACCCCGTACTTCGCGAACAGGTCCTTGCGGTAGTAGAAGGCCTGCGGGGCGGCGTCGAAGGGGACGGCCCAGTTCTTCCCGCCCAGGGTGGTCAGCTCCACCGCCTGCGGCAGCAGCTTGCCCTTGACCTCCTCCGGCAGCCGGATGTCCTTCAGGGCGCCCTGGCTGACGAACTCCGGCAGCGAGGGGTACTCGATGGACACCAGGTCGGGGGCGTTGCCCGCCTTGACCGCGTTGGAGATCTTGGCGTAGCCGCCGGCACCGCCCGCCGGGATCTCCTCGAACTTCACCCGGATGTCCTTCTGCGCCGCGTTGAAGGCGTCCACGGTCTCCTTGGTGCCCTTGGCCCAGCCCCAGAAGGTGATGGTCACCGGCTTGCCGTCGGCCTCCGGGGCGGAGTCCTCACCGCCCCCGCAGGCGGTGAGGACGGCGAGGGCGGTGACGGTGGCGGCTATGGCGGTGGTGCTTCTGTTCCTACAGCGGTTCACGGCGGCTCTCCTGAACGGGTGACTGCGCGGAAGGTGTGGCCGTGATGATTGAGCCGTTTCTGAGCGAAGTCAAGAGCGAAAGATTGTTTGATCGAAAATTGATCAGATGGCCGCCGCCGATGGGTGCCGTCAGACGGAAGGCCCGGTCGCGGCCTCCCGGACCGCCGCATCGGAGCCCGTCCGGGCCGGCCCGCAGGACGCCCGCACCCGCAGACCCGGCAGCAGGGTCACATGGCGCGGTGCGTCCGCCATCCGGTCCTCGCCCTCCCCGCCGGCCGCCGAGCCCACCCCGCCCGGCCTGCCCGGCGCGCCCGCGGCCCGCGCCGCCAGCCGCTCCACCAGCAGCTCCGTCGCCAGCCGCCCCACCTGCCGCTTGGGCGGGGCCACCGCCGTCAGCGGGATGTCCGCCAGCGCGGCGACCTCGTCGTCGTACGCGATCAGGGCCAGGTCCTCCGGCACCCGCACCCCCAGCTCCGCCAGCCGCTGGACCATCTGGATGGCGTCCACGTCGTTGTGGACCAGGGCCGCGGTCGCCGTCCCCGAGGCGACCGCCGCGCGCAGCGCCCGCACCGCCGCCTCGAACCCCTCCGGCTCCACCTCCGCCGGCACCGAGTCGACCACCGGCCCGGGCGCGTGCAGCCCCAGCACCCGCAGCGCCCGCGCGTACCCGGCCCGTACCGCCAGTGCCGTCGGGGAGTCCGCCCGGGCCACCAGCAGCGGCGCCCCGTGCCCCAGCCCCACCAGGTGCCGCACCGCCAGCAGTACCCCGTGCCGGTGGTCGGAGGACACCCGGTCCAGCCCGTCCAGCGCCGAACCCGGCTCGGCCCGCCGCTCCAGCAGCACGGCGGGAACGGGCAGTTCGGCGATCCAGTCGCCGTGCTCCGCCTGGTCGCCCGGCGCCCGCCAGCCCGGTGCGACCAGCAGCCCCTCCGCCCCCGAGGCCAGCAGCCCCTCGGTGCGCGCCCGGTCGTCCTCCGGCCGGTAGTCCGAGATCCGCAGGATCAGCCGCGCCCCGGCCCGGGCCGCCGCCTCGCGCGCCCCGCGGATCACCTCGGCGAAGTAGTACGTGGCCGAGGGCGCGAGCAGACCGATGACCGGCCCCCGCCCGGCCGCGGCCGACAGGGCCTCCGCCCCGGCCGGATGCTCCGCCCCGCCCGGCTGCCCGACCGAACTTGGCCAGGACACCTGGCCGTGCACCCGGTCCAGCAGGCCCCGCCCGGCCAGCGCCTCCACGTCGCGGCGGGCGGTCACCGGGGAGACACCCAGCTGTACGGCCAGGTCGGCGACCCGCGCGGTGCCCCGCTCCCGTACCAGGGCCAGCAGACGGTCATGACGTTCGGCGGCACTCTCACGCACGGTGGAAATCCCCCTCCTCGGTGGCCGGACCGGACGCCCGACCCTAATCCACTCTGATCGAATGAGGAATGTTTCGATCATCCGCCCATGGCATCTTGACGATCGATCACCACCAGGCCCAGGATTCCGGTGGACGCAGAAGCCCCGGGCCGGGAACGTCGTCGAACAAGCCGCGACCGGCCATCACCAGGGGACCACGGGGGGCTGCTGCGTTCCGCCCGGGCCCGCGCGCCTCCGACCGAGGCGCGCCCGCCCAGGGCCGGCCGGCGGGTGCCCGCCCGCACCACCCGCCCCCGCCCGACCGCTCCGGCCGCCGCCGTCCCGGCGCCGGAGCCCCGGGAGGACGGCTCATCCGTCCGCCGTCAACTCGGGCCGTACCTGCGCCCCGCGCGCGAGCTGACACCCCCGAGCAGGCCGCGCGGCGCCAGCTTCACCAGGCCCATCAGCGCCTTGTAGCGCGGGTCCGGAATCGAGATCGTCCGCCCGCGGGCGAGGTCCGCCATGGCCGCCGCGACCAGCTTGTCGGCGTCCAGCCACATCCACCCGGGGATGTTGCCGGTCCCCATGCCCGCCCGCTCATGGAACTCGGTGCGCACGAACCCCGGGCAGAGCGCCATCAGCCGCACCCCGCTGCCGGCCAGGTCCTTGGCCACCCCCTGGGTGAACTGCACCACCCACGCCTTGGACGCCCCGTAGGTGCCGCGCGGGACGAAGGCGGCCACCGAGGCCACGTTCACCACCCCGCCCCTGCCCCGTCCGCGCATCGCCTCGCAGGCCGCGGACGTCAGCCGCAGCACCGCCTCGCAGTGCACCTTCAGCATCCGCAGCTCGTCGCCCATGGACACGTCCAGGAAACGGCCCTTGTTGCCGAAGCCCGCGTTGTTGACCAGCAGGTCCACCGGGCGCCTCGGGTCGCCGAGCCGCCGCTCGACCGCGCCGATGCCCTCCTCCGTGGCCAGGTCGGCGCTGAGCACCTCCGCCTCGATGCCGTGCCGGTCGTGGAGCTCGGTGGCCTGCTCGCGCAGCCGCGCCGTGTCACGGGCGACCAGGACCAGGTCGTGCCCGTCCGCCGCGAGCCGACGCGCGAAGGCGGCGCCGATGCCCGCGGTCGCGCCCGTGATCAGTGCAGTCGTCATAAGCGGCACGTTAACCGCCCCCGCACCCCCACGGGGTACGCACCCCCATCCGCCCGCCCCTCCAAGCGCCCCCGGCGTCAGGCCGGGCGTTCGGCGTTCCGGTCGCCGGCCCGGGCCGCGTACGCGCGGGCCGACTCCAGCAGTTCCGGGTGGAGCGCCTCACCGGCGGCCAGCACCTCGGGGAGCAGCGTCCGCTCGGTCGTGGCGGCCCGGAAGGCGACCGCCACGGTCACCCGGTGCGCCGGGCGGTGCACCACCTCGACCGCGTCACCCGCGCGGATCTCACCCGGCCGGAGCACCCGCAGATACGCGCCGGGCGCCGCCTCCTGGGTGAACCGCCGCACCCAGCCGCGCTGCCCCAGCTGGGCCGCGAAGGTACGGCAGGGGATGCGCGCGCTGGTCACCTCCAGGAGCAGCCGGGGGCCGATCCGCCACCGCTCGCCGATCAGCGCGCCGTTCACGTCCACCCCGCCGGTGGTGAGGTTCTCCCCGAACGCCCCGTTGGCCAGGGGGTGCCCCAGCTCGCGCTCCCAGCCGTCCAGGTCCTCGCGGGCGAAGGCGTACACCGCCTGATCGCTGCCGCCGTGGTTGCGCAGGTCCCCGATGCCGTCCCCGGCCAGCCCGCTGCCGCCCTCGCCCTTGACCCCGGGGTCGCTGACCAGCACCGGCCCGTCCACGGGCCGCTTGTCGATCCCGGTCACCCCGGCGGACGAGTCCTCCGTCGGGCGTATCGCCCCGATGTTCACCGTCAGCACCTTCATGCCCGCACGCTATCCCGGACTCCTGGGAGGCACAGCTGCCCTGATCCTGGAGGGGCCGGTGGGGCCGCACCTCAAAGGGGGTGAAGGTGATTCGCTTCCACCTCCAAGCTCCGCTTATGCTCGCAGGGTGATCGAAGCCCGTCATCTGCGCGTGCTGCGCGCCGTCGCCGCCACCGGCTCCTTCTCCGCGGCCGCGCGTGAACTGGGCTGCACCCAGCCCGCCGTCAGCCAGCAGATGAAGGCGCTGGAGGGCTCCACCGGCACCCCGCTGCTCATCCGCACGGGCCGCGAGACCCGGCTGACCCAGGCCGGCGAGGCGCTGGTCCGGCATGCCGCGGGCATCCTCGCCGGACTCACCGCGGCCGAGGAGGAGGTCGCCGCCATCGCGGGCCTGCGGGCCGGGCGGGTGCGCCTGGTCTCCTTCCCGAGCGGCAGCTCCTCCCTGGTGCCGACCGCTCTCGCCGCGCTGCGGGCCGACCACCCCGGCACCCGGGTCTCCCTGGTCGAGGCGGAGCCGCCGCGCTCGGTGGAGATGCTGCGCGAGGGGGACTGCGACGTGGCGCTCGCCTTCCGCTACGGCGGCGGGACGGGGCGGAACGGGAGCGGCGGCGGGCCGCGCGAGCAGGGGGCCGCCGGGGACGACTGGACCGACCTGGTGGTCCGGCCGCTGCTCACCGACCGCCTGGTGGGGCTGGTCCCGGAGGGCCACCGGCTCGCGGACGCGGGCTCGGTGGGCATCGCGGAGCTGGCCGAGGAGTCCTGGATCGCGGGCTGCCCGCGCTGCCGCCGCCAGCTGGTGCAGGTGTGCGAGGCGGCCGGGTTCGTCCCGCGTATCGACTTCGCGACCGACGATTACCCCGCGGTGGTGGGCCTGGTCGGCGCCGGGCTCGGGGTCGCGGTGCTGCCCGAGCTGGCGGTGGAGTCGGTACGGCCGCGGGGCGCGCGTACCGTCGCGGTGGAACCGGTCGTCGAGCGCGAGGTGGTCGCCCTCACGCTGCCCGACCTGGCCCAGGTGCCCGCGGTCGCGGCCACCCTGGACCGGCTCGCCGCCGCGGCCGCCCGCACCTGACCCGCGCCGCCCGGCCCGGGGCCCGCGCCGCCTTGCCGGGCCCCGCGTCCCGGCCCGGGGCCCGCGCCGCCTGTCCCGGGCCCCTTACGCGCAGGAACGTTCCTCCTCGGCTTCGCGGCCGACGGCCCTCAGGAGTGGTAGACCGTCCGCGAGGACGGCCCATGGGTGTGGTGGGCGGGTGCGGGGGCGGGGGAGGCCGGGGTGCCGTTCGCCGAGGGCGCGGTGGAGACCAGGCGGTTGCGGGCCCGCCCCATCAGCTCCTCGCGTTCGTCCTCGGTGAGGCCGCCCCACACTCCGTACGGCTCGCGCACCGCCAGTGCGTGGGCCGCGCACTCGGCCCGGACGGGGCACCGCATGCACACCTCTTTCGCCGAGTTCTCGCGCGCACTCCGCGCCGCGCCGCGCTCACCCTCGGGATGGAAGAAGAGCGAACTGTCGACCCCTCGGCAGGCCGCGAGCAGCTGCCAGTCCCACAGGTCGGCGTTGGGTCCGGGAAGGCGGGAGAAATCTGCCATGGCGCATGTCCCTTGGTTCCGGTGCGTGAGCGAACTCCGGTGCCGGCCGGAGCTGAGCGGGCTTGGTCGGCCATGACCGGGGAGCCGGTACAGCCACGACGTTACAACTACTGTCTAAGTAGATGTAAATATGACTCATTGCGAATCTAGCCATAGACACTGGCAAAGTGAAGGAAAAGCAGCTAAATGGGGCATAGCTCCAGGTGAACCATGCGTGACCTGCGTCGCTCTCCTCCGTACCGGCCCGCTCACGTAGAGTGCCGAAGCGGTGGCAGGGACCCGTAACTCTTTCGAGTGACCGTCGTTGAGAGTGCGGAGCGGTTGAAGAGAGAAGCGCTCGGGCAGATGTCCGGGGGCGTCAACCGCACAGGTGACGATTCACGACCAGCCTGGAGGCTCTAGGTGACGCGCATCAGCTGCGGAGGACGGCCATGACATCCGTTCTCGTCTGCGACGACTCCCCGCTTGCCCGAGAAGCGCTCCGCCGCGCCGTGGCCACGGTGCCCGGCGTCGAGCGCGTGACGACCGCGGCCAACGGCGAGGAAGTCCTCCGCCGCTGGGGCGCGGACCGCTCGGACCTCATCCTGATGGACGTGCGCATGCCCGGTCTGGGCGGCGTGGAGACCGTCCGCCGGCTGCTCTCCGCGGACCCCGGCGCCCGCATCATCATGCTCACCGTCGCCGAGGACCTGGACGGCGTGGCGCTGGCCGTCGCCGCCGGCGCCCGCGGCTACCTGCACAAGGACGCCTCCCGCGCCGAGCTGCGGGCCACCGTCACCCAGGCGCTCGCCGACCCCACCTGGCGGCTCGCCCCGCGCCGGCTGCGCTCGGCCGAGATGGGCGCAGCCCCCACCCTCACCGCACGCGAGATCCAGGTGCTGGAGGGCATGAGCCACGGCCGCTCCAACGCGGAGATCGGCCGCGAGCTGTTCCTCTCCGAGGACACCGTGAAGACGCACGCCAGGCGGCTGTTTAAGAAGCTGGGCGCCTCGGACCGCGCGCACGCCGTCGCGCTCGGCTTCCGCTGGGGCCTGGTGCGCTGAGGCGCCGGCCGTGGCGACCCCGTCCGCCCCGCGGCGGACGGGGCGGCGGAACGACGGGATCTGTTTCCGCGCCGATGCCGCATCCTTGAAGAGTGGAGTTCCTCGGGGACAAGTCGATCGAGCGGGAGGGGAGGGCGCACGAGATGACGGGCGCGCCTGCTCATAACGCTTCGGTGCACAAGGGTGGAAGCGGTACGGCGGACGGGCACGCGCCGGTGCACCATGGACCGATGCGCGACAACGAGGCGGCCCCGGCCCAGACGGCGGCCGCCGTCCAGGGCACCGCCCGCGGAGCGTCCCCGGCCCAGGGGCCCGCCCGCGGGGCGATCGGGGCACTCGTCCACCGCGCGGTCGAGGGCGACGAGCAGGCGACCCACGACCTGCTCGCCCATGTCCACCCGCTCGCCCTGCGCTACTGCCGCACCCGGCTCAACCGGCTGCCCGGTGACGCCCGCCACTTCGTCGAGGACCTCGCCCAGGAGGTCTGCGTGGCGGTGCTGATGGCACTGCCCCGCTACCGCGACACCGGCCGCCCCTTCGAGGCCTTCGTCTTCGCCATCGCCGGCCACAAGGTCGCCGACCTCCAGCGCGCCGCCATGCGCCATCCCGGTTCCACCGCGGTGCCCTCCGACGAGATGCCCGAGCGGCCCGACGACTCCCTCGGCCCCGAGGAGCGGGCGCTGCTCAGCGATGACGCCGAGTGGGCCAAGCGGCTCCTCGCCAACCTCCCCGAGGTCCAGCGCGAACTGCTGGTGCTCCGGGTCGCGGTGGGCCTCACCGCCGAGGAGACCGGGCAGATGCTCGGCATGTCCCCGGGCGCGGTCCGGGTCGCCCAGCACCGCGCGCTCAGCCGGCTCCGCGCCCTCGCCGAGCAGTGACCCCCCCTTCTCTTCCGGCCCTTGCGCCACCCGTGTGAACGTCCAAACCTTCCCGGTGATCTTGTTCGTGGAATGGGACACGCCGCGAGCCCGTTAGCATGGACATCCGCACCGAGCAAGGCCATCTGGGGAAGGTGTCATGACCGCTTACGTCGACGGAGTGCCCGAGAAGTTCGCGACGCTGGGGCTTACCTACGACGACGTGCTGCTGCTGCCCGGCGCGTCGGACATGGCCCCGGACCAGATCGACACCTCCTCGTACATCTCGAAGAACGTACGGGTGAACATCCCGCTGCTGTCGGCGGCGATGGACAAGGTGACCGAGTCCCGGATGGCCATCGCCATGGCCCGCCAGGGCGGCGTGGGCGTCCTGCACCGGAACCTGTCCATCGCCGACCAGGCGAACCAGGTGGACCTGGTCAAGCGCTCCGAGTCCGGCATGGTGACCGACCCGATCACCGTCCACCCGGACGCCACGCTCGCCGACGCCGACGCGATCTGCGCCAAGTTCCGCATCAGCGGCGTGCCCGTCACCGACCAGGCCGGCAAGCTGCTGGGCATCGTCACCAACCGCGACATGGCCTTCGAGACCGACCGCGGCCAGCAGGTCCGGGACGTCATGACCCCGATGCCGCTGGTCACCGGCCGGGTCGGGATCTCCGGCGTGGACGCCATGGAGCTGCTGCGCCGCCACAAGATCGAGAAGCTGCCGCTGGTCGACGACGCGGGCATCCTCAAGGGCCTGATCACCGTCAAGGACTTCGTCAAGGCCGAGAAGTACCCGCACGCCGCCAAGGACAAGGACGGCCGGCTGCTGGTCGGCGCCGCCGTCGGTGTCGCCGGGGACGCCTACGAGCGCGCCCAGGCCCTGATCGAGGCGGGCGTCGACTTCATCGTGGTCGACACCGCGCACGGCCACTCCCGGCTGGTCGGCGACATGGTCGCCAAGATCAAGTCGAACTCCTCGGTGGACGTCATCGGCGGCAACATCGCCACCCGCGACGGCGCCCAGGCGCTCATCGACTCCGGTGTGGACGGCATCAAGGTCGGCGTCGGCCCCGGCTCCATCTGCACCACCCGCGTGGTCGCCGGCATCGGCGTCCCGCAGGTCACCGCCATCTACGAGGCCTCCCTCGCCGCCAAGGCGGCCGGTGTCCCGGTCATCGGCGACGGCGGACTGCAGTACTCCGGCGACATCGCCAAGGCGCTGGTCGCCGGCGCCGACACCGTGATGCTGGGCTCGCTGCTGGCCGGCTGCGAGGAGTCCCCGGGCGAGCTGCTCTTCATCAACGGCAAGCAGTTCAAGTCGTACCGCGGCATGGGCTCGCTGGGCGCCATGCAGTCCCGCGGCGAGCAGCGCTCCTTCTCCAAGGACCGCTACTTCCAAGAGGGCGTCGCCTCCGACGAGAAGCTGGTCCCCGAGGGCATCGAGGGCCAGGTGCCCTACCGCGGCCCGCTCTCCGCGGTGGTCCACCAGCTGGTCGGAGGTCTGCGCCAGTCGATGTTCTACGTCGGCGGCCGCACCGTGCCCGACCTCCAGGCCAACGGCCGCTTCGTCCGGATCACCTCCGCGGGCCTCAAGGAGAGCCACCCGCACGACATCCAGATGACCGTCGAGGCGCCCAACTACAGCAGCAAGAGGTAACGGCCCTCGCAGTGCGGCGGAGGGGCGGATTCCGGCATACGGCCGGGACCGCCCCTCCGCCGTGCGTCGGGGATACTGGTAGGCGCAGACGAAGAGGGAAAGGCCACACAACGTGACTGAGATCGAGATCGGGCGCGGCAAGCGCGGCCGCAGGGCGTACGCGTTCGACGACATCGCCGTCGTCCCCAGCCGGCGCACCCGGGACCCGAAGGAGGTCTCGATCGCCTGGCAGATCGACGCCTACCGGTTCGAGCTGCCGTTCCTGGCCGCCCCGATGGACTCGGTGGTCTCCCCCGAGACCGCGATCCGCATCGGGCAGATGGGCGGCCTCGGCGTCCTCAACCTCGAAGGCCTGTGGACCCGCTACGAGGACCCCCGGCCGCTGCTGGACGAGATCGCCCACCTCCCGGCCGACACCGCCACCCGCCGTCTGCAGGAGATCTACGCCGCTCCCATCCAGGAGGAGCTGATCGGGCTGCGCATCAAGGAGGTGCGCGACTCGGGCGTGGTCACCGCCGCCGCGCTCTCCCCGCAGCGCACCGCGCAGTTCTCCAAGGCGGTCGTCGACGCGGGTGTGGACATCTTCGTCATCCGCGGCACCACCGTCTCCGCCGAGCACGTCTCCGGCGCCGCCGAGCCGCTCAACCTCAAGCAGTTCATCTACGAGCTGGACGTCCCGGTCATCGTCGGCGGCTGCGCCACCTACACCGCCGCCCTGCACCTGATGCGCACCGGCGCGGCCGGTGTGCTGGTCGGCTTCGGCGGCGGCGCCGCCCACACCACCCGCAACGTGCTGGGCATCCAGGTCCCGATGGCGACCGCGGTCGCCGACGTGGCCGCGGCCCGCCGGGACTACATGGACGAGTCCGGCGGCCGCTATGTGCACGTCATCGCGGACGGCGGGGTGGGCTGGTCCGGCGACCTGCCGAAGGCCATCGCCTGCGGCGCCGACTCGGTGATGATCGGCTCCCCGCTGGCCCGCGCCACCGACGCCCCCGGCCGCGGCCGGCACTGGGGCATGGAGGCCGTGCACGAGGACGTGCCGCGCGGCAAGCTGGTCGACCTCGGCGCCGTCGGCACCACCGAGGAGGTCCTGACCGGCCCCTCGCACACCCCGGACGGCTCGATGAACTTCTTCGGCGCCCTGCGCCGCGCGATGGCCACCACCGGCTACAGCGAGCTGAAGGAGTTCCAGCGCGTGGAGGTCACCGTCGCGGACGCCCAGCACAAGCGCTGACGGCGCCGGGACGGACCTCGGCAGGGAAGGGCCCGCACCCCCGGAGGAACGGGGTGCGGGCCCTTTTGCGTACGGCCCTGCCGGGCCGGGGTCACAGGCGGTGCGCGGCGCCCGCCGGGGTGGCCCCCCGGGTGTCCAGCAGCAGCTGCGCCTTCACGGCCAGGCCCTGGAGGTCGTAGGTGCGGTGGTGCTGGAGCAGCACCGTCAGATCGGCCGCCGCGGCCGCCTCGTACAGCGAGTCGGCCCGCGGTACGCGCCGCCCGCCCACCCGCCAGCCGGCCACATAGGGGTCGTGGTAGCCGACCTGGGCGCCCATCGCGGTGAGCCGTTCGCCGATCTCGGTGGCCGGTGCGCCCTGCCGGTCGGCGAGGTCCGGCTTGTAGGTGACGCCCAGCAGCAGCACCCGCGCCCCGCGCGCCGACTTGCCGTGCTCGTTGAGCAGGGTGGCGCAGCGCTGGACGACATAGGCGGGCATCCGCTCGTTGACCTGGCCGGCCAGCTCGACCAGGCGCAGCGGGCGGTGCCCGGGCAGGGTGCCCACTGGGGTGCCGTGGCCGCCGACGCCGGGCCCGGGGCGGAAGGCCTGGAAGCCGGACGGCTTGGTCTCGGCGCAGCGGATGACGTCCCACAGGTCCACGCCGAGGTCGTGGCAGAGCACCGCCATCTCGTTGACCAGGGCGATGTTCACATGCCGGAAGTTGGTCTCCAGCAGCTTGACGGTCTCCGCCTCGCGGGTGCCCCGGGCGCGGACCACCTTGTCGGCGAGGCGCCCGTAGAAGGCCGCGGCCGACTCGGTGCAGGCGGGGGTGAGCCCGCCGATGACCTTGGGGGTGCGGGCGTAGCCGTGGGCGGGCCGGCCGGGGTCGAGGCGGCCGGGGGAGTAGGCGAGGTGGAAGTCGCGTCCGGCGCGCAGTCCGGAGCCCGCTTCGAGCAGCGGCAGCAGGTGCTCCTCGGTGGTGCCCGGGTGGACCGGGGACTCCAGCAGCACGGTGGTGGTGGGACGCAGCCGGGCGGCGAGCGCGCGGGCCGCCTCGTCCAGGGCGGTCAGGTCCGGGCCGCCGTCGGGGCCGGGCGGGGTGGGCGCGCAGATGACGGCGGTGCGGACGCGGCCCAGCTCGGCCGGGTCGGTGGTGGGCCGGAAGCCCCCCGAGAGCATCCGGCGGATCTCCGGCGCGGTCAGCGAACCGTCGACCGGGGGGCGCCCCGCGGCCAGTTCGCCGACCACGCGCGGGTCGGTGTCGTAGCCGATGGTGTCGATACCGGCGGCCGCGGCGGCCTGGGCCAGGGGCAGTCCGAGATGGCCGAGGCCGATGACGGCGAGGTCTGCGGGCATGGGTGATGCCGTCCTTCCCAGGGGCCGGTAACCGGAGTGGACGAGCCGCGCAAGCCCTGTGGTCAGAACGAGTGCGACGCAATGTCAGACTAGGCGTAAATATGACCGTTATGCGGCATTACAGGCCGGGAAGATCCGGAGTGTTGCCGGGGGAGCGGCGCCCTGCGCCGGATGGTGGACGTACCGGGTTGTCCACAGGCGCGGCGATGACGCGGGGTTGTCCACAGGTCGCGGGGCAGGCGGTGGCTGAAGTCGGCGAGGCGGGCCAGAATCGAAGCTGTGACCTGGTGGCCGACGTCCGTGTCTCGTGGTGCCGGATGCGGATGCGGATGCGGATGCGGATGACGGGCGGCGGACGGCGGTCGGCAGGGGGACGGACGGGCAGGACCGGGCAGACGGGCAGAGCGGGCACAGAAGTGGCCGCCGGGGCTCGCGGTGAGGACCGGGCAGGACGGGCAGGACCGAAGACGACCCGGGAACGACGGGAGGCAGCGGTGAGGACAGCGACACTGGGGCCCGCCGAGCGCGCGGAGGCGCTGGCGGCCATGGCCGATCGGGAGCTGGACGTGCTGGTCATCGGCGCCGGGGTGGTGGGCGCGGGCACGGCCCTCGACGCGGCCACCCGGGGCCTGGCGACCGGCCTGGTGGAGGCGCGCGACTGGGCGTCGGGCACCTCCAGCCGGTCCAGCAAGCTCATCCACGGCGGTCTGCGCTATCTGGAGATGCTGGACTTCGCGCTGGTCCGGGAGGCACTGAAGGAGCGCGGACTGCTGCTGGAGCGGCTGGCCCCGCACCTGGTCAAGCCGGTGCCCTTCCTCTACCCGCTCCAGCACAAGGGCTGGGAGCGGCTCTACGCCGGTTCCGGCGTCGCGCTGTACGACGCGATGTCGGTCTCCTCGGGCCACGGCCGCGGCCTGCCCATGCACCGCCACCTCTCCCGCCGGCACGCGCTGCGGGTCGCCCCCGCGCTGCGCAAGGACGCGCTGGTGGGCGCCCTGCAGTATTACGACGCCCAGATGGACGACGCCCGGTTCGTCACGGCCCTGGTGCGCACCGCCGCCAGCTACGGGGCGCAGGTCGCCAGCCGGGCCCGGGTGATCGGCTTCCTCCGCGAGGGCGAGCGGGTGGTCGGCGCCCGGGTGCAGGACGTGGAGGCGGGCGGCGAGTACGAGGTGCGCGCCAAGCAGGTGGTCAACGCCACCGGGGTGTGGACCGACGACACCCAGGCGCTGATCGGCGAGCGCGGGCAGTTCCACGTCCGCGCCTCCAAGGGCATCCACCTGGTGGTGCCCAAGGACCGCATCCACTCCACCACCGGGTTGATCCTGCGCACCGAGAAGTCCGTCCTCTTCGTCATCCCCTGGGGGCGGCACTGGATCGTCGGCACCACCGACACCGACTGGGACCTGGACAAGGCGCACCCGGCCGCCTCCAGCGCCGACATCGACTACCTGCTGGAGCACGTCAACAGCGTGCTGGCGGTCCCGCTCACCCGGGACGACGTGGAGGGCGTCTACGCCGGGCTGCGGCCCCTGCTGGCGGGCGAGTCCGAGGCGACCAGCAAGCTGTCCCGCGAGCACACCGTGGCCCATCCGGTGCCCGGTCTGGTGGTCGTCGCGGGCGGCAAGTACACGACGTACCGGGTGATGGCGAAGGACGCGGTGGACGCCGCGGTGCACGGCCTGGACAGCCGGGTGGCGGCCTGCGTCACCGAGGACGTGCCGCTCATCGGCGCCGAGGGATACCGCGCCCTGTGGAACGCCCGCGCCCGGATCGCCGCCCGCACCGGTCTGCATGTGGTCCGGGTCGAGCACCTGCTCAACCGGTACGGCTCCTCGGCCGAGGAGGTCCTGGAGCTGATCGCCGCCGACCCCAAGCTGGGCGAGCCACTCGGCGGCGCCGACGACTACCTGCGCGCCGAGGTGGTCTACGGCGCCTCGCACGAGGGCGCCCGGCACCTGGACGACGTGCTGACCCGGCGTACCCGCATCTCCATCGAGACCTTCGACCGGGGCACCCGCTGCGCCCGCGAGTGCGCCGAGCTGATGGCACCGGTGCTCGGCTGGGACCAGGGGCAGATCGACCGGGAGGTGGAGCACTACGAGAAGCGGGTGGAGGCCGAGCGGGAGTCCCAGCGCCAGCCCGACGACCTCACCGCGGACGCCGCCCGCCTCGGCGCCCCGGACATCGTGCCGCTGTAAGGAGAGGGGCTCCACCGCGGGGAGAGAAGGGAGGAGGGCAGGGGGCGGCGAGCGGATGAGGGCGAGGCCATGGCCGTACGCCGGATCGGGACCGGTGGCGGCGGGGGCCGGGCCACCACCGTGCGGGACGAGGGCGCGGGCGAGCCGCTGGTCCTGGTGCACGGGACGCCGCTGGACCGGCACTGCTGGGACGGGCTCGTCCCTCTGCTGTCCGGGCGCCCGGGTGGTCGGCTACGACCTCAGGGGGCACGGGTCCGCGGCCGGGGCCCCGCCCGCCGCGACCGTGGCGGAGCTCGCCGACGACCTCGCCGCCCTCCTGGACCGGCTGGGGATCGACCGGGCGCGGCTGCTCGGCCACTCCTTCGGCGGACAGGTGGCACAGCGGTTCGCGCTGCGTTCCCCGGGGCGCGTCCGCCGGCTCACCCTGCTGTGCACCCGGGCCACCCCCTACCCCGCCTTCCCTGACGCGGCCCGGCTGCTGGAGCGGGCCGGCACCGCCGCGGTCGCCTCCGCCGTGGCCCGCCGGTTCCCGCCCGAGGCGGTGGCGGCCGGCCTGCCGGAGGTGCGGTACGCGGCGGCCCGCGCGCGGGCCGCGGACCCGGCGGTGTGGGCGTCGGTGCTCCGGATGATCGCGGACTTCGACGCCCTGGAGGAGCTGCGCACCCTCACGGTTGCCCACCCTCCTCCTCGGCGCCGAGCACGACCGGGTGGCGAGCGCCGAGGCCATGGCGGACATGGCCGCCGCGCTGCCGCGGGCCCGCTTCCGATTGCCGGCGGGCGCCTACCATCTCGTCCCACTGCTCGAACCGGGGCGGGTGGCCGAGGCGTTGGGCATATCCATCGAGTGAGGCGGGGGCGGCCGAGGGTGAACAGGGGGCGGATGTGCCGGTCGTACCCGGAAGCTGACGGACCCGGAGGCGCCGCCGGTCCCGGAGTGGGTGACAATGGAGTTTCTTCCAGGGCGGGTTACCGCGTCGCGCGGACGCGGTAGGCGCGGGCGAGGAACAAGGATCGCAGAGGGGACGCATGTCGGGAGCGGAGCAGTCGCGCAGGGCGGCTCGGGAACCTCAGCGGGACAAGGGCACGCCGGCCACGGACGAGGCAGGGCGGGTCCCCTCTCCTCGGGGTGCCCAGCCGGCCGGGGACTCCACGATGAAGCTCGGCGCGGCCAAGGAGGCGGACGGGGCCCCGAGCGGCGCGGACGCCGCCGAGGCGCGGTCGGACAGGCCACCGGCGGGTTCCGGCCAGCCGGCCGCGGAGACGGGCCCGAAGCCGGACAAGCCAACCCCGGGGGCGGACACGTCAACCCCGGGACGGGACAGGCCAACCCCGGGTCCGGACAAGGGAACCGAGCGGCCCGATGCGGCGGCCGGGTCCCAGGCGGCTGCTGACGGCGGCGTCAAGCCCGGGCAGGCCGAGCCCACCGACGCCAAGCCCACCGATGGCCGGAACGCCGACGGCGAGAACGCCGACGGCACGCCCGCCGACGCGAAGACCGCTGAAGGGCCGCGGACCACCAAGGAGTTCACCAAGGAGACGGCGGCCGGTGGTGCCGGTGACGAGGCGTCGCCCGCCAAGCCCGCCGACCGGGTGCCGACCCGCAAGCCGGGGAGCTCCGCCCAGGAGGACGGCCCCGCCAAGGAGGCCGGTGCCAAGGAGGCCGGTGCCAAGGAGGTCGGCGCCAGGCAGGGCGGCGAGACCGGCGCGGCCACCGACGCGGCCAAGGCCCAGGCCCGGCAGGACCAGGCCAAGGACCTGCCCAAGGGCACGGGCGGCAAGGACGGTGCCGGGTCGTCAGGCGGCCGCTCGGGCAGCGGCAGCCGATCCGGCAGCGGCAGCACCGGCAGCCACGGCAGTGGCAGTGGCAACGGCGGTCGGCTGCTGGCCGGGCGGTACCGGCTCGACGGTGTGCTCGGCCGAGGCGGCATGGGCACCGTATGGCGGGCCGTGGACGAGACGCTGGGCCGCACGGTGGCAGTCAAGGAACTGCGCTTCCCCAACAGCATCGACGAGGAGGAGAAGCGCCGTCTGATCACCCGCACCCTCCGCGAGGCCAAGGCGATCGCCCGGATCCGCAACAACGGCGCGGTCACCGTCTACGACGTCGTGGACGAGGACGACCGCCCGTGGATCGTCATGGAGTTGATCGAGGGCAAGTCCCTGGCGGACGCGGTGCGCGAGGACGGCCTCCTCACTCCGAAGCGCGCCGCCGAGGTGGGCCTCGCGGTCCTGGACGTGCTGCGCTCCGCCCACCGCGAGGGCATCCTGCACCGGGACGTGAAGCCGTCCAATGTGCTGATCGGCGCGGACGGCCGGGTCGTCCTCACCGACTTCGGCATCGCCCAGGTCGAGGGCGACCCCTCCATCACCTCCACCGGCATGCTCGTCGGCGCCCCCTCGTACATCTCCCCGGAGCGGGCCCGCGGTCACAAGCCCGGCCCCGCGGCGGACATGTGGTCGCTGGGCGGCCTGCTGTACGCGAGCGTCGAGGGCTGCCCGCCGTACGACAAGGGCTCCGCCATCGCCACGCTCACCGCGGTGATGACCGAGCAGCTCGACCCGCCGAAGAACGCCGGCCCGCTGACCGAGGTCATCTACGGCCTGCTGGAGAAGGACGCGGCCAAGCGGCTGGACGACGCCGGGGCGCGGGCGCTGCTCCAGGCGGTGATCCGGGCCCCCGAGCCGGCGGCCGTGGAGGAGGCCTCACCGGAGGCCACCCGGGTCGTTCCGCTGCCTCCCGCGCGGCCCGCACCGCTGGAGAAGCGCGAGAAGCGGACCCGGGGCGGCGACCGGACCGGCTCGCGGACGGCCGGAGCCGCCGCAGCAGCCGGGGCGACCGGGGCCGAGCGGCCGGCGACCGAGGCGGCGGCCGAGCGGATGCGCGGCGCGCTGCGCTCCGTACGGAACGCGGCCGCTGCCACCTCGGCGAACCGGCAGGACTCCGGCGCTCGTTCCCGTACCACCGCCGCCGGGACCGGCACCGGTGTGACCGCGTCCGAGGGCCGGGGGCCGGCGGTCCCGCCGCGGGCCCCGCTGACCGATGTGGTGTCGCGCCGGACCCTGGTGGTCATCGCGGTCGTGGTCGTCCTGGTGATCGCCGCGATCGTGGCCGTCATCGCCGCCGGCGGCGACGATCCGGGCACCAAGGGCCAGGGCGGCCCCGGTGCCGACCGCACCGCCTCGGCCGGGTCGGAGGTCGAGCCCACCGGCGCGTCCGGGAACGGCACGGGCCAGGGCGAGAACGACGGCAAGACGGACGGCAAGGACGACGGCAAGGACGAGGGCAAGGGCGGGCAGCCCGGCGGCGGGCCCACTCCGGACGCCTCCGGCGGTGACCAGCCCGAGGACGGCGGCACCCCCGGCACCGGTGGCGACGGCGGCACGCCCGGTGGCGCGTCCGGCGGCCTGCCCGCGGGATACACCACGGTCTCCAACGACACCTTCCGCTTCAGCATGGGCATGCCCAAGGACTTCTCCCTGAAGGGGATAGCCGGGCAGAACTCGGGCGGCAAGTTCTGGGGCGCCTCCGCCTACCCGCGCGTCCAGGTCGACTTCACCGGCGACCCGAAGGGGGACGCCGCACTGGCGTGGAACCTCGCCCGCGCCGGGGTGGCGGCCACCAGCAGCGGCTACCGCCACATCGGCATAGCCAAGGTCGACTACAAGGGCTACCCGACGGTCGCCGACTGGCAGTTCGAGCGGGACGAGAACGGCGAGCGGGTCCGGGTGCTGAACCGGGGCTTCAAGGTGGACGCCGGGCGCGGCTACTCGATCATGATCAGCTGCCCGGTCGCCGAGTGGGGCGGCAAGGAGTGCACCACGCTCCGGGAGACGGCCTTCGCGAGCTTCACCCCCAAGGGCTGAGGCCCCCAAGGGCTGAGGCCCCGAAGAGCTGAGGGGGCTTCAGCTCCGGGGGTCCGGTGGGACCGCCGGATCGCGCCCGAGGACGGTCCGGGGCACGTATCGTGAGAGTCCGAAGACCGTACGCAGCCGGACAGCCCCTCGGGTCGGTCCGCAACTGTTCGACACATGCTCGACAACTGCTCGGCCGGCGACCGAATCTGACGGTTGCCTACGATCTGGGGTGGCCGGGTCCGGGTAACCGGATCCCAGGAGCCGGACCCGCCGCACCGCGGTGGCCGGAGGACGAGGTCCGTGGGGAGGCGGCGTCGTGGACGAGTACGCGGGCAGGGTGCTGGCCGACCGCTACCGCCTTCCGCTGCCACCCCAGGACGAGTACGGGTACGAGCAGGAGCCCGTCGCCACGCGCGCCTTCGACACCTACAGCGGCCAGGAAGTGATGATCCGCCGGCTCCCGCTGCCGGAGATCGTGGACGCGGAGGTGCTGGACGCCGACGAGCCGGGCACCCGCCGTCCGGACCGCGGCCCGTCCGCCCCCCGTCCGGACCAGGCGGTCCGCCGCCCCACCGACCCCTTTGTGCGCCGGGCCGTCGAGGCCGCGCAGGCCGCCGCCCAGATCCCCGACCACCCCCGGCTCGACCAGGTCTTCGACGTGTTCGCCGAGGGGGGCTCGCTGTGGATAGTGAGCGAACTGGTGGCCGCCCGCTCCCTGGCCTCGCTGCTCGACCAGCAGCCGCTCACCCCCTACCGCGCCGCCGAGATCGGCTCCGAGGTGCTCACCGCGCTCCGCGCGCTGCACGCCCACGGCTGGACGCACCGCAATGTCACCGCCCAGACGGTGCTGGTCTGCGACGACGGCCGGGTGGTGCTCACCGGGCTCGCCGCGGGCGCCGCCGAGGAGGCGCTCTGCGGCTACGACCCCCTGCCCGACCAGGACGACCAGAACGACGAGGGCTACGAGGGCTACGAGGATTTCGCGGACGGCGCGGAGTACCAGGGCGGGACGGACGGTGACGACGGCCCGATCGCCGCTGAGGGGGATGAGGGCTACGACGAGGAGGCCCCGGGCTCCCCGCCGGAGGCGTCCGGCGGCGCGGGCGGCCACCAGCGGCAGTACGCGTACGGGTACCGCTACGGGGACCGCGGCGGTTACGACGAGGTGGACGCCTCCGCCGCGCCCGCGCTGCCCGCGCTCGCCCCGGGCTACGAGCCGGCGCTGCCGCAGAGTCGCGGCGCCGAGCCGGTGCCCCGGCCGGGGGAGCGGCCGGACCAGCCGCCGGGCGAGCCGGTGCCGCCACCCGTGGTGCCGGACGCCCGGGCCTCCCGGGCCGGCGCCATCGCCGCCTACAGCGCCGGTACCCGGGCCGCCGCCCGCGCGGCCGAGGCCCGGGCCTCGCTCTCGCTTCCGCCCGCCCCGGAGGACACCGGCGCACGCGCCCTGCCACCCAGCGGCACTCCGCCTTACGCCGCTGGGGCCGGGGACGCGGAACCGCGGTGGTGGTCCCATGACCCCGCGCTCGCCGATGACGAGGACGACGACGAGGACGAAGGCCAGGACCCGGCTTACGGGACCCGGCCGTACGGGGCGGAGGGCTACGGGGACGAGCCCTATGGGGCCCGGCCCTACCGGCAGCCGGACGAGGGGCCCGGCCCGGAGCAGGAGCCGCCCCGGCGCGCCCATCTGGCCGGAGTCTGGAACGACGGCCCCGGCGGCACCGGACGCGGCGGATCCGTGCCCGCGGGCGGCGGCCGCTCCCCGTACGACCGCTACAAGCCGTCCGGGTCATCCGGCCAGAGCCGCTCCCCGTACGGCACCCGGGACGCGCTGCGGGCCGACGCCCGGCGGGAGCAGCCCCGGCTGCCCGTACCGGCCGCCGCGGCCTCCTCCCGTACCGCCGCCGCCCGGGAGCCGTCTCCGGACTCTCCCCACGGGGACGGACCGGCGGCCCCGCCCCGCTACCGCGGCCCGGAGACCCCGCTGGCCGCCGAGCGCGCCCGACAGACCCGGATCGCGGTGGTCGGCCCGGTCACCGAGCGCTGGGCGCCCGAACAGGCCGGACCGGTGCACGGCACCTGGCAGCTGGCCCCGCCGGTCGGGCCCTCCACCGACCTCTGGGCGCTCGGCGCCCTGCTCTACCGCGCGGTCCAGGGGCACGCCCCCTACCCGGAGGAGAACGCCGCCGAGCTGGTGCAGATGGTCTGCTCCGAGCCGCCCGCGTTCGCCGAGGAGTGCGGCCCGCTGCGCCCGGTGGTCGAGTCGCTGCTGCGCCAGGACGCCACCGAGCGGCCCGATGTGGAGGAGCTGCGCGGCTGGTTGCGCTCGCTCGTCCGCTCGGCGCCCGAACCGGAGGCCGGGGCCCATCTCGTACCGATGCCGTCCGTCGACGCCGGCCGGCTGCCGGTGGTACGCCGCCGGGGCGAGCTGGTGCGGCGGAGGCGGGCGGGCCGGGCCCAGGCGGGCGCCCACCGCAAGGCCCGGGCCGCCTCCCGGACGGCGGCCGCCGCACCCGTCGAGACCACCGCGCCCCTGCCGCGCCCCGCTCGGGAGCGCCGGCCGGACAAGGCCGCGAGCGGCGGCGGCAGCCCCCGCTCGCTCGGCCGCCTTCTGCTGCTGCTCGTCCTGCTGCTGCTGGCCGCGGCCATCGCGTACGCGGTGGCGTTCATGCCCAGGGCGGGGCAGACCGAGAACAGCGGCAACGGGCAGTCCGCCGCCCCGCCCACCCCCGGACCCTCCCCCTCCGTTTCAGCCTCCGGCTCCGCGACCGCGCCGGGCCCGGGCGGTGACCCGGCCCCGGCCGACCCGTCCACCGACGGCGGCCAGGCGCCCTCCACCAACACCGTCCCGCCCGGCGGCGGCCCCGAACTCGCCGACGGCTACGCGGTCCGCGACGACGCCGAGGGCTTCCGGATCGGGGTGGACAAGAGCTGGCAGCGCAGCCCGATCAACGACGCCGGCCAGGTCCGCTACACCGGCGGGGACTTCACCCTGATCGTCGTCCCCGGCCGCGACACCGTGCAGTCGGCCGGCGGCGATCCGCTGGAGTACCAGCGCACCCGGGAGCGCGAGCTCCAGCCCTGGCGGGACTCCACCTGGGCGACCGCCACCGGCCTGCGCCGGGTGGACGTGGGCCGCCAGGCCACCGCGGAGGGCCAGTTCACCTGGACCGACGGTAGCGGTCGCGAGGTGTACGTGCGCAATCTGGCGCTCATCGTCGGCGAGCGCTACCACGTGGTGCAGGTGATCGGCCCGGAGAGCCAGCGCGACAAGGTGTCCGAGATCTACCAGCAGGCCGTCACCGCCTACCGCTCCACCCGCTGACGGCCGCCGTCCGGCCCGGAGGGCCCGGCGCGCGACCGTCGGGTTCGCGCCATTCGGGCGGATGCGCTGGGGTGCCCCCGGTGTCGGCGTGATCCCGTGCGGGTACGGGGACGGGGGAGCCGCCCGGGTCGCTCCGGCGGGTGTCCGTCCGGCGGCCTCCGGCTCTCTCGACCGGTCCGGCGCGGGAACGGCGGGCCCACCGCACCCGTACACGTTGTTCGTCGCTCACCTGAAGGCCGTCCGCGTAACCCCACCCGGGGGCGGGCGGGGCGCGGGCCCGCGGGCCGCACGGAGAGGGTCCCCGGATCCGTTCCCGACCCGGCCCGGACCCGACCCGGAGCCGTTTCGGGGCCGTTCCGGACCTCACCGGGATCCGTTCCGGATACGTTTCGGAGCCGTTCCGGGCCTGCCCGGGAGCTGTCCTGGACCTGTTCCGGACATTTTCCGGGGGCCCGGTGGCGGACGCGAGCAGAGGGGATGTGCCGTGTCCGGACCTCGGCAGCAGCGGCGGATCGCCGGACGTTACCGGCTGGAGGCGCGCCTCGGGCGCGGTGGAATGGGCACGGTCTGGCGGGCGTACGACGAACTGCTCGGCCGGCGCGTCGCCGTGAAGGAGCTTCATCTGGACGAGCTCCAGCTCGACGCGGACCCGGGCGCCGCCGCTTCCTCCTCGCTGCGGGAGGCCCGCGCCATCGCCCGGGTCCACCACCCCCATATCGTCTGCGTCCACGATGTGGTGGAGGAGGACAGCGTCCCGTACATCGTGATGGAACTGGTGGAGGGCGGTTCGCTGGCCCGGCGGCTGGCACGGCGCGGCCCGCTCGCCCCGAGGGAGGCGGCCCGGCTGGGGCTCGCGCTGCTGAGCGCCCTGCGCGCCGCGCATGCCCTCGGGGTGCTGCACCGCGATCTGAAGCCGGCCAACGTCCTGCTGGAGGAGGGCACCGGCCGGGTGGTGCTCACCGACTTCGGCATCGCCCAGCTCGCCGGGTCCACCACGATCACCGAGGTGGGGATGTTCGTCGGTTCGCCCGAGTACACCGCTCCGGAGCGGATGCGGGGCGCCCAGGCCGGGCCGGCCAGCGATCTGTGGTCGCTGGGCGCGCTGCTGTGCGCGGCGCTGACCGGCCAGTCGCCGTTCCACCGGGACTCGCTGGGCGGGGTGCTGCACGCGGTGGTCGAGGAGGACATCCGCCCACCCGCGGCGGCCGGACCGCTGCTGCCGGTGGTGCGCGGGCTGCTCCAGCGCGATCCGGACCGCCGGATGGGCGGCGCGGAGGCCGAGCGGCTGCTGCGGTCGTACGCGGAGGGCGCGGGCGAGGCGCCCGGGTACCGCCTGCCGGGCGGCACCCTGCCGCTCGGCACCCTGGCAACCGGCGCCGAAGGCTCCCCGCTGGAGGGCGCCGTGCCGGACGGTGGTCGGCCGGAAGGCCTTCCGCCGCAGGGGGGTCCTCCGGAGGGGGATTCGCCGGAGGGTGGTGCGTCCCAGGGTGGTGGGTCCGAGGGCGGTGCGTTCGAGGGGGCGCCGCCGCACGACCGCGCCGACGCGGTGCCGCCGGACTCGTCCCTCCACGGGCCCTCCGGGCACGGCCACCCCGCCCACGGTGAGCACCGCCGCGGCCCCTCCCGTCCCGACCCCGCCCGTCCGGGTCCGTGGGACGCGGCGCCGCCCGCCCGGCCCGTACGCCGACGGCCCGGCCCTTCGGGGCCCAGGTCCCGCTCCGGGCCCGGACCGTGGCCCTCCGCCATCGGCGGATCCCCGCACGGGGCCGCCGCCCGCCGCCCCTTCCGGGATCCCTTCGGGCGGCCCCACCCCCGTATCCCGGTCCGGGCGCCGCTGATCGCCGCCGCGCTGCTGGTGGCCCTGGCCGGGCTGGGGGCCGCGGGAGTCCTGCTGCTGCGGGGCCATGACGGGGAGGGCGGGGGCGGGGACCGGCGTACGGCCACCACCTCACCCGCCCCCGAGCCGTCCACCCCGCCCTGGCGCCCGCGGACGGGCCAAGACGTCCCCCACACCGTCAAGCCGCCCCAACGCCCCTGATCAGGCCTTATGTGCCAGTGAACGCTGGCG
Source organism: Streptomyces lichenis (assembly GCF_023218175.1). GTDB lineage: Bacteria > Actinomycetota > Actinomycetes > Streptomycetales > Streptomycetaceae > Streptomyces > Streptomyces lichenis. Next base: position 224,873 of record NZ_JALPTH010000005.1, on the reverse strand, counting down.
GGGTGGGGGCGGTCGGTGAAAAGCTGTTACCGGCGGGTACCGAAGTGCCGCCTTCCGGCATACCCTCGGCCCCATGACGGACACGACTGCCGCGAAGGGCGCCCGGGCGGGCGCGACGGCCACCGGGCCGGGCCAGGCGGCCCAGGGGCCGGGCGGTGGGACCAACCCGGTCGCCCCGGCACCGGCCGGGGCGCGCACCGCCGCCGACGTGGTCACCCCCGATCTGGTCGCCCGGCTCACCCGCGGGGTCGTCGGCTCCGGACGTACCGCCAACCACACCCCGTTCACCGGGGAGCGGCTGGCCGAGCTGCCCGAGTCCACCCCCGAGGACGTCGCGGAGGCCTTCGACCGGGCCCGCACCGCCCAGCGGGTGTGGGCGGCCACGCCAGTGCGGGACCGTGCCGCGGTGCTGCTCCGCTTCCACGACCTGGTCCTCCAGCGGCAGGCCGAGGGCCTGGACCTGGTCCAGCTGGAGACCGGCAAGGCCCGGCTGCACGCCCATGAGGAGATCCAGGCCGTCGCCGTGGCCGCCCGCCACTACGGCCGCCGGGCCGCCGCGTACCTCAGGCCCCGCCGCCACACCGGGGTGCTGCCCACCCTCACCAAGGTGACCGAACTGCGCCAGCCGCGCGGGGTGGTGGGCCAGATCGCCCCCTGGAACTACCCGCTGGAGCTGTCCGTCGGCGACGCCCTGCCCGCCTTCGTCGCCGGCAACGCGGTCGTCATGAAGCCGGACACCGAGACCGCGCTGACCGCCTTGTGGGCGCGTGAGCTGCTGATCGAGGCCGGGCTGCCGGAGGAGGTGTTCCAGGTCGTGCTGGGCGAGGGCCCGGTGGTCGGGCCCGAGGTGGTCCGGCACGCGGACTACGTCTCGTTCACCGGCTCCACCCGCACCGGCCGCGAGGTCGCCCAGGGCGCCGCCGCCCGGCTGGTCGGCGTATCGCTCGAACTCGGCGGCAAGAACGCCATGCTGGTCCTGCACGACGCCGACGTCGAGAAGGCCGCGGCGGGCGCCGTGCGCGCCTGCTTCTCCTCCGCCGGTCAGCTCTGCATCTCCATCGAGCGGCTGTACGTCCACGAGTCCGTCGCCGACGACTTCGTGGAGCGGTTCGCCGCCCGGACCAGGGCCATGCGGCTCGGCAACTCCCTGGCGTACGGGGCGGACATGGGCTCACTGGTCGGCGAGCGCCAGCTGGAGACCGTCAACCGGCACGTCGAGGAGGCCGTCGCCAAGGGCGCCGTACTCGTCGCCGGCGGCACCGCCCGCCCCGACATCGGCCCGCTGTTCTACGAGCCGACCATCCTGGACGGCGTCCAGGAGCCGATGGCCGTCTGCTCCGAGGAGACCTTCGGCCCGGTCGTCTCCGTCTACCGCTTCCGCGACGAGGACGAGGTCGTCGAGCGCGCCAACGCCACCGCGTACGGGCTCAACGCCTCCGTCTGGACCCGCGACTCGGCCCGCGGCCACACCATCGCCGCCCGGCTGCGCACCGGCACGGTCAACATCAACGAGGGGTACGCGCCCGCCTACGGCAGCGTCCAGTCGCCGATGGGCGGAATGAAGGACTCCGGCCTCGGCCGCCGGCACGGCTCCGAGGGCATCCTCAAGTACACCGAGGCCCAGACCGTGGCACAGCAGCGGCTGCTCCCGCTCGCCCCGGCCTTCGGTATGGACGACGAGGCGTACGCGGCCCTGATGACCCGCGGACTGCGGGTGATGAAGGCCCTCCGCTTCCGCTGACCCCCACCCCTCCCCCTTCTCTCCCTCCCCTTCACTCCCTCCGGTACGAGGAGCGCCATGCCTCAGGTCACCCCTGCCCGCGACCAGGAAGACACCGGCGACCAGGAAGCCGGTGACGACTACGACGTCCTCGTCGTCGGCTCGGGTTTCGGCGGCTCGGTCTCGGCTCTCCGGCTGACCGAGAAGGGCTACCGCGTCGGCGTCCTGGAGGCCGGCCGCCGCTTCACGCCCGCCACCCTGCCCCGGACCTCCTGGGACCTGCGCAACTACCTGTGGGCCCCGGCCCTCGGGCTGTACGGGCTCCAGCGGGTCCATCTGCTGGGCAATGTGATGGTGCTGGCCGGAGCCGGGGTCGGCGGCGGCTCGCTCAACTACGCCAACACCCTCTACGTACCGCCGCCGGCTTTCTTCCAGGACCGGCAGTGGGCGTCCATCACCGACTGGCAGGAGGAGCTGGCCCCGTACTACGACCAGGCCAAGCGGATGCTGGGGGTGCGGCTCAACCCGACGATGACGCCCTCCGACGTCCACCTCAAGGCGGCCGCCGAGGCGATGGGCGTGGGCGACACCTTCCATCTGGCCCCGGTCGGCGTCTTCTTCGGCGACGGCAAGGACGCGGACGGTGCCGAGGGCGTGAAGGCGCGGCCCGGCCGGGAGGTCCCCGACCCGTACTTCGGCGGCGCCGGTCCCGCCCGCCGGGCCTGCACCGAGTGCGGCGAGTGCATGACCGGCTGCCGGCACGGCGCCAAGAACAACCTCACCGAGAACTACCTCCACCTCGCCGAGCGGGCCGGTGCGGTCATCCACCCGATGACCACCGTCACCGCCGTCACCGAGGACCCCTCGGGCACCGGCTACCGCGTCTCGGTGGTGCCCACCCAGCGCCGCCGCAAGGCCGCCCCGCGGGTGCTGCGCAGCCGGTACGTGATCGTCGCCGCCGGCACCTACGGCACCCAGACCCTGCTGCACACCATGAAGGACCGCGGGCTGCTGCCGCGGATCTCGGACCGCCTCGGCGAGCTGACCCGTACCAACTCCGAGGCGCTGGTCGGCTCGCAGACCTCCGACCGCCGCTACCGCAAGCGCCACGGCCACCCGAAGGCCGACTTCACCCGGGGCGTCGCCATCACCTCGTCCATCCACCCGGACGGGAACACCCATATCGAGCCGGTCCGCTACGGCAAGGGCTCCAACGCGATGGGCTCGCTCTCCATCCTCCAGGTGCCCTTCGCCGAGCGGCGGGTGGCCGCCTGGCTGAAGAACGTGGCCCGGCACCCCTGGCTGACGGTGCGCTCCCTCTCCAACCACCGCTGGTCGGAGAAGACGATCATCGGTCTGGTGATGCAGTCGGTGGACAACTCGCTGACCACCCACCGCAAGCGGGGCGGGGTCGGAAAGGGCCTGCTGACCGCCCGCCAGGGCCATGGCGCGCCCAATCCCAAGCAGATCGCCGAGGGCACCCGGGCCGCCACCCTGCTCGCCGAGGAGATCAACGGCTTCGCCGGCTCCAACGTCGGGGAGCTGATGGGCACCCCGCTGACCGCGCACTTCCTCGGCGGCTGCGTGATCGGCGCCACCGCCGAGGACGGTGTCATCGACCCGTACCACCGGGTCCACGGGCACCCCGGGATCTTCGTGGTGGACGGCGCCGCGATCTCCGCCAACCTCGGCGTCAACCCGTCGCTGACCATCACCGCGCAGGCCGAGCGGGCCATGTCCTTCTGGCCGAACAAGGACGAGGAGGACCCGCGCCCGCGCCAGGGCGAGGCGTACGCCCGGATCGCGCCGGTCGAACCCGTGTCGCCCACCGTCCCGGCGGACGCCTTCGGCGCGCTGCGGTTGCCGTTCCTCGGCATCCCGACCGTCCCGCCGAAGGCCTGAGAGCGTCCCGGAGGCCGCTCGGATACGACGAAGGCGCTGCACCCCCCTCCGAGTGCAGCGCCTTCCGGCCGCCCGCGTGTGGTCACGGGTGTGGCCTTTGTGTCGTATGCATGACCTGTGAGTGGTGTGAACGGTTGCCCACCCGCCGAGGGAAACCCGGTGTGGTCTGCGTCACACTCGCTGTGGAGTGGGCCCGGAACATGCCGAGGGGCCCGTGGGCGCCGCTCTCGCGGGCTCCACGGGCCCCTCGGGTCCGGGCGCCGGCGACAGGGCGGCGGCGGTGCCCGGTGCGGCGGCGCGGGGGGTGGCGCCGCCGGGGAGGTGTGCTTCCGGGGGTCCGGCCGGGGGACGGGGCCGGGGTGCTGCTGGACTGCGGTGCTGCTGAGCTGGTGTGGGACGGGGTGTACGGGACGGGTGTGCGGGTCGGGGAGGGACCCGATGCGGCCGGTTCCGGGCGTCCCTGGAACCGGCCGCTCTTTGGGTGACCGGGCTGCTGTCCCCTGCCGTCCGGTCACGCACGCTGAGGCGAGGTCCCACGGCGTACCAGGAGGTACGCCACACGCCCCAGCGAAGCCACGCGTGGTTTCTGGCGGCCCGCCCCTGGCTGACACGGACACCCCGACCAACGAAGGCCGGTCCCGGGCGGTCACGCGCCAGACGGGTGAGACCGGCTCCGAACTCACATCCGGCCACTTTTCAGCCGGGGTCGGCTGAGGGGTCAGACGGTGCCCCGGCACAGCTCCAGCACGGTCATCGCCAGCGTGGTGCCGCGCCGCCCCAGGGCGTCCCGGTAGTGGGAGAGGACCTCCGTCTCGCGGGCCAGGTTCACCCGGCGGCCGCCGGAGGCGATCCGGGCCTCCTGAATGACGGCCGAGACGGCCATCCGCTCCTGGATGAGGCCGATGATCCGGTCGTCCAGGGCGTCGATGCGCTCCCGGGCGCCGGAGACCACCCGGGACGCCTCCTCGGTGCGGGCGCCGGTCCACTCGGCGTCGGCGGCGCGGGCGGCGGGGTGGGTGGAGGTGGTGACGGCGTTCACGGGGGTCTCCTCGGAGGGCTCGGTCATCGGGGGCCGGGGCGGCGGGCCCCGGGCGGTCCGGTCCGGGAAACACACAGGCGCCCCGGACCGAATCGGCCCGGGGCGCCTGGGAAGTCGCTTGTCAGTGGCTCAAGCAGCACGACCATGGCAGCCGGACGGGCCGGGTGCCATAGGTAAAGACGAAGGTCGGGAGCTCGCGCATGGCGACAGTATGGACCATCACCCGAAGGGGGCGGCCGCCGGTTCGGATGGTGAGACGAGAGGACGGGTGACCGGGGCCGTTAGAATCGAGACACACCCCCTACATCACCGCACCCCACACCTCACGTCTCCACGCCGGAAGGCCGCCGTAGTGTCATCAGCGAATCCCGCTGCCGCGCCCGACGCCGTACTCGTCGTCGACTTCGGCGCGCAGTACGCCCAGCTCATCGCCCGCCGCGTCCGTGAGGCCCGGGTCTACAGCGAGATCGTCCCCTCCACCATGCCGGTGGACGAGATCCTGGCGAAGAACCCCAAGGCGATCATCCTCTCCGGCGGGCCGTCCTCCGTGTACGAGGAGGGGGCGCCCAGCATCGACCGCGCCCTCTTCGAGGCGGGTGTCCCCGTCTTCGGCATGTGCTACGGCTTCCAGCTGATGGCCACCACGCTCGGCGGCACCGTCGACAACACCGGCGCCCGCGAGTACGGTCGCACCCCGCTGCACGTCTCCAAGGCCTCCTCCACCCTCTTCGAGGGCACCCCGACCGAGCAGCCGGTGTGGATGTCGCACGGTGACGCCTGCTCCGCCGCGCCCGAGGGCTTCTCCGTCACCGCCTCCACCGACGTGGTGCCGGTCGCCGCCTTCGAGAACGACGAGAAGAAGCTCTACGGGGTGCAGTACCACCCCGAGGTGATGCACTCCACGCACGGCCAGCAGATCCTGGAGCACTTCCTCTACCGGGGCGCCGGGCTCACCCCCGACTGGACCACCGGGAACGTCATCGAGGAGCAGATCGAGTCGATCCGCGCCCAGGTCGGCGACCGGCGCGCGATCTGCGGGCTGTCCGGCGGCGTCGACTCGGCGGTGGCCGCGGCCCTGGTGCAGAAGGCCATCGGCTCCCAGCTCACCTGCGTCTACGTCGACCACGGGCTGATGCGCAAGGGCGAGACCGAGCAGGTCGAGAAGGACTTCGTCGCGGCCACCGGTGTGCAGCTGAAGGTCGTGGACGCCCAGGAGCGGTTCCTGTCCGCGCTCGCCGGGGTCTCCGACCCCGAGGAGAAGCGCAAGATCATCGGCCGGGAGTTCATCCGGGTCTTCGAGCAGGCCCAGGCCGAGATCGTCGCCGAGGCGCCGAACGACCAGCCGGTGGAGTTCCTGGTGCAGGGCACCCTCTACCCGGACGTGGTGGAGTCCGGCGGCGGCACCGGCACCGCCAACATCAAGTCCCACCACAACGTGGGCGGGCTGCCCGAGGACCTGGAGTTCCAGCTCGTCGAGCCGCTGCGCCAGCTGTTCAAGGACGAGGTCCGGATGGTCGGCCAGGAGCTCGGCCTGCCGGAGGAGATCGTCCACCGCCAGCCGTTCCCGGGCCCCGGCCTCGGTATCCGGATCGTCGGCGAGGTGACCCGCGAGCGGCTCGACCTGCTCCGCGATGCCGACGCCATCGCCCGCGAGGAACTGACCGCGGCCGGTCTGGACCGGGACATCTGGCAGTGCCCGGTGGTCCTCCTCGCCGATGTCCGCAGCGTCGGCGTGCAGGGCGACGGCCGCACCTACGGCCACCCGATCGTGCTGCGCCCGGTGTCCTCCGAGGACGCGATGACGGCCGACTGGACGCGGATGCCGTACGACGTGCTGGCCCGGATCTCCACCCGGATCACCAACGAGGTCCGCGACGTCAACCGCGTCGTCCTGGACGTGACCTCCAAGCCCCCGGGCACCATCGAGTGGGAGTAGCCCTCCCGCCGGCCGTCCGTACCGGAGCCGCCGCCCACCCCTCGTGGACGGCGGCTCCGGCCGTTCACCCCTCCGTCTCCCCGCCCTCCAGCAGCTCGAAGTCCTCGTAGGCGAAGCCCGGCGCCACCACACAGGAGACCAGCACCGGCTCGTCGCCCAGCGGCTCGGCCGACTGCCAGTGACCGGCCGGGACCAGCAGCTGCGGGTGCTCGCCGTCCTCCACGGAGGCGCCGAGCACCAGGTGCTCGGGTGCCCCGCTCGGCTTCTCGCCCGGTCCGCCCAGCGAGAGCCGGAGCGGCCCGCCGCGGTGCCAGAGCCACAGCTCGTCGGAGCGCACCCGGTGCCAGGCGGAGGTCTCCCCGGGGTGCAGCAGGAAGTGGATACCGGTGGCGTACGGGCGGGCGCCCGGGTAGCCGTCGGGAGCCGTGGCGCCCTCCGTCCGCCAGGTCTCCCGATACCAGCCGCCCTCCACATGGGGCTCCAGCCCGAGCAGGTCGACCAGCGGGGAGCGGGCCGTGGACAGTGCACGCGATGCGTCGTCGGTCATGCCCGCATTCTGGCCCCGGTCGTGCGGGGTGAACCTGGGTCGGGGGATGGGAACCCGGTCGTGTAGGGAATCCAGTCCCGGGTGGTGGGCCCGACCTCGGGTGGTGAGCCCGGTCCGGGGCGGGAAACCTGGCCCCGGGGGCGATCCGGCCCCGGGTGGTGGGCCCGACCTCGGGTGGTGAGCCCGGTCCGGGGCGGGAAACCTGGCCCCGGGGGCGACCCCGCCTCGGGTGGTGCGCCCGACCTCGGGTGGTGAGCCTGGTCCGGGGCGGGCCTGACCTCGGGTGGTGAGCCCGGTCGTGTGCGCTGAACCCGGTCCGGGGCGGTTGAACGTGGCCCCGGGGGGTGAACCCGGTCCCGGGGGTGGCTCGGTTCCGGGGGGCCCGGACACGGTGGTGAACCCAGCTCCGGGGGGCGACCCGGTCCCGGGTGGTGCGCCCAACCTCGGGTGGTGAGCCCGGTCCGGGGCGGGGAACCTGGCCCCGGGGGTGACCCGGTCCCGGGGATGGGAACCCGGTCGTGTGTGGAATCCAGTCCCGGGTGGTGGGCCCGACCTCGGGTGGTGAGCCCGGTCCGGGCGGGGAACCTGGCCCCGGGGGGCGATCCGGCCCCGGGCGGTGGGCCCGACCTCGGGTGGTGGGCCCGGTCCGGGCGGGGAACCTGGCCCCGGGGGGCGATCCGGCCCCGGGCGGTGGGCCCGACCTCGGGTGGTGGGCCCGTCCAGGCGGCGAACCTGGCCCCGGAGGATGACCCGGTCCCGGGCGGTAGGCCTGGCCTCGGGTGGTGAACCCGGTCGGTCCCCGGTACGTATCCCCGGGAGGGGGTCCGCGGGACCATCGGGGTCCGGGCCCGGCGTGGAGAGGCGGACGGCGATGACCCACACCCACGGCGCGGCGGGGCGCTACGACGACGGCGAGCCCACCGTGCGCTTCGCCGGAAGCGAGTCCACCGTGCGCTTCGGTGCACAGGAGCGGCCCGGACGCTTCGGCGCGCGGGAGCGGCCTGGGCGCTTCGAGGCCGGTCGGGCGGGCGGGCGCCAGGGCGGGGACCAGGGCGGCGCCCCCGCGGGACCCGGGGCCGGGTGGCGGGCCGGGGGCGGGCGGTACGCGTTGCTTCCGTTGCGGATCTTCCTCGGCGTGACCTTCATCTACGCCGGGCTGGACAAGCTCACCGACCCCGGCTTCCTCGCCGCGTCCGGCCCCGGGTCCGTCGGCGAGACCATGCGCGCGGTCCGGGACTCCTCCGCCGTGCCCTGGCTGGTGGACCTGGCGCTGCGGAACCCCGAGGGCTTCGGCTACGCCCTGGCCGCCGGTGAGCTGGCCGTCGGGGTCGGCACCCTGGTGGGGGTGCTGGCCCGGCTGGCGGCGCTCGGCGGGGCGCTGATCTCGCTCAGCCTGTGGCTGACCGTCAGCTGGCCGTCCGCCCCCTACTACTACGGCAACGACCTCCCCTATCTGATCGGCTGGCTGCCCCTGGTGCTGGCCGGGGCGCCGCTGTTCTCGGTCGACGCGGCCTGGTCCGCGCGCCGCCGCCGGGCCCGGTAGCCGGCGTAGCCCGCCGCCCCGGCCAGCAGCAGCCCGAGCACGAGCACCGGGAACACCGCGTACCAGGGGGCGTGCCAGGCGCCGGCCGCGTCGCCCGCGTAGAGGACGGCGACGGCCAGGCCGGTGGCGCCGGTGACCAGGCGGCCGGGGTGGAACTCATGGCGCAGCACGGGTGACCTCCACCAGGCCGACGGCGATGTTCAGCTCCAGCTCGACGGTGCCCGCCGGGGCGGCGCCCCGGGGCGGGGCGACGGTGTGCACCGCCTCCTGCCCGGGGGCCACGTCGATGTCCCCGGGCGGGTCGTCCGGCAGTTTCAGGTCGCCGAGCCCGCTCTGGGCGCGCACCTTCACCGTGACGTCCCAGGGCACCACCACCTCGACCCGGCCGGCGCCCACCTCGGCGGAGGTCCTCACCGTCTGGCCGGCGGGTATGGAGAGCGCGGACAGGTCGAGGGTGCCGACTCCGCTGCCCAGCGCGTAGGAGGGCCGGACGTCCGCCGCCACGGCCGGCTTCCACTCGGTGCGCATCCAGTCGGTGGTGATCCGGTGCGGCAGCGCCGAGGCACCGGCCAGCAGCAGGGCCGTCAGCACGGTCAGGAAGACCGTCCCCGAGCCGGTGCGGCCGGCGAACGAGCTGATCACCAGCCCGAACGCGAACACCGCCAGCGCACAGGCCAGCCCGGTCTGGAGGCAGACCGCCAGCGGCTCGGAGCCCCAGCGCAGCCCGGTGCCCAGAGCGCCCGCCAGCAGCGCCAGCAGCAGCACCAGGCCGCCGAGGGCGCGCGGGCCCCGGGCCACCGGGACCGCCGAGGCGGGGCTCCTGCGCCGCTCGGCGGGGGAGCCCGGCCCCACCGCCTCCTCCGGGCCCCACAGATACCCCAGGGGCACCGGGCCGGTGGTGCCGTCCTTGACGATCGGGTCCCGCCACCAGGAGGGCAGGTCGCGCGGGGGCGGCGCCTTGGTCTCCGGCGGAGCCTCCGCCACGGTGTGCACGGCGGCCGGGCCCTCGCCGGGCTCCGGCTCGGTGGAGCGCCGCCGGGACCAGACGGCCGCCCCGCCCACCGCCAGCACCAGCAGCAGCGAGAAGGAGACCGTGCCGCCGTTGTTCAGCATCGACAGGAACAGCCCGCAGCCCACCAGGGCCATCAGCACGGCCAGCAGCGAGGCCCCGTCCACCCGGCCGGACAGCAGCCGCCGCCCCTCCGGCTCCTCCTCGCCGTCGGCCGGCAGCAGCAGCCAGGCGAAGCCGTAGAAGACCAGCCCGATGCCACCGGTCACCGCGAGCACACCGGTGGCCACCCGGAAGATCACCGGGTCGAGGTCGTAGTACCGGCCCAAGCCGCCGCAGACGCCCGCCACGACCCGGCGGCGCGCGGTGCGCCGCAGCGGGACGGGCGGTGCCCCCGGGGCCTCGCGGCCGTCGGGGGGAGCGGAGGGAGCCGAACGCGTCATACGTCCATGGTGACCGACGGTGACCCCCCGCCACCACCGTTCGCGACCCTGGTCCGACCCTGAGGTTCACGCCCCGTCCACTCGAACGCTCACCGGGCCGTCCTCCGGGATGGTCTCCGGGCCGGTCTCAGGGTCGAGCCAGGGGACCGCCCTGATACCGGGGTGCGGCCGGACGTGTGACGATCAGAGCATGCCCGTCACCACCCGTCCGGCCGACCTCGACGACCCTCCCGTGCGCAAGCTGTACCGCAGCGCCGACGGGCGGATGCTCGGTGGTGTGGCCCGCGGGCTGGCCGGGCACCTGGGGCTGCCGGTGGTGTGGGTGCGGTTCGCCTTCCTCGCGCTGTTCCTCTCCAACGGCCTGGGCGTCCTGCTGTACGCGGCGTTCTGGATCGCCGTCCCGCTCGGGGTCGGCGGCCGCGCCAGCGAGTCACGCTCGGTGTTCGAGACCACCGCGGACGGGCGGCGCCGGCTGCGCAAGCCGGACCGCGGCCAGGTCGTCGCCATGGTCGCGCTCGCCATCGGCGCGGTCGCCTTCGCCGGCAGCGTGGACTTCGGCGCCGGCGCCGGGCGGTATGTCTGGCCGACCCTGCTGGTCGGCGTCGGCGTCGTCCTGGTCTGGCGTCAGGTGGACAACGCGCGCCGCGCCCGCTGGACCGAGGCCGGCGGCCGCAGGCGGCTGTTCCAGCTCGCCCGGGCCGTCGCCGGGGTCGCCCTGGTCGGCATGGGGCTGACGGTGTTCCTGGTGGTCCGCGGGGCCGCCGCCCAGCTCGGCACCGCGCTGACCGCCGCGATAGCGGTGCTCGCCGGGATGGCCCTGCTCGCCGGGCCGTGGCTGGTGCGGATGTCCCAGGACCTCTCCGAGGAGCGGACCATGCGCATCCGCGCCCAGGAGCGGGCCGAGGTCGCCGCCCATGTCCATGACTCCGTACTGCACACCCTGACCCTGATACAACGGCACGCCGAGGACCCCGGCGAGGTCCGCCGGCTCGCCCGCGCCCAGGAGCGGGAGCTGCGGAACTGGCTCTACCGCCCCGAGGGCACCGGCAAGGACGAGAGCGACGAGCCCGACACCCTCGCCGAGGCGGTGAAGCGGACCGCCGCCGAGGTCGAGGACAAGCACGGCGTCCCGATAGAGGTGGTGGTCGTCGGCGACTGCCCGTTGGACGAGCGGCTGGCCGCCCAGCTCCAGGCCGCGCGCGAGGCCATGGTCAACGCCGCCAAGTACGGTGGCGGGGGCGGGCCGGTCCAGGTGTTCGCGGAGGTCGAGGGCCGCACGGTCTTCGTCTCGGTGCGCGACCGGGGCCCCGGTTTCGACCTGGACGCGGTTCCCGAGGACCGGATGGGCGTACGAGAATCGGTCATCGGCCGGATGCGTCGCAACGGCGGCACCGCCCGGGTGCGGACCGCCCCGGGCGAGGGCACCGAGGTGGAGCTGGAGATGGAGAGGGCGGACGGATGAGCGAGACCACGACGGGGGCCGGGCAGACGGCGGCCGGACGCCGGGTGCGGGTGGTGCTGGTGGACGACCACCGGATGTTCCGTACGGGGGTGCGCGCCGAGATCGGCCGCACCGACACCACCGGGGTCGAGGTGGTCGGCGAGGCCGCCGACGTCGACCAGGCGGTCGCCGTGATCACCGAGAGCCGCCCCGAGGTGGTCCTGCTCGACGTCCATCTGCCCGGCGGCGGCGGGGTCGAGGTGCTGCGCCGCTGCGCCGGTCTGATGGCGGCCGCCGAGGACCCGGTGCGGTTCCTGGCGCTCTCCGTCTCGGACGCGGCGGAGGACGTCATCGGTGTCATCCGGGGCGGTGCCCGCGGTTATGTCACCAAGACCATCACCGGCACCGACCTGGTGGACTCGGTCTTCCGGGTCCAGGAGGGCGACGCGGTCTTCTCGCCCCGGCTGGCCGGTTTCGTGCTGGACGCCTTCGCCTCCACCGACGCCCCTCCGGTGGACGAGGACCTGGACCGGCTCACCCAGCGTGAGCGCGAGGTGCTGCGGCTGATCGCCCGGGGATACGCGTACAAGGAGATCGCCAAGCAGCTGTTCATCTCGGTGAAGACCGTGGAGTCCCATGTCTCCGCGGTGCTCCGCAAGCTCCAGCTCTCCAACCGCCATGAGCTGACCCGCTGGGCCACCGCACGCCGGCTGGTCTGACCCCCGGGCCCCCGACGCCCCCGGGCCCCAGTGGGCTCAGGCCACCCGGGTGGCGCCCGCCCAGGGCATCTCGTCGATCGGGGCGATCCGCACCGGGGCGCCCGGGCGGGGCGCGTGGATCATGCGGCCGCCGCCGATGTAGAGCCCGACATGGCTGATCCCGGAGTAGAAGAAGACCAGGTCGCCCGGGGCCAGCTCACCCCTCCCGACCCGCCGCCCCGCCCCGATCTGGGTGTAGGTGGTCCGGGGCAGCGCCACCCCGGCCGAGCGCCAGGCCGCCTGGGTCAGCCCCGAGCAGTCGAACGAGGCGGGGCCGGTCGCCCCCCAGACGTACGGCTTCCCCAGCGCTCCGTACGCGAAGGCGACGGCCGCGGCGGCCCGGGACCCGTCGCCCGGCGGCGGCCCCGGCCGGGGCCCGGGCGCGGCCACCTCCCCCTGGTAGGCCGCGCGCTGCGGCTGCGGCAGGCTGTCGACCAGCCGCCGCGCCGCCGCGGCCTTGCCGTGGACCACCGCCTGGTGGCGGCCGGCCTCGGCCCGTAGCGACTCCAGCTCTGTCAGCCGGCCGGCGGCCTCCGACCGCAGCCGGGCCAGCTCCACCAGTTCTCCGCGCAGCGCGCCGACCGTACGGGCCCGGTGGTCGGCGGCCCGGCCGGCGAGCACGGCGCCGTCCAGATAGGCGTCCGGGTCGGCCGTGAGCGCCAGCCGCAGCGCGGGCGGCAGCCCACCGCCCGTACCGGAGCGGTAGTCGGCGGCGGCCATCGCGCCGACCGCGCCTCGGGCGGTGTTGAGGACCGCCGCCCGCCGGGCCACCTCGTCGCGGAGCGCGTTCACCGCCTTCCGGGCGCCGTCCGCCTTCTCCCGGACGGCGTTGTACCGCTCGGCCGCCTCCTCGGCGGCCCGGTACAGCCGGTCCGCCTCCGCCTTGGCCCCCGCCGGGGTCAGCCGGGGCTCCGCGTGCCCGGAACCCGTCAGCGCGGTCGCGGTCGCCGCCCCGGCGAGCGCCAGCGTCAGCGCCACCCGCCCACCGGCCGCTCCGGCCCTCCGGGCCGAAGTCTCCCGGCCCCGCCGCCCGCGATGGCGGCCACCGGACCGCCCCTCGATACCGCCGCCCTCCCGCCGCGGGCCGGGCGGCCCCGGATCGTGAGGGGGGACGGGTTCCTGGTGCTGGCGTGCTGCCACGGCGGCGGTCACTTCCCTTCCTGGACGTGGCAGGGACGCTAGGCGCCCGGGTCACACGCCGGACGGGGAATGACCGCAACTGTTCGCCCTTGGAGCCTCGGTGACCCGGTGCGACCGGATGCCGGGCGGGATCGGACCGGAACGGCCCCGAGGCGGATCTGTGGTGAGGATTTGTCGCGCGAGGCGCGGGCCCGGCCCCGGGCGGCGGAGGGCCCCGGGGCCCCGTCTAGGCTCCGGGCCATGGACGTCCTCATCAATGTCTTCGTCGCCCTGCACATCATCGGTATCGCCGCGCTCCTCGGCGGCTTCCTCACCCAGATGAAGGCGATGAGCGCGGGCACCGCGCGGTTCAGCCCGGCCATGCTGCACGGCGCCCTGACCATGCTGCTCACCGGCATGGTGCTGGTCGGGCTGAACCAGGCCGAGTACCAGACCGTGAACAACATCAAGATCGGCGTGAAGCTGGCGATCCTGGTCGTCATCCTCGGCCTGGTCTACGTCAAGCGCGACGAGGAGAAGGCGGACAAGGCCCAGTTCGGCGCCGTCGGCGGGCTGACCCTGGCGAACATCCTCATCGCCACCCTCTGGACCTGACCGCGCCGGGCCCGCGGGCCGCAGAGGGGCCCGCGGGCCTCGGGCGGGCCCTTGGCCCTCAGGCGGGGCGGACGCTGCCGTGGATCGGCATCGAGAACACGGACTCCTCGCGCACCCCGGCACCCGGCCCGGGCGCGTGGATCATCATCCCGTCGCCCTTGTAGATGCCGACATGGCCGCCCGGGCCGGGGCCGGCGCCGCCGCCATGGAAGAACACCAGGTCACCGGCGCGCATCTGCCCCATCGCGACCGGCGTCCCGGCCAGCGCCTGCGCCCCGGCGTCCCGGGGCAGTTCGACCCCCGCCGCCTTCCACGCGGCACGCACCAGCCCGGAGCAGTCGTACGAACTCGGGCCCGCCGCCCCCGGCACATAGGGCTTTCCCAACTGGGCCTCGGCGAAGGCGACCACCCTGGCCGCCTCGCTCCCCAGCGAGCCCGTGGCGTGGGCGGCAGGGGCGGCCGGGGCGGTCACCGGTGCCACCGGCGGCGAAGGCGGCACCACCGACAGCTGCCGTGCGGCCGCGAGGACGGCGGTGGAGCGGGGCTCTACGGGTGTGCCCAGGGCGGGTATCCCCGTGGCCGGTATCCCCGTGGCGGGCGTCCGCTCGGCGGCGGCCCGTACCAGCAGCAGCCGGGCCTGGGCCAGCCGCGACTGGCTGCGCTCCTTGACCACCCGCGGGGCGGTCTCCGCGGCCACCCCTCCCGTACGGTCCTCCTCCCCGCACCCCGCCTCGTCCCGTACCGTCCCCGCGCGGACGTCCCCGGGGCAGGGCGCGGTCCAGGCGTCCGGCAGCCGGTCCTCCGCGCGCGGCGGCGGGGTGTCGATGCGGTCGATGACATGGTCGGCGGTGCGGTCGTCGATACGGTCGGTGACGCGGTCGGCCGGGCGCTCGGCCGGCGCCGTCCCGACCGCGGTGGCCCCGGACCGTACCGCCGCCGTCCGGCCGGTGTCGCCGCCGCCGGCCTGCCGGTAGAGGTCGTCCACCTTGGCGCTGACCTCCTCGGGGGAGGGCGCTCCGGCGGTGGGTGTGCGCCCGGAGGGCGGGGCGGTGGCGGCGGTGGCGCTCTGCGAGGAGATGAGGGCCACCGAAGCGAGGGCGGCAGCCGTGGTGACCCCGACGGCGGCGGGGGAGGAACCGTGCAGGACGGGCAGGGTGCGTGAGCGCGGCTTGCGATGCGACGCCAAGGCCGGCATCTCCTTCCATGGACCGCCTACCGGGTCGGCCCTGGGCGGCCGGTGCAGGTTCGGGCGGAACGGAAGGTGCCCTACGGCCCGCCGCCGGGGGAGCGGTCGCGGGCCGATTCACCTCGGTCGTACGTCGTGGGACCCGGTGCCGTGCCGCCGCGGGGCAGCACGGAGACGGCGGTGGCGACCCGACCGGCGTGGTTCGCCGATGCGGGACGGGCCGCTTGGGCGAGCACGCTAGCCAACGTGTGGTGGTGCTGTGAAGGATGATGTTCGATTTGCCCGATACATTTCCGTGACCTTGGCGCGATGTCTGCGGGCCGGTACGGATCCGGTACGCAGAGTGAGCCGCCGGGCCCGGAGACGGCACCCCGGAGGCGCGGGGTGGCCGAGTCCATACGGTGGGACCGGCCGTTCGGCCCCGGCTGTCAGTGGGGGGTCCTAAACTCGATAGGCGATGAGCAGCCTCTTTGACGACAGCTTCCTGGCGGGACTCGGCGACCGCGACCGCAAGGCCGGTGACCGTACGGCCGAGGAACCGCCCCCGCCCGAGGACCTCGACGACCACGGTGACCACGGTCCGGGCGGCGAGGAGGTTCCGCACGACCTCTTCGGGGACCGCTTCGACGTGCCCCCGCCCCGGGACACCCGGCACACCGCCCTGGACCCCGCCGCGCTGCTGGAGGGGCTGAACGAGCAGCAGCGCGCCGCCGTGGTGCACACCGGCTCCCCGCTGCTCATCGTGGCCGGTGCCGGCTCCGGCAAGACCCGGGTGCTCACCCACCGCATCGCGCATCTGCTGGGCACCCGGCATGTCCATCCCGGCCAGATACTGGCGATCACCTTCACCAACAAGGCCGCCGGGGAGATGAAGGAGCGCGTCGAGCAGCTTGTCGGCCCGCGCGCCAACGCGATGTGGGTGATGACCTTCCACAGCGCCTGTGTCCGGATCCTGCGCCGCGAGTCCAAGAAGCTGGGCTTCACCTCCTCGTTCTCGATCTACGACGCCGCCGACTCCAAGCGGCTGATGGCGCTGGTCTGCCGGGATCTGGACCTGGACCCGAAGAAGTTCCCGCCGAAGTCCTTCAGCGCCAAGGTCTCCAACCTGAAGAACGAGCTGATCGACGAGGAGGCCTTCGCCGATCAGGCCGCCGATGGTTTCGAGAAGACGCTGGCCGAGGCGTACCGGATGTACCAGTCCCGGCTGCGCGAGGCCAACGCCCTCGACTTTGACGACATCATCATGACCACCGTCCATCTGCTCCAGGCCTTCCCGGACGTGGCCGAGCACTACCGGCGCCGCTTCCGGCATGTGCTGGTGGACGAGTACCAGGACACCAACCACGCCCAGTACACCCTGGTGCGCGAGCTGGTCGGCACCGGCTACGAGGACCTGGGCCCGGCCGAGCTGTGCGTGGTGGGCGACGCGGACCAGTCGATCTACGCCTTCCGCGGGGCCACCATCCGCAACATCCTCCAGTTCGAGGAGGACTACCCGGACGCCACCACCATCCTGCTGGAGCAGAACTACCGCTCCACGCAGACCATCCTCTCCGCCGCCAACGCGGTCATCGAGCGCAACGAGAGCCGCCGCCCGAAGAACCTGTGGACCAACGCCGGGGCCGGCGCCCAGATCACCGGGTACGTCGCCGACACCGAGCACGACGAGGCCCAGTTCGTCGCCGACGAGATCGACCGGCTCACCGACGCCGGTGACGCCAAGGCCGGGGACGTGGCGGTGTTCTACCGCACCAACGCCCAGTCCCGTGTCTTCGAGGAGATCCTCATCAGGGTCGGGCTGCCCTACAAGGTCGTCGGCGGCGTCCGGTTCTACGAGCGCAAGGAGGTCCGGGACGTCCTCGCCTATCTGCGCGTGCTCGCCAACCCCGAGGACAACGTCCCGCTCCGCCGTATCCTCAACACCCCCAAGCGCGGCATCGGCGAGCGCGCCGAGGCCATGGTCGACGCCCTCGCGCTCCGCGAGAAGATCACCTTCCCGCAGGCGCTGCGCCGGGTGGACGAGGCGTACGGGATGGCCGCCCGCTCGGCCAACGCGGTCAAGCGGTTCAACACCCTGATGGACGAGCTGCGCACGGTCGTCGAGTCCGGCGCGGGCCCGGCCGTGGTGCTGGAGGCCGTACTGGAGCGCACCGGGTACCTCGCCGAGCTCCAGGCCTCCACCGACCCCCAGGACGAGACCCGCATCGAGAACCTCCAGGAACTCGCGGCCGTGGCTCTGGAGTTCGAGCAGGACCGGCAGGGGGACAACCCCGGCACCCTGGCCGAGTTCCTGGAGCAGGTGGCGCTGGTCGCCGACTCCGACCAGATCCCGGACGAGGACGAGGAGGGCTCCGGCGTCATCACGCTGATGACCCTGCACACCGCCAAGGGCCTGGAGTTCCCGGTGGTGTTCCTCACCGGTCTGGAGGACGGCGTCTTCCCGCACATGCGGGCGCTGGGCCAGGCCAAGGAGCTGGAGGAGGAGCGGCGCCTGGCGTACGTGGGCATCACCCGCGCCCGCGAGCGGCTCTACCTCACCCGCTCCACCCTGCGCAGCGCCTGGGGCCAGCCCTCGTACAACCCGCCCTCCCGCTTCCTGGAGGAGATCCCCGGCGCGTATCTGGAGTGGAAGCGCACCGGGGCGAAGGCGGCGCCGGCCGGTCCGATCTCCGGGATCGCCTCCTCGCTGTCCTCCTCGCGTTCCCGCAGCGCGGGTCCGTCCGGCTTCGCCACCCGGCGTACGACGGACAAGCCGGTGATCGCCCTCTCGGTCGGCGACCGGGTCACCCACGACCAGTTCGGCCTCGGCACGGTGCTGGCGGTGACCGGAGCGGGCGGGGACGCCCAGGCCACCATCGACTTCGGGGACGAGAAGCCCAAGCGGCTGCTGCTGCGGTACGCCCCGGTCGAAAAGCTGTAGCACCGGCGGGAGCGGTGCGGATACGGTGAAGGGGTCCGGCTCCGGGAGGAGTTCGGGCCCCTTCGCGTGCTGTCAGCGGGGTTCGGCCGGTCAGCCGGTCGGGTTGAGGCCGTGGCTGAGCAGCCAGGGCAGCGGGTCGATGGCGGAGCCGCCGCCGGGGCGCACCTCGAAGTGCAGGTGCGGGCCGGTGGAGTTGCCGGAGTTGCCGGAGTACGCGATGGTCTCGCCGGCCTTGACCGAGCCGGAGCGGATCTTGGCGCTGCTGAGGTGGCAGTACCAGGTCTCGGTGCCGTCGGGGGCGGTCACGATGACCATGTTGCCGTAGGCGCTGTTCCACTGGGTGCGCACGGTGCCGTCGGTGGCGGCCATCACCGGGGTGCCGTACTGCACCGGGAAGTCGATCCCGGTGTGCAGCGACATCCAGTTGACGCCGGCCTGGCCGTAGCGGGCACTGAGCTGGTGCAGCGCCACCGGCAGCGCGAACTTGGGGCGCAGGGCCTCGCGCCGGGCGGCCTCCTCGATGCGCTTCTTGCGCTCGGTCTCCTGGCGGACCTTCAGGTCGATGCGCTCCTGGGTGCGGCTGGCCCGGTCGCCGAAGTCGCGGGCGTCGGCGCTGAAGGCCTCCAGCTGGGTGTCGAGCTGGCGATTGGCGACGACCGGCTGCACGGTCGGCGTGTCGGCGGCGGTCACGGCCTTGTCGTCGGTCTTCGGCTTGGTCGCCTCGCCGGTCAGGTCGGTGACCGAGGCGGCCGCGATACCGGCGACGCCCATGACGCAGGCCGAGGGCACGGCGACGGTCAGCAGCGCGGACCGCTTGGCGGGGGTACGGCGCCGGCCGCGGGCACCGCCCTGGGAGCCGCGCCGCGCCGGCCGCGGGACCACCGCGGCGAGCTCATGCACCTGCTCCTGCTCCGGCGCCTCGTCCTCGTCCCTCTCCGCGGCGTCGCCCGCCGCATCCTGCGCGGGCTCGCCGTCCTGCCGGTCCTCCAGGGGCTGGTCCGCCGCCGCGTAGTCGTACTGCTCCGGGACGGTGAACGTCTCGGTGGGCGCGGCCGCGTACTCCCAGGCGGCGGTGGAGTAGGCGCCGGTGTCATAGCCGGAGGCGTCCCACTGGGCGGTGGCCTCGTAGACCGGGGCCGGCGGCTGGGGGGCGGGGGCCTCCGGGCCGGCCAGGGTGGCCGTCTGCATGGTCTGGGTGGCGGCGTCGGCCCAGGTAGTGGCGTCCCACTGGCCGGTGTACTCGGGGTACTCGCCGTACCCGGCGGCGGCCGTCCACTGGGTGGTGTCGTACGGGCCGCTGTGGTGGCCGTCGGCCGTCGGGCCCTCGCAGCCGGGCATCGGGTACGCGGCGGTGCCGGGGTCCTGGGGGAAGACGCCCCCGCCCTCGGGAAGGGTCGCGGTGTAGGCGGCGTGCGTCTGCTCGGCGGTTCCGGGGTAGTCGCCGAAGAGCGGGTCGGCGGCGAAGGCGCCGGGGGTGAACGAGCCGGTGGCGTATCCGGCGTCGGCGCCGCCGTAACCGGAGCCGTGGTCGTACCCGGCGCTCTGGTCGTGGCCGGTGCTCTGGGCGTGGCCCGGGTGGAAGCCGCTGGCGGTGAAGCTGCCGGTCTCGTGGGTGGTCGGCGCATAGGCGCCGTCCCCGAGGTACCCGGCGTGGGGGTGCTGGTCGTTCACCAACGTCTCTCTCGCCTCGGCAGCAGGACCAGTTCCGGGACGGCCCCGCGAAGGGGGCCCCAGAGGGGAAAGCAGTGGGCGCGACTGTACCCGGCGGTATGCGCGAGCGACAATCTTCCGCGGGGTTTCGACCCGGAGGGAAACGGGCATTCGGCCGTCTTTCGGCGGAGGGCGGGCGCAGCCTTGGCCGTACGTTCGACAGTCGTTCGAATCTCTGGGGTGACGGCTAGGCGACGGCGGCGGAATCAGACGTTCCGTCGGAGCGCCCGTCGGGGCTCGCGGAGAGCGCCTCGTGGACCGCCGCGGCGACGGCCGGATGGAACAGCAGTGCCAGATGACCGATTCCGGTGACCCTGACGTTCTCCGCCGTGAGGTCGGGGTGGTCGATCCTGGCCGTCTCGGCCGGTGACATCAGCGCGTCCAGATCGCTCCAGAAGCCGACGAAGCGGGTACGGCAGCCCGGTGCGGGTCCCGCCAGCTCCCGCAGCACCGAGGAGCCGGGCCGCATCTGGCGGACCAGCGGATGCAGTCCGGCGGGCGGCACGGCGACGGTGCCGGAGTGCGGGGTGCCGAGCGTGACCAGGGTGCGCACCCGGCGGTCGCCGCCGAGCCGCTGCACGTAGTACCGGGCGATCAACCCGCCCAGGCTGTGGCCGACCAGGTCGATCCGCGCGTGTCCGCTGCGGGCGCACACCTCTTCCACATGGCGGCCCAGCAACTCGGCGGCCGTACGGATGTCGCAGGTCAGCAACGAGTAGTTGAGGCACTCCAGCCGCCGGCCCCGCCGGCTCAGGGTGCGGCGCAGCACGACGAAGACGGAGCGGTTGTCCACCAGCCCGTGCAGCAGTACGGCCGGTGGCTCCGCCCCGGCGGTCCGGCCCGGCGCCCGGTGGCGTCCGTCCGCGATGCCCGCCGGGTGGATGCCCGTCGGGTAGAGGAGGAGGTGTCCGGCGAGGAGCGCGGCGTCCAGCGCGGTGGCCCGGACGAGCGCGGCGGACAGCCCGAGGGGGAGGCGGAGCGGGAGGCGGATCGGGAGGGGCCGGAAGGGGAGAGCGAGGAGCGGATGCATGGCCGACCTCCGAGGAAAGGGAAGCCGGGTGGAGGGCGATGGCCTGCCGTGGTGGCGCGCTCTTGTGCCCGGCGGTGAGCTGCCTGCCCGGCGGCGAGCGGTGCGCTTGGCGGCGAGCTGCTTGCTTGGTGGCGAGCGGTGCGCCTGGCGGCGAGCTGTTTGCCTGCTGTGGCTGTGGCTGTGGCTGTGGCTGTGGCTGTGGCTGTGGCTGTGGCCGTGGCCGTGGCGTGCCTGCCGTGCCATGGCCGGGTGGCTGCTTGCCTTGCCGTGGCTGCCCGCTGTGGCTGGTGGTCTGCCTGCCGTGGCGCGCGCCGCGCGGCCTGCGGCGCGGCGCCACGGCTTCCTCGCTGCGGCTTCCTGGTGATCGCCACTCTGCCCGGCGGTGGCCCGTTCCGGACGGCGATCCGCGACGAACATGTCCCGCGTGTGATTTCCCCCTCCCCGGCGGTCGCGAAACGACCGGGTGCGGGATGCTGTAGATAACGTTCGTTCACCTCCCCGGGGCACCAGGCGCGGGGGACGCAGCTGGAGGCAGTGATGGGTGTGACCGGTCCGATCCGCGTGGTGGTGGCCAAGCCGGGTCTCGACGGCCACGATCGCGGCGCGAAGGTGATCGCGCGGGCGCTCAGGGACGCCGGTATGGAGGTCATCTACACGGGGCTGCACCAGACGCCGGAGCAGATCGTGGACACCGCGATCCAGGAGGACGCCGACGCCATCGGGCTGTCGATCCTCTCAGGCGCCCACAACACGCTGTTCGCCAAGGTGCTCGACCTGCTGAAGGAGCGCGAGGCGGAGGACATCAAGGTCTTCGGCGGCGGCATCATCCCGGAGGACGACATCGCCCCGCTGAAGGAGAAGGGCGTCGCCGCGATCTTCACCCCGGGCGCGACGACCACCTCCATCGTGGAGTGGGTCAACGCCAACGTCCGGGTCTCGGCGGAGGCGTAGGGGCGGGGGCCTGCCGGCTGCGCGGGGCTGGGGCTCGCGCTTCTCGGCCCCTCCGGGGCCGAGTCCCAACGTATGGCGACTGCTCGCCGCGGTGTGGAAAAGCCGATGAGCGCCCCGAGGGCGTGTTGGTACAACCGTTCGCATGGGAATCTGGGCCGACGCCTTCCTCGCCCCCGAGCTGCCGACCCTGCTGCCCCGGGAGGACTTCGGGCGCCTGGTGGTCGACCTGGCGCGCGAGCGGGTCGTCCGTCCTCCCTGGGTGCTGGTGGCCGGCCGACTGTGCGTCAACGCCTCCCTGAACTGGGGGAGCGTCAGCGGGCAGGCCCGTTGGGACAAGCCGGCCCCGGGCACCGAGCTGCGCACGGATGACGACATGCCCGAGGAGCCAAGGGACTACGACGCACCGCCCCCGTGGGGCGCCTCGGACGAGCGGGCCCGCGTGCTGGCTCATGGCGAGGCGGTCCTCGACGTCCTTCCCGCTCTGCGCGAGGCGCCGTACGGAGAGGAGGACCTCGGCGTGGTCTTCGACCAGTTGGACTTCGGCAACCGGGGTGTCATCGAGCACTTCTGGTCCGAGGACGAGCGGACGACGCTGGCCTGCTTCGCGCTGGCCCGAGCGCAGGTCCGGCCCCTGTCCAGCAGTGACAGCGCCGAGACCAGCGGGCCGGTCCACCCGGTGCGTACCTGTGTCGTGCACACCTTCAAGCTGTCGACGGGTGAGGGGGCCTCTCCGGTGATCGCTCCCGTTGTCCGCCGCCATGTCGGCCCGGACCTGGTCATCGGGGAGACCTGGGGGTGAATGGTCGGTAGTCCCGGGGAGCCGCGCGTCGGTCAGGGCTGCGGACCGAGTGCGGAGCCCGGGGTGAGTTCGGCTCGCATCAGGGCGCGTAGCCGCAGGGTGGCGACCAGCCGTTGGAAGGCCTCCGCCCAGTAGTCGCCCGCTCCCGGGGCGGCGTCCTCCGGGTCGTCCGAGCGGCCGGTGAGGACCTCCAGCCGCTCGGCCTCCGCCGGGTCGAGGCAGCGCTCGGCCAGGCCCATCACCCCGCTGAAGCTCCAGGGGTAACTGCCCGCGTCCCGGGCGATGTCCAGGGCGTCCACCACCGCGCGGCCCAGCGGCGCGGCCCAGGGAACGGCGCAGGTCCCCAGGAGCTGGAACGCGTCGGACAGGCCGTGCGCCGAGACGAACCCGGCCACCCACGCGGCGCGTTCGCCCCCGGGCAGTACGGACAGCAGCCGGGAGCGCTCGGCGAGCGAGGAGGTGCCGGGGCCGGTCGCCAGGGGAGCGGCCGGGGAACCCAGCAGGGCACGGGCCCACTCCGCGTCCCGCTGGCGTACCGTCGCCCGGCACCAGGCCGCGTGCAGCTCGTCCCGCCAGTCGTCCGCCACGTCGAGGGCGACGATCTCCTCGGCGCTCCGCCCGCCGAACCGCCCGGACCACGCCGCCAGGGGCGTCGCCTCCACCAACTGGCCCAGCCACCAGGCCCGTGCGCCGCGCCCCGGCGGCGGTGCCGGGACCACCCCGTCCCGCTGCATACCGGCGTCGCACTCATGGGGCGCCTCGACGGCGATCGCCGCGCCCGTGCCGCCCGTACGGTCGGGCCCCACACAGCTCGCTGACCGCTCGGCCATCCTCGCGGCGAACGCGGAACGCGGCAGCGCGGACAGCAACTCGGCGGCCGTGGCGCGGACATTGCGGCTGCGGTCGGCGAGAGCCTGCTCCAGGAAGGACTCGTCGGTGTCGGACAGACCGGTGCGCAGCGAGTCCAGGAACATCAGCCGGTCCTCGGCCCGCTCGGTCGGCCAGGTCGATATGAGCAGCGTCAGCCCCTCGGCCGGGTCACGGGTGCGGACCGCGGTCAGCAGGGCGACCCGCTCGGCGAACAGGCCCTCCTGCCAGAGCTGCCGTACGTCCTTGGCGCTGTCGCTCCCGGTCAGCGGGTCCGCTCCCGGCGTGCCGCGCAGCGCGAACCGCCAGTCGGGGTTGAGCCGGGCCAGCCACAGCCCGAGGGGCCCGGCGAACGCCAGGGCCGCGGGGCGCAGATCCGTCCGGGCCCGGGCCGCGTCGAGCAGCGCGGGCAGCAGCGGTGCCGGGGCCCGGTAGCCATGGGCACGGGCCACCGCCAGCCACTGCGGCAGCAGCTCGGTGAGGTCGGGCGCCGACCCGCGCCGCCCACCAGCCGCCGCGCCGGGAGTGGTTCGGTCGGCGAGCAGCGAGGCGAGGCGGCGGCAGGCGGCCCCGGGCGGTTCGGGCCGGGGGTCGTGCGGGGCCGGTTCCGGCAGGGCCGCGGCGAGGGGCGCGGGCCGCAGCCCCGCCCGGCGCCGTACGGTGTGCACTGCGGCCTCGTCCAGCAAGGCGGCGGGCCCGGACGTCGGGCCGGGCGGTCGCGACTGACCGGGGCTCCCGGTGTGGACGCGCCGGGGTATGCGGCGGTCGGTGCCCAGCAGGGCGGTGGTGACCAGCTCCTCCCAGGCGGTGGGCGTGGTCGGGCGCGGTGTCGTCATCCGGGTCCCCCTTCGTCCTGATCCGTCGAAGTCCTCTGCCGTCGAGATCCTGCGTCGTCGGAACCCTGCGTCGTCGAGATCCTGCGTCGTCGGGATCCTTTGTTCCGGGCTTCTGTTCCGGGCCTCTGCCCCGGGCTTTGGCGCCCGGATCCGGCTCCGCGCCCCGGGTGGTGTCAGACGAGTGCGACCAGGGGCGGGGCGGTGGCGACGGCGGCGCCCTCGGTGGTCGCGCGGGCCCCGTCGCCGTACGCCGCCCAGACGGCCAGCGGGGTGAGGCCCCGGTGGCCGCACTCGCCGAAGACGGTCACCGGGCGGCCCCCGGACACCGCCGCCAGCCGCCACAGCCCGGGCCTGCCCAGCGCGGCCGGGGAGAGTGGCAGGGCCGCCGAACCGTCCTCCTCGGCCAGCTGCCAGCCGCCCTGGCCGTCCGGCAGCGGTATGACCGCGGCCAGCGTGACCGGCCGGGCGTCCAGCCAGGGGTCCTCCCGGAGCGCCGACCCGTAGGCGGCCAGGGCCTCGGTGACGCCACCACCGGCCGGTGGACCCGCTCCGGGCGCCGTGTCTCGGCCGGATGACGGGCCTTCACCGGATGGCGGGCCTTCGCCGGGCGCCGGGTCGGCGAACCGCTCGCCGAGCTCCATCCGGAGCCCTCCCGCCCCGGGGCGCGCGATCAGCTCCGCGTCCACCACCGCGCCCACCGGCAGGGCGAGCGCGGGCGCGCGGCCCGCCGCACCGTAGGAGAGCACCAGCGCCGTACGCCCGGTCCGCCGCCCATGCAGCCATATCCGACGGGTGGTCAGCTTGCCGTCGGAGGTGTCGTACTGGGCCAGCACCGACCAGTGGTCGCGCCGCGCGGGGCCGTCGGCGGGCGCCGTCAGCCCCACCCTCGTCCGCACCGCCGACGCCAGCGGCTCCGGGAGGGCGTCGATCCGGCTCCACGCCCGGCCCAGCAGCTGGGTCAGCGCGCACTCCTCCAGGAGCCGGGCCGGCCATCCGGGGCCCGAACCCGGTATCGCGCCCAACTCGCGGACCCGGGTGGCGAGCCCGGGGGCCTGCGCGTCTACCATCCGCGCCGCGGTCTCCTCCCAGAGGCCGTACCCCGTGCGGTCGGCCGTCGCCAGCCCGGCCCGGAGCAGATCCGCCAGGCGCTGCTCCAACTCCTCGACACCCGCGCTGATCCGGGCCGCTCGCCGCGCGGCCCGTCGGTCCGCGGCCTCGGCGGCGGCCGCTCCGCGCTCCCCCTGTTGGTCCATGCGAACGACCGTACGACCCCCCACTGACAATCGCTCCGAGCAGCGGTTTTCGCTCGGATGGGCGGTGCTGCGCAACGAGTTGACTTTGCGACATCTTTACTGTTCTCTGCGTTTGCCATGTTCACACTCCGGGGGGTCCCGTTCCGATGAACCGCATCAGTCGCTCCGTCGCCTCCGTGCTCGTCGCGGGTGGCCTGGTCCTGGGCCTCGGTGCCTGCTCCGAGATCGCCGAGCAGACCGAGAAGGAGGTCACCAAGGAGGTCGACAAGGCTGTCGACAAGGCGGTGAACGAGGAGTACGAGGTCACCTACGAGGTGACCGGCGAGAAGATCACGTCGATCGAGTTCAACGCGGGCGGCGGCAAGTCGGCGATGGACCCGAAGCTGGAGACCGTCGAGAACCCGACGCTGCCGTGGACGAAGACCGTGAAGCTGCGCGGTATCGAGCCGCCGTCCGTCGCGCCGAACGCGCTGGACGTGGCCGGCGACGGCAAGGTCACTTGCAAGATCATCTACAAGGGCAAGGCGATCGCCGAGGAGTCGGGCACCGGGTACGCCGCGGCCGGCGGGTGCGTCGCCGTCTCGCCGATCGCCAGCTGAGCCCGCTCGCTTCTCGCGCTTCACACGGGCGCCTCCGGCTCGGCCGGGGGCGCCCGTCGCCGTCAGCGGGCCGCCGGACGCGGCCCCCTGACGGTTGTCCCGGTGCTCGGACCCCGATTGTCAGTGGCGTGGTGCACGGTGGAACCCGTAGCCGATCGCACACGATCCGGAGGGGGACCCGACCGTGCCCGAAACCACCGGCGCCACACCCGTAGACGTAGACGTAGATGTAGACGCAGAGGCAGACGTGGCCGTGGACGGAGCGGCCGCCGGGGTGCTCCGGCCGCACGCCGAGCACGCCTTCGCCCGTGAACTGGGCGCGCTGCGGGCCGCCGACGACCGGCCCAGACCGCCGCGCTGGCAGCTCTCGCCGTGGGGCGTCGCCACCTATCTGCTCGGTGGCACCCTGCCCGACGGCACCGTCATCACCCCGAAGTATGTGGGGCCGCGCCGGATCGTCGAGGTCGCGATCGCCACGCTGGCCACCGATCGGGCCCTGCTGCTCCTCGGCGTGCCCGGCACGGCCAAGACCTGGGTCTCCGAGCACCTCGCCGCCGCCGTCAGCGGTGACTCCACGCTGCTGGTGCAGGGCACCGCCGGCACACCCGAGGAGGCCATCCGCTACGGCTGGAACTACGCCCGCCTCCTCGCCGACGGCCCCAGCGCCGACGCCCTCGTCGCCAGTCCGGTGATGCGTGCCATGGCCGAGGGCAGGACCGCCCGGGTGGAGGAGCTCACCCGTATCCCCGCCGACGTCCAGGACAGCCTGATCACCATCCTGTCCGAGAAGACGCTGCCCATCCCGGAGCTCGGGCAGGAGGTCCAGGCGGTACGGGGCTTCAACCTCATCGCCACCGCCAACGACCGCGACCGCGGGGTCAACGAACTCTCCAGCGCCCTGCGCCGCCGCTTCAACACGGTGGTCCTGCCGCTGCCGGCCACCCCCGAGGACGAGATCGACATCGTCTCGCGCCGCGTCGACCAGCTGGGGCGCTCCCTCGGACTGCCCACCGCGCCGGACGGCGGCGACGAGATCCGACGGGTCGTCACCGTCTTCCGGGAGCTGCGCTCCGGGCTCACCACCGACGGCCGGACCAAGGTCAAGTCCCCCTCCGGCACGCTCTCCACGGCGGAGGCGATCTCCGTGGTCACCGGCGGACTCGCCCTCGCCGCGCACTTCGGGGACGGGCTGCTGCGGCCCGGGGACGTGGCCGCGGGCATCCTCGGCGCGGTCGTCCGGGACCCGGCCGCCGACCGGATCGTCTGGCAGGAGTACCTGGAGACCGTGGTCCGCGAACGGGACGGCTGGCAGGACTTCTACCGCGCCTGCCGGGAGGTGACGCGATGACGGCCGGCCCGCTGCTGCTGGGGGTGCGCCACCACGGCCCCGGCTCGGCCCGCGCCGTCCGCGCCGCCCTGGACGCCGCCGCACCGGCCGCCGTGCTGATCGAGGGCCCGCCCGAGGCGGACGCGCTGCTGCCGCTCGCCGCCGACCCCCGGATGCGGCCACCGGTCGCGCTGCTCGCGCACACCGCGGACGACCCCGGCCGGGCCGCGTTCTGGCCGATGGCGGAGTTCTCCCCGGAGTGGGTGGCGCTGCGCTGGGCGCTGGAACGGGGCGCGGCCGTACGGTTCTTCGACCTGCCCGCCGCCCACTCGCTCGCCATGGCCCAGGACCCCTCCTGGACCGACGGGGACGCGGAAGGGGGAGACGGAGGCGGCGGGGACTCGGGCGGCGGCGGGCACGGTGACGATCCCGAGGCCGCGGCGGACCGGGCCCGGCGGGCGGGGCTGCGCCGCGACCCGCTTGCCGCGCTCGCCGAGGCCGGGGGATACGAGGACGCCGAGCGGTGGTGGGAGGACGTGGTGGAGCACCGGGCCGCCGCCGGGCCCGGGGCCAACGGCCCACCGGACACCGCCCCGCGCGATCCGCTCGCCGTCTTCGCGCGCCTCGCCGAGGCCATGGCCGCACTCCGCCAGGACGCCTCCCGGGAAGAGGAACCCGGGACGGCCGAGGCCCGGCGCGAGGCGGTACGGGAGGCCCATATGCGGCTCCGGCTCCGGGCGGCGCGCAGGGAGTACGGCGAGGAGGTGGCGGTGGTCTGCGGGGCCTGGCATGTGCCCGCCCTCACCGCCCGGACCACCGCCACCGCCGACCGGGCCCTGCTCAAGGGGCTCCCCAAGGTCCGTACCGAGACCACCTGGGTGCCCTGGACCCACCGCCGGCTCGCCCGGCACACCGGCTACGGCGCGGGCGTCGACTCGCCCGGCTGGTACGCCCATCTCTTCGCGGCCCCGGACCGCCCGGTCGAGCGCTGGCTGACCCGGGTCGCCGGACTGCTGCGGGAGGAGGACCACGCCGTCTCTCCCGCCCAGGTGATCGAGGCTGTCCGGCTCGCCGAGATGCTCGCCGCCCTGCGTGGGCGGCCGCTCGCCGGGCTGGCCGAGACCACCGACGCGGTCCGGGCGGCGATGTGCGGCGGCTCCGACGTCCCGCTCCGGCTGGTCGAGGACCGGCTGGTGGTCGGGGACGTCATGGGGCAGGTCCCCGAGGGGGCGCCCGCCGTCCCGCTGCAACGGGACCTGAGCCGGCTCCAGCGCACCCTGCGGCTGCGGCCCGAGCCGGACGAGCGCGCCCTCGACCTCGATCTGCGCAAGGAGACCGACGCGGCACGCAGCCGGCTGCTCCACCGGCTCCGGCTGCTCGGCGTCCCCTGGGGAGAGCCGGTGGCCGGCCGCTCTGGCACCGGCACCTTCCGCGAGCCCTGGCGGCTGCGCTGGGAGCCGGAGCTGCACATCCGGGTGGCCGAGGCCGGCGTGTGGGGCACCACGGTGCACGGCGCGGCGACCGCCAAGGCCGAGGCCCGGGCGGTCGCGGCGACCACGCTCGCCGAGGTCACCGCCCTCGCCGAGACCTGTCTGGCGGCGGGCCTGGCGGAGGCGCTGCCGGTGGTGATGCGGGCCCTGTCCGACCGGGCCGCGCTCGACGCGGACGTCGCCCATCTGGCGCAGGCCCTGCCCGCGCTGGCCCGCTCGCTGCGGTACGGGGATGTGCGCGGTACGGACACCGCCGCGCTCGCCGAGGTCGCCGTCGGGCTGGCCGAGCGGATCCGGGTTCTGCTCCCGCCCGCCTGCACCGGCCTGGGCGCGGACGCCGCGGCGGAGATGCGCGGCCATCTCGACGCCGTCCACACCGCGATACGGCTGCTGCCGGACACGGGTGGGGGCGCGGATGCGGTCATGGACGCGAGTGCGGGGCGTGGGCTGCTCGGGCGGTGGGCGGAGACGCTGGGGCGGCTCGCGGACCGGGACGCGGTGCCGGGGGTGGTGCGCGGGCGGGCAGCCCGGTTGCTCTTCGACGACGGGAGGCTGGACGAGGAGGAGGCCGCCCGGTTGATGGCACAGGCCCTCTCGGCCGGGGCGCCGCCCGCCGCGGCGGCCGCCTGGATCGAGGGGTTCGCCGGCGGCGGGGCGGACGGGGCCGGCGGCGGGCTGCTCCTGGTCCATGACGAGCGGCTGCTCGGCCTGGTCGACGGCTGGCTGAGCACGGTGCCGCCCGAGGCGTTCACCGATGTGCTGCCGTTGCTGCGGCGCACCTTCTCCGCGTACGAACCGGCGGTGCGGCGGTCCATCGGCGAGTTGGTACGGCGGGGTCCCGCCGGTCGGCGGCAGAGCTCCGGCGCCGCCCTGCCGGGTGCGCCGGGCTTCGGGCCGGGGCTGGACGGGGAGCGCGCCGACGCCGTACTGCCGGTGCTGCGGTTGCTGCTCGGAGACCCGTCCGGGCAAGAACCGGGGCAAGGACCCGGCCGACCAGGAACGGACACCGTGGGGGCGGGGCGATGAGCGAGGACGAGCGGCTGCGGCGCTGGCGGATGGTGCTCGGCCCGGGTGCGGGCGACGGCACCGGGCGGGCCCTGGGCGGAGCCGACGCGGCCATGGACGATGCCCTGAGCGCGCTGTACGGGGCGGACGAGCGTGGCGGGGCCGGGGCGCGGCGCGGGCCGGGGCGGGGCGAGCGTGCGGCGGGGCTCGGCGCCTCGGTGCCCTCGGTCGCCCGCTGGCTCGGCGACATCCGCCGCTACTTCCCCACCCCGGTCGTCCAGCTGATGCAGCGGGACGCGATCGACCGGCTCGGCCTGGCCGATCTGCTGCTGGAGCCGGAGACGCTGGAGGCGGTGGAGCCGGACGTCCAGCTGGTCGGCACCCTGCTCTCCCTGGCCAAGGCGATGCCCGAGACGGTGCGGGAGACCGCGCGGTCCGTGGTCCGCCGGGTGGTGGAGGACCTGGAGCGCCGGGTGGCGGCCCGCACCCGCGCCGCGGTGGGCGGGGCGCTGGACCGCGGTGCGCGCACCAGCCGCCCCCGCCACCGGGACATCGACTGGAACCGCACCATCCGCGCCAACCTCGGCAATTACCTCCCCGAGTACGGCACCGTGGTGCCCGAGCGGCTGGTCGGGCACGCCCGGGCGGCCCGGTCGGTGCGCAAGGAGGTGGTGCTCTGCGTCGACCAGTCCGGCTCGATGGCCGCGTCCGTGGTGCACGCCTCGGTGTTCGGCGCGGTGCTCGCCTCCATGCGCTCCCTCTCCACCCGGCTGGTCGTCTTCGACACGGCCGTCGCCGATCTCACCGACCAGCTGGACGACCCGGTGGACGTGCTCTTCGGCACCCAGCTCGGCGGCGGCACCGACATCAACCGCGCGCTGGCCTACTGCCAGTCCCGGATCACCCGTCCGGCGGACACGGTCGTCGTCCTGATCAGCGACCTGTTCGAGGGAGGGATACGGGACGGGATGCTGAAGCGGGTCGCGGCGATGCAGGCCTCCGGAGTGCGGTTCGTGGCCCTGCTCGCGCTCTCCGACGAGGGCGCCCCCGCCTACGACCGCGCCCACGCGGCGGCGCTGGCCGCGCTCGGCGCCCCGGCCTTCGCCTGCACCCCCGACCTCTTCCCCGAGGTGATGGCCGCCGCCATCGAGGGGCTGCCGCTCCCCGTACCCGACCCGACCGATCCTTGAGGCGGCCGGCCTGCCCGGTACGGGGATATCCGGGCCGTCCGGCCCGGAGGGGGCCGCCCGGTGATCCGGCCCGGTGATCCGGCTCGGTGATCCGGTCCGGTGTGGCCGGATCCTGTGACCGGTATCACCGCTCGGTTGTGATCTGCGATTTAGGGGCCCGGGGCGGTCGGGGATAACCTGCGAGACGGACATGCCGCGTCCACGGACACCGTGTACGCCTCCCTTGTGACAGCGCAGTCACGTTGCCCTCCGCCCTGACCGGGCGCGCGGCACGCCCACGCAGACAACGAACCGCGATCACCAGAAAAGGGACGGACGCGCGTGGACCTGTTCGAGTACCAGGCGAGGGACCTCTTCGCCAAGCACGGTGTACCGGTGCTGGCCGGTGAAGTCATCGACACGCCTGAGGCGGCGCGCGAGGCCACCGAGAAGCTGGGCGGCAAGTCGGTCGTCAAGGCCCAGGTGAAGGTCGGCGGCCGCGGCAAGGCCGGTGGCGTCAAGCTGGCCGGCACCCCCGACGAGGCGGTCGCCCGCGCGACCGACATCCTCGGCATGGACATCAAGGGCCACACGGTCCACAAGGTGATGATCGCCGAGACCGCCCCGGAGATCGCCGAGGAGTACTACGTCTCGTACCTCCTCGACCGGACCAACCGCACCTTCCTGGCGATGGCCTCCGTCGCCGGCGGCATGGACATCGAGGAGGTCGCCGCGACGACCCCCGAGAAGCTCGCCAAGGTGCCGGTCGACGCCAACGAGGGCGTCTCCAAGGAGAAGGCCGCCGAGATCGTCGCCCTGGCGAAGTTCCCGGCCGAGGTCGCCGACCAGGTCGCCGACGTGCTGGTCACCCTCTGGGAGACCTTCGTCGCCGAGGACGCGCTCCTCGTCGAGGTCAACCCGCTCGCCAAGGTCGCCGACGGCCGGGTCATCGCCCTGGACGGCAAGGTGTCCCTGGACGCGAACGCCGACTTCCGCCAGCCGGAGCACGAGGCGCTGGAGGACAAGGCGGCGGCCAACCCGCTGGAGGCCGCCGCCAAGGCCAAGAACCTCAACTACGTCAAGCTGGACGGCGAGGTCGGCATCATCGGCAACGGCGCCGGCCTGGTCATGTCCACCCTGGACGTGGTCGCCTACGCCGGTGAGGCGCACGGCGGCGTCAAGCCCGCCAACTTCCTCGACATCGGCGGTGGCGCCTCCGCCGAGGTCATGGCGAACGGCCTGGAGATCATCCTCGGCGACCCGGACGTCAAGTCCGTCTTCGTCAACGTCTTCGGCGGCATCACCGCCTGCGACGAGGTCGCCAACGGCATCGTCCAGGCCCTGGAGCTGCTGAAGTCCAAGGGCGAGGACGTCACCAAGCCGCTGGTCGTGCGGCTCGACGGCAACAACGCGGAGCTGGGTCGCAAGATCCTGTCCGACGCCAACCACCCGCTGGTGCAGCGCGTGGACACCATGGACGGCGCGGCCGACAAGGCCGCCGAGCTCGCGGCTGCGAAGTAAGGGACGAGGTCGGAAACACCATGGCTATCTTCCTGACCAAGGACAGCAAGGTCATCGTCCAGGGCATGACCGGTGCCACGGGCATGAAGCACACCAAGCTCATGCTGGGTGACGGCACCAACATCGTCGGCGGCGTGAACCCGCGCAAGGCCGGCACCACCGTCGACTTCGACGGCACCTCCGTACCGGTCTTCGGCTCGGTCGCCGAGGCGATCGAGAAGACCGGCGCCGACGTCTCGGTCCTCTTCGTGCCGCCGGCCTTCGCCAAGGCCGCCGTCGTCGAGGCCATCGACGCGGAGATCCCGCTGGCCGTCGTCATCACCGAGGGCATCGCCGTCCACGACTCGGCCGCCTTCTGGGCGTACGCCAAGTCCAAGGGCGACAAGACCCGCATCATCGGCCCCAACTGCCCGGGTCTGATCACCCCCGGCCAGTCCAACGCGGGCATCATCCCCGGCGACATCACCAAGCCGGGCAAGATCGGTCTGGTGTCCAAGTCCGGCACCCTGACCTACCAGATGATGTACGAGCTGCGGGACATCGGCTTCTCCTCGGCGGTCGGCATCGGCGGTGACCCGGTCATCGGCACCACCCACATCGACGCCCTGGCGGCCTTCGAGGCCGACCCGGAGACCGAGCTGATCGTGATGATCGGCGAGATCGGCGGCGACGCCGAGGAGCGTGCGGCCGACTTCATCAAGGCCAACGTCACCAAGCCGGTCGTCGGCTACGTCGCGGGCTTCACCGCGCCCGAGGGCAAGACCATGGGCCACGCCGGCGCCATCGTCTCCGGCTCCTCCGGCACCGCCCAGGCCAAGAAGGAGGCCCTGGAGGCCGCGGGCGTCAAGGTCGGCAAGACCCCGACCGAGACCGCCAAGCTGGCCCGCGCCATCCTGGAGGGCTGAGCCCACCAGGAGCCCCACCCGGCTCCGCACGGCAGGACGGGTCCGCCACCGGTCGCAACCGGTGGCGGGCCCGTCCGCGTGTACCCGGGGCCGCTCTCAGGGCAGCTGGGGGACCAGCCGGGCCGGGCCGCCGGCCGGCTCGGAGCGCAGCCGGTCGCGCAGGGCGGCGTCCTCCCGGGTCAGGCTCCGCTCCGGCCCGCTGAGCACCGGCACCCCGGCCACCGGTTCGCCCGGTGCCAGCGGTGGCTCGTACGAGGTCGGGGCGGTCGCCAGGGTGAACGCGGTCGCCCCGACGATCAGCACCGTCAGCACGATCGCCGCCCGGGTCCACAGCCGGATCCGGCGCTCGCTGCCGCTGCGGACCGAGCGCGGCGCGGCCAGCGACACCGCCGGCCCCTTGGTCAGCACGAACGTCAGCCGCTTGTGCAGCACCGCCGGATCGGCCACCTCCGGCACCTTCTCGGCCACCGCGGCCCGGGCGTGCAGCACCCGGTTGCCCGCCGCCGGGGTGCTCGCCTCCGTCTCGGCCGCCGTCTCCGGCAGATCCAGGCCCAGCCCGTCGTAGAGCAGCAGGGTGCGCCGGTACACCGGTGGCAGCTCCAGCACCGCGGCCCGCAGCGCCTGGGCGGCGCGGTCGGCACCGGGGGAGTCGGGCACGCGCTGCGAGCGCCGGAAACGGTGCCAGGGCGACAGCGCGTACTCGTGCACGGCGGCGCGTACCCAGCCCGCCGGATCCCGGTCCACGGCGACCTCGGGCCACCGCTCCCAGGCCAGATGGAAGGCGTACTCCACCGCCTCCCGCGACAGCCTGCGCCGCCCGGTCAGCACATAGGCCTGCTGGACCAGCCCGGGCGCCGCCGCCTCGTACAGCGCGTCGAACGCCGCGGCGGGCGCGGAGACGGCCTCCGCGGAGGGCTCGGCCGCCTGAGCGGTAGCGGCGGTGGCGTCGGTGCCCGCGTCGGCC
This sequence comes from Streptomyces lichenis, assembly GCF_023218175.1. Classification (GTDB taxonomy): domain Bacteria; phylum Actinomycetota; class Actinomycetes; order Streptomycetales; family Streptomycetaceae; genus Streptomyces; species Streptomyces lichenis. The sequence continues at coordinate 190,269 of NZ_JALPTH010000005.1, read as the reverse complement.
GCCTGTTCGGTGTCGGCGTCGGTCCCGGCCGTGGGCTCCGGCTCGGCCTCGGGGGCGGGCTCGGTGTCGGCCACGGCTTCGGACGCCGGTACGAAGGCGGGCTCGGTGTCAGCAGCGGGCTCGGGCGCCGCGGTCGCTTCCCGCGGTACGGGATCGGCGCCGGTGCTCTCGCCCCCGCCCCCGGTCTCCACCACCGGTGTCTCCGGCGGTGTCTCCACCGGTGTATCCGGCGGTGTCTCCGGTACGGCGTGCAGGATCCTGGCGTATGCCTGGCGTTTGCGGCCGCGCGGGGTGGTGCGCCCGTTCTCCCAGGAGCGCACCGTCGCCCGGGTGACCCCCAGCATGCGGGCGAGCTGCTCCTCGGAGAGGTTCCTCGCCTCCCGGAGCCGGCGCCGTTCCCGGGCGGACGGCAGCGGAGGTGTGGGTCCTGGCGGCGGGGCGTCGGGTTTTCCGGCCCGGTCGGGCGGCCCGTCCGACGGCCCGACGGGCGCCGGCGCGTCGGACTCGTGGAACTCGTCGGGCTCGGAGGTGGTCGCGGTCCGGGTCATGGCCGGCCCCCGGCAGGACGGCCGTCGGCGGAGGGCGAAAAGTACATAAGCGTATATTGCGCGCCACACCGGCTCTTCGCCCGTTACCCGGATCAAGCGCGTGTCGTTGGCACCATGGCCCGGGTGATCGGAACGACGACCGTCCGCCGCCTCTCGGGGGTCCTTCCCGGGCTCTGTGTGCGCGGCGCCCTCGCGGCGGGGCTCGGACTCGGTGCCGTCACCGTCGTGGTGCTGGCCCTGTGGATCGGCTCCCCCTACCCCGACAGCGGCCCCGGGGGCGCCCTGCATGTGGCCGCCGCCCTGTGGCTGCTGGCGCACGGGGCCGAGCTGGCCCGTCCCATTGCCCCCGCCGGGGCCTTCGCCCCCATCGGGGTGGTCCCGCTGCTGCTGGTCGCCCTGCCGGCCTGGCTGGTGCACCGGACCGCCCGGGACGCGGCCGACCCCGAGGACGACGGCCGGCCGCCTCCGCCGGGAGCCGTGGTGGCCGCCGTCTCCGGGGGCTATCTGCTGGTGGCCGCAGGGGCGATCGGCTACGCGGGGACCGGCGGCCCGCTGACCGTCGACCCGCTCGGCGCGGCCCTGCGGCTGGTGCCGCTCGCCGTGCTGTCGGCCGCCGCCGGGGTGTGGGGCGCGTACGGGCGGCCGCCGGGCCCCCTGCCCGGTTGGGCGCCGGAGCGGCTGCGGGTGGCCCTGGCCCGTTCGCGTACCACCGTCGGCGTACGGGCCGGAGCCGTCGCCACCGCCGTACTGCTGGCCGGGGGAGCGCTGCTGGTGCTGGCCTCCCTGGTCTGGCACCTCGGGGCGGCCCGGGACGCCCTGCTGGGGCTGTCCGGGACCTGGTCCGGACGGACGGCTGTGGTGCTGCTGGCGCTGGCCCTGCTGCCGAACGCCGCCGTCTGGGGTGCCGCGTACGGGCTCGGCCCCGGGTTCGCGGTCGGTGCCGCCGCCACCGCCGCCCCGTTGTCGGCCACCGGCACGGCGGGGCTGCCGCCGTTCCCGCTGCTGGCCGCGGTCCCGGGGGACGGCCCCGGAAGCTGGCCGCACTGGACGAGCGCGCTGGTCGCCCTGGCCGCCGGGGTGGCGGTGGCCCGCCAGGCCGGGCGGCGCACCAGCGCGCGGGTACGCGACACGGCGCTGGCCGCGCTGCTGGCGGCGGTGGTCTGCGGGGCGGCCATGGCCGGACTCGCGGCGGCGGCGGGCGGGCCGCTGGGCACCGCGCGGCTGGCCGAGTTCGGCCCGGTCTGGTGGCGCACCGGGGCGGCGGCGATGGGCTGGACGGCGGCGGTCGGCCTGCCGGGGGCCCTGCTGCTACGGGCCTGGCGGGTACGGCGGGAGGCCCGGGAGGCGTGGGAGTTCGCCGCGTACGAGGAGTCGCCACCGCCGTTGCCGACGGCCCGGGAGGAGGCCCCGGAGCAGGGGGCGGCGGACGAGGAGACGGGCGGGGTGCCGGACGACCCGGAGGAGCGGGAGCCGGTCTCGGAGGCCTTCGAGGCCGCGGAGGTGTACGGGTTCCTGCCGGCCGACTGGGAGGAGCCGGAGGCCCGGCGGGCGCGCTGGGCGGCCCTGAAGGAGGCCTCCAACCCGCTGGTGGGGCCGCCGCCGCTCCCGGACACCCCGGAGGAGACCGACACGGAGGACCCGGAGGACGGAGAGGGCGGGGAGGCCGCGGAGGACGGGGCGGAGCCGGGTGGCGGGGGAGCGGCCTCGGGGGCGGCCGGGCCCGGCCCGTACTCCGCCCCGTATCCCCCTCAGTAGCCCTCGGCGGCTGAGTGACCGACGGCCCCCGCCGCGAAGTCGCGGTGGGGGCCGTCGCCGTCGGCAGAGGCCGTCGGGGCGTCAGTCCTGGACGCCGAAGACGTCCCGCAGCGGCTCGGGCAGCCGCTCGTTGCAGGCCAGCAGTCCGCTGCGGGTCAGCGAGTCGTCCACGCAGGTGTAGTAGTCGCGATAGGCGAGCTGGACCGTGTACGCACCGGCCACGATCGCCAGGGTGATCGCGGCCAGCACCACCCCGCTGACGGCCGCCGTGGTCTGCGGCCGGCCGCCACCCGAGGACTTGGCCGGGGTGGCCGAAGCGGGGGCCGCACCGGTGGCCGGCCGGGTGGCGTCGGTCGCGGTGGCGGCGGACCGGCGGGCGCGCAGCGAGCTGATGCCCCAGTACAGGCCCAGGGCGCCGAGCAGCAGGCCGATCTCGGTGAGGTCGAAGAGCGCGAAGAAGAAGCCCCACATACCGGCGAGCAGCGCGTAACGCGCCCGGCGCTGGGCGGGGTCCTTCATGTCGACCCGAGGAGACGACGTGTTCTGACCGCCGCCCGGACCGCCGCCCTGCTGGTCGCGCTGGTCGCCGTTCTGCGGCCGGCTGCCGAAGCCGCCGGAGGAGCGGCCCGGCTGCCGGGGGCTCCACTGGCCCCAGGGCGTCCGGTTGCGCCCGCCGCCCTCGGACCCCTCGTCCCCGTCCCCGGACCCTTCGCCCTCCGGGCGGCGCGGCTGCCAGGGCTGGTCCGGGCGGCCCTCGGGGGGCGGGGCGAACGGGTTGTGCTCGTCACCGGAGGACCCCGAGGACCCGGAAGACCCTGAGGGCGCGGAGGACCCCGAGGGCGCCGAAGACCCGGAGGACCCGGACGACCCGGAACCCGGTCCCGAGCTCCCCGGTCCGCTGCTCCCCGGTCCGGACGAGCCCGCCGGGTCGGTGGACTGGCGGTCCCGCGACAGCAGGTGGATGGCCGTGCGGCGGCGTCGGTCCGGCATGTGGTGAACGTCTTCCCCTCAGACCCGTCGCTGCCGGGTCTCGTGTCGTCGTGCCCGCCCCGTGCCGGGGCGGCCCTTCCCCAGACGCTACCCGTCGGGTCCGCCCCCGTCCCGTGGGGGCGGTCGGGTGTGCCGGTATCGTTGCTGACGATCGGCCGCCTCGTAGGGTTCCCCGTATCGAGAGGCGCGATCCGTTCGTACGACCGTACAAACGGTGGCCCCGGCCGGTCGTCCGCACCGCCCCACTCCGTACTCCCCACCCCTGGTCCCCACCGCCGCAACGCGAAAAGAGTCCCGCCGTGGCCGCCGCCCCCGCCCGCCTCGTCGTCCTGGTCTCCGGATCCGGGACCAATCTGCAGGCCCTGCTCGACGCGATCGCCGCCGACCCCGAGGGGTACGGGGCACGGGTCGTCGCCGTCGGCGCGGACCGCGGCGCGATCACGGGCCTCGAGCGGGCCGAGCGCGCCGGGCTGCCGACCTTCACGGTCCGGGTCGGGGACTACCCGAGCCGCGAGGAGTGGGACCGGGCGCTCACCGAGGCGGTCGCCGCGTACCAGCCGGACCTGGTCGTCTCGGCCGGGTTCATGAAGATCGTCGGCAAGGCGTTCCTGGAGCGCTTCGGCGGGCGGACGGTGAACACCCACCCCGCCCTGCTGCCCAGTTTTCCCGGGGCCCACGGGGTGCGCGACGCGCTCGCGTACGGCGCCAAGGTCACCGGGTGCACCGTCCACTTCGTCGACGACGGCGTCGACACCGGCCCGATCATCGCCCAGGGCGTGGTTGAGGTCCGGGACGAGGACGACGAGGCCGCTCTGCATGAGCGGATCAAGGAAGTCGAGCGCTCGCTGCTCGTCGAGGTCGTGGGGCGTCTGGCCCGGCACGGCTACCGCATTGAGGGACGAAAGGTTCATGTCGGTGAATAAGCCCACCCGAAAGCCCATCCGTCGCGCGTTGATCAGCGTCTACGACAAGACGGGGCTGGAGGAGCTCGCCCGGGGGCTGCACGAGGCCGGTGTCGAGCTGGTCTCCACCGGGTCCACCGCGGCCCGGATCGCCGGCACCGGCGTCCCGGTCACCCGGGTCGAGGAGCTGACCGGCTTCCCCGAGTGCCTGGACGGCCGGGTCAAGACGCTGCACCCGCGGGTGCACGCCGGGATCCTCGCCGACCTGCGGCTGGACGCCCACCGCGAGCAGCTGGCCGAGCTGGGCGTGGAGCCGTTCGAGCTGGTGGTGGTGAACCTCTACCCGTTCCGTGAGACGGTCGCCTCCGGTGCCACCCCGGACGAGTGCGTGGAGCAGATCGACATCGGCGGCCCGTCGATGGTCCGCGCCGCCGCCAAGAACCACCCCTCGGTCGCGGTGGTCACCTCCCCGGGGCGGTACGCGGAGGTGCTGGACGCGGTGAAGGACGGCGGGTTCGAGCTGACCGCCCGCAAGCGGCTGGCCGCCGAGGCGTTCCGGCACACCGCCGCGTACGACACGGCCGTGGCCTCCTGGTTCGCCGCCGAGTACGCCCCGGCCGACGACTCCGGCTTCCCCGAGTTCCTGGGCACCGTCCACCAGCGCTCCCACGTGCTGCGCTACGGCGAGAACCCGCACCAGGGCGCCGCGCTGTACCGCTCCGAGGAGGGCGGCGGCCTCGCGGGCGCCGAGCAGCTGCACGGCAAGGAGATGTCGTACAACAACTACACGGACACCGACGCCGCGCGCCGGGCCGCCTACGACCACGACGAGCCGTGCGTGGCGATCATCAAGCACGCCAACCCGTGCGGGATCGCCACCGGCGCGGATGTCGCCGAGGCGCACCGCAAGGCGCACGCCTGCGACCCGCTCTCCGCGTTCGGCGGGGTGATCGCGGTCAACCGCCCGGTGTCGGTGGCCATGGCCGAGCAGGTCGCCGAGATCTTCACCGAGGTCATCGTGGCCCCGGACTACGAGGACGGCGCGGTCGAGGCGCTGGCCAGGAAGAAGAACATCCGGGTGCTGCGGGCGTCCGGCGCCCCCTCCGCGACGGTCGAGGTCAAGCCGATCGACGGCGGCGCGCTGCTCCAGGTCACCGACCGGCTCCAGGCCGACGGCGACGACCCGGCGAACTGGACGCTGGCCGCCGGTGAGGCGCTGTCCGCCGACGAGCTGGCCGAACTGGCCTTCGCCTGGCGGGCCTGCCGCGCGGTGAAGTCCAACGCCATCCTGCTCGCCAAGGACGGTGCCAGCGTGGGCGTGGGCATGGGCCAGGTCAACCGGGTCGACTCGGCGAAGCTGGCCGTGGAGCGGGCCGGCGAGGAGCGGGCCCGGGGGGCGTACGCCGCCTCCGACGCGTTCTTCCCGTTCCCGGACGGCCTGGAGGTGCTGACCGCGGCGGGCGTCAAGGCCGTGGTGCAGCCGGGCGGTTCGGTCCGCGACGAGCAGGTGGTCGAGGCGGCCCGCAAGGCCGGGGTGACCATGTACTTCACCGGGACGCGGCACTTCTTCCACTGAGTCCCGAGCGTTTCGAGGAGTCCGCGTTTCGAAGAGCCTGAACAGGGCGAAGGCCCCGCCCCCGGGACGTCCGGGGGCGGGGCCTTCGCCGTGCTCGACTACCGCTGCGTGACGGCTACTTCTTGACCACCAGGGTGCCGGCGGCGCGGTCGTGCCAGCCCTGCGTCTTGCCGGAGTTGTCGAAGAACGGCGACAGGTAGACGAGCAGCGCGCCGATACCGCACAGCAGCGAACCGACCTGCGGCAGGATCCAGCGGATGAAGCCGCCGCCGACGCCCGGGGTGCCGCCGGTGCGCTCCTTGACGACCCGCAGGCCGACGGCCATCTTGCCGAGGGTGGCGCCGACGAAGGAGATCAGCAGCCACTCGTAGAGCAGCGTGATCAGGAAGATGGCGAAGATCGCGGTCATCATGGCGGCCAGGAAGCCGCCGGTGGACTCGGCCATGGCGGAGTCGACGCAGCTCTGGTAACTCGCCGAGGTCGCGTCGCACTTGTCGACGGCGGCCTGCGCGTCGTCGGCGGCGCCGATCAGCCCGGCGAAGCCGATCGCCATCAGCACGCCGTAGAACACACCGATGATGAGGCCGTCGATCACCCGGGCGGCGAACCGCCGGCCCATGCTGGCTATCTCCACGGTGCCGAGGCCCGGCACGTTGATGTAGCCGTTGTTGGCCTGGAGGGTGCCGGCGGCCTGCGGGTAGCCGTAGCCCTGCTGCGGCTGCTGCTGCGGGTAGCCGTAGTTCTGCTGCTGGCCGTAGTCCGGCTGCGGGGGCACGCTCTGGGGCGCCTGCTGGGGATACCCGTAGCCGGGCTGCGGGGGCTGGCCGCCCTGCGGGTAGCCGTAGCCGGGCTGCTGGGGCTGGCTCTGGGGCTGGCCGTAGGGGTTGTTGGGGTCGCCGAAGCTCATGGCGGGATTTCCTCCGTTGCGGATGGGGACGGCGCGGGCCGGCGACGCGTGGTGAGCGGTGCGTGGGACGGCGGTGCGCGGGCAGGGAAGGCAGGTGTACCGGCGGGGTGGCGGTGCCGCGGTGCGGAGGGTCGCCGGTACGTGGGTACGCGCGGGTGGGCGCGGAGGCGCGCCCCGGTGGTCCTACGGGTCCACCGGGCGCGCGATCAGCGGCGCGCGGTCAGTGGCGCGGGCGCTTGAACCAGGCCTCGCCGTCCTTCTTGGCGACGAAGACGATCACCAGGATGAGCAGCACCAGGTGGATGAGGCTCAGCGGGAAGAACGGGTAGAGGCTGAGCACCAGGCCGAACGAGGCGTAGACGATGATGCCGATACGGGCGCCGTTGCCGCCCTTGCCGCACTGGATCGCCAGGGCTATCGACGCCACCAGGTAGGCCACCGCCAGGGCGATGAACACATAGAGCAGGCCGGTGCCGAAGTCCGCGAACTGGTTGAAGTCCGCGGAGTCCTTGAGCTGCGGGTCGTCCCGGTACTTGTTGACCGCGACGACGGCCAGCGCGAGCAGCGCGATGCCGACGAGCTGGAGACCGGCGATCACCCAGAGCATCACGCGGGCGGCCTTGACCCCACCCGGCATCACCAGCGGGCCGCCGGAGTAGCCGTAGTCCTGGGCCGGGGGAGCGGCCGGGTAGCCGTAGCCGCCCTGCGCGGGCTGGCCGCCCTGCGGGTAGCCGTAGCCCGGCTGCTGGGGCTGGCCCTGCTGCTGGCCGTAGGGGTTGTTGGGGTCGCCGAAACTCATGGCGGTTTTCCTCCGTTGTGGTGCGGGGACGGCGCGGCCCGCGCGGAGGAACGTTTGTGCCCGTTTCCTGCGGTTCTGCCCCCCTGCACTGCCCGCGGCACTGCGCGGATCATCGTGGTCGCTGCCCAGACCGCTTGTCCAGTCGATAGAACGAGGCGTTGTGCAAGTGCAACCTCGGCCGACCTCCGGGGTGGAAGCGCGGCCGGGACACCGGCCCGCGCCGCCGCGGGCCGACCGGTACGGGGGACCGCCCGCGAATTGGAACAGGGGCGGGTTCATCCGGGAGGATGGACCCATGACCGCCCAGATTCTCGATGGCAAGGCCACCGCCGCCGCGATCAAGTCCGAACTGGCCGCCCGCGTGGCCACCCTCAAGGCCCGGGGCGCCACCCCCGGCCTCGGCACCATCCTGGTCGGCGACGACCCGGGCAGCCACAAGTACGTCGCCGGCAAGCACCGCGACTGCGCGGAGGTCGGCATCGCCTCCATCCAGCGCCAACTGCCCGCCACCGCCACCCAGGACGAGATCGAGGCGGTCGTCCGCGAGCTGAACGAGGACCCCGCCTGCACCGGTTACATCGTGCAGCTCCCGCTCCCCAGGGGCATCGTGGAGAACCGGATCCTGGAGCTGATGGACCCGGCCAAGGACGCCGACGGACTGCACCCCACCAACCTCGGCCGGCTGGTGCTCAACGAGCCCGCGCCGCTGCCCTGCACCCCCAACGGGATCATCACCCTGCTGCGCAAGCACGGGGTGGAGATCAACGGCGCGGAGGTCGTGGTGGTCGGCCGCGGCACCACCATCGGCCGCCCGATGCCGCTGCTGCTCACCCGCCGCTCCGAGAACGCGACGGTGACCCAGTGCCACACCGGTACGCGTGACCTCTCCGCGCATCTGCGCCGGGCGGACATCATCGTGGCCGCCGCGGGCGTACCGCACCTGATCAAGCCGGAGGACGTCAAGCCGGGCGCGGCGGTGCTGGACGTGGGCGTCAGCCGGGACGAGAGCGGCAAGATCGTCGGCGATGTGCACCCGGGGGTGAACGAGGTGGCCGGCTGGCGCGCCCCGAACCCGGGCGGCGTCGGCCCGATGACCCGGGCCCAGCTGCTGGTCAACGTGGTCGAGGCGGCCGAGCGTGCCGCGGCCGCCACCGAGACCGCCTGACCGACACACGGCCCGACCGCGAGAGACGGCACAAGACCGAAAGAGAGCGACCCATGGGCGTACGGGCTGACGACGACCCGGCGACGGCGACCGGGCCGACGGGCCCCGCGTCCGCGAGGGCCGCGGCCGGGGCGGGGGCCGAGGGGCCGGGCCTTGGGGATGTCGGCGGTGCCGCGCCCGCAGGGGCCGGGGAGAGCGCCGGGAACGTCGCCGGGGCGAGGGCCGGGGGGTCGGGCCCCGGGGGTGTCGGCGGTGTCGCGCCCATGGGGGCCGGGAACGCCGCGCCCGCCGGGGCCGGGGCTGGCGCTGGGAGCGCCGCCGGGGCCGAGGGGCCGGGTCTCGGGGGTGCTGACGGGATCGCGTCCGCCAGGGCCGAGGGAACCGCCGGGAACGCCGCCGGGGCCGACGCCCCCGCCGGCGACTCCTCGCACGCCTCCGCCGACGCCTCCTCCGGCCTCCCGGACGCCGGGACCGGCGCGGGCGGCGGTGCAACGGAAACCGGCGGTACTGCGGGAACCGGCGGTGCAACGGAAACCGGCGGCGCTGCGGAAACCGGCGGCGCTGCGGAAACAGGCGGTGCTACGGGAAGTGGTGCGGCCCCGTCCGGTTCGCGGCGGCCGCCGGCCGTGACCCGGGACACCGCGCGCCCCGAGGGCGGCGGGCGGGCCGCGCCCGGGGACGCCCCGGCGCCGGCCCGTCAGTGGCCGCTGCTCACCGTGGTCGGGCTGGTCGCCCTGGGTCTGCTGGTGGTCGGCTTCGACCCGTTCCCGCAGGCCGCGCGCGTCGGTTCGCTGCTGATCGGGGCGGCCCTGCTGACCGGGGCCGTGATGCGCCGCGTCCTGCCGTCGGTGGGGATGCTCGCCGTACGGTCGCGGTTCACCGACATGGCCACGTACGGGCTGCTCGGCACGGCGATCGTCTTCCTCGCGCTGATGACCCAGCCGGGCCCCTGGCTGGAGATCCCGCTCCTGGAGAAGGCCGTCCGGTTCGCGGTCCGCTGACCACCCCCCCCATGGAAGGGCCCCCGCGCCCGGACCTCCGCTACGGCGCCCATCCTCTCCCCCGAGCAGGACGGGCGCCGTGGCGTTGTCCCAGAAGGGTCATGCACTCGCCAATCGCGAGCAAGGGATTTCCTGCGGCTGTGGCACGGAAGTGACCATTCCGGCATGGTGTGGGCGACCGGTGGCGGGATGCGAGACTGGGTCGGCACTCGGCGCCGGGTGTGCGACGGGGCACGTCCGGGCGCGGGTGCGTCCGTACCCGCCCCGACCACGGGAACTGGCACCCCGGCTCCGCGCATCCCTCCCAGCGGAGACCCGGCAGGCGCCCGCAGGGCGCGGCACGGGGAGCACATCAGCACGCAACGGGGGGACAAGGGGGAGGCAATGCCTCGCTGGAAGCCGCTACCGGAGGAACTCGACCCGCAGGTCAAGGAGTTCACCAGCCAGCTGCGCCGGCTGGTGGACCGCGGCGGGCTGGGCGTCGCCGCCGTCGCGGACCGCACCGGGTACAGCAAGACGTCCTGGGAGCGCTACCTCAACGGCCGGCTGCTCCCTCCCAAGGGCGCCGTCCTCGCGCTCGCCGAGGTCACCGGCACCAACCCGATCCACCTCACCACCATGTGGGAGCTGGCCGAGCGGGCCTGGAGCCGCGCGGAGATGCGCCATGACATGACGATGGAGGCGATCCGCATATCCCAGGCGCGGGCCGCCCTCGGCGACTTCGGCGGCGGCACCGGCGCCCCCGCCCCCGCCACCGACCGGCCCGGCGACCGCCCCACCGGCCCCGCGCCCGCCGCCACCCCGTCCCCCGGCCCGCGCCCCGCCCACGGCTCCGTCATCCCCGCGGACGGCGGCCCCAACGGACCCGCCCCGCGCGGCCCGGGCAGGAACACCACGGACGCCCCCCAGCCCCGTACGCAGGAAGCCGAAGGACCGGCCGGCCCCGCCCGCCGCCGAAGCAGGCTCCCGCTGATCGCCTCCGCGGCCGCCGCCGTGGTGGCCGTCGCCGCCGGCGCGTACTTCCTGATCGGTCAAGGCGGCGAGGACGCCGGCACCGGCAAGACCGTTGCCGGGCCGCCCACCTCGGCCGCCCCCAGCACCAGCGCCCCCGTCAAGCTGCCGCCCGGGGTGAAGTGCAGCGGCAAGGACTGCACCGGCCAGGACGCCCAGCAGATGGGGTGCGGCGGCGAGTACGCGACCACCGCCGCGACCGCCACGGTCGGCACCGCCCGGATCGAGGTCCGCTACAGCAAGGTGTGCGGCGCGGCCTGGGCCCGTATCACCCAGGCGGCCGGCGGGGACACCGTCACCGTCTCCGCGGCGGGCACCACCGAGCAGCGGTCGGTCAAGGCCGGCGGCACCGACACCTACACCGCAATGGTGGCCGCGGCCTCCGCCGACGCGTCCAAGGCCTGCGCCACCCTGGCGGCCGGCGGCCAGGACTGCACGGACGGGGCCCCGGGAGCGCAGTGAGCCACGACACAGGGTGCGGGGGCGGGGATTGAGGCGCTGCCGGTTCGGATAGCCTGACCGCTGGATATCTCTTCACGTCGAGACACCGATCGATCATGGGGATGTCCAGCACCAGGGGCAGGGACCCCCACCGCCAGCTGTCTTACGGAGATCGCCATGACCCGCACTCCCGTGAATGTCACCGTGACCGGCGCGGCCGGCCAGATCGGCTACGCGCTGCTCTTCCGCATCGCCTCCGGCCACCTGCTCGGCGCGGACGTGCCGGTCAAGCTCCGCCTGCTGGAGATCCCCCAGGGCCTGAAGGCCGCCGAGGGCACCGCCATGGAGCTCGACGACTGCGCCTTCCCGCTGCTGCGCGGCATCGAGATCACCGACGACCCGAACGTCGGCTTCGACGGCGCCAACGTCGCGCTGCTCGTCGGCGCCCGCCCCCGTACCAAGGGCATGGAGCGCGGCGACCTGCTGGAGGCCAACGGCGGCATCTTCAAGCCGCAGGGCAAGGCCATCAACGACCACGCCGCCGACGACATCCGCGTCCTGGTGGTCGGCAACCCGGCCAACACCAACGCCCTGATCGCCCAGGCCGCCGCGCCGGACGTGCCGGCCGAGCGGTTCACCGCGATGACCCGCCTGGACCACAACCGGGCCATCTCGCAGCTGGCCGCCAAGACCGGCGCCGCCGTCTCCGACATCAAGCGGCTGACCATCTGGGGCAACCACTCGGCCACCCAGTACCCGGACATCTTCCACGCGGAGATCGCCGGCAAGAACGCCGCCGAGACGGTCAACGACGAGGCCTGGCTCGCCGACACCTTCATCCCGACCGTCGCCAAGCGCGGCGCCGCGATCATCGAGGCCCGGGGCGCCTCCTCGGCCGCCTCCGCCGCCAACGCCGCCATCGACCACGTGTACTCCTGGGTCAACGGCACCCCGGCCGGCGACTGGACCTCCATGGGCATCCCCTCGGACGGCTCCTACGGCGTCCCGGAGGGCCTGATCTCCTCCTTCCCGGTCACCTGCAAGGACGGTAAGTACGAGATCGTCCAGGGCCTGGACATCAACGAGTTCTCCCGCACCCGCATCGACGCCTCGGTGCAGGAGCTCGCGGAGGAGCGCGACGCCGTCCGCGGCCTGGGCCTGATCTGACCCTGAGCTGACTTCCGGTCAGCTTGTGATCCGCTCCTCGCCCCCGGCGGCCGCGTGCTGCCGGGGGCGAGGTGTCTCCACGCCCGGGGCGGTGTAGGGGCGCCGCAGCCGGAGGAACGGCAGCTCCACCGCGTGGTACGTCAGCCAGGAGACCGCCAGCGTCGACGGCAGCGCCACCAGCAGCGTCAGCCAGAGCGCCGCCGCCGGCGGGGGCGTCCCGGCCGGGACCAGGGCCCGGATCGGCCCCCCGGCCGCGTACTCGCCGAGCACCGCCAGCACCATGAAGTGCGTCAGATACACCGAGAAGCTGACCTCGCCGAGCCGGGCCACCGCGCGGGACAGCACCCCGCGACTCGGGCCCCCCGCCACGTACACCAGCACCACCAGCGCCCACACCGCGCCCTCGGCCGTCCCCCACACCAGCTTCAACGGGCTGTCCGAGACGAAGCCGCGCACCTGGTTGAACCACCAGGCCAGGCCGAGCGCCAGCGCCCCCGCCACCGGCAGCAGCACCCGCCGTCCCGCCCGCAGCCGCTCCCGATGGCGCAGATACGCCCAGGCCGCCAGCATCCCCAGCAGGAACTGGTCGATCCGCCCGGCCAGCCCCAGGTAGAGCGCCACCGTGTGCGGCTCGGCCACCGGGCTGCTCAGCCACACCAGGGCCCGCAGCACGGCCACCGCGGCCAGCAGCCGCAGCAGGGCGCCCGGGCCGCGTTCCGTGAGCAGCCGGTTGAGCAGCGGGAACACCAGATAGAACTGCATCTCCACGGCGAGCGTCCAGAACACCCCGCCGTAGGGCTGGGCGGGCGCCGCGAAGGTGACCACCCCCAGCAGCTCCCGCCAGGTCGGCAGGGACACCTGGGTGGCCAGCCCCAGCAGCGCGACCAGCAGATACAGCGGGTAGACCCGCAGCGCCCGGTTGCCCAGGAACCGCCCGTAGCGGACCGGCCGCCCGCGGGCACCGACGGTGAAGACGAAGCCGGACAGCACCATGAAGAGCGCGACGGCGGTGTGCCCCTCGAAGACCAGCGTCCAGGCCGGGTTCACCGAATGCGGCCAGTCCACCGCCGGCCGGAACTCCCGCCCCTGCAACCGGGCTCCGAGCACCTGGCAGCCGTGGTAGAGCACCACCAGCACGGCGGCGGCGGCGCGCAGATGGTCGACGGGGGCGAGATAGACGCGGTCGTCGCTACTGCGCATGCAGGGCACCCTAGGCACGCCCCGGCCGGCCGGCGGGCGACCGGCCAGCACCGCCCGCAGATCATCATCCGATCGGATCATCCGTCTCGGCATCGAGCGACCGGAGCCGGTCCCGTGACAGAGAGCAAGTGGCGAACTACCCCTCTCCGAAGTGAGCAAACCCACGTTCAGGCATGGTTCTCGCCACGGGGGGCAGGGAGCCGTTCTCCGGTAGCCCGCCGGAATCGCAGCCATTCACGGCCCCTCCGGCCGCCGGCTGCGCCCTGCAAAGGCCTCGATCAGGCCACCAACCAGGCCTCGACCGGGCCCTCGATCGGCCCGATCGACCCCGACGAGGCGCGGCGCCCCCCCGCGGGTGCCGGTACGACCCGGAACGGAAGGCAGAACGCGACGTGTCCGACCAGCACGTGTCCGACCGACACACCATCCACGTGGGCGGCGAGTGGCGAGCAGCCGCCGACGGCGCCACCCGCGAGATCCTCGACCCCGTCGACGCGACCGTCCTCGCGGTCGTCGCCGAGGGCGGGGCCGAGGACACCGACGCCGCGATCGCCGCCGCCCGCGCCGCCTTCGACCAGGGGCCCTGGCCGGCCACCCCGGTCGCCGAGCGCGCCGCACTGCTGCGCCGGGTCGCCGACCTCCTCCAGCGCGACCGCGAGGAGCTGGGCCTGCTGGAGAGCCGGGACGCGGGCAAGACCGTCGAGGAGGGCCGGGTGGACGTGGACTGCGTCACCGACGCCTTCCGCTACTTCGCCGACCTGGTCGCCGGCGAGTCCGGCGGCCGGGTGGTGGACGCCGGGACCCCCGAGGTCCACAGCACCGTGGTCCATGAGCCGGTCGGCGTCTGCGCCCTGATCACCCCCTGGAACTACCCGCTGCTCCAGGCCAGTTGGAAGATCGCCCCGGCGCTGGCCGCGGGCAACACCTTCGTGTTGAAGCCCAGCGAGATCACCCCGCTGACCACCGTCGCCCTGATCCGCCTGCTCGCCGAGGCTGGACTGCCCGACGGGGTGGCCAACCTGGTCACCGGCGCGGGCGACCCGGTCGGCGCCCGGATGTCCGAGCACCCGGACGTGGACCTGGTCTCCTTCACCGGCGGACTGGTCAGCGGTACGAAGGTGATGCGCGCCGCCGCCGACACCGTGAAGAAGGTCGCCCTGGAACTGGGCGGCAAGAACCCCAACGTGGTCTTCGCCGACGCCTGCGCCACCGACGAGGGCTTCGACACCGCCGTGGACCAGGCGCTGAACGCGGCCTTCATCCACAGCGGCCAGGTCTGCTCGGCCGGCTCCCGGCTGATCGTCGAGGAGTCGGTGCGGGAGCGCTTCGTCGCCGAACTCGCCCGCCGCGCCGAGAAGATCCGCCTCGGCCGGGGCACCGCCGACGGCGTGGAGTGCGGCCCGCTGGTCTCCGACCGGCAGCTCGCCCGTACCGAGGAGTACGTCGCCTCCGCGCTCGCCGAGGGAGCCGTACTGCGTGCCGGCGGACAGCGCCCCGCCGACCTGGAGCCCGCCCTGAAGGCCGGCTACTTCTACCGCCCCACCGTCCTGGACCGGTGCCACCGCGAGATGCGGGTGGTCCGCGAGGAGGTGTTCGGCCCGGTCCTCACCGTGGAGACCTTCCGCACCGAGGACGAGGCTGTCGCCCTCGCCAACGACACCGAGTACGGCCTGGCCGGCGGCGTCTGGACGGCCGACCCGGGCCGCGCCCGCCGGGTCGCCGGCCGGCTGCGCCACGGCACCGTCTGGATCAACGACTTCCACCCCTACCTGCCGCAGGCGGAGTGGGGCGGCTTCGGCAAGAGCGGCATCGGCCGCGAGCTGGGACCGGCGGGCCTCGCCGAGTACCGCGAGTCCAAGCACGTCTACCAGAACCTCGCCCCGCGCCCGGTGCGCTGGTTCAAGGGCTGAGCCGTATCCACAGGCCGAAGCCCCCAGCACCACCGCCGCAGAGCCGCAGAGAAGAGACCCCCGCATGATCGCCGCGTACAACCACGTATACGACTCCGCCGGAGAGCCGACCGAGTCGACCGAGCCGACTGCCGAGACGGCCGACACCTACGACTACGTCATCGTCGGCGGCGGCACCGCCGGCTCGGTCATCGCCCACCGGCTGAGCGCCGACCCGGGCACCACCGTCGCCGTCATCGAGGGCGGCCCCTCCGATGTCGACCGGCCCGACGTGCTCACCCTGCGCCGCTGGATGGGCCTGCTCGGCGGGGACCTGGACTACGACTACCCGACCACCGAGCAGCCGCGCGGCAACTCCCACATCCGGCACAGCCGCGCCCGGGTGCTCGGCGGCTGCTCCTCGCACAACACCCTGATCTCCTTCAAGCCGCTGCCGTCCGACTGGGACGAGTGGGAGGCCGCGGGCGCCACCGGCTGGAACGCGGCCGCCATGGACCCGTACTACGCCCGGCTGCTGAACAACATCGTCTCGGTGGACGAGAAGGACCGCAACGCCATCGCCCGCGACTTCGTGGACGCGGCGCGCAAGGCGCTGGACGTGCCGCGCGTCGAGGGCTTCAACGCCAAGCCGTTCCACGAGGGCGTCGGCTTCTTCGACCTGGCGTACCACCCGGAGGACAACAAGCGCTCCTCCGCCTCGGTGGCCTACCTCCACCCGGTCATGGACCAGCGGCCCAACCTCACCATCCTGCTGGAGACCTGGGCGTACCGGCTGGAGCTGGAGGGCACCACCGCCCGCGGCGTCCACGTCCGCACCAAGGACGGCGAGGAGAAGCTGATCTCGGCCCGCCGGGAGGTGGTGGTCTGCGCCGGCGCGGTGGACACCCCGCGGCTGCTGCTGCACTCCGGCATCGGCCCCCGGGCCGATCTGGACGCCCTCGGCATCCCGGTCGTCCGCGACCTGCCGGGCGTCGGCGAGAACCTGCTGGACCACCCCGAGTCGGTGATCGTCTGGGAGACCCACGGCCCCATCCCGGAGAACTCCGCGATGGACAGCGACGCCGGGCTCTTCGTCCGCCGCGACCCGGACTCCGAGGGCCCGGACCTCATGTTCCACTTCTACCAGATCCCGTTCACCGACAACCCGGAGCGGCTGGGCTACGAACGGCCCGCGCACGGCGTCTCGATGACCCCGAACATCCCCAAGCCCCGCTCCCGCGGGCGTCTCCACCTCACCAGCGCCGACCCCGAGGCCAAGCCCGCCCTGGACTTCCGGTACTTCACCGACGAGGACGACTACGACGGCCGCACCCTGGTGGACGGCATCAGGATCGCCCGCGAGGTGGCCAAGGCCGAGCCGCTGGCCGGCTGGCTGAAGCGCGAGGTCTGCCCCGGCCCCGAGGTGACCGGCGACGAGGAGCTGAGCGAGTACGCCCGCAAGGTCGCGCACACCGTCTACCACCCGGCGGGTACCTGCAAGATGGGCGCCGCCGACGACGAACTGGCGGTCGTCACACCCGACTTGAAGGTCCGCGGCCTGGACGGCATTCGTATCGCCGACGCCTCGGTCTTCCCCACCATGCCCGCCGTCAATCCGATGATCGGAGTCCTCATGGTCGGCGAAAAGGCTGCTGAACTGCTGGGAGGCGGTGCCAAGTGACCGCCACCGTCCCCACCCCCGCCGAGAAGAAGCCCCCGACCCAGACCCCGACCCCGGACACGAAGACGGCCCCGGCCGCGAGTACGGCCCCGGTCGATGAACAACCGCCCCCGGTCTTCTCCGTGGACGGCCTCTGGAAGGTCTTCGGCCCGAAGTCCGCCGCGCGCCGCATACCCGGCGACCCCGAGCTGACCGCCCTCCCCGCCGCCGAACTGCGCGAGCGCACCGGCTGTACCGCCGCCGTCCGGGACGTCTCCTTCGACGTCCGCAAGGGCGAGGTCTTCGTCGTCATGGGCCTGTCCGGCTCCGGCAAGTCCACCCTGGTCCGCTGCCTCACCCGGCTGATAGAGCCCACCGCGGGCACCATCGCCATCGACGGCGAGGACGTCGGTGCCATGGACAAGGCCCGGCTGCGCGAACTGCGCCGCCACCGCGCCGCGATGGTCTTCCAGCACTTCGGGCTGCTGCCGCACCGCACCGTCCTGGACAACGTCGCCTACGGCCTGGAGATCCAGGGCATGGGCCGCGCCGAACGCCGCGCCAAGGCCGCCGAACTGGTCGCCAAGGTCGGCCTCGACGGGATGGAGCAGCGCCGCCCCGGCCAGCTCTCCGGCGGCCAGCAGCAGCGCGTCGGACTCGCCCGCGCCCTCGCGTCCGATCCCCAAGTCCTCCTCTTCGACGAGCCGTTCAGCGCGCTAGACCCGCTGATCCGCCGCGACATGCAGGAGGAGGTGGCCCGGCTCCACCGCGAGGAGGGCCGCACCATGGTCTTCATCACCCACGACCTCAACGAGGCGCTGCGCCTCGGCGACCGGATCGCCCTGATGCGCGACGGCCGGATCGTCCAGCTCGGCACCCCCGAGGAGATCGTGGGCTCGCCCGCCGACGACTACGTCCGGGACTTCGTACGCGATGTGCCGCGCGAGCAGGTCATGACGGTACGCGGTGCCATGCGGCCCGCCCGCGACGGCGAGGCCGACTCCTCCGGGCCCGCCCTCGCGCCCAGCGCCACGGTCGCCGAGGCCATCGAGGCGGTCGCCCGCAGCGGCGGCCCGGCCCGGGTCACCGAGCGGGGCCGCTGCCTCGGAGTGGTCGACCACCAGGGCCTGCTGGCCGTCGTCGCCGGGGTGCCCGCCACCGTCCCGTCGCAGGAGGACGGCCGGAAGGCGGCCGCCGCATGACCACCACCACAGCCCCCCTGTCCGTACCGTCTCCGTCTCCCAGACTCCCCGCCCGCCGCTGGTGGCCCCTCGCCGCCGCGGTCCTCCTCACCGCCGTCGGCCTCCTCACCGCCACCGGCGTCGACTGGCCCACCGCCCTCTCCGTCGACCTGTCCTCCCCCCTGAGCTCCACCAGCGACTGGATCATCGACAACCGGGACAGCCACCCGCTCTTCCTCTACTTCCTGGGCCACATCAGCAACGCGGTGGTCTTCTCCGTCCGCGCCGTCTATCTGCTCCTCCTGGCCCTCGGCTGGGCCGGGGTCACGGTGGCCGCGGCCGTCATCGCCTGGCGCGCCGCCGGCATCCGTATCGGCCTGTCCACCGCCGCCGCGTTCGCCGTCTGCGGGCTGCTCGGCATGTGGGTGCCCACCATGCAGACCCTGGCCCTGATGGTGGTGGCCGTCGCCGCCTCCCTCGCCCTGGGCGCCCTGCTCGGTCTGGCCGCCGGCCTCTCCGACCGCACCTTCCGCGCCCTGCGGCCGGTCCTGGACACCATGCAGGTCCTCCCGGCCTTCGCGTATCTCCTCCCCGTCGTCCTGGTCTTCGGCATCGGCGTCCCGGCGGCCGTGCTGGCCACCGTCGTCTACGCGGCTCCGCCGATGGCCCGCCTCACCGCGCTGGGCCTGCGCGAGGCCGACCCCACCGTCCTCGAAGCCGTCGACTCCCTCGGCGCCACCGCCCGCCAGCGCCTCCTCACCGCCCGCCTCCCGCTGGCCCGCCGCCAGCTCCTCCTCGGCGTCAACCAGACCGTCATGATGGCCCTCTCCATGGCCGTCATCGCCTCCGTCATCGGCGCGGGCGGCCTCGGCGACCGGGTCTACCAGGCCCTGGCCTCCGTCGACGTGGGCGCCGCGCTCGCCGCCGGCATCCCCATCGTCCTGCTCGCCATCGTGCTCGACCGCACCGCCACCGCCGAGCGCGAGGAGCGGGACGGCCGCGGCTGGCCCGCCTGGCTGCTGGCCGCCGCCCTCACCGCCGCGGTGGCTGTGGCCGCCCGCCTCTCCGGGGCGCTGAGCTGGCCGACCTCCTGGCATCTGGCGATCGCCGAACCGGTCAACACCGCCGTCGACTGGATGACGGACCACCTCTACACCGGCGTCCCCGTCATCGGCGGCACCGCCGACTGGGCCGCCGCCTTCACCGGCTGGGTCCTCGACCCCGTACGCTCCGGCCTCCAGGCCCTCCCCTGGTGGGGCCTGCTCCTGCTGGTCGGCGCCCTGGCCCTGCTCGTCGGCACCTGGCGCACCGCGCTCACCGCCGTCCTCGCGATGGCCGCCATCGGCGTCCTCGGCGTCTGGGACGCCTCCCTGGACACCCTGTCCCAGGTGCTGGCCGCCGTAGCCGTCACCCTCGTCCTCGGCTTCGCCGTCTCCATCGCCGCCGCCCGCAGCGCCCGCGTGGAACGCTGGCTGCGCCCGGTCCTGGACGTCTTCCAGACCATGCCGCAGTTCGTCTACCTCATCCCGGTGGTCGCCCTGTTCGGCGTGGGCCGCGCCCCCGCGGTCGCCGCCGCGGTGGTCTACGCCCTCCCCGCCGTCGTCCGCATCACCACCCAGGGCCTGCGCGGCGTCGACCCGGTCGCCCTGGAATCCGCCCGCTCCCTGGGCGCCACCGGCTGGCAGCAACTGCGCCAAGTCCAGATCCCCCTGGCCCGCCCGGCCCTGCTCCTCGCCGTCAACCAGGCGGTCGTCCTGGTCCTCGCCGTCGTCATCATCGGCGGCTTGGTCGGCGGTGGCGCGCTCGGCTACGACGTGGTCTTCGGCCTCGCCCAGGGCGACCTGGCCACCGGGCTGGTCGCCGGAGCGGCGATCGTCTGCCTCGGCCTGATGCTCGACCGCGTCACCCAGCCCACCTCTTCAAAGGAGGCCTGACCATGCCCAGGCGCATTGTCTCCATGGCGGCCGCCGGTCTCCTTCTGCTGGCCACCGGCTGCGGCGCCGCCGACATGACCGTCCAGTCCTCCCCCTTCGCCGCCGCCGAGGGCTCCAAGACGGTGACCCTCTCCCAGCAGTCCTGGGTCGGCGCCCAGGCCAATACGGCCGTCGCCAAGTACCTGCTGGAGCACGAGCTCGGCTACCGGGTGGACACCGTCCAGGTCGACGAGGTCCCTGCCTGGGACGCCCTCAGCCAGGGCCGGGTGGACGCCATCATGGAGGACTGGGGCCACCCCGAGCAGGAGCAGCGCTACATCGAGGACAAGGGCCTGATCACCCGCGGCGGCGACGTGGGCGTCACCGGCCACATCGGCTGGTACGTCCCCACGTACTTCGCCAAGGCCCACCCCGACGTCACCGACTGGCGCAACCTCGACAAGTACGCCGACCAGCTCCGCACCGCCGAGTCCGGCGGCAAGGGCCAGCTCCTGGACGGCTCCCCCTCCTACGTCACCAACGACAAGGCCCTGGTCAAGAACCTGAAGCTGGACTACCAGGTCGTCTTCGCCGGCTCCGAGGCCGCCCAGATCACCCAGATCAAGCAGTTCGCCAAGGAGAAGAAGCCCTTCCTGACCTACTGGTACAAGCCCCAGTGGCTGTTCGAGAAGGTCCCCATGACCGAGGTCAAGCTCCCCGCCTACAAGGAGGGCTGCGACGCCGACCCCGACAAGGTCGCCTGCGCCTACCCGCACACCCCCCTCCAGAAGTTCCTGAACACCGACTTCGCCCAGAACGGCGGCGAAGCAGCTGCTCTGCTCAAGAACTTCCACTGGTCCGAGGAGCACCAGAACGAGGTCTCCCTGATGATCGCCGACCAGAAGCTCTCCCCGGACGAGGCCGCCGAGAAGTGGGTCAAGGCCAACGAGCCGATCTGGCGCAAGTGGCTCCCGAAGAAGTAGCCACCGCCCCCTGACGACGAACGGCCCGTCTCCCGCGCACATCCGCGCCGGGGGGCGGGCCGTCCGCTGTCCATCCCTGCTCCGGCGAGGCCATAGGCTTAACCATGCGCGAGACAGCGACAGGACCGTTCGGATACTCCTACGGTGACGATCATGGCCATGGCCACGGTGGCGCGCCCGCCGCGCCGCAGGCCCGATTCGGACATCGCCCCGGTCCTGTTCCCGGGCACCGCCCGGCCCACCGACCCCGACGACTTCCCACCCGGCTACTGGTCCTGGGCCGCCTTCCCCCCGGCTCCGGACGCGACCTCCGGCAGTGACCCCACATCAAACGGCTGATCTGATCGCGCCGAGACTGCCGGTGCCACCTTTCCGGATGGTCTCCACCCGGAAAGGTCAGGAGTCGAAGGTGATGTCGAGGCAGGACGTGAAGCCCGGCCCCTCGGTGTCCCGGCCGTCCCGAGGCAGCGGTTGCGGATCAGAAGTCCGGATGGACACGGCCCGCCAATGAAACCCGTCCTGTTCGGCTCGCTCTGCGGTGAAGGTGACCGCTTCCCCCACGGTCAGCTCACGAAAGCCCCCGCCCCCGGCCTCGATGAGCGAGTAGTGCGCCCACACCTCCTCGGGAAGAGACGGAGTGCCCAGCACACCCCAGCCTTCCTCCCGGTGCCACGCGCGTACGTGCCCGCTGTGCACCTGCTCAGGAGGCACACCGGACATGGCTCGCTCGGGCACGCTTCCCCTCCATACTCACGATCATCGACCATTCAAGCCGGTACCGTACCGGCGGGCACGCACTGACAGCCCGCCCCTGCATACGCGCAGAGCGCAGATACAAGAGACGGGCCGCAGTCAAGTGGTCGGATCTACCGGGCGCCGCGAAGCCGCCCGTCGGCCACGGCCGCGATGAAGGCGGCCAGGTGGGCGCGGGGGAGGAGCAGCGCGGGCCCATGGGGGTCCTTGCTGTCGCGGACGGCGACGGTGCGGTCATCGAGGATGCCGCACTCGACGCACTGCGCTCCGCTGTCGCTGTACGAGGACTTCCACCAGCTCACGGGAAGGGTGGCGGCGTCGCAGTGGCTCATAACGTCCTGCTCTCTCCTAGTCCGATGGCTCCCCCGTCAAGCAGCCATGGTCAGCTGTCGCACTCGCGCGTCGAAGTCCGCGACGAGCCGGTGCCGACCGAAGGGCCGCATCCGCCTCTGAAGGTCCTGTACCGCTTCCACGCACCGCGACGACTTCACCCGTCCAGCGAGCGTGATCGTCCGAACTCCCGTGCCATGGGCGGCCTCCAGGTCATTCCGCTGCAAGTGCGAGACAGCCAGCGCGGCCTGCGACATCGCTCCCCGGCGGGCCCGCCCCTGACCGGCTGCATGCTCGATCGAGCGGCGGGCGTGCTCCTCGGCCGACTGCGGGTCACCCAGGTCGCGGAAGGTGTTCGCGTGCTCGCCGTGCAGATAGGCCGGGTCGATGAACGCGGCCCAGTCCGGCTCTCCGGCCAGATCGACCCGCTCGTACGCCTTCTCGGAGCGCGCCACCGCCCGCGCGGCCGCCGCCTTCTCTCCGAGCAGCGCCAGTGCCCGCCCCTCCAGGCACCACAGGTCGGCCAGACAGGCGGGAGAGTCCGTGTCCCGCAGACCCTGGCGCCCGGCCTGAGCCAGCCGCCGACCCTCGACCGGGTTCCCGAGCAGCGTGGCCTGGTCCGCCATGCCCGCGAGGACATGCGCACCCAGCGCCGCGTCCCCCGACTCCTCGGCCAGCCGCAACGACTGCACCAAATACCGCTGGGCGACGCTGTGTTCCCCGTTGTCATACGCCATCCAGCCCAGCAGATAGGTCTGCTCGGCCGTCGCTCCGCACAGGGCCCGACGCACCTCCTCGCCGTGGGTACGGCGCAGCAGCGGATAGACGTGCTGGTTCATGTACTCCGCCAGCGCCGGCCGTCCGGAGCCTCCACCCTGGAAGATGTCCATGCGCTGGAACGTGGTGAACATGTTCTTCACTGCGGACACGTCCTCCAGCCGAACCTGCGGGCCCGGCTTCGGCTTCTGGTCGAGCGTGTTGAGCAGCCAGTCCCGCGACGGTCCCACTCCGGCGATGGCCGCGAACGGCGCGGCGGCAAGGAACTTACGTCGATCCACGTCAGCTCTCCCCAGGTCTGCGACGACCTCCACCGTAGCCGCGTACGAGGAGTTGTACACGAGGGCCGCCTCGGCAGCGCCGCCGTCTCCGAGCCCCAAGTCGTAGGTTGTGACGCGGAATCCGAAGTGATCCGAGAACACGGCGGCCAGAACGTCCGGCAACGGGGCTCTCGGAGTCTGGCCTTGGAGCCAGCACCGAATGCGGGTGGCATCCGGTGTGATGTGGGGTTGGCGCCACGCCAGCGCCTTTAATTTCACACGTCGGGCTAATTCACCACGGCTCATCTGCGACCGATCGAGCCACTGTGCGAGCTGTTCGTTCGATGAGGTCATTGCACAGCCTCTTCCGCGTCAGTAGGGGCACGGGAACGACACCCTTCGACACCCCAGGTGACCGTACTGCTCCTGTGCGTGCGGGTGTTGCCTGAACGGAAGAACCGATCGGTCCACTTGGACGGACCGCGCAGCGCACCCTCAAGGGGAACCGCATGAACGAACCGCGACAGGGCACCGTAACCGCCTGCTGTGCACCGCCGCTCGGCCCGCCGCCCATCCTGGTACTGCCAGGCGATCCCGAATCCGCCCAGGCAGCCCGCCAGTTCGCACGCGAGTACGTCGGATACCACCTCCCGGGCGTATCCACCGACCACATCGACACCGTCGTCCTGGTCGCCTGCGAGCTGGTCACCAATGCGATCCGGTACGGCACCGAGCCCGGGGACTCCGTCCGTCTGGTCCTGGATACCGACGAGCGGCGCACCCGCGTCGAGGTGCACGACCCGGTGCGCCGCCATCCCCGCCGAAGGCCCGCCTCCGACGAGCGCGGCCGGGGGCGCGGGCTCGTCATCCTCGACGCCCTCTGCCCCGAGGCCTGGGGCGTGGCCGACATCCCCTTCGGCAAGGCGGTGTGGGCCGAGGTGTCAGCGTGCGCCGACGTGTCGGACGGCAGCTGACGGCGTTGTGCCCAGCATCAGGGGCGGCACCGAACCGCCCCCAACAGACCGAAAGGGTCGGCCCCATGAAGCGACTCGTTGCCCGGCTGTGGCGGCTCATCCGAGGTCCCCTTCAGTGGCGGATCCTCTGGCTCGCCCACGCCAAGTTCATGGTGGGCGTCACCGGGGTCGTCCGTGACGACGCCGGACAGGTCCTGCTGCTCAAACACCGCATGTGGCCCCCGGACCGCCCCTGGGGTCTGCCGACCGGCTACGCGGTCAAGGGCGAGGAGTTCCCGCTGACCATCGTCCGCGAGGTGAAAGAGGAGACCGGCTTGGACGTCAAGCCCGGTCGCCTGGTGAGCCTCAACAGCGGATACCGGCTCCGGGTGGAGGTGGCCTACGAGGCCCTGCACACCGGAGGCGAGCTGAAGATCGACGGATTCGAGATCCTGGAGGCACAGTGGTTCAGCGTGGACTCGCTCCCGGAGGGGATGCAGGACTCCCACCGGCGGCTCATCGAGGACACGTCCTCCTGACCCCGTTGGCGCCCAACGAGACCGTCCTCGGCGAACGGGCCGCCGCCACCCTGGCCGCTCTGCGGTCCGACCCCTCCGCCCTGACGGCGGCCCACCCCGACCACGTCTTCCGTGCCACGGCCGGCCGCCTGCGGCAGTGGCAGGAAGCCGGGGCCGACACGGCGGTGTTCCACAGCGGTCTGTATGCCGCCCGTTGCCGCTACGCCGAGCTCGGCCTGACGCAGATGCTGCCGCTGGACCGCGTACTGGTGGGGGCGGAGTCGTCACGACCGGGAGCGTTCGGCGGCTTCCACCACCCGAACCAGGGCTACCGCCACTTGCAGATGGTCGCGGTCGTCACCATGTACGGCCCCATGGAGGGGGACACCCCCGAAGACGCCGACCAAGCGCTGCTCGACCTGCTGCGCGCGTACGCCCATGACTGCCTGCACTACGGCTCTCGGCGGCGGTACATCGACGTGGCAGGCACCCCGACCCGCACGCAGTACGGCATCAACTTCCGCCGTCTCACCGGGCAGTCCTACTCCGCGGCCGACCCTGAGGGAAGTGGGTACACCCGCAACCTCGGAGTGGTGATGGAGGGCGCCTGCGACCGCGAGGCCCGGCGCATCACCCGCGAGCCGGCGGCCCGAGCCGGCCTTCGCGAACCGGACGACGTGCTGGCACGACTCGCCTTCCGCGACAGCACGGGCGCCCTGACCGAGGAGGACATGGTGGACGGGCCGGAAGCCGACTCCACCTCCGAGGCTGCCCGATACGTCAAAGCTCTCCGCCACTATCAGGCGGCAGTGAACGGCTGCTACGAGACCTTCCTCGGCGAGTTCGCGCCCGGGGAGGAAGAAGACCTTCACGACCTCCTCCTGACCGCCGTGATCAGCGGAGACGTGAAGGGCGTATGCGCCTGGCTCGATGACCGACACGGCCCCGGGACCTTTGCCGGGGCCTTCCAGTCGGGCACCTACTTCGCCCCCGCGCCCGGCCCCTGGGGCGCGACACCGTAGAGCAGTGGCGTTGTCTGTCGACGGGCTGGCGGCTCCACGCGGGCGCTTGACGAGAGCGCCCGCTCATCCCCGCCGTCCGAAGGAAAGTTTTGGTCACAGCGTCGGTCTGTGTACACGTTGGCCCCGACGGCAGGGTCGTCAGCAGCATCTGACCGGCAGCTCCCGCCGGAACGGTCAGCGACGGCCGTGCCGGTGGCTACCAAGGCCGTAGAGGGCGGTAGCGCACTGGGCTGAGTGCCCGGGTAGCTGGATTCTCGCCAATGGCCTCCTCGCGACCCGTGTCGGTCCCTTTCCCCGATACACCCTGGCGTGTACACAGCCCGTGGCGAAATCTACTCCTGGAAGACGGTGATCCCGAGGCCTAGTTCAACATCGCGACTCGCACAAAAGCGCGCCAGCAGCGAGGGAAGTCTTCCTTCATCTGAAGGAACTTATCCTCGGCTGCACCGTCCCGGAGTGCAAACCATGTGGATACACCGTACTCATCTTCTTTGACCTCGCGCATAAGGCCAGCGAGCTGTCTAGGGGAACCATTGGCCTCCAAGACTCGGTTGACTGCCTCATAATAGCGACGAATTATCCGCTTACGGCCTTCAGTGACCGATTCGAAGTTTATACACGAAAGCACGTCAAGCGTAGCCTCACCCATGGGGTCGAAATCATCTTCGACAAAACGAGGGGCCAGGTACCCTGTGGCCGTATCCAAGATCAGATGATCCCACGGATCAACTCGAGTCGGATCGATAATTAGCGGCACCCCCATTGAGTCAATAGGAAATTTCTTCCCTTTCCTTCTATTGCACTCAGGGCAAACCCAAATGAAGTTGGACCACTTGAATGCCTTCGTAAAGTCTACGCCGATCGGGATAAAGTGGTCAACGTCAGCCGAACGGGAGTCGCAGCAGTATAGGCACCTTTGACGTATACCTACCGCAGTTCTCAGGGCATCGATGACAGGTCTACAGTTCGCCGACCTTCGATACTTGTCCCACTCAAGCCTAGCCTTCTCCTGAGAGCTCACTACTCGCTGGCGCCTGAAGAGCTCTTGACGCGCCTGTAGAGGGATTTCCCCCCTGTCGATCTTTCGCACTTCTCTCCGATCAATCAGCGAAAAGAGAAAGTTGTTCCAGCTCTCGCTCTTCATTCTTGCTAAGCTTTCCCGAGAGCTGTTTTGCGCGGAGCCGAGAGTGTTGTCGGTTCGCCATCACAGCTTTGGGTGATCGAGTGTGAGGCATGCCAAAGGCTGGCGAAATGAGAATCTGATCTGGCTTTCCTGCGATTACTCGGTTGAAGTCGTTTTCGTCGAGTCGGAACGGCAGCTCGCCCGATCCCGGCTGAGCCATGTGATAGATGCGACCGCGATCAGCGGCCTGGCACACCAAGGGGCTGTGGGTCGTAACAATGAATTGAACTAGCGGAAAGTGCTTCTTCAGCCAAAAGCCAATCTCCCGCTGCCAGGCCGGGTGCAGGTGCGAGTCGACCTCGTCGATAACTACGACACCGGGGCGATTTACATACGACGACCCATCCTCGCTTTTGGCTGTTAGATCGACTGCTCCATAGACATCTACCATGTGTCGGAAAATGTCGATGAGCATCGCGAGAGCAGACCTATACCCCTCGCTCATGTCCGCAAGAGGCATGTTCCGTCCGGCTGAATCTGTCAACCAAATCCCCTCTGAGTTGACCCCTCGAACCGACACTCCTTGCCGCAAGAAATCGTCGTTTAGAATCTCAAGAAGACCGTCCAGTGCAATCTTCTCAGATTCTTGCTCTTCCAACTTCTTATAGTTGAGTTGCTTCACCCACTGTTCGCACTCGCCGAGTGTCGCATCTTCCTTGAAGAGAGTTGCAAACCGCGGCACACGGCCAGGGATTACCATAAGCCGTTGAGCGTCGGGAGAGCTTCCGTACAGGCGGCGAAATGGTCCGTACCCCAGCGAGAACCATCCGGGAGTGCCAACGGACCAAGGCCCATTGAACGCCCCCTTCTTCTTGTTCCTGTAAACATCAGCTGAAGAGATTGCCCACGATTCGCCTTCCCGCTTGAATTCGATTTCTGCCCAGAACGTATTCTGGACGCGGAACCCACCCTTGGCTGTTCGGTCGAAGTCGTGATGTGGTTTCACTTCGACTGAGATTGACCCGCTATCTTCCCCTTCGGTAACCCATCCACGTAGATCTGGAATAAGAACCCGAGAATCGTCGGGCCCTAGGACGGCCATGCAAATAGACTTTAGAAAAGCGGTTTTCCCTGACCCGTTATCACCAGTTATTACAGCCCAACCCGCATGCTTTCCGTCGTCCCCTGAGAAATCTAGCTCCGCCTCAGTGAACCCCTTGATATTCCTCAGCGCTACTCGCTCTACATACATGCAGCCCCCCAGGGCGTGGATAGGCACGGCCGGTGCGCACTCATGCGGGTAGCATAGACTTGAACTGCGCGTCAGCACCGCCTAAACCGAAGGTTTTCCCGAGACAGTGCGGCGCGGGACGCCTAGCCCGTGAGATCCCGCTCGTGTCGGCTCGCCGGAGTTCCGCGGTCTCCAAGGCTGACCTTGATGTGCCTGTTACCTCGTGATCAAGATCTGTGGTCCGTTTTCCAAGCGGTCGAGACAGGTGGGGCGCGATGATCCGCTGCCGTTGCGGGTCACTCGCCAACTCACTGTTCACCCCACCTCACCTCCCGTGTGCAGTCGACCCACGCATACGTGGAGCGGGCGCGGTGTCGGACCTCCAAGGGGAGCGCCCCTCTGGACAAGGACGGCTCGGCTTGTCCTGGGTCGATGGCGGACGGGACGGAAGTCCCCAGCCCAGCCACCTACGCGCTGGCACCCGTATACGGAGCCCCCATCGTCCCGGAGCCTGAGCGCCCCCGCCGGGGGCTTGTCCGTGAGGGATGCTCCATCGCTCGGTGCCCCGTCCATCAACCCGAACCGTAGGCGGGCCGACTGTGCCCGGGATCGTGGCGGGGCAGAGGGGGGGAGCGCAGGTCCGGGCGACGGGCCGCATGTGCGCGGCGGGTGCCTTGATGAAGTAGGGAAACTCCTACCGCGCGGCGATCAGGTGCTTGCCGTCGTGGCTCCGCACGTGAGGCCCGTTACCGTCCAGGGCATCAAGGAGGCGGATCGCGTGGACCTCGGCCATGCGGTCGGAGACCTGCCGCGGGGCGAGCCAGTCGACCGCGGTCGACTCCTCCGAGGTGCGCTCGGCGCCGCCAGGCGGCTTGCAGCGGAAGAACCAGGGCGACGACTCCGCGCACGGTGTTCTTGTACACCCCGGTCAGCTCGTCCACCTCGTCCCGGATGTCGGTCTCCTCTCAGACCTCGCGAACGACACCCGTGCTCGGGAGAGTCGGCGAGGTCGAGCACGTTGCTCGGGACCTCCCAGGTGCCGTTGTCGGCCCGGCGGGTGGCCAGGAGTCGGCCGTCCTCACGTATAACCAGGCTTGCGACGAACGCAGAGTGGCCTGGCAACAGATGGAGAGCGCGAGTGCTGCCCTTGGCTTTCCCGACGTGAGCTCGTCCAAGCTGATGCCAGTTGTACGGGCGCTCATCGATGTGTCGGACGGCAACTGGCGGCGAGGTGTAATCGGCGGGGCAGCGCTGTGGTGCTCCCGCCGAAACGACCGAGAGGCCATCCCGTGAACCGACTTGTCGCCCGAGTGTGGCGGCTCATCCGAGGACCCCTGCAGTGGCGGATCCTCTGGTTCGCGCATGCCACGTTCATGGTGGGCGTCACCGGGGTGGTGCGGAACGACGAGGGGCAGGTGCTGCTGCTGCGGCACCGGATGTGGGCGCCGGAGCGGCCGTGGGGGCTGCCGACTGGGTTCGCCCGCAGGGGCGAGGAGTTCGGGATGACGGTCGTTCGGGAGGTGAAGGAGGAGACCGGGCTGGATGTGGAGCCCGGGCGGCTGGTGTGGCTGAAGAGCGGCTACCGGCTCCGGGTGGAGGTGGCGTATGAGGCGCGGTATGTGGGCGGGACCTTGAAGCTGGACGACTTCGAGATCCTGGAGGCGCGGTGGTGCGATGTGGACGCGCTGCCGGATGGACTCCAGTTGGTGCATCGGCAGTTGATCGAGGGCGCGGGCGCCGGCTGAACCGTCGGGATATGGATCGGGGCGAAGCCCCCGAAGGCCTCGCTCGTTGGTGATGGCAGACGGATCGATGAGAGGGGAGAGCCGTTGTGGGCATTTGGCACGACAGCGTGAGACGGGCGCAGGAGGAGACCGGCTACCGGGGGCCGGAGGTCGTGCGGACGGTTGAGGGGGTGGGGGAGGCGCTGCGGGTCGATGAACGGGCGCGGTTCTACCGGCAGTTGCTCATGGTCGGGACCGGTGGAGAGTTTGACGGGTTGGTCAACCTGTACTGGCCGCTGGCGGTGATCGAGGTGGCCGAGGACCCGCAGGCCGCCGAGGACTTCGCCGATCTGGCGCTCGCGTACTACTCGATGGCGTGTGGCGAGCTGCCGAGGCGGCACCGGCATGAGTTGGCGATGCGGGAGGTGGGGGAGGCGTCGTGACGCGGGCCCGAGAGGCGGGACGGCAGGTGGCCCCCCAGGTGGGACGGGCGCGTGCCGGCCCTTGCGGGCAGCGGGGCTGGGTAGGCGCCGGCTCGGTGAAGGGCCGGCACGTGCCCGGGCGGTGAAGGTGGGGGGCTTCGCCGTGGAATGACTGTGGCGCAGGGGGAGGGGTTGTTCAAGGGGTGCGGCGGGGGCGGGTTTTCACAGTTATTGGCAATTGGTGTGAAAGTGGTCGGTGTAAGGGGTCGGCGTATAGGGTGAGGGCTTTCCTTCGGCCCATGCCCTTGGCCTGCGTCTTTCCCCGCGCGGGCGGACGGGTGCCCTCCCCCACGCAACCGGAAGAACCATGCCGACCGTTCCGAATCCCCCGGATCCGTCAGATGCCCCATGTATTGCGAATTCCTCTGTATCGGCGAATGGGCTGGGCGAGCGCGGCGATTTCGCCGCCGTGTTCGCGGCCGCCCTGCGAAGACGGGACCTGCCCCTGGAGCGTGTCCGGGACCGGCTGCGGGCGCAGGGGATAACCGTCGGGCTGGCGACGCTGAGCTACTGGCGCAGTGGGCGCAGCCAGCCCGAGCGGCCCGAGTCGCTGCGGGCCGTCGACGCGCTGGAGGGGCTGCTCGACCTGCCGCACGGGACGCTGAGTTCGCTGCTGGCGCCGCGCCGTCCGCGTGGGCGGGCGGCGCGGTACGACCCGGAGGTGCGGCGCCGGGTCTACGCGGACGATCCGTATCTGCGGAAGGCGCTCGGTGACGAGCGGTTCGCGCACTTCAACGAGGGGCTGCAGTCCACGGTCATCCACACGACGGTGACGTTGAACCGGCATCGGGCGGTGTGCGAGCTGGCGACGACCCACGTGGTGAAGGCGCGGCGGAGCGGGGTGTCCCAGCTGAGCGTGGTGGTGGCGATGGACGATCTGGTGCTGCCGGAGGGGGACATCGCCTTCGAGGTGCGGTACGGGGAGTCGGCGCGGGTGACCTGCCTGCCGGAGCTGGGCTGCCTGACGGCGGACATCCTGTTCGGCCGGAGCCTGGTGCGCAACGAGACGGCGGTGGTCGACTACACCGTACGGATGGCCGGGGCGACCACCCCCTCGCACGACTACGAGCGCCGGGTGCCGGCCACCCTGCGCGCCTTTCTGCTGCATGTGCGGTTCGACCCGAGGGCGCTTCCGGCGGTCTGCCGCCCGTACTACCGCGAGCACGTCGGGGCGCCGACGAGGCGCGGGCAGCGGCTGGTGCCGGACGCCTCGCACACCGTGCACCTGGTGCCGGACCGTTGCCTTCCGGGAGTGCACGGGGTCGACTGGGAGTGGCCCGGGCAGGCGTCAGGGGAGGCGGTATGAGCACGCGGTCGGGAACGCCGTCGGGAACGCCGTCGGAGGAGTTGCAGCGGCTGCTGGAGCGGGGGCCGTTCGCGGACGCGCTGCGGGTGGCCATCGCGGAGCGGGGGCTGAGCCTGGGCCGGTTGCGGGACCGGCTGGACCGGTACGGTACGGGGCTGAGCGTCGCCACCCTCAGCTCCTGGCAGTCCGGGCGGCGCCGGCCCGAGCGGCCCGAGTCGCTGCGGGCGCTGCGCCGGCTGGAAGCCGTACTCGGGGTGCCGGAGGACGGGCTGCGGGGGCTGCTGGAGCCGGCCAGGGCGCGGGGGCGCCGTACGTTGACGGAGCGGCTGCCGGCGACGGCGGAGGTGTGGGCCGCCACCCGGCCCGAGGCGGCCGAGGTGCTGGCGCCGTTCGCCGGGTGCGCGGACAGCGGGGCGCTGCGGCGGCTGAGCGTGCACGACCGGGTGCTGGTCGGGCCGGACGGCAGGGCGGGGGAGAAGCACAGCAGGATCGTGCTGCGGGCCGAGGAGGACGGGCCGGACCGGCTGCTGACGGTGATGGACTGGGGGGACGGGCCGAGGAGTCCGGCGTCGGTGAGCCGGGTGCGCAACTGCCGGGTGGGCCGGGTGGCCGGGCACCCGCGTTCCGGGCTGGTCGCCACGGAACTGCTCTTCGAGCGGCCGCTGCGCCGGGGGGAGACCATCCTGGTGGAGTACGTCTGCGTTCGGCCCCGGGGCCCGTTCGGCGATGGCCGGATGGTGGGCGGGGATCGCAGCTCGCGGTACTTCCGGGGGCCGGTGCGCGAATGCGTGCTGGAGGTCTGCTTCCATCCTGCCGCGCTCCCGGTCCGGTGCCGGCAGCTCACCACCCGTCTCGGGGAGGTGGTGCCCAAGGCCGTACGGGACCTGGAACTCAACGCGTCCGGCCGCGTACACGCCATTGGTCTGGACTTCGGCCCCGGCAAATTCGGCATCTCCTGGCATATGGCGGATCCGGGAGGATCTGTGGAATCGAGGCCCGTGGCGGCAGCGATGTCCGGCGCCGCGCGTCAAAACTGTGAATCCTTGTCGCGGTCGGACGGGTGACACTTTCTGTTACCGCGTTGCTAGCGTCGTCTCGCACACTCCATCGCAGCGCCTCGTCGGGATCTCGTCCGGGATTCCGTCCGACGAGGCCTCCCCCTCTGCCTCTTTCCCGGCCGGTGTCGCAGGACGCGGGCGCGGGAAGCGAAATGGAAAGTGACGACGACATGAGTACGAAGATCGGGAAGGCGGCTGCCTCGGCGGCCGGACTGCTCGCCCTCTGCCTGGCCGCCGCCCCGGCCACCGCCTCCGCCGCCACCGGCTCCGCCGCGGCCAAGCTGCCGAGCTACGAGACCTGGCAGGCCGACGTCCGCAAGGTCATGGACCCCTCGGTGCCGTACCTCGACGAGCGGGTGCGGCAGGGCGGTTCGAAGCTGGCGGTCGTGCTGGACATCGACAACACCTCGCTGGAGACCGAGTACCACCCCGGCGCCCCCAACAAGCCGGTGCTGGAGTTCGCCAAGGCCGCCGCCGGCCACGGGGTGCCGATCCTGATCGCCACCGCCCGCAAGGAGAGCGGCAAGGCCTCGGCGCTCTCCGCGCTGAAGAAGGCGGGCTACCCGGCCATCACCGCGATCTGCCTGAAGAAGAACGAATCCCACGCGGTGGACGTGAAGATCCGGTGCCGCAAGCAGTTCGTCTCCGAGGGCTACACGCTCATCGCCAACGTGGGCAACCGGCCCGGCGACCTGGAGTACAAGAACTACGAGCGGGGCTTCAAGCTGCCGGACTACGACGAGCAGCTGTCCTGAGGCGCTGCTCCGCGAGTGGGGCCCGGACCGGCTGCCTGCGCAACCGGTCCGGACCCCGGGCCTGTTCACCTCGTGGCTACGACGTCACTGCTCGACCGTCCAACGCTGCCGCGCCTCGTCGTCGCACCCGCGGACCGTCACGTAGTGCGCCTCCTTCAGCGGTGGCACCATGCACAGACCCGTAGCCGTGTTGCGCAGGCGCAGAGTGCCGTCGCCGTAGGTCTCCGCCACCCAGCGGCGGCCCGTGCCGTCGTTCACGCTGTTGCCGGTGCCGCAGTCGCCCAGCACGGCGGCCGTGCCCTCTCCGGCGTCCTCGCTGTCCAGGACGTCGGCGCACTTGCCGCTGTCCTCTCCCTTGAGCCGTGCGATGTTGTCGCCCTCGCCCGCGTACTCGATGTCCCATCGCTCGCTCTGGTCCCGGCCGTGGACGGTCAGTGGGGTGTCGTCGCCGGTGGCATCGTCCTTGGCGGCCAGGTAGAGGCCGTTCGACGCGCGCAGCCGGACCCTGCTCTCACCGGTCTCCCACACGCTGTCGGGCACCGCGCGGGAGGAGTCCACCCACTGCTGGCGGCGGCTGTCGCCACACGGCATCGCCAGAACGGCATCCCCCTGGCCCGCACCGGTCAGGCACAGCGCCGGGTTGGCGGAGTTGTGCCAGCGCAGCGCGCCGTCAGGGGCACCCAGGTCCTCGGAGTGCCACTGGGCTTCGGGTGCGTCACACGAGCGGAGCGTGACGACCAGCTGAAGCCACGGGCTCAGGCCGGGGCACCCGGTGGGCGCCGCCTCCTGGGCGGCGGCACCGCGGGCACCGGAAGCGGCGGCGGCACCGCGGGCACCGGAAGCGGCGGCGGCACCGCGGGCACCGGAAGCGGCGGTGGCAGCGCGGGCACCGGAAGCGCCGTCGGGGCTCTGGCCGACGCGGAAGCGGTACCAGTGTCCCCGTACGGTCTCCATACGGAACCGCTGCCGGTCGTTGTACCGATCCGCCGTGGTGGTCACCCTGCCGTCGGTCGATGCGTTCATCACCCACCCGGTCCCGGCGTTCTCCAGGGCGGAGGAGAAGGCGTGCGCCTCGCCGTCGGGCGCGGCCGGCACCGGAGTGGGGGCCGGTTCGAACTGGACGGGGTAGTGGTCCGGGCCGCGCCCCGAGGGGATGTCCGCGTTGTGGCGGCCCAGGCCGTGGGTGATCGCGTAGTCGATCTCGGAACCGTTCTGGTGGGTGGCGCGGTTCGGCCGGACCAGCAGCTCGTCGTCGCGCAGGTGGAGGCTCCGGTTCCGGGCCTCCTCGTCGGTGCGGTTGCGGATGTCGAGGTTGAAGTCACCGAACATGACCCACCGCTCGCCGGGGCGGGTCGCGTCGCGGATGCCCTGGAGCAGGCCGCCGACGTCGGAGCCGCGTGCGTGCACGTTGTAGTAGAAGGTGTCACCGATCCGCACTCCCAGGGCGCGACGGAATCGGTAGGCGTTGTTGGTCTCGCTCGGGTTGTACAGCGGGTTCTCGATGACACGGACCTCGGTCGCGGGTTCATGGGTGACCACCGCGAGGTTGACCCGGCCGCCCACCCAGCGGTCCTGTCCCGTCTCCCGGCTGTGCCGCGGGTCGGTCTGGAGGTAGTAGACGTGCCGAGGAGGGTTGGCACTGCGGCGTCCGTACTGCCACTGCGAGTGGTTGACGAAGCGCGGCAGGCCGGCGGGGCGCGTCACATCGGGAGGGATGGGGATCGACTCGGACTGGGTGCCGCGCGCTTCGGTGGGCGGACCGCTGCCGACCTCCTGGAGGGCGATGACTTCGTGATGCTCCGTGAGCGGGCCGACTTCGCCCGTCCAGCGGATTCCCCCGTTGGAACCCTCCATGTTGTTCGTGGCGAACGGCAGGCTGTCATCGGCCTGACGCGCCGTCCCCGACGGCTTGCCGTCCGCCGCCCGCGCCGGGTGACCGCCGGGGCCGGGCGCGGCACCGACCAGCAGGCCGACGGTCAGCAGCGCGGAGGTGAGGGTCGCCGCCAACCGCGACCTGCGCGGTCCGGAGCGGGACGTGGGGCGGGGGCGTGGCGCTAAGTGCATTGCTGGGTCTCCTCACGTGAGGATGCGGGATCGGGTGGCACAGGGACGACCTCCGTCCGCCGGCACCGCACCGCAGCGGAAGCGCTCCGTCCGGTGGGCGGTGGGTGAGGTGTCCTGTGCGCGTTTCCGAGCGTGTGGGCCGATCCGTCCCACCCGCCAGGGAAACCGGTCATCCCGGGACGCTGGAACGCCGGGACAGGCGGTGAGCAGGGGCGACACGGTCGCCCTGGAACAGCGGAATGGGACGCCCCTTGGAGATCAGCGCCGCCGGTTCCCCCCGGAAGGCCCTCACACCCCGACCGCCCCGTCGACGCCCTCGCGCAGCAGATCGGCGTGCCCGTTGTGCCGGGCGTACTCGTGGATCATGTGCAGCATCACCCAGCGCAGCGAGACCTCGCAGCCGTACCGCTTGTTCTCGCCGGTGACGTCCAGCGAGGGCGCGGCGTCCTCGATACGGCGGGACTCCGCGACCTCGGCCTGCCAGGCGGTGAACGCCTCCGGACCGGTCGAGCCCTCCGGGTCGTAGGCCCGCTGGTAGTCCCCCTCCGGCGACCAGACCAGCGGCAGCTCCGCCTCGCCCGCCATGGTCCGGCGGAACCAGGCCCGCTCCACCTCCGCCATGTGCCGCACCAGGCCCAGCAGCGACAGCGTGGACGGCGGCATGGTGCGGCGCCGCAGCTCCTCGTCGCCGAGGCCCGCGCACTTCATGGCCAGGGTGGCCCGGTGGTAGTCCAGGTACGCGCGGAGCGTCTCGCGCTCGCCGCCGGTCAGCGGCGGGCCCACCCGGTCGACGCGGGCGAAGGAGTCGGAGCCGGACATGCGTAGGTCCTTCCGGGGAGGGGTGATCACCGTCCCGACCAGGATCACCGATCAGCCGCACGGCGCAAGGGAATTCAGTGGCCGAGACCATGCCCGGCCCCTAGGGTCACGGCCATGGCGATCATGGGTGAGTGGGCGGATGACGTGGACGTGGCGGTGGCTGTCACCGTGGAGGCGCTGAGCGCGGTCGCGGGCGGGGGCGGGGATGGCGAGCAGGAGTGGGCGGAGGCGGCGCACGGGCTGGAGTGGAGCTGCCGGAAGACGGCCGTGCACATCGCGAGCGACTTCGCGGGCTACGCCACCCAGTTGACCGGGCGCTCGGCCGAGGGGTACGCGCCCTACGAGATCGTCGCCAGGCCCGGCACCGACGCGCGGGGGCTGGTCCGGATCGTCGGGGCCACCGGCGGGCTGCTCTCCGCCGTGGTCCGCACCACCCCCGCCGACGTCCGGGCCTGGCACCCCTACGGTGACGCCGGTCCGGACGGGTTCGCCGCGATGGGCATCCTGGAGGCGCTGCTGCACACCCATGACATCGTCACCGCGCTCACCGGCACCGGCTGGCGGCCGCCGGCCGGGCGGTGCGAGCGGATCGTGGACCGGGTCCTGGACCGGCTGTTCCCGCACGCCCACCGTCCGGCCGGTGCCGACCCGTGGACGGTGCTGCTGCACGCCACCGGCCGCGCGGAGGCCGGGGACGGCACCGCCCGGCCGTCCGTCTGGCGCTGGTACGCGGACCCGGTCCGCTCCGAGCGGCTGCTGCTCTGCGAGATCTCGCCGCCCGACGGCGCCGATCTGCACGGCGGCGGCAGCGGCGGGTTCCACTGGGCCGAGGGCGGCCCGGAGGAGGGGACGCGGTTCGCCGGCGGGATGGTGGTCAAGGCCTACGAGGACGGCTCGTACCGGCCGGGCTGGGGCTCGTACGCCATCGTCCGCGCCGAGGACGGCCGCGCGGTCGGCGGGGTGGGCTTCCACGCCGCGCCCGACCAGGAGGGGGCGGTGGAGATCGGCTACGACGTGGTGGCCTCCGCCCGGGGCCGGGGCTACGCCGCCGAGGCGCTGGCCGCCCTGGTCCGCCGGGCGCTCACCGACCCGGCGGTCCGGCTGGTGCGGGCCACCGTGGACCACCCCAACGCCGCCTCCCACGCGGTCGTCGCCCGCGCCGGCTTCCAGCGGGTGTCCGCCGACGCGGAGAACGTACGGTACGAGCTGCGGCCGGCGGAGTAGCCCCGGCGACCGTGCCCGTGAGCCGGGCGGCACGCGGGTGTACGGGCCGGGGCCGCCGGGCGCACAACGGGCGGAGCCCCGAACCCCCGGCGGACCCCCGTCCCTCCGGGCCGGGACCCCGGCCGATCTCCGTCCCCGGCGGCGGCACACCCGGCCCGCCCGCGCCTCTGGGGCGTACGGCGGCAAGCGCGACCGTCAGGTACACGCGGCCCCCCGGGCCCGGGACCCGGCCGCCTCAGCCCCCCCCGCGGCGCACTCGGCCCGCCTCCGGGCCGGGATCCGACCGCCTCAGCCCCCCCGGCGGGGCAGAAGACGGGCCCGGTCCGCCCGACCGTCCCCGCTCCCCCCCGATCGGCCCGGGGCAGCCCACCTCAGCCGTTCTTGTACTGCCCCGGGGTGTAGTGGCCCGGGACCATTCGGCAGGTCACCGCGAAACGGTTCCAGGCGTTGATCACGTTGATGGCCGCGATCAGCTGCGCCAGCTCCGGCTCGGTAAACTCCTTGGCGGCCTTCTCGAAGACCTCGTCCGGCACGAAGCCGTCGGTGAGCACCGTGATCGCCTCGGTCAGCTCCAGCGCGGCGACCTCCTTGGCGGTGTAGAAGTGCCGGGACTCCTCCCAGGCGCTCAGCTGGATGATCCGGTCCACCGACTCCCCGGCGGCCAGCGCGTCCTTGGTGTGCATGTCCAGGCAGTAGGCGCAGTGGTTCAGCTGCGAGGCGCGGATCTTCACCAGCTCCAGCAGGACCGGGTCCACGCCCTTACGGGCCGCCGCGTCCAGCCGGACCATCGCCTTGTAGACCTCCGGGGCGTGCTGCGCCCACGCCAGCCGGGCGGTGTGCTCGGGGAGCTTGCCGTTGTCGCCCTGCGCGCCGTTGTCGTCCTGTGCGGTGTTCGTCGTCATGGTCATGAGCCTAGGTGCGGTGTGGCACAGGGGTATGGTCCATTTCCATGACGGAATCCTGGGCCACTTTCGGGACCGACCTCCACCTCGACCTGGGCGGGGCGGGGCTCCGCTCGGGGTTGATGAACGCGCTCCGGGAGGCCGTACGCACCGGGCGGCTGGCGCCCGGGACCCGGCTGCCCTCGTCCCGTACGCTCGCCGCCGACCTCGGCGTGGCCCGCAACACCGTCGCCGACGCCTACGCGGAGCTGGTCGCCGAGGGCTGGCTCACCGCGCGCCAGGGCTCCGGCACCCGGGTCGCCCAGCGTGCCGTCCCGCTCACCGGCCGCCGCGCCGCCGTCGGCAGCCGCCCGCCCGGCGCCACCCGGCTGACCCACACCCCGGCGCGCCGCCCACCCGCCCACGACCTGCACCCGGGCACCCCCGACCTGGGCTCCTTCCCGCGCGCCGCATGGCTGAAGGCGGCCCGGCGGGCCCTGAACGCCGCGCCCAACGAGGCCTTCGGCTACAACGACCCCCGGGGCCGGATCGAGCTGCGCACCGCGCTCGCCGACTATCTGGCCCGCGCCCGCGGGGTGCACGCCGACCCGGACCGGGTCGTGGTCTGCTCCGGCTTCGTGCACGGGCTGCGGCTGCTGGCCAGGGTGCTGGCCGACCGGCGGGTCCGGGAGGTGGCCGTGGAGTCGTACGGGCTGGACGTCCACTGGGAGCTGCTGACCGGCGCCGGGCTGCGCACCCCCGCCCTCCCGTACGACGAGCACGGCACCCGCACCGGCGAACTGGCCCGCCAGGGCGCCCTGCTGATCACCCCGGCGCACCAGTTCCCGCTGGGCGGCGCGCTGCCCCCGGACCGGCGGGCGGCCGCGGTGGACTGGGCCCGGGCCGAGGGCGCGCTGATCCTGGAGGACGACTACGACGGCGAGTTCCGCTACGACCGGCAGGCGGTCGGCGCCCTCCAGGGCCTCGACCCCGAGCGGGTGGTCTATCTGGGCACCGCCAGCAAGTCGCTCGCGCCCGGGGTGCGGCTGGGCTGGATGGTGCTCCCGCAGGGGCTGATCGGCGAGGTGCTGGCCGCCAAGGGGTGGTCGGACTGGGCCGGCGGCGCGATCGACCAGCTCACCCTGGCCGAGTTCATCACCTCCGGGGCGTACGACCGGCACATCCGGGGCCGCCGGCTGCGCTACCGCCGCCGCCGCGACCAGCTGGTCGCCGCCCTCGCCGAACGCGCCCCGGACATCCGGGTCAGCGGCATCGCGGCCGGGCTGCACGCGGTGCTGGACCTCCCGCCCGGCACCGAGGCCTCGGTCGTCCAGGCCGCCTCGTACCAGGGGCTTGCCGTCCAGGGCCTGAGCCGCTTCCGCCACCCCGCGGTGCCGCACGACCGGGAGGGCCTGGTCGTCGGCTACGCCACCCCCACCGACAGCGCCTGGTCCGGCGCCCTGGAGGCGCTCTGCCGGGCGCTGCCCTGAGAAACGGGTGGCGCGGGGTGTGTGAAGGGCCGCCGGGCGAGCAGACGGATTCGGCGGAGCCGGGACCGGGCTTACGGGGGCGGTGGGCCGCCCTCTAGGGTGTGCGGACGGCCGGAACGGCACGGGGGCCGGACGCGCCACAACGGGGAGGGACGGACTGCGATGCGCAGGCTGAGGTCGAGCACGGTGGTACTGGGCAGCATGGGGCTGATGGCGGTGGCCCTCACCTCCTGCGGCTCCGAGCCGGACAAGCGCTGCGCCGACCGGCAGACGCGCAAGGAGCTCTCCCGCGAGGACTGCGACGACGGCGGCAGCGGCAGCCGGGGCGCGTACTACTACGGCGGCTCCAGCAGCAAGGGCAAGGTGTCCGGCGGCAGTTTCGACAAGGCGGCCGTGGACCGCGGCGGCTTCGGCTGCTCCGGGTCCGGCGGCGGCTGAGCCCGGACCAGCCGACCCATGAAGCGCCACACCATCGAGCCGCGCCCCGGCTGGCAGCAGACCGTCGAGGAGCAGGGCTGCGTCTACCCGCTCACCCGCTACCCGGACGGCTCGCTGCGCCCGTACTGGGACGAGAGCGCCTACTACGTCTTCTCGCTGCCCGAGGTCGAGGCGCTGGAGGAGGTCGTCGAGGAGCTGCACACCATGTGCCTGGCCGCGGCCGCGCACATCGTGGAGAAGGAGCGGTTCGCCGACCTCGGCATCACCGAGCCCCGACTGGTCCGCCTGATCGCCGAGGCCTGGCGCCGCCGCGCCGAACTGCCGTCCGTATACGGGCGGTTCGACCTGCGCTATGACGGCACCGGCCCGGCCAAGATGCTGGAGTACAACGCGGACACCCCCACCTCCCTGGTGGAGGCGGCCAGTCCGCAATGGTTCTGGATGGAGGAGCGCTTCCCCGGCGCCGACCAGTGGAACTCGCTGCACGAGCGGCTGGTCGAGGCCTGGCGCCGGCAGAAGCACCTGCTGCCGCCCGGGCCGGTGCACTTCGCGCACAGCGACGGCGACGAGCTGGGCGAGGACCTGATGACGGTCGCGTATCTGCGCGAGACCGCC
Source organism: Streptomyces lichenis (assembly GCF_023218175.1). Lineage (GTDB taxonomy): Bacteria > Actinomycetota > Actinomycetes > Streptomycetales > Streptomycetaceae > Streptomyces > Streptomyces lichenis. The sequence continues at coordinate 149,358 of NZ_JALPTH010000005.1, read as the reverse complement.
GAGCAGGCCGGGCTGGAGACCGAGGCGCTGTCGGTGGAGCGGATCGGCTTCGACCGGATCACCGGGCGCTTCGTGGACGAGAAGCTGCGCTTCATCCGCAGCTGCTTCAAGCTCTACCCCTGGGAGTGGCTGACCACCGACCGGTTCGGCCCGCATGTCCTCGCCACCCTCGACAACGGCGGCGGCACCGGCTCCACCTGCTGGATCGAGCCGGTCTGGAAGATGCTGCTCTCCAACAAGGCGCTACTGGCGATCCTCTGGGAGCTGTACCCGGGCCACCCCAACCTGCTGCCCGCCTATCTGGACGGCCCACGAGAGCTGGCCGATCCCGGCGGCCCCGGGTACGTGGCCAAGCCGCTGCTGGGCCGCGAGGGCGCCGGGGTCACCGTGCACGGGCCCGGTGAGGCCCCGGCCGTACGGGACGAGCCCTGCTGCTACCAGGAGCTGGCCCCGCTGCCCGACTTCGACGGCAACCGGACGGTGCTCGGCGCCTGGGTGGTTGAGGACGAGGCCGCCGGGCTCGGCATCCGGGAGTCGGCCGACCTGGTCACCGACGAGTACGCCCGCTTCCTGCCGCACGTCATCCTCTGACCCGCCCCAGGAGGAGCGGCGGGCGGCTCAGCGCGCGGCGGCGTCCGCGAGCACCTGGCGCAGCTGCTCCAGCCCCCAGTCCAGGTCCTCCTTGGAGATCACCAGCGGCGGGGCGATCCGGAGGGTGGAGCCATGGGTGTCCTTCACCAGCACCCCGCGCTCCATCAGCCGCTCGGACACCTCCCGGCCGCTGCCCAGACCCGGCACCACGTCCACACCGGCCCACAGGCCCCGGCCGCGCACCGCCGCCACCGTGCCGTCGGCGACCATCAGCCCCAGCTCCTGGTGCAGATGGTCGCCCAGCTCGGCGGCGCGCTCCTGGTACTCGCCGGTGCGCAGCATCGCCAGCACCTCCAGCGCCACCGCGCAGGCCAGCGGGTTCCCGCCGAAGGTCGAGCCGTGCTCGCCCGGCCGGTGCACACCCAGCACCTCCGCGCTGGACACCACCGCCGAGACCGGCACCACCCCGCCGCCCAGCGCCTTACCGAGCAGGTACATGTCCGGGACGACACCCTCGTGCTCGCAGGCGAAGCTCCGCCCGGTGCGGCCCAGCCCGGACTGGATCTCGTCCGCGACGAACAGCACCCCGCGGCGCCGGGTCAGCTCCCGTACCGCCGGAAGGTAGCCGGGCGGCGGCACCAGCACGCCCGCCTCGCCCTGGATCGGCTCCAGCAGCACGGCCACCGTTTCCTCGGTGATCGCGGCCTCCAGCGCCGCCAGGTCCCCGTACGGGACGACGTCGAAGCCGGGCGTGTAGGGGCCGTGGTGCTCCCGGGCCTCCGGGTCGGTGGAGAAGCTGACGATGGTGGTGGTACGGCCGTGGAAGTTGCCGTCCGCGACGACGATCCGCGCCCGCCCGTCCGGCACGCCCTTGACCCGGTAGCCCCACTTGCGGGCGGTCTTGACCGCGGTCTCCACCGCCTCCGCCCCGGTGTTCATCGGCAGCACCATCTCCATGCCGCAGAACTCCGCCAGCCGCTCGCAGAACTCCGCGTACCGGTCGTGGTGGAACGCCCGGGAGGTCAGCGTCACCCGGTCCAGCTGCGCCTTGGCCGCGTCGATCAGCCGGCGGTTGCCGTGGCCGAAGTTGAGGGCCGAGTAGCCGGCCAGCATGTCCAGGTAGCGCCGCCCCTCGACATCCGTCATCCAGGCGCCGTCCGCCGTGGAGACGACGACCGGCAGCGGGTGGTAGTTGTGCGCGCCGTGCGCCTCGGCGGCGTCGATCGCCTCCCGGGTCGCCGCCCCGGCGGATGCGGTGCCCGCCTCGGTCGCCGGCTCGGTGTTCGGCTCGTCGTATGCGCTCGACACGGGGTCTCCGTCCTCTGTGCGGCCCGGGGCGGTGGTGGCGCCCCTTCCTATCGTCGCTCGCCTCACCCGCGGGGAAACCTCCCGTGCGGGCACGGAAACCTCCCCTGTGGGCGGGGAACTCACCGTACGCCGGAATCCTCCGCCTGTAATGGCCGGAAAGCGACCTCCCCGGCGGCCGGAAACCGATCGCAGGAGCACGCCCGCCTTCGTCCTCGCTCCTCGCTCAGCCCTCGGCGCGGCGGCGGACCGAGCCCAGCATGCGCCGGACCGCCACCCCGTGGCCGCCGGAGCCGATCACCAGGGCCCGGTACACCGCGCCCAGCGGGCCGGGGAACCGTGCGTAGGTCCGTACCGCCAGCACCGTCCCCGTCCCCTCTCCGCGCTCCGGGGAGAGGGCGAGCACCGCCGCGTACCGGGAGAAGAGGTGACGGCCCGTGAGCACCGCCCGCTCCGGCGGCACCGACAGCGCCACCCGGAAGCCGGGCAGCGCCGCACCCCGCGCGAGCGCACCGCCCGAGGAGCCGGCGGGCCTGGCGGAGGCGGGCTCGGCGCGGACCAGCCGGGCGTACGCGGCGGGGCCCGGGCCTCCGCGCTCCCCGAGCCAGCCGGCCAGCGCCGCCCACACCACCACCGGCCCGGCGGCGATCCGCACCCGCTGCTCGTCCACGAACGGCAGCCCGGGCGGGACGCCCGCCTCCGGGGGAGGGGTGGTGGGGCTCATGGCAGCGCCTTCCGTACGGAGTCGTCCAGGACGTGCGAGCGGGGCCGAGGCCACCGGCCCCTCCGACGGTAGCGCCACGCCCCGGGCGCCCTCCGGCTAGGGTGTGCGGTACGCGCGGCGACTGGCGTACGGGGAAGCGACCCCGGGGGAGCCGCGCGCGGCAGACCGTACGGGTGCCGCCCGCCTGGGCACCCCGGCTCGACCGTGCTGCCGCCCCCGGAGGGACGCCATGACCATCTCCGCCCCCGTACCCGTCGCCACCCCCGCTCCCGGGCGCCACCCGGCGCTCGCCGCCACCGACCCGGAGCTGGCCGCGCTGGTCGGCGCCGAGGAGCGGCTCCAGGCCGAGACGCTGCGCCTGATCCCCAGCGAGAACTACGTCTCCGCCGCCGTGCTGGAGGCCTCCGGCACCGTCCTCCAGAACAAGTACAGCGAGGGCTACCCCGGCCGCCGCTACTACGAGGGCCAGCAGGTCATCGACCAGGTGGAGCGGCTGGCCGGCGACCGGGCCCGGGCGCTGTTCGGCGCCGACCACGCCAACGTCCAGCCGTACTCCGGCTCGCCCGCCAACCTCGCCGTCTACCTGGCGTTCGCCCAGCCCGGCGACACCGTGATGGGCATGGCCCTGCCGATGGGCGGCCACCTCACCCACGGCTGGGGCGTCTCGGCCACCGGCAGCTGGTTCCGCGGGGTGCAGTACGGGGTCCGCCGGGACGACGGGCTGATCGACTACGACCAGGTGCGCGACCTCGCCCTGAAGGAGCGGCCCAAGGTGCTCTTCTGCGGCGGCACCGCGCTGCCCCGCACCATCGACTTCGCCGCGTTCGCCCGGATCGCCGAGGAGGCCGGCGCGGTCCTGGTCGCCGACATCGCGCATATCGCCGGACTGGTCGCGGGCGGCGCCCACCCCTCCCCGGTGCCCTACGCCGACGTGGTGTCCACCACCACCCACAAGACCCTGCGCGGCCCGCGCGGCGCCATGCTGATGTGCCGCGAGGAGCACGCCCGGGCGATCGACAAGGCGGTCTTCCCGGGCCTCCAGGGCGGCCCGCACAACCAGACCACCGCCGCCATCGCGGTCGCCCTGCACGAGGCCGCCGCCCCCGACTTCCGCGCGTACGCCCACACCGTGGTCGCCAACGCCCGGGCGCTCGCCGACGGCCTGCTGGCCCGGGGCTTCGAGCTGGTCTCCGGCGGCACCGACAACCACCTGGTGCTGGTCGACCTCACCTCCCGGGACGTCCCCGGCAAGACCGCCGCCAAGGCGCTGGACCGGGCCGGCATCGTGGTGAACTACAACACGGTCCCGTTCGACCCCCGCAAGCCCTTCGACCCCTCCGGCATCCGGATCGGCACCCCCTCGCTCACCTCCCGGGGCCTGCTGCCGGAGCACATGGACGCGGTCGCCGGCTGGATCGACCGCTCCGTCACCGCCGCTCGCACCGGTGACGAGCCCGCGCTCGCCGCGGTCCGCGCCGAGGTCGCCGAGCTGATGGCCGCGTACCCGGCCCCGGGCCTGCCGGTGTGACACGCGCTGCCCCGGGGGGACCGTCCCCCGGGGCACCGTTCCCGAGCTGTCGGCGGCACCTGAGACAATGTGGGACATGGCCTCTGATCGTCCTCGTGTGCTCTCCGGGATCCAGCCCACCGCCGGCTCGTTCCACCTCGGCAACTACCTCGGCGCGGTCCGCCAGTGGGTGGCGCTCCAGGACACCCATGACGCGTTCTACTGCGTCGTGGACCTGCACGCGATCACCGTTCCGCAGGACCCGGCCGAGCTGCGCGCCAACACCCGGCTGGCCGCCGCCCAGCTGCTGGCCGCCGGACTCGACCCGGAGCGCTGCACCCTCTTCATCCAGAGCCATGTGCCCGAGCACGCCCAGCTCGGCTGGGTGATGAACTGCCTGACCGGCTTCGGCGAGGCCAGCCGGATGACCCAGTTCAAGGACAAGTCCGCCAAGCAGGGCGCCGACCGGACCACCGTCGGCCTCTTCACGTACCCGGTCCTCCAGGTCGCCGACATCCTGCTCTACCAGGCCGACCAGGTGCCGGTGGGCGAGGACCAGCGCCAGCACATCGAGCTGACCCGCGACCTCGCCGAGCGGTTCAACGGCCGCTACGGGCAGACCTTCACCCTGCCCGCGCCGTACATCCCCAAGGAGACGGCGAAGATCTACGACCTCCAGGACCCCTCGGTCAAGATGAGCAAGTCGGCCTCCACGCCCAAGGGCCTGGTCAACCTGCTGGACGAGCCCAAGGCCACCGCCAAGAAGGTGAAGAGCGCGGTCACCGACACCGACACGGTGATCCGCTTCGACCCGGTCGGCAAGCCGGGCGTCAGCAACCTGCTCACCATCATGTCCGTGCTCACCGGCTCCACCGTCGCCGCGCTGGAGAAGGAGTACGAGGGCAAGATGTACGGGGCGCTGAAGACCGATCTCGCCGAGGTGATGGTGGACTTCGTCACTCCGTTCAAGGACCGCACCCAGGAATACCTGGACGACCCCGAGACGCTGGACTCGATCCTGGCCAAGGGCGCGGAGAAGGCCCGGGCGGTGGCCGCCGAGACACTGGCCCAGACCTACGCCAGGGTGGGATTCCTGCCGGCCAAGCACTGAGCACCCGGCCGGGGCCGCCGGCGCACCCCCGTGGCCCTGGTCACTCGCTCCGGTGGCTCTGGTCAGCGGCGGGCGCACCCGCCACACTGACGACGGACCGACACGACGGAGACGGCACGGAAGCCGGCACGACAGCACGACGGAGACGGCACGGACACCGGCACGACAGCACGACGAAGCGACGACCACCGGGGAGGCGGCGGGCGGGACCGCCGCACCGGGACCAGCTGCGAGACGACCTGTGAGGAGTACGACGTGGGGACCGTAACGCTCGGCGTTTCGATCGCGGTCCCGGAGCCCTACGGCAGCCTGCTCCAGCAGCGGCGCGCGGGCTTCGGTGACCCCGCCGCGCACGCCATTCCCACCCATGTCACGCTGCTGCCGCCGACCGAGGTGGAGCCAGAGCGGCTGCCCGCCGTACGGGCGCACCTCGCCCGGGTGGCCGCGTCCGGCCGGGCGTTCCCCATGCGGCTGAGCGGCACCGGCACCTTCCGCCCGCTCTCCCCGGTCGTCTTCGTCCAGGTGGTGGAGGGCGCGGCGGCCTGCTCCTGGCTCCAGCAGCGGGTCCGGGACGCCTCCGGGCCCCTGGTGCGCGAGCTGGCCTTCCCGTACCACCCGCATGTCACGGTCGCCCACGGCATCTCCGAGGAGGGCATGGACCGGGCGTACGAGGAGCTGGCCGGCTTCGAGGCCGCCTGGAACGTCGGCTCCTTCGCGCTCTACGAGCAGGGCGCCGACCAGGTCTGGCGCAAGCTCTCCGACTACGAGTTCGGCGCCGGGCTGAACACCCCCGCGGTGCCCGCCCAGGGCGGCTCACCGATCGACGAGCGGGCCGCCTTCCGCCACTGACCCCCGTCCGGCTACAGGGGCAGCCGGCGGAACAGCGGCCGCGGCAGCTGGCGTACCGCCGCCATCACCGGCCGCAGCGCCCCCGGCACCCACACCGTCTCGGTGCGCCGGCGCAGCCCCAGCTCGATCGCGGTGGCCACCGCCTCCGGGGTGGTGGCCAGCGGCGCCGGTGTGAGCCCCGCCGTCATCCGGGTCCGGACGAAGCCGGGCCGCACCACCATCACATGCACCCCGGTCCCGTACAGCGCGTCCCCGAGGCCCTGGGCGAAGGCGTCCAGACCGGCCTTGCTGGACCCGTAGAGGAAGTTGGCCCGGCGGGCCCGCTCGGCCGCCACCGAGGAGAGCACCACCAGCGAGCCGTGCCCCTGCGCCTCCAGCGCCCCGGCGCACACCAGCCCGGCCGAGACGGCCCCGGTGTAGTTGGTCTGCGCCACCCGCACCGCGGCCGGCGGGTCGGTCTCGTCCCGCGCTTGGTCGCCGAGCACCCCGAAGGCGAGCAGCACCAGGTCGATGTCCCCCTCGGCGAACACCTTGCCCAGCGCCTCCTGGTGGCTCGCGGTGTCCAGCGCGTCGAAGTCCACCGTGCGCACCTCCTCCACCCGGGTCCGGCAGCGCAGCGCCTCGGCCGCCGAGTCCAGCCCGGGGGACGGACGGCCGGCCAGCCAGACCCGGCGGGTGCGGCGGGCGATCAGCCGGCGGGCGGTGGCGAGGCCGATCTCCGAGGTACCGCCGAGGACCAGCACCGACTGCGGCGCTCCGAACGCGTCTTTCACAACAGGCTCCAGGGATCAGCAGGGATCGGCAGGGATCGGCAGGGATCGGCAGGGATCAGAGGGAGAGGCGGCGGGCGAGGTCCGAGGTGAACACCCCGCGCGGGTCGAGTGCGGCGCGCAGCGCTCGGAAGTCCGCCAGCCGCGGGTACATCGCGGCCAGCGCGTCCGGCCGCAACCGGGAGTCCTTGGCGAGGTAGACCCGGCCGCCGGCGTCCGCGACCTCCTCGTCCAGCTCGTCCAGGAAGGCGCCCAGGCCGCTCAGCCCGGCCGGGATGTCCAGGGCCAGGGTCCAGCCCGGCATGGGGAACGACAGCCAGCCTGGGTCGCCCGCGCCGAACCGCTTGAGCACCGCCAGGAAGGACGGGCAGCCGCGCCGGGCGATCCGCCGCACCACCCGGCGCAGGGTCTCCTCCCGGCCGTGCCCCACCACCAGCTGGTACTGCACGAAGCCGCCCCGGCCGTAGACCCGGTTCCAGTGCGGTACGCCGTCCAGCGGGTGGAAGAAGGAGGTCAGCCGCTGGAGCTCGCCGGTGCGGTGCCGGGGCGCCCGGCGGTACCAGGCCTCGTTGAACAGGCCCACCGTGGTCCGGGTGAGCAACCCCTCCGGCAGAAACGGGGGTGGAGCGGGCAGCCGGGCCGGGCGGAACGCCAGCGGATCGCGCCGACCGCGCCGACCGACTCGGGTTCGGCGCGGCAGCTCCGCGGCCCGGGCGTGGTCGCCGCGGGTGAGCACCGCCCGGCCGGTGGCCGCGCCGCGCGCCAGCAGGTCGATCCAGGCCACCGAGTAGCGGTAGCCGTCGTCGTTGGCGGTGAGCCGGGCCAGCAGGTCGTCCAGGTCGGTGGCGCGCTCGGTGTCCACCGACATCCAGGCGGTCTCCACCGGCACCAGCTGGATCTCGGCGGCCAGCACCACCCCGGTCAGCCCCATCCCGCCCGTGGTGGCGTCGAACAGGTCCGTGCCCGGCAGCACGGTCCGCACCGAGCCGTCCGCGGTAAGCAGGTCGAAGGCGCGCACATGGCGCCCGAAGGAGCCGGACACATGGTGGTTCTTGCCGTGCACATCCGCGCCGATGGCCCCGCCGACCGTCACATATCTCGTCCCCGGGGTGACCGGCACGAACCAGCCGAGCGGCAGCAGCACCTCCATCAGCCGGTGCAGGCTCACCCCGGCGTCGCACACCACGACCCCGGCCTCGGCGTCGATCGAGCGGATCCGGCCCAGCCCGGTCATGTCGATGACATCCCCGCCGGCGTTCTGCGCGGCGTCCCCGTACGCCCGGCCCAGCCCCCGGGCGATCCCGCCGCGCTCCCCGCAGCCCAGCACCGCGGCGGCCGCCTCCTGGTAGCTGCGCGGCCGCAGCACCCGGGACACGGTCGGCGCGGTGCGCCCCCAACCGGTCACCTGCCGTACCTCGTACGGCTCCGGCGGCTCGGGGGAGGAGGTGATGGGCGGGGCGGCGGGGGCGTCAGGCATGAGGGTGACGGTATCGCCGCATATGGGCGGTTCGGCCGCCCCCGCCGCCGTGTCGCCGGGTGCGGCCGGGGGCGGGGCCGACGGGCGCGGCCGGAGTAGCCCGGCTGACCGAAACGGGTGATGAAACGAGTGTCGTACGAGATTCCCGCGCGGGTGGGCCGAGCGGCGCGGCAGAGTCCCCCTGCGCGCGCCCCCCGACCGGGCCCGCGCACCGTACGCCTGAGGGACCCGCCGGTGTGCCGGTCCGGCAGGAACCGGTGCCGGTCCGGCAGGAACCGGTGCCGGTCCGGCAGCGGATCCGGCGGCGGTCCGGCAGTGGAACCGGTGGCGGCCTGGTGGTGGAACCGGCGGCGTCCCGGCGGTGGAAGGGGTGGCGGAGGATGCGGTACGCGGACGGGCACACCCGCCACGAGGACGGCCGGCCCCCGTCCGGCGACCCCCCGGGCCGCCCCTGCGCGGGCTGCGGCCCGGCGGACCCGGTCTTCCACCCGATGCCGCCGGTGCCGCCGGTGCGGCCGGTGCCGCCGGTGCCGCCGGCTTCCGCGAGTCGGCCGCACCCGCCCGAGCTGCCCGAGCCCGGGGCCGGGGCTGTACGCCCGCCCGATCCCGTACCGGTGACCGGTCCCGTATGTGCGCCCGAGGCGGGGGCCGGGGCCGGGGCTGTAGCCCGTAACGGGCCCGGGGCCGTATGGCCGCCTGATGCCGTACCGGTGCCTGATGCCGTATGCCCGCCCGACGCCGTACGGCCGCCCGACGCAGTACGGCCGACCGGCGGCGGAGCCGCAGCGGGTGCCGTGCGCCCGTCCGGGGCCCCCTCTCGTACCGGCACCGGGGCCGCGGCTGACGCCTGGTCCGTCCGCCACCACCCGGCGCCCGCGCCCATGGCCGCGTCGCGGCACGCGCTGCTCGGGGCGGACCAGTGGGTGCTGGCGGCGTTCCGCCGGTCGGGGGTGCGGTGGCCCGGGGTCGGGCGGGCCGCGCGGGGGCTGTCGCTGGCCGGGGAGCACGCCGCGCTGTGGGTCGCCGCCGGACTGGCGGGCGCCGTGGCCGACCCGGCCCGGCGCCGGGAGTGGCTGCGGGCCACCGCCGTCACCTGCGCCGCCCACCTGGCAAGCTCCGCCACCAAACAAGCCATCCGCCGCCCCCGCCCGGTAAGCCCCCAAGGCACCACACCCGCCCCCGGCCGCCGCTCGGTAGGCGCCCCCGCCTCCGCCGCGCCCACCCCCGGCACTCCGCCGGCTCCCGGCCCCTGCCCGGTGGGCACCGCGCCCACCCCCAGCACCCCGCTGGCTCCCGGCACCCACCCGATGGGCGCTCCCGGCACCCCGGCACCACCGCCCCCCGACCGCCGCCCGGTAGGCACCCCACCCACCCCCGGCTCCCCGCCGACTCCCGGCCCTAGCCCGGTGGGCACCGCACCCGCCCCCGGCACCCGCCCGTTGGGCGCCCCCGCCTCCGCCGCGCCCACCCCCGGCACCCCGCCGACTCCCGGCACCCACCCGATGGGCACCCCCGGCACCCCGACACCACCGCCCCCCGGCCCCCGCCCGGTAGGCACCCCCGGCACCCCATCCGCCCCCGGCCCCCGCCCGGTAGGCACCCCCGGCGCCGCTCCGCCCCCCGGCCTCCGGTCGACGGGCACTCTCGGTCGCTACTCCTTCCCCAGCTCGCATGCCGCCTCCTCGGTCGCCGCCGCGGTGGCCTTCGGGGCGGTGCGGGCGGGGGCGGGGCGGGTGGCCGGGGCGGTGGCGGCGGCGATGTGCCTGGCCCGGCTGGTGACGGGCGCCCACCACCCGACCGACGTGGCCGCCGGGGCGCTGCTCGGTGCGGTGGTGGCCCGGCGGCACCTCCACCGCCATGGCTGAGCCCACCACGCTGACCGCCGGGCCCGGCCCGGCCCCCGCGGCCCGCCGCCTCTCCGCGTACGCGCACACCGCCCGGCTCGCCCGGGGACTGCTGCGCACCGCCCGGCCCCGGCAGTGGGTGAAGAACCTCCTGGTGGTCGCCGCCCCGGCCGCCGCCGGGCAGCTCGCCGACCGCCACACCCTGCTCCGGCTCGCGGTGGTCTGCGCCCTGTTCACGGCCGCCTCCGCCGCGGTCTACCTGGTCAACGACGCCCGGGACGCGGAGGCCGACCGGGCGCACCCGGTCAAACGGCTGCGCCCGGTCGCCGCCGGCGAGGTCCCGGCGCCGCTCGCGTACACCACCGGCGCGCTGCTCGCGGGCGCCGCCGTCACCGGGGCGGCGCTCGCCTGCACCCCGATGACGGCCGTGCTGATCGCCGCGTACCTCGCCATGCAGCTCGCCTACTGCCTGCGCCTCAAGCATGTCCTGGTGGTCGACCTGGCCGTCGTCGCCACCGGTTTCCTGATGCGGGCCATGGTCGGTGGAGTGGCGCTGGACATCCCCCTCTCCCGCTGGTTCCTGCTCACCACCGCCTTCGGCGCGCTGTTCATGGTGGCCGCCAAGCGCTACTCCGAGGCCGTCCAGCCCACCGGGCGGGACGGGCGCACCCGGGCGCTGCTCACCGAGTACACCGCCGGCTACCTCCGCTTCGTCTGGCAGCTCGCGGCCGGCGGCGCGGTGCTCGGCTACTGCCTCTGGGCGCTGGAGGGCGGCGGCAGCGCCACCGGCGGGGCACTGCTGCCCTGGCGCCAGCTCTCCATGGCCGCCTTCATCCTCGGCGTGCTGCGGTACGCGGTCTTCGCCGACCGGGGCACCGCGGGCGCCCCGGAGGACGTGGTGCTGCGGGACCGGCCGCTGGCCGTGATCGGACTGGCCTGGCTTGCGGTGTACGCGCTCGCGGTGACCGGCCTGTGACCACCGCGTTTCCCCTTTCGAGTGGGCGAGGGCGGGTAGGGGGAGCCCCATGGACTGGCTGACCAAGCTCCCCGTCGTCGGGCCGTACGCCGCCCGGCTGATGCGCACCCACGCCTGGCGCTCGTACGAGACCCTGGAACGCGCCCACTGGACCCGGTTGGCCGCCGCCATCACCTTCATCAGCTTCCTGGCGCTGTTCCCGCTGATCACGGTGTCCGCCGCGGTCGGCGCCGCACTGCTCAGCCACCAGCAGGTGCGCACCCTGGAGGGCAAGCTCAGCGAGCAGGTGCCGGGCATCTCCGACCAGCTCGACCTGAACTCGCTGATCGCCAACGCCGGCACCGTCGGCCTCGTCGGCGGCGCCCTGCTCCTCTTCACCGGCATCGGCTGGATCGGCTCCATGCGCGACTGCCTGCGCGCGGTGTGGGAGTGCGACGACGCCGACCTGGGCAACCCGATCGTCCGCAAGGCCAAGGACGGGGTGGTGCTGGCCGGGCTGGGCGCGGCCGGGCTGGCCTCCTTCGCCGTCTCCGGTTTCGGCTCGACCGCCGTGGGCTGGACCGCCGACCGGCTCGGCATCCCGTCCAGCGGCGCCGGGGCCGTACTGCTCCAGCTCGGCGCGCTCGCCCTCGCCGTGCTCGCCGACTTCCTGCTCCTGCTGTACGTGCTGACGCTGCTGCCGGGCGTGCACCCGCCGCGCCGCCGGCTGGTGGTGGCGGCGCTGCTCGGCGCGGTCGGCTTCGAGGCGCTGAAGCTGCTGCTCGGCGGCTATATGAGCGGGGTGGCGGGGAAGTCGATGTACGGCGCCTTCGGGGTGCCGGTCGCGCTGCTGCTGTGGATCAACTTCACCGCCAAGCTGCTGCTGTTCTGCTCCGCCTGGACGGCCACCGGCTCCAAGAGCGAGCTGGACGAGCGATCCGCGGCCGACGAGGAGCGGAACGGCGACCCGGGGTCTACGCCTGGGGCGAGCGCCGACGGCGGACCAGGTCCGGCAGCGGCCATCGCCGGTTGACCAGGAGCACCCCGCCGACCAGCAGGGCCAGCGCCCCACCGGCCACCGCCAGCGCGGTCCCGGCTCCGTCCGCACCGCCACCGGCCGGCTGGGCGGCCGTCTTGTCCTCGCCCCCGTCCCCGGTGTCGCCCCGCCCCTCCACCGGGAGGTTGCCGCCGCTCTCACCGCCGCCCGGACGCGCCGACTTCGGCGCCACCAGCTCGCCCACCGGGTTCACCTTCCCGGCCGCCGAGAACCCCCAGTCGAGCAGCCGCCCGGCCTCCCGGTAGACGGCGTGGCTCTCCTTGGGGGACGGGTTCATCACCGTCACCAGCAGCACCCTGCCGTTCCGCTCGGCCACCCCGGTGAAGGTCTGGCCGGCGTGCGTGGTGTTGCCGTTCTTCACCCCCGCGATGCCCTGGTAGGCGGGCATGTCGAAGTCGCCGGTCAGCAGCTTGTTGGTGTTCTGGATCTCGAACGAGCCGCGCTTCCTGCCCTTCTTCGCCTCGGCGGGGAAGTTGGCCCGGGGCGTGGCCGCGTACTCCCGGAAGTCCTTCTTCTGCAGCCCGCTGCGGGCGATCAGGGTGAGGTCGTACGCGGAGGAGACCTGGCCCGGCTCGTCGTAGCCGTCCGGCGAGACCACATGGGTGTCCAGCGCCTGGAGCTCGGCGGCCCGCTCGTTCATCTCGGCCACGGTCTTCTTCACGCCGCCGTTCATCTCCGACAGCACATGCACCGCGTCGTTGCCCGACCTGAGGAACACCCCCAGCCACAGATCGTGGACGGTGTACCGCTGCTTCTCCTTGACCCCCACCAGGCTGGAGCCCGCGCCCAGAGTGGCCAGGTCGGACGGCTTCACCTGGTACGACTGGGTGCGCGGCAGCTTGGGCAGCAGGGTGTCGGCGAACAGCATCTTCATGGTGGAGGCGGGGGCCAGCCGCCAGTGCGCGTTGTTCGCGGCCAGGATCTGCCCGCTCTCCGCGTCCGCCACGATCCAGGACCGCCCGGTCACCTGCTTCGGGAGCACCGGCACCCCCGGCGTCAGATTGACCTGCACGCCCGGCCGCCCCAGCTTCATCCCGCCCAGGGTGGACATCCCGGCCGGCGGCTTGGGCTGCTTGTCCTCCGTGTCCGGCCCCGGCGCCGCGAACGCCGGCCCGGCCACCAGCACCGGCAGCAGCGCGGCCGACACCACCGCGGCCGCCGCGATCCTCTTACGGGCCGTCCGGCCCCCGGCTATCCGAGCCATCGGTATCGCCTCCTCGCCCTCCACCGCGGCCGCCGCACCCCGCCCCAGCCGGTCCACCGGAGCGGGCGATACTGGATCCATGAAGCTCAGCCGCCGCGCCTCCTGGTTCCTGCTCGCCTTCGGGGTGTGGAGCTGGTTCATCTGGATCACTTTCGTCAAGAATCTCTGGAACGACGGGAGCGGACTGGCCTTCGACGACGCCGGCGACCCCACCCCCTACTTCTGGGTCCACCTGCTGCTGGCCATCACGTCCTTTGTTCTGGGGACGGTTGTGGGTGCCATCGGGTTGCGCGGTGTCCGCGCCTCCCGCGCGGGGGACGGGGCGGCCGGTGCCGGTGACGGGGTGGTCGGTGCCGCTGACGGGGTGGCCGGGAACCATCCTCCCCGACGGCCCGTTCAGCCGACCGACGCCTCCGACCACCGATCGGTGGAGAGGCAGGGATAGGGGAGTCCGGGTCCGTGCTGCTCGCTGTGCTGCTGCTCGTCGTCGTCATCGCCCTTCTCGCGGGGGTCCACTGGTACGTCTGGCGGCGCCTGGTCCGTGATGTGACGGTACGCGGCAGCCTGGCGCGGCGCGCGGGGACCACCGCCATCGTGGTGCTCCCGCTGCTGTCCTTCGCCGCGCTGGCGGCGGGCCGCGCGGGGGTGCCCTTCACCCTCCAGCGGATCCTGGCCTGGCCCGGCTTCCTCTGGCTGGCGCTGCTGCTCTACGTGGTGCTCGCCCTCCTCGTCGGCGAGGCGGTGCGCCCCCTGCTGCGGCGTGTCCTGGAGCGCCGCGCCGCCACCAGGGCCCCGGCCGCCCCGGCCTCCGAGACCCCGGCCGACCCCGTCCCCGCCGGTGCGGCCCTCGACGCGGGCACCCGTACCGATCCGGCCGCCGTGCCCGGTCCCGCGGACACCCTCGCGGACACGGCTGCCGAAGCCCCCTCCGCGGCCTCCCCCTCCGCCGTCTCCCGCCGCCTCTTCGTCTCCCGGATCGTGGGCGGCACCGCCGCGGCCGCCGCCGTGGGGACCGTCGGCTACGGCAGCTACGGGGTGCTGCGCGGGCCCCGGGTCAAGCGGGTGACCGTGCCGCTGGCCAGGCTGGGCCGGGCCGCGCACGGCTACCGGATCGCCGTGGTCAGCGACATCCACCTGGGCCCGATCCTGGGCCGGGCGCACACCCAGCGGATCGTGGACACGATCAACGCCACCCAGCCGGATCTGGTGGCCGTGGTCGGCGACCTGGTGGACGGCAGCGTCGCCGACCTCGGCCCCGCCGCCGAACCACTCGCCCAGCTACAAGCCCGACACGGTTCCTTCTTCGTCACCGGCAACCACGAGTATTTCTCCGGTGCCACCGAATGGGTGGACCACGTCCGCGAACTGGGCCTGCGCCCCCTCCAGAACGAGCGCGTCGAGATGGCCGGCTTCGACCTGGCCGGAGTCAACGACCCCGCGGGCGAGACCGAGAACGACGGCCCCGACTTCGGTGCCGCCCTCGGCGACCGGGACCGGACCCGTACCTCCGTGCTCCTCGCCCACCAGCCGATCGTCATCGACGAGGCGGTACGCCACGGGGTGGACCTCCAGCTCTCCGGCCACACCCACGGCGGCCAGCTCTGGCCCGGCAACCTCCTCGCCGAGCTGGCCAACCCCACCGTCGCCGGCCTTGAGCGCTACGGCGACACCCAGCTCTACGTCTCCCGGGGCGCCGGCGCCTGGGGCCCACCCGTCCGCGTCGGCGCGCCGTCCGACATCACCCTCGTCCAGCTCGCCTCCCGCCAGGCCTGAGCCCCGGCCTTCCGCCGGAATAGTCCCTGACGCACCCCGCGTTGCCGCGATCATGACGACGAACGGACCGCGCCCCGAAATCCTGCGCTACACCGCCTTCTCCGGCTCCCCCGACGGCGGCAACCCCGCCGGAGTGGTCCTGGACGCCACCGGCCTGGACGACGGCGACATGCTGGCGATCGCCGCCGAGCTCGGGTACTCGGAGTCCGCGTTCCTGACCGCGCCCCCCGAGGGCCTCGGCGGCGGCGAGGACGGGCGGGCGTACCGCATCCGCTACTTCAGCCCCAAGGCCGAGGTGCCGTTCTGCGGCCACGCCACCGTGGCGACCGCCATCGCCCTCGCCGAGCGGACCGGTCCCGGGAAGCTGGTGTTCGCCACCCGCGCCGGCACCGTCCCGGTGGAGGTGGCCGAGGAGGGCGGGACCGTGCGGGCCACCCTCACCAGCGTCGAGCCGCACACAGCCCCCATCACCGACGCCGACCTCACCGAAACGCTTGCCGCGCTCGACTGGCCGTCCGTCGATCTCGACCCGGCCTTCCCGCCCCGTATCGCCTTCGCCGGCGCCCGCCACCTCGTCCTCGCGGCGGCCACCCGCGCCCGTCTCGCCGACCTGGCCTATGACTTCGCCCGCCTGGAAGCCCTGATGCACCGCCTGGACCTGACCACGGTCCAGCTGGTGTGGCGGGAGTCGGCCACCGTCTTCCACGTCCGCGACCCGTTCCCCGTCGGCGGTGTCGTGGAGGACCCGGCCACCGGCGCCGCGGCCGCCGCCTTCGGCGCGTACGCCCGGGAGCTCGGCCTCGTCCCCGAGGACGCCGTCCTCAGCCTCCACCAGGGCGAGGACCTGGGCCGCCCCGGCGAACTCACCGTCACCCTCCGCCCGGGCGACCCCCGCGTGCACGTGAGCGGGACGGGGGCCCGCATCGGCTGAGGCGCCGACCGCGACTGACGCCGCCCCCTTCGTGCTCGGAGGTGCGGCGAACAGTTTCCGAACGAGTTCTTGCTCCCACCCAGTCAGTCAGCCCTTGCCGCGCAACAGAGCGATTGCTCCCACCAGGCAGACGGCTGCGACACCGAGGAAGACCGTGAGCAGTAGCCAATACTGGACCTCGGTGCCGTGAGGGAAGAGGGCCAGTGTGCCACTGCCGGCGGCTGTGAAGCCTGCTGCCGTAGTGCTCAGCATCAATTGCCTTTGTTGGGCGCCCACTGTGGAACATACCTCCTAGCGCAGGCTCGAGCCCTGCCGCCAGGCCACATAGGCAGCAACCGAGGTACGGGTCGGTTTCCGTGTCAGGGAATTCGGGCGACCAGAATTCCGGCGGCGATTACGGTGGCAATCGCTCCGCACATACTCACTCGTTCCTCGAAGGTCTCCGGTTAGGACGCTTTGGCAGTCTTACCTTCCACCATATGTCTGGTGTACTGAGTGTCAGGGTTCCGGCTATAAGGAACGCGATGGCGACGGCGTATCCTGCGGAGGTCATATCTGTCCGATCTTGCCAGGCAGCAAGCCCTCTGCCCGGGCGACCTGCGCGTGCACGTGAGCGGGACGGGGGCCGTATCGGCTGAGGCACCGCCATGACTGACGCCGCACCCCCTGTTCTGCGCGGGGGTGCGGCGCACAGTTCGTCGCCTTGGCTCCGGTTTGGCCTGGCTGCGGTCCTCCTGAGCACCGCGGAGGTGACTGGCGATTCGGCTATTCGGTGGATATGTATAGCCGGATAGCCGCTACGATCATGGCGCCCCATATGACTTCCGCAAGACCACGGTCGCCTCTCCAGAGGAAAGCGCCGCCCAGCAAGGTGCCACTGGGGATGGCTGCCATCATGAAGTGGATTTCCCGTGCGGAATTTATCTTGACCGCCTTTATAGCGCTTCCGTGCGGGGTCGATTTAGCCATGTAGAGCAAGGTGCAGAAAGCAAGGAGCAGGCCTGTCACTAGCCAGTAACTCACTCTTTGCGTTATTGCAGCCAATGCTAGAGAGCCGCAGAGAAGTACTAGCGCGCACGCGAGTCCGGCAGTAAGTCGCCCAGGTGATCCTGCGTGTGCTTCCTGGCTCACTTGTTTCCTTCCTGACTGCCAGCGGGAGTCGATTTTTATCGCCTTCCGCTGGTGTGGGGTCAGATCTCGAATTTTTTGCGCAAATTCGAGTTGTCGATCGGGCTAATAGTCGACGTGTGTGGCAACTCCTAGAAATTGCGCCCTACTGTGAATCCCACTCCGAGGGCAAACCCGCCGGCGGCACCTACTGGTCCGCCTATGCCGCCGATAGTGGTAGTACCGGCAATGATGGTGAAGTCGGATTCGTCTTTCGTGTTTTCTTCCAGCCAGTCGCATGGGCTATCGAGCCAGGACGGACATCTGTGCAATCCGGTCAGGTCCGTGTTGTTGACCGGGTCGCCCCCCCGCGTACAGGTACGGGTTGGTCTCCTGGCCTGAGGGGTCGGGCTGGGTGAAGCGGCCGAGGGTGGGGTCGTAGTAGCGGGCGCCCATCTTGTAGAGACCGGTGGGGTCGAGGTAGGCGCCGGCGTAGCGGTAGGGCTGGGGGACCGTCTCGGTGGTGGTGCCGGGGCGGCCGTAGGCGGTGTACGAGTAGGTGTGGGTGCGCTTGCCGGTGTCGTCGACCAGGCCGAGGACGTTGCCGGTGGCGTCGGTCAGGTAGTAGTGGGACTTCCCCCCGGTCCGCATGGAGTTGAGGGTGCCCGCCGGTTCGCGGATGAATCCGGTGTCGGTCCCGGCGGTGGTGGTTCCGGTCAGGCCGAGGGCCGTGGTGTGGAACCAGGTGGTGCCGAGCTTGGTGCGCTCGTCGTTGTCGGTCCCGGCGTGCACGCCGTCGCGGGTGGTGCCGTCGGTGGTGATGGCCTTGAGCTGGCTGTGGTCGGTCCAGGCCTCACCGGTACGGGCGGTGCCGTCCTGCGGCGCGCCCGCGGTCTCGTTGCCGGACTTGTCGTAGGACCAGCCGGTGGTGGAGCCGTTCCGCGAGATCAGCTGGGAGGCGTCGTTGTAGGCGTAGCCGGCGGAGGGGAGGCAGGCGCCGCCGCTGTCGGTGAGGTTGCCGGCCTTGTCGTAGCAGAACTTCGTGAAGGTGGTCGGCTGGCCGGGCTTGACCGGCTGGACGTCGTGCAGGCGGCCCTGGCTGTCGTAGACGTACGTGGTGGTGGTCTGGACCGCCTTGTCGGTGCGGGTGCGGATCTTGGTGCCGTCGCTTTTGCCGTCGGTGCCGTACTTGTAGGTGTAGGCGAGGTCGACCAGGGTGGCCGAGCCGGCGACGGCCTTCACGGCCTCGGGGCGGCCGGAGGCGTCCAGGGTGACGGTCTGAGTGGTGCCGCCCGGGTACGTCGTCTTGGTGCGCTTGTCGTTGTTGTCGTAGTCGAAGTCGGTCTTCTTGCCGCCCGGGTCGGTGAGGTGGTCCAGGCGCCCGGCGGCGTCCCAGGTGTAGTCGGTCTTGCCGTTGGCGTCGGTGTACCAGTCGACGTCACCGCCCGGCGTGTACGCGAGGACGGTCTGCACACCGTTCTGCAGGGTGCGGGTGGACTCGCGGTTCAGCGCGTCGAAGGCCCAACCGGTCGTGCCCGAGGCGTCCTTGCGGGAGACGGTGTTGCCGTCGGCGTCATAGGCGTAGGTGACGGTCTGGGTGGTGGAGGACACCGAGACGACGCGGTCCCGGTTGTCGTAGTCGTACACGCTCTTGATGCCGCGGCCGTCGATGGCGGTCTCCAGCCGGCCGAGCGCGTCATAGGTGTAGGTGGTGACCCCGAGCGGGGTGGGCGGGGTGACCTTGGTCAGGTTGCCCTTGGCGTCGTACTGGAAGGACGTGGTCTTGCCGTTGGGGTCCTTGGCGGTGCAGCGCTGGCCCTCGAACCCGCCGCAGGTCGGGTTCGCCTTGTTGTAGGTGTAGGAGCGCTCACCGCCCTCGGCGCCGGTGGTGGCCACCGACAGCGTGTTCCCGGCCGCGTCGTAGGTGTACTTCTCCTTCTGCCCGTCGGCGTTGCTCATGTCGGAGGGCAGATCGGTACCGGCGATGGTCTGGTACTGGGCGGTGGCGTTGGCGCCGGTGGGCAGCTTGGCGGACGTGGGGTTGTTGCGGCTGTCCCAGCCGTAGGTGGTGACATTGCCGCCGGTGCCGCCGCTGCCGGTGCCCATGGCGTCGGTGGCGGTCTGCACCTGACGGTTGGTGTAGGTGCGGTGGCGGCTGTGGTTCAGCGGGTCGGTGACCTTGGTGATCTCGCCGTCGGCGTTGTGGATGTGGACGGTCTTGTCACCGTCCGGGTCGGTGGCCGTGGTGGTGCCCGCCGCCGACGGGGTCGAACCGGAGTACGCGTAGGTCCAGGTCGGCCCGGTACCGGCACCGGTGAGGCGCTGGAGCGAGCGGACCCGGTTCTGGGCGTCGTAGGTGAAGGCGGTGGCCCGGCCCTCGGGCGTGGTCACCTTCGTCAGCCGGCGCGAGGAGTCGTACTCATAGGTCGTCGCCTTGCCTGCGGTGTCGGTGCTCTTGGCGAGGTCGCCGGAGGAGTTCAGATCGAAGACGGCGGTCCGGCCGGTGTGGTCCTTGGCCTGCCACTGGTTGGCGTACGTCTTGACCAGGTCGATCCAGCGGCCGGAGCGGGTCTCGGTGAGCTTGAAGCCCTTGTGCTCGCTGCCCTCGTCATGCTGGTCGACGGTGATGGTGCCGTTGTTCTTGTCCGTGACCTTGGTCAGGGTGCCGTGGGTGTCGTAGGTGTCCTTGGACCCGGACGAGCGGGTGGTGAGGGTGTAGGTGCCGTCCGCGTTCTTCTTCAGGTCCTTGGAGTAGCCGGCCGGGGTGGTGAAGGTGCCGTCGGCCTTCTTGGCGAACCGGACCGCGTCCCCGGTGGCGTCGAAGAGCACCACCTCGTCCGTGTCCACCAGCAGATAGCGCTCCCAGCCCTGCCACCACCGCTGGGACACCTTGCCCCAGGGGGCGTCCAGGGAGTTGTACGTCCGGGTGAGCTGGAGCTTCTGCCCGACGCCCGCGATGTCGAAGTCGGTGGCCGCCAGCATCAGGTTGCCGTTCGACAGGTTCACCCGCGCCACCAGCGCGTCACTCAGCCGGGTGTCGGAGAACTGGTGCCAGGGCACCTGCCCCTGACCCTCCGGTACGTAGTCGGTGGTGGCGGCCTTGGCCGCGGACCGGGCGGTGGGCGCGGCGGATGCGGCGGTGCCGGTGGCGCGGGCCCGCTCGGCCGCCCGCCAGGCGGCCACCTCGGCGGAGCGCTCCGCCTCCGGCTCGGAGGCGGGTGCCGTGGTCGTCCCGGACGGCACCGCCGGCGCGGTCACCGGCTTGCCCGGTGTCGTCCACGGTGTCGTCGCCTCCGGCAGCTCCGGGTCCGGCCCCGGAGCCGCGTATGCCGGGGCCCCGGCCACCACCAGCGATACGGCGGTGATCGCGGCGGTCAGGCCGTAGCGGACGGTACGAGAGGTGCGGGCGGTTCCGCGGGCACGTCGAGGAGACGTGCCCGAAGCACGCGGATGCATCATTTCCCCCCAGGAAGATGCGCCTCAGTAACCCCAGCGGTCACCGGGCACCCACAAGGTGTCACGGGACCTCCACGGGGGCGGCTTGACTGCCCGTGATCCCCGAACATATGCGGTGCGGAATCAGCCCCGCCGTATAGGCCCGGGTTGGGGCGGCCAAGGCGTCCCAAAAGGGTCATAAGTTATCTTTCTGCCTCTGATGTGCCGGGTCTTCCCGCGCCCCGGAGGACGGTCGGGCACTTAGAATGGCGCGATCGACAGGTGTACGGCTGAACTGCTGCCGGGCGGCAGTATTTGCGATCTGTTCCAGTCTTCGTCCGGGCGGCGACTGCTTGGTGGAGTGGGCGGATTCGTGCCCTTTGGTGGGTTGAATTGCCCGTTTACAGCCTGTTCGTTCCGCCTTCGTGAATGTCCGGGAGGCCGCCCTCGCGGCGATCAGGACCAGCCAGAAGACGTTCACTTGGCGCACACAAACCGCACCTTTCTCGGGGGGAACGATGCGTACGCGTCTCTGGGTGGCCGCCACCCGCTGCACCGGTCGGCTGGTCTGCTGGTCGCTCGCGATCGCCATGGCCACCGGGGCGGTGGAGGCGAGTATCGCCCCCGACCCCGCCTGGTGGCGGAGTACGTGGCTGGTGCCCTGGTGGGCCACGCCCGCCGCCCTGCTGCTCTGGGCCCCGTTACGGGTCGCCGAGAAGCGGGCGGTACGGGCCGGCGGCACCGACAGTGAGTCGGCCGAGCCGGAGCCGGGCGGCCCGGACGATCGCACCGCCTACGACACGGCGGCGTGAAATCTACACCGGTGTACGGCAACGAAGTTGACCCTTCCACTATCGCAACCGCTGTGATTGGCTGATCGCGTCGCGGCGGGGGCGGGCGTGAAGGGGACACGGCGATGCGATCGGTGCGGCTCGGAACCCTGCTCGTCTGCGGCGCCCTGGTGGCCGGCGGGGTGGTGGCGGCCACCTGGCAGCTCTGGCCGCAGGACGCGACGCGGAGCGGACCGATCACCGTCGGCACCACCGACGAGGTCTCCTCCCTCGACCCGGCGGGCGCCTATGACGCGGGCTCCTGGGCGCTGTTCGGCAACGTCTACCAGTCCCTGCTGACCTTCACCTCCGGCTCCACGCTCCCCGTCCCGGACGCGGCCAAGCGCTGCGCGTTCACCGATACGGGGCTTCGGACCTACCGCTGCCGGTTACGTGACGGCCTCACCTTCGCCGACGGCCGCCCCGTCACCGGCGCCGACGTCAAGCACTCCTTCGACCGGCTGCGGGCCATCGCCTCCGATGTCGGCCCGGCACCGATCTTCGCCTCACTCCGCACGGTCGACGCCGCCGGGCCGGAGGTGACCTTCCACCTCGCCGCCCGGGACGCCACCTTCCCGCACAAGCTGGCCACCGGCGCCGGGGCCATCGTGGAGCGCGGCAGCTACCCCGCGAAGGCGCTGCGCAAGAGCGCCGGCATCAACGGCTCGGGCCCCTACCTCCTCACCGAGTACGAGCCCGGCAAGCGCGCCCGGCTGGAGCCCAACCCGCGCTATCAGGGCGCCGTTTCACGCCCCGGCGGCCCGGTCGAGATCCGCTACTTCAAGGAGTCCGCCGCGCTGGCCGCCGCCTGGAAGGAGCGCCGGGTCGACGTGGCCCACCGCCAGCTCCCGCCCCAGGAGCTGGCCGCGCTGGAGGACGGGGCCGAGGACGGCGCCACGATCACCCAGGCGGGCAGCGCCGAGACCCGCAACCTCGTCTTCAGCCTCCGCAAGGGCTCACCCGCCGCCGACCGGGCCGTACGCCGCGCCGTCGCCGCGCTGCTCGACCGCTCACGGATCGCCGCCGGGCCGTACCACTCCACCGTCGAACCGCTCTACTCGGTGATCCCGCGCGGTGTCCTCGGCCACAACAACGCCTTCCACGACGAGTATCCGGCCCCCTCCGCCGAGCGCGCGGCGCAACTGCTGCGGGACGCCGGGATCCCGACCCCTGTGCGGCTCACCTACGGCCACCGCAGCGGCGCCGCCTACGCCGAGGAGGCCGTCGAACTGCGCCGCCAGCTGGAGAACGGCGGGCTGTTCGAGCTCGACGTCGTCACGGCCGACTGGCAGGACTTCCAACGGGGTTACGCGGACGGGGCGTACGACATGTACGGCCTCGGCTGGCTCGCGGACTTCCCCGACCCGGACAGCTTCGCCCAGCCGCTGGTCGGCCGGGGCAGCACCCTGCGCAACGGCTACGCCAGCAAGCAGGTGGACCGCCTGATCGCCGCCACCCAGCAGTACGGCGACCGGGCCAAGTCCGTACGGGACTTCGGAGCCCTCCAGCGCGAGGTGGCCAAGGACGTACCGCTGCTGCCGCTCTGGCAGAACAAGGAGTACGTACTCAGCACGGAGGACGTCACCGGCGCCCAGTACCTCTCCGACGGCACCGGCATCTGGCGGCTGTGGGAACTGCGCTGGATCTAAGCACGCCCGACGCATACGAGAGGCCCCCGCCACCCTGGTCGGGCCTTACCCGGGCGGCCTGGGCGCCGAGTGACGGGCCCCCCGATCCGCTTGCTTGGAGCGCACTCCAGGGTCATAGCGTGGAGACAGCCGAACGGAATACCCAACGCGTCGACGCATCCTCCCGCACGACCGACTGGAAAGACGGCAAGTGGTGGACAAACAATTCACAACGCATGCAGGACTTTTCGATCTGCGCGGAAAGCGCGCTCTCGTCACCGGTGGCACACGAGGCATCGGAATGATGATCGCGCGTGGCCTTCTCCAGGCAGGCGCCCGCGTGGTCATCAGCTCACGCAGCGCGGAAGCGTGCGCTCAGGCGCAGGAACAGCTGTCCAGGTTCGGTGAGGTGCGGGCCATCCCCGCCGACCTGTCCCGCCACGAGGAGTGTCGGCGACTGTCCGACCTCGTCACCGCCGACTCGGAGCGTCTCGACATCCTCGTCAACAACGCGGGCGCCATGTGGGACGAGCCGCTGGAGACGTTCCCGGACGCGGCCTGGGACACTGTCGTCGACCTCAATCTGAAGTCGCCGTTCTGGCTGGTTCAGGCGCTGCTGCCGGCACTTCGCGGGGCGGGCACCGCCGACGATCCCGCGCGGATCATCAACATCGGCAGCATCGCCGCCATCCACATCCCCCAGCGGCCCAACTACTCGTACTCCAGCAGCAAGGCCGCACTGCATCAACTCACCAGGGTGCTCGCCAAGGAGCTGGGACCGCAGCACGTCACCGTGAACGCCGTGGCGCCGGGACCGTTCCCGTCGGCGATGATGGCTGCGACCCTCGACAAGCTCGGCGAGGCCATCGCGGCATCGGCCCCTCTACGCCGGATCGGCCGCGACGACGACATGGCGGGTGTTGCCGTGTTCCTCGCCAGCCGGGCAGGCGCCTACCTGACAGGCACCGTGATCCCCGTCGACGGCGGCATCGCCACCACCGCGTAGGCGAAGTGCAGGACGACGGAGCCCCGCCACCCGGACCGGCCGGGTGGCGGGGCCTCCTGCCTACTGACTCAGACCGCGCTGCGACGGGCGAACCCGATCAGCCCGGCCCACGCCTGCGGGCTCACCATCAGGGCAGGGCCCTCAGGCGTCTTGCTGTCCCGGACCGGGACGGTGCCGTGCTCGGCCGCGTACCCGGGGGCCCACTGAACGCACTGGCCGCCTTCCGGCCCGCTGTACGAGGACGAGACCCACCCGGTGACCTGCGTCCAGGCCTGCGGGCTCACCATCAGCGCGGGCCCGTCCGGGGCCTTGCTGTCCCGGATGGGGACAGTGCCGTGCTCGGCCGCGAATCCGGGGGCCCACTGGACGCACTGGCCGCCGTTAGGCTCGCTGTACGAGGACGAGACCCACCCGGTGACCTGCGGCGTACCGGCGTTGTCGGTCATTCTGTGTACTCCTTGAGCATCGACTTGATGCGTGCAACGGAAGCATCAGGGGACAGGGCGTCGGCCCGTAGTCGATGGTAAACCTGATGGGCATTCGCAACGGTTTTCGGGTCTTCGCTGAGTCGCCCTCCCAGCGGTCCGCCCTCGGACTGCACCACGGAGGGGCCGTCCTTGAAGGTCAGCACGGTGAACGGCGCTCCGGTGACCGGTGATCCTGCCGCGAACGGCAGTACCTGGAGCGTGACATGGGGCCCCGCCGCCTCCGCCACCAGCCGCTCCAACTGCGCGGCCATCACCTCCCGTCCGCCCACCTGCGTGTGCAGGCATGCCTCATGCAGCACGACCCACAGCAGGGGCGGCGAGGGCCGCTCCATCACCTCGTAACGCCTTATCCGTCCGGCGACCCGGCTCTCCAGCACCGCCTGCCCATCCCGAGGGTGATAGGCCCGCAGGGTCGCGCGGGCGTACTCCTCGGTCTGAAGCATGCCCATGATGAACATGGTGCTGTAGTCCAGGATTTCAGCGGCGCGAAGCTCCAGCTGGATGTACGGGGCGAACCAGCTCGGGTGGTCGCTGGCGAGCGCACGCCGTAACTGGCCGGTGAAAAGGGTGCCGGTGCCGAACGCCCGGTCGCAGCCCATCGCGAACTTGTCGCTGGGGATCAGCACGCCCTTCTCGACCTTGCAGACGTAGCTCTCCGAGTAGCCCGTCGCGACGCCCAGGCTCTTCAGCGTGAACTTGCGAGCGATCCGGACCTGCTGCACGTCGGCGACGAAGCTCTGCAAGGGGGTCAAGTCCGCTCGTGAGTCACCTTCTGTCATGCTCCCCGACCTTTCTGCTTCCGACCCGGTTCGCGGCATGGCGGAGCGGGCCCCTTGACGGCTGAAGCTCAAGCAGTCACAACGTACGACTTGCTGCGTTCATCTGGTCACCGAAGGCGACGGATTCCCACGAAAGGTGCGGTGATCGCAATGGTGTCCGAGGCGTTGGGGAGCGAGACGGTGCTTCCGCAGTGGACGCAGCGGTTCAGCTCGACCCCGAGGGGCGCGCGGCTCGCGCGGCGGATGGCGGTACTGGTGCTGCACGAGTGGGGCGTGCCGCACGATCACGACATCTCGGAGCGGGCCGCCCTGATCGTGGCCGAGCTGGCGGCGAACGCGGTCACCCATGGGCGGGTCGCGGGGCGGGACTTCGAGCTCCGGGTGACCACGCCGGAGGGGGCGATCCGGGTCGCGGTGTCGGACGCCCGCGAGGACCGGCTGCCGGTGGTCCGCTCCGGGCACGGGGAGGAGAGCGGGTACGGGCTGCACCTCATCGAGGCGCTGTCCGACCGGTGGGGCACGGCTCCCCGGGACGTCGGCAAGACGGTCTGGGCCGAGATCGTGCGGACCCTGTGATCGACCAGACGACCCGATCCACGCGGACCATGAGCTCGCGTCCGAGCATGCCCTCGCCGGCCGCCTCCTCCTCGTCGGCCTCGGTGATCGCCGCCGCCCGCCCCCCGACCCGTCGTCCTGGCCTCTCAGTCCTCGGGGTCGCGCAGGCCGACGCAGTCATGGACCCAGAAGGCCTCCAAGTAGACGAAGGTACCCGTCATCCAGGGCTCGTGAGCGGACAACCGGGCGCTGGAACTCCGGAAGCACGCCCAGCGGTGACAGCGAGAGGACGTCCACGATCCGGCGCGGGGCGTCCAACCGCGCCGCGCTCAGCAGGACATGCCCGACGACACGGTCGTCAACGACAGCGACAAAGGACATCGGCGGGGCCTCCGCGACGCGCAGTGCCTCCACGAGGAGGAGTGATCCTGGGAGCCTTCACGGGCATCGTGCGAGGTCATGGCCGCGAGGGTAGGTCGCGGGGCGGCCCCTCCGCGAGACAATCGCACACCAGGTGCACGTCAGGTGCGCACCGGGCCGCTATCGGGCAGCCTCGGCCTCGTGGGCGTCGGGGAGGAACTCCGCGAGGAGGTCCTCCAGTTGGCGCACCAGGGGCCGCAGCACGCGGAAGCGGGAGAGGGCGATGGCGCGGGCGGCGATGGGGGCGGTGCGCACCACCAGGCGGTGGCTGCGCTCGGCGCCGGGGGAGCGGTCGTACACCCAGAACAGCACCAGTCCCATCTGCATCATCCACAGCAGATAAGGCAGTCGGCCGGCCAGCTCGGGCGCGGTCTTGGTGGAGGAGCCGGCCAGCACCTGGCGGTGGACGTCGACGGCTCGCTCGCGGGCGGTCGTGGACTCGGGGGAGAACGGGCTGAGCGGGCTCTCCGGGTCGGCGGCGTTCTTGAAGAACTGGGCAGCGAAGCGGTGGTACGGCTCGGCCACCTCCAGCCAGCGGAGCAGGGTGCCCTCGATCCGGTCGGCCAGCTCGGGGCCGCCGGCCAGGACGGGGCCCACGGCCGCCGCGTGCTCGGCGGCGATCCGGTCGTAGAAGCCCTGGACCAGGTGCTCCTTGGACGAGAAGTAGTAGTAGGCGTTGCCGGTGGAGACGCCGGCCTCCTGGGCGATCGCCCGCATGGTCGTGCGGTCGTAGCCGCGCTCCTCGAAGAGGCGGAGCGCGGTCTCCAGGATGAGGGTGCGGGTCTGCTCGCTCTTCGGCGCCTTGGTCGCCCTGGCGGGCTTGGCCGCCTTCGAGGAGGCCTCGGCCTCCGCTCCGGCCCCGGTCTCCGGTTCCGTACCGCTCACCGCGTCCTTCACCTGTTCTCCGTCCCTGGCCACTCGCACGCCCCTCACGCCCCGAGCCTAGAGGCTGCGCGGCACGGCCTTTTTCACGGCGTCCGCGAGGTTGATCAGGGCCTTCACGTCCCCGTACGCGGCGGGGATCACCACC
The DNA here is from genome assembly GCF_023218175.1 of Streptomyces lichenis. Taxonomy (GTDB): domain Bacteria; phylum Actinomycetota; class Actinomycetes; order Streptomycetales; family Streptomycetaceae; genus Streptomyces; species Streptomyces lichenis. The sequence goes on along the minus strand of NZ_JALPTH010000005.1, from coordinate 121,982 downwards.
TCCACGTACGCCTTGCGGTAGCTGGTGGTGCAGCGGTAGCGGCCGTCCTCCCGCTTCTCCAGCACCCAGTCCACGCCGTTCACCTCGCCGCCGTTGGCCCGGGGGTCGTCCATCACGGGCGGCCGGGCCACCCCGCAGCGCAGCACCACCGCGGGGTCCCCCCAGGCGGCGGTGTACGGGGAGGAGGGCTCCGTCGCGCGCTGGCGGAGACCGGCGACGGTGGCGGGGAGCGCGTCGTGGAGGTCGCGGCAGAGCCGTTCGCCGGTGGCGTCGGGGGCGGGAGGGTCCACCTCGACGTCGTCCCCGCCGGCGAGCAGGTACGCGGCGAGGAGGGAGAGGAGTACGGCGAGGGGGACGCCGAAGAGCACGAGGCGGCGGCGGAGGAGGCCGCGCCGAGGGGGGCGGGCCGGGGCGGCGGGTTGCCCGGTGCCGCTGCCGCCCGCTGCCGCGCCGCCCGTCGCCTCGTCCACGTCCACTCCCTCGCTCATGTCCCCCCGACCCTATCCAGGGGGTGGGACCGGGCCCCCGCGCCGGTCCCACCCCCTGCCAGGTGCGCCCCCGTGACCTGGCACGCACCGTCCCTCGGCGCAGCCGTCCGGTCCGTTGCCGCCGGTGCGGGCGGCGCGCAGCCTGGCGGCGGCGAGGACGGTGGCCCGGGCCAGCGGCAGCCCGGCCGGGGTGGCGAGCCGGTGGGCGGTGGCCCGGTAGCCGTCCAGGGCCCAGAGGCAGGTGATCCAGGCCGCCTCCGAGCGGTAGACCTGGCCCGCGTCCCCGATCACGGTGATCTCCTCCAGGGTGGCGCGGTGGTCCAGTCGCGGGAAGCGGTGGCGGGCCTCGGCGGAGCCGGCGGGTACGAAGTCCAGCGGCACCCGCTGCCTCTGCCGCGCGAGCCAGCCGCGCAGCTGTACGCAGAGCGGGCACCGAGCGTCGTACAGCACCGTCAGCCGTCGCACCGGCGGCGGGGCAGGCGCGGGCTGTGCCGGGTGGGTCATGGCGCGGCCCGCCCTCAGGTCCGGGCCGTGGGAGCGCTCCAGCCACCGGCGGGCGGGATGTACCCCTGCGGCGCCACGGGCGGCCGCTGCTCGCGGTCCAGGGTGCCGCGCCGGCGGATGCGGTTCAGTACGTAGACGTTGGCCAGGTGCAGCACCCCGAGGACCAGCAGCACCACGCCGAGCTTGACCGAGAGCGCCTCGAAGAGCTGCCGGGCGTCGGCGACGGGGTCGTCCTGGCTCAGGTGGAGTGCGACGAAGCCGAGGTTGACCAGGTAGAAGCCGACCACCAGCAGATGGTTGACGGCGTCCGCGAGCTTCTCGTTGCCGTGCAGCACATCGGCGAGGAAGACCCGGCCGTTGCGGCTGAGGGTGCGCGCCACCCAGACCGTCAGACCCACGCTGACCAGCAGGTAGACGATGTACGCGATAACAGTGAGGTCCATGCCCCACACTCCTTTGAACGCGTTCAAAAGCTGATGCGGCTCACCTTAGCGACTTTGTTGAACGCGTTCAAGAATGGGTGGCGCGTGCTCGGGGCAGGGGTGGTGCCGGACGCGGTATCGCGTCCGGCAGCCATGGGGTGGGGCGGGGAGTGATCGGGTGGGCGCCGGGCGGCTACCGCTGCTGCCTCAGCTCGGTGGCCGTGACCGCCCACTCCTCGAACACCTGCACAGTGCCGAAGAGCGTCCGCATGGTGGCGCCGACCCTCCTGGTCGGGCGGCGGAGCCGTCGGCTCACCGTGCCGAGCATCTCCATCAGTGACATGAACTGCTGCAGGGCCGTCGTCGCCTCGCGCATCTCGCGGGCGGTGACCACCATGTCGTCGAGCATGGCGTCCACCGTGTCCGGCCACTCGTCGCGCGGGGTGTCGCGCATCCACCGCAGGAAGGCGTTCATCGCCTCCGCCGCGACCTCCATACGGGCGGCGAAGCGGGTGGCGGATGCCTCCATCTCGTCCGCCGGGCCCTCGATGGCCTTGGCGAAACGGTTGACCATCGCGAGCCTGGCGCTCATCGGGGCCCCCGCGTCGAGCCGCGACATCTCCTCGCCGATCAGCGTGCCCATCGCCGCGAAGTCGGCGAAGGCGGCGTCCAGGTCCGCCATGTCGTCCGTGATCGACTCCATCGCGGTCTCGGCCGCGGCCGCCAGGTCGAACATGCCCGGGCCCTCCCCCTCCTCCCGGCTCGGGTCATCCGGTGCCGGGTGGGTGACCGGAGCGAGCGCGGAGGTGGGGGCGGGCGGCCGCGGAGCCGCCACACCGAAGGCCTCCACCAGGGCGTCGGCCAGTCGGTGCCGTGCGTCGGCCGCCCCTCCCGGCAGCGGCGAGAACTCGACGGCCGGCAGGGGGAGGTCGGTGACCGCCGCCCCGTCCGCGGCGTGCAGGTGCACGGTGCGGCGGCCGGTGGCGCGCCGGACGCGCAAGCTGTGGACGACGTCCGGAGTGGCGCACGAGAGGTCGGCGACGACCACGTCCTCCTCGACGAGGTGGCGCAGCGACCGCTCACTCAGCAGACCGGAGCCCGGTTCCCGGTCGGCCCGGACCAGCCGGAAACCGAACTGCTCGCAGACGGGCCGCACCACCTCCTCGTAGAGGAGCGCGGAGCGGGGCGCGGTACCGGCGTCCGCCGCACCGGTCGGGGACGGGGTGGCCATACGGGTCGGTGCGAGGACGAAGCAGGTGGGCACGGTGGGTTCCCTTTCGGAGGGGGATACGGAATGGACTGGCCGGCCACCGGGGCGGCCGGGGTGCGGGAAGGTCAGTCGAAGAGCGTGAGGGCGATGCCCTGCGCGAGGTCCTCGGCGTGGACGGGCACTTCCTCGATGCCGAGGGCGCGCATCAACTCGGTGGTGGGAACGCGGTGCCGGTGCCCGACCCGTACGGTCCGGCACGGGAACGTGCCGAGGCCGATGAGCCGGTACGCCGTACCCATGCACATGCCGAAGGCGCGGGCCGCGGTGCGCAGGTCGACGCTGACCGGCAGGGCGAAGATCTCGCCGAAGGAGAGCAGGTCGTGCCGCTGCGGGCTCATCGGCGCCTCCTCGGACCGGGCAGGGACAGCGTGCCGATCCGCCGTCCGCGGGGGCGCCTCGTGGTCTGCCTGACGGTGTCGGTCAGGCCGTACGCCTGGGCCAGGGCCCCGATCCGGACGCCCTCCACCCGGCCCGGCGGAAGGGTGAACCGCAGGTCCGCGGTCAGGCCCTCGGGCCGGTTCGGCCCGGCGAAGTCCACCTCCCACCGGTGGTCGGGCCACTCCTCACCGACCTCACCCGTGGCGGCGGCGGCGCCGGTGAAGACACCCATGTCCTCGGTCGGCACCTCCAGCCGGGCCGCGCCCGCCGCACTCCAGGCCGCGGTGCAGGCCGGCCGCAGCAGGGCGGAGGCGACATCGGGGGTCTGCGGTCCGACGCGTTCCAGCGCCTCCAGATAGGCCGTGATCAGTTCGGAGGCCACGTCCTCACGGTCCTGGCCGAGGCGGTACGCGATCTTGTACATCGTGCGCCGCAAGCCGGGCAGGGCCAGCCAGACCGCGGCCAACCGGTGCCTGGGGGTGCCGCCGGTGCGCGCCAGGGCGGCGGTCCGCCGCCAGAGACCGTCGCGCACCCCGGGGTCCACCGACCGGTCGTAGAGCATCACCCGGGCGTCCCGCAGGGATACCGGGGCGCCGTCGTCCGTGCCGCCGGCCGGCCCGAGCGCGGGCGGCGGGTCCCAGGCCGCCACCTCCCGCTCGATGCGGACGAACAGCCCGGGGCCGAAGGGTAAGGTCATCGTTCACTCCTGATCAGCCGTCGTGCCGGGTGGAGGTGTCGAGCGCCGGCGTCCGCTCACGCCAGGTCTTCAGGTGCCGTTCGGCGAGATCCTTGCCGGGGGTGGTGTCCTCGCTGCGTCCGAACCACAGCAGCAGGAGCAGAAACCCGGGTCGCCCGGTTTCCAGCAGCTGCCCGAACAACTCGTCCAGTGCGTCCGCCCCTTGGCCGGTCCGGGCCGCTTCGCCGCACCAGGCGAGAAGCGCGGCGCGCATCGGACCGTGACCGGCTGTCTCGTCGAGCGCGTGCCCGACCAACTCCCCGACGCACTCGCGGGTCGGCCGATCGGCGAGCAACCGCGCCCGGAACCAGTCCCGGCCCGCCTCCAGCAGGGCGGGCACGGCCAAGGCGGCCACCAGCGCGGCGGAGTCCTCCCCCCGTGCCCAGTCGGCGAGATCGTGGACGATCGACGTCCGGTCGGCGTCGCCACCCGTGGCGAAGCGCTCCACCACGGTGTCCACCACGGCCGGGGCCAGTGCCGCGCCGCCGTACGGCCCGGCCGTCAGCCGGTGCAGCAGGACGAGCGCCCGGCCGGCCGGGAGACCGCCGGTGCCGCTCCGGCAGGCATACGCCACCGCCGTACGCGGCGCCGTCCCGGGATCCTCGCTCCACTTCCGCAGCACCCGGTACGCCGACTCGGCCGACGCCGGATCGAGCGTCGCCGCCCCCAGCGCGTGTGCGGCGACCAGGACGCTCCCAGGACTCGTGAACAGGGCGGGCCCGCCCAGCAGTTCCAGGGTGCGCCCACCGGTCCGGACAGCGATCCGCGCCGCCGCCCGCCCGGCCCGGTCGACCGCTTCGGCATCGGTGCCCGTGCCGCCCAGCCATGCGTGGAGCACGGGAAGCAGACCGGCGTACTCACCGCAGACGGCGTCCCACACCCCGTCGGCCACAGCCGGCCAGAAGAAGCCAGTGGCGCCTCCGCTCCGGCCGCTTTCCGGCGGACCGCACCCGGCACCGACCGAACGGAACAGTTCGGGCAGCGGCCGCCGCCCGGAACCGCCCGTGTCCGCGGGTGCGCTCGTCGACGACCGGCCGTCGTCGGTCCGCTGCCGCTCCACGCTCACCAGGGTGAGCAGCGCTCCGGCCCGGTCCTCGATCACGGCCCGGTCCAACCCGCCGAACACGCACAGTGCCAGGACGAGGGACAGCACCTCGGGATCCCCGTCTGCTCGCGCCATCAGAGCCGACGCCTCGGCCCGGGCGAGGTCGGCCGCCACGATGGCATGGCTCGCCCCACCGCCCGCGCTGAGCCGGACCACCGCCTCGGCGGCCCGGGCCGCGTACCGCGGGGGCAGCCCGGCGGGCAGCAGGGCGGAGGTGAACTCGGCGCCCAGCGAGCGCAGCAGACGCTCCCGACGGTCCCGGGCCGGGCACAGGTCGGCGAGGTGCGCACCGAACACCGCGGCCGAGTCGGGCGGTTCATGGTGGACGACCTGGGCCGAGAAGTCGGCGCGCGGTGGCCCCGACTGCCCCGGCGAGCGCGGCACCACGACGACCATGCGCGCCTCCGCCCGCGCCAGCCGGTCCTCCAAGCGGGCCAGCTCCCAGGGCCGCAGGTCGAGGGAGCGGGACGGCGCCATGACGAGGTAGCCGTCGACCCGGTCCCGCGACGGCTGCCACCGGGCGAGGTCGACCGCACCGTCCACCTGGCAGAGCCTGGGGTCCGCATGGCCCTCGGCCAGCAGGTTGAGGGCGGTGGTGAACCTGCCCGTGCCCGGCGCTCCGGCCAGCAGCAGTACGCCGGTCTCCAGCACCGACAGACCCGCGTCGAAGGCGGCCGGCCGGACGAACCGGCGCCGGCGGACGGCGAGGTCCCTGGCCCGGACCGGGCCGTGGGCGGGAGCCGGATCGTCCTTCTCCGGCCCCCCCGCCGTCAGATGTTGACCGCCGATGACCACCCCGTTGTTGACGAGGCCGCCCGGTGCGGACACCTCCATCCGCTGCCGGAGCTCGTCCGTCAACTGGCGTACCAGAGAACCGATGACATCGGCCGGAGCGGTCTCGGCGGGTGCGGTCTCAGACGACATCGCCCGCTCCGTGGACATAGTCGCCGGCCACCTCGACGCCGGTGACATGCTGCCCACCGAAGACGGTGCCGGTGTTGATGATGCCGCGATCGGCCCGCAGCACCGTCGAGGAGGTGTGAGCGGGCCCGCCTCGCTCCTCGTCCCGGGGTTCCGGCCGCTGCGGCTCGGCCGAACGTCCGACCAGCTCCCCTACCAGCGGGGTCACCGGACCGGTGTTCTCCGCGCCGTGCGGCGGCTCCTGCTCCGCTCGCCGGCCCCCGCCTTCCGTACGTTCTCGCATGTTTCCTCCACGATCCGGCCGGGGGTTTCCGAGGCCACCCGGCGGCTGTCCTGCCACCACGAGGTTTCCGCTTCCGCGGACGGCGTTCCGCTCCCGCGGCACCGAAGAGGTATGGATGCGGTCACGTTCCGAACGCCCGTTCCACCGCAGCGGAAAGGGAGAGGGCGAGCCGCACCATGGCGGCTCGCCCTCTCCCTTTCACGTACTTTTTCGTACCTTCTCGTACATGGCGGAGGCTTTGCCCCCACCGCTTCCCGGCCCGCGTCCGTCAGCCCCAGGCCGCCGGCGCCGGCCGGCCCAGCGCGCGCAGGCGGTCGCGCAGCAACCGGCTCATCTCCTGCCGCTCCTGCTCCGTCAACGTGCCCAGCAGGACGGCCATCTCGTCCTGCCAGTCCGTCCGCTGGGACAGCAGGTCCTGGTGCCCCACCACCCAGTCCAGCACCGCGCTCACCTCGTCGGGACGGCGCAGCAGCCAGAGCGCGGCGAGCGAGACGGGTCCGTTGCGCAGCGCCTGCACGCAGAACTCGTACTCACCGCGGCGGTCGGCCGTCCAGGAGTACCGGACCGCGTCCTGCTCGGCCTCGCCGAGCAGCAGTTCCTCGCCGGTCTCCCGCGGCCTCACGTCGAAGACCCGGTAGCTCAGTCCGGCGCCCTCCACCCGCTGCGGCGGCCCCAGGACGTGAATGACCTCCGGTGCTCCGAGGCCGCCGCCGGCGACCGCCTGGTTCTCCCCCAGGTGGCGCAGTGCGGTGGTCAGATGGTCCCGGACCACGGTCCACCCGTAGAGGGTCCGGGACCGCACGACCTGCACCGGGTCGTGGACCCACCACGCCACGTACAGGTCCACCGATTCGGTGCCGTACACCGTCGGCAGCCCCACCGCGCGGGTGTCCACCTGCTCCGTCAGGTCGACCAGGAAGGCGTCCGTGTAACCTCCCCGGCGTATGGGCTGCTCGGCGCCCTCGGACCCCGGGAGGCCCGGTGGCCAGGGCTCCGGCTCCTCCGGCTCCTCCGGCTCCTCCGGTCCGCCCGGCCGGCCGGACAGGTGGTACCGCCCGCCTCCGTCGCGAAGGACCAGGGCGCGGTCCCGTCGCCGCGACCACAGGTGGCTGAGGATCTCCCGCCATGGCGCCCGGCTTGCACGGGTGAAGATGCGCTCGTTCGGGTCGTCGTTCACGCTGCCTCGCTTCCGGTCGATGTGGACGGCCCGGGCCCCGGGCCCGGTCGGGTGCGCGAGGCGCCGGTGCGCCAGTCGCGGAGGGCCCGGAGCGCGATGCCCCGCCCGGTGGCGACCTGCGGATCGCTCCGCTCGATCTCGACGAACAGCCGCAGCGTCCCGTACTCCATGGGATCGGCGAGGGCGGTGAGCAGTTGCTCGACGGCCGCCGCCGCCGTCGGCTCCCAGCGGGCCGTCTCGCACCAGCGCAGCACCTCCCGGCACACGGCCTCGAAGGCGTCTGCCGAATTGAGCGCGGCGCGGATCAGGGCGACGATGACCGGGGCGCGTGCGGTCTGCTCTGCCAGCTCGCTCTGGAACCAGCGGGGCTCCGCCAGAAGCCGGGGCAGCACGGACAGCAGCGGGCCCGCGTCCGGTGCCATGTCGGCGCTCCAGGACGCCAGCTGGTCCAGCACCCGCTGCTCGTGGCCCGCCTGGTGCAGGCGCACCAGGGCGGACTGCACGGCCATCAGGACGCCGGTCTCCTCCGGGATGTCGCTATGCACGCCGCGCAGCAGTGTCCCCAGCAGACGCAGGGCCCGTTCCGGCCGTCCGAGACCGAACTCGGAGCCGCAGGCATACGCCACCGTGGCCCGCCGGTTCCGGTCCCGGCCCCAGGCCCAGACGCCGAGCCGGTGGCGCACCTCGGTCACCAGGACCGGGTCCTCCGCCGCGATGCCCAGGGCCCGGGCCGCGATGAGCCGACCGGTCATCCGCTCGGAGGCGGCCAGGTGCGCGATGTGCCGCAGTGCGGTGCGGCCGCCGCCCCAGGACGCGGCCTGACCCATCATCCGGGCGACCGGTTCGGTCAGTTCATCACGCCCGTCGACCTCGCGCAGCCAGGTCACCAGCAGTTCGGACAGCTGCCCGTACTCCCGCCACACATGCCGGAGCACCGCCTCGCCCTGCCCCTGCCGGACGAACACCACCGGCTCGACCGCGCTGCTGAAGCCCCCGGCGGCCCGGATCTCCCGCGGCTCGCGGCGGCCGCCCACCGAGCGCAGCAGTTCGCGCAGGGGGCGGCGGAAGACGAACTGCGGATTGGGGCGGGGCTCCTTGCCCTCCTCGGTCGGCTCCAGCACCGAGGCGAGGCGCCCTTCGGACAGCTCCAGCAGCCGTTCGGCCTCCTCGCGGACCACCCGGTGGTCCAGTCCCTCGAAGACGGCCACCGACAGCAGGAAGGCCAGGCCGTCGGCGTCGTCCCGCAGTGCGTCGACCAGAGGGGGGACGCGTTCCTCGGCCCGGTAGCTGAGCCGTTCGCGGACATCGCCGAGCGCGGCGCGCTCACCGTCGGCCGCGACGACGAACGACACCAGCTCGACGACCTCGTGCGGGACCACGCCCGGCACCAGCAACTCGTCCAGCAGCCCTGGCTCCACGGCACCCAGCAGCCTGCTCCGCTCCGGCTCCTCCGCCACCTCGGCTGCCAGGCGCTGGTGGAACACCGCGACGGGCGGCGGCGGTTCGTACGGCACGGGACTGATGTGCAGATCCCGCTCCAGGGTGCGCAGCAGCCCCGGGTCGTCGTCCGGAAGGATCAGCACCATGCAGGCCCCGGCCCGCGCCAGGAGGTCCCGCAGGTTGCCGAGCACGCCGGGCCCCAGGGGGCGGGCCGGGAAGAGCCCGTCCAGGAGGTAGCCGCGTGCGTCGGGGTCGTCGGGGCGCCAGCGGTCCAGCTCGGTGACGCTGTCGAGCGCGCGCAGGGCGGCGTTCTTCCCGCAGTGCCGGCGCAGCAGGTTGAGGGCGGTGGTACGGCGGCCCGATCCCGGTCTTCCCGAGAGGAACAGCAGCCCGTCGTCCCTGAGTCGGCCCAGGCAGGTCCGGAAGGCGTCCGGTTCGACGAATCCGAAGGCCGCGGCGTCCACCTCGGCCTGGGGAATGGGCCCCTCGTGGACCCGGGTCGCACGGCGGCGGTCGCCGGCCGGGCCGTCCCCCACCGCCTGCCCGCCGTGCACCGAGCCGGTGTTGATGTTGCCGTGGGCGGCGTTGTTGTACGAGACGTGGATGGGGCCGCCGCCCAGCGCCCGCAGCACATGGTCGAAGCCGGGCGGGGGTGCCTCCTCAGGCCGGGACGCCCCGGCGTCGGCACCCGTCCCCTCCGGCGCCGTCTCCTCCGCCGGCGGCTCCTCGCCCGCCGGCTCTCCGCCCGCCGGCTCCTCGGCGGTCACGACCGCCCCTGGTTCTTGTCGCCGTGCACCCGGTCCCCCTGGTAGCCGCGGACCTTGCCGGCCTTGTTGCCGCCGACCTGGTCCCCGGCGACGTGATGGTTGGCCACGCTCTGCCCGCCGTGCACCGTGCCGGTGTTGATGTTGCCGCGAGGGGCCCTGTTGGTGGTGCGGACGACGTCCCGGACACCGTCCGGCCGTGCCTGCGGGTGCACGTCCGGGCCCGCGCCCTCGTCCGCGGCTTCGCCGAGGATGTGCCGGTCGTCCAGCGGGCCGGAGGGCTGCGGCACGTAGATCCACGCCTGCTGGGCGAACCGCTTGCCGTCCACGGTCGCCGGCACCTCGATGAAGTGGTCCGGGTGGCGGCCGGTGTAGCCACTGGCCACGGCGTCCTGATAGCAGCGCTCCGAGAGGACGGCCACCACCTGGGTGATGCTGCGCGACCCGGCCAGCACGGCCTTCGCCGGACGCGAGTCCAGCAGGCGGTGCGTGTCGTTGCGCGCCGTGCCGTTGCCGCCGAACTCGTCTCCGGTGTCGGGCAGCGGGCCGACGTGCAGACTGACCCGCAGCCGGATCGGCGCCGCGCCCAGGGAGTGGACGTTGTACTCGGTCAGCACCTCTTGGAGGGTGTACAGCCAGGGGTGGATGACGAAGGGCAGCAGGCTCGGATCGCAGCCGATGACATACCCGTCGCCGGTGGTGGCGGAGAACTTCCGGTCCTCCCAGAGCGCGGCGAGGCCGGCCCGGTCCAGGGACAACCGGAGCAGCTCCGGCACCGCCCGGCTGACCACCTCGTGCTCGATCGCGGGCAGGCCGGTGAAGTCCTTGGCGTCCACGGCGATGACGCCGCGGTACGGGGGGAGGAGCCGGCTCCGGGTGTAGGGGCGGGCGCTCGCCCGGGGCAGCTCGCTGTGGTCGTCGTACATGGTCACTCCTCCGTGAGGTCCGGTCAGGCCGCGCGGCCAGTGGTCGTCCACCGGGGTCGGCGCCCGTCGAGCCTCACGGAGAAGGGCACGGCGTTCCGCTCCGCGAGCACACAAGGAGGGTGACGGCCGTCACATCGCATGCCTCAGGTGTACGGCTCACCACCGGCCAGAGCGCGCAGGCGGCAGGGGTCCAGTACCTCGACCCACGCCCGGCCCACCGTGACGCACTCCGGGCCGAAGACGGTGAGCGCCTCCGCGATGGAGCGACGTCCCACTCCCAGGTGCTGCGCCAACTCGTCCCGGGTGAGGGAGAAGCGCCCTTTCGGAGCGATCTCGACCAGCCGGAGCAGCGCTGCCGCGAGCCGCTGGACGGTGTCGCCGTCATAGCCCTGGGTCTGCTCCCGGACCCGGCTCACCGCGTAGATCGCCAGTTGGGGCGCCAGCCGGTACTTCTCCACGAAGCTCCGGAAGTCGACCGCCAGCAGGACCTTCACTTTGCAGTCGGTAATCGCGTGCACCGAGGCGGTGCGCACACCGCCGTCCTGGAGTGCCATCTCGCCCAGCAGTTCACCCGGACCCCGGAAGGCCAGCAGCCGCTTCCTGCCGTCGCGGCTCGTGTGGACGACCTTGACCAGACCGTCCACCAGCGCCAGCACATGATGCCCGCCCTCGCCCTGCCGCAGCAGGGTGTCGGCCGCCCGGTGCGGGCGGGTGGGCAGGTCCTCGATGTGCTGCCAGGCTTCCGCGGGAATCAGATCGCGCAGCGGACGGGCCGGTAACGCGGAGGTGTCTTCGCTCATGTGACCACCGTAGGGGCCGCTCGCATGGCGGTGTGGCGGAACATCTGCCTCCGGTCCGGTACTTCCGTGAGGGTCGCTTACGCTGCCGTGGGCATTTCAAGATCACGCGCCCACAGCTCATGGCAGGCGTACGGGGGAAAAATGAACACGTACACGGTGGCGGCGGTCGGCCTCGTCCTTTCGGCGGGGCTGGTGGCGGGGTGCGGCAGCTCCGGGGGCGAGGAGCCCGCCGCGAAGCCGAAGGCCGGGGGACCGGCCACCGGCTCGGCCGGCGCGGCCCGACCGGGCGATGCGGCGGTCAAGGGCCCCCGCTACGACGGGCCCGCGGTCCCGGGCCTGGCCGCCGAACCGGCGTGGAGCCTTCCGTCGCCCGCCGAGCCCATCGACCTCGGGGACACCTTCCTGTTCGCCAAGGACGCCCAGGGCGCGTACGCCTCGGGGGGCGGGTCCGACAAGGGGCCGGTGGACGGGACCGTCGGCGCGCTGTCCGTCGGCGGCGCCTCCGCACCGACGACCCTGGAGTTCCGGGACGTGAGGACCGGCGAGGTGCGCAAGACCCTCACGGTGAAGGCCGACCGGGTGGTCGCCACCACCTGGCACCAGGGCGTCCGGGCGGTCGCGGTGCTCACCGGTGCCACCACGGAGTCGGACGGGCTGAGTGCGGAGAAGACCAGCACCACGGTCACCGTCTACGGCGGCGATGGCGCGGAGCTGGGCAGGATCACGCGCGAGGGCGACACGTTCGACGTCCACGAGGGGTATGTCGTCGAGCAGGACGGGGAGGCGGGCCTCAAGCTCACCGCCATCGACGGCGGCGCGGTCCGCAAGGTCGTCTGCACCGGGCTGATGGCCTCGTGCGGTTTCGACCCGCGCAACAAGGACATCGATGGCGGGCCGGGCCACGCGCCGCTGATCACCGGCCCGTACACCTTCCATGTGGAGAACGCCTCCACCTACCAGGAGGACCCGGCGCAGCTCGTCATGACGGAGCCGGCCGGCGGGAAGAAGGTCTGGAGCACCGCGGACGTCACCCCGCCGCCCGGGGTGGAGCTGGACGAGGACGGGAAGCGCGCCAGCAGCCATATCCGGGTCCTCGACGTGCGCGACGGCAAGGTGCTGACCGCCTGGGGCGCGGGCGTCATCGCCACTGACACCTGGGTGACGGCGACCTATGACATCGCGACCGGCAAGCAGGTCGGCGGCTCCTCGAAGTACACGTACGCGGACAGCCCGTACGACACCGTCAACACCGAGGGCTCCTCCGTCTTCAGCCTCGACCGCACCCTGGCCGCCGTCCACACGGAGCGGGGCACGGCCGTGTGGCGGCCGGCCGACGGCAAGGAGGTCAGGGCGCAGGCCGAGGGCGAGAAGGCGATGGAGCCGCTGCGCTTCGCCCCCGACGGCGTCCTCTACGGCATCGTCGACGGCGAGAACGGCGCCGAGGACGCGTACCTCGCCGTGGACGGCCGTACCAAGAAGGTGCTCGCCAAGAGCCTGCCCGAGGAGAGCATCCCGCTCTTCTCGCGGTCGTCGGGATACGGCTACCTCAGCACGGGCAAGGGCTTCTTCGTGTTCCCGGCGGCCCAGGGCTAGGAGCCGCACATCCGCCGCACTCCGCCGCTACGCCTCCGCGCGGTCCTCCGCCCGGGGCGGGGCGGGCGGCAGGAGGAGGGAGGCCAGCCAGAGGAGGGCGGCGGCCGCCAGGGCGCCGGACGCGTACGGAGGGTGGATCGACCAGGCCCACCACTCCGGGGTGTTGTCCGGCGCCACACCGAGCAGCAGCGTGGGGCCGAAGGTGCCCAGCGGCAGCAGCCAGGCCAGACCGCTGCCGAAGAGGCGCGCGCTGATCGCGGCCAGACCCACATAACCGACCGCGTTGCGGACCGAGGCGGCCGCCACGTCGACGGGCAGTCCGAAGAGCACCGGCAGTGCGGAGAGCGCGGCCGCCAGCGCGGTGAGCGCGAGCAGGTGCAGGCGCCGGAAGAGGGCCATGGGCTGGGCGGCGGTGTGCTCCAGGTCGGCCATGGGGGAGTGCAGCGTGGTGCCGAGGACGATGGCATGGGCCACCGGCGCGACCGCCGCCACCGGGATGCCGTAGTCGACCAGGTAGCGGAAGTCCGGGATCTCGACCCGCGTCCCGGCGAACACCGCGGCGGCCAGGGCCAGCACCAGCGAAACGGCGGCCGCGCGGGGCAGGTCGCGGCTGCGGACGAAGGCGAGGACGGGGTTCACCGGGGCGGCGCGGGGACGGGCCGGCACCGGCCGATGGCATCGGCGGCGGCGGACAGCCAGCGGTCCTGGTCGGCGGCCGGCGTGGCCAGCACCCGTTCCAGGACTGCGGCGAACTGGTCCCCGTAGTACGGCGTGACCAGCTTGGCGCGGGAGTTGACCACGGCCTCCACCAGGAAGGCGTCGGGGTAGCCGCCGGTCTCCCGCAGCATGTGCGGCGCGCACCCCTCCGGTCGCGGGGGGAGGGCGGAGCCGAGCATGGCCTCGGTCATCGTGGCCGAGTCCAGGACCGGCCGGTACACCGGGAGTTCCGCGCTGTCCGGGCCGGCCGGCCGCAGCCCGGTCTGACGGAAGTCGCGGCGGAACCCGGGCAGCGCGCCGACCGCCCGGTCCACGGCCCGGGCCGCGTCGCGCGCCTGGGGCAGCAGATGCCGATCGTCCGGCCACAGGCAGGCGCGGACCCGGCCCTCCGTCGCACACACCGGCGCGGCCGGCTGCTCGGCCCGTACCGCCCAGAACGGTTCGCCCACCGGGGCGCGGACGGTCAACAGGACGCCGCCGGCGGCCAGGGCCAGCACGGCCGGTACGGCGGCCAGTGGCCCCGGGGAGAACACCGGCCGTCGCAGCAGCGCGGGCAGCGCCAGCACGGCCAGTGCCGCCGCGGCGCACCACAGGGCCGCGACCAGCAGACGGGCCGTGTGCGGCTGGAAGGTGGCGTCCCAGTGCTCGTCGAGGGCCGGGAACAGCCGGGCCAGGGAGAGACCCGGGAGGAAGGCGAGGACCACGAAGACCAGGTACCAGAGCACACCCATGGCCGGGGCGGTGATCCGGGACGGCAGCAGGGTGCCCGCGCAGACACCCGCCGCGATCTGCAACCCGGTCATCGCGGCACCCAGCACCAACGGGCTCCACACCGGGGCGGTGACCTCGCTGACGGCGGCGGTGCGCTGGAAGGCGACGGCGGCCATCACCGCGTACACCAGCAGCGACCACAGCCAGGCCGCCGCCCACAGCAGCAGCGCCTGCGACCAGCCTCCGCGAGGAGCGGTGTCGGACCAGGCGTCCACCCGGGTGCGCCGGGCCCGGCCCGCCGTCCACGCGGCGGTGGCGCTCATCAGCGAGCCCATCACGATCACACCGAAGACCTGGACCTTGATGCTCGCCTGATTCCACCAGCCGATCCAGTCACTGACCGCCACGTCCGCGGAGAGCAGGTACCAGACGCCGGCCGCGCCCGCCAGCAGGGCGACCTTGCCCGCCTCGCCGCGCCGCATCTCGGTGAGCAGCACCCGCCTCATACCGGTACACCGTTCCGCCCCACCACGGCCAGATAGCCGGCCTCCACCGCCGAGCCGTCCAGCGTGGTGCCGTCATGGCCGTCGGCCTCGGCGCACAGCTCGGCGGCCGAGCCGGTGAACCGCATCCGCCCCTCCAGCAGCACATGGATGTGGTCGCAGACCTGCGCCACGTCCTCGGCCAGGTGCGTGCTCATCACCACCGCGGAGCGCTCCCCGAGCGCCCGGATCAGGGTGCGGAAACCGATCCGCTGCGCCGGGTCGAGGCCCACCGTCGGCTCGTCCAGCAGCACCAGGGCCGGGCGGTTGACCACTGCCTGGGCGATCCCGGCCCGGCGCAGCATGCCGCCGGACAGGGCGCCCATCCGCCGGTCCGCGTACCGCTCCAGCTCCACCAGGCCCAGCGCCTCGCGCACCCGCCCGGCCCGCTCCGTGCTCGGTACCCGGCGCAGCCAGGCCGCGTACTCGACGAACTCCCGGACGGTGTAGCGCGGGTAGTAGCCGAAGGACTGCGGTAGCACGCCGATGCGCTCCCGCACCCGGCGGACGTTCGCCCGCCCGCGCACGGGTGCGCCGAGCAGGCTCACCGCCCCCTGGTCCGGCTGCCGGGCTGTGCTCAGCAGCGAGAGCAGGGTGGTCTTGCCCGCGCCGTTCGGCCCGAGCAGGGCGGTGGTGCCGGGGTGGAAGTCGGCATGGACGCCGTCGAGGGCGACCACGGTCTTGTAGCGGACCGTGGCGCCCTCGACGTTCGCGGTCGGCGCGCTGCCGCCCGCGGTGGTGTGACTGTCTACGGACACGGTTTCCTGTCAGTTCGTCCGGTCTGTCGTCCGGTCCCGGTCTGCCGTCGGGCTGTCCGGTCCGGTGCCCGGTCAGTTCTCGGCGGCCACGAAGCCGTTGGCGCGGCTGCCGGGGATACCGGACCAGGTGGCCTTGGTGTAGTACTTGCCGCCCGTGTTGGTGCCCTTGTACGAGCCGCAGCCGTACGCCTGAGAGTAGGCCCGCGAGGTCGAGGCGACCTGCGGGTCGGGCAAGAACGACTTGTCCTCGTAGATATAGGCGCTGAACGAGTTGGGCTGCGAGGCCGGGACATCCCCGCATGGCTTGGCGTGACCGGAGCCCGGGCCGTTCCAGCGGTTGCTGTCCTCAGCGGAGCCGGAAGTCTGGATGGAGAACGGCAGACGGCTGCCGGAGATCTCGCCCGCCACGGCGGCCGTAGCCGGCAGCGCCAGTGCCGCCACGAGACCGACGGTCGCTATTCGCTTCTTGGTGAGGAACATGTGCATGACTCCCTGTTCGATCATCGAGCGGTGGGACCCGATGAACGTAAGCGGTGATCATCGAAGTCTCAGTGGCGGAAGTCACGCAAGAGGTGAAATGGCTGGAAGCACTCCGCGGAACGGCCCATACCGCCCCTGCCCAGGATCTTTGGGCACGCGGCCGCGGGCGGCTCCTGTCCGGAGGCGCATGATCCGGCTCGCCACGGAGGCGCCCAAGGCCCGGGCCGAGGCCTCCGCGCGCCGGGGCGCCGTGCCCGCGCCCGTGCCGGGGGCGGCCGTCAGCCGTCGACGGTGATCGCCTGGACCGGGCAGGCCCGCGCGGCCTCCTTGACCAGGGGGTCGCCGGCGCCGTCCTCGCGGCCGGTGAGGACGGCGCCGAAGCCGTCCTCGTCCTGGGTGAAGACCTGCGGGGAGGTCAGGGCGCACTGGCCGGCGCCGATGCAGACGTGCTCGTCGATCGAGATGCGCATCAGTGGTCCTCTCTCACCATCGTCGGCCGGTCACCAGGCCATGGGGAGTTCGAGCATCCCCTGGATCGTGTCGCCCGGCTTGAACGGGATCGTGTCGGCGGGGGCCGCCAGGCGCAGGTCCGGCAGCCGGTGGAGCAGGGTGCCCAGGGCGATCTCCATCTCGGCCCGCGCCAGGTTCTGGCCCAGGCACTGATGGATGCCGAAGCCGAAGGCCAGGTGGTGGCGGGCCGAGCGGTTCCAGTCCAGCGCGTCCGGGTCGGTGTAGGCGGAGGTGTCCCGGTTGATCAGGGAGGTGGAGAAGAGCACCCCTTCGTCGGCACGGATCACCTCCCCCTCGATCTCGATGTCCTCCCGCGCCACCCGCACGAACCCGTCCGCGATGGAGAGGAAGCGCATCAGCTCCTCCACGGCGGCCGGCAGCCGCTCCGGGCCGCCGGCCCGCAGCTCGGCCAGCCGCTCGGGGTGGGACAGCAGGGTGTAGGTGCCCAGCGAGATCATGTTGGCGGTCGTCTCATGGCCGGCCACCAGCAGGACCAGGGCCAGGTCCACCAGCTCCTGGCGGTCCGGCTCGCCGCGGACGTCGAGCTGCCGGGCGATCAGGTCGTCCAGCACCCCGTCCGCCGGGGTGGCGCGTTTGCGCTCCACCAGCTCGCCGAGATACCCCTCCAGCCGCTCCCGGGCGACCTCCACGTCCCGGGCGGCCGGGCCGCGCAGCAGCCGCCGGGACTGCTCCTCGAAGAACTCGTGGTCGGCGTAGGGCACCCCGAGCAGCTCGCAGATCACCATCGAGGGAACGGGCGTCGCGAAGTCGGCGACCAGCTCGGCCGGCGGGCCCTTGGCCACCATCGCCTCCAGCGCCCCGTCCACGATCTCCTGGATGCGCGGCCGCAGCCGCTCGGCGCGGCGCACACTGAAGCTGGGGATGAGCATCCGGCGCTGGACGTTGTGCTCGGGGTCGTCCAGCCCGATCAGCGCGGCGCGCCGCCGTTCGCGGATGGTGGCGAACCGCTCGGTGGGCCGGGGGAAGGCCGGGTGGGTGGTGTCGCTGGACAGCCGCTGGTCGGAGAGGAGGGCGCGGGCGGCGGAGTGCCCGGTGACCACCCACACCCGGCGGCCGTCCCAGAGCTTCACCCGGGCCAGCGGGCGCGCCTCGCGCAGCGGCTGGTAGGCGGTCGGCGGGTGGTACGGGCAGCCGCGGTCCTGGGGGAACGCGACGACGTCCGGCAGGGGGGTCGCTTGAGTCATGGGGGCCTCGCAGACGCTGACTCGTGAACGGACGCGGGGGGTGGGGGCGGCGCCGGTGGCGCGGTCGGTGACGACTCCACCCCGTGACGAGTCCACTACATGCCCAAGGCATCGATCGCGTCTACGCGCTGTTCGGCCAAACCACCGGAACGGGTCCCTCTCCGGTCGTCCGGGTGACACGGCGAGGGCCCGCCTCCGGAAAGGAGACGGGCCCTCGTACGCGTACCGCTCAGGCGGGGATCAGAAGCGGCGGGTGATCAGCGCCCGCTTCACTTCCTGGATCGCCTTGGTGACCTCGATACCGCGCGGGCAGGCGTCCGTGCAGTTGAACGTGGTGCGGCAGCGCCACACGCCGTCCTTGTCGTTGAGGATCTCCAGCCGCTGCTCCCCGGCGTCGTCGCGCGAGTCGAAGATGAAGCGGTGGGCGTTGACGATCGCCGCCGGGCCGAAGTACTGCCCGTCGTTCCAGAACACCGGGCAGGACGAGGTGCACGCGGCGCACAGGATGCACTTGGTGGTGTCGTCGAACCGCTCGCGGTCCTCGGCGGACTGCAGCCGCTCACGGGTCGGCTCGTTGCCCTTGGTGACCAGGAACGGCATGACGTCCCGGTACGCCTGGAAGAACGGCTCCATGTCCACGACCAGGTCCTTGAGGACCGTCAGGCCCTTGATGGCCTCGACCGTGATGGGCTTCTCCGGGTTGATGTCCTTGATCAGCGTCTTGCAGGCGAGCCTGTTCTTGCCGTTGATCCGCATCGCGTCGGAGCCGCAGATGCCGTGCGCGCAGGAGCGGCGGAAGGTCAGCGTGCCGTCGACGTCCCACTTGATCTTGTGGAGGCCGTCGAGGACCCGCTCCTTGGGGTCGATCTCTACGGGGAAGTCCTCCCACACCGCGTGCTCCGACACCTCGGGGTTGAAGCGGCGGATGCGGAAGGTGACCGTGATGTACGGGGAGGCGTCGGTCTTCGCCGTCGCCTCGGCCTTGTCCATGACGGGGGTAGCCATCAGTACTTACGCTCCATCGGCTGGTAGCGGGTCTGGACGACGGGCTTGTAGTCGAGACGCACGGTCTCCGAGCCGTCGTCGCCGACCTCGCGGTACGCCATGGTGTGGCGCATGAAGTTGACGTCGTCGCGGTTGGGGTAGTCCTCGCGGTAGTGGCCGCCGCGGGACTCCTTGCGGGCCAGCGCGGACACCGCCATGACCTCGGCCAGCTCCAGCAGGTTGCCCAGCTCGACGGCCTCCAGCAGGTCCGTGTTGAACCGCTTGCCCTTGTCCTGGACGGACACGTTCTTGTACCGCTCGCGCAGCTCGGCGATCTTCTCGACGGCCGTCTTGATCGTCTGCTCGGTGCGGAACACCATCACGTTGGCGTCCATCGTCTCCTGGAGCTCGCGGCGGAGCTCGGAGACCCGCTCGCTGCCGGTGGCGGCGCGCAGGCCCTCCACCATCTCGACGACCAGCGACGCCGGGTCCTCCGGGAGCTCCACGAAGTCCGCCGTGGCGGCGTACTCGGCGGCGGCGATGCCGGAGCGGCGGCCGAAGACGTTGATGTCCAGCAGGCTGTTGGTGCCCAGGCGGTTGGCGCCGTGCACCGAGACACAGGCGACCTCGCCGGCGGCGTACAGGCCCGGGACGACGGTGGTGTTGTCGGCCAGCACCTCGCCCTGGACGTTGGTCGGGATGCCGCCCATCGCGTAGTGCGCGGTCGGCTGGATCGGGATCGGGTCCGTGTAGGGCTCGATGCCGAGGTAGGTCCGCGCGAACTCGGTGATGTCCGGCAGCTTGGCGTCCAGCTGCTCCGGCGGCAGGTGGGTGAGGTCCAGGAAGACGTGGTCGCCCTCCGGGCCGCAGCCCCGGCCCTCGCGGATCTCCGTGTAGATGGAGCGCGAGACGACGTCGCGCGAGGCGAGGTCCTTCATGACGGGCGCGTACTTCTCCATGAAGCGCTCGCCGTCCTTGTTGCGCAGGATGCCGCCCTCACCGCGGGCGCCCTCGGTGAGCAGGATGCCCATCCGCCAGATGCCCGTCGGGTGGAACTGGAAGAACTCCATGTCCTCCAGCGGCAGCCCGCGCCGGTAGCAGGCGGCCTGGCCGTCACCGGTGAGGGTGTGCGCGTTGGAGGTCACCTTGAAGAACTTGCCGGTGCCGCCGGAGGCGTAGATCACGGCCTTCGCCTGGAAGATGTGGATCTCGCCGGTGGCCAGCTCGTACGCCACCACGCCGGCCGACTTCCTGACGCCGTCGACCTCGGTGATCAGCTGGTCCAGGACGTAGAACTCGTTGAAGAACTCCACGCCCTCCTTGACGCAGTTCTGGTACAGCGTCTGGAGGATCATGTGACCGGTGCGGTCCGCGGCGTAGCAGGACCGGCGCACCGGGGCCTCGCCGTGGTTGCGGGAGTGGCCGCCGAAGCGGCGCTGGTCGATGGTGCCGTTCGGGGTCCGGTTGAACGGCAGGCCCATCTTCTCCAGGTCGAGGACCGCGTCGATGGCCTCCTTCGCCAGGATCTCGGCGGCGTCCTGGTCGACCAGGTAGTCACCGCCCTTGACCGTGTCGAAGGTGTGCCACTCCCAGTTGTCCTCCTCCACGTTGGCCAGCGCGGCGGCCATGCCGCCCTGCGCGGCGCCCGTGTGGGAGCGGGTGGGGTACAGCTTGGTCAGCACGGCGGTGCGGCTGCGCTTGGTGGCCTCGATGGCGGCGCGCATACCGGCGCCGCCGGCGCCGACGATGACGGTGTCGTACTTGTGGATCTTCATTGGTCGTCAGCCCCGGCTTCAGCGGATGTTCGGGTCGAAGGTGAAGATCACCAGCGTGCCCAGCAGGATGGTGAACACCGTCGCGGTGTACAGCAGGCCCTTCAGCCACAGGCGCGTGGTCGGGCGCTCGGCGTAGTCGTTGATGACGGTACGCAGGCCGTTGGCGCCGTGCAGCATGGCCAGCCAGAGCATCAGCAGGTCCCAGACCTGCCAGAAGGGGGACGCCCAGCGGCCGGCCACGAAGGCGAAGCCGATCTTGGAGACGCCGCCGTCCAGCACCAGCTGGATCAGCAGGTGGCCGATGACCAGGACGACCAGGACGACGCCGGACAGCCGCATGAAGAGCCAGGCGGCCATCTCGAAGTTGCCGCGGGTGGAGCGCGGGGTGCGGCCGGTCCGCTTGCGCGGCGGCTCGATGAGCGGGGCCGGGTTGTCCACGTCGTGGACGTGGCCGCCCTCCACGGGGCCGACGGCGGGGGTGGTGTCAGTCGACATGTCTGGTCTCAGCTCCCGAACAGTTCACGCACGGCGTGGCCGAGGACGGGGTAGATCGCGCCGGCCATCAGGACGACCCAGATGCCCACGACCGTCCAGAGCATCTGCTTCTGGTAGCGGGGGCCCTTGGACCAGAAGTCCACGGCGATCACGCGGAGGCCGTTGAGCGCGTGGAAGAGGATGGCGGCGACGAGGCCGTACTCCAGCAGCGCGACGATCGGCGTCTTGTAGGTGGCGACCACTTCGTCGTAGGCCTCGGGTGAGACGCGGACGAGCGCGGTGTCCAGCACGTGCACGAACAGGAAGAAGAAAATGAGGACGCCGGTGACTCGATGAGCCACCCACGACCACATGCCTTCCCGGCCGCGGTACAGCGTTCCAGCCGGCACGGAAAAACCCTCCGGGAGCGGATTTGGGGCCCGGCCGGCTTCGTAGGCGGTCTGGCCCGGCCGGGTACGGTCCACCGGCCCCGGCAATCGTAGCGACGCTTTGTCGGTTCGCCCGCCCGGGGTCGGTAGGTGTGATCAAAGAGGCACCGATGGGCTATGGACGCGGCGGCCTGCAGCTGACATAGGCAAGGCTTCCCTTACTGAATGCCCGCCGGTGGTGCCGACCCGCCCCTTGCCCCCTTTTTCCCGGGTCTTATCCGCTTTTCCCCGGCCCTTTCGCCGGGCTGTTCACCGCGATGATGACGGGAAATCCGGGATCAGCGGGGCGGCTCGGTCCAGGTGCCGATCAGCCGGGCGAGCCGGGCCCGGGCCAGCCGGCGCAGCTCGTCCGCGGCGACCGACCGCTCGTGGTCCGCCTCGTGGTCCAGCCGGGTGTGGATCGCCGCCAGTGCCAGGTCCAGGTGCTCCCTCGGCGGCCGCCCCTCCAGGCAGAGCGTGAAGGCGTGGCCGAACCGCTCCTCGTACCGGATCAGCGCGGCGTCCCAGGCGGTGAGCGCGGCGGGCGGCGCGCCCGGCGGCAGCAGCGGAGCCGTCTCGTCCGCCAGCGCCTCGTCCAGATCGGCGCCGCCCAGGTCGTACCCGGCCTCGTCGGCCGCGGCGAGCAGCGCGTCCAGTGTCGGGTACGGGCGGTGGGCCGCCATCCGCGCGGCCCACCGGCGGCTGCCGCAGCAGGCCAGCAGCGCGGCCTCGGCGGCGCCGGCCGGCTCCTCGTTGAACCTGGTCAGCGGCGACCCCGCGAGGGAGCCGCGGGCCTGCGCCGGTAACGCCCGGGCGGCGGCGGGGGCCGCGCCGGCGCCCGGAACGCCCGCGGTGGGATCGCCGGCCATGTCGGTTGGGCTCCTCGGCAGGTGTGAAGACGGTCGGTCGGATCGGACGGTCGGGCGCGGCCATGGCCGCGGTACGGAAGGGACGACCGTGGGGATAGGGGCACAACATTACCCAGGGTGAACGTGAGCGTCTCGGGAGATGCGGGAAGTTCACCCGGAAGGGAGAGTTTCAGTACGGCCCATGGACGGAGGTAACCCGTGTTCCGGTTCCGGCACCCCAGGCTCCGGCAGTCCACCCCCGCACGCCCGACGCCCCCACGATCGGCGCCGTGGTCGACATCACGATCGACACCGTGGTCGACGCCACCATCGGCGGATTCCGGGGCGGGGTCGGGGCCCTCGGTGACCGGGGCTGCGGCGGCCGGGCCTTCGGGGTCCGGTTCCTCGGGGGCCTCGCGGTCGACGGCCGGGCCTTCGGCGGCCTCTGGGGCGGCGGTCCCTCAGGCGGGGGCCGGTTTTTCGGCGGCCTCTGGGGCGGCGGTCCCTCAGGCGGGGGCAGGTCTTTCGGCGGCCCGGTGGTCGGCGCGTCCGGCCACGCGGGGGGCACCCGGGGCGGCTACCGGGTCTTCGGCGACCGGCCCTTCGGCCGTTCGGCGGGCCGGGGTGGTGGCCGCGGCGGTGGTGCTCTCGCTGACCGTCGCCTCCTGCGCCGGGAGCGGCGACGGGGGAGCCGCCTCCGCGGGCGCGCCCACTCCCGCGGCCACCAGCCCCTCGCCGTCCTCGCCCACCTCCCCGTCACCCACTCGGACGTATCCGCTCTCCACCGAGCCCCGCACCATCCCCGCGGTACGGGAGCACCAAGCCGCCCGCGGGCCCGGCTGGAAGCCCGGCGGGGGCAGCGCCGTGGTGCTCGCCGAGGGCAGCGGCGCCCTCGCCGACGAGGGCAGGCTGCTCGCCGGGGAGCTCGGCACCGGCTACCGGGGCGAGGCCGCCGCCCGGCCCGGCGACGTGGAGCTGGCCCTCGACCCGAAGCAGGGCGGCGGGGCCGAGTCGTACACCGTCACCACCCGGGGCAACCGGGTGCGGATAGCCGGGCCGGCCGAGGCCGGCGTCTTCTACGGGACCCGCACCGTCAAGCAGGCCCTGCGCTCCGGCGGCACCGTCCCCGAGGGCACGGTCACCGACGCGCCCGCCAAGCCGCAGCGCGGGCTGCACCTGGACATCGCGCGCAAGTTCTTCGACGCGGGGTGGATCGAGGCCCGGCTGCGCGAGATGGCCGACCTCAAGATGAACCAGCTCGCCCTGCACTTCTCCGACGACCAGGCCTTCCGCATCGAGTCGTCCAGCCACCCGGAGATCGTCTCCGACCCGCACCTCACCAAGGCCGAGGTCCGCCGGATCATCGCCCTGGCGAACTCCCTGCACATCACCGTCATCCCCGAGATCGACTCCCCGGGCCACCTCGGCGCCGTGCTGCGGGCCTACCCCGACCTCCAGCTCCGCAGCGCCCAGGGCAACGCCCGCCAGGGCGCCATCGACATCTCCAAGCCCGCCTCCGCGCGCCTCATCGACGAGCTGCTGCGCGAGTACGCGGCGCTCTTCCCCGGCGGCTACTTCCACGTCGGCGCCGACGAGTACCAGGCCCTGACCGTCTCCGACCCGGCCACCTCCTTCCCGCAGCTCGCCGCCGCCGCGCGGCAGCGGTACGGGCCGGACGGGACCGTCCAGGACCTCGCCGAGGGCTGGCTCAACGACCGCGCCGCGACCGTCCGTTCCACTCGGAAGAAAGCCAAGGCCTGGAACGACGGCTTCTTCGCCGACAGCGCGGTGACGCCGGACAAGACCATCGAGGCCGAGTACTGGACCGGCAAGGAGATCGGCGCCCGCCCACCGACCGCGTACCTCGCCGAGGGCCGCCCGGTGGTGAACCTCAACGACGAGTACCTCTACTACGTGCTCGGCGAGCCCAACGACTTCACCTACCCCACCGGTGAGCGGATCTACGAGCAGTGGACCCCGCGGGTGCTGCGCGGCACCACCCCGGTCGCGGCCCGCTACGACCGGCAGATCCTCGGCGGGCGGTTCGCCGTCTGGTGCGACCTGGCGAACGCCCAGACCACCGCACAGGTCGCCGAGGGCATCCGCATGCCACTCAACGCCACCTCCCAGAAGCTCTGGGACGCGGGCGAACCACCCCTGTCCTGGCCCCAGTTCCAGTCCCTCGCCCGGCAACTCGACTGACCACCGACCGCCGCCCCGGGACCCGGCAATCCCGGGGCGGCGGCCGTACAACCCTTTGCGGGAGCTGTGAGTCTCTGCTGACGGGTCACACCACAGATGGGGGAGTGTGATCGCACACGTTCGCATGAGGAGACAGTCATCACCGCCATACGCAAGACCCTGAGCGCCGCCGCCGTCGTCACCGTCGCCCTCGCCGGTGTGGCCGCCTGCGGCACGGCGGAGCAGCTGTCCGCCGGGCAGAAGCTCGACCGGGCCTTCGACAAGCTGGGTCAGGAGAAGTCCCTCTCCTTCGAGCTCGACCTCGACACCGACTCCGCCTCGCTCATGGCACTGGACGAGAAGATGGGCAGCGAGCCGGGCGAGGAGCTGGACCCGAAGGCCGCGGAGCTGCTCAGCGGCGCGCGCATGAGCTTCACCGTGCACTCCAAGAAGGCGCTGAAGGACTCCGGCGACAAGGACATCGTCGGCGCCGCCGCCAAGGTCAGCACCCCGGACGGCGACCTGGTCGAGTTCCGGCAGGTCGGTGACGCCGCCTATGTGCGCACCGACATCGAGGCGCTGGGCAAGGCCGTGGGCGAGCCCATGCCGAAGGCCTCGGACCTGCCGCCGGAGGCCGGCGCCTTCAAGAAGCTGCTGGAAGGCGGCTGGGTCACCTTCGACACCAAGGAGCTGGAGAAGGCCGGCGAGGACGCGAGCGACGAGCCCTCGCCGGAGCCCAGCCTCGACGCCAAGACGCAGAAGAAGCTGACCAAGGCGATCCAGGACGTCATCAGCCGCGAGGTCGACTTCGCCGTCGCGGACAACGGGGACGGCGAGGAGCACATCGTCGCCACCGCGCCCTTCCGCACCCTGATCACCGAACTGGTCGACGAGATCCGCCCCTTCAAGAAGGAACTGCCGCCCGGCGTAGAGCTGCCGACGGCCAAGGACCTGAAGGACGCGCCGAACACCAAGGTCGCCGCCGACTTCACCCTGAAGAACGGCGACCTCACCGAGGTCCGCATCGACCTGGCCAAGCTTGCCGAGTCCGCCAAGGTCAAGAAGCTCGGCCTGGTCGTCCGCCTGAGCAAGGGCGAGCAGCCCACCGCCCCGGCCGGCGCCACCAAGCTGGACCCGACCGAGCTCCTGGGCGCCTTCGGCGGCCCGGGCATGGGCCAGGACGCGTCCTTCGGTGAGGAGGACCTCGGCGAGGGCGGCTTCTCCGACGAGGGCGCCTCCGAGGTCGACCCGGTCTGACCCCTCCCGCCCACACCCGCCCACACCCGGCCACGGCCGGCCGCACCCGGGACCCCCGGGCCGCAGCCGGCCGTGGCTGCTTTCGCGACCGTGCCCGGGCCGAGCACCGTGAGGGCGCTGGCGCCGATGCGCGGGAGTGTCCTCGGGAGCCTCGCCTTTGAAGACAATGTGTCGGAATCCGCCGGGCCCCGGTGTCAGTAGGGTGGCCGGTCAACACATCCCGCCGGCGGAGGAGTTGACCCGAATGGGCGACGTGGTACGCATCGGTTCCCGGGCCAGCAGGCTCGCGAGGGCGCAGGTGGCGGAGTGGCTGGCGCCGATCGCCGAGCGGTTTCCCGGGGTGGCCTTCAGGCGGGAGACCATCCTGGAGGGCGGTGACCGGGACCGGGTGACCCCGACGCTGGCGGAGGTCGCCAGGACGGCGGGCGGGTCCGCTTTCTCCAGCAACCAGGAGGCGGCCCTGCTGGACGGGGCGGTCGATGTGGTCGTGCACTCGCTGAAGGACCTGCCCACCTCGGTCGCGCCGGGCACGCTGCTGCTGACGACGCCGGGCCCGCGCGAGGACGTACGGGATGTGCTGTGCGGGTCCACGCTCGCGGGCCTCCGGCCGGGGGCGAGGGTGGGGACCGGCGCCCCGCGCCGGGTGGCCCAGCTCCTGGCGTTGCGCCCCGACCTCCGGGTGGAGCCGATCCGCGGAAACGTTCCCGGGCGGCTCGCCAAGGCCACCCGGGGCCCGCTGGACGCGGTGGTGCTCGCTGCGGCAGGGCTGAGCCGGCTCGGTCTGACCCCCGAGGTGCACGAGGTGCTCGACCCCCTCGCCTTCCCGCCCTCCCCGGGGCAGGGTGCGCTCGGCATCCAGGTCCGCACCGGCTCCCCGGCGGCCGAGCTGCTGGCGCGGACGGGGGACCCCGAGGTCGACGCGTGCGTGCGGGCCGAGCGCGCCCTGCTGGCCGAGCTGCACGGCGGGTGCTCCGTACCGGTCGGCGCCTGGGGCCGGATCGGCGACGACGGGCTGCTGCACCTCTCCGCCGCCGTCACCTCGCTGACCGGGGAACGTCAGGTGACGGCCGTCGGTGCGGGCCCGGTCGACGGCCCGGAGAAGCTCGGCGCCGCCGTGGCGGCCGAGCTGCTCGACCAGGGAGCCACCGCCATCCTGGCGGAGATCAGGCGCGGTTGAGGTGCCGGGCGCGTCCGACCCGGGGGCTACCCGCCCAGGCCGCCGGCAACGAGCACCGCCGCGAGGCCCTCTCGCAGGTCCCTGACGAAGTAGCCGGGCACCTCCAGCGAGGGGAAGTGCCCTCCGCGCCCGGGTGCGTTCCAGCGGACGATCTGCCGGTAGCGCTCCTGCGCCCAGGGGCGCGGGCACTTCTCGATGTCGCGGGGGTACACGGTGATGGCCGCCGGGACGTCCACCCGCAGCTCGGGATCGAGCGAGTCGTGGCTCTCGTAGTAGATACGGGCCGCCGACGCACCGGTCCGCGTCAGCCAGTACAGGGTGACGTCGTCCAGGACGCGGTCCCGGGAGATCGTCTCGAACGGGCTGTCCTCGGTGTCGGACCACTCGGCGAACTTGTCGAGGATCCAGGCGAGCAGCCCGACCGGTGAGTCCACAAGCGCGTAGCCGGTGGTCTGCGGCCGGGTCGCCTGCTGCTTGGCGTACGCAGCCCGGTGGCGCCAGAAACGGCGGGTCTCCTCGGCCCACCGGCGCTCGTCCGCCGTCAGCCCGTCCATGGACAACCCGGGCGGCGCCTGCGCGAGGGTGGAGTGGATGCCGAGAACGTGTTCCGGGAACCTGCCGCCGAGGACCGTGGTGACGACCCCGCCCCAGTCGCCGCCGTGGGCCGCGAACCGGTCGTAGCCGAGCCGGCCCATCAGCTCCACCCAGGCGGCCGCGATCCTCTCCGTCCCCCATCCGGTGGTGGCCGGCTTGTCGCTGTAGCCGAAGCCCGGGAGCGATGGGGCCACGACGTGGAACGCCGGTGCGTCCGCGTCCGCCGGATCCGCCAGCTCCTCCACCACGTCGACGAACTCGGCGACGCTGCCCGGCCAGCCGTGCGTCAGAAGCAACGGGGTGGCGTCCGCCCGTGCGGACCGGCGGTGCAGGAAGTGGATGCCCAGACCGTCGACGGTGGTGCGGAACTGGCCGATCCGGTCGAGGCGCTCCTCGAACGACCGCCAGTCGTACCCGGTGCGCCAGTAGTCCACGACCTCGACCAGGTCGGCGAGCGGAACACCTTGCCCCCAGCGGCCAGGACCGGGCGCGGCGCCGAGAACCGTCTCCGCCTCCGGCAGCCGCGCCGCGGCCAGCCGCGCCCGCAGTTCATCGAGGTCGGCGTCGGTCGCGCGGGCTTCAAAGGCGTGCACATCGCTGATGGGGCGGGGCATGAGACCTCCTGATCCATGACGGAACCGGCAATGACGGTTCTAGCAGCGATTGAGGCCGTGGTGCAACCGGCTATGGTGGTTCCATGCGTGCTGAGTTCCCTGACTTCCGCCTCGGCAGCGTGCTGGCGACCAGCTTCACGGGGACCCTGTCCGAGCGTCATGGCGACGCCGTGGAGCGCATCCCGGTGCCGCACCGGCTGGTCGACTGGCTGGCGGTGTACGGCCTCGACGTGGACTCCTGCACCACGGCCCAGCTCGACCTCGCCCGGGAGCTGAGGGAGTCGATCCACGCCGCCGCGACGGCGGCCGCGCTCCAGGACGCCCTGCCCGCCTCCGCGGTCCGGGTCATCAACGCCCGCAGCGCCCAGGGCCGGGCGGTGGCGATCCTGACCCCCGAGGGCGAGCGGCGCTGGCGGCTCGGATCGGATTCCGGGTCGGATGGCGGGGTGGCTTTCTGCGTGGAAGACGCTCTGGGCGTGATCGCCGCCGACGCGATCAGCGTCATCACGGGCGAACGGGACGGACGGCTGGCCCTGTGCGCGTCACCGACCTGCCGGGCCGCCTTCTTCGACACCAGCCGGAGCCGCACCCGCCGCTGGTGCGACATGAACACCTGTGGGAATCGCGAGAAGAAGGCGCGATTCCAGGCCAACCGGCGGAAGGGTCCCGGACCGGCGGAGTGAGGGTCACCCGCGGTTTCCCGAGGGATCGCGGTGCGGCCGGAAACTACAGACGACCGGGGCCGCCACCCCCCACAGGAGAGGCCCCGGTCGTCCACGGGCCCGCGGTACGGCCCCGTACTCCCTTCAGCGCCGGGGCTGCGTTTTCTGTCACACCGGCCGTGGACGGGGGGTCGGGGGAGAATGTTGCACGTTCTACTGGACATGGACGTGATGCCGGATGACCACGTAGCGTGCTGCTGCGCGCCGCGCGAGGCGGCGGTGGGTGACCCGCCGCGATGATGGACAGGTAAAGGGAAGTGCTGGGGGACGACGCGGAGCTGACCGCCGCGGTGCTCGCGGCACAGGACGGTGACGAGAACGCGTTCCGTGCTGTGTACCGCGCCGTACACCCGCGGCTGCTCGGTTACATACGCACGCTGGTGGGCGACGCCGACGCGGAGGACGTGGCCTCCGAGTCCTGGCTGCAGATCGCCCGCGACCTCGGCGGGTTCAGCGGGGACGCCGACCGGTTCCGCGGCTGGACGGCCCGTATCGCCCGCAACCGGGCCCTGGACCACCTGCGGATGCGCGGCCGGCGCCCCGCCATCGGCGGCGACGAGACCGAACTCACCGACAAGCCGGCCGAGTCCGACACCGCGGACGAGGCCATGGAGGCGCTGGCCACCGGCCGCACCATGAACCTGATAGCGCAACTCCCGCAGGACCAGGCGGAGGCCGTCATCCTGCGCGTGGTGGTGGGGCTGGACGCCAAGAGCGCGGCCGAGACGCTGGGCAAGCGGCCCGGAGCGGTGCGCACGGCCGCGCACCGCGGGCTGAAGCGGCTCGCCGAGCTGATGGAC
The DNA here is from genome assembly GCF_023218175.1 of Streptomyces lichenis. GTDB lineage: Bacteria > Actinomycetota > Actinomycetes > Streptomycetales > Streptomycetaceae > Streptomyces > Streptomyces lichenis. The sequence goes on along the minus strand of NZ_JALPTH010000005.1, from coordinate 92,398 downwards.
CCGGGCGGACGCGCCGCCTCCGGTGGCGTCACCGACCCGGCGGGCCCGCTGGAGGGCGTACCGCCGCAGCGCAGGCAGCGGGTGGGATCCATGGCCCGCACCGGTGTGACGCATTGGCGCTCGCGGACGCAGAAGGAACTGTGATGGCCGACGAGCGGAACGCATGGCTCGACCATGACGTGGCGGAGAGGCTGCTGCGCGGTGACCGCGTCGACCTCCCGACCCCCGTCGACCCCGGTGACTTCGGAGCCTCCGCGGAGCGGGCGCGGCGGCTCGCCGAGGCGCTGGCGGCGGTCCGGGCCGCCCATGCCCCGCAGCCCGCGCCCGGGCGGGAGCTGCCGGGGGAGGAGGCCGCGCTGGCCGCCTTCCGGGCGGGGCGGCAGACGGCCGCGGGCAGCGAGGCCGCGCGCGGGGCGGAGCTGGGTCCGGTACGGCTCGGTGCGGGGGCGCGTCGGCCGTCGGCCCGGCGCCCGGGCTGGGCACGGGGGATGCGCTGGGGGCTGGCCGCCTCGGTGGCGGGACTCGCGGTCGGCGGGGTCGCCGTCGCCGCCGGTACGGGGGTGCTCCCGGTGCTCGGCAAGGGCGCCGAGCCGCTGCCCGCCGCCACCGTCTCCGTCGAGCCCGCCCCGTCCGACTCGGCCGCGCCCGCCCGGCCGACCGAGACCGGCACCGGCCGGCCGGCCGACCCCGAGGCGCCTAAGGCCCCCGAGCGGCGGCGGCCCCCGGTGTCCAGCCCGCCCGGCCCGAGCACCGGCAGCCAGGAGCGCGAGCCCGGCCGGCCCCGGCCCGGTGCCACCGATCCGGCGGACCCGGCGCCCGAGCGGACCGAGGAGGACGAGGAGCCGGGTGGCACCGATCCCGGCGCGGGCGGGAGCGAGCAGCCCAGGCCGAGCGTGGGCGCGAACTGGCTGGAGCGGACCGTCCAGGCCTGCCGGGACTACCGGTCGGGGAAGCTGGACAACGGACGCAAGGCCGCGTTGGAGTCGGACGCCCAGGGTCGCGCCAACATCGAGCGGTTCTGCGACCGGCTGCTGGACGGCCCCTCGGGCGACGGCGGGGGCGCGGGCAGCGGTCTGCCGAGCAGCGGCCTTCCCGGCAGCGGCTGGGGAAGCGGCGGCGGCAAGGGTGACGGCGGGAAGGGCGGCGGGGGCGGCCGGGGGGATGCGCCGGCGCGCGGCCGGGAGGGCTCCGCAGCCCGTCCGTTTATTTCACCGCGCCCCGCGGTACCGGCCCTGACCAGCGCTTTGTCGTAGTTCTCCGGAGGGGTGTGACGTTTTTCGGCGCCCCGGCGCAGTAGTAAGTGAGCCGACTGGTCATCGGCAGCGCATCGAGCCGGGGTTCCCCCCGTACCTACGGCTCAGCGCATCTGGCGCGGGCGGGACACGTTCCCCCGGTCCCGCCCGCGCCCCCTCTTCTCCGATACTTGACCCTCACACTCTACGGGGCGGCCCAGCTCGCCCGGTTCAACCGCGTGATCGCGCTGAAGGACCTCGGTTTCACCCTCGAACAGGTGGCGGCCGTCCTGGACGAGCAGGTGGGCCCCGAGCGGGTGACGGCTCGATCGTCGTGCACGCCGGGATGACCGTGTCCGAGGCGCCTTCCTGTCGCGGGTCGGTGGTCCGGCACCACGGGGGCGCCGGACCACCAGCCCAGGGCCGCCCTACTTCCCCGCCGCCTTGCGCACCCGCCGGGCCACCCGGCGGACGGCGGGCTGCCGGGAGAGGCGGCGGACCACCGCGCGGCGGGGCATCGGCAGGCCGCCGGGGAGGCCGAGGGCGGTGAGGCGGCGGCGCTTGAAGTAGCGGCGGACGGTCTCGTCCAGATGGGCGCCGAGGAACCGCTCGGCGGCGGTCCGCAGGTCCGGGCGGATCTTGGGCTGCATCGCGAAGCCGACCGCCGCCACCAGGCCCGGCAGATTGCCGCCGGCCGGGCCGAGCGGGTCGGCGGCGGCGAACGGCGGGCCGGAGCGGCCGGCCGCCAGATCGGGCAGCAGGACGTCGGCCAGCGTCACCGGGATGCGGTTGCTGTTCTCGTACGGGGTGAGGCGCTCCAGCAGCAGACCGGTGCCGATCCGGGCGACCGGCACCCGGTAGAAGTGGGCCGCGGTGAACAGCCCGGTGGAGAAGCAGGCCACCACCAGCGCGGGCCGCAGCCGGAGCAGCAGCACCTCGGCCAGCTCGGGCCGGTCGATCACGGTCAGCTCCGCGCCCAGCGCGGCGGCCTCCTGCTCCAGGGTCTCGTTCCAGGCGGCGGGGGCCAGTGGATGGGGCTTGAAGAGGAGGCGGGTGTGGCCCTGCTCGACGGCGCCCCGGACCATGCTCAGATGCAGCTCCTCCTCCTCTTCGGGGGTGAGGATGGAGAGGGCGGAGAGGTACTGGCCCAGGATGAGGGCGCCGCCCCCCGGTTCGGCCGCCTCGGCCCGCGACTCCGGGCGGGCCTCCTCCAGCCGGGCCACCACCTTGGTGAAGGCCGCGGTCGGTATGACCTCCGGCACGGTGCCGAACTCGGCCAGGAGGAGTGGGCGCAGCCCTGGTACGAGGTCCAGGTGGAGCAGCCGCCGCACCCGCTCGCCGACCAGCGGGTCCAGCTTGTTGCGGGTGGGGCCGTAGCTCATCAGCCCGTCCGCGTAGACGTCGATCGGCGCGTCGGGGAAGCACCGGGTGACGGAGAGGGCGGGGGAGACCTGGAGCGATTCCACGCCCAACTCCACCGGATCGTCGGCCAGTTCCCAGAGCATCCGCAGATACCGCTCCCACAGGGGGATGTCGTCGCCGCGCGGGCTCCAGCCGGAGGGGTGGAAGGGGGCGATGGCCTCGTTCCAGGAGAGGACCCCGTCGAACCGGTCGCGCAGCGCCTCGAAGCCCGGCATCCGGTCCAGCGGGGTGGCCGTCTCCGGTACCGCCGCGTTGTTGGTGACGAGGAGCAGGGTGCGGTCGGCGGGGCCGAAGCAGCCGCTGTCCAGCGCGGCGGCCAGGGTGACCGCCCCGTAGAGGGTGGAGGCGCAGAGGATACGGGTGGTCATGCCGCCACCTCCGCGCGGGCGCCGCCGCCCTGGGCCGCGCCGCCGGCGCGCCGCCGCAGTCTGCGCAGCCGTACCGCCCGTTCGGCGTCCATCGCGTCCAGCGTGGCGTCCAGCACCGGCTGGGGCATCCGGCGCAGCGCCGCCGCGGCGCGGGTGCGCAGCTGCCGCAGCACCGCCGGTTCGAAGCGGTCGGCGTTGCCCAGGTGGTGGGCGATGATCGCGCAGTAGGTGCGTACGGCTTTCGGCAGCAGCCGTTCGGCGTCCGGGTCGGCCGCGGTCTCGCCGAGCACCTGGTCGAAGGCGCGCAGGAAGTCCAGCTGGCGGACGTCGCCGATCTGGGTGAGCGAGGTGGCGACCCCGCGCCGGTAGAACAGGCCCAGCCCGCCGGGCACTCCGCGCGGCCCGGTCACCGCGAAGGACTCCGCCTCCCGGTGCAGCCGCCAGATCCACGGCCGGTCCTCGGCGGTGCGCAGCCCATCGGTGAAGTGCAGCAGCCCGCGCTCGGCCAGCCGCCGGTGGTACATCCCGGCCCAGGCGTACGGGTAGTCCACGGAGGTGGAGCGGTCGGCGGGGAGGATCGCCTCCCGGGGCTTCAGCACCACTCCGCGCCTGCCGACGGGCACTCGGGCGATCTTGCGGGCTTTGCCGGTGCACACCACATGGTCGGTGCGGACGAAGTCGCAGCCCAGCTCCTCGATGGCGGCCAGCAGCCCGGTGAAGTGGCCCGGGGCCGTCCAGTCGTCGCCGTCCAGGAACGCCAGGTACTCCCCGCGGGCCGCGTCGAGCCCGGTGTTGCGGGCGCTGGCCAGGCCCTTGTTCACCTCGTGGGTGAGCAGCCGGGCGCCGGGCAGCTCGCGGGCGGCCCGCTTGAGGATGTCGGGTGTCCGGTCCGTCGAGCAGTCGTCGACGAGAAGGAACTCGATGTCCTCGCGGGCGTCGGCGCGCAGCGCGAGCAGGGTGTCGGAGGCGTATGTCTGCACGTTGAAGAACGGCACGACGACGGAGAGCTTGACCACGCCTCCGACGCTAGGCAGGCCGTCCGCCACGGGCGCCGACCGGGAGGCGGCCGGACGGTGAACAGTGGGCGGCACCGTGGCGAACTCGGTTCCGACAAACCGCTGTTCACCCTTTGTTGCGGCGCAGTTGGGCCGCTGGGGCCGGTGCCTTCCTAACGTCCTCGGCGTGCCATCACCCAACCGAGAAGCGGTACGGGTCGCCGTGCTCGCCGACTCCGACACCCGATGGAAATGGGGCGCCCTCACCGCGCGCCGCATCACCCCGGCCGGTACCCGGCCGGACGGCTACCTCCTGCGGGGCCGCGCCACCCCCACCGCCCGCCAGCTCGCCGAGACGGCGGGCGGCGGGGCGGCGGACAGCGGTGGACCGGCGCCCCGCGAGGTGACTGGGGCGGAGTTCCTGCGGGTGCTCGCCGACGAGGGGTACGACGTGGTCGTGCTCGCCCTGGTCGGCGGGACCGTCCAGGCGGTGCTGCACGCAGTGGCCGCGCTCGGCCTCGCCCGCCGCCCGGTGATCGTCACCGGGTACGTCGGGGTGGTCTACGAGAAGCTGGCCGACGGGCTGCTGCTGCGGCACGGCGCCGATGTGGTGCTGGCCAACTCGGCCGCCGACGCCCGCCGCTTCCGCGCGGTGTACGAGGGGGTGGGCGCCGACGCCTCGGCGGTGGTGCGGGCCGCGCTGCCGTTCCTGGGCGGAGCCCCGTACGCGCCGGAGTCCGGCCGGGACACCCTGGTCTTCGCCGCCCAGCCGTCCGTGCCGGCCGGCCGGGCCGAGCGGGCGTACCTGCTGGACCGGCTGGTCCGCCACGCCGAGCTGCACCCGGGACGGGAGGTGGTGCTCAAGCTGCGGTCCAAGCCGGGCGAGCACACCACGCACATCGAGGAGCTGCCGTACCAGCGGCTGGCCGCCCGCCGCCCGCTGCCGCCCAACCTGGTCCTGGCCTACGGGCACATGGGCGAGCTGCTGGACCGCACCGACCTGCTGGTCACCGTCTCCTCCACGGCCGCGCTGGAGTCCCTGCACCGGGGCGTGCCGACCGCGATCCTCACCGACTTCGGGGTCCGCGAGGCGCTGGGCAACCACCACTTCATCGGCTCCGGGCTGCTGGCCTCCTTCGACCACCTGGACGAGGACCACCGCCCGAAGCCGGACCCGGAGTGGCCGGCCGACCACGGCGTCCACCCGGCGGGCTCCTCCCCCTCGTACGAGCGGGCCTTCGACGCCGCCCGGGACCGGGTGCTGACCCTGCTCGGGGAGCCCGTACTGCCGCCGCCGCGGCCCTACTACACCGCGGCCACCGCCCCCGGCTACCTGCCGGGCGTGCTGGCCCGCCACCGCCTGGACGCCCCGCCGTCCCCGGCGCCCTCCCGGGCCCGGCGCGTGCTACGGGACGCCGCACGCGGGGCCTACCGCCACGGGGTGCAGCGCGTCGCCCCGGTGATCCGCCGCCTGGGAGAGCTGTGACCGTGAACGACGACCCGAGGGGTACGGGGAGCCCCGTCGCGGCCCGGGAGGGTGTGGGGAGCCGTATGGGAAGCCCCGCCGCGGCCCGGGAGGGTGCGGGGAGCCGTACGGGGAGCCCTGCCGCGGCCCGCCCCTCGGCGGCCACCGGGGAGCTGAGGGCCCGCCCCTCGGCGGCCACCACCCGGGAGCCCGGCACCCGTCCGCTGGTGCTGGCGGTGATACCCGCCCGGGGCGGCTCCAAGGGCGTGCCCGGGAAGAACCTGGCGCGGATCGGCGGGGTGCCGCTGGTGGCCCGCGCGGTACGGGCCTGCCGGGGCGCCGCCCGGGTGACCGACGTGGTGGTCTCCACCGACGACCCCGAGATCGCCGCCGCCGCCCGCGCGGCCGGCGCCGAGCCGGTGGACCGCCCGGCCGCCCTCTCCGGGGACGCCGCCACCAGCGAGGCCGCCGTCCTCCACGCCCTGGACACCTTCGAGGCCGCCCGGGGCCGGGCCGCCGACGTGGTCCTGCTGGTCCAGTGCACCAGCCCCTTCCTGACCGCCGAGGACGTGGACGCGGTCACCGCCCGGGTACTGGAGGAGGGCGCCGACTCCGCGCTGACGGCGGCGCCGTCGCACGGCTTCCTGTGGAGGGGTGGGGGCGAGGCCGGGGCCCCCGGCGTGGACGCCCACGAGGCCGCCGCCGCCCGCACCGACGGGAACGCGGTGGCGACCGCCTTCGGCGCCCCTGACGCCTTGAGGGCCGCCGCCCCCGGCGTGGCAGGGACCGCCACCAGCGCCCCCGGCGTACCGGGGGGCACCGCCTCCGTTCCGGGCACCGCTTCCGTTCCGGGCGCCCCGGAAGCCGATGCTTCCGCCGCCGACCGGGCCGCGGTCTCCGCCTACGGCGCCCCCGGCGCCCTCCGCGCCCCCCTCGCCTCCGGTGCCGTCGGGGTCAACCACGACAAGGTGTACCGCCCCCGCCGCCAGGACCGGGAGCCGGAGTACCTGGAGACCGGGGCCGCGTACGCGATGGACGCGGCCGGGTTCCGTACCCACCGGCACCGCTTCTTCGGCCGCACCGCGCTGGCCGTCACCGACCCGGCCCGGGTGCTGGAGATCGACGACCCGCACGACCTGGCCCGGGCCCGGGCGCTCGCCCCGCTGCTGGACCCGGTGTCCACCCCGACCCTGGCCGACGTGGACGCGGTGGTCCTGGACTTCGACGGCACCCAGACCGACGACCGGGTGCTGATCGACGCCGACGGCCGCGAGTTCGTCGCCGTGCACCGCGGCGACGGCCTCGGCACCGCCGCGCTGCGCCGCTCCGGGCTGCGGCTGCTGATCCTCTCCACCGAGCAGAACCCCGTGGTCGCCGCCCGCGCCCGCAAGCTCGGCGTGCCCGTACTGCACGGCGTGGACCGCAAGGACCTGGCGCTCAAGCGCTGGTGCGACGAGCAGGGCGTGGACCCCACCCGGGTGCTCTACGCCGGTAACGACGCCAACGACCTGGGCTGCTTCGCCCTGGTCGGCTGGCCGGTGGCGGTGGCCAGCGCCCATGACGCGGTACGGGCCGCCGCCCGGGCCGTCACCGCGGCACCCGGCGGCGAGGGCGCGATCCGCGAGATCGCCGCCTGGCTGCTGGGCCCCACCCTCGACCACCCGGCCGCCCCCACTCCCTGAGACCGACCTCCTGCCCCCCGTGGATCCCCCCTCGCAAGTCCCCTGAGTAAGGAAAGAACCACCATGAGCGACAACCGTCTGCGCACCCTTGGCAACCGCCCCGTCGGCCCCGGCCAGCCCGTCTACATCACCGGCGAGATCGGCATCAACCACAACGGCGACCTGGACAAGGCCCTGGCGCTGGTGGACGCCGCCGCGGAGGCCGGCTGCGACGCCGTGAAGTTCCAGAAGCGCACCCCGGAGATCTGCACCCCGCGCGACCAGTGGGACATCGAGCGCGACACCCCCTGGGGCCGGATGACCTACATCGACTACCGGCACCGGGTGGAGTTCGGCGAGGAGGAGTACCGCACCATCGACGCGCACTGCGAGGAGCGCGGTATCGCCTGGTTCGCCTCCCCGTGGGACACCGAGGCCGTCGCCTTCCTGGAGAAGTTCGACGTGCCCGCCCACAAGGTGGCCTCCGCCTCCCTCACCGACGACGAGCTGCTGCGCGCGCTGCGCGCCACCGGCCGCACGGTGATCCTCTCCACCGGGATGTCCACCCCGCGCCAGATACGCCACGCGGTGGAGGTGCTGGGCAGCGACAACATCGTGATGTGCCATGCCACCTCCACCTACCCGGCGGTGCCCGAGGAGCTGAACCTCCGCGTCATCGACTCCCTGCACCGTGAGTACCCGAACGTCCCGATCGGCTACAGCGGCCACGAGACAGGCCTGCAGACCACGCTGGCCGCGGTCGCCCTCGGCGCGACCTTCGTGGAGCGGCACATCACCCTGGACCGCGCCCTGTGGGGCTCCGACCAGGCCGCCTCGGTCGAGCCGCAGGGCCTGGTCCGGCTGGTGCGCGACATCCGCACCATCGAGGCGGCCCTCGGCGACGGCGTGAAGAAGGTCTACGACTCGGAGCTCGGTCCGATGAAGAAGCTCCGGCGCGTCGCGGCCGCGGTATGACAGCCGTCCGCCGTGGTACGGAGGCCGGGGCACCGGTCGCCTTCGTGGAGAGCCCGGTCCAGTTCCTGAACGTGCTGGAGTGGGCGCACGCCGGCGGGGCGCGGCCCGAGGTGGTCGTGCTCTCGCCGGTCGACCCGATGTCCCGGGGCCAGCTGCGGCGGATCGCCGGGCTGGCCCGGGACGAGGGGTACACGGTGCGCTGGCAGGACGCCCGGGAGGACGGGGTCGCCGTGCTCCAGGCGCTGCGCGAACTGGGCCCGCTGATCTCCCGCGCCGAGCGGGTGGTGGTCGGCGACCCGTTCTCGCGGTACGTGCAGCTGCTGCTGGCGCTCTTCGGGGCGCGGCGGCTGACCGTGGTGGACGACGGTACGGCGACGCTGGAGTACCTGGCGCAGCTGGCCCGCGGCGAGCGGCTGGTGCGCTGGCACCGCCGCCGCGGCCGCGGGCCCCGCGAGCTGGCGCTCGCCCCGGTGGCGGCGCTGGCCCGGCGGAGGCTGGCGCCGGGGCGGGACCGCGAGGTGGAGGTGTTCACCGCGCTGCCGGTGGAGGCGGCCCCGGAGGGCACGGTGATCACGGAGAACCGTTTCTCCTGGACCCGCTCCCGGCTCGGGCCGCCCCGGCTGACCGAGGGCGCCGACCTGGTGGGCACCTCCCTGGTGGAGACCGGGGTGGTGGACCTGGACCGCTACACCGCGGCGGTCGGGGCGCTGGCCGCCGCGCACGGCGGCCGCCGCTACTTCGCGCACCGCCGGGAGAGCGCGGAGAAGCTGCACCGGATCGCGGTGGAGACCGGGCTGGAGATCGTCCGCCCCGATCTGCCGCTGGAGCTGATCGCCCGGCGGGGCCCGATCGCCAGGACCGTGCTCAGCTTCCCGTCCACCGTGGTGCACACCCTGCCGCTGGTGCTGGCCGGCGACGGGGTGTCGATCCGGGTCTGCCCGATAGACCCCGAGTGGCTGCGCTCCACGGTCACCGACCGGGCCCGCGGCTTCCTGGCCGGGGTCGCCGACTCCGCCCGGGCCGCCCACGGCATCCCCTTCACCGGAACGCCCCGCGCGGCGGAGGCATGACGGGCTCACTCCCTGGGCCGGGGGCACGTGTGCCCGGTCACCCGAGGACGACATCAGGGGACCCGGCGCGGCCGTACGTCGATCTCCCGGCGGCAACGGAGGCGGGACTCGGTCACCCGTCGGCACTCGGGGCGGGACTCGGTCACTCGACGAAGACGGGGCGGGATTCGGTCACCCGGCGAAACCGGGGGCGTGCGGGGGGCGTTCGACCGTCACTCCACGCGCCCCTTCGGTCACCGGCCGCACTTCCCGCACACTTCTCCCGCGATGGGAACGTTTGACCCTCTTCGGGGCGGAAACGCGTGAGCTTACCCACCCGAAAAGGCCGTCAAGCCCTCCGGACGGGTTTTTCTTTCCCCTTCAGGGCTGAAGTTTTCTAGATCACACGTTAGTTGGGCCCCAAACACGCCTACCCTTTCATGGGTGAACCAATTGATGTCCCGCGACCCCGAAACCGACGATCCGGGCGGAACGCCCCTCCTCGGCACGCTGCCCGAGTCGCTGCGCGCCGAGCTGATCGCGTTCCGCCGGGATGTGCACATGCATCCCGAGCTGGGCTTCCAGGAGTTCCGCACCACCGCCGCCGTCAAGGCGCGGCTGGAAGCGGCCGGGCTGTGTCCCCGGGTCCTGCCCGGCGGTACGGGGTTGATCTGCGACATCGGCACCTGGGACGGCGTACGTCCCATGCTGGCGCTGCGGGCGGACATCGACGCGCTGCCCATCCCGGACACCAAGACGGACGTCCCGTACCGCTCCACCGTCCCCGACCGGGCGCACGCCTGCGGCCACGACGTGCACACCACCGTGGTGCTCGGCGCCGGGCTGGTGCTGGCCGACCTGGAGAAGCGCGGGCTACTGCCGCACCCGGTCCGGCTGGTGTTCCAGCCGGCCGAGGAGGTCATGCCGGGCGGCGCGATCACCGCGGTGGACGCCGGGGTGCTGGACGGGGTCGGGCGGATCATGGCCCTGCACTGCGACCCCCGGGTGGACGTGGGCCGGATCGGGCTGCGCACCGGGCCGATCACCTCGGCCTGCGACCGGCTGGACGTGGTCCTGGACGGGCCCGGCGGCCACACCGCCCGCCCGCATCTGACCACCGACCTGGTCACCGCGGTGGCCCGGGTCGCCGCCGACGCGCCCGCGCTGCTGGCCCGCCGGGTGGACGCCCGCTCCGGACTGGTCCTCACCTGGGGCCGTATCGAGGCCGGCCACGCCCCCAACGTCATCCCGCAGCGCGCCGAGCTGGGCGGCACGGTCCGCTGCCTGGAGCTGTCCGCCTGGCGGGACGCCCCCGACCAGGTGTACGCGGCGATCGACGAGGTCGCCCAGCTGCACGGCGCCAAGTGCCAGATCGAGTACGTCCGGGGCGTCCCGCCGGTGGTCAACGACGCCGCGGTGGCGCAGCACCTGCACGACGCGATGACCGCGCGCTTCGGCCCGCAGTCGGTGGAGGACACCGAGCAGAGCCTGGGCGGCGAGGACTTCTCCTGGTACCTGGAGCACGTCCCCGGCGCGATGGCCCGCCTCGGCGTCCGCCGCCCCGGCGACAGCGCCCGACTCGACCTGCACCGGGGCAACTTCGACGTGGACGAGCGTGCCATCCAGGTCGGCGTGGAGCTGTTCACCGCCGCCGCGCTGATGGAGCCGCCGCCGGTGGTGTGAGGCCCGGGGGCCCGTACGGGCAGGGGCGGGGCGCGCAACCGGGCGCCCCGCCCCTCCGCGTATCCCCGCGCACCCGGGCGCTCCGCCCCTTTCCGTACCCCGTACCGCTCACTCAGCGTGTCCGAAAGCTGCCCCCTCCGGCGTGGCGCTTCGTGGCCGACAGTGCCCGGGGGGTCACCGACGGTCGCAATACGTCCTCATGCGCGACGAATCGATAACGACTGCTGAACAGGTCTTTAACTGACATCTACGCGCGTTACGATCGCCGCGAAACCAGCGCCGGAAGAGGCGCTTTCGGTCATCCTGAAGGGACCCCTCCTCGTGCGCCGGGTATCCAAGATCACCGCCGCGTGTGCCCTTACCGCGGCACTCGCCGTCACCGCCACCGCCTGCGGCCAGTCCTCCACCGAGGCCGGCGGCTCCGACGAGGGCAAGCTCAAGGTCGGTATGGCCTACGACGTCGGCGGCCGTGGCGACAACTCGTTCAACGACTCCGCGGCCCGCGGCCTGGACAAGGCCAAGGGCGAGTACAAGGCCGAGACCAAGGAGCTGACCGCCAAGAGCGGTGAGACCCCGGCCGACCGCGAGCAGCGCCTCGCCTCCCTCGCCGAGGGCGGCTACAACCCGGTGGTCGGCGTCGGCTTCGCGTACAAGGACGCGATCGACAAGGTCTCCGCCAAGTACCCGAAGACGACCTTCGGCCTCATCGACTCGGCCTCCGAGCAGAAGAACGTCGCCTCCATCGTCTTCACCGAGGAGCAGGGCTCCTACCTCGCGGGTGTGGCCGCGGCGCTGAAGTCCAAGGACGGTAAGGTCGGCTTCATCGGCGGTGTGGACCTCCCGCTGATCAAGAAGTTCGCGGCCGGCTTCCGCAAGGGCGCCCTGGACACCAACCCCAAGGCCGACGTGACGGTCCAGTACCTCTCCACCGGTACCGACCTCTCCGGCTTCGGCGCCCCGGACAAGGGCCGCGCCGCCGCCAAGGGCATGCTCGACAAGGGCGTGGACGTCATCTTCGCCGCCGCGGGCGGCTCGGGCGCCGGCGCCATCGAGGCCGTCGCCGCCAAGCCCGGCACCTGGGCGATCGGCGTGGACTCGGACCAGGCCAAGGACCCGGCGCTGGCCAAGTACAGCAACTCGATCATGACCTCGGTGGTGAAGAACGTCGACAGCGGCGTCTTCGACCTGATCACCTCGGTCAAGGACGGCAAGCCGAAGACCGGCACCAACTCCTACTCGCTGGCCGAGGACGGGGTCAGCCTGACCACCACGGGCGACCACCTGAAGGACATCCAGGCCAAGCTGGACGAGGCCAAGAAGAAGATCGTGGACGGCTCCATCAAGGTGCCGACCACCCTCTGACACGGCGGTCGAGCGGGGCCCGGGGGGACTTCGGCCACCCGGGCCCCGCTCACTGTCCGCGCGGCGGCGGCGCACCCCGCGCCGCCCCCTCCACCCCTGTGAGGACGGCGACTGCGCCGCCCCCACCGTGAGGACGGCGACCCCGCCGCCCGCCACCGGACGGCCGAGCCGGCCGTCCGCAGAACAGTTTGGCGATGCTACGCGCGTAGCCCGGCGAAGTGAGCGCGTCGGCACGGTAGTTTTCGCCACCACCGCCACTTCCTCCGCCCCCTGCTCCTCCGCTGCTGTCTAGGGAGAGTGCGCCATCAACGCGTCCAGCAGTCCCACCACCCATGCCGTAGAGCTCCGCGGCATCACCAAGCGATTCCCCGGGGTCGTCGCCAACCACGACATCGACATCACCGTGCGCCGCGGCACCGTGCACGCCCTCGTGGGCGAGAACGGCGCCGGCAAGTCCACGCTGATGAAGATCCTCTACGGCATGCAGAAGCCGGACGAGGGCACGATCTCGGTCAACGGCGAGCCGGCCGTCTTCCACAACCCGGGCGACGCCATCGACCGCGGCATCGGCATGGTGCACCAGCACTTCATGCTCGCGGACTACCTCACCGTCCTGGAGAACGTCGTCCTGGGCTCCGAGAAGCTGCACGGCATCGGCGACAAGGCCCGGCAGAAGATCCGCGAGATCTCCGACGCCTACGGGCTCGGGGTCCGCCCCGACGTGCTCGTCGAGGACCTCGGTGTGGCCGACCGCCAGCGGGTGGAGATCCTCAAGGTCCTCTACCGCGGCGCCCGCATCCTGATCCTGGACGAGCCCACCGCGGTCCTGGTGCCCCAGGAGGTCGACGCCCTCTTCGACAACCTGCGCGAGCTCAAGGCCGAGGGCCTGACCGTCATCTTCATCTCGCACAAGCTGGGCGAGGTGCTGTCCGTCGCCGACGACATCACCGTCATCCGGCGCGGTACGACGGTGGGCAGCGCCGACCCGAAGACCGTCACCACCAAGCAGCTCGCCGAGCTGATGGTCGGCAGCGAGCTGCCCTCGCCGGAGACCCGCGAGTCCACCGTCACCGAGGTGCCGATGCTGACCGTGGACGGGCTGCGGCTGACCGCCACCGACCCGGACGGCGTGGTCCGCGCCGTGCTCGACGGGGTGTCCTTCACCATCCACAAGGGCGAGGTGCTGGGCATCGCCGGTGTCGAGGGCAACGGCCAGTCCGAGCTGGTCGAGGCCGTCATGGGCATGCGCGTCCTGGACACCGGCACGGTCACCCTGGACGGCGACGACATCTCCCGTACGCCGACCCGCCGCCGCCGCGAGGCCGGTATCGGGGTCGTCCCGGAGGACCGCCACCGCCACGGCCTGCTGCTGGAAGCCCCGCTGTGGGAGAACCGCATCCTCGGCCATGTCTCCGAGAAGCCCAACAGCAAGGGCGCCTTCCTCGACCTGAAGGCCGCCCGCGCCGACACCGAGCGGATCGTGCGCGAGTACGACGTGCGCACCCCCGGTATCGAGGTCACCGCCGCCTCCCTGTCCGGTGGCAACCAGCAGAAGCTGATCGTCGGCCGGGAGATGAGCCACCAGCCCAAGCTGCTGATCGCCGCCCACCCCACCCGCGGTGTGGACGTCGGCGCGCAGGCGCAGATCTGGGACCAGATCCGCGAGGCCCGCCGCGAGGGCCTGGCCGTGCTGCTGATCTCCGCCGACCTGGACGAGCTGATCGGCCTGTCCGACACCCTGCGGGTGATGTACCGCGGCCGGCTGGTCGCGGACGCCGACCCCGCCTCCATCACGCCCGAGGAGCTGGGTTCGGCCATGACCGGCGCGGCGACCGGCCACCTGGAACACCCCGCCGACAGCGCCCCGGAGGACGAGGCCCGATGAAGAAGTTCGACAAGGAGCGGGTGCTCCTCGGGCTGGCCGCCCCGCTGCTGGCGATCGTGGCCGCCTTCCTGGTCACCGCACTGGTGCTGGCGGCCACCGGCAAGGAGCCGTTCAGCGCCTTCGGGATCATGTTCGACTACGGCGTCAAGTCGGACAGCCAGGTCTACATCATCAACAAGGCGACCACGTACTACCTCGCCGGTCTCGCGGTGGCCATCGGCTTCCGGATGAACCTGTTCAACATCGGCGTGGACGGCCAGTACCGGCTGGCCGCGTTCTTCGCCGCCGCGCTCGGCGGGGCGCTGACCCTGCCCGGCTTCCTGCAGATCCCGCTGATCATCATCACCGCGATGATCGTCGGCGCGATGTGGGCCGGTATCGCCGGTGTCCTGAAGGTCACCCGTGGCGTCAGCGAGGTCGTCGCCACCATCATGCTCAACATGATCGCCACCGCGATCATCGGCTATCTGCTCCAGCCCGGCCGCCTGGGCCACCTGGACTCCGCGGGCACCAAGGTCTCCACCACCCCGCTGCCCGAGTCCGCCCGCTTCTTCGACTTCCCGACCCAGCCCGACCCGGTCTGGGGCTTCCTGATCGTCGCCGTCCTGGCCGGTGTCGCCTACTGGTTCACCCTCTCGCGCACCCGCTTCGGCTTCGACCTGCGCACCGTGGGCCAGTCCGGCTCGGCCGCCGAGGCCAGCGGCGTCAACGTCAAGCGCATGGTGGTCACCTCCATGCTGATCTCCGGCGCCATGGCCGGTCTGATCGGCATGCCGACCCTGCTCAACGACTCCTACGAGTACAGCGGCGACTTCCCGGTCGGCATCGGCTTCACCGGTATCGCCATCGCGCTGCTCGGCCGCAACCACCCGGTCGGCATCGCCCTGGGCGCCCTGCTCTGGGGCTTCCTGGAGCGCGGCACCGGAAAGCTGGAGTTCGAGGGGTACGACAAGGAGATCGTCGGCGTCATCCAGGGCGTCATCGTCCTGTGCGTCGTCATCGCGTACGAAGTGGTGCGCCGCTACGGCCTCAAGCGCCAGCAGCGGCAGGTGGGCGAGAAGCTCGCCGCCCAGGCCCGTAACTCCGACAACCAGGAGGTGTCGGCGTGAGTGCCACGGCGACTTCCACTCCGCCGCCCGCCGCACCGAAGGTCTCCGGCGGCAAGGGCGGCCGCTCCCGCCTCTCCCTCCCCGTCGTCCTGCTCATCGTCGCCGGCGGCCTGATCGCCCTGTCGGCGGTGCGCGCCATCACCGGCGCCCAGGACCTCACCTCGGCCGGCCAGATCAGCGCCGCGCTGTCGATGGCGGTGCCCATCGGCCTGGCGGGCCTCGGCGGCCTGTGGGCCGAGCGGGCCGGCGTGGTCAACATCGGCCTTGAGGGCATGATGATCCTCGGCACCTTCTTCGGTGCCTGGGCCGGCTGGCAGACCAGCCCCTGGATCGGCGTCCTCGCCGGAGTCCTGGGCGGCATGTTCGGCGGACTGCTGCACGCGGTCGCCACCGTCACCTTCGGCGTCGACCACATCATCTCCGGTATCGCCATCAACATCCTGGCGCTCGGTGTCACCACCTACTTCGCCAAGCTCTGGTTCAACACCGGCGAGGCCGCCGAGCGCGGCGGCAGCCCCAAGCAGTCCCCGCCGTCCGAGGACATCACCTCGATCACGGTGCCCGGGGTCTCCGACTGGCTGCACTCCCTCGAAGGCCGCCACTGGTTCCTGGTCTCCGACGTGGCCGGCATCCTCGGCGGCCTGGTCACCAACCTCTCCCTGCTGACGATCGTCGCCGTCCTGCTCTTCGCCGGCACCTTCTGGGTGCTCTGGAAGACCCCGTTCGGCCTGCGGCTGCGCTCCTGCGGTGAGAACCCGATCGCCGCGGAGTCGCTCGGCGTCAACGTCTACACGTACAAGTACATCGCGGTGATCGTCTCCGGCGGCCTCGCCGGGCTCGGCGGCGCCTTCCTCTCCCTGGTCACCTCGCACATCTACAACGAGGGCCAGACCGGCGGCCGGGGCTACATCGGCCTCGCCGCGATGATCTTCGGCAACTGGCGGCCCGGCGGGCTGGCCATGGGCGCGGGCCTCTTCGGCTTCGCCGACGCCCTCCAGCTGCGGGCCGGCGGCAGCTCCGTGCACGCCCTGCTCCTGCTGCTGACCATCGCCCTGGTCGCCCTCGGCGCCTGGAAGCTGTACCGCAAGAGCTACCTCACCGCCGCGATCAGCCTGGTCATCGCCGCGGGCACGCTGGTCTGGTACCTCGGCACGGACACCGTCCCCACCGAGTTCGTCAGCGCCACCCCGTACGTGGTCACCCTGCTCGTCCTGTCCCTCTCCGCGCAGCGCCTGCGGATGCCCAAGGCCGACGGCATGCGCTACCGCAAGGGCCAAGGCAAGTGATCGCGTCCTCCGCCCCGTTCGACTGGGAAGAGCTGCGCGCCGCCGCCCGGGACGCCATGTCCCGCGCCTACGCCCCGTACTCGGGGTACGCGGTGGGTGCGGCGGCCGTGGCCGACGACGGCCGCACGGTCACCGGCTGCAACGTGGAGAACGCCTCGTACGGCATCGGGCTGTGCGCCGAGTGCGGGCTGGTCTCCCAGCTCCAGGCCACCGGCGGCGGCCGGCTCACCCACTTCGTGTGCGTGGACGGCAAGGGCGAGACCATTGTCCCCTGCGGCCGCTGCCGCCAGCTGCTGTACGAGTTCGGCGGCGACGGCCTGCTGCTGGACACCCCGGCCGGGGAGCTGACCCTCGGCGCGATGCTCCCGCAGGCCTTCGGCCCGCAGCACCTCTCCTGACCCACCCGGCGCCCCTGTCACCTCCGCGTGGCAGGGGCGCCGCCCCTCTCCTCCTCTATGCGCGTAGAGTCGTCGGCGTCGTAGAGGCCCTCGCTGGAAGGAACTTCACCATGGACGCGATCTCCGTCATCCGCACCAAGCGGGACCGCGGCGAGCTCAGCCCCGAGCAGATCGACTGGGTCATCGACGCCTACACCCGCGGCGAGGTCGCCGACGAGCAGATGTCCTCGCTCGCCATGGCGATCCTGCTCAACGGCATGAACCGCACCGAGATCGCCCGGTGGACCGCCGCGATGATCGCCTCCGGCGAGCGCATGGACTTCTCCTCCCTCTCCCGGCCCACCGCCGACAAGCACTCCACCGGCGGCGTGGGCGACAAGATCACCCTCCCCCTCGCCCCGCTCGTCGCGGCCTGTGGCGCCGCCGTCCCGCAGCTCTCCGGCCGCGGCCTCGGCCACACCGGCGGCACCCTGGACAAGCTGGAGTCCATCCCCGGCTGGCGCGCCCTGCTCTCCAACGAGGAGATGCTGCACGTCCTGGACACCACCGGCGCGGTGATCTGCGCCGCCGGTGACGGCCTGGCCCCCGCCGACAAGAAGCTCTACGCCCTGCGGGACGTCACCGGCACGGTCGAGGCGATCCCCCTGATCGCCTCCTCCATCATGTCCAAGAAGATCGCCGAGGGCACCGGCTCCCTGGTGCTGGACGTCAAGGTCGGCTCCGGCGCCTTCATGAAGACCATCGAGGACGCCCGTGAGCTGGCCTCCACCATGGTCGCCCTCGGCACCGACAGCGGCGTCAAGACCGTCGCCCTGCTCACCGACATGTCCACCCCGCTCGGCCTCACCGCCGGAAACGCCCTCGAAGTGCGCGAGTCTGTCGAGGTCCTGGCGGGCGGCGGCCCCGCCGACGTGGTCGAGCTGACCGTCGCCCTCGCCCGCGAGATGCTCGACACGGCCGGCATCAAGGACGCCGACCCGGCCAAGGCCCTCGCCGACGGCACCGCGATGGACGTCTGGCGCCGCATGATCGCCGCCCAGGGCGGTGACCCGGACGCCATCCTCCCGGTCGCCCGTGAGCAGCACGTCGTCACCGCCCCCGCCTCCGGCGTCCTCACCCGCCTGGACGCCTACGCCGTCGGCGTCGCCGCCTGGCGCCTCGGCGCCGGCCGCGCCCGCAAGGAGGACCCGGTCCAGGCCGGTGCGGGTGTCGAGCTGCACGCCAAGCCCGGCGAGACCGTCACCGCCGGCCAGCCCCTCCTCACCCTCCACACCGACACCCCGGAGAAGTTCGACTACGCCCTGAAGTCCCTGGACGCCGCCTGGGACATCGCCCCGTCCGGCACCGCCCACCAGCCGACCCCGATCGTGCTGGACCGCATCGCCTGACACCCGCCCGCCGGCGAGGTGACGGCCCCGGCCGCGTACGGAAGGTGTACGCGGCCGGTCTGGAGGTGGTGGGCAACTGGTGGCCGTACCACCGGCCGGAGGAACGGCTCCCCGCCGAGCCGGCCGCCTTCCTCGACGCCGACCCCCGCCGGTCCTCGTCGGCTTCGGCAGCATGGCGGCGGGCGAGGGGGAGCGGCTGGACGGGCTCGCCGTGGCCGCCCTGCGCCGGGCCGGGCCGCGCGGCGTCCTCCAGGGCGGGGCCGCCGGTCTCGTGGCCGACGGCGGCGACGACGTCCTCACCGTGGGTGAGGTGCCGCACACCCTGCTGTTCCCGCGGCCGGCGGCCGTCGTCCACCACGCCGGGGCGGGCACGACCGCCGCCGCGCTACGGGCCGGGGTGCCCGCGGTGGCGGTGCCGGTCGCCGTGACCAGGCCTTCTGGGCCGGGCGCCTCACCGCGATCGGCGCCGCCCCGGACCCGGTCCCGTTCCCCGGGCTCACCGCCGAGCGGTTGGCGGACGCGCTCGGCCGGGCGGTGCGGGAGCCGGGCTACGGGCGGGCCGCCGCGCGGGCCGCCCGGACGATGGCGACGGAGGACGGGGCGGCCCGAACGGCCGAGGCTGTGGAGCGGCTGGCCGTAGCGGCTCGCTGACCCGGGCGAGTCCGCCTATCGGCGGCGGGGAGGCGGTCCACGGGGGTGGCCGCCTTCCCGGCCCGCCGTCGCCCCGCCCTACGCCTCCGGCTCCCAGGCGCGGAGCAGGTCGAACAGCCCGGCGTCCCCCTCGATCCGCAGCGACTCCGCCGGGAGGCGGTCGTAGAGGTAGAGGACCAGCTCACCGGCGGTGCCGTGGACGGCGGCCCCGGCCGTGTCGTCGGGCGCCTGGAGACGCGCGGCGTGAGCCCCGTCGCCGTCCACCGTGAGCCGCCAGGAGCGGCCCTCGGCGGTGGCGTGGAAGTCGAAGGCGGTGGGCTTGTGCGGCCAGGGGCTCGTGGTGGCGCAGCAGGTGGTCAGGAACTCCTCCACCCCGTCGAGCGCCACCTCGGCCGGCAGCGGCTGCGGGGCGCCCAGGGCGAGCTGGACGTCGTACAGATGCACCGCGGTCTCCTGGACGCGGTGCCGGGCGACGGCGCCGGAGCTCCGCGGTGACTGCGACGCACCCCACCATGTCCAGCAGCCGCGCTCCGGGCCCGCCTCCCGCAGGGCGCCCAGCAGCTGCCCGGTCGACTCCTCAAGCCAGGCCACCAGTGCCTCGCGCTCGCGTGGCGCGGCCACCGCGGCGCGCGCGGCCACGGCCTCGGCCGGGGGCGCCTCGGCGGGGCCCGCGCCCACGATGGCGGCCCAGAAGCCGTCCCCGCTCCCCAGGTGCCGGACCAGCTCGAACAGCGTCCACTCGGGGCAGCTCGGCACCGGTACGTCGAGGTCGGGCGCGGAGGCGACCGCGGCACGGAAGGCGGTCGACCGCTCGCCGATCAGTCGCAGCAGCTCGGCGAAGTCAGGTGTTGTCGTCACCCCGCCTCTCTACCATCGCGTCCTGATCATCAGACAACGATTTCTTCATCCGATGAGCATCTCCACGAGGGGGAGCGATGAGTGGCACGGCACTGGCCGGCATCCTGGACGCGGCGGCGCGTGGCGAGTTCCCGCCGCCCGACGGGCGCACCACGGTGGTGCCCCAGCCCAGCCACCGGGACGCCGGGGTGATCGCCTTCACCGCGCACTCGGTGGTCTTCACCGACGAGGACCCGGCCTGGGTCCGCGCCGCCCTGGCCGCGCTGGACTGCGACGAGCTGGCGGCCACCATGAACCCGCGCTTGCTCGCCGCGCTGCTCGACCGCACCGCGCGGTCCACCGACACCATCGACCTGCTGACCGTGGCCGACCCGCTCCCCGGCCCGCCGCCCCTGCCGCTGCGCGAGCTGACCGACCCCGACCACCCGCGGGCGGCCCGGGCCCGCAAGCGCCGGGACGGGGTACGGGTGTGGGCGGCCGACGGGGGAGTGGTGGTCGGCCCGGCACCTCGTACCGGACGGGCAGGCCCTCTGGTCCCAGCAGGCCGCCGGCAACGCCCGGAGCATCCGCGCCTTCCAGGCCGCGGGTTACCGGCCGGTCGGCTCCGAGGCCCTGCTCATCGCGGTGTGAGCCGGGGGCCGGGCCCCTGGGCGGGGGTGCCGGATCCCTGGCCGGGCGGACAGCCCCTCGGCCGGGCGGATGGCTCCCCGGCCGGGGTTTCCCGATCACGGCCGGGTCGTCAGGGCGCTATGTCCCGATCGCGTAGTTAGTCTGTTAAGTGTGATCGATTCTGCCCGGCCGCGGCTCCGTCGGCGTTACGGCCGAGGGAGGCTGGTGCGGCTGTCGCCGGTCATCCTGACCGTCGTGATCGCCAGCCTGGCCTACGCCACTCCTCCGGAGATGGCCTTCAGCCGCCTGCTGCCCGCGGCGCCCGCCCTGGCCGCCGCCATGTGGCCGGTCCTCCCCACGGTGCTGCTGGGGACGGTCTGCCTGCTGCTGATGATCGGTCTCAGCCTGGTCTTCCCCGACCTCGGGACCTGGTGGACCGCCGCGGGGATCATCGCGGTCACCGTGGCCGCCGCGTACGGAAGCCACGTCCGGCTCCAGCGCGAGCGCACCCTCTTTCACGTACGACTCGTCGCCGACGCGGCGCAGCACGTGGTCCTGAGCCCCATGCCGCGCCGCTTCGGGCCCCTGGAGATCGAGTCCCTGTACCTCGCGGCGGCAGCGGAGGCCCGCATCGGCGGGGACTTCTACGAAGTGGTGGACACGCCGTACGGGGTACGGCTGCTCATCGGGGACGTACGGGGCAAGGGGCTGCCCGCCGTCGGCGCGGCCGCGGCGATCGTCAACGCCTTCCGCGAGGCGGCCTACGGCGAGGCCGACATGGTCAGCGTGGCCCGCAGACTGGACGCCAGCAGCGCCCGCTACAACGCCGCCTTTCCCCCGGACGGGCCCATGGAGCGCTTCGCCACCGCCCTCCTCGCGGAGATCCCGCACAAGGGCGGCCGGATCGACATCCTCAACTGCGGACACCCGCCCCCGCTGCTCCTCAACCGCGGCAACCTCCGCGTCCTGGAGCCCGCCACCCCCTCCCCCCTGCTCAGCCTCGCGGAGCTCATCGGCGACCACTACAACGTGGACTCCTTCGACCTCGCCCCCGGTGACCTGCTGCTCCTCTACACCGACGGCGTCGCCGAGACCCGCGCCCACGACGGCGAGTTCTTTCCCCTGGCCGCCTGGATGCGCCGCCAGCCCCCCACCCCGCCCCGCGAACTGCTCACGGCCCTCCACCGCGACCTCCTCCGCTACAGCCGAGGCCGTCTGGACGACGACATCGCCGCCCTCGCGGTGCGGCTGGGCGAGCCCTGAACCACAAAGGGCTCGCCTCGCCGGTGAGCCGTCTGCACTCACCGGCGGGGCCGCCTTCCTGACGCCCTACGGGGCCACTGGCCTACTTGCCGTCCCCGTCCTTCGGCGCCGGGGCCGGGTCGCGGGGTGCCTCCGGGGGCATCGGCCCGCCGTCGTGCCTGCCCCCGTCCGCCGCGACGACGGGTACGCCCTCGTCGCCGGGGTGGCGGAACGGGAACCCGCGCCAGCCGTCCGCGTCCGGGACCCTCGTCTCGTACGCGTCGAGTACCACGCTCATCGTTGAGCCTCCTCTTCTCTGGAAGGCCACACCCCCGTACCGTCGGAGACATGGCCCGCGATGCGCAGGGGGTGACTCCTGCGTCGGCCACCCGCCCCGGCGCTCGACCTGTCCAGGGATTCCGTCGCCGGGGCGGGCATCTACGAACGGCTCGGCGTCACGCCGTGGCCGCGTGCGTGGAGGGACATGCGCCGATGTGCCGGTAGACGGCCACGGTCCGACCCGGCTCGCGCGCGACGGTGGCCCGGCGTACCGGGTCGAACGGTTCGATGCCGGAGCCACAGGCGGTGCACTGCTCGCCCGAGGGCGCGTACGTCACGTACTCCCACCCATCCTCGCCGTTGCCGGGCCGGGGCCTGCTTGTCGTCGTCCCGGGTGCGCCCATGTCTGTTGCCTCCCCGATGCTGTTCCGAGTGGGCAACCAGTCTTGCCGGACGAGCGATGGGGGCCTGAACTTATTGGCGTTGTCGGGTAAATCGCCCGGCCCACTCTCCAAGGAGCTCCCGGCAATCGTCACCCCACACCGCGTGGGCCTCATATCGTTCGAAGTCCTCGCGGTATGCGGCCACGTCCTTGTGATCCCGCAGAATCAGCGCACCGGTGTGCGTCTCGACCTGCACCAGTCGCCGGTCGTACACGGTGAACACGCTGAGCGGCGTCTCGTCCACGGGCCCCGGAAGCCCGAGCGGGATGACGCCGAGGCGTAGATGGGGTATGCGCGACAGGGAGGCCAGGCGATCGAGTTGCAGAGCCATGGCCAGGGGCGGTACCAGGGGCCACCGCACGGCCTGCTCCGTGAGGAGGAACGTGAAGGACTTGGACGAGTCCATGAGAACGCGCTGACGTTCGATTTTCTTGGCGATGACTTTGGCGATGTCGCCTGAACTGCGCGAGAGGCTGGCGCGTACGTAATCGGGCGTGGCGAGCAAGCCCGTGATCATGGTCGGCAAGAAGAAGCGGAATTCGGTGGTCACGGCCTCTAGGCGGGCCAGTTCGTTCTGCTTCTTGTCCAGCCCCCGCCGCTGTGACGCCCAGCCGTCCTGCCATTCGGTATGGGCGGAGCGCGCGAGAGCGAGTATGTCCGTCGCGACGGATCCTTGTGCGCCCAGGGTCTCCAGGATCAGTTCGACATCCACGATCGTCGGGGCGATCTTTCCGCTCTCGATGTTGCTGATCTTGGTCTGCGACATGTTGCAGCGCCGGGCGAGCGTGGTCTGTGTGAGCCCCGCCCGCCGGCGCTCGTCGCGTAGTGCCGCCGCCAGGTCTGATCGTGTCCTCCCCAGCGACTCCGGATCAAAGGTCAATGCCCTTCACGTACTCCTCGAAGGGCACGGACTCGGCCAGGGCGATCCGCTGGTATTCGTGGAAGCGCGTGATGTCGCCCTCGAAGACCTCGCGGTTGATCTGTGTGCCGTCCGCCTCGTAGTTCATGAGGACGACCTCGGAGCGGTCGAACATCCAGAAGTCCTGCACTCCCGCGAGCGGGTTGGGGCGGTTCGTGACATCCATGACGCGAATGTCCTCACCGGCTGCCGCGTGTGGCTGGTAGTACATGAACTCGAAGCGCAGGTAGTCCGACAGGGGGCGAGTCACGACGTGAACACGGCCCTTACTCTTCCCCTCCCGCCGCACCCGTTTGAGGTCCTCGGTGTACTCGTTCGAGTATGTCCGTGGGTCGATGCGCTCACCGGCCAGAAACTCGGCGATCTCCTCAGCTTCCTGCGGTACTCGGTAGGCCGGCAGCGTCTCAAGGCGCCAGGCCTCTCGACGGAACGTCTCGAATCGAGCTGCCCACTCGTCACCATCCAAGAACACGAACGGCCTCCCTCAGGGTCTCCTCCGAAATCTCCACCAGCCCCTCGCCGGTCGGGGTGGTGAAGGCCCGCGACACATTGCCTTGTATGACGAAGGACCCGGACACGGTGCGGTACACGTTGGGGCAGTCGTTCTTCTTGCACTGCCCCGTGCCGTTCCCCGTAAGCCGCGTCAGTTCCTCACGAGCCATGGTGAAACCCCCTGTCTCGCACCCCCGTTGGGGCGTCGCCGCCAACCGTACGGAGACCGCGCGACCACCGTCCATGCGACAACGCCAATATTGGCGTTGTCGCATAAAGAGGGCCAGGCGCGTGCAAGCCCACCGCCCCGCCCGGCGCCACGGAGGCGTCGGGCGGGGCGGGGTTCCCCGAGGAGGGGCTTACGGGTTCGGGGTGCCCGAGATGGTGAACTGGGAGCCCGGTTCGATCAGGACGTCGCCCTGGGCGGAGCCCGTGATGGTGACGTCGGAGAGGGTCGCGCTGCCGCGGGCGCCGCTCATCGCGAGGATGCCGGAGCCGTTGTCGGAGCGGTCGATGCGGACGTTCTGGATCCTGACGCCGGGCATCGCGCCGCCGCCGGTCTTGAACTGGATGCCGTCGTAGGTGGAGTCCAGGATCTCGGTGTCCCGGATGGCGACGCCGGGGATGTCCTGGCCCTGGGCGAACAGGGTGATCGCGCCGAACTCCTGGTCCTCGTTCCAGAACGCGCCGCCGGTGCGGTGCAGGGCGTTGCCCGCGATCAGGGTCTGGCCGGAGAAGGGCAGCGGGTCGTGGTCGGTGGCCAGCATGATGCCCGGGTAGTTCATGGTGTCGGCGATGACGTTGTTCTCGATGGTGTTGCCGAAGCCGCCGTAGACCGCGATGCCGTTGGCCCGCCAGGGGAGCTGGACGGTGTTGTTGCGGAAGTGGTTGTCGGAGCCGATGTCCACGGAGGTGTCCTTGACGTACTTGCTGGCCCAGACGGCCAGCGCGTCGTCGCCGGTGTTGCGGAAGGACGAGTTGTAGACGGTGGAGTTGCGGGTGCCGTTGGCGAAGTTGATGCCGTCGGCGTAGGTGTTGCGGATGCGGACGCCGGTGAATTCGAGGCCGTCGCCCGGGCCCCACAGCTCGGGGATGTTGGAGTAGTCCCGGCCCGCCCAGACGCCGACGTTGGCGTGCTCGATCCAGACGTTGCTGATCTTCGTGCCCTTGCCGAAGCGGCCGTTGAGGCCGACCCCGCCCTCGTGGTTGCCGTCGCCGCCGCGGATGGTGCCCGAGCCGAAGATGGCGATGTCGGAGATCTGGGTGTTGTGGTCGATGTCGAAGCCGAAGTTGCCCTCGTGCGGATGGTTGATCCCGCCCGCCTGGTGCGGCGGGGTGAGGGTGTAGAGCTGGGAGTGCCACATACCGGCGCCGCGGATGGTGACGTCCCGGATGCCCACCTGGTTGAACTGGCCCCGGTTCAACGGGTCGTCGGTGAGGATCTTCTGCTCCTGACGCCACTGCCCGGCCGGGATCCAGACGCAGGGGATCTGGCCGTTCTGGTCGGCGGTGACCGCCCGCTGGAGGGCGTCGGTGTCGTCCAGGCCGTCGTTGGGCACCGCCCCGTACTCGGTGATCGAGACGCAGGAGGCGGGCTTGGCGGCGGGCGGGGCGACCTGCTCCAGGTCGACGGTGTCGATGATGTGGAAGGCGGCGGTGTCGGCGGCGTCGCGCTGGACGCGGAAGCGCGTCCCGGCCGGGTAGGTCTGGGAGAGCAGGGCGTTCGACTCGTCGAAGAGGCGGCGGGCGTCCCCGCCGGGGCGGTTGGTCAGGCCCTCGGGGTCGTCGGTGGTCCCGTACAGCCAGCTGTGCTTGGAGGAGAGGGTGAGCTTGCGAACGAAGGTGTCGTTCGCGTAGAGGCTGATGGTGGCCTCGGCCCCGCCGCCGGCCGCCGCGTCCGGGACGGAGTTGCGGACGACCAGGGAGTTGGCGGGGGCGGTGGAGGTGAACTCGACGTACTGGCCGGTGGAGTCGAGGCGGACGGACTTGCGGCCGGAGGACTCGGTGGCGAAGTTGGTGTGGCCGAAGGTCCGCTTGGCGTCGGCGGTGAGCAGGGTGCCGTTGTGGCGACCGTCCTCCGCCTCGTAGGAGGTGTACGGGACGGCGGCGCCGCGGCCGACCACGATCGAGCGGCTGAGGATGTTGTTTGCCTCGTTGGTCTCGGTGACCGTGTTGGTGGCGTCGGCGGTGGCGATGAGGATGGCCCCGCCGCTGGTCGCCGTCCAGGTGCCGGAGATCGGCACGGTGGCGGTGGCACCGGCGGCGATCTGGCCCGTGGAGCCGTTGAGGACGGTGGTGCCCGCCTGGAGTCGGGTGACGCTGCCGGCCGGGGCAGCGGTGGTGCCGCGGTTGCGGACGGCGACGGTGAAGGAGACCGGGGTGCCGACCGCCGGGTTGGCGGGGTTGGTGGTGATGGAGGCGACTTCGAGGTCCGGGCCAGGGGCCTGGGCGACCACCAGGCGGTCGGTGGCGGTACGGCTGTTGTTGGTGTCGTCCAGCTCGGGGAGGGTGTTGCGGGGGTCGACCACGGCGGAGACGGCGTAGCTGCCGGCGGCCCGGGTGCCGATGGCGACCGGGACGGTGGTGGAGGTGCCCGGGTCGAGCGCCGGGACGTTCGCCGTCCCGGCGACCGTGCCCTCCACGCTGACGTCCGCCGTGGTCGCCGCCGAACGGGCGGTGCCGGCGTTGCGGACGGTGGCGTTCACGGTGACCGCGTCGCGCTCGGACGGGGCGGACGGCGTCCACGTCAGCCCGGTGACGGTGAGATCGGGTGCGGGCGCGGCGCTGCCGACCACCTGGAACTCGGCCACCTGCCCGCCGGGCGCCCCGGTGTTGGAGGTGAACCGCAGCCGTACGTCGGCGAAACGGCCGCTCACCGGGATGGTCACCGTGTTGCCGGTGGTGGGGGAGAAGGCGTAGTCGGTACGGGGCTTGAGGGTGGTGAAGGAACCGGAGGAGGCCGCCCGGCCCAGGACCTCGACGCCCTGGCGGCGGGCGCCCCACTCGGCGGCCGGGTTGAGCTTGACCACCACTCCGGTGAGGTCCGCGTCCGCGCCCAGCTTCACCGTCAGGTCGGCCGGGTGCCCGGCGCCCTCCCAGTAGGTGGAGGTGGAGTCGTCGGTGGCGTTGGCGGCCACATAGGTGTGGACGGAGGAGGTGGCCTCCACCGGCTTGTTGCGGGCCAGGTTGGTACCGGCGGGCGGGGGAGTGCCGGGATCGGTGCCGCCGCCGTCCTCGCCCCACACCTCCAGCTCGGCCAACTGCGCTGCGTCCCAGCCGGTGTTGCCGGTGACCTGCACCCGTACATAGCGGGCCTCGGCGGGGGAGGGAAGGTCGAGGGTGACGGTGTTGGCGCGCGCCGGGTCGAAGGTCCGGCCGGTCGAGGCGGCGAGGGTACGGAAGGTGGAACCGTCGGTGCTGCCCTGGAGGGAGAGCGTCTGGGTACGGGCCTCCCAGCCGGTGGGCAGCTTCAGCACCGCCCGCTTGACCGAGCGGGAGACGCCCAGGTCCACGTGCACCCACTGGGGGAAGGAGCCGGCCGGGCCCTCCCAGTAGGAGGCCTGGGCGCCGTCGGTGGTGTTCCCGGCGGGGTACTCACCATGGGCGCCGCCCGCACTGGCCGGTCGGCCGAGCGCCAGGTTGGCATCGGCGGCGACCCGGGCGCCGACGGCCCAGAGCGAGGAGGGGGCTGACTGAGGCGAGGAGGCTGCCTGGGCGGCGGGGGCGAAGGTCAGGGGCATCAGCCCGGTGGTGGCGAGTCCGGCTATGACGATTCCGGCCAGCGGGCGCCAGCCGAGGGGTCTCCAACTCATGGGGATCCTCTGCGAGGTGGGGAGGGGAGGGGGAGAGAGGGAAGCGAGGGAAGCGAGGAAAGGGGGAGGGGGAAGCGGGCGGTGGCGGGTGCCGGGGGGAGCTGACCACTTTGCACATCGCTTGAGTGAGTTCGTCGATTCTTTGCGGAACGACGCCCACAGGTTTCTCGCGTCTCACCGCTTTGTCAACGGGTCCGGCAGGGGCCCAGGTGGGGCACGCAAGCGGCTTGCGCGGCTTGCGGATGGGGGAGCCATCGGGGCCGTCGAAGGCCGCAAGTGGCTTGCGTGGCTTGCGTTAGCCTTGCGCGCATGACGCGACGACTTGCTCAGGTTGCCAAGAAGGTGGGAGTCAGCGAGGCCACGGTGAGCCGGGTGCTCAACGGCAAGCCGGGGGTCTCCGAGGCCACCCGGCAGTCCGTGCTCACGGCGCTGGACGTCCTCGGCTATGAACGCCCCACCCAGCTGCGCGGGGAGCGGGCGCGGTTGGTCGGGCTGGTCCTGCCTGAGTTGCAGAACCCCATCTTCCCGGCGTTCGCCGAGGTCATCGGGGGTGCCCTGGCCCAGCAGGGGCTGACTCCGGTGCTGTGCACCCAGACCAAGGGCGGGGTCTCCGAGGCCGACTACGTGGAGCTGCTGCTCCAGCAGCAGGTCTCCGGGGTGGTCTTCGCCGGCGGGCTGTTCGCCCAGGCGGACGCCCCGCACGACCACTACCGGCAGCTCGCCGAGCGCCGGATCCCGGTGGTGCTGATCAACGCCTCCATCGAGGGGCTGGACTTCCCGTGCATCTCCTGCGACGACGCGGTCGCCGTCGAGCAGGCCTGGCGCCATCTGGCCTCGCTCGGGCACCAGCGGATCGGGGTGGTGCTGGGCCCCGGCGACCATGTGCCCTCGCGCCGCAAGCTGGCCGCCGCCCGGGCCGCGGCCGAGGCGGCCGGTAGCGAGCTGCCCGAGGCGTATGTCGAGCGCTCGATGTTCTCGCTGGAGGGCGGCCAGGCGGCCACCTCCCGGCTGCTGGAGCGCGGGGTCACCGGGATCATCTGCGCCAGCGACCCACTGGCCCTCGGTGCGGTACGGGCGGCCCGCCGGCGCGGGCTCGCGGTGCCGGGGGAAGTGTCCGTGGTGGGCTACGACGACTCCGCGTTCATGAACTGCACCGAGCCCCCGCTGACCACCGTGCGCCAGCCCATCGAGGCGATGGGCCGCGCGGCCGTGGATCTGCTGTGCGCTCAGATCCAGGGTGGTGAAGTGCCGCCCGGAGAGCTGCTGTTCGAGCCGGAGCTGGTGGTGCGCGGCTCCACTGGGCAGGCTCCGCGCGGCTGACTGTCAAGCAATTGCGAAATCGGCGCGAGATATTGCGGCAATCTGACGGTGGTGGTTGAGTGTGCGGCGCTCCCCCGTCGCCCGGCCGCTCCCTTGGTGGCGCCCAGGTCCGGCGGTGGGGTGCCTTCCACGTGCCTGCCCGAAGGGGACCACCATGAGAAGAGCCCGGCTCCGCCGTACCCGCCGCGTCGGCGCGGTCACCCTCGCCTCCGCGCTGGCGCTCACCGTGCTGGCCGCCTGCGGCACAAGCAGCAGCGGCGGCGACGACGGAGACGCGGGCGGCTCCGGGAACGGGGCCGGCGGCGACCCGGCCGCCCCGCTGGACCCGAAGGCCAAGGTGACCCTCAGCATCGACTGCATGCCCCCGGCGGCCAAGGCGGCCGAGCTCAGGCAGTGGAACGAGGACGTCCGGGAGTTCAACCGGACGTACCCGAACGTCACCATCCAGGGCCGCTCCACCCCCGGCCAGTGCCTGGAGCCGCCGCGGTTCACCGCGATGCTCAAGGCCAAGTCCCAACCGGACGTGTTCTACACCTACTTCACCGACCTGCCGCAGGTGCTCGACAACGACGGCGCCCAGGACATCTCCGCGTACGTCAACGAGCGGACGGTGCCGCGGCTGAAGGACATCGACCCCGACGTCCTCGCCTCGCTGAAGAGCGAGGGCAAGCTGTACGGGCTGCCCACCAGCAACTACCGGATGGGCCTGCTGGTCAACCGCAAGCTCTTCGAGGACGCCGGCCTGGACCCGGACGCCCCGCCGGCCACCTGGGAGGAGGTGCGTACCGCCGCCAAGAAGATCGCCGGCCTCGGCGACGGCATCGCCGGCTTCGGCGAGTACAGCGCCGCCAACACCGGCGGCTGGCACTTCACCGCCCAGTTGTACAGCCTCGGCGGGGACATCGTGGACGCGAGCGGCACCAAGGCCGCCTTCGACGACGAGACCGGCCGCGAGGTCGTGGAGAACCTGCGCGCCATGCGCTGGGACGACGACTCCATGGGCAAGACCCAGCTGCTGAAGTGGGGTGACCTGCAGAAGCAGATCGCCACTGACAAGCTCGGCATGTTCCTCGCCGCGCCCGACGACATCACCTACATGGTCCAGCAACTCGGCGCGAAGTACGAGAACTTCGGCATGGGGCCGATCCCCAGCGGGCGGGCCACCCTGGCCGGCGGCAACAACTACA
This sequence comes from Streptomyces lichenis, assembly GCF_023218175.1. Classification (GTDB taxonomy): domain Bacteria; phylum Actinomycetota; class Actinomycetes; order Streptomycetales; family Streptomycetaceae; genus Streptomyces; species Streptomyces lichenis. The sequence goes on along the minus strand of NZ_JALPTH010000005.1, from coordinate 62,308 downwards.
TGATCAAGAAGGGCATCTCGTCCGACAAGGTCAAGGCCGCGATCGCCTGGCTGAACTTCAAGTTCACCACCCCGGGCAAGGGCCACTACGACTGGCAGCGGTCCAAGGCCGACGGGCTGCCGGTCGGGCTCCCGCAGCCCAACCTCTGGCTGAACGGGACCAAGGCGGAGGACGACGCCGCGCGCAAGGAGCACGCCACCATGCCGGTGGAGAACTTCCAGGCGTACATGGACAAGCCGGTGCCCGGGAAGGCCGAGCCGCCCAAGGCCCAGGAGATCTACAAGGTGCTGGACAACGTGATGTCGGGGGTGCTGACCAACGAGGACGCCGACGTCGGCAAGCTGCTCTCCACCGCCGCGTCCCAGGTGAACCAGGTCCTCGCCAACCGGTGACCGAAGCCCGTCCGCATCTCGTGCCCCGGGCCGCACCTCGCACCCCGGGCCGCACCTCGCACCCCGGGCCGCACCCCGCACCTCGCGCCCGGCGCCGCCCGCGTACGGCACCTCGCCCCCGTACCGCACCCCGCCCCCGTACCGCACCCCGCCCTCCCCCGGGAGACACCGCAGCCCGTATAGGAGCGACCATGTCCGCCCCCGCCCTCGCCAAGGAACCGGCGGTCGGCGCCGCCCGCCCGCCGCACGCCGTGGAGCCAGGCCCCCGGCCGGGGGGTTTCCGCCGGGAGCTGCGGCGCAACCTCACCGCCCACGGCTTCCTCATCGGCGCGGTGCTCTGCTTCTCGTTCTTCTCCTGGTACCCGATGGTCCGCGAGTTCCTGCTGGCCTTCCAGAAGACCGAGGACGGCCGCACCACCTGGGTCGGCCTGGACAACCTGGTCAAGATCGTCAACGACCCGGCGTTCGGGCAGGCCTGGCTGAACACCCTCTGGTTCACCCTGCTCGCCCTGGTCCTCGGCTTCGCGGTGCCGTTCGTCCTCGCCCTCGTCATCAACGAGTTCCGGCACGGCCAGGGCTATCTGCGGCTGCTGGTCTACCTGCCGGTGATGCTGCCGCCGGTCGCCTCGGTGCTGCTCTTCCGCTACCTCTACGACCCTGGATACGGGCTGTTCAACGAGGTCCTCGGCGTCTTCGGTGTCCCGGCGCAGCCGTGGCTCCAGGACCCGGACACCGCGATGCTCTCCGTGGTCGTCGCCGCCACCTGGATGAACATGGGCGGCGCCACGCTGATCTACCTGGCCGCCCTCCAGGACATCCCCGGCGAGCTCTACGAGGCGGCCGAGCTGGACGGTGCGGGGCTGCTGCGCAAGGTCTGGCACGTCACCATCCCGCAGACCCGGCTGGTGCTCTCGCTGATGCTGCTGATGCAGGTCATCGCCACCATGCAGGTCTTCACCGAGCCGTTCCTGCTCACCGGCGGCGCCGGCCCCGAGGGGTCGACCACCACCGTGGTCTACCTGATCTACCAGTACGCCTTCAACTTCAACGACTACGGCGCCGCCGCGGCGCTCGGGCTGCTGCTCCTGGTGCTGCTCGCCGGGTTCTCCGCCGCGTACACCCGGCTCAGTCGCGACCAGGACGCCGACGCCTGAGAGGCAGGGGGGACAACCACCATGGCACCGAGAGCACCGAAGGCGGACATGTCCACGCGTACGCTGATCTCACCCGCCCGACTGGCCCGTCCGCGCGGCCGGTTGGTCTACTGGACCTGCTTCGCGCTGGTGGTGGTCCTGTTCACGCTGGCCTTCCTCGGCCCCCTGTACTGGATGGCCTCAAGTGGTCTGAAGACCACCCAGGAGGCCGTCCAGACCCCGCCGACCTGGGTGCCCGGCTCGCTCCACCCGGAGAACTACGGCCGCGCCTGGGAGGTCATGGACCTGGCGAAGCTGCTGTTCAACACGGCCTACTACGCCTTCGGGGCGCTCGCCTTCCAGCTGGTGCTGGACGTGGCCGCGGCCTACTCGCTCTCCCGGCTGCGGCCCGTCCTCGGCAAGGCGATCCTCGGCATGATGCTCGCCACCCTGATGATCCCGGCGACCGTCCTGGTCGTCCCGCAGTACCTCACCGTGCTGGACGTGCCGATCGTGGAGCGCAACCTGCTCAACTCGCCCTGGGCGATCTGGCTGCCCTCGGTCACCAACGCCTTCAGCATCTTCCTGCTGAAGCGGTTCTTCGACTCGATACCGAAGGAACTGCTGGACGCCGCCGCCATGGACGGCGCCGGACCGGTGCGCACCCTGTGGTCGATCGTGCTGCCGGTCTCCCGGCCCATCCTCGGAGTGGTGTCGATCTTCGCGGTGGTCGGCGTGTGGAAGGACTTCCTCTGGCCGATGCTCACCCTGCCCGACCCCGGGGCGCAGACCCTCAACGTCGGCATCTACTCGCTGGCCACCAGTGTGCCGGAGAACGTGCTGATCGCCGCGCTGACCATCGCCTCCCTGCCGACGCTGCTGCTCTTCCTGCTCTTCCAGCGCACCATCATGGGCGGGCTGACCGCCGGCGGCCTCAAGGGCTGATCGCCGCCGCCCGCCCCCCCCCCCCCCCCCCCCCCCACCGCCCCCCCCCCCCCGCCCCCCCCCCCCCCCCCCCCCCCCCCCCCCCCCCCCCCCCCCCCCCCTCCTCCCCCCCCCCCCCCCCCCCCCCCCTCTCCCCCCCCCCCCGCCCCCCCCCCCCAACCCCCCCAACCCCCCCCACCCCCCCACCACCCCCCCCCCCCCCCCCCCGGGCCCCCCCCCCCCTTGGTGGCCGGCCCCCGGAGGCGCGGCCGCGGCCCGTCAGTCCCCGGCGGTGCGGCGGGTGCGGCGGCGCCAGAGGACGAGCGGGATGGCGCCCGCCAGTCCGAGGGCGCCGGGGGCGGCGGCGGTGGCCGCCGCGGCGAGGCCCTGCTGCTCGAAGGTGCCGGGCACCGGGAGGGTCGCCCAGCGGGTGACCGGCCAGGCGACCACGATGGCGCGGCCGACGACCTTGTCGTTGGCGACCGTGCCGTTGCCGGGGAGCTCCTGGTGGTAGCGGGAGTCCAGCGAGTTCTGCCGGTTGTCGCCCATGACCCAGATCCGGCCCTCGGGCACCTTGATCGGCCCGAACGGCTGGTCGTCGCAGGGGGTGGAGCCGGGGTAGATGTACGACTCCTCGTTCAGCGGCTTGCCGTTGACGACCACCTTGCCGCCCCGCTTGCAGCTGACCGTGTCGCCGCCGACCGCGATGACCCGCTTGATCAGGTCCTGCTCCTTGGCGGACGGCATCAGGCCGATGGCGCTGAGGACCGTCTGCAGGGCGTTGGGCTCGGGCACGGACTGGCTCTCCAGCCAGCCGCCCGGGTCGTTGAAGACGACGACCTCGCCGCGCTCGGGCTCGGAGCCGAACCAGGGGGTGAGCTTGTCGACCAGCACCCGGTCGCCGCGCTGCAGGGTGTTCATCATCGAGTCCGAGGGGATCGAGAACGCCTGCACCAGGAAGGTCTTGATGAGCAGCGCCAGGACCAGCGCGATACCGATCAGCAGCGGCAGCTCCTTCCAGAAGGAGCGCTGCCGCTTCCTGCCGCCGCTGCGGCCCTCGTCGCCGGGCTCGCCGTCCTCCTCCGGCGTACCGCCGTGTCCGGAGCCGCCGCCGGCGGCGTGACCGCCGTCAGCGGGCGGGACCTCCGGAGGGAGGCCGCCCACCGGGCGTCCCGGGTGGCCGGAGTCGACCGGCCCGGTGCCGGACGAGCCGGGCCCGGATGGCCCGGAACCGGGCGGGAAGGACCCTCCGGACCGCTGCGGCCGCTCCTCGGGCTCGTCGTGTCCGGAACGTGCGCCTACCGCCAAGTCCCCCACATCCACTCCTCAATCCGTGCAACCGCCCACCCCACAGCAGGGGCAGGCCCACCACTCCCATAACGAGCGGGAGTTCCGCAGGGGTCGGGAGCCCGGTCAATCCGTTCACATTCAGCGGGGACACACTATGCGACGCGCCGGGCGCCGCCGCCGTCCCGGTCGGCGGGGCCGGCACCGTGGCGAAGGTGTCCGGTTCCTCCAGTCGGCGCCAGTGGGGGAACGGCCAGGCGATGACCACGGCCCGGCCGACCACGTCGTCCTCCGAGACGGTCCCCTGGAACGGCTCGTCCAGGTGGAACCGCGAGTCCGCCGAGGCGGACCGGTGGTCGCCGAGCACGAAGATCCGCCCGGCCGGCACCTTGACCTCGAACGGGATGGTCGAGGGGGCGTCCCCGGCGTTGATGTACGGCTCGGCGAGCGGCTTGCCGTTGACCGTGACCCGCCCGTCCTTGCCGCAGCAGGCGACGGTGTCGCCGCCGACCGCGACCACCCGCTTGATCAGGTCCTGCTCGTCGTCCGAGGGCAGCAGCCCGATCAGGCCGAGGCCGTCCTTGATCTTGGCGATGACGACCGGGTCGTTCCCGGCCGGGGTCCGCTCCTGCGCCAGCCAGCCGCCGGGGTCGCGGAAGACCACCACGTCCCCGCGCTGCGGCCGGGAGCCGAACCAGGGGGTGAGCTTGTCCACCAGCACCCGGTCGTCGACCCGGATGGTCTGCTCCATGGAGCCGGAGGGGATGACGAAGGCCTGCACCAGGAAGGTCTTCAGCACGAAGGCGATCACCAGCGCCGCGGTGATCAGCAGCGGGATCTCCTTGACCGCCGAGCGCCGGCGGCGCCGCTTCACCTTCCGGGCGAGCTTGCGGCGCTCGGCCCGTCCGGGCATCGGCCGTCCGCCGCCGGCGGTCTGGGAGCCGTCGGTGGGGCGGGAGCCGGTGGGCAGCCGGTTGTCGGCCCGGTGGCTGCCCGGCTTGCCCCGGCCCCGGCTACCCATGCCCCCCTCCCACCGGTGCGGAGGGCACGCCGCTGAAGGCGTCCGTGGGCCGCAGCGCGGTCCAGCGGCCGAGCGGCCAGCCGATCCAGTCCGCGCGCCCGATGACCTTCTCCACCGGGACGGTGCCGCCGCCGGGGTCGCCCAGGTGGTCGCGGGAGTCCCGGGACTGGCTGCGGTGGTCGCCCATCACCCACAGGGAGCCTTCGGGGACCACGATGTCGAACGGCACCCGGGACGGGTCGTCCCCGGGGAAGAGGTAGTCCTCCGGTACGGGCGCGCCGTTCACCTTGAGCCGTCCCCCCCGGTCGCAGCAGGTGACCCGGTCGCCGCCGGTGCCCACCACCCGCTTGACGAAGTGGGTGTCGGGCGGTTCGGCGAGGCCGAGGGCGGCCGCGGTCCCGTGCAGCAGATCGGTGAGCGGGTTCTCCGGCGGGGGCTCGCGGAGGAAGGAGCCGGTGCCGTCGAAGACGACGACGTCCCCGCGGCGGGGTGCCGTACCGCCGCCGTACGCCAGCTTGTCGACCAGCACCCGGTCGCCGACCTGGAGCGTCGGCCGCATCGAGCCGCTGGGGATCTGGAACGGCTGGACGAGGAAGTGGCTCACCCCCAGCAGTACGGCGGCGAAGGCCGCGGCGATCAGCACGGGCCGGCGCCAGCCGCGGAGGACCGCCCCCCGCCCTTCGGCCGTCCCGCCGTCCCCGTCGCCCTCGGCAGCGCGTGCCTCGGCGGGTGCGGACGGCCCGGAACACGCCGAGCGCGACCGCTCCTCCCTGCCGGAGGGGCGATCGCGCTCGGTGTGCTGTGCTTCGGTGTCCATCGGGGCCAGATGCTATCCGGCCCCGCCGTAACGCCACGGTGAGGACCGCGCGCCGCGCGGCCGTCCCGGGCGGGGAGGACGGAACCGAGCCGGTGGCTCAGTTGTCGCGCTTCTCCTTGATCTTCGCGGCCTTGCCGCGCAGCTCACGGAGGTAGTACAGCTTGGCGCGGCGGACGTCACCGCGGGTCACGAGCTCGATCTTCTCGAAGATCGGGCTGTGCACCGGGAAGGTGCGCTCGACGCCGACGGAGAAGGAGACCTTGCGGACCGTGAAGGTCTCGCGGACGCCCGCGCCCTGGCGGCGGATGACGACACCCTTGAACTGCTGGATACGGGAGCGGTTGCCCTCGATCACGCGGACGTGCACGTTGACGGTGTCACCGGGGCGGAACGCGGGGACGTCCGAGCGCAGCGACGCGGAGTCGACGGAGTCGAGCAGGTGGGACATGTGTGTCTGCTTCCTCGCTGATGCCACAGGTCATCAGCGGTACATCGTGATCGCGCGGCGATCAGTCGTCAGAGGGGTTGCGGCGTCGGACGGGCGTCGTGTCCCCCTGTGGCAGGGGCGCGCGCCGGACGCACAACAGCCGCCTATTCTTCCACGGCCTGCGGCCTGCGCCAAAATCGGCCGCCGGGCTCCGGGGACCAGCCCAGGATGGAGAGCGTCTCGCGGTCCTTCTTGTCGAACGCGGACGCCTCGCAGCGCTCCAGCAGCTCGGGGCGGTTGGCGGCGGTACGGGCCAGGGCCTCGTCGCGCCGCCAGCGGGCGATCTTCCCGTGGTGGCCGCTGAGCAGCACCTCGGGGATGCCGCGGCCGCGCCACCGCGGCGGCTTGGTGTAGACGGGGCCTTCGAGCAGGTTGGCCATGGCGCCGGGGGCGAAGGAGTCGTCGCGGTGGGACTCGGCATTGCCGAGCACCCCGGGCAGCAGCCGGGCCACGGCCTCGGTGACGACCAGCACGGCGGCCTCGCCGCCGGCGAGGACGTAGTCGCCGATGGACACCTCGTAGACCGGGATCCGGGTGGCGTACTCCTCGGTGACCCGGCGGTCGATGCCCTCGTAGCGGGCCGGGGTGAAGACCAGCCAGGGCCGGGTGGAGAGCTCCACGGCCAGCTCCTGGGTGAAGGGCCGTCCGCTGGGAGTGGGGACGACCAGCGCGGGGCCGTGGGCGCCGTCCTCGTAGCCGTCCGCCAGCACGTCGTCCAGGGCGTCTCCCCAGGGCTCGGTCTTCATGACCATGCCGGGGCCGCCGCCGTAGGGGGTGTCGTCGACCGTGTTGTGCCGGTCGTGGGTCCACTGCCGCAGGTGGTGGACCCGGACGTCGAGGCTGCCGCGGGCGCGGGCCTTGCCGACCAGCGAGACGTTCAGCGGTTCCAGGTACTCGGGGAAGATCGTGACGACGTCGAGCCTCATCGGGTCCCGTCCTCGGCACCCTCGTCACCGTCGTCCCCGCGGGCGGTGGCGACCTCGGCGCGGTCGTCGATCAGTCCGGGCGGCGGGGTGATCACGGCCCGCTGTTCGGCCAGGTCGATCTCGCTGACGATCTCCTCCACGAACGGGATCATCACCTCGGTGCCGTCCGGCCGTTCGACCACGAACAGGTCCTGCGAGGGCAGATGGGAGATCTCGGTGATCCGGCCGATCTCGGTGCCGTCGGCGAGCACCACGTCCAGGTCGATCAGCTGGTGGTCGTAGAACTCCTCGTCGTCCTCGGGACGTTCGTCGGGGTCGACGTCGGCGATCAGCAGGGTGTTGCGCAGCGCCTCGGCACCGGTGCGGTCGCTGACTCCGGCGAAGCGCAGCAGCAGCCGGCCGCTGTGCACCCGGCCGGTCTCGATGGTGAGCGGGCCGGTGGCGGCCGGATCGGTGGCGAGTACGGCCCCGGGGGCGAGCCGCAGCTCCGGCTCGTCGGTCCGCACCTCGACGGTGACCTCGCCCTTGATCCCGTGGGCGCGGCCGATCCGCGCGACTACGAGCTGCACTCCTGTTGCCTTTCCTTCGTTTCCCGAGTTTCCCCGGGGCGGTCCGCGGTTTCCCCGGCGTTCCCCGGCACCGTTTCCCGGGGACGGCTGCGGGCCGGGGCGGGCCGTAGCCCTCCCCGGCCCGCAGCCGGTGTTCAACTGCTCAGCGGACGTGGTCCACGTCGACCAGGTCGACCCGGATCCCGCGGCCGCCGATGGCACCCACGACGGTTCGCAGGGCGCGAGCGGTGCGGCCGTTGCGGCCGATCACCTTGCCGAGGTCGTCGGGGTGGACCCGGACCTCCAGCACACGCCCCCGGCGCAGGTTGCGGGAGGCCACCTGCACGTCGTCGGGGTTGTCGACGATGCCCTTCACGAGGTGCTCGAGAGCCTCCTCGAGCATGCTCAGGCCTCGGTCGACTCGGTGGACGCGGCGTCGGCCTCGTCCGCCTTCTTGTCGGCCTTCTTGGCCTTCGGGGTGATGGCCTCACCCTTGTTCTCGTCGCCCTCGATCGCCTTGGCGAAGGCCTCGAAGGACGCGCGCTTGTCCTCCTTGGTCGCCGGGGCGAGCAGCGGCTTCTCCGGGGCGGGCAGGCCCTTGGCCTTCTGCCAGTCGCCGGTGAGCTTGAGGATGGCGAGGACCGGCTCGGTCGGCTGGGCGCCGACGGACAGCCAGTACTGGGCGCGCTCCGAGTCGACCTCGATGCGCGACGGGTTCTGCACCGGGTGGTACAGGCCGATCTCCTCGATGGCCCGGCCGTCACGGCGGGTACGGGAGTCGGCGACGACGATGCGGTAGTGAGGCGAACGGATCTTGCCCAGACGCTTCAGCTTGATCTTGACTGCCACGGGTGTGGTGTCTCCTGGTCTTGACGTGGGTGGGCACAACGAGATGCCACGTGGGGTTGCGGTACCCGAGTGCCCGACGGACGCGTCAGCCGGAGGAGAGAGGGGTCCTGTTCGACTGTCGAGTACAGCTGGCCATTGTGCCACACCACGCGAGGTCAGCTCGCCGCGCCCACCGCTTCCGGGATGCGGAAGGGCTTGCCGCAGCCGCCGCAGACGATGGGCGCCTGGGCGAGCACGGAGGGGACGACCCGGACGTTGCGTCCGCAGTCACAGACGGCCTTGACCCGCACTCCCCCGCCGGAGGAGCCGTGCCGGGCGGCCGGGCCCCGGAAGGAGCGCTTGGTGTCGCCCGCGGTGGCGGCGGTGTGCGCCTTGAGGGCCCGCTGCAGCCGCTCCATGGTGGGGCGGTAGCGGCGTTTGGCCTCGGGGCTGAGCGTGACCAGCGAGAAGCCGCTGCTGGCGTGCGGCTCCTCGGGGTGGTCCAGGCCCATCTCCTCGGCGATCGCCAGGAATCTGCGGTTGTGGTAGCGGCCGGCGCGGGAGGTGTCGCGGACCCCTCGGGCGGCGGCGATGCCGTGGACTGCCTCGTGCAGCAGCCGTTCGAAGGAGAGCTCGGACCCGCAGGCCGACGAGGACTCTCCGATCAGGGATTCGGGCGCGGCGAGGTCGGGCAGCTCGGGGTGGTGCCGCTGAATGTCGGCCCACGCCTGTGCCAGCTCGGCGGCGAGAACAGGTGGTGTCGTGCTCACGTCGTGTACAACGAGCCGGGCAGCCGCTGGGTTCCATTCCGGGGCATCCCAAATAATTTGCACGTACCAGTCAGTTGCCGTTGATGCGGTCTGACGATGCCGAGTGCGCGGAACTGCGCAGGAAGCCGCCCAGCCCGCCGCAAGACGGTACGTAGCGGAGTCCACCGCGGGGCGCGACGGGGACGGTGAGGACCGGACCGGGCCGATACGGGCAGGGGCGGGCCGATGCCGCCCGAGGGGGCCATGCGGCCGAGGGAAAGCCGTGCTGCCCGATGGTGCGGGAGGGACCCTACCCGGGCGGTCCCGGCGGCCCGACGGCGCCCTCCGCCCCACCCACGGGATTTCGGACATCCGCTCCACCCCGTCCCGCCGGGCGCGCGCCCCGGGCGCGGGGAGGCGGCCGGGAAGCGCCCAGCGCAGGGCGTCCGTGCCGACCTGCGGCGCGGTGCCGGCGTGGCGGGATTCCCGGAGGCACCCCACTATGGGAGGTGGTTCGCGCCGGGTCCGGGGGCGCACGGCCGGGGCACGAAGCAATGCCCACCGCCCCCTGGACTTGGGGGCGGAAGCGCAGTTCCCTGGCATACGGGGAGTGCGGGCGCACGCACACGGGGGGACTGGCTGTCCGACCGCTGTCCGGTGAGGACAGGAGGGCAGTCGAGGCAGTAACGGACCTTCGGCGGATTGGGGCGCTTTCGATGACACCTATGCTCGTCCAGCACCACCCCCACCCGGCTTCGGCTCCCCCCGCGGCGGACGGCCCCGGCCGTGCCCGCGACTGGGCGGAGATCCAGGAGCGGATGCTCGTACCGCTGTACGAAGCGGTCTACCAGCACCTGGAGGTCGGCACCCGGACGCGGCTGCTGGGTCTCGGCTGCGGCTCAGGGCTGGCGCTGCTGATGGCGGCGGCGCGCGGCGCGCAGGTGACCGGCGTGGACACCGACCAGCCCCGGATGGACCTGGCGCGGGAGCGGCTGCTGCCGGACTCCGGCGCGGGCTCCGGCGGCGGTTCCACGGCGGCCGGTATCGAGGTGGGCGCGCACCGGCACGGCGGGACGCGGCTGCTGTACGGCCGGCCCGCGGAGGCGGGGGACGCCACCCGTCCGGCGTACAACCTCATCACGGCGTTCCAGCCGATCGGCGGCTGCGCGGTGGACGACGAGGAGGACGCCGACTCGCTGGCGGCGGCGCTGTCCGCGGCGGTGCCGATGGCGGAGCGGGGCAGCGCGGTGGTGCTGGCCGGCTGGGGTCCGCCGGAGCGGTGCGCGACCTCGGCGGTGCTGCGGGTGGCGGGCCGGCTCACCGAGCGGCTGCACACGGCGAAGTCCTGGCAGCCGGCGCTGCGGGACGACCTGGAGGAGGTGGCCGGGCGGGCCGGGCTGCGGCCGGACGGTTCGGGCCGGGTGGCCTGCCCGTTCGGGTACGCGGACATGGACAGCGCGGTGCGCGGGCTGATGTCGACCGGGCTGTTCGACGCGGCGGTGGCCGCGGCCGACCAGGCGACGGTCGAGAAGGAGGTCATCGAGGCGCTGCACCCGCACGTCCGCCCGGACGGCACGGTGTGGATGGCCAATGTCTTCCGCTACCTGGTGGCCCGTACGCCGTAGGGCGGTACGGGACCGTACGGGAAGGGGCGCCCACCGCCGGTGGGCGCCCCTTCCACGTCACTGGGCCTCAGCCCATGAACTTCTTGAACTCGTCGGGGAGCTCGAAGTCCTTGGCGTCCTGGCCGGCCGGCAGGCCGAAGGCGCCGCCCTGCTGGGCGGCCTCCTCGCGGCGGGCCTGGGCGGCGGCCTCGTCGGCCTTCCGCTTCATCGGGTTGCCGCTCTTGCGCTTGCCCTTGGCCTGCTTCTGCTGCTTCTTCTGCCGGCCGGGGCCGCCGCCCATGCCGGGGATGCCGGGCATCCCGGGCATGCCGCCGGCGGCCATCTTGGACATCATCTTGCGGGCGTCGAAGAACCGCTCGACCAGGCTCTTGACCATGCTGACGTCGACGCCGGAGCCGCGGGCGATACGGGCCCGGCGGGAGCCGTTGATGATCGTCGGGTCCTGGCGCTCGCCGGGGGTCATCGACTTGATGATGGCGGCGGTGCGGTCCACGTCCCGCTCGTCGATGTTGTTGATCTGGTCCTTGATCTGGGCCATGCCGGGCAGCATCCCGAGGAGCTTGCTGATGCTGCCCATCTTGCGGACCTGCTCCATCTGGGCGAGGAAGTCGTCCAGGGTGAAGTCCTTGCCCTTGCTGCTCGCCAGCTTGGAGGCCATCTTGGCGGCCTCTTCCTGGCTGAAGGTCTGCTCGGCCTTCTCGATCAGCGAGAGCACATCGCCCATGCCGAGGATGCGGGACGCCATGCGGTCCGGGTGGAACGCGTCGAACTCGTCCAGCTTCTCGCCGTTGGAGGCGAACATGATGTTCTTGCCGGTGACGTGCGCGATGGAGAGCGCGGCACCGCCGCGGGCGTCGCCGTCGAGCTTGGAGAGCACCACGCCGTCGAAGCCGACGCCGTCGCGGAAGGCCTCGGCGGTGTTGACCGCGTCCTGGCCGATCATGGCGTCCACGACGAACAGCACCTCGTCGGGGCTGACCGCGTCGCGGATGTCGGCGGCCTGCCGCATCAGCTCCTCGTCGATGCCGAGGCGGCCGGCGGTGTCGACGATGACCACGTCGTGCTGCTTGGTCCTGGCGTACTCGATGGAGTCCTTGGCGACCTGGACCGGGTCGCCGACGCCGTTGCCGGGCTGGGGCGCGTAGACGCCGACGCCGGCGCGCTCGGCGACCACCGCGAGCTGGTTGACCGCGTTGGGGCGCTGGAGGTCGCAGGCGACCAGCAGCGGGGCGTGGCCCTGGCCCTTGAGCCAGAGGCCGAGCTTTCCGGCGAGGGTGGTCTTGCCGGCGCCCTGGAGGCCGGCGAGCATGATCACGGTCGGCGGGTTCTTGGCGAACCGCAGCCGGCGGGTCTCGCCGCCGAGGATGCCGACGAGCTCCTCGTTGACGATCTTGATGAACTGTTGGGCGGGATTGAGCGCCCCGGAGACCTCGGAGCCGAGCGCCCGCTCCTTGACCTGCTTGATGAAGGACCGGACCACGGGCAGGGCCACATCGGCTTCGAGCAGCGCGATGCGGATCTCGCGGGCGGTGGCGTCGATGTCCGCCTCGGAGAGGCGGCCCTTGCCGCGCAAGGTCTTGAAGACACCCGTCAAGCGGTCGGAGAGAGTATCGAACACAGCGCTCGTCGGTCCTTCGGAGGTCGGGGGCGGAGAATCGCCCTCCAGACTATCCGGCCCGGCAAAGCAATCGTCCCCGCCCGCCGGGAATCCGGTGAGCGGGGACAGATCCCCGCATGGGCGGGGAGCACCATACGGTCAACTGCCGGTCCGCTCAGCAGGTCACGCCTCACCCCAGCGCCTTCTCCACCCCCCGGGCCACCTCCGCCGCCCGGTCGGCGTCCAGCGGGCCGCCGTCCTCCCCCGTCACGTAGACGGTGTCCACCGCGTTGGAGCCGAGCGTGGAGACATGGGCGCTGCGCACCCGTACCCCGGCCTCCTCCAGGGCGCGGCCGATGCGGTGCAGCAGGCCGGGGGCGTCCTGGGCGCGGACCTCGATGACGGTGGCGTGGCGGGAGGCGGCGGGGGCGACGGTGACCCGGGGCGGCGGGGCCTTGACGCCGCGGCGGCGCGGGTAGGCGGCCTCGCGTTCGGCGAGGCGGGCGCGGATGTCGAGGCTGCCGTCGAGGGCGCGGACCAGGTCGGCGCGGAGCCGGGCGGCCTCGGGCAGGGAGCCGTACTCGGCGGCGACCCGCCAGCTGAGCAGCAGCACCGCGCCGCCGGGTCCGGGGAGGTCGACGGCGCGCAGGTCGGCGGCGCGGACGGTGAGCCGGTGCAGGGCGAGCACGCCGGCGGTGGCGGGCAGTACGCCGGGCCGGTCGGGCAGGGCGAGGTGCAGCTGGACGCCGACGGGTTCGGTGCCGTCCTCATCCGGTTGGCTCTCGGTGCGGAGGGTGAGGACGGGTTCGCCGGTGCGCAGGGCTTCCACGGCGAGGCGTTCCTGTTCGGCGCTGGGGGCGGCCGGTTCGGGGGCGGCGGGGGGCTGCCCGGCGAGGACGGCGGCGACGCGTTCGGCCAGGTCGGCGACGAGGGAGGCGCGCCAGGCGGACCAGGCGGCGGGGCCGGTGGCGAGGGCGTCGGCCTCGGTGAGGGCGTGCAGGAGTTCCAGGGTGTCGGTGGTACGGACGGCGTCGGCGACGGTCCGTACGGTGGCGGGGTCGTCCAGGTCGCGGCGGGTGGCGGTCTCGACGAGCAGCAGGTGGTGGCGTACGAGGGTGGCGAGGGTGTCGGTGTCGGCGCGGTCGAAGCCGGTGCGAGCGGCGACGTCGCGGGTGATGGTCTCGCCGGAGAGGGCGTGGTCGCCGGGCCAGCCCTTGCCGATGTCGTGCAGCAGGGCGGCGACCAGCAGGAGGTCGGGGCGGCTGACGCGGCGGGTGAGGGCGGCGGCGCGGACGGCGGTCTCCACCAGGTGGCGGTCGACGGTCCAGGTGTGGACGGGGTTGCGCTGGGGGCGGCAGCGGACGCGTTCCCAGTCGGGCAGCAGCCGGGTGACCAGTCCTTCGGCTTCCAGGGCCTCCCAGACGGGGACGGCGGAGGGGCCGGCGCCGAGCAGGGTGATGAGGCTCTCGCGGGCTTCGGCGGGCCAGGGCACCGGGAGCGGTGGGGCGGTGGCGGCGAGGTGGCGTACGGCGTGCGGGGAGAGCGGCAGGTCGGCCTGGGCGGCCGCGGCGGCGGCCCGCAGGGGCAGCACCGGGTCGCGTTCGGGGCGGGCGGTGCGGGCGAGGACCGTCTCGCCGTCCATCTCGACCACGCCGTCGGCGAGCGGGGCGCGGGCGGCGGGCTGGGGGCGGCCGCCGATGAGGCGGCGCAGCCGGGGCCGGGCGGAGCGGGCCCGCAGCACCCGGTCGACCTCGCGCCAGGTGGTGTCCTGGGCGTACGCGATGGTGCGGGCGGCCTCGTAGACCTCGCGGAGCAGCGCGTCGGCGTCGAGGAGGCCGAGGGCGGCGGCGACCTCGTCCTGTTCCTGGAGGGTGAGCCGGTCGGTGGCGCGGCCGGTGGTGAGGTGGAGGGCGTCGCGGGTGTCGAGGAGGCGGCGGCGGGCGTCGGCGAGTCCGGCGCGGGGTGCGTCGGCGAGCCAGGAGGCGGCGACGGCGCGCAGCGCGGTGGCGTCGCGCAGTCCGCCGCGGGCCTCCTTGAGGTCGCCTTCCAGCAGGTATGGGAGTTCGCCGTGGCGTTCGGCGCGTTCGCGGCAGAGTTCGCCGAGGGCGGGCAGGCGTTTGGGGGCCTGGTTGCGCCAGTCGGCGAGGATCGTGGTGCGCAGTGCGGTGGTGAGGCCGAGGTCGCCGGCGAGGTGGCGGGCGTCGAGGAGCCCGAGGTGGACCTTGAGGTCGTCGGCGGCGGTGGCGCGGGCCTCGGCGGGGGTGCGTACGGAGTGGTCGAGGGCGAGGCCGAGGTCCCAGACCGGGTACCAGACGCGGTCGGCGACGGCGGCGATCTCGTCGGGGCGGGCGCTGCCGTCGTGCAGGAGGAGCAGGTCGAGGTCGCTGCGCGGGGAGAGTTCGGCGCGGCCGTAGCCGCCGACGGCGACCAGCGCGGTGCCGCGGGGCGGCCGGGCGGCGGTGAACAGGGCGGTGAGCCACTCGTCGGTGAGGCGGGCGAGGGCGGCGCGCCGGGGCGGCCCGGTCCGCGCCTCCTCGCGGAGGAGGCGCAGCCGGGCCGCGGGGTAGCCGCCGGGCTCCGATCCGCCCGATCCGCCCGTTCCGTCCGTGGGTTCGGTCGTGTCAGCGCTCGTCACCCGGCGTCTCCCTTGGTCGGCTGGTCTTACAGGGCGTCGGGGCCGCGTTCGCCGGTGCGGACGCGCACGGCGGTGTCGACGGGGACGCTCCACACCTTGCCGTCTCCGATCTTGCCGGTGCGGGCGGCCTTGACGACGAGTTCGATGAGCTGTTCGGCGTCCTCGTCCTCGACCAGCACCTCGATGCGGATCTTGGGGACGAGGTCGACGGTGTACTCGGCGCCGCGGTAGACCTCGGTGTGGCCGCGCTGCCGTCCGTAGCCGCTGGCCTCGGTGACGGTCAGGCCCTGGACTCCGAAGGCCTGCAGGGCCTCCTTGATCTCGTCCAGGCGGTGCGGCTTGACGACCGCGGTGATGAGCTTCATGCGTCCACCTTCGTGTTCTTCGTCTCGGCCGCGGCGGGGCCGGCCGCGGTGTGGGCGGCCACGGCGGCGGGCTGGGCCTTGCGGGAGCCGGTTCCGCCGCCGGCGCCGCTGAAGTCGTACGCGGTCTCGGCGTGCTCGACCTGGTCGATGCCGGAGACCTCGTCGTCCTCGGGGACCCGCATGCCCATGGTCTTGTCGAGGGCGAAGGCGAGGACGGCGGAGACGATCAGCGAGTAGGCGAGGACGGCGAAGACGCCGGTGGCCTGCTTGCCGAGCTGGTCCAGGCCGCCGCCGTAGAAGAGGCCCTTGGCGTCGGACTGGACGCCGCCGGTGGCGAAGAAGCCGACGAGCAGGGAGCCGACGACACCGCCGACGAGGTGGACGCCGACGACGTCGAGGGAGTCGTCGTAGCCGAACTTGTACTTCAGGCCGACGGCCATGGCGCAGAGCAGTCCGGCGACGGCGCCGATGGCGATGGCGCCGAGCGGGGAGCAGGAGCCGCCGGCGGGGGTGATGGCGACGAGGCCGGCGACCGCGCCGGAGGCGGCGCCGAGGGTGGTGAAGGCGCCGTGGCGGATCTTCTCGTAGGCGAGCCAGGCGACCATGGCGGCGGCGGTGGCGACCTGGGTGTTGAGGAACATCACCGCGCCGACGCCGTCGTCGTTGCCCAGCCAGGAGCCGGCGTTGAAGCCGAACCAGCCGAACCACAGCAGTCCGGCGCCGAGCATGACCAGCGGGAGGCTGTGCGGGCGCATCGGGTCCTTCTTGAAGCCGACGCGCTTGCCGATGACGAGGATCACGCCGAGCGCGGCGGCGCCCGCGTTGATGTGGACGGCGGTGCCGCCGGCGAAGTCGATGACGCCCATCTCGAACAGCCAGCCGCCGGCGCCCCACACCCAGTGGGCGACGGGGAAGTAGACGATCGTCACCCACAGGGCGATGAACAGGGCCCAGGCGGTGAACTTGACGCGGTCGGCGAGGGCGCCGCTGATGAGCGCGGGGGTGAGCACGGCGAACATCAGCTGGAAGGCGGCGAAGACGTATACCGGGATGGTGTAGCCGTCCCAGAGCTCGGTGATGCCGATGCCGCTGAGGCCGACGTAGTCGCCCGACCATCCGACGACGCCGCCGCTGTCGGTGCCGAAGGCGACGCTGAAGCCGTAGAGCACCCAGAGGATCGTGACGATCCCGAGGCTGATGAAGCTCATCATCAGCATGTTGAGGGTGGACTTCACCCGGACCATGCCTCCGTAGAAGAAGGCGAGCGCCGGGGTCATCAGCATCACCAGGGCGGTGCAGATGAGCATGAACCCGGTGTTGGCGGCGGACAGCGTGGGCGTGTCCGCGGCAAGCGTCGTGATGCCTGGGGGCATCGGCGTCTCCTCGTCGTCGTGCGGCCGGTGCGGGGCGGGGCCGCGTTCCGGGCGGGGCCGGTCGGCGTACGGGGCCGGGCGGCGATCCGGGTGGCGCGGCCGGTGAGGGGTGGCCGGTTATGGGTCCCGAGATTGGCGCAGCGCGGTTTCGGTCGATGCCGCCCGGTGTTTCGCGGCCGTGACAAGGGAGGCCGCCGTGTTACGCCGCCGTGAACCCTGGGGTCACGGGCAGGTAACGGAAGTATCTTCCGGTCGGCGTCACGGAGGGCGAGGACACGCGTACGCGACGGAGGCGCCCCCGGGAGGGAGCCGCACACGGGGAGCTGACCGCGTACGGGACGGAGGCGCCTCCGGGGGAGGGCGCCCCGTCGCCCGGTACGCGAACCGGCCGCGGCCGCTGCCCGGTGACCTGGCGGGGGAGCCGAGTCGGGCGGTAGGGGCGGCGGTCGCGGCCGGAATCCAGGGGGTGCCGGGCCTCTCGCGGGGAGGGGCGCCGGGTCAGACGGCTTCGGCGGTCTCCGGGAGCTGGGCGGTGAGCTTGTCGGTGAGGCGGACGACCTCGGGGACGTCGCCGAAGTCGCGGGCGGCGGTGTCCACGGTCTTGCGCAGCCGGTTGGTCACCCGTTCGGAGCGGACCCGGCGGGCGACGGTGAGCGCGGTCTCGGCCAGCGCGGTGGCCTGCTCGGGCTCCCGCTGGAGCAGGTGCACGGTGGCCATGCCGACCAGGTTGAGGGCGTAGGAGCGCTGGTGGTCGCCGTCCTTGGCGAACAGCTCCACGGCCTTGGCCATGACCGGTTCGGCGAGTGAGGCGTAGGTGGGGCTGCGGCCGGCGACATAGGCGAGGTCGCGGTAGGAGTGGGCGTTCTCGGCGTTGAGCTCGGCCTCGGAGAAGAAGCGGATCCAGTCGGGGTCCGGCTCGCCGTCGAATCCGGCGTCGGAGAAGGTGTCCTCGGCCATCCGCACGGCCCGCTTGCACTTGCCGGGCTGGCCCATGTTGGCGTAGGCGCGGGCCTCCACCGCATACAGCATGGCCTGGGTGCGGGCGGTGGCGCTCTCCCGGCTGCCGTACTGGGCGAGGTGGACGAGCTCCAGGGCGTCCTCGGGGCGGCCGAGGTGGATCATCTGCCGGCTCATCGCGGACAGGATGTACGAGCCGAGCGGCTTGTCCCCGGCCTCCTTGGCGGCGTGCAGGGCGAGCACGAAGTACTTCTGGGCGGTGGGCTGGAGGCCCACGTCGTAGCTCATCCAGCCGGCCAGCTGGGCCAGTTCGGCGGCGCAGGTGAACAACCGCTTGGAGGTGGCGGCCGGGTGCGGCTCCTGGAGCAGGTCGGTGACCTCGTGCAGCTGGCCGACGACCGCCTTGCGGCGCAGCCCGCCGCCGCACTGGGCGTCCCACTGGCGGAACATCACGGTGGCCGACTCCAGCTGCTCCAGCTCCGGGTCGGAGAGCCGGGCGCGGCGCCGGTTGTCCGGTTCGGCGCGGGCCGGGTCGGCGGCCGGGGCGGGGACCAGCCAGCGCTGCATGGGCTCGATCAGGGCGGGGCCGGCGGACAGGGCGAGGGAGGTGCCGAGGAAGCCGCGGCGGGCGAGCATCAGGTCGCTGCGGGAGAACTCGCCGAGCAGCGCCACGGTCTGCGGCCCGGCCCAGGGCAGGTCGACGCCGGAGACGGAGGGGGACTGGTGGGCGCTGCGCAGTCCGAGGTCCTCGATGGCGACGACGTTGCCGAAGCGCTCGGTGAACAGCTCGGAGAGGATCCGCGGGATGGGTTCGCGGGGCTGCTCCCCGTCGAGCCAGCGGCGCACCCGGGAGGTGTCGGTGCTGATGTGGTGGGCGCCGAGCTGGCGGGCCCTGCGGTTGACCTGGCGGGCGAGCTCGCCCTTGGACCAGCCGCTGCGTAGGAACCACGAGGTGAGGCGTTCGTTCGGCCGCTTCCCCGCGCCCGTGCCGTCCGCGCCGCTGCCGTCCACTCGGTAACGCCCCCATCCGCTGTGTCGCCGCCGCCCGCGTCCGTCGCGCGCGAACGTGTACCAGAATGCCGCCGCCGGGGGCCGCCTGTCCGGGAGTTGCACCCTTCGAACACGAACCCGACGTGCCTCCGGCATACCCATGGGGCCGGTCGTTACCCCGGGTTCGTACACCGAAAGTAATCCTACGATCACCCGTCCGGCGAGGGCCTTTCGGGAAACGCCACCATTCGCCACCCCTTCGAATGAACTCCCCGGCGCCCGGGCGCGATTCACTTGACACCAGGACGACCAGGCACAGGCGGCCGGTGGCGCGAGGGGGAGTGCGCCGCGGACCGCACCACCCCGGCCCTTCCCGGCGCCCCGCCGCGCCACCCCGGGCCGCGACGGAGCGTCACCACACCGTTCCCGGTCGTAACCACCGGCGAGTTCCACCCGTTGGAGGGGGCATGGGCTTCACGATCGGCGCCACCCGCATCCTGTCCGGCTCACGGCGACGCACCGGCCGCACCACCGCCGAGTGCACCGCCGTCGCGGAGTACACCGGCCTGTGGGGCTGGGACGTCGTCCCCGGTGCCCGCGCCGCCGCCGGCCGCTGCTCCTGCGGCGACGACTCCTGTACGGCGCCGGGCGCGCATCCGCTCTCCTTCGCGCCCGAGGTGCCGGCCGGGGCGACCCTGGACCACGCGGCCCGGGCCTGGGCCCGCTTCCCCGGGGCGTCGATGATGCTCCCGGTGGGGCGGGCCTTCGACGTGCTGGAGGTGGCCGAGGCGGCGGGCCGTCGGGCGCTGGTGCGGCTGGAGCGGATGGGCCTGCCGCTGGGCCCGGTCTGCGTCACGCCCACCGGCCGGGCCCGCTTCTTCGTGGCCCCCGGCGCCGCCGCGCAGCTCCCCCAGCTGCTGTACCGGATGGGCTGGGACGACGCCGATCTCGACCTGCTCTGCCTGGGCGCCGGTACGCACATCACGGCCCCGCCCTCGGATATGGGCGGCCGCGGCCCGGTCCGCTGGCTGCGCGCCCCCGCCCCCGACACCTGCGCCCCGCCGCAGGCCCGCCTGCTGCTCGGCACCCTCGCCTACATCTGCCACCGCTCGGCCACCGGCGCCGCGTAGCCCGGTGGGGCCGGCGGGGGACGAGGAGGGCGGCGCCCGGGCGGACGGGTGCCGCCCTCCGGCGCATCGGGAGCCCTGCGGCCGGGGCCGCGGACGCCGGCTCCGGGCAGGTGTACACCGTGTCGCGTAGACCGGCGGGGCCGGTACGTGAGGAGGGCGGCACCCGTGGTCGGGTGCCGCCCTCCTGGCGTATCCGGGTACGTGCTCCGGGTGTCTCAGCCCTCGCCGATGAGGGCGTCGACGAACGCGCCCGGCTCGAAGGGGGCCAGGTCGTCGGGGCCCTCGCCGAGGCCGATCAGCTTGACCGGGACGCCCAGCTCGCGCTGGACGGCGACGACGATGCCGCCCTTGGCGGTGCCGTCCAGCTTGGTGAGGACGATGCCGGTGATGTTGACCACCTCGGCGAAGACGCGGGCCTGGATCAGCCCGTTCTGACCGGTGGTGGCGTCCAGCACCAGCAGCACCTCGTCCAGCGGGCCGTGCTTCTCCACGACCCGCTTGACCTTGCCCAGCTCGTCCATCAGGCCGGTCTTGGTGTGCAGCCGGCCGGCGGTGTCGATGAGGACGACGTCGGCGCCCTCGGCGATGCCCTCCTTGACCGCGTCGTACGCGATGGAGGCCGGGTCGCCGCCCTCGGGGCCGCGCACGGTGCGGGCGCCGACCCGCTCGCCCCAGGTCTGGAGCTGGTCGGCGGCGGCGGCCCGGAAGGTGTCGGCGGCGCCCAGCACGACCGAGCGGCCGTCGGCGACCAGCACCCGGGCGAGCTTGCCGGTGGTGGTGGTCTTGCCGGTGCCGTTGACGCCCACCACCATCACCACGCCCGGGGTGTCGGTCCCGGACTCGGTGCGGACCTCGCGCGGGAGGTCGGGGCCGACCAGGGTGAGCAGCTCCTCGCGGAGCAGGGTGCGCAGCTCGGCGGGGGTGCGGGTGCCGAGCACCTTCACCCGCTCGCGCAGCCGCTCGACCAGTTCCTGGGTGGGGGCGACACCGACGTCCGCGCTGAGCAGGGTGTCCTCCACCTCCTCCCAGGTGTCCTCGTCGAGGTGCTCGCGGGAGAGCAGGGTGAGCAGCCCCTTGCCGAGGGAGTTCTGCGAGCGGGCGAGCCGGGCGCGCAGCCGTACCAGCCGCCCGGCGGTGGGCTCGGGGATCTCGATCTCGGGGGCGGGCGGCGCGGCGACGACCGGGTCCTCGACGGCCGGCGGGGCCTCGACGGCGTCCTCGGCCGTCGGCAGGTCCACCTCCTCGATGGTCCGGCGCGGTTCCTCGCGCGGGGTCTCCGCCTCCTCGCCGACGCGGGGTTCGGTGGGCGGAGCGGTGATGGTCGGCGGGGCCGGTGGGGCCTCCGGCGGTGGCAGCCGCTTCTTGCGGCGGGTGCCGACGACGAGGCCGCTGATCGCGCCGATCGCGACCACGGCGATGACTACAGCAAGGATGAGGATGTCCATAACCCGTCCAGTATCGGCCACGGCGGCCGTGGCGGAAGGTCACCCGGCACCGGTGCGGTGCGTCCCCGCGCGGCCGGGCCCGGGGCCCGGCGAGGGACCAAAGACCTGTTTGGGGCTCTATACGAAAGAACGTACGATGCCGTGAATCCCCCGTTTCCCCGTTCGGAGCTGATCCATGCCCCACGCCTCCGAAGGCACCGCCGCGCCCACCGCGCCCGCGGCCTCCGCCGCGACGAGCGCCGAGTCCGCGGTCGAGACCCGCGGTCTGGAACCCGTCCCCGACGCCGAGCGCACCGGCCGGGTGCGTGAGCTGCTGCCCACCTGGGTGGCCGCCAACATCAGTGTGCTGCTGCTCACCATGGGCGCCGGGCTGGTGGTCTTCAACGGCCTGAACTTCTGGCAGGTCCTGGTGGTGGCGATCGCCGCCCCGCTGCTCTCCTACGGGCTGGTCGGGCTGATCTCCATCGCCGGCAAGCGCGGCGGTTCGCCGGGCATGGCGCTGTCCCGGGCGGTGTTCGGGCAGCGCGGCAACCTCTTCCCCGGGACGCTGATCTGGGTGGCCCGCTGGGGCTGGGAGACCATCAACGCGGTGACCGGCGCGTACGCGGTGCTGACCGTGCTGGACCTGCTGTTCGGCGTGGAGTCGAGCACCGCCCTGATCGTGGTGGTGCTGCTGCTGTTCGTGGCCGCGACCTTCCTGGTCTCCGGCCTCGGCATCAACGCGCTGCGGGTGTGCAGCACCTGGTCGACGTACCTCTTCGGGGCCTTCTCGGTGCTGGTGCTGGTCTATCTGGTGGTGAACACCGACTGGAGCGCGGTCTTCGCCAAGCCCGCCGGCTCCACGGCGATGATGGTCGCCGGTATCGGCACCATCGCGGCCGGCGGCATCAGCTGGGTGCCCTCCGGCCCGGACTTCACCCGCTATCTGCCGCGTACGGCGTCGAGTCGCGCGGTGGTCGCGACGACCGTCGGCGGCGCCGGGATCGTGGTGCTGCCGATGGTGCTGATGGGCGCGGTGATGGCGGTCGGTACGCCGGATTTGGCGTCCGCGCAGGATCCGGTGTCGTTCATCGGGGCGCTGCTGCCGGGCTGGATCTCGGTGCCGTATCTGCTGATCGCGCTGATCGGCATGCTGCTGATCAACTCCATGTCGATGTACTCGGCCGGCTTCACCGCGCAGACCCTGGGCATCCGGGTGGGCCGGGCCTGGGCGGTCAGCGTCAACGCGGTGATCTCGCTGGTCTTCGGCTTCCTGCTGATGGTGGTGGCGACCAGCTTCATCGGCTCGTTCATCTCCTTCTTGACGCTGCTGGCGGTGGCCTTCTCGGCGTGGATCGGTGTCTTCGGCGTGGACATGCTCCGCCGGACCTCCTATGACGGGGCGGCGCTGATGGACACCGGGCGCACCAGCGCCTACTGGTACCGCGGCGGTTTCGCCTGGCCGGCGATGGCGGCCTGGGCGATCGCGCTGGTGGTGGGCCTGCTGTTCACCAAGGTGGACTGGTTCGCCGGGCCGCTCGCCGGTTCCTGGATCGGTGCCAACGGCCTGGGCTGGCTGGTGACGGCCGCGGTGGCCGCCGCGCTGTACGCGGTGCTGCCGGGCGCCCGGCCCACCCCGGGCGCCCCGGTTCCGGCCGGCGGCGAGCGGGAGCCCGAGCGGGTCTCCGGCTGATCCGGACCGCACACGGCCGCCCCGGACCTCGTACTTCCTGAGGTCCGGGGCGGCCGCCGTTTCGAGGAGTGGGCGCAGCGGGGTCGGTCAGCCCATCTCCTCCAACGCCTTGCCCTTGGTCTCCTTCACGAACTTGAGCACGAAGGGGATGGAGAGCACGGCGAAGACCGCGTAGATCACATACGTACCGGAGAGGTTCCAGTCGGAGAGCGACGGGAAGCTCGCGGTGATGGCCCAGTTAGCGATCCACTGGGCGGAGGCGGCGACGCCGAGGGCGGCGGCGCGGAGCCGGTTGGGGAACATCTCGCCGAGGAAGACCCAGACCACCACGCCCCAGGAGAGGGCGAAGAAGAGCACGAACACATGGGCGGCGATCAGCGCGGTGACGCCCTGCGCCTGGGGCAGCTTGCCGTCGACCAGGTCGGCGGAGAAGGCCCAGGCCTCCAGGGCGAGGGCGAGCGCCATGCCGACGGAGCCGACGAGGGCGAGCGGCTTGCGGCCGACCCGGTCGACCAGGACCATCGCGATCACGGTGCCGATGATGTTGATGATCGACGTGGTGAACGAGTAGAAGAACGAGCCGGCCGGGTCGATGCCGACGGACTGCCACAGCGTCGCCGAGTAGTAGAAGGCGACGTTGATGCCGACCAGCTGCTGGAAGACGGAGAGGCCGATGCCGACCCAGACGATCGGCAGGAAGCCGAAACGGCTGCCGAGCAGGTCCTTGAAGGAGGACTTGTGCTCGCGGTGCATCGCGGTCTCGATCTCGGCGACCCGGGCGTCCAGGTCCACGCCCTTGCTCTCGACCTCGGAGAGCACCTTGCGGGCCTTGTCCTTGCGGCCGACCGAGATCAGGAAGCGCGGGGACTCGGGGATGGCGAAGGACAGCAGTCCGTAGAGCAGGGCGGGGATGACCATCACGCCGAGCATCCACTGCCAGGCCTCCAGGCCGCCGATCTCACCGCGCTGGTCGCCGTCGGCCATGTTGAGGATGGCCCAGTTGACCAGCTGGGAGACGGCGATGCCGATGACGATGGCGGCCTGCTGGAAGGAGCCGAGGCGGCCGCGGTAGGCGGCGGGCGCGACCTCGGCGATGTAGGCGGGGCCGATCACCGAGGCCATGCCGATGGCGAAGCCGCCGATGATCCGCCACATGGCCAGGTCCCACAGGGCGAACGGCAGGGCGGAGCCGACGGCGCTGATGGTGAACAGCACGGCGGCGATCCGCATACAGGCGATCCGGCCGATGCGGTCGGCGATGCGGCCCGCGGTGGCGGCGCCGATGGCGCAGCCGATCAGGGCGATGGCGATGACCTGGGCGAGGGTGGCGGAGCCGATGTCGTACCGGTGCCGGATGGCCTCGACGGCGCCGTTGATGACGGAGCTGTCGTAGCCGAAGAGGAAGCCGCCCATCGCGGCCGAGGCCGTGATGAAGATGACGTGCCCGAGGTGGTCGGGGTGGGCCGTCCTGGCCCCCGACGACGGTGGCTGCGCGGTGCTGGTCACGTGAACTCCTGGAGCCCGGCACCGTCGCCGGGCATGGGGGGCGAGCCCTTCCAGTGGGGCACAACATGCCGCTGCCCACCACTTGAAGGTAAACACAACGTTGCCGACCTTATGCCTTCAAGTTTCGAAGTCAATAGTCAGAAAGTCCCAAGAACGAGGGACACCGATCACGCGTCGACTTCAGGAGGTGAAGGGAGGGTGCACAGG
Source organism: Streptomyces lichenis (assembly GCF_023218175.1). Classification (GTDB taxonomy): domain Bacteria; phylum Actinomycetota; class Actinomycetes; order Streptomycetales; family Streptomycetaceae; genus Streptomyces; species Streptomyces lichenis. The sequence goes on along the minus strand of NZ_JALPTH010000005.1, from coordinate 37,694 downwards.
GGTCTCAGCGCAGGCGCTGGCTGATCACCTTGGAGACCCCGTCGCCCTGCATGGACACCCCGTACAGGGCGTCCGCGACCTCCATGGTGCGCTTCTGGTGGGTGATCACGATCAGCTGGGAGCTCTCCTGGAGCTCCCGCATGATCCGGATCAGCCGCTGGAGGTTGGTGTCGTCCAGCGCCGCCTCGACCTCGTCCATCACGTAGAACGGACTGGGCCGCGCCTTGAAGATGGACACCAGCAGGGCCACCGCCGTCAGCGAGCGCTCCCCGCCGGACAGCAGCGACAGCCGCTTGACCTTCTTGCCCGGCGGGCGGGCCTCGACGTCCACGCCCGTGGCGAGCATGTCGTCGGGGTCGGTGAGCACCAGCCGCCCCTCGCCGCCCGGGAAGAGCCGCGAGAAGACGCCCTCGAACTCCCGGGCCGTGTCCCGGTACGCCTCCGTGAAGACCTGCTCGACCCGTTCGTCCACCTCCTTCACCACCTGAAGGAGGTCGGCCCGCGTCTTCTTCAGGTCGGCGAGCTGCTCCGACAGGAACTGATGGCGCTCCTCCAGCGCGGCGAACTCCTCCAGCGCCAGCGGATTCACCTTTCCGAGCTGCTGGTACGCCCGTTCGGCCGACCTCAGCCGTTTCTCCTGTTCCGCCCGGTCGAAACGCCTGGGCTGGTTGCGCGGGTGCTCCGGGTCCTCCGGCAGCTCCTCGCCCTCGGCCGGCGGGGAGGGCGGTACGGGCTGGTCGGGGCCGTACTCGGCGACCAGCACCGCCGGCTCCACGCCCAGCTCCTCCAGCGCCCGGCCCTCCAGCTGCTCGATCCGCAGCCGCTTCTCGGCGCCCAGCACCTCGCCGCGGTGCATCGAGTCGGTGAGCTTGTCCAGCTCGGCCTTGAGGTCCCGGCCCCGGGCCCGGGCGGCGGTCAGATCGGTCTCCCGGGCCGCCTTGGCCGCCTCGGCGGCCGTACGCTCCCGCTCGGCGTGGTCCACCGAGACCCGCACATGGTCCAGCAGCTGCCGGGCGCCGGCCGCCACCGCGGCGGCCACCTCGGCCTCGTGGCGCAACCGGGCGCGGCGCCGCTCGGCCCGGGCGCGGGCCTCCCGCTCGGCCCTGGCGCCCCGGTCCAGCGCGTCGGCCCGTCCGGCGAGGCCCTTGACCCGCTCCTCATGGGTACGGGTCTGGAGGCGGGCCTCCATCTCGGTCTGCCGGGCGTTGGCCCCGTCGGCGGCGAGCCGGTCGCGTACCGAGGTGTCGGGGTCGTCCTCGATGGGCGCCTCCTCGGCGACGAGCAGCCGTTCGGCCAGCTCCTCGGCCTCGGCGGTGGCGGTCTCCAGGGCGTCCTGGGCGCGGGCGGCGGCGGCCTCGCTCCGTTCGGCCTCCCCGGCGGCGCCCCGGGCCTGCCCGGCGAGCCGGCCGAGCGCGGCGGCGGTGCCGGAGCGCTCCCGGTCGGCGGCCCGCCTCCGCTCGCCCACCTCCTCGACCAGTGCGGCCGCCTCGGCCCGCCGCTCGGTGGCGGCCCGCTGGGCGGCGGCCAGTTCCCCGCACCGTACGGCGAGGGTGCCGGCCTCGGCGGCGGCCTCGTCCACCGAGGCCTGGACCTCCAGCAGGCTGGGGGCGCCCGCCGAACCGCCGTGCGCGTGCCCGGCGGAGAGCAGGTCGCCGTCGGCGGTCACCGCGGTGAGCGAAGGCCGGGTGCGTACGAGTTCCTCGGCGCGCTCCAGGGTGGCGGCCACCACCACCCCGTCGAGCAGCCGGCGGACCGCGGGCAGCAGGGCCTCGGGGCCGGCGACCAGGTCGGCGGCGTAGGTCAGCCCGGGCTCGCGCCCACCGGCGCCGGCCGGACCGGGGGCGCCGCCCAGCAGCAGGGCGGCCCGGCCGGCGTCCCGCTCGCGCAGCATCCGCAGCGCCTCCACGGCGGCGGCCGGACCGTCGACGGCGACCGCGTCGGCGACCGCGCCCAGGGCGGCGGCCACCGGCACCTCGTACCCCGGTTCGACGCTCAGCAGTTCGGCGGCGGGCCCGAGCAGTCCGGGCAGCCGGTCGGCGGCGCCGAGCAGGGCACCGGTGCCGTCCTTGCGGCGCAGCCCGAGGGCGAGCGCGTCCCGGCGGGCCAGGGCGGCGGCCCGGGAGCGTTCGGCGGCGGACGCCTCCTCGCGGGCGGCACCGAGCGCGGTCTCGGCGGCGGCGAGGGCGGCCCGGGCCCGCTCGTACTCCTCGCCCAGCGCGTTCTCCCCGGCGTCCAGCCCGTCGACCTCGGCCTTCAGCTCCTCGTACTCCTCCTGGGCGGCGACCGCCCGCTCCCGGGCCTCGTCGCGGGCGGCGGCCAGCCGGTCGATCTCGGACTGGGCCGCGGCGGCCCGCGAACGGGCGGCGCCCACCTGCCCGTTCAGCCGGGCCAGGCCCTCCCGGCGGTCGGCGATGGCCCGGGCGGCGTCCTTCAGGCGGCGCTCCTCGGCGGCGAGTTCGCGTTCCAGCTCGTGCCGGTGGGCGACGGTGTCCTCCAGCGCGGACCGGGCCGCCTCCATGGCGGCCTCCAGTTCGGCCTCCTGCTCCCGGATCCGGGCCGCCTCGCGCTCCATGTCCTCCGGGTCGCGTCCGCGCCGCTCCTCGGGAGGCTGGTTGCGGGCGGCGCGCTCACGGGCCTCGGCGAGCGAGACGGTGCCGCCGACCCGCTCGGCGAACCGGGACAGCTCGTGGAAGGTGCTCTGGGCCCGGCCCAGCCGCGGCGCCAGCCGCCGTACCTCCTCCTCCAGCTCCGCCTCCCGGGCGAGCGCCGCGGTCAGCTCGGCCTCGGCCCGCTCCCGGCGCTCCTTCAGCGCGGCCTCGTCGGCGAGTTCCGCCGTCAGCGCCTCGGTGAGCCGGACCAGGTCGTGGGCGAGCAGCCGCAGCCGGGCGTCGCGCAGATCGGCCTGGATGACGGCGGCCCGGCGGGCGACGGCGGCCTGCCGGCCGAGCGGCTTGAGCTGGCGGCGCAGCTCCTCGGTGAGGTCCTGGACGCGGGCCAGGTTGGCCCGCATGGCGTCCAGTTTCCGCAGCGCCTTCTCCTTGCGCTTGCGGTGCTTGAGGACCCCGGCCGCCTCCTCGATGAAGGCCCGGCGGCCGGTGGGGTCGGCGTGCAGTACGGAGTCCAGCTGGCCCTGTCCGACGATGACGTGCATCTCGCGGCCGATGCCGGAGTCGGAGAGCAGTTCCTGGATGTCCAGCAGCCGGCAGGTGTCGCCGTTGATCTGGTACTCGCTGCTGCCCCCGCGGAACATGATCCGGGTGATGGTGACCTCGGCGTAGTCGATGGGCAGCGCGCCGTCGGAGTTGTCGATGGTGAGGGCGACCTCGGCCCGGCCGAGCGGCGGGCGGCCGGTGGTGCCAGCGAAGATGACGTCCTCCATCTTGCCGCCGCGCAGCGACTTGGCGCCCTGCTCCCCCATCACCCAGGACAGCGCGTCCACCACGTTGGACTTGCCCGAGCCGTTCGGCCCCACGACGCAGGTGATGCCCGGTTCGAACCGCAGGGTGGTGGCGGAGGCGAACGACTTGAAGCCGCGCAGGGTCAGGGCCTTGAGGTGCACGCCTTCGGACTCTACCCGCCGGTGTCCGTTTGACCGGTGAGGGCGGTGGGCAGATCAGTCCGTACAACGCGGGGTACGGAGGGTGAACGGGGGGCGGAGCGCGCCGGACGATGGCCGAGAGGGCCCGTGCAGCACCTGGAGGCGGGGGAAAGACAGAAGGGACGCCGAAGCGTCCCTTGCATATCTCGCGAGAGTGTCTCTCACCCTGCCCGCGGCCTGGGGGCCGGTGGGCCGAAGCCGTCGAGCGGGATCAGGTGAGCGCAGGCTCCGCTGTGGGTACGTCGATGTCCAGCCCGTCGAAGGGGGACTCGCTGTGAGCGGCGGCAGCGTTCAGCGCGTCGTTCTCGGACTGGATGCGTACGAGTTCCGATTCCAGGTCCTGGACGCGCTGCTGGAGCCGTCGCATCTCGGCGAGGAGTCGCGGGTCGGTGCCGCCGACGTAACCGAGAAGCGCCTTTGCCATGACTTTTGGTCCTCCACAATGAGTGACCGACCGTAACGGTGTGGGTCGTGGGTTCGTGTGGGAAACCCGCACCGGCGGTGCTCGCAGGTCCGTACATACCGTCGTGCTCTGCCTGCCGAACAGCCAAGGTGCGCGGGGCTTTCAGAGTCTCACCAAAAAGTTTGACGGTCAACACGATCACACCCCGCAACGGCGGGCGACCGGGGGGCTGCGGCCGCTTCGGTGGCGGCGGCGCCTCGCGCGCGGTGCCCGGGGGCGTCGGACGGTGCTTCGCCCATCCTTGACCGGGCAGCCTGCCATGACAAGCCGTGGTCTGGCAACCAGCAGGTCACGGCGCCTCCGGCATATGCCAGGCGCCTCCGGCACACCCCCGCTCCCTTGACCGCCGCCCCGCCCCTCAACGGATGGCGAAGCCCTGGTAGCCGCCGCGGGGTGTGTCCCAGATCTCGGTGACGCCGTCGACCCGACCGGGCGTGTCGGTGGAGTTCAGCCAGGCCAGCAGACGGTGGCAATTCTCACGCGGCCCCTCGGCCACCACCTGCACCCGGCCGTCGTCGGTGTTCCGGGCGAAGCCGGAGAGGCCTCCGATCTCCAGCGCGTTCGCCCTGGTGAACCAGCGGAACCCCACTCCCTGTACCCGCCCGCGCACCCAGGCCGTCAACCGCGCTTCCTCGTTCATGGCAGCACGCTAACCGCTCTCCGCCGCGCCTCGATGCCCGCCGAATCCGTCACGATCCCCGTCCGCCCCATCCGTCATGGCGTACAGTCCCGACGCAATGGCCTCACCCGTTCGGGGGATCGAGGAGCGGCCAGCCTGACGTCGACCAGGAGGGCTCAGCAGATGGGACGCCACCGCAAGAAGCGCGCCGTGGTTCCGGTGCGCACCGGACTCCTCGGTGCCTCCGCCGCGATGGCGGTCGGCGCGGTCGCCGTCGCCTCGGGCCTGCTGCCCGGCGGGGACTTCGTCACCGTCGGCGGTCCCTCCGGGGACAGCGTCCAGGTGGAGGGCTCCTCTCTCGACCCGCAGGGCGGCACGAGCGCCCGCGCCGAGGACCGCTCGCAGCAGACTCCGGCCAGCCGCGGCGCCGACCGTTCGGCGCCTCCCACCCCCTCGGCCAAGGCCTCCTCCGCCGTTCCGTCGACGACGCCGTCGGCCTCCCCGTCGAAGGCCCCCAAGGCGGCGCCCTCCACCAAGGCCCCCAAGGCGGCGAAGAGCGCGGCACCCGCCGCGAAGCCGGCCGCCGAGCGGAAGGCACCCGAGCGCAAGGCCGCCCCGGAGCGGACCGCCACCCCCTCCCGCAGCCAGGCCCCGGCGCCGGAGAAGACCCGGGAGCGGGCCCCCGTCCGCCCGACCCAGGCGGCGCCGAGCACCTCCGACCCGGCGGGCAGCCGTGAGCAGGCCGCCGCGGCCGCCGTGCTGAAGCTGGTCAACGCCGAGCGCGCCAAGGCCGGCCTGAAGCCGCTGACCGCCTCCGCCAAGCTGGACTCGCTGGCCGGGGCGCACAGCCGGGACATGGCCGCCCGCGGCTACTTCTCGCACACCGACCCCGACGGCCGCACCCCCTGGGACCGGGCCGCCGCGGCCGGTGTCTCCGGGTTGTCCGCCGAGAACATAGCCCGCGGCCAGGCGGACGCCGAGGCGGTCATGGCCTCCTGGATGACCAGCGCGGGCCACCGCGCCAACATCCTCAACCCCGACTACACGACCCTGGGCGTCGGAGTGCACTTCGGCTCCGGCGGCCCCTGGTGGACGCAGAACTTCGGCTTCTAGCAGAGGTACGCGACAAGGCGGCCCCGACCGGATCGTTCCGGTCGGGGCCGCCTTGTCTTCCGTGGGCCTCAGACCACCGGCGGCCGGGGCGGGCGCTGGCAGCGGGGGCAGTAGTAGCTGGAGCGGTTCATCCAGGGGCGGCGGCGGATCGGGGTGGCGCAGCGGGCGCAGGGCAGGCCCTCGCGGCCGTAGGCGTCCAGCGACCGGTCGAAGTAGCCGGACTGGCCGTTGACGTTGACGTACAGGCTGTCGAAGCTGGTGCCGCCGACGTCCAGGGCGGCGGTCATCACGTCCCGGATGTGGCCGAGGAGTTCGGCGGAGCGGGGCCGGGTGAGGGTGGCGGTGGGGCGGTCGTAGTGCAGGCGGGAGCGCCACAGCGCCTCGTCGGCGTAGATGTTGCCGACGCCGCTGATCAGGGTCTGGTCGAGCAGGGCACGCTTGAGGGTGGTGCGGCGCAGCCGGAGCGCCCGGTGGTAGGCGTCCTCGTCGAAGGCGGGGTCGAGCGGGTCGCGGGCGATGTGCGCGATGGGTATCGGCAGCCCGTCGGGAGTGTTGTCGTGCAGCGAGAGTCCGCCGAAGGTGCGCTGGTCGACGAAGCGCAGTTCGGTGCCGAGCGGGTCGGCGAAGCGGACGCGGACCCGCAGGTGCTTCTCGTCGGCGGCGGTGTCCGGCTGGACGAGGAGCTGCCCGCTCATCCCGAGGTGGCCGAGGACCGAGGCGTCGGTGTCGGCGAGCGGCAGCCAGAGGTACTTGCCGCGCCGCCTGGGCACGCCGAGGCGGTGGCCGGTGAGCCGGGCGGCGAAGTCGTCACCGCCGGCCAGATGGCGGCGGACCGCGCGCGGGTGCAGTACCTCGACGGCGGCGACCACACGGCCGCTGACCCAGCGTTCCAGTCCGCGCCGGACGACTTCGACCTCGGGCAGCTCGGGCAACGCGACTCCTCGGACGGGAAACGGACAGGACACCGACGGGAACGGACGGGGGCCGACGGCAACGGGCGGGAAACCCTCCGGGCCACCCGGGAAACCCCCGGGGCCGCCTGGGCAACCGCCCGAACCACCTGGGAAACACCCCGTGGCACATGGGAAACCCCGCCGCCCCGGAGTGTTTCCCGGTGCGGCGGGGCGGTGGCGGTGCTCAGCGGGTGGCCGAGTCCGCCACCCGGGAGGAGCCCTGCGCCACGGAAGAGGTGTCGGCGGCCTCTTCCCGGGCGGTGGGCGCCTCGGCGGAAGCGGGAGCACCGTTCGCGGCGGGTGATTCCGGTGCCGGGGTGGCGCCGGTGCCGTCGGCCGCGGCCTTGGCCGCCGCCTCCCGCTCGTCCGCGGCGGCCTTGATGGACCGCCAGGCGGACTCCGCCGCCTGCTGCTCCGCTTCCTTCTTGCTGCGGCCGGTGCCGGTGCCGTACGAGACACCACCGACGCGGGCGGCAGCAGTGAAGGTCTTCTCGTGGTCCGGTCCGGTCTCACTGACCAGGTACTCCGGAACCCCGAGACCCTCGGCCGCGGTGAGTTCCTGGAGGCTGGTCTTCCAGTCCAGGCCGGCGCCGAGGTTGGAGGACTTCTCGATCAGCGGGTCGAAGAGCCGGTGCACCAGCTCGGACGCCGCGTCGAGGCCCTGGTCGAGGTAGACCGCGCCGATCACCGCTTCAAGGGTGTCGGCGAGGATGGACGCCTTGTCCCGGCCGCCGGTGCCTTCCTCGCCCCGGCCGAGCCGGATGAAGGCTCCCAGGTCGAGGCCGCGACCGACCTCCGCCAGCGCACGAGAGTTGACCACCGCGGCCCGCAACTTGGCCAGCTGGCCTTCGGGCAGGTCGGGGTGGGTCCGGTACAGCGTGTCCGTGACCACCAGGCCGAGCACGGAGTCCCCGAGGAACTCCAGCCGCTCGTTGGTGGGCAGACCGCCGTTCTCGTACGCGTAGGAGCGGTGGGTCAGCGCACGCACCAGAAGGGCGGACTCCAGGGTGTACCCGAGCCGCCCTTCCAGAAGCGTGTGGGACGAGGCCGTGTTCTCCGCCTGCTTCTTGGCGTCTTCCGCCGTCTTCTGGCCAGACACGGTGCCTCTCACCAGCCCGCTCAGACCGAGAGGACCTGGCGCTTGTTGTACGTGCCGCAGCTCGGGCACGCGATGTGCTGCAGCTTCGGCTCCTGGCAGCGCTCGCACGACACCAGGGTGGGGACCGCAGCCTTCCACTGCGACCGGCGGTGGCGCGTGTTGCTGCGCGACATCTTCCGCTTCGGAACAGCCACGGCTACTTCTCCTGCTTCTCGTCGACGCCAGGTTCGGCGCCGCTCATGTTGTCCTTCTCATCGGTTCCGAGTGAACCGGCGAGTCCCTGCAGTGCCGCCCAACGGATGTCGACGGCGTCATGGTGGTGGTCGGGGTCCTCGTTCAGGTCGAGCCCGCAGTCGGGGCACAACCCGGCGCAGTCCTCCCGGCACACCGGCTGCATGGGCAGTGCGAGCACCACCGCATCGCGCAGCACGGGTTCGAGGTCGAACATGCCGTCCTCAAGGGGGACGATGTCCTCGCCTTCCCCGTCCTCGTCGTCCGCGGGCTTGTGCCGCCCGCGGTCGTCGGTGTCGGGGTACGAGTACATCTCCTGGAAGTCCGCGGCGACCTCGCGGTGCAGCGGCTCCAGACACCTTACGCACTCGCCTGCCGCCGACGCACGGGCGGTGCCTGTGACAAGCACACCTTCCATGACCGACTCCAGGCGCAGCTCCAGCTCCACGGGCGATCCCTCGGGGACGGCGATGACGCCGTCCAGGCCGAGGTCGGCCGGTGCCGGTACCGAGCGGTCGAGACGCTGCAGGGCACCGGGACGCCGGCCCAGCTCGTGTGTGTCGAACACGAGGGGGTTGCGGTGGTCGAGGCGCGTACTCAGGGCTCTTCCTGCTTTCGGTTTCGTCTGGGGGCCGCCCGCGGTCGCGCAGTGCGCCGACGCGGGCAGGCTGGATCGCGGACGTACTCGCGACCGAAGAGCCAGGATACCTCCCCGGCTCGCTCCGTCCCAATCGGGGCCGGAGGCTCAGCGCCCCTGCTCGTAGCGGCGCAGCTGCTCCAGGTCGATCATGCTGGTGTCGAAGAAGCTGGTCTCGTCCAGCGCGGCCGGCTGTGCCTGCTGGTTGTGTCCCTGCTGCTGGTGCCCGTGCTGGGGGTGCCCCTGCTGCGGGACCGGCTGCTGCTGCTCGTAGCCGTAGGACTGCTGCTGCCCGTACGCCTGCTGCTGGTCGTAGCCCTGGTACGCGTAGGGGTCCTGCGGGTAGCCGTAGGCGTCGGCGGCCTGGGGGTACGCGTAGGGGTCGGCCTGCGCGGGCACGGCGGGCGCCACCGGCTGCGGGGGCGCGGCGGGGGCGGGCGGGGCCTGCGCGGCGGCGGCCTCGGGCTCGGCGACGGCGGCCAGCCCGGCCAGGTAGTCGGCGTCGCTGGTGTGCAGCGGGTTCCCGGCGGCGTCCTGGGCGGCCATGTGCGCGCCCAGCTCGTCGCTGGCGATCCGCCCGTGCAGCTTCTGCCTCCCCCGGCCGACGGCCTCCAGGGTCTTGCTGAGCACCGCCTCGAAGGCGCCGAGCTTGGTGTCCACATAGGCGTCGGCGCGGCCGATCAGGGTGGCCGGGTCGGCGCTGTACTCGGGGGCGTCCGCGTCGCCGTAGCCCTGCTCGTCCAGGCCGGGGCCGCGGCCGAGCAGCTTCTCCCGGCCCCGGTCGACGGAGCCGATGGTCTTGGTGAGGACCACCTCGAAGTTGGCCAGCTTGGAGTCCACGTACTCGTCGGCCTCGGCGCGGATCTCCTCGGCCTCCTGGCGGGCCTCGGCGAGGATGCGGTCGGCCTCGGCCTGGGAGCTCTGGGCGACCTGGGTGCCGGAGATCAGCGAGCCGCGTTCGGCGTGCGCCTGCTCGATGATCCGCCCGGCCTCGGCGCGGGCCTGCTCGACCAGCTGGTCCCGGCCGCCGATCAGCTCCTGGGCCTGCGCCAGCGAGCCGGGCAGGGCGTCCCGCAGGTCGTTCAGCAGGGCGAGCAGTTCGGCGCGGTTGACCACGCAGGAGGCCGACATGGGCATGGACCGGGCGCCCTGGACCGTCTCGACGATCTCGTCGAGCTTCTTGTGCACGTCCACCGTGTGCTCTTCCACTTCGTGCGGCCGGGATGGAGAGGTTCGAAGGACGACTGTACGGCCCGCCGGGCGGCCCCGGACAGCGGATGACGGGCCGTCAGGCCTTCCTGCGCTCCGCCAGCCGCTCGACCAGCGCCTCGTGCACGGGCGCGGGCAGCAGATGGGAGACGTCCCCGCCCCAGGCGGCGACCTCCTTGACGAGTGAGGAGGACAGGAAGCTGTAGGTGGGGTTGGTCGGCACGAACAGCGTCTCGACCCCGGACAGCCCGTTGTTCATCTGGGCCATCTGCAATTCGTAGTCGAAGTCGCTGACCGCGCGCAGCCCCTTGACGATGGCCGGGATCTCCCGCTCCTTGCAGAAGTCGACCAGCAGCCCGTGGTGGGACTCCACCTCCACGTTGCCGTACTCGCCGGTGACCCGGCGGATCAGCTCCATCCGCTCCTCGACGGTGAACAGGCCCTGCTTGGAAGCGTTGATCATCACCGCGACGTGCACCACGTCGTAGAGCCGGGCGGCCCGGGCGATGATGTCGAGGTGGCCGTTGGTGATGGGGTCGAACGACCCCGGGCAGACTGCGCGGCGCAACTGAAGTCCCTCGCTCTCGGATCCGGTCATCGTGCGCCCTCCTCGGGGAAGGCCCCCTCGGGGAAGGCGGCGCGACCGTACCAGAGCGTGCCCTCGCCGTAACGCCGTGAGCGCAGCGGCTCGAACCCCTCCGGCCAGCCGAACTCGCCGCCCCTGGTCCCGCGCTCCACGGTGACCAGCGCGTCCTCGGCCAGCCAGCCGCCCGCCGCGAGTGTGAGCAGGATCTCGCCGAGCTCGGCGTCCGGGACCGCGTACGGGGGGTCGAGGAAGACCACGTCATAGGGCTCCGCCGGGGCAGCGCCCGCCACCACCTGCTCGGCCTTGCCGGTGCGCACCTCGGCGCCGGGCAGCCCCAGCGTGCGGACGTTCTCCCTGAGCGTGCGGGCGGCCCGCTGGTCGGCCTCCACCAGCAGCGCGTGGGCGGCGCCCCGGGACAGCGCCTCCAGGCCCACCGCACCGGACCCGGCGTACAGGTCGGCGACCCGCGCCCCGTCCAGGCTTCCCAGGAACGCCACCCAACTGGAGAACAGCCCCTCGCGGGCCCGGTCGGAGGTGGGGCGGGTGCCGTTGCCGGGCGGTACGGCGAGGCGGCGTCCGCCGGCCGTCCCGGCGATCACGCGGGTCATCTGCTGTTCTTCCGTCCACGTCGTTCGGCGTCTACCGGGCCGCGCACGGCCCCCGTCCCACGATACGGGCCCGGTGCCGTCAGCCCTTGTCCAGATACTCGGCGCGGTCCTTGTCCAGCAGGGCGTCCAGCGCGATCCGCAGCTCCGGCAGGTGCTCCAGCTCCGGGTCGGCGGCGACCACCGCGGCGGCCTCCTCCCGGGCGGCGGCGATGACCTCCTCGTCCTCGATGACCGCGAGCACCCGCAGGCTGGAGCGGACCCCGGACTGGGCCTGCCCCAGCACATCGCCCTCCCTGCGCTGCTCCAGGTCGATCCGCGACAGCTCGAAGCCGTCCAACGTCGACGCCACCGCCGACAGCCGCCCCCGGGCCGGGCTCGCCTCGGGGGCATCGGTCACCAGCAGGCACAGTCCGGCCGCGGACCCGCGGCCGACCCGGCCCCGCAGCTGGTGCAGCTGCGAGACCCCGAACCGGTCGGCGTCCATGATCACCATGGCGGTGGCGTTGGGGACGTTCACCCCCACCTCGATCACCGTGGTGGCCACCAGCACGTCCGCCTCCCCCGCGGCGAACCGGCGCATCACCGCGTCCTTGTCGTCCGGCGCCATCCGCCCGTGCAGCACCTCCACCCGCAGCCCGGCGAGCGGCCCCTTGGCCAGCTGCTCGGCCACCTCCAGCACCGCCAGCGGCGGCCGCTTGTCCCCGTCCTCCCCTGCCGCGGCGCCCTTCTTCCCGCTCTTCTTCTCGTCCTCGTCGTCGCCGATCCGGGGGCAGACCACATACGCCTGGTGGCCGTTCTCCACCTCCTCGCGCACCCGCTCCCAGGCGCGGGCCAGGAAGTGCGGCTTGTCGGCGGCCGGCACCACATGGCTGGCGATCGGCGAGCGCCCGGCCGGCAACTGGTCCAGCACCGAGGTCTCCAGATCGCCGAAGACCGTCATGGCCACCGTCCGCGGGATCGGGGTGGCGGTCATCACCAGCAGATGCGGCGGCTGCTTGCCCTTGCCCCGCAGCGCGTCCCGCTGCTCCACGCCGAACCGGTGCTGCTCGTCCACCACCACCAGGCCCAGGTCGTGGAACTTCACCTTGTCCTCGATGAGGGCGTGGGTGCCGATGACGATCCCCGCCTCACCGGTCACCAGGTCCAGCAGCGCCTGCCGCCGCGCCGCGGCCCCCATCGACCCGGTCAGCAGCACCACCTTCGTCGCCTGCTCGGCGCCCCCCAGCAGCCCACCTTCCGCCAGCTCCCCCAACATCTCCACCACCGACCGGTGGTGCTGCTGGGCCAGCACCTCGGTGGGCGCCAGCATCGCGGCCTGCCCCCCGGCGTCCACCACGGCGAGCATGGCCCGCAGCGCCACCATGGTCTTGCCCGAGCCGACCTCGCCCTGGAGCAGCCGGTGCATCGGGTGCTCCAGCGCCAGATCCCCGAAGATCTCCGCGGACACCTTGTCCTGCCCCTCGGTGAGGGTGAACGGCAGCTTGGCGTCGAAGGCGTCCAGCAGCCCGCCCGCGGTGGCCACCCGGGGCACCGCGGCCAGCTGGGTGTCGGCGTGGCGCCGCCGGGCCAGCGCGACCTGAAGCACGAACGCCTCGTCCCACTTGAGCCGTTCCCGTGCGTCCAGGATGTCCGCCTTGGTGGCGGGCCGGTGGATCATGCGCAGCGCGTCCGGCAGCTCCGCCAGCCCCCGCCCCTGCCGCAGCGAGGCCGGCAGCGGGTCCACCGCGTCCGACACCCGGGGCAGCACCGCGTCCACCGCGCGGGCGATCTTCCAGGACTCCAGCTTCACGGTGGCCGGGTAGATCGGGATGAGCGCCCCGGCCCAGGAGTCCACCGCCGGCTCGCCGTCCCCCTCCTCGCCCCGCAGCAGCTCATACGCCGGGTGCGCCAGCTGGGTACGCCGGTTGAACACCGACACCTTCCCGGCGAACATCGCCCGGGTGCCCGGCAGCAGCTCCTTGTGCGGCTTGTGCACGCCCTTGCCGAAGAACACCAGCTGCAACCGCCCGCTGCCGTCGGTGATCGTCACCTCCAGCCGCTGCCCGCGCCCCTTGGCCCCGTTGAACGTGTGCACCCGGGCGTCGGCGACCCTGGCCACCACCGTCACATGCTCGTCCAGCGGCAGATCGGCCAGCGTGGTCAGCTCACCGCGCTCGGCGTACCTGCGCGGATAGTGATGCAGCAGGTCGCCGACGGTGTGCAGCTCAAGCGCCTCGGCCATCACCTTCGCGGTGGCGGGCCCCAGCGACTTCTTCAGGGGTTCGTCGAGTCCGGACACGCCCCCATCGTCCACCACCCCACCGACAACCGCCGTCTACTCCACCCCGATCAGCAGCAGCGGAGCCTGCGGCCCACCCGCGTACACCACCGTGTCCACCGCCAGCCGGGTCCCCCGGACATACGCCTGAAGCCCGTCCGCCAGCCCCTCCGGAGCGTCGTCCGCCACCACCAGGGTGACCAGTTCGCCGCCGCCGGACAACATCCGGTCCACCACCTCCCGTGCCGTCCCGGCCACGTCCTGCCCGATCACCGCCACGTCCCCGTCGATGAGCCCCAGTGCGTCGCCCGCCTGGCACACCCCCGCCGAGGTGAACGACTGCCGCTCCGCCAGCGCCAGTTCCCCGTACCTCGTCGCACCGGCCGCCGCCGTCATGGCCACCACGTCCTCGTCGAACCGCCGCTCCGGCTCGTGCACCGCGAGCGCGGCGATGCCCTGCACCGCCGACCGGGTCGGGATCAGCGCCACCCGCACCCCCTCGCCCCGTACCTGCTCGGCGGCGGCCGCGGCGGTGTGGCGCAGCTCCACCGCGTTCGGCAGCAGCACCACCTCATGGGCGTGCGCCCGCCGGATCGCCTCGGCGAGCTCCCCGCTGGCCGGCGACTCCCCCGCCTTGACCAGCACCGTCGTCGCCCCCGCCGCCTCGCAGAGCGCGGCCAGCCCCTCGCCCGGCAGCACCGCCACCACGGCCCGCTGCACCCGCTCCACCATCGGGGCCGCCCCCTCGAAGTGGGTGATCCGGATCCGGTACGGCCGCCCGGCCTCCACCCCGGCCTCCACGGCCGCGCCCGCGTCGTCCACATGCACATGGACGTTCCACAGCCCGTCCCCGCCGACCACCACCAGCGAGTCCCCGAGCCCGTCCAGCCGCTCCCGCAGCCGGTCCACCGCGGCGTCCTCGGCCTCCAGCAGATAGATCACCTCGAAGGCGGGCCCACCCGCCGCGCACTCCTCCACCACCGGCACCGGCCGGGCCGCCCGCACCGGCCGCGCCGGGGCCGCCCCCGACAGCGCCTCCACCAGCGCCCCCAGCACCGCGACCAGCCCGCGCCCGCCGGCGTCCACCACCCCGGCCCGCTCCAGCGCGCCCAACTGCCCCGGCGTCGCCTCCAACGCCACCCGCGCCCCCTCGTACGCCCTCCGCGCCACCGTGGCCGCGTCCGCCCCGCCCACGTCCTCGCACGCCCGCGCCGCCGCCGAGGCCACCGTGAGGATCGTCCCCTCCACCGGATGCGCCACCGCCCGCCGCGCCTCCGAGGCGGCCTCCGCCAGCCCCCGGGCCAGCAGCTCACCGGAGCACTCCGCGCCCTCGGCGGCGGCCAGCACCCCGGCCATCCCCCGCAGCAGCTGCGCCAGGATGGTCCCCGAGTTGCCCCGCGCCCCGAGCAACGCCCCGTGCGCCATGGCCCGTACGGTCTCCCCGACCCCGACCCCGGCCCCCGCCAGGGCCTCCACCGCCTCCCGAGCCGACTCGGCGGTCAGGTACAGGTTCGTCCCGGTGTCCCCGTCGGCCACCGGGTAGACGTTGATCGCGTCGATGTCCTCGCGTTCCCGCCCCAGCGCCTCCAGCGCCAGTGAGCACCAGAGGCGGACCGCGGCGGAGTCGAGCGGGTGCGGCACCGGGAGGTCCTCCTTGGGCGGAACGGGCTGCACGGCAGCGTAGACCTGCGACGATCCCGGCCCCGGGGCGGGGCGGGAGCGAGCCATGGTAGTTTCGTTCTACCGAAGCGGTCGTTGTATGCTGCTCCGGTTGCCCGATGAGAATCGGGCCATTCCCCCGGCAACGCCACTCGGTCACCGAACTGATCCGGCTCGCCGGATTTCACCGTACGTGCATCTGAAGTCTTTGGAGTGACCCGTGGCTGCCAACTGCGACGTCTGCGGCAAGGGGCCGGGCTTCGGCAACAACATCTCGCACTCGCACCGCCGTACGTCCCGTCGCTGGAACCCGAACATCCAGCGCGTGCGTGCCGTGGTCAGTGGGACGCCGAAGCGCCTCAACGCCTGCACCTCGTGCATCAAGGCCGGCAAGGTCGCGCGCTGACGCCTACGTCGTAGCGCAGCCTGTCGGTTGCCAGAAGAGCCGGTCCACCTCGGTGGACCGGCTTTTTGCCGTACCCGGCCGTCGGCCGGGAATCGCGCAGCCACCATGGCGGGTCAGCCGCCCACCGGCCGGGTGGGGGTACGCAGGGTCGCGCGCGCAGCGGCCGAGCGTAATGAGGCGGTGCGCTTGAGCGTCGAACGGTCAGCGCGAGCCGCGAGCACGTGAGCCCGGAGTGCCCACGCCCCCACCCACCGAACCGCAGACCCGACCACCGAAGGCGCACCCGGCCACCGCACCGCACCAAGCACAGACCCACCCGCGTCAGCGGGCCCACCGGCCGGTGGGCGAACCCCCGGCCGCCGCCCGCCCCAGGGCTACCTCAGCCGCCACCCGTGGTCCACCGGCCCGATCCCCGCACCCAGGGCGAAGCCGGCCGCGATGGCCCCCGTCACGTACTCCTTCGCCGCCCGCACCGCCTGCGGCACCGTGAGGCCCTTGGCGAGCCCCGCGGCGACCGCCGAGGCGAGGGTGCAACCGGTGCCGTGGGTGTGCCGGTTGTCGTGCCGGGGGGCCCGCAGCCAGTGCTCCTCGGTGCCGTCGGTGAGCAGGTCCACCGCGTCCCCGGCCAGATGGCCGCCCTTGATCAGCGCCCACCGGGGCCCGAAGGCGAGCAGCGCCCCCGCCGCCTCACGGAGGTCGTCCTCCCGCTCCACCCGCACCCCGGTGATCTGGGCCACCTCGTCCAGGTTGGGGGTGGCCACGGTGGCGACCGGCAGCAGCGCGCCCCGTACCGAGTCCAGCGCGGACGCGGCCAGCAGCGAGTCCCCGTGCTTGGAGACCCCCACCGGGTCGACCACCACCGGCGCCTCGGTACCGGCCAGCAGCTCCGCCACGGCCTCCACCAGCGGGGCGGTCGCCAGCATCCCGGTCTTCACAGCCTGGACGCCGATGTCGTCCACCACACTGCGGTACTGGGCGCGCACCGCCTCCGCGGGCAGCTCCCAGGCGCCCTGCACGCCCAGCGAGTTCTGCGCGGTGACGGCGGTGACCACGCTCATCCCGTGCACCCCGAGCGCCAGCATGGTCTTCAGGTCGGCCTGGATCCCGGCGCCGCCGCCCGAGTCGGACCCGGCGACGGTCAGGACGTTGGGCAGCACACCCGGACCACCGTTGACGAAACTCACTGCTGCGGCTCCTCTCCGAAGTGGTCCCAGCCGCCGGTGGCGTGCCAGGGCGCCCCGTCCACGGTGACCTGGGGCAGGGCCGAGGGGTTGACCACCTCGCCGATCACCTTCCAGCGGGCGGGCAGCTTCACGTCCGGCGGGAAGGTGGCGACGATGGCGTGGTCCTCGCCGCCGGTGAGCACCCACTGCATCGGGTCCACGCCGACGGCCTGGCCGATGTCGTTCATCTGGGTGGGGATGTCGATGCACCCGGAGCGCAGGTCGATGCGGACCTTGCTGGCCTCGGCGATGTGGCCGAGGTCGGCGATCAGCCCGTCGCTGACGTCGCACATGGCGGTGGCGCCGAGCCCGGCGGCGGCGGGGCCCGCGTGGTACGGGGGTTCGGGGCGCCGGTGCGCCTCGACGAAGGCGCGCGGGGAGCGGAAGCCGCGGGAGAGCACCGCGTACCCGGCGGCGGACCAGCCGAGCCAGCCGGTGTAGGCGACCACGTCGCCGGGCTGGGCGCCGGCCCGGGTGACGGGCTCGTGGTTGCGCAGGTCGCCGAGGGCGGTGATGGAGACGGTGATGGTCTCGCCGCGCACCACGTCGCCGCCGACCACCGAGGCACCGGCCACCTGGCACTCGTCGCGCAGGCCGTCCATCAGCTCGGTGGGCCAGGCGGCCGGGAGTTCGGCGGGGACGACAAGGCCCAGCAGCAGGGCCGTCGGGACCGCGCCCATCGCGGCGATGTCGGCGAGGTTCTGCGCGGCGGCCTTGCGGCCCACGTCGTAGGCGGTGGACCAGTCGCGCCGGAAGTGCCGTCCCTCCAGCAGGATGTCCGTGCTGGCCACGACGCGCCGGTCGGGCGCGGCCACGACCGCGGCGTCGTCGCCCGGCCCGACCCGTACCGCCGGGGTGGTGGTGAGCCGGGAGGTGAGCTCTCTGATGAGCCCGAACTCCCCCAACTCGCCCACAGTGCCCTTCACCGAGGTTCACCTCTCCATATGCTCGTGAGTCGAAGCGGCCGCCACCGTACGGCCGCGCCCCCGTTCCGGGCCCGGGGCCCGGTTCCGTACCGCCCCCCGAACCCGGCCCCGTACCGTTCGTCGCACCCGGCCCCGTGCCTCCCCCGCGACCGGGGGCCGTCAACTCCCCGCGCACCGGTCCACCGCCCGGGCGCCGCGTGGACCGCGCGGGTCTCCCGCTCGCCCACGGCGACGCGGTACCGTGGCGTCCCTTTCTTTGACCTGCCGTTCTCCCCGCCGAGGGCGGGGACCAAGATCCTCATGGCCGCCCTGGAGGTTCCGTGGTACAGGCGTACATCCTGATTCAGACCGAGGTGGGGAAGGCGTCGACGGTCGCCGAGACCATCGCCAAGATGCCGGGGGTGGTCCAGGCCGAGGACGTCACCGGCCCCTACGACGTCATCGTCCGCGCCCAGGCGGACACGGTCGACGAGCTCGGCCGCATGGTGGTCGCCAAAGTGCAGCAGGTGGACGGGATCACCCGCACGCTGACCTGCCCGGTCGTCCACCTCTAGCCCCCGTATCCGGCCGCTCGCCCTGTCCCGGGCGGCGGCCCGGGGGACGGGGCGATCGTACTGCGCGGTCACCCGCCCGGCCTACCGACAGCCTCCCGTACCGGTCCCCGGTACACCACGAGGGGCGGCCGCCCACCAGGCGGCCGCCCCTCGAACGCGTTCGGCTAGCGCAGCCCCGTCGGGCGGCGCAGCGCGGCCTGGATGAGCCGGTCGATCAGCTCGGGGTAGTCCACGCCGCTCTCCTGCCACATCCGCGGGTACATGGAGATCGGGGTGAAGCCCGGCATGGTGTTGATCTCGTTGATGACGAACTCGCCCTCGTCGGTGAGGAAGAAGTCCGCCCGGACCAGGCCCTCGCAGGCGGCCGCCTCGAACGCGGCGATGGCGAGGCGCTGCACCTCGGCGGTCTGCTCGGGGGTGATCGGGGCGGGGACCACCCCGGACGCGGACTCGGCGCCGTACTTGGCCTCGAAGTCGTAGAAGTCGTGGGCGGTGACGGGCGGGATCCAGGCCGGGACGGAGGCGCGCGGCCCGTCCTCGAACTCCAGCACGCCGCACTCGATCTCGCGGCCGGTGAGCAGCGACTCCACGATGACCTTGGGGTCGTGGCGGCGGGCCTCCTCGACCGCCTCGTCCAGGTCCTCGAAGCCGTCGACCTTGCTGATGCCCATGGAGGAGCCGGCCCGGGCGGGCTTCACGAACAGCGGCCAGCCGTGCTCGGCGGCGAAGTCGGCGATCCGCTTGCGGGCGGCGGCGGGGTCCTGCTCCCACTCGCGGGGGCGGATCACCTCGTAGGGGCCGACCGGCAGCCCGAACGAGGTGAAGATCCGCTTCATGTACTCCTTGTCCTGGCCGACGGCCGAGGAGAGCACCCCGGCGCCCACATAGGGCACCCCGGACAGCTCCAGCAGGCCCTGGAGGGTGCCGTCCTCGCCGTACGGCCCGTGCAGCACGGGGAAGACGACGTCCACGTCGCCCAGCGCCTTGGGCACCGAGCCGGGTTCGCTGTAGACGACCTCGCGGTTGGCGGGGTCGACGGAGAGCACCACGCTGCCCTCGGTGGACTCGGCGAGGTCGCCGACGCTGGGCAGGGTGCCGCCGGCGATGGCCATCCGCTCCGGTTCGTCGGCGGTGAGCGCCCAGCGGCCGTCGGTGGTGATGCCGATCGGCAGCACGTCGTAGACGTCCCGGTCGATGGCGCGCAGCACGGCGCCGGCGGTGACGACGGAGATGGCGTGCTCGGAGCTGCGTCCGCCGAAGACGACGGCCACGCGCGGCTTGTGCTCGGGGCTGGTGGGGAGGTTCTCGCTGCTCATATCGCGTTGAGGGTACCCGCTCGCCCCGGGCTCGTCAGTGACCCGCCCCGCCGGTCCACCCGCCCGGCGCCCCTCCCGCTCCCCCGGCCCCGGTCGGTGAGCCGCCCCGCCGCCGGGCGTCAGCGCCGCTCGGGCTTGGCGGCGCGGGACATCAGCTCCTTGAGCGCGACCATCGGCGGCTTGCCCTCGTGGACGATGCCGACGACCGTCTCGGTGATCGGCATGTCGACGCCGTGCCGGCGGGCCAGGTCGAGCACCGATTCGCAGGACTTCACGCCCTCCGCGGTCTGCCTGGTGACGGCGATGGTCTCCGCGAGGGTCATGCCCCGGCCCAGGTTGGTGCCGAAGGTGTGGTTGCGGGAGAGCGGGGAGGAGCAGGTGGCGACCAGGTCGCCGAGGCCGGCGAGTCCGGAGAAGGTCAGCGGGTCGGCGCCCATGGCCAGTCCCAGCCGGGTGGTCTCGGCGAGGCCGCGGGTGATCAGGGAGCCCTTGGCGTTGTCCCCGAGGCCCATGCCGTCCGCGATGCCGACGGCGAGGCCGATGACGTTCTTCACCGCGCCGCCCAGTTCGCAGCCGACCACGTCGGTGTTGGTGTACGGGCGGAAGTACGGGGTGTGGCAGGCCGCCTGGAGGCGGCGGGCGTTCTCCTCGTCGCGGCAGGCGACCACCGCGGCGGCGGGCATCCGGGCGACGATCTCCTTGGCCAGGTTGGGTCCGGTGACCACGGCGACCCGCTCTTCGAGGACACCGGCGACCTCCCCGATGACCTCGCTCATCCGCTTGGCGCTGCCGAGTTCGATCCCCTTCATCAGGGAGACCAGCAGGGTGTCCGGGGCGAGGTGCGGGGTCCAGGCGGCGAGGTTGTCGCGCAGCGTCTGGGAGGGGACGGAGAGCACCGTGAAGTCGGCGCCGTGCGCGGCCTCGGCGGGGTCGGTGGTGGCCCGGATGGAGGCGGGCAGTTCGGCGCCGGGGAAGTAGTCGGGGTTGGTGCGGCCGGTGTTGATCGCGTCCACGACCTCCTTGCGGCGGGCCCAGGTGACCACCTCGCAACCGGCGTCGGCGAGCACGATGGCGAAGGCCGTGCCCCAGGAACCGGAGCCGAAGACCGCGGCCTTCGGGCGCCTGGCGCCCCCAGCGGCGTGTCCCGGCTGTTCGGGCTGTGTCACGTGACTTCCTCCCCTGCCGCCCGGCGCCGCTGCGCGAGACGGGCCTTGCGGTGGTCGTACGGTTCGGGCGGCGCCTGCTCGCCGCGCACCTCCTCCAGCAGCGCGGTGATCGCGACCATGATGGCCTCGGTCGCCTCGCGCAGCACCTCGCCGGTGGGCTCCTTGTCGTAGAAGCGGTCCAGGTCCACGGGCGGTCCGGCGCGCACGATCAGCGTCTTGCGCGGCAGCAGGTTGAGCCTGTTCTCCTTGGCGTACGGCGGCATCGCCAGGTTGGCGCCCCACTGGGCGACCGGGATGACGGGCACCCGCGTCATCAGGGCGACCCGGGCGGCGCCGGTCTTGCCGGCCATCGGCCACATCTCCGGGTCCCGGGTGAGGGTGCCCTCGGGGTAGAAGGCGACGCACTCGCCGCGCTCGATGGCGGCGACGGCGGCCCGGAAGGCGTTCAGGGCGTCGGTGGTCTCCCGGTAGACGGGGATCTGGCCGGTGCCGCGCAGGATCGCGCCGACGAACGAGCCGCGGAACAGCGCGGCCTTGGCCAGGAAGCGCGGCACCCGTCCGGTGTTGTACTGGTAGTGCGCGTACGACAGCGGGTCGAGATAGGAGTTGTGGTTGACGGCGGTGATGAAACCGCCCTCGGCGGGAATGTGCTCCGTTCCCTGCCAGTCCCGCTTGAACAGAACCACCAGCGGCGGTTTTGCGATGACCGCCGCCAGGCGGTACCAGAAGCCGATTCTGCGGCGGGACACGCGCACACCTTCCTTAAGGGACTTGGCTCGACCGGGGATCAAGTGTGGCCCCGGGCCCCTGGTCTGTCGAGGACACGGTACGCCCCGCCTCGGACACCGGACGGCCGGACGGTCCCGGGGCCGGGCCACAATGGGCGCGGTGCGCACGGCGCGCCCTGAGGAAGGAGAGCCCGCCACGAACCCCGATCCGACCGGCGCCTGGTCGCTGGTCGTTCCGCTGAAACCCCTTGTACGGGCCAAGAGCAGGCTGAGCGGTGCCGCCGGCCCGCTGCTGCGGCGCCGGCTGGCGCTGGCGTTCGCCGAGGACACCGTGGCCGCGGCGCTGGCCAGTGCGGCGGTACGGGATGTGTTCGTCGTCACGGACGACCGTACGGCGGCGCTCGCCCTGACCGCCCTGGGCGCCCGGGTGGTGCCGGACGCCCCGGCCGCCGGGCTGAACGCGGCGCTGGCGTACGGGGCGGGGGCGGCCCGGGCGGTGCGGCCCGGGGCCCCGGTGGCGGCCCTCAACGCGGACCTGCCGGCGCTGCGGCCCGCGGAGCTGGCGCGGGTGCTGGCGGTGGCCGGGGAATTCCCGCGCGCTTTTCTCTGCGACGCGGCGGAAATCGGTACGACTTTGCTGTCGGCGGCGCCCGGAGTCGAATTGGACCCCGCTTTCGGCGGCCCCTCGCGGCACCGCCATTCGGTGTCGGGCGCGGTGGAAATCCTGCTGCCGGACGTCGCCTCGGTACGGCAGGACGTGGACACCCCCGACGACCTGCGCGCGGCCGTGGAACTCGGCACCGGCCCCCGCACCAGCGCCCTCTGGGCCGCCCGCGAACCGGTACGCGACCGGGGCTGAACCGTCGGCGGCGGCTAGGCTTTGGGGCATGCAGGCCACCGCGTACACCTACGATCCCGGCACCCGCAGCGGCAGTGTGCTGCTCGACGACGGCACCCCGGTGGACTTCCCCGCCTCGGCGTTCGACGCGGGCGGGCTGCGGCTGCTGCGGCCCGGGCAGCGGGTGCGGATCGAGACGGAGGGCGAGGGCGAGGCGCGGCGGATCACCCTCGTCACCCTGCAGACCTTCTAGCCGCGCCCCCGCGCCAGAGCGCACGACAGCCCGCCGGGCCGGGCCTTCCTCGCGGAGGGCCCGGCCCGGCGGTGCGACTTTCGATCCGGTACGGCGTGCGGCGGAGCTCCGCCCCCGCGGGGCGGGGAAGCGTGCGCGCCGGCGGCCTACTTGCTGCTGGTGGCCTTCTTCGCGGCGGTGGTCTTGCGCGCCGTGGTCTTCTTGGCCGGGGCCTTCTTGGCGGTGGTCTTCTTCGCCGGGGCGGTCTTCTTGGCGGCGGCGGAGGTCTTCTTCGCCGTCGTGGTCTTGGCCGCGCCGGTCTTCTTGGCGGCGGCCGCGGCCCCGGTGGTCTTCTTCGCCGTGGTCTTCTTGGCGGTGGCCGTCGTCTTCTTGGCCGGAGTGGCCTTCTTGGCGGCGGTCTTCTTGGCCGCGGCGGCCGAGGTCTTCTTGGCGGCGGCCTTCTTGCCGGCGGCCTTGGCGATGGTGGGGGGCGGGCCGGAGAGGCTGCCCTTGGGGGCCTTCTTCACCGAGACCTCGCCACCCTTGGGGAGCTTCTTGGAGCCGCTCACCAGGTCCTTGAAGCCCTGACCGGCACGGAAGCGCGGAACGGAGGTCTTCTTGACCCGGACGCGCTCGCCCGTCTGCGGGTTGCGGGCGTAGCGGGCCGGGCGGTCGACCTTCTCGAAAGAGCCGAAGCCGGTGACGGAGACCCGGTCACCGGCGACCACGGCACGGACGATGGCGTCCAGCACCGCGTCGACGGCGTCGGCGGCCTGCTGGCGGCCACCCATCTTGTCGGCAATCGCTTCTACGAGCTGCGCCTTGTTCACGTCTTCCCCTTCGGAGACATTGCCGGAACGAAAGTGTTCAAGCTTTTCGCACGTTAGGCAGATATATACCGCAAATCAAACACGAAACGGGCTAATCACCCTAGTGCCGCAACGGAGTCGGTCGTCCGTCACGGAAATCGGATGTCAGTCCCCTTCGGGGAATCGACCCTCGTCCAGGTCCTTCATCAACCGGTCCAGCCGCCTTGCAGCGCCTGCGAGATCGTGCTTCGCCGCAGCCGTGATGGTCAGCAGCTTCCGGGACAGCGCCATCCTCACGCCCTCCGGGACTTGCAGTTCGCGCACTCGGGTGTGCGCTTCTTTCAGTCGGGCTGCGACGGCCTGATAGAGCTGGAGTTGGCTGTCGCGTTCCATGCACCGATTGTGCCATCTGGGGCGAGTTGTCGCCCGCTTAGGGGGCAACTACCGTGCTGCGTCCGGCCGTAGGGACCGGTCGCACCACCCCCGTGCGGCCCCCTCAACATCCTCCAACTACCTTTCAACAGAACGCAGTTGACGTCTGGCGGCGGGGCCGGATCCGGGGTCCGGCACCTTGGTGGAAATCTCCGGGCGAGGGTCAGCCGGATGGCTCTCTCCGGCTGTTCCGCTACCCCGCAGGGTCGGTTTCAGGCCACCGCCCCCCGCACGGAGAGCGGAGTTGGCCCCGCCGTACGGGAGGGTGGCGGACACGCCGATGCCCCCGGCCGGGGGTCGGCCGGGGGCATCGAGGGTGCGGGGCGCGGGGCCCGGGGGGCTCAGCCCTGGAGAGTGCGGGGCTTGTGGGACGGCCGGGACACCTCGTACGCGGCGATGTGCTCCTCCTCGCGCAGGGTGATGCTGATGTCGTCCAGCCCGTTCAGCAGCCGCCAGCGGGAGTTCTCGTCCAGCTCGAAGGGGGCGGTGACGCCCGGGGCGCGCACCTCGCGCCGCTGGAGGTCGACGGTCACCTCGACCGTCGGGTCGGCCTCGGTCAGCTCCCAGAGCGCGTCCACCGTCTTCTGCTCCAGCACCACCGTGAGCAGGCCGTTCTTCAGCGAGTTGCCGCGGAAGATATCGGCGAAGCGGGAGGAGACGACCGTCTTGAAGCCGAAGTTCTGCAGCGCCCAGACGGCGTGCTCGCGGGAGGAGCCGGTGCCGAAGTCGGGGCCGGCGACCAGCACGGTGGCGCCCTGGCGCTCGGGGCGGTTGAGGACGAACTCCGGGTCCTTGCGCCAGGCCTCGAACAGCCCGTCCTCGAACCCGTCGCGGGTGACCTTCTTCAGCCAGTGCGCGGGGATGATCTGGTCGGTGTCCACGTTGCTGCGGCGCAGCGGGACGGCCCGGCCGGTGTGGGTGGTGAAGGCTTCCATGGCGGTTCAGACTCCGGCGGTGGCGGGGGCGGCGGCTTCGGTCAGGTCGGCGGGCGAGGCCAGATGGCCGAGGACCGCGGTGGCGGCGGCGACCTGCGGGGAGACCAGGTGGGTGCGGCCGCCCTTGCCCTGCCGCCCCTCGAAGTTGCGGTTGGAGGTGGAGGCGGAGCGCTCGCCGGGCGCGAGTTGGTCGGGGTTCATGCCCAGGCACATCGAGCAGCCGGCGTGCCGCCATTCGGCCCCGGCGCCTGTGAAGACCTTGTCCAGGCCCTCCTCGACGGCCTGCAGGGCGACCCGGACGGAGCCGGGGACGACGAGCATCCGCACCCCGTCGGCGACTTTGCGGCCGTCCAGCACGGCGGCGGCGGAGCGCAGGTCCTCGATCCGGCCGTTGGTGCAGGAGCCGACGAAGACGGTGTCCACCGCGATCTCGCGCAGCGGCTGCCCGGCGGTCAGGCCCATGTACGTCAGGGCGTTCTCGGCGGCCAGGCGCTCCGAAGCGTCCTCGTACGAGGCGGGATCGGGGACGGAGGCCGAAAGCGGGGCGCCCTGGCCCGGATTGGTGCCCCAGGTGACGAAGGGGGCCAGCCGGGCGGCGTCGATGACGACCTCGGCGTCGAAGACGGCGTCCTCGTCGGTGCGCAGGGTCTTCCAGTAGGCGACCGCGGCGTCCCAGTCCTCGCCCTCGGGGGCGTGCGGGCGGCCCTTGAGGTAGTCGAAGGTGGTCTGGTCGGGGGCGATCATGCCGGCCCGGGCGCCGGCCTCGATGGACATGTTGCAGATGGTCATCCGGGCCTCCATCGAGAGCTGCTCGATGGCGGAGCCGCGGTACTCCAGGACGTAGCCCTGCCCGCCGCCGGTGCCGATCCTCGCGATGATCGCCAGGATGAGGTCCTTGGCGGTGACGCCCTCGGGCAGCTCGCCGTCGACGGTGATCGCCATGGTCTTGGGGCGGGTCATCGGCAGCGTCTGGGTGGCGAGCACATGCTCGACCTGGGAGGTGCCGATCCCGAAGGCCAGCGCGCCGAAGGCGCCGTGGGTGGAGGTGTGCGAGTCGCCGCAGACCACGGTGGTGCCGGGCTGGGTCAGTCCCAGCTGCGGTCCCACCACGTGGACGACGCCCTGCTCGACGTCGCCCAGCGGGTGCAGCCGGACGCCGAACTCGGCGCAGTTCCTGCGCAGGGTCTCCAACTGGGCGCGGGAGACCGGGTCGGCGATGGGCTTGTCGATGTCGAGGGTGGGGGTGTTGTGGTCCTCGGTCGCGATGGTGAGGTCGAGGCGGCGGACGGGACGGCCCGCCTTGCGCAGCCCGTCGAAGGCCTGCGGGCTGGTCACCTCGTGCAGCAGGTGCAGATCGATGAAGAGGAGGTCGGGCTCGCCCTCGGCGCGCCGGACGACATGGTCGTCCCAGACCTTCTCCGCGAGTGTCCTACCCATCGCTTTCCCTCCGGCCGGCAGGTCGCGCCGGCACTTCTCAGAGATACGGGGGCCGCGTCCGCTCCCCTGGGTGACCGCGCGCGTCTCGTGCGCGCTTCTCACCTGGCGGACGCCGGCTGCGGACCCGATTGGTCCGCGGGCCGCCCCTACAGCCTGGCAAGTTCTCGGGAAAATTGAACTTGCGTTTCACAGAGTGAGACGAGAGTATCGTTGCATGGACAACTCTAGCGGCGTCGGCGTTCTCGACAAGGCAGCTCTGGTACTGAGCGCCCTGGAGTCCGGTCCGGCCACCCTCGCCGGGCTGGTCGCGGCGACCGGGCTCGCACGACCCACGGCCCATCGCCTGGCCGTGGCACTGGAACACCACCGGATGGTGGCGAGGGACATGCAGGGCCGGTTCATCCTCGGCCCGCGGCTGGCGGAGCTCGCCGCCGCGGCCGGTGAGGACCGCCTGCTGGCCACGGCCGGACCGGTGCTCACCCACCTGCGCGATGTGACCGGGGAGAGCGCGCAGCTCTACCGGCGCCAGGGCGACATGCGCATATGCGTGGCGGCGGCGGAGCGGCTGTCCGGACTGCGGGACACCGTGCCGGTCGGCTCCACGCTGACCATGAAGGCCGGCTCCTCGGCGCAGATCCTGATGGCCTGGGAGGAGCCGGAGCGGCTGCACCGCGGCCTCCAGGGCGCCCGTTTCACGGCGACGGCGCTGTCCGGCGTACGGCGCCGGGGCTGGGCGCAGTCGCTGGGCGAGCGCGAGCCGGGGGTGGCCTCGGTCTCCGCCCCGGTGCGCGGGCCCTCCAACCGCGTGGTCGCCGCGGTGTCGGTCTCCGGGCCGATCGAGCGGCTGACCCGCCACCCGGGCCGGATGCACGCCCAGGCGGTCATCGACGCGGCCGCCCGGCTCAGCGACGCCCTGCGCCGCTCCGGCTGAGCCCACTCCCCCGCCCCTGCCCTCTCCGGCCGGGCCCCTGGCGACGCCGCGGGGGCCCGGCCGGAGGTGTTCGGGCCGGGCCCCGGGTGCACCATGGAAGGGAGTGGCTGCCGAGCCCTGGAGGTGCAGAGGCGATGACGGAGTTCATGGACGTACACCGGGGGATGAAGGGGATCACCAGCGATCAGCTGATGGAGGCGCACCGGGCCGACCTCGCGATCGAGGGCGAGGAGGGCGTGCACTTCAAGCGGGCGTGGGCGGACCCGGACACCGGGACGGTCTACTGCCTCTCGGAGGGCCCCTCGGCGGACGCGGTGCAGCGGGTCCACGAGCGGACCGGCCACCCGGCGGACGAGGTGCACCCGGTGCCGATCACGGTGTGAGCCCCGGTGTGCGGCGGACCGAGGGAAGCGGACACAGGTGACGGACAAGGGTGAGCGGACATGCGGAAGGGGCCCTCCCGGATGGGAAGGCCCCTTCTGTCCTGCTGGTACCCCCGACCGGATTCGAACCGGCGCTACCGCCTTGAGAGGGCGGCGTGCTAGGCCGCTACACAACGGGGGCTAGCCATATGTCACGCGGGGTGAACCGCGATCCCTGTCCTGCTGGGTACTGCTGTACTGCGCTGGCCTACCTGGACTCGAACCAAGACTAACTGAACCAGAATCAGTCGTGCTGCCAATTACACCATAGGCCACTGGTGACTCAGACCAGTTGGTACCCCCGACCGGATTCGAACCGGCGCTACCGCCTTGAGAGGGCGGCGTGCTAGGCCGCTACACAACGGGGGCCCTGGCGATCCCACCCGGCTCTCGCCGGGTGATGTCACCGCTTGTTCACCGGGTGCGACCCTGGTGACCTGCGGGATGGATCTGTACCCCCGACCGGATTCGAACCGGCGCTACTGCCTTGAGAGGGCAGCGTGCTAGGCCGCTACACAACGGGGGCTTTGCAGATGAGCTCTGCGAGCTGGCCTACCTGGACTCGAA
Source organism: Streptomyces lichenis (assembly GCF_023218175.1). GTDB lineage: Bacteria > Actinomycetota > Actinomycetes > Streptomycetales > Streptomycetaceae > Streptomyces > Streptomyces lichenis. The sequence continues at coordinate 9,740 of NZ_JALPTH010000005.1, read as the reverse complement.
CCAAGACTAACTGAACCAGAATCAGTCGTGCTGCCAATTACACCATAGGCCACCAGAACAAGATCCCCTGTGGGGCTTCGTTCGGGTTACGCCTCCGGGCTCCGGACTTCCGTCCCGCTCCCCTCGGCGCAGAAAGAACATTACCCGATGGAGTCCGGGGCTCCAAAACGGGTATCGGGCCGCAGCAGCGCGGGGAGCTGGTCGAGCCCGGTGATCCGTTTCAGCTCCGGCCGGCCGCCCGCGCCGGCCCGGTCGAGCCAGATCCCGGTCAGTCCCGCCTCGACGGCGCCGCGGGCGTCGATGTCCGGCTGGTCGCCGACGTACGCGACGTCCGCCGGGGGCAGCCGCAGGGCGTCGCAGGCGGCGTGGAAGGCCTCCGGGGCGGGCTTGGCGACGCCCAGTTCGGCGGCGCACAGCAGCGCCTCGAACCGGTCGCGCACCCCGAGTATCCGCAGCTTGCGCTCCTGGTTGCGGGCCGAGGAGTTGGAGAGCACCGCGTGCCGGTAGTCGGCGGCGAGCAGCTCCAGTACGGGCAGGGTGTCCGGGAACAGCTCCCAGGCGGCCTCGTAGTGGGTGAGGTAGCGGGCGAACCAGTCGTCGGCCTCGGGGTCGGTGAGGGCGGTGCCGGTGAAGTCCCGTACCCGGTCCCGGCGCTGGTCCTCGAAGGAGATCCCACCCGCCTCGAAGCGCCGCCAGTGGAGAAGCGTCAGCTCCTTCCAGCGGGTGAGGGCCTGGTCGACGGATCCGTATCCGCCGCTCAGGCCCTCGGCGCGCAGATGGTGGAGCATTCCCGCGCGGTCGGCGCTCGCGTAGTCGAAGATCGTGTCGTCGATGTCCCACAGGACCGCCCGGATCGCCATGGGGCCGAGCCTACGGGGCCGGCCGGCGGCTCAGGCCCGCGCGCCCACGCCGTCCGGGACCACATGGAAGTCCGTGACGAAGGACACCACCTGTCCGTCGGCGCCGCGGCCGACCCAGGTCGGGTAGGCGCCGTCACCCCAGCCGGAGGTGAAGGCGACCAGGTTGTGACCGCCTTCCGGGGCGTCGACCAGGTAGGGACCGAGGTCGTCCGGGGGCTCCTCGCCGCCGAAGAGCGCGTACCAGACCGGGCTCTCGCCGTCCTCGTCCTCCGGGAAGGACTCGTCGCAGGCGGCGTCGTAGAAGCAGCCGGTGCCGGCGTCCACGCCGTACCCGTAGAACTCCTCGTCACCGAGTTCGGACAGGTCCTGGCCGGCGAGGAGGGCCGGTTCCCAGGAGAACGCCGGGGCGCCGGAGATCAGCAGCCGGGCGGCGGCGACCCGCTGGTGCGGCCGGTCGCCGGGCTCCTGGCCCGGGTGGGTGAGGGTGGCGACGGCGCACTCCACCGGGTACCGCCCGGGCGGGACGGCGGCGGTGAAGGGCTCGGCCTCGCCGGTGCCCAGCGAGACGAACGGGTCGCAGGCGGTGACCCGCCCGCTCGGCAGCCACAGCTCCCCGGGCGCCCGGACCACGGACATGGTGCCGGCCAGCGGATGGTCCCCGGACCGCTCGAAGCGGTTGCCGGGCGTGAAGTACCAGTCGAGGTCGGGCGCGGTCATGGGCATGGCTGTCCCCCCGAGGGAGCGGCGGTTCGGTGATCGCCTCGAACACTAACCGGGGGCGCTGACACACCGAGGGGGCGGTGGCCGGTGTCGGCCACCGCCCCCAGGGGCGTACGCGGGACTAGCCGGCCAGCTTGGCCAGGGCGGCGTCGATGCGGGCGAGGGTGCGGTCCTTGCCGAGGACTTCCAGCGACTCGAAGAGGGGCAGGCCGACGGTGCGGCCGGTGACGGCGACCCGGACCGGGGCCTGGGCCTTGCCGAGCTTGAGGCCGTGCTCCTCGCCGGCGGCCAGGACGGCCTCCTTGAGGGACTCGGGGCTGGTCCAGTCGGCGGCTTCCAGCTTCGCGCGGGCGGTGGTGAGCAGGGCGGCGGGGTCGCCCTTCATCGCCTTCTGCCAGGAGGCCTCGTCCTCGACCGGCTCGCGGCGGAAGAGGAAGTCGACGTTGGCGGTGATCTCGGAGAGGACGGTGAGCCGGGTCTGGGCGTGGGGGGCGATGGCCTCCCAGGCGGCCTGGTCGAACTCCTCGGGCTCCCAGTTGGCGTGCGGGGCGCGCAGCCAGGGCTCGCAGGCGGCGGTGAAGGCCTTCACGTCCAGCATGCGGATGTGGTCGCCGTTGATGGACTCGGCCTTCTTCAGGTCGAAGCGGGCCGGGTTGGCGTTGACGTCGGCGATCTCGAAGCGCTCGACCATCTCGGGGATGGTGAAGACGTCCTGGTCGGCGGAGAAGGACCAGCCGAGCAGGGAGAGGTAGTTGAGCAGGCCCTCGGGGAGGAAGCCGCGCTCCCGGTAGAGGTTGAGGGAGGCCTGCGGGTCGCGCTTGGAGAGCTTCTTGTTGCCCTCGCCCATGACATAGGGGAGGTGGCCGAAGGCGGGGATCTCCTTGGCGACGCCCAGGTCGATCAGCGCCTTGTAGAGGGCGATCTGCCGGGGGGTGGAGGAGAGCAGGTCCTCGCCGCGCAGGACGTGGGTGATCTCCATCAGGGCGTCGTCGACCGGGTTGACCAGGGTGTAGAGCGGGAAGCCGTTGGCCCGCACGATGCCGTAGTCGGGGACGTTCTCCGGGGTGAAGGTGAGTTCGCCGCGGACCAGGTCGGTGAAGGTGATCGGCTCGTCGGGCATCCGGAAGCGGACGATCGCCTCGCGGCCCTCGGCGCGGTAGGCCTCGGCCTGCTCGGCGGTCAGCTCGCGGCAGTGGCCGTCGTAGCCGGAGGGGCGGCCGGCGGCGCGGGCGGCGTCGCGGCGGGTCTCCAGCTCCTCGGTGGTGCAGTAGCAGTGGTAGGCGTGGCCGGCGTCCAGCAGCCTGGCCGCGACGTCGCGGTAGATGTCCATCCGCTGGGACTGGCGGTAGGGGGCGTGCGGGCCGCCGGTCTCGGGGCCCTCGTCCCAGTCCAGGCCGAGCCAGCGCAGCGAGTCGAGCAGCTGGGTGTAGGACTCCTCGGAGTCGCGGGCCGCGTCGGTGTCCTCGATACGGAAGACCAGGGTGCCCTGGTGGTGCCGGGCGAACGCCCAGTTGAACAGGGCGGTGCGGACCAGGCCCACATGGGGGTTGCCGGTCGGGGAGGGACAGAAACGTACGCGGATCATGCCGTTAGCCACGCTTGATCACCCTGTTGGTGAGAGTACCGATGCCTTCGATGGTGACGGCGACCTCGTCGCCGGGGTTGAGCGGCCCCACTCCGGCGGGGGTGCCGGTGAGGATGACGTCTCCGGGCAGGAGGGTCATGGCCTCGGTGATGTGGACGACCAGGTCCTCCACGGAGCGGAGCATGTCGCTCGTACGACCCAGCTGGCGCTGTTCGCCGTTGACGGTGCACTGGATGGTGGCGTCGGCGGGGTCGAGGTCGGTCTCCACCCAGGGGCCCAGGGGGCAGGCGGTGTCGAAGCCCTTGGCGCGGGCCCACTGGAGCTCGCGCTTCTGCACGTCGCGGGCGGTGACGTCGTTGGCGCAGGTGTAGCCGAAGACGACGTCCTTGACGCGTTCGCGGGGGACCTCGCGGCACATCCGGCCGATGACGACGGCGAGCTCGGCCTCGTGGTGCAGCTCGTTCGAGAAGGAGGGGTACTCGATCGCGTCGCCGCTGCCGATCACCGAGGTGGTGGGCTTGAAGAAGGCGACCGGGGCCTCGGGGACCTCATGGCCCAGTTCGGCGGCGTGCTCGGCGTAGTTGCGGCCGATCGCGACGACCTTGTTGGGCAGTACGGGCGGCAGCAGCCGGACCTTGTTCAGCGGGACCTTGGTGCCGCTGAGCTCGAAGTCGCCGTAGGGGATGCCCTTGATGATGTCGAGGACGAGGCCGTCGGCGGTGCCGGGGGCGGCCTCGCCCTCGACCGCGCCGAAGGCGACGTTGCCGTCGATGGAGAACCTGGCGATGCGCACGGGCTGCCGAGCCCCCTGTTTCCGCTGGTTGGAGTGTGACACCCCAGGCTAACGCGGAGCGGGCGACCGGTTCGGACCGCGGCGGCGCGGCCGGGTCGCACGGCGGGGCCGGGACGGGCCGGGCCGCGGGTCAGACGGCGGGGGCGACCTCGGACTGCGGGAGCCGGAAGGCCTCGGGAGCCTCCATCAGGATGGTGCGGCGCGGGTTGGCCGTGGCGGCGGGCAGTTCGAGGGCGAACTCCGGCTGTGCGCCGCGCTCCAGTCCGGCGGTGCCGTCGAGGTGCATCAGGGTGGTGCGGCGGGGGTTGGCGGTGGCGCGGATGACCGCCGTCGCGGTGGCCGGCTTCGCCGTCTTCGTCGTCTTCATCGGTGGCTGCTGAACCTCGGATACGGGCGCCGCGGGGACGCCGGGTGGACTGTTGGCCATCCCAAGTAAAGCGTCAGGCTAAACATGGGATTCCCGTGGAATGCCGGTATCAGGCAACGATCCATATGTGAGTTTGCTCACCCCCGGCGGGATGAATCCGGCATTCCGGATGCGTAACTCCGAGGCAGCAAACGGACATTCCGTGCTGGAATGCTGCATTCCGCTGCTGATCATGGCGACTGGGACACCGATCGCCGTCCCTGCGCGATCGAGCGATACGCAGGGGAACGTCCGTTTGCTCCCTGATCGACTTCGACAGCAGGTGATCCCCTTCTCACCGGCTGTGTTCGAGTGGGGAGGCCGGATCGTCGGCCTTGTTGGAGATCCGGCACTGTGCTGGAATCTCCGCACCGTCGCGTACGAGAAACCGGCGCGCTGGGGCGCAGCGCGGCGCCGGGCGACGGTACGGGAGGGGGGACTGCGCCGGTCATTGACGACCACTTCGAACAGGAGCGCGCTCGCGCTCCACGACGCCGACACCGTCCTCGCCGTTCACGCGGCGGGACGCCTGGTCCAGAGGTTGCGACGCTAGTGCAGGGACGTTTCAAGAGGGATGGCGCGGGGCGTCCCCAGGCCCGCAAGGGCCAGGGGGAAGCCGCAGCGGAGCAGGAGGCGTTCGGCGGGTCCGACCGCGGCTCCTCACCCCAGCACACCCGGAACCCGGGCCAGACCGGCGGCGCCGAGCACCCCGGGCGCCCCGGCGGCCCCGGCCAGAACCCGGCCGCCGGTGAGGACCCCGGCGCGGGCGGCAGCGCGCCCGGCGCCGAGGCCGGCACCCCCGGTGCCAAGGGCGGCGGCAAGTCCGGTGCCAAGGGCGCCGGAAAGGGCGGCTCGCGGGCCAGGTCGGCCACTCCCTCCGACACCGGCTCCCGCCTCGCCCTGCGCAACTGGCGCATCTCCACCCGCCTGGTGGCGCTGCTGACCCTCCCCGTGGTCGCCGCCACCACCCTGGGCGGTCTGCGGATCAACGAGTCGATGAACGACATCGAGCAGCTGGACCACATGCAGCTGCTCACCCGGCTGACCCAGGAGGCGACCAGCCTCGCCACCGCGCTGCAGAACGAGCGCGACATGACGGCCGGTCCGCTCTCCAACGGCTACTCCTCGGACGACTACACGGTCGCCGACTGGCGCAAGAAGGCCGACCAGGCGCAGCAGCGGTTCCTCAAGGCCACCGAGGGGCTCAGCGACACCCAGGGCAACGAGGCGCTGCAGTCCATCCGCTCCAACGTGGAGCAGATCGCCGCGCAGGTCATCACCCTGGGCCGGATCCGGACCAACGCCTACTCGGACAACGCGCAGGACTTCCAGACGGTCCAGCGCTACGGCCGTCTGATCGACTCGCTGATCGGCCTGTCCCAGGACATGGCCCAGGCCACCAGCAACCCGGAGATGATCAAGCGGACCCGGGCCCTGGCCGCCTTCTCCTCCGCCAAGGAGTACGCCTCCATCCAGCGCGCGATCATCGCCGCCGCGCTGCCGGAGACGAACAAGGAGAAGGGCAAGCTCGACGAGAACGACCGCGAGTACGGCTACGCCGCGCACAGCGACGAGCAGCAGGCGCTGCGGTCGTTCGAGGCGGTCTACAGCTCGCTCGGCGGCAACGCCCAGGAGCTGCTGTCCCCGCTGGGCGCCAACAACCCCTCGGTGCAGCAGGCCGAGCGGTACTCCGAGGGCGTGCTGCGCACCAAGGAGGGTCTGGAGCGGTCCGAGGCGCGCAACTACCTGGACTGGACCGACGCCGAAGAGCCCAAGATGCGGGCGATGAAGACCATCGAGTCCCAGCTGCTGGGCGAGATGGAGTCCACCGCCCGTGAGCTGCGCCAGGAGGAGCAGCAGGACGCGCTGATCAACGGTGCGCTGATCCTGCTCGTCCTCGGCGTCTCGCTGATCGGCGCCTTCGTGGTGGCCCGGTCCATGATCCGCTCGCTGCGCCGGCTCCAGGACACCGCGACCCGGGTCGCCCAGGACCGCCTGCCCGAGCTGGTCAAGCAGCTCTCCGAGTCCGACCCGCAGGACGTGGACACCTCCGTGGAGTCGGTCGGTGTGCACTCCCGCGACGAGATCGGCAAGGTGGCCGCGGCCTTCGACGACGTGCACCGCGAGGCGGTCCGGCTCGCCGCCGAGCAGGCCCTGCTGCGGGGCAACGTCAACGCGATGTTCACCAACCTCTCGCGCCGTTCGCAGGGCCTCATCCAGCGCCAGCTGTCGCTGATCTCCGAGCTGGAGTCCCGCGAGGCCGACCCGGACCAGCTGTCCTCGCTGTTCAAGCTGGACCACCTGGCCACCCGTATGCGCCGGAACGGTGAGAACCTCCTCGTCCTCGCGGGTGAGGAGCCGGGCCGCCGGTGGACCCGCCCGGTGCCGCTGGTCGACGTGCTGCGCGCCGCGGCCTCCGAGGTGGAGCAGTACGAGCGGATCGAGCTGGCCTCGGTGCCGGGCACCGAGGTGGCCGGCCGGGTCGTCAACGACCTCGTCCACCTGCTCGCCGAGCTGCTGGAGAACGCCACCTCGTTCTCCTCCCCGCAGACCAAGGTCCGGGTCACCGGCCACGCGCTGCCCGACGGCCGGGTGCTGGTCGAGATCCACGACACCGGTATCGGCCTCTCCCCCGAGGACCTGGCGGCGATCAACGAGCGTCTGGCCTCGCCGCCCACCGTGGACGTCTCCGTCTCCCGCCGGATGGGCCTGTTCGTGGTCGGCCGGCTGTCGCTGCGCCACGGCATCCGCATCCAGCTGCGCCCCTCCGACTCGGGCGGCACCACCGCGCTGGTCATGCTCCCGGTGGACGTGGCCCAGGGCAAGAAGCTTCCCGGCAAGCCGGGCGCCGGCGCCCAGGGCGCTCCCGGCCAGGTCCCGCCCGGCGCGGGCAACGGCAACGGCCGGACCGGTCTGCCGGGCCGTCCCGGCGGCGCGGGCGGCCAGCTCGGCGCCGGCGGCAACCGCGCGGCGCTGCCCGGCAACGGCAGCCCCGGCCGCGGCGGCAACCCGCAGAACGGCCAGGGCGGCGGACTGCTCGGCGGCGGCCAGCAGGGCGGGCGCCCGCAGCGCCCCGCGCAGCCGCAGCAGCCGGGCGACCCGCAGCGCCAGGGCGCCGGTGCCTTCGGCGCCCCCGCCGGCGCGGGCGCCGGAGCACTCGGCCAGCAGTCCCCGCAGGGCGGTATACCGACGCGCTCCGACGTCTGGGGCAACGCGGGCGGCAACGGCCCCCGCTCCGGCGAGCAGCAGCGCCCGGCCGCACCGGCCGCCGGCTCCCCCCGCGGCGAACTGCCCGGTGGGACCCCGCAGCAGCAGCCCCAGCCGGCCGCCTGGAACGCCGACGCCTCCGCCGTACCGCCGCAGGGCCGCGCCCCGCAGGCGCAGGACGGCGGCTGGAACCCGGCGCCCACCGGCCCCGTACCGTCCGCGCAGCAGGACCCGAGCGGCTGGAACGCGGCCCCCGCGCCCGTACCGCCGCAGGCCCGTACCACTCCGCTGGACGCCCCGCGCGGCCACGAGGAGCCGGAGAGCACCGGGCAGCACGCCCGTCCGGCCGCTCCCCAGGACCCGGCGTCCACCGCGCAGTTCGCCCAGCCGGACTACGGCCTTCCGCAGGCTCCGGCGCCGCAGCAGCGGCCCGCCGGGAACGCGGACGGCGGCTACGGCGGCCGGCAGCGGCCCGGGCTCCCGGCGCAGCCCCGGCCCGAGGCGCTGCCCCCGGCCCCGAACGCCGGGGACGGCCGCACTCCGCTGTACGACACACTGGAGACCAACTGGGCCCACGGCCAGGGCGGTCCGAACGGCCACCCCGCGCCGAACGGCCAGGGCCAACCGGCACCCGCGTACGGCCAGGCCCCGCAGCGCCAGGGCGGCCGCGGCTTCGACGAGACCATGCCCACCCCGGTGGTCTCCCCGCAGCAGCCGCAGCACGGCGCGGCGGCCCAGCAGCCCTCGGACGCCTCGACCACCGGTTCGTGGCGCACCACCCCCAACGACGACCTGGGGCGCCAGGCCGAGCGGGTCCGCAAGCCCGCGGCCGGCGGCGTCACCACCTCGGGCCTGCCCCGCCGGGTCCCGCGCCAGAACCTGGTCGCGGGCACCGCGCAGGAGTCGGCCCGCCCGGCCGGTCCGGGTCCGCAGGTCTCGCGCGCGCCCGACGACGTGCGCGGCCGTCTGACCAACCTCCGCCGCGGTATCCAGCAGGGCCGCCAGGCGGGCGGTCAGTCCGGCGGCGGCTTCGGCGCCGGCACCTCTCACCAGCAGGAGCGTTAGTTTGAGACCGATGAGCCAGGCGGCGCAGAACCTGAACTGGTTGATCACCAACTTCGTGGACAACACCCCCGGGGTGTCCCACACCGTGGTGGTCTCCGCCGACGGACTGCTGCTCGCGATGTCCGAGGGCTTCCCGCGCGACCGCGCGGACCAGCTCGCGGCCGTGGCCTCCGGGTTGACCTCGCTGACCGCGGGCGCCTCCCGGATCTTCGAGGGCGGCGCGGTCAACCAGACCGTGGTGGAGATGGAGCGCGGCTTCCTCTTCATCATGTCCGTCTCCGACGGCTCCTCGCTGGCCGTGCTGTCGCACCCCGACTGCGACATCGGCCTCGTCGGCTACGAGATGGCCCTGCTCGTGGACCGCGCGGGCAGCGTCCTCACCCCGGACCTCCGGGCGGAACTGCAAGGCAGTCTGCTCCGCTGAGGCGCCTCGCGGCCCCACCCGCGACCAGCGCCCCATCGCCCAATCACCGTCGGCCGCCTCGTCCGGCCCCCCACCGGCCCAGAATGACGACAGGCAGACCCTGCTGTCACTGGAGGACTCAATGACCCCGCCCCCCGCCTCTCATGATCCGTACGGCGTCTCGATGGACGCCGGTTACGGGGACGAGGGCGACCAGCCGCTGGTCCGCCCGTACGCGATGACCGGCGGCCGGACCCGGCCGCGCTACCAGCTCGCCATCGAGGCGCTGGTCAGCACCACGGCCGACCCCTCCCTCCTCTCCGGGCTGCTCCCGGAGCACCAGCGGATCTGCCACCTGTGCCGCGAGGTCAAGTCGGTGGCCGAGGTGTCGGCCCTGCTGTCGATGCCGCTGGGCGTCGCCCGCATCCTCGTGGCCGACCTGGCCGAGGCCGGCATGGTGGCGATCCACCAGCCGGGCAACGGAGAGGCCGGCGGCACGCCGGATGTGACACTGCTGGAAAGGGTGCTCAGTGGACTTCGGAAGCTCTAGCGGCGACGGGGCGGCCGGCGGCGGCCGCTCCACCACCTCCGCGAAGATCGTGGTGGCAGGCGGCTTCGGCGTGGGCAAGACCACGTTCGTCGGCGCCGTCTCGGAGATCAACCCGCTGCGCACCGAGGCCGTCATGACATCCGCCTCCGCG
>NZ_JALPTH010000049.1 GCF_023218175.1 Streptomyces lichenis | reverse complement strand
GTCTTCGACTTCTTCCTCCGCAACAAGAAGCAGGAGTGGGAGGAGTACCGGTCGGAGGTCACGGCGTTCGAGCTGCGGAAGAACCTGCCGGTGCTGTAACCCAGTCCAAACGGCTGGAGCCGTAGCGAATTGAACCCGGGCTGGTGGCGTGATTCACCGGCCCGGGTTCAGGGCCCTTCCGGACTGTAGCCACCCAGATTCGGACCGCTTGGGGCGGCCTCAGCCGCGCCTGTATATCTTGCGGGCCATCTGGCCTAGAAGTCGTCCCCTCCGCACCGACCCAGTCTCATTTATTGACAGCCGGATAGCTGCTGATCCTGAGCGTCACGAATAGCATATCGCGGGCTACATACTGGTTGCCTTGGTGTTTTCAGTACAGGTAACATCGAAAGTTGAAATCACGGTGGAGAGCCTCTATGTGCCCTTAATGTCGTTTCTAGGTTGTCTCATATGACGTTACGCCAGCATCAATCCTCTTGGATGCCTTCTTAAAGAAGCGATTGGGCGCGGGTTCGTCAACTGCAATAATTTTCGCTCTCTGCTCATTTAGTTGTCGCACGATCAGGTCAAGTTCCGCCTCGGTCTTAGAAGACGATAGAGAAAGCTCAAGCTGAATGGCGTGTCTTAGTTCCGTATAGCGCCTGGCAGATTCCTTATGGGTGCCAGCCAGTCTTGAATTCCCCATGAAGGATGCCGTTGCTGCTACAGCCCCTGACACTGCTGACACTGCCCCACCGAGTCGCAGAGCGTAAATAGCTGAAATTATGCCTGCGGAAGCTGAAATTAGCGCTGGCAGAAATACGATTATGCGCGACCAGAACTCGGCCGATTTAGCGGCTTCGAAGTACGTTTGGGCCGAGTACCGTGTATCAATCTCGATCCTTTCTAGGAGCTTGATTGGGCCAGAATCTGTGCTATTACTCATGTGTGAACTCTCATGTTCAGGTAACGGGGATCTTAGGGCTGGAATCCAAATAGGCGGCAGCCATTCCTAGGGCTGTGCTTTGGTTAGAGATAGCGCTGAACAGTCGCTTCGGGTAGTAGCCGGATTCGTACATGCCGACCATGAGTGCTCGCCTCATGGACTCATCCTGTTCATTTTCGAAACGATGTTTCATCAGCATTCCACTGGATAGCCGACCCGATCGAGCAATGTATCGCACCGCAAACTCGCGAGGAAGGCTTCCCCGATTTTTGTCTTCAAGGATCCGCCACGCCGCATCGATGATGGGAGAGTCAAATATATCGTTCCTCAGAGTCAGTCGAAGTGCTTGGAATTGTAGGTACGGGTATGGATTTATCTCTCCGCTCTCCATTAGTCTGCTGATTCTTGCGCTAATCTCTCTGTGGTGGCCCTTGATGAACCTCGCCATGTAAGAGAAGAACTCTTTCGACATGTGCGGATAGTGGGCACAATTCTCAAGAATCCATGAAAGTGCGTAGTCGTCTTCAAGCCATTTGAGCCTGTTGATGGCAAAACGCAGATCACGAGGCGATGGAGTTTCGGAGTCGATAAGGGTTTTGAAATAGCGTCGAACCAGGTCATTTTTCCCTTTAGCGCCAACCTCAATGCCGTACTTAATGGCGTCCTTCTCGGCGTCGCGGAAGAATTTCACTGCTGTTTGGTTGTTCATGATTGACGTTTTTTGTGTCGCCATGCTCAGCCTTCTCGATCTGAGAACGTCATTTATTTCGAGGAGGGTGTCCCGTAGCTCCCAGAAGTTTGCTCCGAACAAATACATGTCGTCGGAGTATCGGAGGTTCTTTATTCTTCTTCGGCGCAACAGCTCGTCAACTGGGAGCAAATAGAGGTTGGCCAGGATTCCAGAAGCATCGGAACCCTGAGGAATTCCCCAAGCGCTATGGAATGATTGGAATGAGTGAAGATAGTGGAAAAGCTTGCTCACCCATTCGGGTTCTCGTGTTGCAGCCTCGAGATCGTCTATCAAGGTTTCTAGGTGAATGCTTTCGTAAAATGCGGTTACGTCGGTCCTGGCTGCGTGAAGTTGCTTGTTTCGCTGAAGGTGTCTCGTTGCATTCTTTTGCATCTCGAGCCACTTCTTGACTGGTTTGTGAAATGTGAAGGCATACCTTCTCCAGCGGTAGCTATACACCGATCCGAATATCTGCCTGTCGACTTTTTCTGCCAGCCCGTATACGAGAGATTCGTAAAGAATTCTGTCACGCAGCGAAAAGCGAACCAGTGGACGCACGGAGATCGGGTCTTTGGGGAGATTTATGACCTCTATGCTCTGAATTCCCGTTCTCTCTGCGGCGATGTCTTTTTCCAGATTGGCGCTCAGTGTTGGCCATGAGCGAGAGACGTCCGCGAGGTCGATGACGTCAGGGAACTCTTCATGGCGTCGACTTCTGTAGTGATTCACCCAAGTCGCATCCAGAATACGTGTCACACTTAGAGCCATTTGGCCGCACCCGCCTCCCCATGTGTAGGTGAAGACTACCGGCAACAGGTGCCGCCACTGGCGATGTTTGCCTTCATGGCCGGAGGCGTTGTGGGCCGCCTGAGGGCGCTGGCCCCAGTCAGGCAACGACTAATGTTGGCTAAACCTCAGTCCACAGCCACCCTGCCTGGAGGGCGTGGCAGGCCGCTGCATCCACTCACGACTCTTCCGCAACAAGAAGCAGGGGCGGGAGGAGTACCGCTCCGAGGTCACCGCCTTCGAGCTGCGCAAGAACCTGCCGGTGCTGTAGCCGCAGTGACGCGAGCCCGGGCCGGTGATGGCGAGCCACCGGCCCGGGACCGGAGCACTCCCGGCCTCCCGGGCCCGTCCCGTCAAAGTGCCCGAGGGCCGGGCGGGGCGGCCTCCATGACCTCGCGCGCCGCGTCGAGAAACGCCGACCGGTTCCCCTCCAGGTAGTCCCGCACGCTCTCACCGTCAGGCAGGCCGTGCCACACGGTCCTGTTGAGGTCGAGGAAGTGGGCGTGCGCGGTCTCGTGCACGGTCAGGGGAAACTGGATGCGGAGGAGTCGATCCGCGACCCACAGCCTGTTCATCACGCCCTGGGTCGTGAGGTACCACTCGTCGGTGTCCTCCCACTGCGGCGGCCTGGTATAGGCGCAGCGTTCCGCCTCTGCCGAAACCTCGATGAACCGCTCCAGCAGGGCCAGCCGTTCCGCGCGCCGGGTCTCCGACAAGGCGATCCGCTGCCGCTGCTGTTCGGTGCGTTCCGCTGACTGCTGAGTCCTGTGCTGGACGAGGTAGGACAGCAGGCCTCCGAGGACGACACCGCCCAACGATATGAGTGAGACCCAGAGTTGTCCTGCCATGGCGGTCATCCTTCCAGCCGTCCTTCCCGCGAGGCGATCTCATTCGCGGCCGGTGCGGCCACCGCGTCCGAGCCGTCCTGGACAGCCCCGTTCACCGGACCGAGCCCACGTCGGCCCGGCACGCCGATCACCCCACACCAAAAACCCTTTTGACGGTGTGGTCGGGACGCTGGGACGCTGCGGAGCTCCGGACCCGCAGCCCGGAGAGGCGGGCCGCCACCGGGCAGCCGGCCGTATGGCAGCGCATACCGTGACGAGGGGACGGGACATGACTCAGGACGGCCTCGGCCCGCTGGACCGGCTGCTCGCCGAGCGCTCCTGCGAGCGGCTGGTGCTGGACTTCGTCCGGCGGCTCGACCTCGGCGAACCGGGCACGGTGGCCGAGCTGTTCACCCGGGACGGTGTCTGGGAGTGGCCGCGGGGCGGCCGCCTCGTCGAGGGGCGCGAGGCGCTGCGCCGTTACTTCGGTGCGCGGCCGGCGGACCGGCTCTCCCGGCGTATCTGCACCAACGTCCTGGTCACCGTGGAGTCGGCCGACGAGGCGACCGCCACCACCTACTTCGCGACATACCGGGTCGACGGCCACACCGAGGGCACGCTGGTGCCGCCCCGGCCGCCGGTGAACATCGGCCACTACGAGGACGTCTTCCGGCGGACCGGCGGAGACTGGCTCCTGGCGCGGCGCACCCTGGTGCTGGCGTTCGGCGGGGAGACGGAGCGGCTGGGAACGTCCGCCGGCGCGGCGGGGGAGCGATGAGCAGTCGGCGGCGGATGGCGCTGCTCGGGGGTGGGTTCTCCACCGACGAAGACGGGCTGCTGGACGACTGGGTGCTGGGGCTGACGGGGCGTTCGCGTCCCCGGGTGTGCTTCGTGCCGACGGCCAGCGGGGACGCGGAGGGGTACGTCGAGCGGTTCCACGCGGCGTTCGAGGGGCGGGAGTGCGAGGCCTCGGTCCTGCGGCTGTCCCGCCGCACGCTCGACGACGCGGCCCTGCGCTCCTTCCTGCTCTCCCAGGACGTGGTGTACGTCGGCGGGGGCAGCACCGCGAACCTGCTGGCGGTGTGGCGGGCCCACGGGGTGGACCGGCTGCTGCGGGAGGCGTACGAGCGGGGCACCCTGCTCTGCGGGATCAGCGCGGGCGCCAACTGCTGGGCGGAGGCCTCGCACACCGACTCCTTCGGACCGCTCGGCCCGCTGCGGGACGGGCTGGGCCTGCTGCCCGGGTCCGTCTGCCCGCACTACGACAGCGAACCGGGCCGCCGCCCCTCCTACCGGGCCGCCGTGGCCGACGGCTCGCTGCCGCCCGGCTGGGCCGTGGACGACGGAGTCGGCGCCCTCTTCGTGGACGAGGCTGTGGACCAGGTGGTCGGCCGGACGCCGGCCGCCCAGCTGTACCGGGTCGAGCGGGACGGGACCGGCGGGATACGGGAGCGGGCCCTGCCCGCCGTACCGCTCACCGCCGGGTTGCTTGGCGGCCCCTGAGCAGGGGCGGCCGAGGACGCGGCTGTGGCTCAGCGCTCCGACAGTTCGGAGGGGACTTCCTGGACCGTCCAGCCGTTGCCGTCCGGGTCCTTGAAGGTGAGGAAGGAGTTCCAGGTCTGGTCGCCCTTGCCCTCGGTCCAGCCGGTGGGGCCGAGGTGCTGGACGGGGCCGGCGGGGACGCCGCGGGAGAGGAGTTCGGCGTGGGCGGCCTCGATGTCGGTGACGCAGAGCTGGAGGCCGTGCAGGGAGCCGGGGGGTGTGGCGGAGGTGCCGGGGGCGGGGGGCATCCCGCTGGACAGGGCGATGGAGCAGCGGGAGCCGGGCGGGGTCAGCTGGACGATCCTGGCCCCCGGCGCCACCTCGGTGTCCACGTCCACATGGAAGCCGCACCCCTGTGCGTAGAAGTCCCGCGCCCGGTCCAGGTCGGTGACCGGGATGTTGACCACTTCGAGTGTCCAGTTCATGGGCGGACGGTACGGCGGGAGACCTGGCCCGGCAACCGGAAATCCGCGGCGGTCAGGGGTGCCAGGGGGTCCAGGTGAGGCGGCCGTCCAGGGTGAGGGCGGCGACGCCGCCGGGGGCGGTGGCGGGGGCGCCGGAGAAGAGGGGGCCGCCGCCGCCCGTCCAGGGGCGGCCCGGGGCGGGTGCCGTGGCCAGGCCGCCGGGGCGGCCGCGCAGGGCGAGGCCCCCGCGGTCGGGTGCGGAGACCACGGCGCCGTGTCCGGAGCGGCCGCCGGGGACCTCGGTCACCGGGCCCACCGGGCGCCCGCCTCCGGTGAACCGGGCCGAGCGGGCGTCGCCGCTCACCGGCTCGCGGAACCAGAGGCGTACGCCGTCCTTACCGTCGGGGGCCGCGCTGAGCGCCACGGTGGTCGGGGGCAGGCCGGTGGCCATGGGGAGGGAGGGGGAGGAAGGGGAAGCGGGGGTGGGGGTGGCGGGGTGGGTCCAGGTGAGGACGGTCTTGGGGGTCGCGGCGAAGACATGGCCGCGGCCGGTGGCGTCCACCGCGGCCACCGGGTCGCCGCGCAGCTCCCTGCCGCCGGCCGGCTGCCAGGGGGCGAAGCCGCCGTCGGGGCGCTGCACGGTCATGCTCATCGCGTGCCGGCCGTCGCGGACGTAGACCGCCGCCATACCGGCGCGGTCCACCACCACGGCGGGCATGCTGATGTCGGCGCCGGCCCCCGCGTCCCCGGGCTGGGGGCTGCCCAGCGAGCGCCACGGGCCGAACACCCCGCCCGGTGAGGCCTGGGTGGTCACCGCCACCTCCCGGCGGTAGCCGCCGCCCGCCCCGCCGAGGTCGGTCCGCGTCCCGTAGACGGAGATCCGGCCGTCCGGCAGCCGTACGGGGACCACTCCGCCGTCCAGTCCGGCCCCCTCCTGGAGCACCGGCCCGGCCCACTTCGCCGCCTTGCCCGGCCGATGCCACACCGCGAGCCGCCCGTCCAGCACCCCGAAGGCGTACAGCTCACCGGCGTGCGCCCCGGGCTGCACCCAGGACGTCGAACCCGACCGGGCATACCGGATGGACTGCGCCCAGTTCCGCCCGGCGGGCCGGCCCGCCACCTTGCGGTCGCCGCAACCCGCCGGGTCCTCGCAGTAGTCGGTGTGGTCCATCCACGCGTACGTCTTCAGGGTGCGCAGCTTCGCCTCGAAGGTGCCCGGGTCCAGCGAGTGCGGCAGCGAGCCGGTCGAGTAGCCCAGATAGCTCTGCACCCCGAACGCCGGACGGCCTGGGCGGCCGGCGTACCGGGCCAGTGCCGCCTGCACGAACCGCGCCCCGTAGGTGTGGTCCTGATGGTCCGAGGTCCGCCCGGTCCTCTCGTTCAGCCCGGGCGTCGGGTCCAGCATCCGTACGAAGGTGGGCCGGAACCGCCGCAGCACCCCGTCGATGGTGGCGACCACCTGCTCGCGGGTGTACGCGAAGTCCTCCCGTACCGGCGAACCGGCCGCCAGCTGCGAGCCGAGCGTCCCGGTCTTGCCGTCCCACAGGCCGTGCAGGCTGTTCGGCCGCTCGTCCGCGACGGTCCCGGCCTCCTTCAACTGCAACCAGACCAGGCTGATCTGGGGCCGTGAGCGCAGGGTGTTCAGCTCGGCCCTGGCCCCTCCGTCGATGGTGATCTCGGTGCGGTCCCAGGGGCTGGTGCGGTCGCCGGTGGCCATCTCCGCGTACGCCGCGCGTATGCCGTTCTGCCGGGCCTCCGCGTAGGCCGCCTTGTCGGCAGGGCGACGCGGGTCCCCGCGGCGGTTGTTGCGGCCGTCGGACTCGCCGGCGGTGAGATAGACGGAGGTCAGGCTGCGGCCGGAGGCTATGGACTGGCTGGTGTCGGGGTTCATGAAGAACAGGTCGTCGTCCGGGTGGGCCATGAACTGGACGACGGACTCGCCACTGGTCCGCACCGGCTTGACCGCCAGCGCCTCCGGCACCCCGCGGCTCGGCACGTCCGAGGCGTCCGAGGACCCGGTGGTCGCCACCAGCACGCCGCCCGTGATGCCGAGCAGAACGGCGACCGGGGTGGCGACGAGCAGTCCGCGGCGGACCGCGGACGGGACGGTCGCGAGGCGGGTGGCGAGGCCGGCGGGGCGGCGCGAGGTCATGGCGGACTCCGGGAGGAGGGGTGGCGGGCCGGTGGCCCGGGGGCCCACGGGGAGGAGCGGTCGGACCGGGGAAAGGGGGAAGGAGGAGAAGCGGGCCAACTGGGGGGAAAGAGGGCGGACGGAGCCGCGGGGTTGAGGGGGTGGCGTGTGGGGTGGCTCACTGCCGCCGCGTGTCTCATTCCGGGGGGAGTGGGGGAGCGGTCCGCCCTCGGGGGAGAGGCCCGCGCTCGGGGGCGGGTACGCCCGACTGAGGATCTGAGGACCTGAGGTCCTGAGGACCGGGGCCCCGTCCGTACACCCGGAAGACCCGCCCCCGAGACCCCGGGGCCCCGGGGCGCCCCTCGATCCGGCCACTGCCGCGCGGAAGGCCCGCGGCTCCGCCCGTACCGCCGGGGAGCCCCCCAGACCCTCAAGCGCCCCGGCCCCCCCGATCCGGCCACCCCCTCCCGTGCCGAGCCGGGCGCTCCGGACTCGTGGGCCTGGCGGGGATAGGCTCGGGAGCGCGGCGCCGGGGCCGGACAGGACTCGGCGGCCGAGGGCCCGCAGGGGCTGGTACCGACCCGAGAAGGGGGCCGCGGATGACGGTGCAGGGACGTCGGAGCAGTGCCTTCACCCGGCTGCTGCGGCACGGGTTCACCGACCCGGCGGACGCGGAGCGGCTGCTGGAGCTGCCGGTGCTGTCCGCGGTGCGCGGCGACCCGGTCCTGCTGGACGCGCTGGGGGCCACCGCCGACCCCGATCTGGCGCTGCTCGGGTTGGTGCGGCTCGCGGAGGCGCAGGAGGACGGCGGGCGGGAGCTGCTGGGCACCGTGCTGGGCGCCAAGCCGCTGCGGGACCGGCTGCTCGGGGTGCTCGGGGCCTCCGAGGCGCTCGGTGATCATCTGACCCGCCACCCCCGTGACTGGCAGGCCCTGGTCACCTATGAGTCGGCCGATCTGCACCCGGGGGTGGTCGAGTTCGAGCACGGGCTGGCGGGGGCCGACGACCCGGTGGCCCTGCGGGTGGCCTACCGGCGGTGCCTGCTGTCGATCGCCGCCCGGGATGTGTGCGGGACGACGGATGTCGCCGAGACCGCCGCCGAGCTGGCCGCGCTGGCCACCGCCACCCTGCGCCGGGCGCTGGCCCTCGCGCAGCTGGAGGCGCCCGAGGACGCCGCGGTCTGCCGGCTCGCGGTGATCGCCATGGGCAAGTGCGGGGGCGATGAGCTGAACTATGTGTCTGATGTCGATGTGATCTTCGTGGGGGAGGCGGTGGGGGACGCGGAGGAGGCGAAGGCGCTGCAGGCCGCCACCCGGCTCGCCTCGCATCTGATGCGGATCTGCTCGGAGACCACCGTCGAGGGCGCCATCTGGCCGGTGGACGCCAACCTCCGCCCCGAGGGCCGCAACGGGCCGCTGGTGCGCACCCTCTCCAGCCACCTCGCCTACTACCAGCGCTGGGCCAAGACCTGGGAGTTCCAGGCGCTGCTGAAGGCCCGGCCGGTGGCCGGGGACGCGAACCTCGGCACGGCGTACATGGAGGCCGTGTCACCGCTGGTGTGGGGCGCCGCCGAGCGGGAGAACTTCGTCACCGACGTGCAGAAGATGCGGCGCCGGGTGGTGGACAACATCCCCGTGCACCATGTGGACCGGGAGCTGAAGCTGGGGCCCGGAGGCCTGCGGGACGTGGAGTTCGCGGTGCAGCTGCTCCAGCTGGTGCACGGCCGCAGCGACGCCACCCTGCACAGCGGCACCACCCTGGACGCCCTCGCCGCGCTGGCCGCCGGGGGCTATGTGGGCCGCGCCGACGCCGCGCAGCTGGACGAGGCGTACCGCTTCCTGCGCACCATGGAGCACCGCATCCAGCTGCACCGGATGCGCCGCACCCACCTCGTACCGGAGGACGAGAAGGACCTGCGGCGGCTGGGGCGGTCGATGGGGCTGCGCACCGAGCCGGTCACCGCCCTGAACAAGGAGTGGCGGCGGCACGCGGCCGTGGTCCGCCGGCTGCACGAGAAGCTGTTCTACCGGCCGCTGCTGGACGCCGTCGCCCAGCTCGCCCCCGGCGAGACCCGGCTCAGCGCCAAGGCCGCCGGACAGCGGCTGGAGGCCCTGGGGTACGCCGACCCGGCCGCCGCGCTGCGCCATCTGGAGGCGCTGTCCTCCGGGGTGTCCCGCAAGGCCGCCATCCAGCGCACCCTGCTGCCGGTGCTGCTCGGCTGGTTCGCCGACTCCGCCGACCCGGACGCCGGGCTGCTCGGCTTCCGCAAGGTCTCGGACGCGCTCGGCAAGACCCCCTGGTACCTGCGGCTGCTGCGCGACGAGGGCGCCGCCGCGGAGAACCTGGCCCGGGTGCTGTCGGCCGGCCGGCTCGCCCCCGACCTGCTGATGCGCGCCCCCGAGGCGGTCGCCATCCTCGGCGCCCCGGAAGGTCTCAAGCCGCGCGCCCGGAACCATCTGGACGCGGAGGTGCTGGCCGGGGTGGGCCGCGCCGAGGACGCCGAGACGGCGGTCGCGGTGGCCCGCGGCGTACGGCGCCGGGAGCTGTTCCGCACCTCGGCCGCCGACCTCATCGGCTCCTACGGCACCGAGGACAGCCCCGCCGAGGCCGACCCCGGCGCCCTGGTGGACCGGGTCGGGCAGGCCATCACCGATCTGACCGCGGCCACCGTCGCCGGGGCGCTGCGGGCCGCGGTGCGCGCCCAGTGGGGCGACACCCTGCCCACCCGGTTCGCCGTCATCGGCATGGGCCGCTTCGGCGGCCACGAGCTGAACTACGGCTCCGATGCCGATGTGCTGTTCGTCCACGAGCCGCGCGAGGGGGTGGACGAGCAGGAGGCCGCGCGGGCCGCCAACGCGGTGGTCGCCGAGATGCGCCGGCTGCTCCAACTGCCCACCGCCGACCCGCCGCTGCTCATCGACGCCGACCTGCGCCCCGAGGGCCGCAGCGGACCGTTGGTGCGCACCCTCAACTCGTACGCCGCCTACTACCGCCGCTGGTCGCTCGGATGGGAGGCGCAGGCCCTGCTGCGGGCCGAGCCGATGGCCGGCGACGAGGAGCTGGGCCGCCGCTTCCTCGCCCTGGCCGACCCGCTGCGCTACCCCGAGGGCGGTCTGGACGAGGCCGCGGTGCGCGAGATCCGGCGGCTGAAGGCCCGGATGGAGAACGAGCGCCTGCCGCGCGGCGCCGACCCCGCCCTGCACACCAAGCTGGGCCGGGGCGGGCTGTCCGACGTGGAGTGGACGGTGCAGCTCATCCAGATGCGGCACGGCCACGAGCTGCCCGCGCTGCGCACCACCCGGACCCGCCGGGCGCTGGCCGCCGCCGTGGAGGCCGGGCTGGTGTCGGAGACGGACGCCAGGACCCTGGACGACGCCTGGGTGCTGGCCACCCGGGTGCGCAACGGGGTGATGCTGGTCCGCGGCCGGGCCGGCGACACCTTCCCCTCCGACAGCCGCGAACTCTCCGCCGTCGCCCGCTACCTGGGCTACGGCCCCGGGCACGCCGGCGAGATGCTGGACGACTACCGGCGCACCACCCGGCGGGCCCGGGGCGTGGTGGAGGAGTTGTTCTACGGAGGGTAGGGCCCTTACCGGGACCGGGACCGGGACCGGGACCGGGACGGGGTGCGGCGGGCGGTCATGGGGGGCCATGTCCCGCCCGCCCCACCGGGCACGGGCACGGGCAGGACGCTCAGACCTGGACCCCCGGCACCCCGTCCTCGACCACCACGCTCGCCCGGGTGCTCACCGGGGCGCCGGGGCGGGTGACGTAGGGGACCACCCGGAAGTCGGTGCGCCAGCGGTCCCGGTCCACATGCACCCGGACATAGCCGCGCTGGCCGTTGAAGAACTTCATGTGCGGGTTGGCGGCCAGGAACTTCCGGCCCTCCTCGGTCAGGTCGGCGCCGTCGCCGCCGCTGGTGATGGAGGTGCCGACGAACTCGGCGCCGACGGTGGGCGCGTCCGGGTCGGCGTAGTCGCGCTTGAGGTCCCAGGCGTAGTTCTGGTGCCGGTCGCCGGTGATCACCACCAGGTTGCGCACCCCGGTGGCGTCGGCCTCGGCGAGCAGCCGGTTCCGCTCGGCGACATAGCCGTCCCAGGGGTCGGTCCACACCGAGGTGCCCGGACCGGGGTCCTGGTCGGTCTGGCCCAGCGGCGCCTGGTTGCCCAGCACCTGCCAGCGGGCCGGGGAGCGCCGGAAGCCCTTGAGCACCCAGTCGCGCTGGGCGGCGCCCAGCAGGGTGCGCTTGGGGTCGAAGCGTTCGGGGCAGTTCGCGGTCACCGTGTCCCCGCAGGCCTGGTCGTCCCGGTACTGCCGGGTGTCCAGCATGGTGAAGTCGGCGAGCCGGCCGTAGGGCAGCCGGCGGTACATCCGCACGTCCGGCCCCTGGGGCAGCTGCGGGCGGCGCAGCGGCGCGTGCTCGTACAGGGCCTGGAAGGCGGCGGCCCGGCGGGCCCGGAAGGGGCCGGGGTCCTGGCCCTTCTCCGGGATGTCGCCGGCCCAGTTGTTCTCCACCTCGTGGTCGTCGAAGGTCATGATCCACGGGAAGTTGGCGTGCGCCTGGCGCAGCGGGGCCTCGCTCTTGTAGAGGCCGTACTGGAGCCGGTAGCGGGCCAGGTCGGTGGTCTCGGTGTGCAGCGAGGGGTCGGTGGTCACGCCCCGCTTGTTGGTCTTCACCCCGTACTCGTAGAGGTAGTCGCCGAGGTGGACCACCAGGTCGAGGTCCTCGGCGGCCATGTGCTCGTACGCGGTGTAGAAGCCGTCCTGCCAGGCCTGGCAGGAGGCGAAGGCGAAGGTCAGCCCGCGCGGGTCGGACCCGGGCAGCGGGGTGGTGCGGGTGCGGCCGGTGGGGGAGAGGTGGCCGCCGGCCCGGAAGCGGTAGAAGTACACCCGGTCCGGCAGCAGCCCGCTGATCTCGGGGTGGACCGAGTGCGCCAGCTCCGGGGTGGCGGTCACGGTGCCCCGGCGGACCAGCCGGCGGAAGCGCTCGTCGGTGGCGATCTCGTACTCGACCCTCACCGGGACCGGCGGCATACCGCCGTGCCCGTCCGGGTCCAGCGGCTCGGGGGCGAGCCGGGTCCACAGGACCACGCCGTCCCCGCGGGGGTCACCGGAGGCGATGCCCAGGGTGAAGGGGTCGGAGGGCAGGCGGACGGATGACTTGGCGGACCTGGCGTGGGCGGTGCCGGAGCTCCATTCGCCGGTGCCGAGCATCAGCGCGCCCACGCCCACACCGGCGAAGCCGATCGCTCTGCGCCGGGTGACGAGCGGGCCGCCGAGCGCGTCGGCGGCGGGCGGGCTGTCGAGCCGGGGGCCGAGACGTCCGGCCATCGGGATCCTCCTGGCTTCTGGGGGATGAACCGCCAGAAGCGTCGGAGGAGTGGGTGACCCGGGGCCCTCGGGAGCGCGTCCGGCCGCCGAGCGGCGGCCGAGCACAACATGAACATGCCACCGATGGCATACGGGTGCCGAGAAGCCGGTGAACTCGGCCTTACCGGCACCGTGCCGGGAGGTTCAGCCGCCCCGAGGGGGACGCGGCTCTCAGATACGCCGGGGCCGGGGGCCGGACAGCAGGGCTGGGGTGGCGGCGGGCACCTGGCGGTCCAGCCGGTGCGGCAGCCGCCCGTACCAGACGTACGCCAGGCTGTAGCCGAAGGCCAGGCAGGCCGCCCCGCCGACCGCGTCCAGCCAGAAGTGGTTGGCGGTGGCGACGATGACCACCAGGGTGGCCGTCGGGTAGAGCAGCCCCAGGATCCTCGCCCAGGGGGCCCGGGCCAGCGCGAAGACGGTCAGCCCGCACCACAGCGACCAGCCGATGTGCATCGACGGCATGGCCGCGTACTGGTTGGACATGTTCTTGAGGTTCCCCGAGGCCATCGAGCCCCAGGTGTGGTGGACCAGCACGGTGTCGATGAACTTCTCGCTGGTCATCAGGCGCGGCGGGGCCAGCGGGTACAGGTAGTAGCCGAGCAGGGCGATCCCGGTGGTGGAGAACAGCACCAGCCGGGTGGCCGCGTACCGCCCCGGGTGCCAGCGGTACAGCCACACCAGCACTCCGATGGTGACGATGAAGTGCAGGGTGGCGTAGTAGTAGTTCATCCCCACGATCAGCCACGTCACGGAGTCCACGGCGTGGTTGACGGTCTTCTCGAAGGCGAGTCCGACGCTCTGCTCGGCGTGCCAGATCCAGTCGGCGTTGCGCAGCGCCTGCGCCTTCTGCTCGGGCACCGCGTTGCGGATCAGCGAGTACGTCCAGTAGCTGATCGCGATCAGCAGGATCTCGAACCAGATCCGGGGGCGGCGCGGGGTGCGCCACCGCCGCCAGCCGCTCGCCGGGGCCGGGGAGCCGGGGCCCGGGGGGGCGGCGTCCGGTGCGGTCACGGAAGGTTCCGCCCCTGCTGCCGGAGCCTTCGCTCCCGGAGCCTCGCGGCCCTCCCGTGTCGTCACCGTCGCTTCACCCATGGGGCAAGAGTCTGCCAGACGAGTGGGATGGGTCGATCATCCGTCAGTCGGTTCTCTTCCCCGCCCCGTCACCCCTGGGTACTACACCCGACCCGGACTCCCCGGAGGGCCGGAGGCCAGTGCGGCCGCTACCCCCGCGTCCCGTACCTCCCGGGGTCCGGTATTCCGGTCCCGGACTCCGCGGGGAGGGTGCTACTCCCGGTCCTGGGCGTGCGCCGAGCGCTGCCCGTGCGGGCCGGCCGCGGTGGAGCCGCGGACCACCAGCTCCGGCATGAAGACGAACTCGCTCGGCGGGGCCGGGGTGCCGCCGATCTCCTCCAGCAGCGCCCGCACCGCGGCCTGGCCCATCGCCTGCACCGGCTGGCGGATGGTGGTCAGCGGCGGGTCGGTGAACGCTATGAGCGGGGAGTCGTCGAAGCCGACCACCGAGACGTCCCCCGGCACGGCCAGCCCGCGCTGGCGGGCGGCCCGGATCGCGCCGAGCGCCATCATGTCGCTGGCGCACACCACCGCGGTGCAGCCGCGTTCGATCAGCGCGCCCGCCGCGGCCTGCCCGCCCTCCAGGGAGTACAGGGAGTGCTGCACCAGCTCCTCGCACTCGTCGGGGCCGAGGCCCAGCCGGGCCTGCATCCCGAGCCGGAAGCCCTCGATCTTGCGGAGCACCGGCACGAAACGCTTCGGACCGACCGCCAGACCGATCCGGGTGTGGCCGAGGGCGGCGAGGTGGGTGACGGCCAGCTGCATCGCGGCCCGGTCGTCGGGGGAGACGAAGGTGGCCTCCACCTTCGGCGAGTAGCCGTTGATCAGCACGTACGGGACGCCCTGGCCGCGCAGCTGGTCGTAGCGCTGGGTGTCGGCGGTGGTGTCGGCGTGCAGCCCGGAGACGAAGATGATCCCGGCCACGCCCCGCTCGACCAGCATCTCGGTCAGCTCGTCCTCGGTGGAGCCGCCCGGGGTCTGGGTGGCCAGCACCGGGGTGTAGCCCTGCCGGGTCAGGCCCTGCCCGATCACCTGGGCCAAGGCGGGGAAGATCGGGTTGTCCAGCTCCGGGATTATCAGCCCGACCAGTCCCGCGCTGCGCTGGCGCAGCCGTACCGGGCGTTCGTAGCCCAGCACGTCCAGCGCGGCAAGCACGGACTGGCGGGTGGCCGCGGCCACACCGGGTTTGCCGTTGAGGACGCGGCTGACAGTGGCTTCGCTGACTCCCGCCTGGGCTGCGATGTCGGCTAGCCGCGCGGTCATGGAAGGCGACTGTACCGGCCGCACGTCAGCTTGCCCACCAGACGGCGGACTCGGGGGCCAGCACCACCGTCCCGGCCGGTCCGCCCGCCGCCGCGCCGGTGCCGCCCTCGGGCGCGGGCCCCGGGACCATGGCCGTCCCCTCCGCGTCCGCCGGGGCCGCCGCGCCGGGGACGCTGCCCAGCAGCGGACGGCCGCCGGGCGCGGGCACCTCCACCGGGCGGTCCGTCAGATTCACCGTGCAGACCAGCTCGGCGCCGTCCGCGCCGGCGGCGGTACGGCGGAAGGCCAGCACCCCGTCCGGGGCCGGCAGCCAGTCCAGCCCCTCGCCCGCGCCGAGCGCCGGATGGGTCCGGCGCAGCGCCAGCGCGGAGCGGTACAGCTCCAGGGTGGAGTCCGCCTCGCCGCTCTGCGCCGCCACCGACAGGGCGCCCCACTCCGCGGGCTGCGGAAGCCAGCTGCCACCAGGCCCGAAGCCATACGAGGGTCCGGTCCGCGTCCACGGGATCGGCACCCGGCACCCGTCGCGCAGCCCGTCCTGTCCGTCCTGCCCGTCTCCCTGGCCGCTCCGGCGGCGGAACGCCGGGTCCTGGCGCACCTCGTCGGGCAGCTCCGCCACCTCCGGCAGCCCCAGCTCCTCCCCCTGGTAGAGGTACGCGGAGCCGGGCAGCGCCAGCATCAGCAGCGCCGCCGCCCGGGCGCGGCGCAGCCCGGCCGCCCCGGTCCCGTAGCGGCTGGGGTGCCGGACCACGTCGTGGTTGGAGAGCACCCAGGTGGTGGGGGCGCCCACCGCCGTGGTGGCCCGCAGCGAGTCGTCGATCACCCGGCGCAGCGCCGCCGCGTCCCACGGGGCTTGCAGGAAGGCGAAGTTGAACGCCTGGTGCAGCTCGTCCGGGCGTACGTAGAGGGAGAGCCGTTCGGCGTTGGGCGCCCAGGCCTCGGCGACCCCGATCCGGGCCGGGCCGCCGTGCTCGGCCGTGTAGGAGTCGAGCAGCGTCCGCCAGCCGCGGTGGATCTCGTGCACCCTGTCCTGGTCGAAGAACGGCAGCTGCTGGGCGCCGATCAGCCGGACCTGCTCCCGGTGGCCGATGTCGGGCAGCCCGGGCGCCTTGACCATGCCGTGTGCCACGTCGATCCGGAAGCCGTCCACGCCCAGGTCCAGCCAGAACCGCAGCACCGAGGCGAACTCGGCCCGTACCTCCTCGTTCTCCCAGTCCAGGTCGGGCTGTTCGGGGGCGAACAGGTGCAGATACCAGTCGCCGTCGGCGGTACGGGTCCAGGCCGGGCCGCCGAAGACCGACTCCCAGTCGTTGGGCGGCAGCGCGCCGTCCGGGCCCTGGCCGGGGCGGAAGAGGTAGCGGGCGCGGGCGGCCGGGTCGCCGGCCAGCGCGGCGGTGAACCAGGGGTGCAGCTCGGAGGTGTGGTTGGGGACGACGTCCACGATCACCCTCAGGCCCAGGGCGTGCGCCTGGCGCACCAGGGCGGCGGCGTCGTCCAGGTCGCCGAAGAGCGGGTCCACCGCCCGGTAGTCGGCGACGTCGTAGCCGCCGTCGGCCTGCGGGGAGGCGTAGAACGGGGTGAGCCAGACGGCGTCCGCGCCCAGGTCGGCCAGATGCCCCAGCCGCTCGCGGGCGCCGCGCAGGTCGCCGATCCCGTCGCCGTCGCCGTCCGCGAAGGAGCGCACGTACACCTGGTAGATCACCGCCCGCCGCCACCAGTCGGCCGCGGGCCCGGCCCCGGGGTCGTTCATACGGAAGGCCTCCGGCTCGGGGTGTTCCCGTGAGGGCGAGGTCAGCTCGTGTGCGGCCATGGGCGGGTCCCTCTCGGTGGTCGGCTCTGGGCTCGGCGGTGTCGCAGGTTCAACGAGCCCGGGGCGCCGCTGCAACGGCTCTGCAAGCGAAGTTGAAAGGACTTGCAGCCGCTGCCGGGCCCGCCCGGGCCCCGCCGCCCCACCCTGTCAAGCGATACGTCGGCAACCTTCGGGACACGCGGACGTAACGATCGGTCGGCCTTGCAGAAAATTGCCGCAAGGCCTTTCGGCGCGTTTTCATCCCTGTTACGTTCCTGGCAACCCGGCGCGCCGCGAAGGAGCGGATCGCAAGGGAGGCCTGTGATCCGCTGATCCCGCCTCGCCCCCGGGGATCCACTTGATGAGGAGTGCACATGCGGCGTGGCATAGCGGCCACCGCGCTGGTCGCGGCCCTGGGTCTGACGGCGACGGCGTGCGGCGGCGACAGCGGCTCCGGCGGCGGCGACGCCAACGGCGAGCTCAGCGGCACCGTGACCTGGTGGGACACCTCCACCGTCGGCAGCGAGGACAAGGTCTTCAAGAAGCTCGCCGAGGACTTCACCAAGAAGCACCCCAAGGTCACGGTCAAGTATGTGAACGTGCCCTTCGGCGAGGCGCAGAACAAGTTCAAGAACGCCGCCCAGTCCGGCTCCGGCGCCCCCGACGTGATCCGCTCCGAGGTGGCCTGGACCCCCGAGTTCGCCGACCTGGGCTATCTCGCCCCGCTGGACAAGACGGCCGCGCTGAAGAACCAGGACGACTTCCTGAAGCAGGCCGCCGCCTCCACCCGGTACGACGGCAAGACCTACGCCGTGCCGCAGGTCATCGACTCCATGGGCGTCTTCTACAACAAGAAGATCTTCAAGGAGGCCGGCGTCGACGTCCCCGAGACCGTCGACCAGCTGAAGACCGCCGCCTCCGCCATCAAGAAGAAGACCGGCAAGACCGGCCTGTACCTGCGCGGCGACGACGCCTACTGGTTCCTCTCCTTCCTCTACGGCGAGGGCGGCGACATGGTCGACGCGGAGAAGAAGACGGTCACCGTCGACAACCCGGCCGGCGTCAAGGCCCTGCAGACCGTCAAGGACCTGGTCGACTCCAAGGCCGCGATCACCGACGCGACCAACGGCTGGGACAACATGCAGGCCGCCTTCAAGGACGGCAAGGTCGCCATGATGATCAACGGCCCGTGGGCGGTCACCGACACCTACGCCGGGGCCGAGTTCGCCGACAAGGCCAACCTGGGCATCGCCCCCGTCCCGGCCGGCTCCGCCGCCCAGGGCGCCCCGCAGGGCGGCCACAACCTCGCCGTCTACGCCGGCTCCAAGAACCTCGCCGCCTCCTACGCCTTCACCGAGTACATGACCTCGGCGGAGTCCCAGGCCAAGGTCGCCACCGAGCTGAGCCTGCTGCCCACCCGCCAGTCGGTCTACATCAAGCCGGACGTGGCGAAGAACCAGGTCATCGGCTTCTTCAAGCCGGTCGTCGAGAAGTCCGTCGAGCGCCCCTGGATCCCGGAGGGCGGCTCCCTGTTCGCCCCGCTGGTGACCGAGTACACCAAGGTCCTCACCGGCCAGACCAGCCCCGAGCAGGGCGCGAAGGCCACCGGCGAGGAGTACCGCAAGCTCCTCAAGGGCTGGAAGTAACGGCACCGGACCGTTCGGGATTCGGACGCGACTCAAGGAAGGTTGACCGGCTGATGGCTGTGGACACCCCCGGCCAGTCGGTGGCGGAGGCCGCGGGTGGCGACACCCGCGGCCCCGCCCGCCGTGCTGGCAGGTCCCAGAGCGGACCCAGGAGCGGACCCAAGGGCTCCGGGAGCGGACCCAAGGGCTCCGGGAGCGGACCGAAGGGCTCCGGGGGCAGGGCGAAGCGCTCCCTGGCCACCCACTGGTACGCCTGGGCGATGGTCGCCCCGGTGGTGGTCGTGATCGGTGTGATCATCGGCTATCCGCTGGTGCGCGGGATCTACCTCTCGCTCACCGACGCCACCGAGCGCAACGTGGCGCGCTCCATCGGCGTCAACGAGATCCCCGCCACCTACGAGTTCGTCGGCCTGGAGAACTACCAGACGGCGCTGAGCAGTTCGCAGTTCTTCGACACCCTGGGCTGGACCCTGGTGTGGACGGTCGCCTGCGTCTCGGTCACCTTCGTGCTCGGCCTCACCCTGGCCAACATGCTCAACCGGAAGATGGCCGGCCGCTCCGCGTACCGGATGCTGATCATCCTGCCCTGGGCGGTGCCCGGCTTCGTCTCGGTCTTCGCCTGGCGCTTCCTCTACGACGAGCGGCGCGGCCTGCTCAACCAGGTGCTGGCCGGCGGCGGCATCGACGCGGTGCCCTGGCTCAACGACCCGACCATGGCCAAGCTCTCGGTCATCGCGGTCAACGTCTGGCTGGGCGTCCCCTTCATGATGGTCGCCCTGCTCGGCGGGCTGCAGTCCATCCCCGGCGAGCTGTACGAGGCCGCCGAGATGGACGGTGCCAATGCCTGGCAGCGGTTCCGCAACATCACGATGCCGGGGCTGCGTTCGGTCTCCACCACGGTGGTGCTGCTCTCCACCATCTGGACGTTCAACATGTTCCCGGTGATCTTCCTGCTCACCCGCGGCGGACCCGGCGAGGCGACTCAGATCCTGGTCACCCAGGCGTACAAGTTCAGCTTCGAGATCAGCCCGCGCGACTTCGCGCAGTCCTCCACCTGGGGCGTGCTGATCCTGGTGCTGCTGATGCTCTTCGCCGCGGTCTACCGGCGAGTCCTCCGCAAGCAGGGAGAAGTCTGGTGACCACCGCGACCGACACCGCCAAGACCACCCAGTCCCGTCGTCGGGGGCAGCGCTCCCCCCTCGCCTCCGTCGGCCTCCACGCCGGCCTGGTCATCGCCTCGGTCGTCGCGGTCTTCCCCGTCCTCTGGGTGCTGCTGACGTCCCTGAAGCCCGCGAAGTACGCCACCACCACGGACTTCTTCCGCAAGACGACCTTCGAGAACTACACGAACCTGCTGCGGGACACCCCGTTCCTCACCTGGTTCGGCAACTCCCTGCTGATCGCCGGACTCACCACCGTGGTCGGTGTGTTCGTGGCCGCGACCACCGGCTACGCGGTCAGCCGCTTCCGCTTCCCCGGCAAGCGCGGGCTGATGTGGACGCTGCTGATCACCCAGATGTTCCCGGTCGCCGTCCTGATCGTGCCGATCTACAACATCATGGCGTCCATCGGCCTGCTCAACCGGGCGGCCGGCCTGGTCATCACCTATCTGACCATCGCCGTGCCGTTCTGCGCCTGGATGATGAAGGGCTTCTTCGACACCATCCCGGCCGAGATCGACGAGTCCGGGCAGGTGGACGGGCTCACCCCGTTCGGCACCTTCTGGCGGCTGATCCTGCCGCTGGCCAAGCCCGGTATCGCGGTGACCGCCTTCTACTCCTTCATCACCGCCTGGGGCGAGGTCGCCTACGCCTCCGCCTTCATGGTCGGGGACGAGAACCTCACCCTCGCCGGAGGACTCCAGAAGTTCGTCAACCAGTACGGCGCCCAGTGGGGCACGATGACCGCCGCCTCGGTGCTCATCGCCATCCCCGCCGCGCTGGTCTTCCTCTTCGCCCAGCGCCACCTGGTGACCGGCATGTCCGCCGGCGCCGTCAAGGGCTGACGCCGAGGGGGTACGGGAACGGGCCGCCGTACCCGCCCTCGTACCCCCCCCCCCCCCCCCCCCCCCCCCCCCCCCCCCCCCCCCCCCCCCCCCCCCCCCCCCCCCCCCCCC
>NZ_JALPTH010000048.1 GCF_023218175.1 Streptomyces lichenis | reverse complement strand
GGAACTGCTCGGCGGAGCTGAAGACCGGGACGTAGGCCTGGCATGCGGGGTCGGGGTCGGGGGCGGTGCTGGAGGCTGTGCGGGCGGTCGGGGTGCCGGTGCGGCTGCGGCGGGAGCTGGCGCTGCGGTACGGGCGGCTCACCGAGGACGCCCGGCGGCTGGTGCAGGCGGCGGCCGTGCTGGACCGGGCGGTGCCCGTCGGCGTACTGGGGGAGGTCGCGGGGATCGGGCCCGAGCGGGCCGAGGAGGCCGCCCACCTCGCCGTACGGGGGTCGGTGCTGCGGGCCCAGGGCCCGTACCCGGTCTTCCGGCATCCGCTGGACCGGCAGGCCGCCTACGAGGAGGTGCCCGGGCCCCGGCTGGCCTGGCTGAGCCTGCGGGCCGCCCGCGCCCTGCACCGGGCCGGGGACGGGCCGCTGCCGCTGGCCGAGCTGGCCCGGCTGTACCGGGCGGGCGGCCGGGTACGGGAGGGCCTGCGCTGTCTGGTCGCGGCGGGCGACCGGGCCGCCGCCGAGGGCGACTACGCCACCGCGACCCTGCTGTACACCCAGGTCGTGGAGGAGGACCCGCGGCCCGAGGGGCGGATCAGGGCCGCCGCCAAGCTGGCCCGTACCGCGCAGCTGGCGCGGGCCGGGGAGCCGGTGGTCGAAGCCGTACGCCGGGTGCTGGACCAGGACGACCCGCCGCCTCGGCTGCGCGGTGAGATCCGGCTCCACCTCAGCGTGGTGCTGCGCAACCAGAGCGGGGGCGCGCTGGACAGCCTCAACGAGGTGGCGCTCGCCATCCCCGACCTGGAGCTGTCCGACCCGCAGACCGCCGCCCGGGCCATGGTGGTGGCCGCCATCCCCTCCATCAAGGGCTGGCCGATCGCCCGCCACCAGGCCTGGCTGGAGCGGGCCGAGGCCTTCGCCGACCGGGTGACCGACCCGGTGGCCCGGGCCGCGATCGCCGCCAACCGGGCCACCGCGCTGATGCTGCTCGGCGACCGGCGGGCCTGGGCCGCCGCCGACGCGCTCTGCGCCCCGGCCGACTCCGCCATGGAGGCCGCGCACTTCGCCCGGGGCTGGACCAACCTGGCGCACGCCGCCGTCGCCCTCGGCTACGCGGACCGGGCCCGCAGCTATCTGGACCGGGCCTCCGCCGGGCTCGCCGACTCCAGCAGCCCGTATCTGGAGGGGCTGACCGAGACCGCCCGGCTGGTCATCGACTGGCACGCGGGGCGGTGGGAGCGGCTGCACCAGGACGCCGACCGCACCACCCGGCTCTACCAGGAGATACCCGACCTCACCTCCGAGGCGATGCTGGTGCGCGGGCTGACCGCGCTGCACGTCCTCGGCGATGTGCCCCGCGCCCGGCGCGACCTGCTGACCGCCGCCCGCACCACCCGCTACGACACCGGGGTCATCCTCACCGCCTCGGCCGCCGCGCTCGCCCGGGTCCATCTGGAGGCGGGCCGCCCCGGGCAGGCCAGCGAGGCGGTGGAGGAGGTACTGCGGCGGCTGGAGCGGACCGGCGGCTGGGTGTGGGGCGGCGAACTGGTGCCGACCGCCGTGGAGGCGCTGTGCGCCAGCGGCCAGGGCGAGCGGGCGCACCGGCTGGTGGCGGACTTCGCCGCCGGGACCGCCGACCGGGACGCCCCCGCCGACCACGCCGCGCTGACCGTGGCGCAGGCGCTGCTGGCCGAGGCGGAGGGGCGGTACGGGGAGGCGGCCGCCCTGCTCACCGAGGCGGAGCGGGAGTGGCGCCGCCTGGCCCGCCCCTTCGACGCGGCCCGGGCGGCGGAGGCCCGGGGGCGCTGCCTGCTGGACGCGAACTCCGGGGACGGGGCCGGCGCCGAGGACGCGGTGGAGGTGATGCGGGAAGTGGTGGAGGCCTACCGGGAGTTGGGGGCGCGCTGGGATGTGGCCCGCTGCCAGCGGCTGCTGCGCCGCCATGACGTGGTCACCACGCACCGCCGCGGGCGTCTCGGCTACGGCGACCGGCTCTCGCCGCGTGAGCAGGAGGTGGCCCGGCTGGTCGCCCAGGGCCGCGCCAACCGGGACATCGCCGAGAGCCTGGTGCTGTCCACCCGGACCGTCGAACACCATGTGGCGCGCATCATGCGGAAGTTGAACGTCGGCTCGCGTACCGACATCACCGCCGCGCACGCCCGATCGGAGCCGGGGGAGTAGCTCCTCGCCGGTGCGCGGGGTCTGCTGAGGCCGACCCGGTGGGGGACTGGGGGGCGGGTGGGGGCGTTCTCCGGCGTGGAAGCGAGGGGCGGGGTTGCGCTTGGGGGTCGTGGGTGGGCGCGCGGGCGCCGTCGCGCGCGAGTGCTCATCGGTCCGCTCCCTGTGCGCCATCGATCTCCCCTGAGCGCCCCCCGAGCGGAAACGTTCATCTTCGGCGTTTTCCGAAACCGGTGGGAGAACGGGGGTGGCTGGGGCGTCTAGGGGGCAGGGCGCGAGCCGCGCCTTTTCGGACCCCTTCCCACCGGATGGAGACGCACTGTCATGACGCCGTCATTGGAGTGGCTCGGGTGTATCCCGGCCGCCGTGAGCGCGGTGCACGCGCTGTTCGCCTGGGCGCGGGCGAGCCAGGACGGTCTGCCTTCCCGGCGCGGCGGCCGCGAGCCGGAAGCGCCGTGCCCGTGCGGGCCCGGGACCGCCGACGGGGTACGGGTCGAGGTGGCCGTCGGCGGGGCCGCCCCGGTGGCCGTCCGGGTGGCGCCCGTTCCGGCCATCGGCCCGGGCAAGCCGTCGGGCGAAGCGGACCGCCGGTGGTGAACGAGGAGGCCCGGGCGGCGGCGGTGGCGCCGAGTGCCACGCCGGCCGGCGGCCCGTCCCCGGCGCAGGGGGAGTGCGCGCCGGAAGCGCGTCTGCTCCAGCGGCTGGACGATCTGTACCAGCGCGGCTACCCGAGCTCGCTGACGCTGCGGCTGCACGGGCGGTTCCGCCGCAGGCTCTCGGCCCAGGCGTGCCAGGACGTGGTGCAGGAGGCCTTCCTTCGCATTCTCGACCGGGCGCGGGCCGGGCAGCTGACGGGGGGCGTGGAGCTGGAGAAGTACCTGTACAGGACGGCGTACAACCTCGCGGTCAGCGCGGTCCGCAGCGAGGTCGAGACGGCGGTGGAGGACTCGGCGATCGAGGCTCTCGCGCAGGGCGGGGAGACCGCGGGCGAGATCGATCCGATGAAGGACCTGGTGGAGCCCGCGATCGAGGCGATGCCGGCGAGCCGGTGCCGGGAGGTGGTGCGGATGCAGAGCCGGGGGCTCACCGACGCCGAGATAGCCGGGCGACTGGACATACCCAAGGGCCGTGTCCAGGGGGATCGGCACCGGGCGCTGAACGACCTGCGGCGCCGACTGGCCCTGCACATCCGGGACGGGCAGGGCGACCGAGGACAGGCACACGACATGGAGAAGGACGGGTGACGGGCGTGAGCCGCTTCAACCAGGACGACGGCGGCCCGGGGACGGCGCTCCCGGCCGAGCTGCGGGAGCTGCGGCGGCAACTGGCCGGGGAGCCGGACTTCTGGGACCGTCCGGAGGGGTACGCCGTACCGGCCGACCCGGGCTCACCCGGACCGTCGGCCGCCGACCAGCAGGAGGCCAACTCGTGGTACCGGCTCGGCACCCGGGCCCTTCGGCGGAACGAACTGGCCGCCGCGGCGGGCTGGTTGGGCGAGGCCGCCGAGGCCGGGCACCCGGGCGCGCTGTTCCGGCTGGCCGTGGTGGCCTTGCGGGCCGGGGGCGACGGGGGCGACTGGGCCGCCGAGGTGGCGTACCTGGTCGCCGAGGCGGCCCGGCACGGGCACGGTGACGCCCGCCGGCTGCTGGCCGCCACGGAACCACCGGGGCGGGCGGGCGACCGAAGCAGCGGGCCGTCCGAGGAACCACGGGTGCCGGCGGGCGACCGAAGCAGTACGCCGTCCGAGGAACCGCCGGGGTGGGCGGGCGACCGAAGGGGCGCGCCGTCCCAAGAGGCTGTCCAGGACGTGGAGTTCCACGACGAGGTGCGCACCGGGCTGGCGGCGGGCCGCCCCCTGGCAGCGCGGCCCCTCGCGTCGAACACCCCGCCCGGGCCCGGCCGCGGACGCCGCCTCGCCCTGGTCCCCGCCCCCCAGCAGCCCCCGCCCGCCGCACACCGGCCGTCCCCGCCGACGGCGGCCCCCCGGCCCTTGCTGCGGGCCGTCGGGAGCGACCGGAAGGGCGGCCCGGTTCCGGCGTCGCCCGCCCCCTCCCCGTACCTCGAGATGGTGGCGGCCGGAGCCGTCGCCGCGGCCCGCGCGGACGCGGTCACCCAGGACGGCGGCGCACCGCGCTGGTCGCCGAACGTGCTGCGCCCCGCGCACCTCACCGACCTCAGCCGGGACCGCGTCGCCCTCCCCGCCGAACCGCCGGTCTGGCAGACCCACGCCCTGCGGGCCCGGGACCTGCTGCTGCACATCCAGCAGGCTGACGGGATCTCCACCCGGGACCTGGCCCGCCGCACCCGGATGAGCCTGAGCGCGGCCTCCTGGCTGGTGGACTGGCTGACCCGGCAGTTCTTCGTCGAGACCGTCGAGGGGGCGCACCGGCCCGGAGCCGTACTGGAGATGGCCACCGACGGCGGCACCCAGGACCGGCTGATGCAGCACACCCTGGACATGCTGCGGGACCGCCTGGGCGCCGCCGTCTACCTCAGCACCTACACCGACGGGGAGATCGCCCTGGCGCGGTCCTCGCACAGCGGCAGCGCGCCGCCCGTCCGGATCGGCGTCCCGTTCGCCGACGCCGGGCACGCCAGCGCCGTCGGCAAGGCGCTGCTCGCCGACCTGGACCCCCGGGCCCGGCTGGAGCACCTGGCCCGCCACCGCCCGGTCTCGCTCACCTCCCGGACCATCACCGACCCAGGGGCCCTGTTCGACGCCCTCGACCGGCACGGGCCGCGCGCCGTCCAGTTCGACCTGCTCGAATACTCGCCGCACAATGTCTGCGCGGCGCTCTCGCTGACCCTGCCCGGCCATGACACCGCCTGCGTCGCCCTGTCCCTGCCCGCCGACGACCACGAGCGGCTGCTGCGGGCCGCCACCGCACTGAGCCAGGCGTCCACCGGACTGCTCGTCACCCAGCTGCTGCACACCGCGGCCTGCGAGGGGACCGGGACGGCGGAGGGAGCGGAGCCCGGAGCGGCGGAACCGCTGGAAGCGATCGCCCGCCGATGACCGGTACCGGGCCGCCGGGAGCCGGGCCCCGGGCCGCCGGGAGCCGGGTCCTCGGCGGCCCGGCCGCCCGGCGCGCTTCTCATCCGGCTCTCAGCCGCGCCTTAACCGCCCATCACGGCGCGTCCATACCGTCACGCCATGTTCTTCACCTACCTCCGGCGCGAACTGCGCCGTCGCAGGAAGGCGGCGCTGGTCGTCGCCTCCGGACTGGCGCTGGGAATCGCGCTCGTCATCGTCGTGGGCGCGGTCTCCGAGGGGATGAGCCAGGCCCAGGCGAGGGTGCTCCAGTCCCTCTACGGGCTGGGCACCGACATGACCGTCACCAAGGCCGCCGAGCCACCGGGCGAGGGGCAGGCGCAGGGACGGCCCCGCTTCGAGTTCGACGCCAAGGAGAGCGGCGACGACAGCGACCAGAGCTCGGACATGGTCATCGTGCAGGGGCAGTCCCTCGCCGACTCCACCGTGGCGAAGGTCGCCGACCAGGACGGGGTCGCCGACACGGTCGGCGGGCTCAGCGCGCGGGTGATGAAGGTGAACGGCCAGTTCACCCGGGGCGAGATCGAGCCGGGGCAGACCCCGCCCGGCGGCGGCCGCGGGGGCGACGGCGGGGAAGGAGGGAGCGGCGGCGACCGGGTACGGGGCGGTGGCGCGGCGTTCGACGTCAACTCGTACACCCTCTTCGGCACCGATGTGGCGCAGCAGGACCTCGGCCCGCTGACCTCCTCGTCGATCACCTCCGGACGGACCTTCAAGGCCGCGGAGACCGACGCCGAGGTCGCCGTCGTGGACAGCGCGTACGCCAAGGAGCAGAAGCTCAAGGTCGGCGGGAAGCTGACCGTCTCCGGCACCGCGTACGCGGTCATCGGCATCGCCACCGCGGACAGCGGGGACGCCGCGGCCAATGTGTACGTACCGCTGAAGCAGGCGCAGACGCTGGCGGACGCCAAGGGGAAGGTGACCACGGTCTACGTCCGTGCCACCGACTCCCAGCGGATCGACGCCGTGAAGGCGGCCGTGCAGAAGAACGTCCCGGACACCACGGTCACCACCTCCGCCGACCTGGCCGACACCGTCTCCGGTTCGCTGTCCACCGCCGCCGACCTCGCCTCCGGCGTCGGCAGGTGGCTCTCGGTCATCGTGCTGGCCGCCGCCTTCGTGGTGGCCGGGCTGCTGACCTCCTCGGCGGTCAGCCGCCGGGTGCGGGAATTCGGCACCCTCAAGGCGCTGGGCTGGCGCAGCGGCCGGGTCACCCGCCAGGTGGTCGGCGAGGCGCTGGTGAACGGACTGATCGGCGGCGCGCTCGGTATCGCCCTGGGCCTGGCCGGAGCCTGGGCGGTCACCGCCTTCGGGCCCACCCTCACCGCCGAACTGGGCCGCGGCACCGGTGGGTTCGGCGGCGGTGGGTTCGGTGGCGGCGGCCCGGCGCGCCAGACGGCGGGGCGTGCGGTGGACATCGCGCTCACCGCGCCGGTGTCGCTCGGTGCGATCGGCCTGGCCGTGGGCCTCGCGGTGGCCGGTGGACTGGTCGCGGGCGCGTTCGGCGGCTGGCGGGCCTCCCGGCTGCGGCCGGCGGACGCCCTGCGCCGGATCGCCTGACCGGGTCCCGCTCCCCTTTCGCATCACAGTCACGGCCGTCACGGCAGTCACGACAGGAGAGAAGCAGATGTACCAGCTCAGTGGCGTGACCAAGCGCTACCGGCGAGGCAAGGCCACCGTCCAGGCGCTGGACGGCGTCGACCTGGCCATCGAGGACGGCGGGCGCCTGGTCATCCAGGGCCCGACCGGCGGCGGGAAGTCCACCCTGCTCCAGATGCTCGGCGGACTGGACCGGCCGGACAGCGGCAGCGTGCTGCTGGACGGCGTGGACCTGGCCACCCTGCCCGAGTCCCGGCTCACCCGGGTACGGGCCGAGAAGATCGGGTTCGTCTTCCAGGGCTTCAACCTGGTGCCCACGCTCACCGCCCAGGAGAACGTGGAGACCGCGCTCGTCCCGCTGGGCCTGCGCCCGCGCGAGCGGCGCGAACGGGCCGGGGAGGTGCTGGCCTCGGTGGGGCTCGGCGAGCGGCGCGGCCATCTGCCGGGCGAGCTGTCCGGCGGCCAGCAGCAGCGGGTGGCCATCGCCCGGGCGCTGGTGAAGTCGCCCGCGGTGCTGCTCGCCGACGAGCCGACCGGCAACCTCGACGAGTCCACCCGCGACGAGATCATGGACCTGCTGGAGACGCTGTGGGAGGACAACGGGCTGACCTTCGTGATGGTCACCCATGACACCGCGCTGGCCCGCCGGGCACCCCGGCTGGCGACCATCAGGAAGGGGCGGGTCACGATCCGGGAGCAGGTGGCGGGCCGGGGCTGAGCGCGGTGTCCGGGCGGGCGTCCTCCCCGGCTCCCCCGGTTCCGGTGATCCCCCTCAGACCGAAGAGGTACGTGGCGGCGAACCCCGTCACGTACCCGGTCAGCAGCCCGCCCGCGTACACCGCCACCGTCGTCCCGGTCAGCCCGCCCCCGCCGTCCAGCAGCGGGAACAGCGCCCAGCCGGACGGGCCGATCGCGGTGGCGCCGACCGTCCCGCCGAGCATCCCGAACAGCCCCACGAAGGCCCCGCCGAACGCCCCGCCCACGCAGGCCGTGGCGAACGGCCGGCCGAGCGGCAGCGACACCCCGTAGATCAGCGGTTCGCCGACCCCCAGCAGCCCGGCCGGCAGCGCGGAGCGGATGGTGCGCCGCAGCGCGGTGTCCTGGCGCAGCCGTACGTACACCGCGGCCGCCGCCCCCACCTGGCCCGCGCCCGCCATGGCGAGGATCGGCAGCAGCACGGTGTACCCCTGCTGCTCGATCAGGGTGGCGTGGATCGGGATGAGCGCCTGGTGCAACCCGAGCATCACCAGCGGCAGGAACAGCCCGCCGAGCACCGCCCCGGCGACCGCGCCGCCGCCCGCCAGCAGCCGGTCGGCGGCGGTGCCGATGGCGGTGGAGACCGCCCCCGCCGCGTACATCAGCCCGTAGAGGGTGGCCAGTCCGGCGACCAGGACGGTGAGGGTGGGGGTGAGCAGCACGTCCAGCGCCTCGGGGACATGGCGGCGGCACCACTTCTCGATGTACGCGGCGAGCGCGGCGGCGGCCAGCGCGCCCAGCACCCCGCCCTGGCCGGGGGAGAGCTGCTGCCCGAACACCTCCACCTTGGCCACGCCGGGGAAGACCACGACGGCGGCGACCGCCCCGCCGAGGACGGGCGTACCGCCGAACTCCCTGGCGGTGTTGATCCCGACGAAGACGGCGATCAGCGCCATGAAGCCGGAGGCGGTGGCG
Organism: Streptomyces lichenis; assembly: GCF_023218175.1. GTDB lineage: Bacteria > Actinomycetota > Actinomycetes > Streptomycetales > Streptomycetaceae > Streptomyces > Streptomyces lichenis. The sequence continues at coordinate 14,860 of NZ_JALPTH010000048.1, read as the reverse complement.
GTGAGCGCCGGAGTCAGCCCCGGCAGCCGGCCCAGGTTCACCAGCAGCCCGGTGAGCCCGGCGATGATCCCGCAGCCGATCAGGGCCGGGATGAGCGGGACGAACACGGCCGCGATCCGGCGCAGCAGCAGCTTGCCGGGGGTGGCGTTGCGGGCCCGCTGCCCGGCCCGGATGGCCTCGCCCCGGGCCGCCAGGCCCTCGGCGTCCACCAGGGTCTCGAACGCGGGGGCGACCCGGGCGACCGTGCCCGGGCCGAGCACGATCTGGTACGTGCCGGTCGCCTCGTCCTCCACCACGCCCAGCACGGCCGGCAGCGCCCGGACCTCCGCGTCCCGCACCAGCGCCCGGTCCCGCAGGCCGAGCCGGAGGCGGGTCATGCAGTGGGCGACGGAGCTGACGTTCGCCGCGCCGCCGACGAGCGGCAGCAGGGCGGCGGCGGTGGCCCGGGGGTCGGTCGTCGTCATGGCGCGGATGGTGCCAGCGCGGGCGTACGGGGAGGGGGCGCGCACGCCGGACGCCGCCCGCGCCCACTCGGTTGCGCTATCGGCCGAAGCGGTCGGGGGCGCGGAGCCACCCCGCGGGCGGCGCCTCGCGCCCACTCGGCTGCCCCGCAGCGGCCTGGACTGTCAGTGGTGGTCAGCCGTCGAGCGCGGCGCGCAGATGGCCGCCGGACTTGGTGAGCAGCCCGGCCGCGGTGTCCGCGTCCACCCCGGCGAGCAGGGTGAGGATGGCCTGCTTGACCTCGCCGTCGGTGGCGTCGAGCGCCGCCTCGATCTCGGTGTCCGGGGCGCCGGTGGCCAGGGCGACGATCCGGTGCGAGCGGGCGCGCAGCTTCTCGTTGGAGGCGCGCACGTCCACCATGAGGTTCCCGTACGTCTTGCCGAGCCGGATCATCGTGATGGTGGAGACCATGTTGAGCACCAGCTTCTGGGCGGTGCCCGCCTTCAGCCGGGTGGACCCGGTGATCAGCTCGGGGCCGGTCACCACCTCGATGCCGTGCTCGGCGGCGGCTGCCAGCGCGCTGCCCGGGTTGCAGGACAGCCCGACGGTGAGCGCGCCCCGGGCGCGGGCGTGCTCGACGGCGCCGATGGCGTAGGGGGTGCGGCCGGAGGCGGAGACCCCGACCACGGTGTCGTCCGGGCCGATGCCGAGCGCCGTCAGGTCCGCCTCGGCGAGCGCGGCGGAGTCCTCGGCGCCCTCCACGGCCTCCACCATGGCGAGCGGGCCGCCCGCGATCAGCCCCACCACCTGGCCGGACGCGGTGTTGAAGGTGGGCGGGCACTCGCTGGCGTCCAGGACGCCGAGGCGGCCCGCGGTGCCGGCGCCCGCGTAGACCAGCCGCCCGCCCCGGGCCATCCGCTCGGCGATGGCGTCGATGGCGGCGGTGATCCGGGGGAGCTGGTCGGCGACGGCGGCGGGTACGGACTGGTCCCCGGCGTTCATCAGCCGGGCGATCTCGGCGGTGGGCAGGGTGTCGATCTCCGCCAGCTCGGGGCGGAAGGCCTCGGTGGTCAGGGAGGCGAGCTCGTCAGGGTTCATGTGCGGGCGCTGCTTTCGGTCGTACGGGGGCGTACGGGCGGTACGGGGCCCGGGGGCCGGGGACTAGCGCAGGCCGCGCGGCACGCGGCGGTGGACCAGGGCCTCGTAGGAGGCGGCGAGCGCGGGTGCGGCGGTCTCGTAGGTCCGCTGGGTGACACCGGTGAACAGGCAGTCGATGACGAGGAGTTGGCTGGTACGGGAGGACATGGCGGCCGGGCGCAGCTCGCTCTCCCGGGCGGTGGAGGTGGTCAGCACATGGTCCGCGTACTGGGTGACCGGGCCGTCCGGGCGGCCGGTGATCGCGATGGTGGTCGCCCCGTGGTCGAAGGCGACCCGCAGCGGTTCGATGACGTCGGAGGTGGAGCCCGAGTGGGTGATGGCGATGGCCACGTCCCCGGCCCGGAGCTGGACGGCGCCGGTGACGGCGAGGTGCGGGTCGTGGTGGGCGTGCGCCACCAGGCCGATCCGGAGCAGCTTCTGGGCCAGGTCCTGGGCGACCAGCCCGGAGGCGCCTATGCCGTAGATGTCGGTGCGGCGGGCGGCGGTGAGCGCGGTGACGGCCGCCCCGAGCTGGACGGTGTCCAGTGCGGCGGCGGTGTCGGCGAGGGTCTGCTGCTCGTCGTGGGCCAGCTTGGCGACGACCTCGGCGATCGGGTCGTCCACCGCGATGTCGGCGGTGACGGCGGGGGAGCGGCCGGACTGCTGCTGGGCGGCGAGCCCGGCGAGGGCCAGCCGCAGATCGCGGTAGCCCGGGTAGCCGAGCAGCCGCGCGGTGCGCACCACGGTCGCCTCGCTGGTGCCGGTCAGCTCGGCGAGCCCGGTGACGGTGAGCGCGGCGCACCCGGCCGGGTCGGCGGCGACGGCCTCGGCGACCCGCTGCATCGAGCGGGTCATGGAGGGCGCCAGGGTGCGCACCTTGGCGGTCAGGGCGGCGGGGGCGGGAGCGGCGGCGGCCGTTTCCGTCCTCCGGCGCGGGGCGGCGCCGTCGCCATCGCCGCCCCCCTCCCTGAAACTTTCCTTCACCTCGTTCATCACCTCTGAAAAATATTTCCGGCCGTGGGGGCCGTCAACCCCTGCCCACCTGGGGAGACAATGGCCCTATGGCCCCCACCGACCCCTCCCGCCCGCTCGACCCCCTGGAGCAGGCCCTGCACGCCGCCCGGGCCCGGGTGCTCGCCGATCTGATGGCGCGCAACGTCGCCGAGGCGGAGGTCGTCTCGCTGGTGGAGGACGCGGTGACGCACCGGCGCTGGTGGGTCGAGCAGTGGCCGGACGGGGCCGCCTTCGTCGCCGGGCTGGTCGCCCAGGACGTGCAGGACGCCCTGCTGGAGCGGTACGGCCGCTGGCCGCTCTGCCCGGTCTGCGCCTCCGGCGACCCGCACGCCCTGGACGTCGAACCGGAGCTCGGCGAGGACCCGCACTGGGTGTGCGGCAAGGCGGGCGTGGTGGTCGCCCCGGTCGGCGGGCTGTCGTGACCGCGTACGCCACCCCATCCGCCGCCGGGCGCCCGGGGGCGGCCGGATGACCCTGTACATCGACCCGCCGACCTGGCCGGGCCATGGCCGGATGTGGTCGCACCTGGTCAGCGATGCCTCCTACGAGGAGCTGCACGCCTTCGCCGCCGCGATCGGCGCCCCCGCCCGCGCCTTCGACCGGGACCACTACGACGTGCCGAGCGAGCGGTACGCGGACGCGGTCGCGGCGGGCGCGGTGGAGGTCGGCTCCAAGGAGCTGCTGCGGCGGCTGACGGATGCCGGACTGCGCCGCCCCAAGCGCCGCGGCGGAGATCCGCTGTCCTGATCGCCCGGGTGCCGTGACCGCGCGGCGCCAGCCCTCCGGCCCCGGGTCGGCCTTCGGCCCGGGCCGGCTGGCCATGGGCGGGGTGTGGGCCGTCGCGGCCGGGCTCGCCCCGCGGCTGGTGCCGCCCGAGCGGGTGCCCGGGGCCACCGCGCTGGTCTTCAGCGGGATCGCGGTCGCCTCCGTGCTGGGCGTACCGGCCGGTACCTGGATCGGTCGACTGGGCGGTTGGCGAGCCGCGTTCACGGTGACCGCGGTGCTGGGCGGGCTGGTCGCCCTGGTGCTGCGGCGGGCGCTGCCGCCGCTGCCGGCCGAGCGCGCGGTCCGGCTGGGCGGGGCGCCGCGGCTGCTGCGGGAGCCCGGGCCGCGTACCGCCCTGCTGGTCGTCGCGCTCCTGGTCACCGGCCACTTCGCCGCGTACACCTATGTCCGGCCGGTGCTGGAGCAGACCCGCGGGGTGGGCGCCGGGGCGATCGGGGCGCTGCTGCTGGTGTACGGGGTGGCGGGCGTGGCCGGGAACTTCGCCGCGGGCCGGGCGGCGGCCCGCTCCCCGCGGGTGACCCTGCTGGTGCTGAGCGGGCTGCTCGCGCTGACCGTGCCGCTGCTGCCGCCGCTGGGCGCGGCGCTGCTGGTGGTCTGGGGCCTGGCGTACGGCGGGGTGTCGGTGTCCGCCCAGTCCTGGGTGATGGCCGCCGCCCCGGACGACCGGGAGACCGGATCGGCGCTCTTCGCCTCCGTGTTCAACGCGGCCATCGCCCTCGGCGCGCTGCTCGGCGGTCGCGCGGCGGACGGCTTCGGCGTGGCCGCCGCGCTGTGGCTGGGCGGCGCGCTGGCCGGTACGGCGGTGCCGGCCGGGCTCGTCGGGGCCCGTACGGGAGCGGGTGGGACCGGTGCCGCGGCCGGCCGGCGCGGGGACGGACTCGAACCCGGGTCCGGGTGAGGTCCCCGGGATGCTTCGACTCCCCCCGGGTAGACGGAGCGGGACGAACCGATCGACCGGGCCCGGACACCGGGTGGCCGAGCAGGGAGGACCAGCATGGGCGGATCGTCGGTACGGGCGGTGGGCTGGGCGCGTTCCCTGCCGATGACCAGCACGGCCAAGGAGGCCAGAGACTGGGCGCGGGCGCACCTGGACTCGCTCGGCTGGGGGCAGGAGGCGTCCGAGACGGTGGACGCGGTGCTGCTCTCCGTCTCCGAGCTGGTCACCAACGCCCATGTGCACGCCCACAGTTCGGCTCAGCTGGTGCTGACCTGGGACACCAGCTGCCTGCATGTCGCCGTGCACGACGGCTCGACCCAGCTCCCGGTCGCGCGCCCGCCGGACAACGAACGCCTGGGCGGGCGGGGGATGTTCCTGGTGGACGCGCTCGCCGACACCTGGCAGGTCCGGCCCTGCTCCGACGGCAAACTGGTGATGGCCTGCTTCCAGCCGCCGGCCGAGGCACTGGAGTCGGAGGCGGCGGAGGGCTGAGCCGCCGCCCTCGGCCTCGCTCAGCCGGGGCCCGGGGCGGCGAACGCGACCTCCGCCGCGTAGGGGACGACCTCCACCTCGTCGCCCAGGGCCCATTCGGCGACCCGGGAGGCGGTGGCCGCCGGGACCGCCTCGCCGATGCCCTCGGCGGCAGGGATGTCGTACGTCGCATGGGCGTCGTGCGGCAGTACGACCCGGTAGTCCAGCCGCAGCGCCCGGCGCGCGGTGGCCAGCACGCACATCTCGGACATCACCCCGCAGACGGCCAGGGCCCGCACCCCCGCCCCGTCCAGCAGCTCCTCCAGCGGCGTCCCCTCGAAGCCGTCGTCCTCCGCCTTCCGCACCACCACCTCCATCTCCCCGCCCCGTACGGGGAGATGGAGCTCCCACCCGGGTGTGCGCGGCTCGTCGGGCTCGCCCTCGGCGCCGTCGTTCTGGAGGTGCACCACCAGCGCCCCGGCCGCCCGCGCCCGGGCGAGCAGCCCCTCCACCCGGTCCAGCAGCCGCGCCGCCCCGGGCACGGCCCCGGCACCGGAGACGAAGGCCGACTGGACGTCCACCACGATGAGCGCCTCGACGGGCGCGAGGGGTGCGTTCATGCCGCCCAGCATGCCCCCGGGCCCGCGCCGACCGGGCACCGGGTGCCCGGTCGGCTCAGACCGCACCGCCCCCGCTGGCTAGCAGCTCCAGCTCGGTGCCCAGGTTCTGCCGGGCCCGGTCCTCCCAGGCGTCCGCCCCGTGCGGGGTGCGGAACAGCCGGGGCAGCTCCAGGAGTTGCCGTAGCACGGCGGCGCGGCCGACCCGGAAGGCGTCGGCGGGGACGAAGGCGTACTCCTCCCGTACCGCGGCCGCGTAGGCGGCGTACGCGTCCGGGGCGGCGGCCAGTACGGCGAGATCGGCGTCGCACAGCACCTCGCCGTTGCGGTCGCCGTCGGCCGGGTCATGGCTCACCGTGAGCCGCACCAGCCGGGCCGCCTCGGCGGTACGGGCGGGGGAGACGCCCAGTTCGGGCAGGGCGCGCTCGGCGAGGCGGGCGCTGCGGTCCTCGTTGGTGGAGCGCTCCGGCAGATACACCGCGTCATGGAACCAGGCGGCCAGCCGGACCGCGTCGGCGTCCTCGGCGTGATCGGCCAGCTCGTCCACCCGGTCGAGGACGGCGAGCAGATGGTCGGTGGTGTGGTAGCGGCGCTGCGGTTCCGCCCAGCGGGCCAGCAGGGCGTCGGCGTAGCGGTCCACCCGGTCCGCTTGGGCGGCGTCCCGTACGGCCGCGGCCCAGCGCCGGCGCAGGTCGTCGTGGGCGGGGTGCTCCGGGAGGGTGGCTGCCATGGCCCTCATTGTGGCCCCGTTCCCCGGCCCGGCGGGACGGGGCCCGGCCGGGACGGGGAGTCGGCATCGGAGCGGGGCGGCGCGGGGCGGAGGGCGCCTGGTCCGTGGGTGCCCCCGGGCGGCTCAGATCAGGTCGTCCACCGCCGCCCGCCAGGTGCGGACCGCCGTCGGGGACACCGGGGCGGACCAGCCGGCGGGCCGGGCGGCGCCGCCGATGTGGAAGCCGTTCACCCCGGCGGCGCGCAGCCGGGGGACGTGCTCCAGCCGCAGCCCGCCGCCCACCAGCAGCCGGGCCTCGTAGCCGGGCTCGCCGGAGCGGGCGGCCTCGGCGAGCAGCAGCTCCATGCCCTCGTCCACGCCCGCCGCGGAGCCGGCCGTCAGAAAGGTGTCGAGACCGGGCAGGTCGGCGAGCTGCTTGCGTGCGGCGTCCCGGTCGACGGCCCGGTCGATGGCGCGGTGGAAGGTCCACCGGCACCCGTCCAGCTCGGCGACCAGACGCTCCACGGCGACCAGGTCCACATGCCCCTGGGTGTCGAGGAAGCCGAGCACGAACTCGTCCGCGCCCTCCTCGCGCAGCTCACGGGTGGCCCGTACCAGCGCCTCCATGTCCTCCGGGCCGCCGGCCGCGAACCCGTCGGCCAGCCGCAGCATCACCCGCGAGGGGATGTCCACGGCGGCCTGGATCCGGGCGTACGCCTCCCTGGACGGGGTGAGCCCGTCCGCCGCGATGTCGGTGACCACTTCGAGCCGGTCCGCTCCTCCCGCCTGGGCCGCGATGGCGTCCTCGGCGTCAAGGGCGATCACCTCCAGGACCGCACGGTTGCTCACGGGGACTCCATTCCTCGGCGAGTGACGGGGCTACGGGACTACGGGACCACGGAACAGGTCTAGTCCAATGGCCAGCCTAGTGCGCGGACCGGGGGAAAGCAGCTCCGGCCCGCCTTCGGGCCGCTGGAAGTCCGGTTATCGGCGGTCCGGGTACCCGGCGGCGGCGGTTTCGGTCACCCGCCTCCCCCGGCCCCTCCCCCCTTCCCCGATCATCGGACGGGCTTGCGCGGCGATACGGTGGAGGGGTATAGATGGAAGCGGATTAGTGATACCCCCCAGGGGTATGAAAGCAGTCGGCGGACGAGGAGCGGCCCTCATGAGCACCACCACGACCACGCCACCGGGCAGCGACCGGGTGGAGCTGCTGATCGGTGGGATGACCTGTGCCTCCTGCGCGGCGCGGATCGAGAAGAAGCTGAACCGGATGGCGGGCGTCGAGGCCTCGGTGAACTACGCCACCGAGAAGGCGCGGGTGGAGTTCGCCGGTGAGGTGTCGGTGGCGGACCTGATCGCCACGGTGGAGGCCACCGGCTACACCGCCCGCGAACCGGCCCCACCCGCCCCGCCCGCCGCGGTGGCCGGCACCGAGGGCGACCCCGGCCCCGTACCGCACGCGGACGCGGAGGACGCGGCGGCCGAGGGCGAGCTGCGGACCCTGCGCCAGCGCCTGCTGACCGCCGTACTGCTCTCCGTCCCCGTCATCGTCCTCGCCATGGTCCCGGCCTGGCAGTTCACCAACTGGCAGTGGCTCTCGCTGACGCTGGCCGCCCCGGTCGTCACCTACGCGGCCTGGCCCTTCCACAAAGCCGCCGCGGTCAACGCCCGGCACGGCGCGGCCACCATGGACACCCTGATCTCCATCGGCGTCTCGGCGGCCTTCCTCTGGTCGGTGTGGGCGCTCTTCCTCGGCACCGCCGGCATGCCCGGCATGACCCACCCCTTCTCCCTCACCATCGCCCGCGGCGACGGGGCCGGGAACATCTATCTGGAGACCGCCGCCGGGGTGACCGCGTTCATCCTGGCCGGCCGCTACTTCGAGGCCCGCTCCAAGCGGAAGGCCGGCGCCGCCCTGCGCGCGCTGCTCCACCTCGGCGCCCAGCAGGTCACCCTGCTCGGCGAGGACGGCCGGGAGACCACCGTCCCGGCCGCGCGACTGGCGGTCGGGGACCGGTTCACCGTCCGGCCCGGGGAGAAGATCGCCACCGACGGCACCGTGCTGGAGGGCACCTCCGCCGTGGACGCCTCCATGCTCACCGGCGAGTCCGTCCCGGTGGAGGTGGGGCCCGGGGACGCCGTCACCGGTGCCACCGTCAACGCCGGCGGCCGGCTGGTCGTGACGGCCACCCGGGTGGGCGCCGACACCCAGCTGGCCAGGATGGCCAAGCTGGTGGAGGACGCCCAGAGCGGCAAGGCCGCCGCCCAGCGCCTGGCCGACCGGATCTCCGCCGTCTTCGTCCCCGTCGTGATCGCCCTGGCCGTCGCCACCCTGGGCTTCTGGCTCGGCAGCGGCGCCGGGGCCACCGCCGCCTTCACCGCCGCGGTCGCGGTGCTGATCATCGCCTGCCCCTGCGCCCTGGGCCTGGCCACCCCCACCGCCCTCCTCGTCGGCACCGGCCGCGGCGCGCAGCTCGGCATCCTCATCAAGGGCCCCGAGGTCCTGGAGACCACCCGGAGCGTGGACACCGCCGTCCTGGACAAGACCGGCACCGTCACCACCGGCACCATGACCCTGCAAGCGGTCCATGTGGCCGAGACCGAGGACGAGGCCGAGGTGCTGCGGCTGGCCGGGGCGCTGGAGCACGCCTCCGAGCACCCCGTGGCCCGGGCCGTCGCCCGCGCCGCCGCCGAGCGGACCGGCGAACTGCCCGCCCCCGAGGACTTCGCCAACGTCCCCGGACTCGGCGTCCAGGGCGTCGTCGAGGGCCGCGCCGTCCTCGTAGGGCGGGAGAAGCTGCTGGCCGAGTGGTCCCTCACCCTTCCCGACACCCTCGCCAAGGCCACGGAGGCCGCCGAGGCCGCCGGCCGGACCGCGATCACCGTCGCCGTGGACGGCCGGGCCCGGGCCGTCCTGGAGGTCGCCGACGCCGTCAAGGAGACCAGCGCCGAGGCGATCGTCCGCCTCAAGGCCCTCGGCCTCACCCCGATCCTCCTCACCGGCGACAACGAGACGGTGGCCCGGTCGGTGGCCGCCGAGGTCGGCATCGAGGAGGTCATCGCCGAGGTGATGCCCGAGGACAAGGTGGACGTCGTCAAGCGGCTCCAGGCCGAGGGCCGCTCGGTGGCGATGGTCGGCGACGGGGTCAACGACGCCGCCGCGCTCGCCCAGGCCGACCTGGGCCTGGCCATGGGCACCGGCACCGACGCGGCCATCGAGGCCGGCGACCTCACCCTGGTCCGCGGCGACCTGCGGGCCGCCCCCGACGCCATCCGGCTGGCCCGCCGCACCCTGGCCACCATCAAGGCCAACCTCTTCTGGGCCTTCGCCTACAACGTCGCCGCCCTGCCGCTGGCCGCCACCGGGCTGCTCAACCCCATGATCGCCGGAGCGGCCATGGCCTTCTCCTCCGTCTTCGTCGTCGGCAACAGCCTCCGGCTGCGCACCTTCCAGCCGACGCACTAGGACGCGCCGGCCGGCCAACCGACACTCCTACGCGGCCAGTTGCGGCGGCAACGCGGCCGAGTGCACCACCACCAGACCGGACACCGCACGGGTCAGCGCCACATACAGCCGGCGCAGGCCCGTGCGCTCGTCCGGTTCGCCGTCCACCACGGCCGCCGGCTCGTCCAGCACCACATGGTCGTACTCCAGGCCCTTGGCCAGCGAGGCCGGCACCAGCGTCAGCCGTACGTCCGGGGTGGTCTCCTCACCCGGCGCGAGATACGCCAGACCCGCCGCCTCCAGCGCGGCCGCCAGCGCCGGGACACGGGCGTCCGCCGCGATCAGCCCGATCGACCCCTCCCGCCCCAGCGACTCCCGGCACGCCGCCACCACCTCCACATCCCGCCCTTCCCCGTCCCCGTCCACCCTCCGCACACTCAACGACCCCGGCGCCTCACGCACCGACCGCACCGCCGCCAGCCCCGGCGACATGTGCGGCAGCAGCCGGGAGGCGTACGCGATCACCTCACGCGGTACGCGGAAGCCGGCCGTCAGCTCCTCCACCACCGCCTCCGGCTTGCCCAGGTGCGCCAGCGCCTCGCTCCAACTCCCCGTCGCCCACGGCGTCGTCCCCTGCGCCAGGTCCCCCAGTACCGTCGCCGACCCGGTCGAACAGCGCCGCCCCACCGCCCGGTACTGCATCGGGGAGAGGTCCTGCGCCTCGTCCAGCACCACATGGCCCAGCGAGTGCGTACGCTCCACCAGGTCCGCCACCTCGTCCACCAGCACCGCGTCCGCCGCCGACCACTTCGCCGCACGCGCCGACCGGGGCGGCTTCTCCCAGAGCACCGCCTTCTGCTCCTCGGCGTCCAGCAGCCCCTCCGCGTGCGCGGCCAGGTACTCCGCGTCCGACAGCAGCCGCCACACCAGCCGCGCCGGCTCCACCGCCGGCCAGACCGCCTTCACCAGGGCCTTCACCGCCGCGTTCCGCGCCACCTGGTCCTGCACCCGGTCGTCCGGCGCCTCCCCGGCCTGCTCCATCCGCACCAGCACCGTGTGCGCCACCCGCTGCGGCAGGGCCTCCCGCGCCGCCCCGTAACGGATGTCCCGGTCCAGCAGCTCGCGGACGATCTCCTCCACCTCGTACGCCGGTACGCGCCAGCGCCGTGAACCGCGCACCACCACCAGCGGCTCCACCGGCATCGCCACCTGCGACCGCAGCGCCCGCCGCAGCACCTCCGCCATCCGCGCGTCGCCCTTCACCACGGCCGCCGCCGCTCCGTCGAGCCCCCGCACCTCGACCTTCCCCGCCCCGGCGACCAGCTCCTCCACCGTCGCCTGCCCCACCTCCAGCTCGCCCAGCGCGGGCAGCACCTGCTCGATGTAGTGCAGGAACGAGCGGTTCGGCCCCACCACCAGGGTCCCGGTACGGGCCAGCCGCTCCCGGTGCGCGTACAGCAGATACGCCACCCGGTGCAGCCCCACCGCCGTCTTCCCGGTCCCCGGCCCCCCTTGCACACACACCGTCCCCCCGAGCCCCGAACGCACGATCTCGTCCTGCTCCGGCTGGATGGTGGCCACGATGTCCCGCATCGGCCCCACGCGCGGCCGCTCGATCTCCGCCTGAATCAGCCGCGAAACCCCCTCTTCCTGTTCAGCTCCCTCCCCTCCCTCCCCCAACCGCTCATCCTCGTACGCCGTGAGCTCCCCGCCCGTGTACCCGAACCGCCGCCGCAGCTCGACCCCCTGCGGGTCCTTCCGGGAGGCCCGGTAGAACGGCTGTGAGACCGGAGCCCGCCAGTCGACCACCATCGGATCGCCGTCCCCGTCGTGCACATGCCGGCGCCCGATATGGAACCGCTGCCCCTCCTGCACCCCCGCCCCGTAGTCCAGCCGCCCGAAGAACAGGGGCGTGTGCGCCAGGTCCGCCAGCGCCTTGATCCGCTCGTCGATCTGGGACCTCAGCACCTCGGCGTTGACCCAGTTCGCCGTGACATCCCGGATGTCCAGCGCCGCGACCTCCTCCCGCATGGTCCGCAACGCGGCCCGCGAGGACGCCAGATGCGCCCGCTCCCGCGCCAGCGGGTCGTTCTGCTGTTCCGATTCTTCCCGGCGATCATGCGCGGACACGGCGAAGCCCTCCAGAGCGGTTCACGGGAACACCGGTCAGAGCCGCGCCACCGACCACGGGCGCGGCTCTGACCGGACACGATGACATGACGGCCCGTCCGGTTTCCGACCGGCGGGCGGCGCTCCAAGAGGGAGGCAGGCAAGGTCGGCGATTCTAGCCACCCCCGCCCCCCACCCGCGACCGATTAACTCGCCCGCCCCTCTCCTGATCACCCAGCCCTAGGCTTCTCCTCATGGAGAACGCCCCCGCCCCCGGCACAGGCACCCCCACCCCCGCCCTCCGCATCCGGCCCGGCGGCCCGGCCGACGCCTCCGCCATCCTCGCCATGCTGGACTCCGCCGTCGCCTGGATGAACGCCCGGGGCAACACCGAGCAGTGGGGCACCATCCCCTACTCCCGGCGCCCCCAGGGACCGGCCCGGGTCGAGGAGTACACCACCCGGCACACCCCCTACATCGCCGAGCTGGACGGCGTCCCCGTCGGCGCCCTCGTCCTCCACACCGGCCCCAGCCCCGACCTGCCGATCCCACCGGCCCCCGAGCCCGAGCGCTACGTCCGCCTCCTGGTCACCGACCGCCGCCACGCCAGCCGGGGCATCGGCGCCGCCCTGCTCACCCGCGCCGCCGAGGAGACCCGCCGGGCCGGCGTCCGCCTCCTGCGCGTCGACTGCTGGGCGGGCGATGACGGCGCCCTAGTCGCCTACTACCAGCGCAACGGTTTCACGCCCGCCACCACCTTCCAGGCCGGCCCCACCGGCACCTGGCCCGGCCGGCTCCTCACCCGCCGCCTCCCCTGAGGCCCCCGCGATCCCGTCCGCCCCGGGCCTGACCGCCGACCCCTAGGGGTGCCCTCCCGTCCCGTAGCACCGCAGGGGGACGGCGGCCACCTGGAGTCGTACGGACGGGTGGCGCCGGTTCGGTCGGAGGACCGATGTGGGGCGGGAGGCGGATGGCCACCATGGAGGCATGACCACAGCAGCCTTCACCACCCCGCAGGCCGACCCGCCGCCGGGCCGCTCCGGAGCGACCGCGCTGGGCACCGCGCCCCACTCCCACCCGCTCGGCAACGCGCTGCGCGCGCTCAAGGTGTTCGCCGAGGCGGCGTTCGGGGTCGTGGTGCTGGGGGAGTACGGCCAGGAGACCGGCGTCCGCCGCCGCTGACCGCCCGCCCGCCCCAGGCCCCCTTACGCGCCGCTCAGATCCACATCCGGATCGGACCCGGAGCGGTTGCCCTCCCCGTCCGCCGCCAGCTCGCTCGCGTCCACGATGCGGTAGGCGTACCCCTGCTCGGCGAGGAACCGCTGCCGGTGCGCCGCGAAGTCCTGGTCGATGGTGTCCCGGGCGACCACCGAGTAGAAGCGCGCCTCGTGGCCGTCCGCCTTGGGCCGCAGCACCCTGCCCAGCCGCTGGGCCTCCTCCTGGCGGGAGCCGAAGGTGCCGGACACCTGGATGGCGACCGTGGCCTCCGGCAGGTCGATGGAGAAGTTGGCGACCTTGGAGACGACCAGGACGCTGATCTCGCCGTTGCGGAAGGCGTCGAACAGCTTCTCCCGCTGGGCGTTGCTGGTCTCCCCCTTGATGACCGGGGCGTCCAGGTGCTCGCCGAGCTCGTCCAGCTGGTCGATGTACTGGCCGATGACCAGCGTCTGCTGTCCCCGGTGCTTGGCCACCAGCGCCTCGGTCACCTTCCGCTTGGTCGCGGTGGTGGCGCAGAAGCGGTACTTCTCCTCCGTCTCGGCGGTGGCGTACGCCAGCCGCTCGGACTCGGTCAGATCGACCCGGACCTCCACGCAGTCGGCGGGCGCGATGTACCCCTGCGCCTCGATCTCCTTCCACGGCGCGTCGAACCGCTTCGGCCCGATGAGCGAGAACACGTCCGACTCGCGGCCGTCCTCCCGTACCAGGGTCGCGGTCAGCCCCAGGCGGCGCCGGGCCTGGAGATCGGCGGTGAACTTGAAGACCGGGGCGGGGAGCAGGTGCACCTCGTCGTAGACGATCAGCCCCCAGTCGCGGGAGTCGAACAGCTCTAGGTGCGGGTAGATGCCCTTCCGCTTGGTGGTGAGGACCTGGTACGTGGCGATGGTGACCGGCCGGATCTCCTTCCTGGTCCCGCTGTACTCGCCGATCTCCTCCTCGGTGAGCGAGGTCCGCTTGACCAGCTCGTGCTTCCACTGGCGGGCCGAGACGGTGTTGGTGACCAGGATCAGGGTGGTCGCCTTGGCCTCGGCCATCGCGCCCGCGCCCACCAGGGTCTTGCCCGCGCCGCACGGCAGCACCACCACGCCCGAGCCGCCGTGCCAGAAGCCCTCCACCGCCTGCCGCTGGTAGGGCCGCAGCGCCCAGCCGTCCTCGGCCAGGTCGATCCGGTGCGCCTCGCCGTCCACGTACCCGGCGAGGTCCTCGGCCGGCCAGCCCAGCTTCAGCAGCGTCTGCTTGATCTGCCCGCGCTCGGAGGGGTGCACGGCCACGGTGTCCGGGTCGATCCGGGCGCCCACCAGCGGCTGCACCTTCTTGGAGCGCAGGATCTCCTCCAGGACCGGGCGGTCCGTGCTGGTCAGCACCAGCCCGTGCACCGGGTGCTTGACCAGCGACAGCCGCCCGTAGCGGGCCATCGTCTCGGCCACGTCCACCAGCAGCGCGTGCGGCACCGGATAGCGGGAGAACTCCACCAGGGCGTCCACCACCTGCTCGGCGTCATGCCCGGCCGCCCGCGCGTTCCACAGCCCGAGCGGGGTGACCCGGTACGTGTGGATGTGCTCGGGCGCCCGCTCCAGCTCCGCGAACGGCGCGATGGCCCGGCGGCAGGCGTCCGCGCGCTCGTGGTCCACTTCGAGCAGCAGCGTCTTGTCACTTTGAACGATGAGCGGTCCGTTCACGCCTCACCCTTTCCTGGCGGCCCCGGTGCACTGGCCGCGCTACGCGGCCAAACATCCAGTGTCGCGCATCGGCGGGGAAAGGGGGGAGGGGCGCTCAGTCCCCCTCCTCCGCCAGTTCCGCCACGCCCGTGATGCGGTGCAGGGGGTAGGTGCGGACCTCGTCGGCGGTGTGGTCGTAGGCGGTGACGAAGCCGCCCTCGACACGGACCGGGGCGATGACGCGCTGGCTGGCGGCGCCATCGGCGTTGACATAGCCGATCCAGACGGCGGAGCCGGTGAGGGCGGCGGCCTGGA
>NZ_JALPTH010000047.1 GCF_023218175.1 Streptomyces lichenis | reverse complement strand
GGGGGGGGGGGGGGGGGGGGGGGGGGGGGGGGGGGGGGGGGGGGGGGGGGGGGGGGGGGGGGGGGGGGGGGGGGGGGGGGGGGGGGGGGGCTGCGGGTGAGGTCGGTGAGGCTGACGGTGTAGTCGTCGTGGCGGGGCCGGTAGGCCAGGCAGTAGCGGGTGGGGTACCAGCCGGCGGTGCGCCAGACGCGCGGTTGGGGGACCGGGGCGCAGGTCCGGTGGCGGGTGGTGGTGCGCAGGCGTTCCAGGGAGTCCTTGGTCAGCATGGGCTCGATGAAGATGATCTCGCCGTCGTAGGCGCCGTAGATGAGGGTGTGCCCGGTGAGCGGACCGGTGTCGGGGGGCCGGCTGTCGAGGTGTTCGCCCATCGCCCCCTCGGAGGTCTCCGGGGTGGAGGCGGGGTAGCCGGCCGGGAGATGGGCGGCGGGCACCGGGCGGGAGGCGGACTTCAGTTGGGCGCAGTCGATCAGCAGGGCGCAGGAGCCGAGCCGGATGGCGTCGCGCTCGCGCCGCGGGATCAGGTAGAAGTGCGCGTCGAAGTGGGCGACGTCGTAGCGTCCGTGCGGGCTGTGGCCGTGCGGGTTCCAGTTGAGCAGGGCCCAGTCGAAGGGCGGGACGGAACCGGCCGCGCCGGCGCGGGGCAGGGCGAGTTCGCGGCCGTGGCCGCCGACGCACTCGTGCATCGGGTCGGTGCGGCCGTCGCGGTCGGCGTCGTGGCAGTGGCCGCCGTCGGTGGGATGGGTGGGCAGCGACTCCAGGGCCGAGCGGGTCAGGGCTATGCCGAGCGTCCGGGGCTCCGAGCCCCGGTGCTCGGTGTAGACGCGTACCCGGCCGCCGCCCAGCGGGGCGGCGGGGCCGTAGCGGACGCAGGTGGTGGAGGCGCCGGCCGCGCTCGGGTGGCAGGCCGCCGCCTGGCCGGGGCGGGCCTGGGCGGCGGTGGGGACGGTGGCGGCCGCGGGAAGGAGAGCGGTCAGGAGGGCGGCCCCGGTCAGGGCGAGGGGACGGGTGAGGGGACGGGTGAGGCGCATGGCGTGGCCGTTCGTCGGGGGACGTCCCAGGAGGGACGGGCGTTGAGTCCCGCGGCGTCCACTCCGGTGACCCGCCGGGTGCAGGACCTCATATCGGCCAGTTTGTCCGGTGGGAGGACTTCCGCGATCTCCGTGAAGCCGTTCGGAGCAAGGGCCTCCACCTCGCGCAGCAGCGGGTCCGGCTCCAGGCGGCGGTGGGCCGCGAGGAGCTCGGTGGTCTGGGGGCGGCGCAGCCCGTCGTAGCGGGCCAGGGCCTCGTCGACGGGGTGGTGGGCGAGCTGGTAGGCCAGCACGCGGGCGTCCACGATCGCCTGCGAGGCACCGTTGGAGCCGGTGGGGTACATCGGGTGCGCCGCGTCGCCGAGGAGGACGGTCCGGCCGTCGATCCAGGTGGGCAGGGGGTCGCGGTCGATCATCGGATAGCGCAGGACGCGGGGCGTCCGGGCGATCATGGCGTGCAGGTCGATGTGCTCGTTGCGCCAGCCGTGCAGGTGGTCCAGAGCGCCGGCGGGGTCGGTCGCGGTGTCCCAGTGGGCGGCCGGACGGACGGCCTGGTCGTCATGGGCCTCGACGACCCAGTTGAGGACGCAGTGGCCGGAGCTGTCGACCGGGGTGATCGGGTAGACCACGGTCTTCACATTGCTGTTGCAGCCGATGATCAGCATGGTGCGGCCGTCGAGGAAGGGACGGCCGCGGCTCAACCCCCGCCACATGCCGATGCCGTTGGCGAGCGGCGGCCCCTCACCGGGGTACATCACCGCCCGCGCGGTGGAGTTGACGCCGTCGGCGGCGATCAGCAGGTCGCCGTCGAGAGGGGCGCGCCCGTCCCTGGCGTACACCCGGATTCCGGGTCCGTGCGGGCCCTCGGTGTGCTCGTAGCGGTCCATTCGCCAGCCGGTGGCCACCGCGCCCGGGCCGAGGCGGCGGACGGCCTCCTCCAGCAGCAGCCGCTGGAGGTGGCCGCGGTGCACGGAGAACTGCGGCCAGTGGTAGCCGGCGGCGCGCCCCCGGGGCTCGGACCAGATGACGCCGCCGTAGCGGTGGTGGTAGGCGAGGCGGCCGGTGGCGACGGCGTGCGCGGCGAGTCGCGGCTCCAGGCCGAGTTCGGACAGCTCCCGTACGGCGGCGGGCTGGAGGTTGACACCGGCGCCCACCGGTCTCAGCCGCGCGCACGACTCCACCAGGCGTATGTCGCGCAGGCCCGCCGAGAAGAGGCTGAGGGCGGTGGCGAGGCCGCCTATCCCGGCGCCTGCCACGATTATTCGGGGGGAGTTCCGGTCCGTGCTGCGAGCCACTTTCTCACCCTTCGGAGGAAGCCGATCGTCGGTCAAAAGTGCTGCACGCGAGCGTTCGGCACAACCGGTCCCGTGACCGGCCGTAGTCCTGCCAGCTCGCTTTCCCGCCCTTCACCCGATCAGCGCACCGGCGGGTGCCTCGGGACCGCGGCCGTGCGTTTACTGGGGTGACGGCGAGAGGAAGGCTACGTCATGAATCACGCCGACTTCGACGCGTGCGACCTGCAGCGCCTGCGGCACGCCGTGAACTACGCGCACCACGCGTCGATAACCTCCCTGGACGTGCTGCTCCCCCCATGGATACCGGGGGATCTGAAGCGGGCGATCCGGTCCGAGTGCGCTGTCTCGCACTGCGGGACCCTTCTCTTCCCGCCGACCGAGGAGGCCGCTCTGGCGCATTTCCGGCGCAATGGCTGGAAGGTGTCGGCGCCCATTCCCAGCGTGCTGGTGAAACGCCGGCTGACGGAACGGTACGGGCTGCCGGGCGACACCACGGTTCTGGTGACGCGGGTCCGCCCGGCGACCGGCCCCGAGGTGGAGGTGTTCCTCTTCCCGAAATCGTGTCCGCGTTATACGGAGGACATCGCGGAGGAGGAGCGGATCCACGGTTTCGAGAATCACGTCGGGCTCTTCATGGGCCGGGCGCGGGGCGATTCGCTGCGTTACCTCGCCGACCGGTTGGAGGTGGACGGCGAGCTGGTGTACGAGGGTTCGGCGCACAACCCGCACGAGAACACCACCATGGTCTACTTCGCGCCCGGAGCGCGGGTGGCGGCGGCGCGGCGGCGCTTCCCCCGCTGGGAGGTGCAGTGCCCCGGGGATCTGACGGCCGTGGTGAAGGACCGGCCGGTACGCGCGGTGGCGCTGGCGGAGGCGTACGAGGCGCTGCGGGTCAACTCCCGGCGGCCCGAGCCCCCGCGGGTCGGCTCCCGGCCCCGCCTGGCGGCGCCCCTCGGCTGATCGGCACGCCGGGACGGGGCAGGGCGTCCGGCTCGGCGGGAGGGCGGCCTCGTGGCCGCCCTCCCGCCGAGCGGTGTCGGGTCGGAAGCCGGGGCTGTTTCCGTGGCGCGGCCGAGGGCAGGCGGACGGTGAGCGTCTACGGAAAGGACCGACATGAGCACCGGAGAGAAGGCCAAGGCCAAGGCCGAGCAGGTTGTCGGCAAGGCCGTGCGGAAGGCGGCCCACGCGCTGGGCAACGAGACCACTGCGGCCAAGGGCGCCGCGCTGGAGACTCGGGGCAAGGCACGCGACGCCAAGGAGAAGGGCAAGGACGGGCTCAGGGGCTGACGGCTCCGGGCGGTCGGCGGCCCGGGCGGCTGGTGGCTGGATCGACTGGTTGAGGGCCGAGGGCCGGCCGCCCATGGCTGTGGCGGACGGTTCGGACGGTCTGGTGCCACTGATCGTGGGTTCTGGACTTGTCGGCCATGGGATGACGGCGGCGGGCTCCATGTCGGGGACATGGGGCCCGCCGTCGCGTACGTGCAGGGGATGGGGAGGGCGTCGCGGCGCTCCGTTCACCACCGGGGGGGGCTGGAACCGGCAGGGGCGTGGGATCGGCGGACGGCCGTGTGGGCCAGGCGGGCCCGGAGGGTCAGGGGCGGGGGCCGACCGTACGCGGGCCGTCGCGTACGACGATGGCGAGGGCCGGGCAGGAGTCGGCGGCGTCCAGGGCTCGTTCGTCCTCGGCGATGTCGTTGCGCACCGGTTCCGCGGTGGCTCCGTCCAGCCGGTACAGGTCCGGGGCGAGGCCGGCGCACATCCCGGAGCCCATGCACTGCTCGCGGTCGACCTCGGTGGTCCAGGTCATCGCGGTCACCACCCCACCGGCATCTCACGCGGACCGCGTACCAGCATCTGGTTCTTCCACCGCACGTCCCCCGCCACATGGAGCTCCGGGAAGCGGGTGATCAGTGCGAGTACGGCCTCCTGGAGTTCGAGCCGGGCCAGGGGCGCGCCCAGGCAGTGGTGGACGCCGTGGCCGAAGCCGAGGTGCTGGACAGCCGTCCGGGTGACGTCGAGGCGTCCGGGCCCGGTGAACTTCAGCGCGTCGCGGTTGGCCGCGCCGACCGCCACGAGCACCGGCTCGCCGGCCCGTACCAGGGTGCCGCCGACCTCGACGTCCTCGGTCGCGTA
This sequence comes from Streptomyces lichenis, assembly GCF_023218175.1. GTDB lineage: Bacteria > Actinomycetota > Actinomycetes > Streptomycetales > Streptomycetaceae > Streptomyces > Streptomyces lichenis. Next base: position 25,823 of record NZ_JALPTH010000047.1, on the reverse strand, counting down.
CCGGGGGAAGGCGGCGGCGCTGCCGAGCGGCACGTACCGCAGGAGCTCCTCGACGGCCCCCTTGATCAGCTCGGGCCGCTCGCGCAGCAGGGCGAGCTGGTCGGGGTGGTCCAGCAGTGCGTGGACGAAGTTGGGGATCTGGCTGGCGGTGGTCTCGTGGCCGGCGACCAGGATGCCCACGCAGAGGTCGACCAGTTCCAGTTCGCTGAGCCGGTCGCCGGTGTCGCGGGCGTCGATGAGCCCGGTCATGAGGTCGGGCCGGGGACGGGCGCGGTGGTCCTCGATCAGCGCGGCCATATAGGCGCGCAGCTCCTCGCGGCTGCGGAGGAACTCCTCGGCGGTCAGCGAGCTGGTGGAGAGGGCCGCGTCGCTCCACACCCGGAACTTCGGCCGGTCCTCCTCGGGCACGCCGAGCATCCGGCAGATCACCGCGACCGGGAGCGGCAGGGCGTAGCACTCCACCAGGTCGGCGGGCGGACCGGCCGCCTCCATCGTGTCGAGGAAGCCGTGCGCCAGTGCGCGCACCTGGGGGCGGAGTTTCTCGACCTGGTGGACGGTGAACGCCTTGGCGACCAGGGTGCGCAGCCGGGTGTGGCCGGGCGGGTCCATGCTGAGGATGCCCGCGTCCCGCTGGCCCTCCGACTGGCGCGGTTCGTCGTGCTTCAGCGCCTCCGCGCGGCTGAAGCGGCGGTCGCCGAGGACCAGTCGGGCGTCGGCGTAGCGGGTGGCCAGCCAGGCGGGCTCGCCGTAGGCCATCGCCACCCGTAACAGGCCGGGCCGCTAAAGCGCCTCGGCATAGGCCTCGGCCAGGTCGAGGCCGTCGGGTTCGTTGAACGGGTACGCGAGGGGATTCTGATCCGCCGTTGCGGTCATGGAGCGCCTCCGTCGTGTAAGCACGTGCTTACACAACTTAGGGTGGTCGGCAGGGGCGGTCAATGGCGCCATTGCGCCGTTCGGGTGACGGTCCGGCAGCAGGCTCGTCGGACTCGCGGCGAGTGCGGAGAGAGCCGAAGCGGCACGGGCGTGGGGAGTGGTGAAGGTGACGGAGGCGGCGCGGATGACGGCTGCGGCAGAGGATGCGGAGACGGCCGGGGAGGGGGGTGGGCCGGGTGCGGGGACGATCGGGGCCTCGGCCGTACGGAAGCGGGGACCGGTGGAGGGGACGGGTCGGTCCACGGCGGGCGGGGCCACCCGCGCCCGGTTGCTGGCCGCGGCATCGGCGCTCTTCGCCGAGCGCGGCTACGACCGGGCGACGGTGCGGGACATCGCCGCGCGCGCCGGGGTGAACCAGGCACTGCTGTTCCGCCACTTCGGCTCCAAGCAGGCGCTCTTCGGGGAGGTCGTCGCGCAGAGCGGACAGGAGCAGTTGCGCGGCACCCCGCCGGAGCGGCTGGTGGAGGTGGCGTTGCGCAGCCTGCTGCCGCCGCCGGCGGACGGCCCGTCGCCGGCCGCGGTGGGAGGTTCGCCGGGGATGAGCCGGTCGTTGAAGGCCATGCTCCGGTCGGTGGGAGGCGGGGACGAGGTGTCGGCGGCGGTCAACGCGCTGGGGGACGAGTACGCCCGGGTGCTGGCGACCCTGAGCCCGGCGGAGGACGGGGAGCTGCGCGCGGACCTGGCGCTGTCCTGGCTGCTGGGCATCGGGCTGATGCGGGTGGTGGTGGGGAAGCGACCGCTCGCGGAGGCCGACCCGGACGACGTCTGCCGGCTGGTGGTGGGCGCGCTGGACCGTCTGCTGGAGGGGCTGCCGGAACCGACGGACCGACGGACTGACGGGCCGACCGGATGACGGGATGGCGGACTGACGGGATGGCGGATCGACGGTCGGAGGGACGACGGAAGGGCTGTGGTCGGCGGGGCGGTGGGGGGTGCGGGGCGGCGGAGGGTAGCGCCTGTCCGGTGGCGGCGGGAGGCCCGGGCGGGGGAACGCGCAGGGGCGGCGCGCGATGCGGGCGCCGCCCCCTCGGCGTCGAACAAAAGGCTACCGAGCAGTAGAGAGAACGCCTCCTTCCGTCCATCATTGGGCACGAGCATGCCAAGGCCGCCCGGGTGATCACCGGGCTGCCTCCCCCCTGGTCGGTCACCACCGAAGGAGTGAACTGCCCATGCTTGCAGCCCGATGGAGCGCCCGCGGCGCCGCCCTCACCGCTCTCGCCGCGCTGGCCACCGCCACCTCGGCGACCGCGGCCACGGCCGCGCCGGCCGACCGTCCGGGCCCCTCCCCCGCCCCCTCCTCCGCGTCGGCGCAGAGCGCGGCGGCGCTCGGCGGAGTGGACTACGCCATGTGGCAGCGGGATGTGACGGCCGCCCTGGACGGCGCCCGGAGCTACATCGAGCAGCGCACCGCCCGGGCGGAGGGCAAGCGCCTGGCGATCGTCCTCGACATCGACAACACCTCGCTGGAGACCGACTTCCACCCCTTCTGGGAGTGGCCGACCCCGGCCGTCAAGCCGGTACGGGAGCTGGTCCGCTACGCCGACGCGCGCGGGGTGGGCGTCTTCTTCGTGACCGCCCGCCCCGGCATCCTCCACGCGCCCACCGCGATCAACCTGGCGACGGCGGGCTACCCGGTGGACGGGCTGTACGTGCGGGACCTGCCGGACCTGTTCGAGGAGGTCAGCGCGTACAAGACGGAGAAGCGGGCGGAGATCGAGGCCAAGGGCTACACGGTGATCGCCAACATCGGCAACCGGTCCACCGACCTGGTCGGCGGCCACGCGGAGCGCACCTGGAAGCTGCCGGACTACGACGGCAAGCTGTCCTGACGCGGTGAGTGCGCCGGTCCGGCGCGGGCGGCGGCCGACGGGGTCGGCCGGCACGCGGCGGACCGGCAGCCCGCGGGGAGCGAGGGGGCGGGGGCGGCGGCCGGGGGCGGGTGGCGCGGGCGGCCATTCGGGGTCTTGCCCGCCGACTCCCGTACCGCCGGGGCCGGGGCCGGGTATGCGAGGTGCATGTCCGACAAGTCTCCTGGGGCGCCGGCCGGCGCCCGGCGGTGGTGGTTCGGGCGGCTGTACGGCGCCTTCCTCGTGTCGGCCGCCGGGCGCGGCCTGCGCCGCGGCAACGAGTTGGAACTGATGCACCGGGCGATGGGCTTCGCCGCGCTCGGGCTGCTGACCCTGGTGCCGCTGCTGATCGTGGTCGCGGCGGCCGACCCGGGCAACGGACGGGGCTTCGCCGAGTGGCTCACCGACGGCCTGGGGGTGGCGGCCGCCTCGGAACTACAGGTGGAAAGGCTGTTCGCTCCTCCGAACCAGGCGCTGGAGTCCACCACCGGCTTCGGTATCGCGGCGGTCGCGGTCTTCGGGATGACCTTCGGCGGGGTGGTGCAGAACGGCTACGAGCGGATCTGGGAGGTTCCCGCGGCCCGCTGGCACACCATGTGGCGGCACGCGGTGTGGCTGGCCTTCCTGATCGGCTACCTCCTGCTGTCCGCGCATGTCGCCGCCACCCCGGTGAGCGTCGGGGACCTCGCCTGGCGGGCCGGGGTGGCGGTGGTGAGCGGGGTGCTGTTCTTCTGGTGGTCGCAGTGGCTGCTGCTGGGCGGCCGGCTGCCCTGGGGCGCGCTGCTGCCCGGTGCGGTGGCGACGGTGATCGGACTGGCCGGGCTGCGCGGCTTCTCCCATCTGGTCTTCTCGCCGCTGATCGCCTCCAACGCGGTCGCCTACGGCCCGGTGGGCACCATGCTGGTGGTGCAGTCCTGGCTGGTCGGGGTCGGTTTCGTGGTGTTCGGCGGGGCGCTGGTGGGGCGGGTGCTGTACGAGGAGCGGTGGTATCTGACCGGGCTGGCGGGGCGGGCGGTGCGGCGGACACGGCGCCGGTGAGCCGGGTCCCTCCCCCGGGGCGGCGAGGAGCGGGCGGATGCGCCGGGCGGGTGCCGGGCCCCGGCCCGTACCGCTCCGTCGGCGCAGGTGACGGGCCCGGCCCGGGGAAGAGTGCGACCATGGACAGCGGGCAGGGAAGAAGCGACGAAACCCAAGCGGCACTTCCGCACCACTGGTGACACCGGGACGGCTTTTCCACATGAACACGAATTCATCCGCGGCCACCGAACCCGCCGTGACGTCCAGCGGCTCCGTCTTCGGCGCCCCCTGCTGGGTCAGTCTGATGACCCGCGATCTCGACGCCTCGCAGGACTTCTACGCCTCGGTGCTCGGCTGGACCTTCCGGCCGGCCCGGCTCGGGGACGAGTTCAGTGTCGCCCTGTCGGAGGGGCGCCCGGTGGCCGGGCTGGGCGCGCTGGCCGGCCCGTTGCAGGTGGCGGTCGCCTGGACCCCGTACTTCGCCGTGGAGGACGCCGACCAGACGGCGTCCCGCATCCGCGAGCGCAGCGGCACGGTGGCGGTCGGGCCGGTGGCGCTGTCGATCGGCCGCGGTGCGCTGGCCGCGGACCGGGAGGGTGCGGTGTTCGGGATCTGGGAGGGCCGGCTGATGTCGGGCTGGGAGGTCTGGCGGGCGGCCAACCCGGCCTGGCTCCGCCTGGTGACCAGGGACGCGTTCGAGGCGGCGATCTTCTACGGCGAGGTGTTCGACTGGGCCTGCGGGCGGCCCGGCTGCGTCGATGTGGAGTACGCGCAGGAGGAGGTCGTGCTGCGCAGCGCCGGCCATGTGGTGGCGCGGCTCAACTCGGGGGCGCTGGAGGCGGCGCCCGATCCGGCGATCCGTCCGCGCTGGCAGGTCCACTTCCCGGTGCGCGATGTGGACGCCTGCGTCGAGGCGGCGGTGCGTAACGGCGGGGCGGTCACCGACCACACGCCGGGGCGGGTGGCAACGCTGCGTGACCCCGACGGGGGCCTGTTCACGGTGACCGCGCGGGTCGCCGCCGTATGACACTCTCGGATCTGGTCTACGCCGGACTGGGCGTGGGCGCGCTGGCGGCTGCCGTGCTGCCGAGGGTGGTGTTCCGGCGCCCGTTCTCGCTGCCGATGGTGTTCCTGGCGGCGGGCGCGCTGGTGGCGATACCCGCGTGGGGGCTGCCGGTGGTGGACCCGGTGGCCGACCGGCTGTGGGTGGAGCACGTCACCGAGGCGTGCGTGGTGGTGTCGCTGATGGGCGCCGGGCTGGCGATCAACCGGCCGATGCGCTTCCGTTCCTGGGCGGGGACCTGGCGGCTGCTGGGGATCACCCTGCCGCTGACCGTGGCCGCCGTCGCCTTCCTGGCCTGGTGGCTGCTGGGCTGGCCGCCGGCGGCCGCGCTGCTGCTGGGCGCGGTCCTCTCCCCCACCGACCCGGTGCTCGCCGCGGAGGTGCGGGTGGGCGAGCCCACCGACGACGAGGACGACGAGGACGAGGTGCGGTTCACCCTCACCAGCGAGGCCGGTCTCAACGACGGGCTGGCCTTCCCGTTCGTGATGGCGGCGGTGGCGCTCGCCGCGGCCGCGGGGGACGGCTGGTCTTGGGGGTGGATCGGGCACTGGGCCGCGGTGGACCTGCTGGCGAAGGCGGCGATCGGGGTGGTGGCGGGCCTGGCGCTGGGCCGGCTGCTGGGGTGGATGTTCTTCCGGGCGCGGACGAAGGCGCTGCGGCTGTCGGAGCACATGGAGGGGTTCGTCGCGCTGGGCGCCACCTTCCTGGCGTACGGGGTGACCGAGCTGCTGAGCGGCTACGGCTTCCTCGCGGTGTTCGTCGCGGCGTGCGCGCTGCGGTCGGCGGAGCGCAGCCACGGCTACCACAACGTGCTGCACGAGTTCACCGAGCAGATCGAGCGGCTGCTGACGGGGGTGCTGTTGTTCCTGCTCGGCGCCTTCGCCGTCGGGGGCGGGCTGGCGGAGCTGACCTGGCCCGCGGCGCTGGTCGGGCTGCTGCTGTTGCTGGTGGTCCGTCCGCTGACGGGGTGGCTGGGGCAGCTGGGCTTCGTGGCCGGGCCGCGGGAGCGGACCGTGGTGGCGGTGTTCGGGCTGCGCGGCATCGGCTCGCTGTTCTATCTGGCGTACGCGCTCGGCGAGCACCACTTCGGCGCGCTGGAGCGGCAGTTGTGGGCGGCGGTGGGGTTCACCGTGATGGCGTCGGTGGTGCTGCACGGGATCAGCGCGACACCGGTGATCACCCGGCTGGACCGGCTGCGCGACCGCACCGCGCCGGAGGTGCGGCCCTGAGGGGACGGCCGGTCAGGGGTGGGGCCGGTCGAGCAGGGTCCGGCGGTCGGCCTCCTCGCGGGCCAGCACCTCGGCGAGGACGGTGGTGTCGTAGCCGCGGCTGACCGCCTCGCGGACCAGCCGGGCCAGGACGTCCGGCGGCAGCGCCTCGGCGTGGGTGGCCGGCGCGCCGGCCGGCGTCCCGCGGTCGCCCGCCCTGGCGGGGGCGGCGGGCAGGGCGTAGGCCTCGATCTGCTCCTCGGTGACGGCCAGCCGTTCGAAGAGCACCCGGACGTCCGGGGCGTCGGTCGCGGCGAACGCGGTGACGTCCTCGGCCAGGGCCCCGTACAGCTGGAGCGCCATCGGGTCGCGGTCGCCGACGACGAGGATCCGGAGCGCCCCGTGCCCGCAGGCGGCCGCGCGCAGGGCGGCCGCCCGCCGCCCGTGCAGACCGCGCGGGGCGGCGTACACCGGTACGCCCCAGGGGTCGGTGACGCCCGCGAGCTGGGGCACCAGCCCGGGGGTGTCGCACCACAGTTCGAGCCTGGCCTCCTGGCCGGACTGGCGGTCCAGCCGGTAGCCGAGGGCCGCTTCGACACGGGCCCGGTGGAAGCCGGCCGGGCCGTCGTAGGCGGTCGGCAGCACGGCGGTGTCGCTGTCGTCCTGGACAGCGAGCCAGGAGATGCGCCCGGAGCGCCGGGCCATACCGATCAGCTCCACCAGCCGGCGGTAGCTCCGCTCCTGCCCCCGTCCTCCTCCGCCGTCCTGCCCGCGCTCCCGGCCGATCAGGACACCCGCGGTGCCCGGGGCGCCTTCGGCGAGTGCCGCGTACCAGATCTGCCGAATGGTGAGCGGCAGTTGGGCGGCGTAGCGGCCCAGTACCAACTCGACGGCGGTGAGCAGCTCCAGGGTGGCGGAGCGGGGCTGCCAGTCCGGCTGGTAGCCGCGGGGCCGTCTGTCCGGCATCGCCGCCCCCTTCACCCCGCACCGCGTCACCGGACGCCGTGGCGTCCCTCCGTACGGGGTTGTTCCCGCGGGAAGCGCCGCCGTCACCCGAACGGGTCCCCGGGCGTGTTGCGGAGGGGAGAGGAGGGGGCTCCCCTGCTTCCGGCAGCTCGGCCGCCCGCCGCCGGTCAGCTCGCCTTGCGGCCGGCCAGTGGCGCGGTGTCCATGCCGGCGCCGGTGCGCATCCCCTTCAGCATCTCGCGGACGGCCTCCTGGGCGGTGTGCTCCGGCTGCCAGCCGAGCTGGTCGCGGGCCCGGGTGCAGTCCAGCAGGGGCAACCGCAGGACCGCGTCGAACAGCTGCGGGGAGGCCGGGAGCAGACGCAGCGCGTAGCCGGTGACCAGGGCGGCGCGGGCGGCCGCCCGGGGCAGCCGTACGGTCCTGGCGTCCAGCAGCGCGGCCAGGTCGCGGGCGTCGAGGGGCGACTCGGCGGCCAGGTTGAAGGCGCCGGAGACCTCCCGGTGGACCGCGAGCACATAGGCACGGGCCGCGTCGTCGGTGTGCAGGGCCTGGAAGCGCAGCCCGGGGATGTCCGGGACGACGGGGACGGTGCGGGGTGAAGCGAGCGGGCCGGGCAGGAAGCGGCCGCCGAAGATGCGCCGCTGCTCGGGCCCGGACTCCTCCTTGAAGAGGAAGGCGGGCCTCATGCGCACCACCCGCATACCGGGATTGCGCAGCTCGTGGGTGTCCAGGACCCGTTCGAGGTACGCCTTCTCCCGGCAGTAGGCGGCCTCGGAGGCCCCGTGGGTGGGCCAGCTCTCGTCGACCGCGCCCGCGTCGCGGCCCGGTGAGTAGGTGCCGACGGAGGAGGCGTGGATCAGCGCGGGCACACCGGCCGAGGCCGCGTCCCGGAAGACCCGGAGGGAGCCGAGGACGTTGGTCCGCCAGGTGGCGGAGGGGTCGTGGGTGGGCTGGAAGGCCCAGGCCAGATGGATCACCGCGTCGGCGCCCTGGAAGTGCGGGACCAGGTCGATGTCCTGGCGGAGGTCGACGGCCGTCCACTCGGTCTTGGGCGGCGACCAGCCGGGCATCCGGCGGGCGATCCCCCGGACGGAGGCGATGCCCGGGTCGGCGGCGAGCGCGGCGACCACACTGGTGCCCACGTTCCCGGTGGCTCCGGTGACGACGACCTTCTTGCCGGCGCTGCTGGTCACGGCGTCCGCCTTCCGTCGGCTGTGCGCGGCCCGGCGGGTGCCGGGACGGTCCGGGTACCCACGGGCGGCCGCGCTAGCCCCGGGCGCGTTCGCCGGCTCGGCCGCCGCTCCCCCACCCGGCCGGCCTGGTCTCCCGCCCTGGGAGAGGGAGAGCCGAGGGCGGGGCGGGTGGCGGGAAGCGGGGCGTGGGGGAAGAAGGCGGGGACGGGGAAGGCAGGAGAGGGACGGGGGTGGGAGAGGAGGAAGCGGGAGGGGGGAAGGAAGTGGGGGCGGGGGGAAGAAGTCGGCGGAAGCGATGTGAAGGAGTGCGGCGGATGCGGGTGGAACTGACGGGCAGGACGGCGCTGGTGACGGGCTCGACGCAGGGGATCGGCGCGGCGATCGCTGCCGGCCTCGCCCGCGCCGGGGCGACGGTGGCGGTGAACGGGCGGTCGGAGCGGAGCGTGGCCGCGGCGGTGAAGCGGCTGCGCGAGGAGGTCCCGGACGCCGAGGTGGTGCCGGTGGCGGCCGATCTGTCCAGCGACGAGGGCGCGGCGCGGGCGGTGGAGCTGCTGCCGGAGGTGGATGTCCTCGTGAACAACCTGGGGATCTTCGAGTCACGGCCCGCGCTGGAGATCAGCGACGCGGAGTGGCGCCGGTTCTTCGAGGTCAACGTGCTGGCGGCGGTGCGGCTGACCCGGGCGTACCTGCCCGGGATGAAGGAGCGCGGCTGGGGCCGGGTGCAGTACATCGCCAGCGACTCGGCGGTGGCGATCCCGGCCGAGATGATCCACTACGGGATGTCCAAGACGGCTCTGCTGGCGGTGAGCCGCGGCTTCGCCAAGGAGGCCGCCGGAAGCGGGGTCACCGTCAACTCGGTGATCGCCGGCCCCACCCACACGGGCGGGGTGGAGGACTTCGTCTACGAGTTGGTCGACCGGGAGCTGCCCTGGGACGAGGCGCAGCGGGCGTTCATGCGCGAGCACCGGCCGCAGTCGCTGCTGCAGCGGCTGATCGAGCCGGAGGAGATCGCCAACATGGTGGTGTACCTCAGTTCTCCCCTGGCCTCGGCCACCACGGGCGGCGCGGTGCGGGTGGACGGCGGGTACGTGGACGCGATCCTGCCCTGAGCGGGAGTGATCCGGGTGGCCGGTGGAGCGACGTGGGCGGTGGACTTCCGCGAGGGGGGTGGGGAGTGGGGTGGGTGGGGGGTGGCGTGCGCCCCGGCGCGGGGGCGGCGCGCAATTGCGGGCCGTAGGCATATGCCTTCGGCACCACCGTGTCGAGTGTTGCCAAAGCCCTTACGGGCCCCTATCAGCTGTGCCAAAGTCGTAGGCGGTTGTTGTTGCCTCGCCAGACCTGGCCGCCGCGCCGCATCGGAGTTCCGACATGCCGTCCCACCTGTTCGCGGACCGTCCCGCGTCCCCGCCGCCCGAGCGTGCGGTGGATGCCCTGATCTCGCAGACCCGCCGGTTGCGCGGCGGGGTCGACGCCGTCCGGCGGGACGCCGAGGTGGACGAGGACGATCCGCGGGGCCGGTGGCAGCGGGCGCTGTGTGATCTCGCGGTCCATCAGCTGGATGACGTCGGGGCGCAGTTGGGGCAGTTGAAGGACGGCCTTCCGGCGGACGGGGTGGAGGCGGCGGACGGGCCGGGGAGTGCCTTGCCGGAGGCCGAGGGGGTGGTGGAGCCGGATGCGGCGGCGGCCGGGACGGTGGCGGGGGGTGTCCCCGCCGGGTCTCTGGTCGGGCGGGTGGGCAGTGCGGAGTGGGACCTGCTGACGGATGCCGTGCACTGGTCGCCGGAGCTGTTCACCGTTCTCGGGCGGCCGGCGGGCTCGCGGCCGCTCACCCTGGACGAGCTGCCCTCCGTGGTGTTCGTGGAGGACCAGGCGCTGCTGACCGCGATGGTGACGGGCTGTCTGGTCGACGGGAAGGCCATGGACGGGGAGTTCCGGGTCGTCCGCGGGGACGGCCAGGTGCGGACCGTGCACATGGCGGGCGAGCCGGTCCTGGACGGGGAGGGGACGACCGCCTCGATGTGGGCGGTGCTGCGGGATGTGAGCGAGCTGCGGCGCAGTGAGCGGGCGGTGCGCGCGTCCCTGGACTCGCTGGAGCGCACCCGGGAGATCGAGCGAACCGAGCACCGGTTGGCCGTGGAGTTCCAGGAGGCGGTGCTTCCGCCGTGGCGTGGTGACGGCGGGTTGCCGGACGGTGCGGGGGGGCTGGAGCTGGCCGGGCGGTGTCTGCCGTCGGACGCGCCGACGGCGATCGGGGGCGACTGGTACGACGCGCTGCGGCTGCCGGATGGCGAGGTGCTGCTGACGGCCGGCGGTCTCACCGGGCACGGCCTGTCGGCGGCCTCGGCGATGACGATGGTGCTGGGCGCGCTGCGCGGGTTGGCCGTGGCCGGTATCCGGCCCGGCGCGCTGCTCGGGCACCTGGGCGAGGTGCTGGAGTGCTCGGCGCAGTCGGCGTTGGTCGGTGCGGTGTGCTGCCGCTACGACCCGCGGGCCGGGGTGCTGCACTGGGCGCAGGCGGGCCACCCCGCCCCGCTGCTGTTCCGCGGGGGGACGGGGTGGGCGCTGCCCCGGCCGGAGGGCGCGTTGCTCGGCGCGGTGAGTGGGGCGGTGTACGAGCAGGCGCGGGTGCGGCTGCTGCCGGGTGATGTGCTGGTGCTGGGCACCGAGGGGCTGCTGGGTGATCGGGGTGCGTCCACCGCCGGGGAGGCGGACGGCACCGGTCGGCTGCTGGGGCTGGCGGGCCGGCTGGAGCGGGCCGCCGACGCGCAGGAGTGTGCGCGGATCGTGGTGGAGGCGTGCGGGACGGCGCCCCGGGAGGGCGACGCCTGTCTGCTGGTGGTCCGGGTGGGGGCGGCGGCGGAGGTGTGAGCCGGCGCCTCGGTCAGGGGGTCAGGCCGGGGCGGGGCCGCCGGGCCGGGGCCGGCGGCCGGTCTTCTTGGGCCGGGCCTGGTCGATCTCGGCGCGGAGTTCGGCGATGGCGGTCTGTCCGGCGTACGGCCCGCTGAGCCGGTACATCTCGTCCAGGCGGTCCCAGGTGCGGTGTGAGGAGTTGCTGCCCATGGAGGCCAGTGCCTCGCGGGCGTAGCGCTCGGCCTGTTCGGGATCGCCGGCGATGAAGCTGGCGGAGGCCATCGAGAGGTGGTCGAAGATCTTGGAGCGCTGGCGGCCGTCGTTGCGCAGGGCGAGGGCCTTCTGGGCGTAGCTCTGGGCCGGTTTGGCGGCGGACGGCTCGTGTTCGGCGAGGGTGCGGAAGGACAGGGCCTGCATGCCGTACATGTCCTCGCTGCGGAAGGTCGCCATCCAGCCGGGCATGGGGGTGTCGTCCTTGTCGGAGACGAAGAGCTCCTCCGCCTTGCCGAGGGTGCGCCGCATCGCCTGGCCGTGGCCCATGGCGGCCTGCGCCCAGGCCTCGATGGTGTAGAGCATGGCCTGGGTGCGGGGCAGGACCCGGTCGCCGGAGCCGGCGCGGGCCATCTTCATCAGGTCCAGGGCGTCGCCGGGGCGGCCGAGGTGGACCATCTGGCGGGCGGCGCGGGACAGGGCCTCGCCGGCGCGGGGCCGGTCGCCGCCTTCCTTGGCGGCGTGTGCGGCGATGAGGAAGTACTTCTGGGCGACAGGTTCCAGGCCGACGTCGTGGGACATCCAGCCGGCCAGGACGGCGAGGTCGGCTGCGACGCCCCACAGGCGGCGCTGGAGGTGGTCGGGGTGGCGGAAGGCGAGCATGCCGCCCACCTCGTTGAGCTGGCCGACCACCGCCTTGCGCTGGAGCCCGCCGCCGCGTGCGGCGTCCCAGGCGCGGAAGATCTCGACGGAGTGCTCCAGCGCCTCGATCTCCTGCGATCCGACGGGGGCGGCTTCGTAGCGGTCGAAGCCGGCCGGTTCGGCGTGGGGCAGGGAGTCGGGCCGGCGGGGCGCGTCGGCGGCGAGCGCGGGGTCGGTGTGCAGCCAGTCGTGCATGGCGCTGGTGAGTACGGAGCCTGCGGTGAGCGCGACGCCCGCGCCCACCAAGCCGCGTCGGTTGAGCATGAGGTCCATTCCCGTGAATTCGGTGAGGACCGCGGCCGTACGTTCCGGCTCCCAGGGCAGTCCGTCGGGGTTGTCGGTGGTCCCGACGTCCCGCCGGCGGTCGCGCTGGCGTACGAACCCGAGGTCCTCGATGGTCACGACACGGCCGAGCCGCTCGGTGAACAGGGCCGCCAGCACCCGCGGTACCGGATCGCGCGGGCTTTCGCCCTTGTCGATCCAGCGGCGTACTCGCGAGGTGTCGGTCGCCAGCTGCGGGTGGCCCATGGCCGCCGCCTGCCGGTTCACGCGTCTGGCGAGTTCGCCCTTGGACCAGCCGGCCAGGCCGAACAGGTCCGACAGGCGGGTGTTGGGTTCTCCGGTCACGTCAAGCCCCCAGGTTCTCGGCTGAGTTGGACACTAGCCCGGCGGCATGGGCCTGGCGACCATTCGCCAGGGTTCGCCAGGGTCCGCCAGATGGTGTGCCACCCGCGCCCGGGTGTCAGGTAGGAATGCGCCACCCCGATCCCGGTGACCGGCCCGCACTCCCCAGGGTGCCGGTGCGGGGCCGGGTCGGGGCAGCGTGCAGGTGACGTGTCGGCACACGAAGGGATCTGTCTCCCCCATGTACACAGCATCGTCCTCCGTGTCCGCCCCGCCCCGGCCGCAGCGCACCCTGGCGGCCGGTGGTGGACCGTACCCGGTCATGGCCCCGGCGGGCCGGGTGCGGCGCTGGGCGGGGACGGTGCCCGCTCCGCTCAGCGGGAGGATCGACTTGTCCGGCCCCCAGGGCGCGCAGTTGCGGAGGGCGATCGCCTCCGTGCACCGGATCTGCCCGGAGTTCCAGCCGGTGCAGGTGCTGCGGCGCAGCGGGCGGTCGGTGCTGCTGGTGGGTACCACCGGGCGTACCGCGGTGGTGGCGAAGTGTTTACTGGACCCCTCCCCCGCCTGGGCGGAAAGGTTCCGGCACGAGATCGCCGCCTACCGGGTGTTCGTCCGGCACCGCCCGCCGGTGCGGGCGCCGCGGTTGATCGCGGCGGACCCGGAGAGCTGCACCCTGGTGATCGAGCGGATGCCGGGCCGGGCGGCGGCGTTGCAGCGGCATCCGGTGGAGGTGCCGTCCCGGGCCGATGTGCGGGCGGCGCTGAGCGCGGTGATGCGGGTCAACTCCTGGCAGCCGCCTGACGGAACGTTCGACCAGCCGCTGGACTATGTGTCGCGGATCTCGCGCTACCACGAGTTGGGGTTGTTCACGGACCGGGACCGGGACGATGTGCACACCCTGCTGCGGGGGTTGGTGCAGGCGGGTGGGGGCCAGCCGCCGCGGCAGTTCTGCCACGGCGACGCGCTGCTGTCCAACATGCTGCTGTCGCCGGCGGGTCCGGTGCTGGTGGACTGGGAGCACGCGGGCTGGTACCTGCCCGGTTACGACCTGGCCACGCTGTGGACGGTGGTGGGGGACGCGCCGGCGACGCGCCGCCAGATCAGCCAGCTGGCGCAGGCGCGGGGGCCGGCGGCGCGGGACGCGTTCCTGGTGAACCTGATGCTGGTGCTGATGCGGGAGATCCGCCGTTACGAGACGGCGGTGCAGCGGACGATACGGGAGGCTCCCCCGGCGGGTTCGGTGCCGGTGCCCGCGGGCATGGTGGCGCCCGGTGAGGAGCAGCGGCTGCTGCTGCGCCGGTTGCACGACGACTGCGCGATGGCGCGGCGGGCGGTGCGGGCGGCGGTCGGCACCCGCTGAGCCGGGCCGCCCTGCGGAGGGCCCGGCGCGATGCCCGTTCAGCGGTTGGGGGCGGCCTGCGGGAGGTGCCGGGCGGCGGGCAGGGTGGCGGCGAGCCGGGTGAGGGCGGCCTCCTCGGGGGTGCCGTGCTCGGCGCTGAGGACGTGCAGGACCAGTCCGGTCTCGCCGGGGGCGGCCGGGATGTGCAGGGCGTCGTGGTCGAGGTGGAGGGTGCCGGTGGCCGGGTGGTGCAGCCGCCGGCGCCCGCTGTCGCACATCACCACCTCGCCGGTGGCCCACACGCGGCGGAACTCCTCGCTGTGTGCGGACAGTTCGCCGATGAGCCAGGTCAGTTCGCGGTCGTCGGGGAACCGTCCGGCGGAGGCCCGGAGCCGGCCGGCGGCCTCGGTGGCCAGGGCCTGCCAGTCGGGGAAGACCCGGCGGGGGCTGTTCACGGACGAGCCGGTTCCGTTCCGCTCGCTGGCCGGGGGCGACTACGACCACGGGATGCGGCTGCTGCCGGGGCGGGAGGAGCCGGGCGCCGCGGGTATGGCCCTGCACACCGCGCGGCCGGCCTCGCCCCCGGCGGACCGGCTCGCGGGCTGAAGGGTCCGGTCGGGGCGCCGCCGGGTCAGGAGCGGCTGATGACGACGGGCGCGCTGCACACGGCGGTGGCCAGTTCGGGTGAGGTGACCCGGACCCGGTAGGCCCCCGCGGGCAGTTCGGGCACCAGGACCGAGGCACCGAGCGCACGGGGGTCGACTCGGGTCGCCAGCCGGGCCGCGGAGGTCCAGCCGTGCTCCGTACGCCGTTCGAGGAGCACGTCGCAGGGGTGCCAGAGGGTGTCGGCGCAGTCCCAGCTCACCCGGTGGCGCTCCACGCAGTGCCAGTGGGCCCCGGCGGCGGGGCTGCTCAGGCAGAGGTCCGGTGGCGGGGCGGGTGGGTGGCGGGGTGCGGTGGGCGGGCGGGTGAGGTGGCACAGTCGCGCCCTGGTCCGCGCCATCCAGTGCATGGTTCGCCTCCTCGTGGTCTTCGGTGGTCGGATGGGGGTGCCGGGTGCTCCGGGCGTACGTCCTCGGTGTTGCCGTGGCGCTGTGGGCGCAACCCGGCCGTTCGGCCCGTCCGGGCGGGACCTCGGACCCGGGCCGAGGGGGACGGAGGCGGGTCGCGGGCGGGACCCGCGGCCCGGATCGGCTCCGTGCGGTGATGCCGGGTGGGGGCCGGGGCGGCATCATCGTGACCATGCGTGCCCGCACGCCCGCTGTCGAGGTCACCGTCGTGAGGAAGGCCCCTGCGCCATGGACCACCCGTACGGACCCCGCTCGCTGCCGCCCGCCGGAGCGGTGGCCTCCTCGTGACCCGGCCACGGACGGACGACCTGGCCGCGCTCAAGTCGTACATCGAGCGGGAGGTCGCCACCCTGCGGGCGGAGGTGCGGCGGGCCAGGGAGACGGCCGGTGGCGAGGCGGCCGCGCCGGTGCCGCCCGACGCCGGGGCCTCGTCGGCGGAGGCGGGTCGGGCGCCGCTCTGCCCGTGCGGTCAGGGCGGGGGCGCCGGCCATGGCTGCGCGGACGCGGGCGAGGGGCACGATCCCTGGCACTGCCTCTGTGCGGCGCTGCCCGCGATCCCGCTGTCCGCGGCGCTGCTGGCGCCGGTGCGGGACGGGTCCGGGGAGGTCGTCGACTTCGTGATCCGGGCCGGCAACCACGTCCGGTCGGCGGACTGGCTGACGCCGCCCGACCAGCAGGTGGGACGGCCGTTCTTCGCCGAGGCCCGGCCGGGGGCGCTGGCCAGTGGGCTGCTGTCGGCGCTGCGGCAGGTGCTGGCGACGGGCCGGGCGCTGGGCGGCATGGTGGTGGACTACACCGAGGAGCGGTACGGGCGGCTGCGCCGCGTACAGCTGGTGCACTACGCGGCGTCCTGCGGCGACCAGGTGCTGACGACCTGGCGTCCGGTGCGCAGTCAGGCGGAGCTGCTCACGATCGACGCGCAGCATCTGGCGTCGATGGGCTGGGGGCGGTGGGACCTGCTCTCCGGGTCGGTGTCGTGGTCGGAGGGGTTGCAGCGGATCTTCCGGACCGATCCGGCGCTGCCGTGGTCGCTGCCGGAGCTGTGCGACGCGCTGGTGGAGGCGGATGTCGGACCGTTCGGGGAGTTCATCGCCTCGGTGCTGGCGGGTGAGGAGCCGGCGTGGACGCGGATCCGCTTCACGGTGCTGGGTGAGGTGCGCACGGTGGATCTGCTGGGCCGTCCGGTGGCGGGGACCGACGGGCGGCCGTGGGCGGTGCAGCTGGTGGCGCGGGATCTGACCCCGCAGATGCGCAGCCGCCGGCGTCTGGTGGAGAAGCAGCGGGAGACGGAGCAGTTGCGGCAGCAGGCGGCGGCCGAGCGGCGGGTGGCCTCGGCGCTGCGGGAGGCGCTGCTGCCGACGTATTCGGAGGGGCTGGCGGATCTGGGGTTGACGGCGGCCGCGGCGTATCTGCCGGCGGAACCGGACGCCGCGGTGGGGGGCGACTGGTACAAGTGCCGGCCGCTGGCGGACGGGGAGCGGTCGCTGATCGCGATCGGGGACGCCAGCGGGCACGGGCTGGAGGCGGTCGCGCGGATGGCGCAGCAGCGGCACGGGGTGGCGGGGCTGGCGCAGACGGGTGCGAGTGCCGGGTCGGTGATCACCTGGCTCAACGAGCTGGTGTGCGCGGATCCGGCGGCGAACACGGCGACGGTGGCGGTGGGCCACATCGGCGGGGACCGGGTGCTGCGCTGGGCGTGTGCGGGGCATCCGGCACCGTTGCTGCTGCGCGGGGAGCGGGCGTTCACCCTGCCGGTGGAGCACCGGGGGCCGCTGCTGGGGGTGCTGCCGGGCCATCCGTACCGCACGGCGGAGTTCCCGCTGGTGGGTGGTGATGTGCTGCTGCTGTACACGGACGGGGTGGTGGAGCGGCGCGGCCGGGACATCACCGAGGGGGTGGCGCGGTTGGTGGGGTCGTTGACCGGGTGCGCGGGGCTGGAGCCGCAGGGGATCATCGACCGGTTGGCGGCGGAGTACGTGCGGGCGGAGCATGACGACGACGCGTGTCTGCTGGCGGTGCGGGTGGACTGACCACGGGATCGGGATCCGGTGGGGGCGGGTGGTCCGCCGGGGCGGGGACGGGCTGCGGGCGGCGAGGGCGGGGTGGGCTGTGAACCGCCGGGCCGGGGCGGGCTGCGGGCCGGGGGCGGAGGGGGCCTCAGCCGGTATGACTATTTCGGGGCGGGCGTGGGCCGAATGTGTGAGGGGTAGGGCGTTGCCCGGCGGTTTCCCTCGACGGGAAACGGTTTCCCTCACCGAAAGGCCTCGCGCGCATGGCTCAGCCCTTCGTCCTGCCGGACTTCTATGTGCCGTATCCGGCACGTCTCAACCCCCATGTGGACGCGGCCCGGGCGCATACCGTGGGATGGGCGCGCCGGATGGGCATGCTGGAGGGCTCGGGGGTGTGGGAGGAGCGGGACCTCCTGGCGCACGACTACGCGCTGCTGTGCGCGTACACCCATCCGGACTGCGACGCGGAGACCCTGTCGCTGGTGACCGACTGGTATGTGTGGGTGTTCTTCTTCGACGACCACTTCCTGGAGGTGTTCAAGCGCACCCAGGACCTGGCCGGCGGCAAGGCGTATCTGGACCGGCTGCCGGCGTTCATGCCGCTGGAGGCGGGCCGGGCGGTGCCGGAGCCGGTCAACCCGGTGGAGGCGGGGCTGGCGGACCTGTGGGCGCGGACGGTGCCCGCGATGTCGCCGGCGTGGCGGGCGCGGTTCGCCGAGTCCACCGAGCATCTGCTCAACGAGTCGCTGTGGGAGCTGGCCAACATCAACGAGGGCCGGATCGCCAATCCGGTGGAGTACGTCGAGATGCGCCGCAAGGTGGGCGGGGCGCCGTGGTCGGCGGGGCTGGTGGAGTTCGCGGCGGGCGCGGAGGTGCCGGAGCAGGTGGCGCACGAGCGGCCGCTGCTGGTGCTGCGGGACACCTTCTCGGACGCGGTGCATCTGCGCAACGACCTGTTCTCCTACCAGCGTGAGGTGGAGGAGGAGGGCGAGAACAGCAACGGCGTGCTGGTGCTGGAGACCTTCCTCGGCTGCACCACGCAGGAGGCCGCGGAGGCGGTGAACGACCTGCTGACCTCGCGGCTCCATCAGTTCGAGAACACGGCGCTGACCGAGGTGCCGGGGCTGTGCCTGGAGAAGGGGCTGTCCCCGGCCGAGTGCGCGGCGGTGGCGGCGTACACCAAGGGGTTGCAGGACTGGCAGTCCGGCGGCCATGAGTGGCATCTGCGGTCCAGCCGCTATATGAACGAGGGGGCCAGGACCTCGCCGCCCGGCGGGGTGCTGGGGACGGCGGCGATGGATGTGGCCGCGCTGTTCGGGCGGCCGGCGCGGGGGCGGCTGCGGTCGCTGACGCATGTGCCGCACCAGGTGGTGGGCCCCTCGCTGCTGCCCGCGTTCGATCTGCCGTATCCGCTGTCGCTCAGCCCGCATCTGGACGCGGTGCGGGTGTCGTGCCTGGACTGGGCGGAGCGGATGGGGCTGCTGGAGGACATCTGGGACCGGGAGCTGATGGCCGGGTTCGACCTGCCGCTGTGCGCGGCGGGTCTGGATCCGGACGCCACGGAGGACGAGTTGGAGCTGAGCTCCCGGTGGCTGACCTGGGGCACCTACGGCGACGACTACTACCCGCTGGTGTTCGGGCGGTCGCGCGACCTGGCCGGGGCGAAGGCGGTCACCGAGCGGTTGAAGGCCTGCATGCCGCTGGAGGATCCGGCGGCCGGGGCGGCGGGTGCGGTCGGGCACCTGGAGCGGTCGCTGGCCGACCTGTGGGAGCGGACGGCCGTGCCGATGGGCCCCGAGGCGCGGGCCTCGCTGCGGACGGCGCTGGACCACATGCTGGACAGCTGGCTGTGGGAGCTGCACAACCAGGCGCAGCACCGGGTGCCCGATCCGGTGGACTACATCGAGATGCGCCGCCGGACCTTCGGTTCGGAGCTGACGATGAGCCTGGCCCGGCTGCGGCATGAGCAGCGCGTGCCGGCCGCGTTCTTCGCGACGGGGGTGATGCGGGCGGTGGAGAGCGCGGTCTCCGACTACGCCACCCTGCTCAACGACCTGTTCTCCTACCAGAAGGAGATCGAGGTCGAGGGCGAGGTGCACAACGGGGTGCTGGTGGTGCAGTCGTTCTTCGGCTGCGACTATCCGACCGGGGTGCGGATCGTGGACGATCTGATGCGCGGGCGGCTGCGCCAGTTCGAGCACCTCAAGGCGCAGGAGATTCCGCTGCTGGTGGAGGAGTTCGGGCTGGACGCGGACGGCAGGGCGGCCCTGGCGGCGTATCTGCGGGAGTTGGAGGACTGGCTCGCCGGGATCCTGAACTGGCACCGGGGGGCGCGGCGTTACGGCGCCGAGGACGTGCGGGGCGGTGCGGGCACGCCGAGGCCGCGGGCGATGGCGGGTGCGCCGGGCGCCGCGGGCGGCCTGGCCGGGCCGACCGGGGCCGGGACGGCGGCGGCGCGGGTGGTGGAGCTGTTCGGGCGGTAGGCCGGGGACTGCCCGTGCGGCGGTACGGGGGGTACGGGCGCCGGGGCCGTGCGCGGGCCGCGGCGCCCCGCGCGGGTGGTCAGGGGGCGCGGAGGCCGCGGAGCTGGTCGAGTTCGCGGCGCTCGCGCTTGGTGGGGCGGCCGGCCCCGCGGTCGCGGACGCCGGCGAGGGCGGTGTGTTCCCGGGGCGGCGGGGGCGGGCTGTTGTCGGTGTACGCCTCGGCGGCGGCGGGCGCTCCGACGCGCTTGGCCAGCACGGCCTTGACCTCGACGATCCGCTCCCGGCCGGCGTGGAAGAGCCGCACCTCGTCGCCGGGCCCGATGTGCTGCGCGGGCTTGGCGCGCTCGCCGTTGACCTTCACATGCCCGGCCCGGCAGGCGGTGGCCGCCTGGGAGCGGGTCTTGGTGAGGCGGACCGCCCAGATCCAGCTGTCCACCCGGACGCTGCCCCTGCCGCCGCCGTCGGTGCCGCCGCCGCCTGCCGTCGCCATGTCCGGATCAGCCCTGCTGGAAGAGTTCCGCGGGCAGCGGCTTGAGCAGGGCGTACAGGTCGTCGGTGATCGGGCGGTCCCAGCTGGCGATGGTCACCAGGACGTTGTCACTGCGGTCGAACTGGACGCAGGAGATCCGGCTCTCGGAGAGCTTCAGCCGGCGCACGATGAGCAGGTTGTCGCCCTGCATGACGGGGACGTCCTCGGTCTCCACGACCTCGACCGGCTCGTCGTTCTCCAGGGCGGCGAGCAGCTGGGCGACCTCGAAGGGGATCTGCCCCTCGGCGACCTCCCGGGCCGGGGAGCCCTCGGGGAGGTTGCCGATGATCATCGCGGGGCCGCGGCCGCCGAACAGGTCGTACCGGAGGAAGACGCCCTGGCAGCTGCCGTCGGGGGCGGGGAGCAGACCGGCGCCGAGGTTGCCGGGCCAGTCGCCCGGGTCCATGGCCAGGACATCGAAGTCCGGACCCGCGGGTGTGGCGGCGCTGCGGCGGCGGAGGAAGGACATGCCGCCATGGTACGTGCCCGGGGGGCAGGTCCGGCGTCCGGGCGGACGCCGGACCGGCCCCGCGGGGAGGGCCGGTGAGCGGCGGGCGGGGACGGGACGGTGCGGTGGCTGTACGGGGTGGGTGCGGGGCACCGGGCAGGGCGCGGCGAGAGCGCGGCGGGCCGGTTGTGCGGGTGGGTCCGCCGCGCGGGTGGGTGCCGGGCGGGGAGGGTGGTGGGCGGCTGGGTGGTGGGGTCCGTCGCGCCTGTGTCGGGAGGGCGGGCACGGACGGTGGGTGGGGCCGGGACGCCGGCCGACGGGGCGGTGGGTGCCGGGCGGCTCAGCGGGTGGCGAGGACCTGGTGGACGGCGTCGGCCATGGCGCGTTCGCCGGCCGCGTTGGGGTGGAAGGGGGCGGCGGCGCTGGTGAACAGGGGCTCCATCCAGCGGGTGCCGGCGGGCTTGCAGGCGTCATGGCCGATGGAGGGGGTGTAGGTGTCGACATAGTCGGCGCCCTGGGCGGCGGCGGACTGGGCGATCATGGTGTTGAGGCGCTTGTGGGTGTCCCGCAGCCAGGGGGCGTCGCCCTTGGCGATGGAGACGGTGAACGGGCAGTTGCCGCCGTCGTCGGGGAGGATCGCCGGGTAGCCGGTGACCAGGACGCGGGCCTTCGGCGCGCGGGCGCGGACGCCGTCGATCGCGGCCGCGATCCTGGGGGCGGTGTCGCGGATGGCGGCGGCGAGCTGGTCCTGGCCGGTCCAGGTGTAGCTGGTGCGGCAGGGACGGCCGTTGATGTCGAGCAGGCCGAGGGTGACGCAGCGGACGATGATGTCGGCGAAGCCGATGTCGTTGCCGCCGATGGTGAGGGTGACCAGGTCGGTGTCCGCGCTCAGGGCGTCGAACTGCGGTGGGGCGGTGGGGCTCTGGGCGGAGGTCAGATGCACCGTGGTGGCGCCGCCGCAGGTGACGTCCCGATGGGCGGTGGGGGCGAGTTCGGCGTTGAGCAGGGCGGGGTAGTTGCGGCTGGACCTGGCGCAGCCGGTGTCGGTCTGCTCGGGTACTCCGGCGCCCGAGGCGAAGGAGTCGCCGAGGGCGACGTAGGTGCCCAGGGCGGCCGTGCCGGGGCCGGGTGCCGCGAGGGTGGACGCGGTCACGGCGGTGGGGGTGGCCGCGGCCGGTGCTGCGCCGAGGGCGGCGGTGGCGGCGAGGGCCGCGGTCGCGGTGGTGAGGGCGAGTGCGGTGCGCAGACGGCGGCTCGGAGTGGCTGGGCGCATGGCGGTGCCTCTCGTCAGGGGGAAGCCGCCCGTCGGCGCCGGGGCGCGCGAGGCGGGCAGGGCGGCGCCGGTGGGCGGGACGGGTCCCCGTCCGTCCCGCTCACCGGCGAGGTGGGGAGAAGGCTCTGTGCGCGGTTACCGGCTGGTTGTACTGGCTCGTAATATGCGGGCGCCCTGAGGGGGCGTCAAGGAGTGCGGCAGCGCTGGTTCGGCGCCCGGTCGCTTCCGGTGAGGGTGGCGCTCACGGGCCGGCCGTCCGGTCGGCGCGGCGCGCGGTACGTCAGGGGGATGGCCAGTCGCGGCCCCGAGCCTCGGAAGGCACCGTGCGGAGAAGTGCGGAAACTGCCCGACACCCCCTTGACCTGGCGCGGGACCGGTTGACTTACTGATCGCGGACGTGGCGACCGAATGATCGGTCGACGGCCGGCGACGGTGCCGGGGACGGGAGTGTGGTGGCGGTCATGACGGACAGGGACGCGGCGGCGACGGCCGCGCTGGACGCCGGGGAGACGCTGGATCGCGGCGGGCTGGCCGCCCTGCAGCTGGAGCGGCTGCGGTCGACGCTGGAGCACGCGTACCGCCGGGTGCCGTTCCACCGGGAGGCGTTCGACCGGGCCGGGGTACGCCCGGAGGACCTGCGCTCGCTCGCCGATCTGGCGCGCTTCCCGTTCACCGCCAAGAGCGATCTGCGCGGGCAGTACCCGTTCGGGATGCTCGCGGTCGAGCGGTCCCGGGTGCGGCGGCTGCACGCGTCCAGCGGGACCACCGGGCTGCCCACGGTCGTCGGCTACACCGACGGCGACCTGGAGGTCTGGGCGGAGGTGGTCGCCCGGTCGATCCGCGCGGCCGGCGGCCGGGCGGGCGACACCGTGCACGTGGCGTACGGGTACGGGCTGTTCACCGGTGGCCTCGGCGCGCACTACGGGGCGGAGCGGCTGGGCTGCACGGTGGTGCCGGCCTCCGGTGGGATGACGGCGCGCCAGGTGCGGCTGATCCAGGACTTCCGCCCCGAGGTGATCATGGTGACACCCTCGTACATGCTGACGCTGCTCGACGAGTTCGAGCGGCAGGGTGTGGATCCTCGGGCGACCTCGCTGCGGGTGGGGATCTTCGGTGCCGAGCCGTGGACCGAGGAGATGCGGCGGGAGATCGAGGAGCGCTTCGCGATCGACGCGGTGGACATCTACGGGCTGTCCGAGGTGATCGGGCCCGGGGTGGCGCAGGAGTGCCTGGAGGGCAAGGGCTCGCTGACCGTGTGGGAGGACCACTTCTACCCTGAGGTGGTCGATCCGCTCACCGGCGAGGTGCTGCCGGACGGGGAGCACGGGGAGCTGGTGTTCACCTCGCTCACCAAGGAGGCCATGCCGGTGGTGCGCTACCGCACCCGGGATCTGACCAGGCTGCTGCCGGCCGCGGGGGCGCGGCCCTTCCGGCGGATGGAGAAGGTGACCGGGCGCAGCGACGACATGGTGATCCTGCGGGGGGTCAACCTGTTTCCCACCCAGATCGAGGAGATCGTGCTCCGGGTGCCGGTGCTCGCCCCGCACTTCCAGCTGCGGCTGGAGCGGGAGGGGCGGCTCGATGTGCTCACCGTGCGCGCGGAGGCCCGGGCGGACGCCACCCCCGCGGACCGCGCGGAGGCGGCGCGGGTGGTGGCGGCGGCCGTGAAGGACGGCATCGGGGTGTCCGTGGCGGTCGAGGTGGTGGACCCGGAGACGCTGGAGCGGTCGGTCGGGAAGATCCGGCGGATCGCGGACCTGCGCGGCGACCGGGGCTGACGGCCCCTGGCGGGGTGCTCGGTCCGGGGTGGTGGAGCACAGGCCGCCGGGGGGCCGCCAGGTGCGGGGCGTGCGGAGGGCGGCCGGGGGCGGTCAGTCCTCCGGCGCGGTGGGCGGGGGCAGCAGCCAGGGGGCCGGGCCGATGCCCTGGGCCCAGGCGTCCAGGCCCGTACGGTCCATGCAGAGGATGCCGCAGCGGGCGGCGTACTCGTCGGCGGGCGCGGTGAACTCGCTGGTGGTGACCACGGCGGCGACCTGGGCGTCGTGCACGGCGAAGCAGGTGCCGCCGAAGCGCTGGAGGTCCTGCGAGCCGACCTTGTTGCCGGTGCCGTAGGCCTTGCACTGCAGCACGACCCGCCGCCCGTCGGGGGTGGTGGCCAGGACGTCGGCGCCCAGGTCGCCCGCGCCGCCGACGACCTCGACGTCCGCGCAGCCGTCACGTACGCAGAGGTCGGCGACGGTCTGCTCGAAGGAGTACGGGTCCAGTGCGGCGTAGTCGATGCCCGCGTACTCCTCCGGGACCTCCTGCACCTCCCCCACCTCGGGCGGCTCGGTCGGTTCGGTCGGCTCCTGGGGCCGTCCCGGCGGGACGAGGGTGGGCGCCGGGGCCACCGGGGCGGGTGCGGCGGCCAGGAGGGCGGTGCCCGGAGCGGCACGCCGGCGGCGGCCGGCTCGGGCGAGGACGGCGACCATCGCGCCGGCGACCAGCAGCGCCAGGATCACGGCGGGAACATCGGCGGCGTCCCCGATGGCCGCGCGGGCCGTCATGCCCGTACCGCACAGCACGATGGCGACCAGGCCGACGGCGAGGACCGTGTCGCGCAGGGTCGCCCCGGTCCTGGTTCCTTCCGGGCGGCCCGGTCGGGGGCGGCGCGGCCTGCGGACGGGTATCGCCATGGACGGTCTCCTTCGGTCGGCGGAATGGGAGGGGAGGGAGGGGGTCTGGGACGGGCGGGGCCAGATGGACGGAATGGTTTCTCGTACGTACGGACGATGTGCGTACGGCCATACGGACGATCTTGTGTACGGCCGTATGCCCCGTTCAGAGCGGTTCCCACGCCAGGCGTGGCTCACCCGATCGGGGGCATCCGTCCCGCGTTCCGATGGGTTGCCGAGAGAGGGTGGCGGACGTGCGCAGTGTGGGTGTGGAGGAGGAGCTTCTCCTCGTGGACAGTGGTACGGGGCAGCCGTGCGCGCTGTCGACCGCGGTGCTGGCCGCGGCGTCCCGGGACCCGGAGGGCAACGAGGACGTGTTCGAGAGCGAGCTCCAGCGGCAGCAGCTGGAGTTCGCGACCCGGCCGCAGACCGACATGGGTGATCTTCGGGAGGAGATCCTGAGGTGGCGCGGGGAGGCGGGGCGGCATGCCGAGGGCCTCGGCGCCTCGGTCGCGGCGCTCGCGACCTCGCCGCTGGAGGTGTCGCCCACCATCGGCAGCGGTGAGCGCTACCAGTGGCTCAAGGAGCACTTCGGGCTGACCGCCCAGGAGCAGCTCACCAGCGGGTGCCATGTCCATGTCTCGGTGGAGTCGGACGAGGAGGGTGTGGCGGTACTGGACCGGATCCGCCCGTGGCTCCCGGTGCTGCTGGCGATCAGCGCCAACTCCCCGTACTGGCAGGGCGAGGACAGCGCCTACGCCAGCTACCGCAGCCGGGTGTGGGGGCGCTGGCCCTCGGCCGGGCCGGTGGAGGTGTTCGGGTCCGCCGACCGCTACCACGAGCAGGTCGCCGACATGGTGGCCAGTGGGGCGCTGCGCGACACGGGGATGATCTACTTCGACGCCCGGCTCGCGCAGAACTACCCGACGGTGGAGATCCGGGTGGCCGATGTCTGCCTGGACGCGTCCACCACGGTGCTTCTCGCCACCCTGGTGCGCGGGCTGGTGGAGACGGCGGCCCGGCGCTGGCGGGACGGGGAGCCGCCCGCCCGGCACGGTGTGTCGCTGCTCCGGCTGGCGAGCTGGCGGTCGGCCCGGTCGGGGCTGGAGGATGAGCTGATCCACCCGGCGACCATGCGTCCGGCGCCGGCCGAGGCGGTGGTGCGGGCGCTCTTCGACCATGTGCGGGACGCCCTGGAGGAGAGCGGGGACGTGCGGCCCGCGCAGGAGGCGCTGGCGGAGCTGCTGAAGGAGGGCAACGGGGCGCGGGTGCAGCGGGAGCTGCTGCGCCGCACCGGGAGCCTCCAGAAGGTCGTCGCCGAGTGTGTGGCCCGGACGCGCGGCTGACACCGGGCAACGGGCTACGGGCTACGGGCTACGGG
Organism: Streptomyces lichenis; assembly: GCF_023218175.1. Taxonomy (GTDB): domain Bacteria; phylum Actinomycetota; class Actinomycetes; order Streptomycetales; family Streptomycetaceae; genus Streptomyces; species Streptomyces lichenis. Next base: position 24 of record NZ_JALPTH010000047.1, on the reverse strand, counting down.
CTACGGGCTACGGGCTACGGGCTA
>NZ_JALPTH010000046.1 GCF_023218175.1 Streptomyces lichenis | reverse complement strand
CGGGGCTGAGGCGGACGCTGGGGTTCCGGGACCTGGTGGTCTACGGGCTGCTGTTCATCGCCCCGATGGCGCCGGTCGGTGTGTTCGGCACGCTGGACGCCAAGTCGGGCGGCGCGGTGGCGCTGGTGTACCTGGTGGCGACGGTGGCGATGGCGTTCACCGCGTTCAGCTACGCGCAGATGGTGCGGGTGGCTCCGCAGGCCGGGTCGGTGTTCGCGTACGCCCGGAAGGGGCTCGGCGAGGGGCCGGGGTTCATCGCGGGGTGGATGGCCATGCTGGACTATCTGCTGATCCCGGCGGTGGCGTATCTGTTCGCGGGGATCGCGATGGAGGCGCTGGTGCCCTCGGTGAACCGCTGGGTGTGGACGCTGCTGGCGGTGGTGGTCACCACCCTGCTGAATGTGTGGGGGGTGCGGGCGGCGGCCCGGGTGGGGTTCGCGGTGCTGGCGCTGGAGATCGCGGTGCTGCTGGTCTTCGTGGTGTCGGCGGTGGTGGTGCTGGTACGGGACGGGGCCGAGCGCGGCTGGCTGACCCCGCTGACCGGTGACGCCTCCTTCTCCCTGGCGGCGGTGCTGGGCGCGGTGTCGGTGGCGGTGCTGTCGTATCTGGGCTTCGACGCCATCGCCTCCTTCGCGGAGGAGGTGACCGGCGGGTCGGCGAAGGTGGCGCGGGCGGTGCTGTTCTGCCTGGTGCTGGCGGGGACGCTGTTCGTGGCGCAGACCTATCTGGTGGCGCTGCTGGAGCCGCTGTCCTCGGCCGAGCTGGCGGCGGAGCCGGCCCGGCAGGGCTCGGCGTTCTATGACGCGGTGGACGCCTCGGTGGGCGGCTGGCTGCACGATCTGGTGGCCGCCAGCAAGGCGATCGGGGCGGCGTTCGCGGCGCTGGCCGGGCAGGCGGCGGCCGGCCGGCTGCTGTTCGCGATGGGCCGGGGCGGGCGGCTGCCGCGGGCGCTGGCCCGTACGGACGGCGGGGTGCCGCGGGTGGCGCTGCTGACCGCGGCGGTGATCACCATGGCCGCGGCACTCTGGGCGGCGCAGCGGGACGACGGCCTGGACCAGCTGGTGTCGGTGGTGGACGTGGGCGCGCTGACCGCGTTCGTGCTGCTGCACGCGAGCGTGGTCGGCTGGTTCGCGGTCCGCCGGGCCGGTGCGGGCGAGCGGGTGGAGTGGCTGCGGCATGTGGTGGTGCCGGTGCTGGGCGCGGTGATCCTGGTCGCGGTGATCGTGGAGGCGGCGACCTCGGCGCTGGTGGTCGGTTCGCTCTGGCTGGCGGTGGGACTGGTGGTGCTGGCGGTGCAGTGGGGACGCAGGGGGCAGGACCAGGCGCTGTAGGGGGCGCGCGGGCCGGTGGGGGTGTCGGTGGTGGCGCGTACGCTCGCGGGCATGGGTCTTTCTACGTCGGCGGAAGCGCCGCTGCCGGTGGGTGAGGTGTCGCGGCTCATCGGGGGCTGGATCGACCGGCTCGGGGTGGTGTGGGTGGAGGGCCAGATCACCCAGATCTCCCGCCGCCCGGGGGCCGGGGTGGTCTTTCTGACGCTGCGCGACCCTTCGTATGACATCTCGGTCGGGGTCACCTGCTACCGGCAGACCTTCGACGCCGTGGCGGACGTGGTGTCCGAGGGGGCCAGGGTGGTGGTGTGCGCCAAGCCGGAGTGGTACGCCCCGCGCGGGCAGCTCTCGCTGCGGGCGACCGAGCTGAAGCCGGTGGGCATCGGGGAGCTGCTGGCCCGGCTGGAGCGGCTGAAGCGGACGCTGGCGGGTGAGGGGCTGTTCGCGGCCGCCCGCAAGAAGCCGCTGCCGTTCCTGCCCCGGCGGGTGGGGCTGGTGTGCGGGCGCGCCTCGGCGGCCGAGCGGGATGTGCTGGAGAACGCCCGGCGGCGCTGGCCCGCGGTGCGCTTCGAGGTGCGCAACGTTCCGGTGCAGGGGGCGCGGGCGGTGGCCGAGGTGGTGCGGGCGGTGAAGGAGCTGGACGCGCTGCCGGAGGTCGAGGTGGTCATCGTGGCGCGGGGCGGCGGCAGCGTGGAGGATCTGCTGCCGTTCTCCGACGAACAGCTGGTACGGGCGGTGGCCGACTGCCGTACGCCGGTGGTGTCCGCCATCGGCCATGAGCCGGACTCCCCGCTGCTGGACCTGGTCGCCGACCTGCGGGCGTCCACGCCGACGGACGCGGCGAAGAAGGTGGTGCCGGACGTCGGCGAGGAGCTGGACCGGGTGCGGGCGCTGCGGGACCGGGCGCTGCGGACGGTGCGGGGGCTGCTGGACCGGGAGGAGCGGGGCCTGGCGCACGCGCTGGCCCGGCCGGTGATGGAGCGGCCGGTACGGATGGTGGAGGAGCGCCGGGCCGAGGTGGAGGCGCTGGTGGCGCGGAGCCGCCGGGTGCTGGGCCATCTGCTGGACCGGGCCGACTCGGAGCTGTCGCACACCCGGGCGCGGGTGGTGGCCCTCTCCCCCGCGGCCACCATGGAGCGCGGGTACGCGGTGCTCCAGCGGGCGGACGGCGGGGTGGTCCGCTCGGCGGAGGAGGTGGCTCCGGGCGAGGAGCTGCGGGCGCGGGTGGCCCGGGGGGAGTTCCCGGTGCGGGTCAGCGCCGACGGCGACGGCGGTCCCTCGGGGGCCGGATCCGCGGAGCCGGGCACTGTCGTACCCGGCCCGTAGGCTGGTCGGCATGGCTGAGACGACGGGCGCGACGACCGAGGTGACGGAGGCGAGGGACGCGGTGAGCGCGGCGGAGGGCGTGGCGGCGGCGGACGCCGGAGCGGCGGGAGCCGGGGAGCGGGCGGCCGCGATCGGGTACGAGCAGGCGCGCGACGAGCTGATCGAGGTGGTGCGCAGGCTGGAGGCGGGCGGCACCACGCTGGAGGAGTCACTGGCGCTCTGGGAGCGCGGCGAGGAGCTGGCCCGGGTGTGCCGGCACTGGCTGGAGGGTGCCCGCGCCCGGCTGGACGCCGCACTGGCGGAGCCCGAGCGGGAGGGATGAGTTGCCGGGAGAGGGGTGAAGCCGGGAGGGGAGCTGCGGACCGGCGGCGCGGAGGCCTTGGAGAGGCCCCGGCAGAGGCCTTTAGTTGAAAGTTAAATATATCTGGGTGTAGGGTGAAGCCGCCAGAACGCACCCGTCGCCTGAAAGGCACCCGACCATGTCGCTCGTACTCGACGCCGCCGCCCAGGACCTGCTCTTCCGCGAGGCCCGCACCGCCAACACCTTCACCGACGAGCCGGTGACCGAGGAGCAGATCCAGGCGATCTACGACCTGGTGAAGTACGGGCCGACCGCGTTCAACCAGACCCCGCTGAGGGTCGTGCTGGTCCGCTCGGCCGAGGCCCGCGAGCGCCTGGTGCCGCTGATGGCCGAGGGCAACCGGCCCAAGACCGCGGCCGCCCCGCTGGTCGCCATCCTCGCCGCGGACAACGAGTTCCACGAGGAGCTGCCGACGCTCCTCCCGCACTTCCCGCAGGCCAAGGACATGTTCTTCGCGGAGCGCCCGGCGCGTGAGCAGGCCGCCGGCCTCAACGCCGCCCTGCAGGCCGCCTACTTCATCGTGGGCGTGCGCGCCGCCGGGCTGGCCGCCGGCCCGATGACCGGCTTCGACTTCCCGGGCGTCCAGAAGGAGTTCCTGGACGACGACCACACCCCGCTGATGATCGTCAACATCGGCAAGCCCGGCCCGGAGGCCTGGTTCCCGCGCGGCCCGCGCCTGGCGTACGAGGACGTCATCACCTCCGTGTGACCGGCACCCCGGTACATACGAACGGCCCGCCACCCCCGGGAGAGGGGGACGGCGGGCCGTTTCGCATGGGTGCGTGCGGGTCAGGCGCCCGGGGCCTTCGCGGCGGGGGACGGCGCCGCGGGGGCCGGGGTGGGGGCCTCGCCCGGGCGCAGGGCGGTGGCCATCTCGGCGAGCCGCTTCTCGTCCGCGGTGCCGGTCACCACCGTGGTGACGCCCTTCTCGCGGAGCACCAGCGCGTCGTACTTGGGCCCCTCGTACCGCTGCCAGCCCCGGCCGGCGACCTCCCGGGCGGCGCCGGTGTCCCGGGCGCCGTGGGTGACCTCGTCGATGTACGTGACGGGCGCGGACGTGGACTGCTCCACCGCCACGTACTCGCGCTCGGGGGTGAGGTAGCCGAGGTGCCAGGCGTCGCCGCTCCGCCGCTCGTACGAGACCGAGGTGGGCCGCCAGTCGGTGGGCAGGCCCTTCGGGGACAGCACCGGGTAGGGCGCCGCCCGCTGGGCGGTCACCAGCTCCACGCCGTAGTCGACCGGCTTGATCGGGTCCGCGTTCTCGTCGTGCGGGACGAAGAGATAGATCACACCCGCCGCGACCAGGATGACCGCCATCGACTGGAACATCCCGCGCACTGTCTGCTTGCCTCGCATACCTGCCACGGGTCTATGGTCGCATCAGGGGCGGCTGCTCATCCGTGGGGCCCTCTGCTCAGTTTGTCGACCTGGCGATAGAGTCACAGCACCCTCTTCTTACCTGCGGCCGTCGCCGTACAGAAAGGTGCGTCTCGATGACCGAGAACCATCTGCCGTCCGAGCTCGAGGTCTCCCCCGAGGCTCCCGACCGCAACCTGGCCCTGGAGCTGGTGCGGGTCACCGAGGCCGCCGCGATGGCGGCCGGCCGCTGGACGGGCCGGGGCGACAAGAACGGCGCCGACGGTGCGGCGGTGCGCGCCATGCGCACCCTGGTGCACACCGTGTCGATGAACGGTGTGGTCGTCATCGGCGAGGGCGAGAAGGACGAGGCGCCCATGCTCTTCAACGGCGAGCGCATCGGCGACGGGACCGGCGCCGAGGTGGACATCGCCGTGGACCCGATCGACGGCACCACGCTGGCCGCCAAGGGCATGCCCAACGCGATCGCCGTGCTGGCCGCCGCCGACCGGGGCACCATGTTCGACCCGTCCGCGGTCTTCTACATGGACAAGCTGGTCACCGGCCCGGAGGCCGCGGACTACGTGGACATCAACGCCCCGGTCTCGGTGAACATCCGCCGGGTCGCCCGGGCGAAGAACTCCTCGCCCGAGGACGTCACCGTGGTCATCCTGGACCGGCCCCGGCACGAGGGCATCGTCAAGGAGATCCGGGAGACCGGCGCCCGGATCAAGTTCATCTCGGACGGCGACGTGGCCGGTTCGATCATGGCGGTGCGCGAGGGCACCGGCGTGGACATGCTGATGGGCGTGGGCGGCACCCCCGAGGGCATCATCAGCGCCTGCGCGATCAAGTGCCTGGGCGGGGTGATCCAGGGGAAGCTGTGGCCGAAGGACGAGGAGGAGCGGCAGCGCGCCCTGGACGCGGGCCACGACCTGGACCGGGTGCTCACCACGACCGACCTGGTCAGCGGGGAGAACGTGTTCTTCGTCGCCACCGGCATCACCGACGGCGAGCTGCTGCGCGGGGTGCGCTACCGGGCCGAGACGGCCACCACCTCCTCGCTGGTGATGCGATCCAAGTCGGGCACCATCCGGCAGATCGACTCCACCCACCGCCTCTCCAAGCTGCGGGCGTACAGCCAGATCGACTTCGACCGGGCGAAGTGACGACCGCCGGCTGAGACCCCCGGATACGGAGACGGTCCGGACACGCGAGGAGGCGCCCCCGGTGTGCGGTGGGGGCGCCTCCTCGCGTATGCCCCTGCCGGTCGGGGGCGGGTGCTCAGCCGGCCGCGGCGATCTGGTGACTGTCGCTCGCGGCGGCCTTGCGCAGCTCCACCTCGCGGCGCCGCCGCCGGGCCAGCACCACGCGGCGCTCGGCGGCGGTGAGGCCGCCCCACACCCCGTACGGCTCGGGCTGCAGCAGGGCGTGCTCGCGGCACTCGATCATGACCGGACAGCGGGCGCAGACCCGCTTGGCGGCCTCCTCGCGCGCCAGCCGGGCCGCGGTGGGCTCCTTGGACGGCGCGAAGAACAGACCGGCCTCGTCCCGGCGGCAGACCGCCTCCGAGTGCCACGGGCCGTCCTGGTCCTCGCGCGTCGGCAGACGCTCGGAGGGGGCGGATGCGGCGGCCTGGAGGGGCTGATGCGGCAGTGGCAGCACGGTCTACTCCTGACGACGACGGCGGCGAGCGGCCTCGCGAGTGAGAAGAGGCGATCGAGCAAGCCCTACCCATCGTGCGTGCGCCTAAGCGCTGCGTGGCCCGCGGGCCCGCGCGTCAAGCAGGCGTCCGGCCGAAACGCGCCGATGGCGCGCGGGAGTTCGCACCGGCGCGCGCCAACTCCCGTACGGAAGGCTCCCGTACGCGGGGCTCCCGTACGGGGAGGGGATTCAGTGGCCCAGGTGCTTGCGCATCCGGGCGTGCAGGTCGGCGACCCGCTTGCCGCGCTTGGCCTTGGCCTCGATGTTCCCCAGCAGGGCGAAGCCGTTGACCACGACCACCGGCGCCTCGGGGTCGACCGCCTCCAGCGACTCCACCTCGAAGTTGCCGAGCACTCCGCTGCCGGTGCCGCGCAGGGTGACGTTCTCCGGCACCCGCACCTCGACGTTGCCGAAGACGCTGGTGGCGTTGATCGTGGTCAGCCGCTGGGTGAAGACGGCCTCGGTGAGGTCGATCTCCACGCTGCCGAAGACGGAGACCGCCTGGGTGCGCCGGCCGACCCGCCAGCGGCCCTTGCGGGTGGAGCTGGACAGCACGGCGATCAGCTTCTCGGCCGGTCCGTCGCCGCCGCCGGGCTCGTACGCCGCGGTCTCCCGGCCGGACGGGCGGCGGGCCGGCTCCGCGGCGGGGGCGGCCGGGGCACCGGGGAGGTCCCGTACCAGCGGCTCCAGCTCGCCCATGGTCTTGGCGCGGTAGACGGCGTCGATCCGCTCCCCGTGCTCCTCGGCGTCCAGCCGCCCCTCGGCCAGGGCGTCGCGGAGGATGTCGGCGGTGCGGTCCCGGTCGGCGTCGGAGGCGCGCAGCGACCCGGCCGGGTCGGCGGCGGTGGGCCGGGCAGGGCGGTCGGACGGCTGCGGGGGCTGCTTCTGGAGGTCCACCGTCCCAGCGTAGCGAAACGCGATAGATCGCGACAGGGGATGCGCTCGCGCCGGTTCAGGTGAGGGTTGCCTCACCTGAAGGGGCCGGAAGGGGCGTCCTACGCTGGAGGGTGCTCCCGCCAACGGAGGCGGCGGGCTGTCTGCCGAGTGAGGAATGGCCGCGATGCCAGAGTTTGCGTACTCCGATCTGCTCCCGCTGGGAGAGGACACCACGCCCTACCGGCTGGTGACGTCCGAGGGTGTGTCCACCTTCGAGGCCGACGGCCGTACCTTCCTCACGGTGGAGCCGGAGGCGCTGCGCAGGCTCGCCGAGGAGGCGATCCACGACATCCAGCACTATCTGCGCCCGGCCCACCTGGCCCAGCTGCGCCGGATCATCGACGACCCGGAGGCCTCGGCCAACGACAAGTTCGTGGCGCTGGACCTGCTGAAGAACGCCAACATCGCGGCGGCCGGGGTGCTGCCGATGTGCCAGGACACCGGCACCGCGATCGTGATGGGCAAGCGCGGGCAGCACGTGCTCACCTCGGGCCGGGACGAGGAGGCGCTGTCGCGGGGCGTCTACGACGCGTACACCCGGCTGAACCTGCGCTACTCGCAGATGGCGCCGCTGACCATGTGGGACGAGAAGAACACCGGCTCCAACCTCCCGGCGCAGATCGAGCTGTACGCCACCGACGGCGGGGCGTACAAGTTCCTCTTCATGGCCAAGGGCGGCGGCAGCGCCAACAAGTCGTTCCTCTACCAGGAGACCAAGGCGGTCCTCAACGAGGCCTCCATGATGAGCTTCCTGGAGGAGAAGATCCGCTCGCTGGGGACCTCGGCCTGCCCGCCGTACCACCTGGCGATCGTGGTCGGCGGCACCTCCGCCGAGTACGCGCTGAAGACCGCCAAGTACGCCTCCGCGCACTACCTGGACGAGCTGCCCGCCGAGGGCTCGGAGCTCGGCCACGGCTTCCGGGACAAGGACCTGGAGCAGAAGGTCTTCGAGCTGACCCAGAGGATCGGCATCGGGGCGCAGTTCGGCGGCAAGTACTTCTGCCACGACGTACGGGTGGTCCGGCTGCCCCGGCACGGCGCCTCCTGCCCGGTCGCCATCGCCGTCTCCTGCTCGGCCGACCGCCAGGCCGTCGCCAAGATCACCGCCGAGGGCGTCTTCCTGGAGCAGCTGGAGACCGACCCTGCGCGCTTCCTCCCGGACACCACCGACGCCCAGCTGGACGAGGCCGGCGAGGTGGTGCGGATCGACCTCAACCAGCCGATGGACGCCATCCTCGCGGAGCTGGCGAAGTACCCGGTGAAGACCCGGCTGTCGCTGACCGGCCCGCTGGTGGTGGCCCGCGACATCGCGCACGCCAAGATCAAGGAGCGGCTGGACGCGGGCGAGGAGATGCCGCAGTACCTCAAGGACCACCCGGTCTACTACGCCGGTCCGGCCAAGACCCCCGAGGGGTACGCCTCCGGGTCCTTCGGGCCGACCACGGCCGGGCGGATGGACTCCTACGTGGAGCAGTTCCAGGCGGCCGGCGGGTCCAAGGTGATGCTGGCCAAGGGCAACCGCAGCAAGCAGGTGACCGACGCCTGCGGGACACACGGCGGCTTCTACCTGGGCTCGATCGGCGGCCCGGCGGCCCGGCTCGCCCAGGACTGCATCAAGAAGGTCGAGGTCGTCGAGTACGAGGAGCTCGGCATGGAGGCGGTCTGGAAGATCGAGGTCGAGGACTTCCCGGCGTTCATCGTGGTGGACGACAAGGGCAACGACTTCTTCCAGGACCCGGCGCCGCAGCCGACGTTCACCTCCATTCCGGTGCGCGGCTGACACGGTGGACTCACGGCCCCCGCCCGCGTGGTCCGGTACGCGGGCGGGGGCCGGGTCCGTCTTGAAACGAGTCGATCAGGCGAACCGCTGCCTGGCGGTGCCGTCGCAGGGCTGGAGGCGGAGGGGGTCCTTGGCGGCGGCCAGGGTCAGGCAGAGCCCGGTCGCGGCGGCCGGGCGCAGGGTGCCGGAGTCCCGTACGAACCGCTGGTTGGCCGCGCCGGAGCAGTTCCAGAGCACCAGCGCGGTGCCCGCGGTGTAGGTGCCTCCCGGCACGTCCAGGCAGCGGTCATGGGTGAGCTCGGTGTGCAGCGAACCGCGCCCGGTGTCGTACCACCACTGCTGGTTGCGGCCGCCGTGGCAGTCCCAGCCGCCGACCGCGGTGCCGTTGCGGCTGCGGGCGGCGGTGGCGTCCAGGCAGGTGCCGGCCGCCTCGCCGCGCAGCGGGCGGAAGGCGTCGTCCCAGGCGCCCGGGTACAGCACCGGGCTGCCGGTGGAGGCGGGGTCGGCGCAGCTCGCCTCGCGCACCCCGGCCGCGTCGAACTGGGTGAGGCAGGAGGCGAAGGCGGCGTGGCCGCCCGCGTTGGGGTGGAAGGACTGGCGGACCGAGTTCTCGTCCGGCAGGCCCGGCTTGGTGAGGTCGATGTAGAGGCCCCGGGCCCAGGCGCCGTCCATGCAGACCTCATGGCCGTGGAAGAGCCGGGAGTTGTCCAGGAAGTGGGCCCCGGTGTTGGCCGCCGCCTGGCGCATCCCGCGTTCGAAGGCGGGGACGGCGGTGTTGCGGCCCCAGACGGTGTCGGAGTCGTAGCCGAGACCGCCGCAGGCCAGCTTGCCGGGGAAGTTCGGGTTGTCGGGGAAGTCGGGGCCGATGGGGCTGGGGTAGCCCATCAGGACGAGCTTGTAGTCGCCGTCGGCGTACCCGGCGCCGCTCATCACGGTCCGCAGGTCGCGTACGGTCCGCTCGACCTTGGGGACCAGCGCGTCCACCCTGGCCTGCCAGCCGGGGGCGTACTTCGGCTCGCAGGGGCCCTGGAGGGTGAGGTAGCGGATGACGCAGTCGGTCATCACCGGGCCGAACTGGAGGTCGTCGTTGGCCCCGGCGACCAGCACGACCATCTTGATGCGGGTGTTGCGGGCCTTGATCGCCAGGTTGTCGCTCTGCACCAGCTCGTCGGCGTACTGCTTGCTGCCGCCGATCACGATGTTGGCCGAGCTCGCGCCGGAGCAGGAGACGTTGTAGGTGACGTCGGCGGGGATGCCGGTGCGGTGGATGGCGGCGTCGGGCGAGCGGTGGCACCAGTTGCCGGGCCGGTTGGTGGCCGGGTCGTAGGTGCCGACGCCCTCGCCGGAGATCTCGCTGTCGCCGAGCGAGATCAGCCCGGTCTTGCGGTCGGCCAAGGGGCGCTCGGCGGGTGAGCCGTAGAGGGCGGTGGCCTCGGCCGCCCGGACGGCCTCCAGCTCCGGGGGCAGCGGGGTGGACGCGGCGGTGGGGCGTCCCTGCGGGGCGGTGGCGGCGGGCGGTGCGGCGGTGGCGGTACCGGTGGCGGTGAGGGTGGAGCCGACGGCGGTCGCGAGCGCGGCGGTCGCCGTGAGCGTCCATCGGAGTCTGCGCCTGGTGCGCGTCATTGCGCCTCCTGGAAGTGGGGTTACCCACGGTTTTTACTGGCGGGTAAGCCCACTTGGGAACAGAGCGATCCAGACAACTGCTCACCGGGGAGGAGAGAGGCGGTGAGCGGCGGTGAGCGGTGGCACGGTGGGTACGCGGCCAACCGCCGCGAGACGGCCTGACATGGCTTGACATGGCAGGACACGGCAGGGCACTGAGGAGGAGCGAGGATGAGCGAGCAGTCGGCGGAGTTCCGTACGGAGCACGACTCCATGGGCGAGGTGCGGGTCCCCGCGCACGCCAGGTGGCGGGCGCAGACCCAGCGGGCGGTGGAGAACTTCCCGCTCTCCGGGCAGCGCCTGGAGCGCGCCCACATCGAGGCGCTGGCCCGGATCAAGGCCGCCGCCGCCAAGGTCAACGCCGACCTGGGGGTGCTGGACAAGGAGGTGGCCGAGGCCATCCAGGAGGCCGCCGCGGAGGTGGCCGAGGGGCGCTGGGACGAGCACTTCCCGGTGGACGTCTTCCAGACCGGCTCGGGCACCTCGTCCAACATGAACACCAACGAGGTGCTGGCCACCCTGGCCGGTGAGCGGCTGGGGCGCGGGCCGGACGCGGTCCATCCCAACGACCACGTCAACGCCTCGCAGTCGTCCAACGACGTGTTCCCGTCCTCCATCCACATCGCGGCCACCGCCGCGGTGACCAAGGACCTCGTCCCGGCGCTGGAGCACCTGGCGGCGAGCCTGGAGCGCAAGTCGGCCGAGTTCGCGGACGTGGTGAAGTCGGGCCGCACCCATCTGATGGACGCCACCCCGGTGACGCTGGGCCAGGAGTTCGGCGGCTACGCGGCGCAGGTGCGGTACGGGGTGGAGCGGCTGCGCGCCTCGCTGCCCCGGCTGGCGGAGCTGCCGCTCGGCGGTACGGCGGTGGGCACCGGCATCAACACCCCGCCCGGCTTCTCGGCGGCGGTCATCGCCGAGGTGGCCCGCACCACCGGGCTGCCGCTGACCGAGGCCCGCGACCACTTCGAGGCGCAGGGCGCGCGGGACGGGCTGGTGGAGGCCTCGGGCCAGTTGCGTACGATCGCGGTCTCGCTGACCAAGGTCTGCAACGACCTGCGCTGGATGTCCTCCGGGCCGCGCACCGGACTGGCCGAGATCCATCTGCCCGACCTCCAGCCCGGCTCCTCGATCATGCCGGGCAAGGTCAACCCGGTGATCCCGGAGGCGGTGCTGATGGTGTGCGCCCAGGTGGTGGGGAACGACGCCACGGTGGCGGCGGCCGGCGCGGCGGGCAACTTCGAGCTCAACGTGATGCTGCCGGTGATGGCGAAGAACCTGCTGGAGTCGGTCCGGCTGCTGGCCAACGCGGCGCGGCTGCTGGCCGACCGCACGGTGGACGGCATCACCGCGGACCGCGAGCGGGCCCGGGAGTACGCCGAGTCCTCGCCCTCCGTGGTCACCCCGCTCAACAAGTACCTCGGGTACGAGGAGGCCGCGAAGGTGGCCAAGAAGTCCCTTGCGGAACGCAAGACCATCCGTCAGGTGGTGCTGGAGGCGGGTTATGTGGAGCGCGGGGACCTCACCCTGGAGCAGCTGGACGAGGCGCTGGACGTGCTGCGGATGACGCACCCGTGACGGAGGGATGACCGCCGGAGTGCGGCGGGGGATCGCGGGCGGCGGGGTGGGGTGCGGGGGCCCGCCGGTCGTGATCCGTATCGCGGCGCGGCCGGGCTCCCGCGCCTAGGATCTGCTCATGACAGCCGAAGCCGAGACCACGACGGGGAGCGGTACCACGACGACGAGCGGTACCACGGGAACTGTTCCGACGAGGAGAGAGACGACGACCGGGCCGGGGGGCGGGCGGCACTGGGCGCCGGGGACGCAGGTGCTGTGGCGGTACCGGGACAACGCCGACGGCCATGTGCACATCTGCCGCCCGGTCACCGTCGTGCAGGACACCGAGGAGCTGCTGGCGGTCTGGATGGCCCCGGGCACCGAGTGCGTCAAGCCGGTGCTCGCCGACGGCCGCCCGGTGCACGAGGAGCCGCTGGCCACCCGCTACACCGCCGCGCGCACCACCGCCCGGGCCCGCTGGGCCGGGGCCGGCGTACTGAAGCTGGCCCGACCGGGCGAGCCGTGGTCGGTGTGGCTGTTCTGGGAGCAGGACTGGCTGTTCCGCAGCTGGTACGTCAACCTGGAGGAGCCGCGCACCCGGTGGTCGCGCGGGGTGGACTCCGAGGACCACTTCCTGGACATCTCGGTCTATCCGGACCGCAGCTGGCTCTGGCGCGACGAGGACGAGTTCGAGCAGGCGCAGCGCAGCGGGCTGATGGGCCCGGCACAGGCCCGGCAGGTGCGGGTGGCGGGCGCGGCGGCGCTGGAGACCGTACGGGCCTGGGGCTCGCCGTTCGCGGACGGCTGGGAGGACTGGCGGCCCGATCCGGCCTGGCCGGTGCCGCGGCTGCCCGCGGACTGGGATCATGCCCCGGATCACGCCCCGGCGCACACGGCGCCATGAGACCCTTGATGCGCCCCTGGGGTGCAAACGTAGGATCGCCTTCCGCGATGTTGTCGCGCAGTAACGACTGAGCAGAGTGCAGGAACTGACCGTAAGTCATTCAGAAGTCATTCAAGAGGGGGTGGATCGTGTCCCATCCGTGCCCGGAACCGTCCCCCTCTGTCGACGCCGCGTTCAGAGCGGGTATAGCGCCTGGTACAGCGCCTGACAGAGCGATCGCACCGCACTACCGGCCCGGACGGACGGAATCGCACGCGTGACGGAGCAGCCCACTTCCCATGAAGGCCGCCAGCCCCGTGCTGCCGGGCCGCAGGAACGCACCCGGCCGCGGCCGCAGACACCGCCCCGGGCCGTCGGAGTGCCCGCACAGCCCTCGGTCGCGTCGGCCGCCGGTGAGGCGATAGCCGAGCCGGCCGCCGGGGAGGGCGCCGGCACCCCCGCGGTGGCCCGGGCCGCCGCCGCGAGCCTGCCGCGGCCGGATGCCGGGACGGGTTCCGGGGCGGGGGCCGGCCCGGTGGGTCGTGGTCAGCGGGGTGGGAGCGGTGCGGCGGCGGGGGCGGCCGCGGGCGGTGTGCCCGCGGATGGTGGTGGCGGTGGTGTGTCGGTGGCCGGTGGTGGTACGCCGGGTGGTGCGCGTGCGGTGGGTGGTGGCGGTATGCCGGACGGTGGGGCGGATGGCGGGGAAGGCCTGCTGGATCCGGCGGGCGCGGCGCGGCGGGAGGCCGACCGGCTGCGGTTCGTCGGTGCCGCGACCCGGCGGATCGCCCGGGGCATCGACCTGGACGAGATCGTGCTCGGGCTGTGCCGGGCCACCGTGCCGACCTTCTCCGACGCGATCCTGGTCTATCTGCGCGACCCGCTGCCGGTCGGCGACGACCGGCCGGTGGACCCGTTCGTGCTGCGGCTGCGGCGCACGGACCGGCTGCGTTTAACCGAAGACGGCGGGGAGTTGTCGCTGACCGCGGCCGACCCCGATGACGAGCTGGACCTCGGCCCGGCGTCCGAGCTGTGCGAGGTGCGCACCGGCGGGGCGCTGGCCGAGGTGTTGCGCGGGGTGCGGCCGGTGTTCGGCGACTCCGCCGCCGCCCGTGCCGCCTTCCCGGAGCTGCTGGGCGACAACCGGTGCGTGCCGACCGGTCACCGGGCCATCCTCGCGCCGCTGCGGGGGCGGCGCCGGGTGATCGGCGCGGCCGTCTTCCTGCGCCGCCCGGACCGCTCGCCGTTCGAGCCGGGCGACCTGCTGGTGGCCGCGCAGCTCGCCACGCACACCGCGCTGGGCATCGACAAGGCGGTGCTGTACGGCCGGGAGGCGTACATCGCGGACGAGCTCCAGCGCACCATGCTGCCGGAGAACCTGCCGCAGCCGACGGGTGTGCGGCTGGCCTCGCGCTATCTGCCGGCGGCGGAGACCGCGCGGGTGGGCGGCGACTGGTACGACGCGATCCCGCTGCCGGGCAGCCGGGTGGCGCTGGTCGTCGGCGATGTGATGGGCCACTCGATGACCTCGGCGGCCATCATGGGCCAGCTGCGCACCACCGCGCAGACCCTGGCCGGGCTGGACCTGCCGCCGCAGGAGGTGCTGCACCACCTGGACGAGCAGGCGCAGCGGCTCGGCGAGAACCGGATGGCGACGTGTCTGTACGCGGTGTACGACCCGGTCGCGCACCGGATCACCATCGCCAACGCGGGCCATCCGCCGCCGGTGCTGCTCCACTTGGGCGGCCGGGCCGAGGTGCTGCGGGTGCCGCCGGGGGCGCCGATCGGTGTGGGCGGGGTGGACTTCGAGGCGGTGGAGCTGGACGCGCCGGCCGGGGCGACCCTGCTGCTGTACACCGACGGGCTGGTGGAGTCCCGGATGCGGGACGTGTGGGCGGGGATCGAGCAGCTGCGGGAGCGGCTGGCGGCCACCGCCCAGCTGACCGGGCCGGACCACTCGCCGCCGCTGGAGGCGCTCTGCGACGACGTGCTGGACATGCTCGGGCCGGGCGACCGGGACGATGACATCGCGCTGCTGGCGGCCCGGTTCGACGGGATCGCGCCGAGTGACGTGGCGTACTGGTTCCTGGAACCGGAGGACGCGGCTCCGGGCCGCGCCCGTCGGCTGGCCCGCCGGGCGCTGGCCCGTTGGGACCTGGAGGAGCTGTCCGACCAGGTGGAGCTGCTGGTCAGCGAGGTGGTCACCAACGCGGTGCGGTACGCGGAACGGCCGGTGACGCTGCGGCTGCTGCGGACGGATGTGCTGCGGTGCGAGGTCGGCGACGACTCGCCGCAGTTGCCCAGGCAGCGGCGGGCGCGGGACACCGACGAGGGTGGGCGCGGGCTGTTCCTGGTGAACCGGTTGGCGCGGAGGTGGGGAGCGACGCGGCTGTCCACCGGGAAGGTGGTGTGGTTCGAGCTCTCCACCTAGGACGGGCTCGCGCCGCCGGTGACCGGGCCTCTGGCCGGTGGGCGGCTGACCCGGCGCGGTGGCTGATGGGCCCCGTGGGTCACGGGGCCCATCGGGTGGTTCAGGGCTCGACCGGGTCCAGGGTGATGTCGCCGTCGCCCGGGTCGCCGATGGTGCCTTCGACGGTGCCGCCGGGGTCGCCCGGGTCGCCGGTGCCGTCGTCGGTGGGCTCGTCGCTCGGGGTGGTGGAGGGCGAGGGGTCGTCGCTGGGGGTGTCCGAGGGGGACGGGTCGTCACTCGGGGTGTCCGAGGGCGAGGGGTCGTCGCTCGGGGTGTCGGAGGGGGACGGGTCGTCGCTCGGAGTGTCCGAGGGGGACGGGTCGTCGCTGGGGGTGTCGGTGGGGGTGGGCGGGCCGGGGTCGACGGTGTCGGCGACGTCCAGGTCGAAGCGGGCGTCGGAGCCGCCGCCGAGGGCGCCGAGGGTGTAGTCGGCCCAGATACGGGCGGGGAAGCCGCCGCCGTTGGCGCGGCCCGACTGGGCGGTGCCGGTGAGCGAGACCTGCCCGGTGCCGTCCGGCTTCTCGCCGAAGAGGGCGACCACGGTGGTCAGCTCGGGGGTGTAGCCGGCGAACCAGGCCGACTTGTTGTTCTCGGAGGTGCCGGTCTTTCCGGCCGCGTCGTAGGCCGGGGTGTTCGCCTCGAAGCCAGAGCCGTTGTCCACCACGCCGGTCAGGCCCTCGGTGACGGTGTCGGCGGTCTGGCGGCTGACCGCCTGGTCGCCGACGGGGTCGGTCTTCCGGTCGAAGGTGCGGTCCTTGTGCTCGGCGGACCGCACGATGGACGGGGTGACCTTCTTGCCGTGGTTGTTCAGGGTGGCGTAGACCCCGGCCATGTCCCAGGTGGAGGCGCCCATGGTGCCCAGGGACATGGCGGGCGTCTTCACGAAGCCCTCGCCGTCGGGCACGCCGAGGCCGAGCGCGGTCTTCTTCACCAGCCCCGGGCCGACGTCCACGATCATCTGGGCGAACACCGAGTTGATGGAGCGGGCCAGGCCGGTGCGGACCGTGGGGTTGTCGTAGCTGACGCCCAGGTCGTTCTGCGGGTTGAAGGGGATGTCGCTGCCGACCACGGGGCGGCGGCTGGTGCCGTCGTAGACGGTCTCCAGGCCGATGGTGCGGCCGTCCTGGGTCTCCGAGCCGTTCTCCAGGGCGGAGGCGAAGACCAGGGGCTTGAAGGTGGAGGCGGGCTGGTAGTCGCGGCGGGTGGCGTTGGACGTCCAGTGCTCGGTGGCGCCGACACCGCCGTAGAGGGCGACCACGCCGCCGGTCTTCGGGTCCACGGAGGTGGCGCCGGCCTGGACGGTGGCGTCGACCTTGCTGCCCTTGCGGTCGAGGTTGTCCTCCAGCTTCCGCTTGACCGCCTTCTCCAGCTGCTTCTGGCGCTTCTCGTCGATGTTGAGGGTGATGGTCCAGCCGCCGGCCTTGAGCTCGGCCTCGGTGATGCCGCCCTGCTCGACCAGCTCCTTGTTGGCGGCCTCCACGATGTAGCCGCGCTGGCCCTCCATGCCGAGGGGGGCCTTGGGCTGCTTCGGCACCGGGAAGGTCATCCCGGCGCGCTCGGCGGAGGTGAGCCAGTTCTCCTCGACCATGTTGTTCAGTACGTAGTTCCAGCGCTGCTTGACCTGGGTGCGGCCGTTCTCGCCGGCCACCGCCCAGTCGTACTGGCTGGGGGCCTGGAGCAGCGAGGCGAGGTAGGCGCCCTGCTCCACGGTCAGCTCGTCGGCGTCGACCCGGTAGTAGGCCTGGGCGGCAGCCTGGATGCCGTAGGCGTTGCGGCCGTAGTAGCTGGTGTTCAGATAGCCGGCGAGGATCTCCTCCTTGGCCATCCGCTGGTCGACCTTGAGGGAGATCACCAGTTCCTTGAGCTTGCGGGTCGCCGTCTGGTCCTGGTTCAGGTAGTAGTTCTTGACGTACTGCTGGGTGATGGTCGAGCCGCCCTGCTTGCCCTGGCCGGTCACGGTGTTCAGCAGACCGCGGGCGGTGCCCTTGATGTCGACGCCGGAGTCCTCGTAGAAGGACTTGTTCTCCGCGGCGACGAACGCCTTCTCGACATTGTCGGGGATCTTGGTGAGGTCGACTATCTCGCGGTTGACCTTGCCGGTGCGGGCGAAGACCTTGCCGTTGCTGTACTTGTAGACGTTGGACTGGCGTATCGCGTCGGCGTTGGCGCTGGGCACCGGGACGAGCAGGTAGACCACGTAGAAGGCCGCCATCGCCAGCAGGCAGAGCCCGAGGAAGGTGCCCAGCAGCCGCCGCCAGGTGAAGAAGCGGCGCTTGCGTATGGCCGCGCCCCCGGTCTCCGCACTCGCTGCACCCATCGCTCCGTCGCTCCGCTCTGCTCGGTTCCTGCTCAGCGCTCGGCGGCGCCTGGTCCTGTGTGCCGGTGTACCGGCCGTCGTGGGCCGGTGGATGTCCGGTGGTGCCCCCCGCACCCGGTGCCGCCTCGCCGGCCGCCGCGCCCCCGCGCCGCGGATCCGCAGCGGATCAGCTCAGCAAACTAACACCAGGGATGACGTCAAAGGTCGACGCATCCGGTCTTTTCCGGACGTGAGAATCAGCACCGCTTCCAGTGGAACCGACTCCTCAGGGGGCTCCGGGGTTGCGTTCCGAGGCGAGTCGACTGTTAAAGTGCTATCAGATTGATAAGTCAGCGCTAGCTGATCGGGCGAGTGGGAAGCGGGGGACGGTTGTGACCATGGACGACAAGAACAAGGCGCCGGGCAGGGCGGACGCGCTGGTGGGGGATGTCCCGGAGATGCCGGAGCCGGGGGTGCGGGAGTTCGCGGCGCGGTCGATCGGGGGCGGGCTCGCCCTGCTGCTCGGGCTGGCCGGGCTCGCCGGCGGGGTGCTGATGGTGATCGCCGGCGCCTCGCCGGACCTCGGCAACGGCGCCAGGGCCGGGCTGATCACCGGCGGCATCCTGGTCGCCCTGGCGGCCTTCCTCGCCATGTGCGGGCTGAACATGGTCGCCCCCGGCGAGGCCCGGGTGGTCCAGCTCTTCGGCCGCTACCGGGGCACCATCCGCACCGACGGGCTGCGCTGGGTGAACCCGTTCACCTCGCGGGCGAAGATCTCCACCCGGGTGCGCAACCACGAGACGGCGGTGCTGAAGGTCAACGACGCCTACGGCAACCCGATCGAGCTGGCCGCGGTGGTGGTCTGGAAGGTGGAGGACACCGCGCAGGCCCTGTTCGAGGTGGACGACTTCCTGGAGTTCGTCTCCACCCAGACCGAGGCCGCGGTGCGGCACATCGCCATCGAGTACCCGTACGACGCGCATGACGAGGCGGGGCTCTCGCTGCGCGGCAACGCGGAGGAGATCACCGAGAAGCTCGCGGTGGAGCTGCACGCCCGGGTCGAGGCGGCCGGCGTCCACATCATCGAGTCCCGCTTCACCCACCTCGCGTACGCCCCGGAGATCGCCTCCGCGATGCTCCAGCGCCAACAGGCGGGCGCGGTGGTCGCGGCCCGCCGGCAGATCGTGGACGGCGCGGTCGGCATGGTCGAGGCGGCGCTGGACCGGCTCACCGAGCGGGACATCGTGGAGCTGGACTCCGAGCGCAAGGCCGCCATGGTGTCCAACCTGATGGTGGTGCTCTGCGGTGACCGCGCCGCCCAGCCGGTGCTGAACACGGGCTCGCTGTACCAGTGACCCCGGACCGGCAGCAGCGCAAGCAGGTACTCCTCCGCCTCGACCCGAAGGTGTACGACGCGCTGGCCCGGTGGGCGGCGGACGATCTCCGCAGCGCCAACGCGCAGATCGAGTTCCTGCTGCGCCGGGCGCTCGCGGAGGCCGGCAGACTGCCGGACTCGCCCGCCCCGATCGCCCGGCGCGGGCGCCCGCCGAAGCGGCCGGAGCCGCCGGCCGGCGAGTGACCTCTCGCATGGGCAGGGCGGAGGCGCCCCAGGGGAACGGGCGCCTCCGCCCCGTATGCAATGGGTGTATACGCAGGTCGTAGAGTGACCGCATGTCCATCGGCCACGCCCTGCTCGGCCTGCTCGAATCCGGACCCCGGCACGGGTACGACCTCAAGCGCGCCTTCGACTCCGCCTTCGGTCAGGGCCGCTCCCTGCACTACGGGCAGGTCTACGCGACCATGTCCCGGCTGCTGAGGAACGGCCTGGTGGAGGTGGAGGGCATCGAGCCCGGCGAGGGGCCCGAGCGCAAGCGGTACGCGATCACCGACGCCGGGACCACCGATGTGGCCCGCTGGCTTGAGCAGCCGGAGAAGCCGGAGCCGTACCTCCAGTCCACCCTGTACACCAAGGTCGTCCTCGCCCTGCTGACCGGGCGCCCGGCGGCCGGGCTGCTGGACACCCAGCGGGCCGAGCATCTGCGGCTGACCCGGGAGCTGACCCGCCGCAAGCAGGACGGCGACCTGGCCGACCAGCTGATCTGCGATCACGCCCTGTTCCATCTGGAGGCCGATCTGCGCTGGCTGGAGCTGACCGCGGCCCGGCTGGACGAGCTGGCGGACGTGGTCGGCGGGCAGGGGAAGGGCCAGCGGGGATGAGTGCTCCTCCGCTGCTCAGGGGGCGGGGACTGGCCGCTCGCGGTGCTGGTGGCGCCCTGCTGACACCGGCCGGGGTGGCGGCGCTGCTGCCCTGGCTGATCGAGGCGGTGGCCCGGCGGCTGGGCGGTGGCCCGGTCTCCTGGCAGCTGGCGGTGCGCCGGCTGCGGCGGGACGGCGGCCGGGCGGCCCGGGCGGTGAGCGGGGTCGTGGTGGCGGCGGCCGGGGCGATCGCGCTGCTGATGCTGTTCGGCGCGGTGCGGAGCGACTTCATGTGCCCCACCCGGCCACACACCGCCCGGGCCCAGCTCGGGCTGTTCTCGCTGGGGACGAACGACCCCGACGAGCCCCGGCGGCTGCTGGAGGAGCGCGCCGATCTGCCGGTGGCCTGGCCGGTGGCCGCGGTGGGCGCCGCCCTGGTCGCCGCGGTGACCCTGCTGAGCCTGCCCGCCCTCTGGCGCCAGACCCGGCCGGACGGTCTGCGGACGGAGTGAGGCAGGGCGCCGGTCGGCCGCGCCTGCGGCGGTACGGGCGCCCTGTGCGGGCTGCTCCCGGCCGTACGAGCCGCGGCGGTACGGGGCCGGGTGCCGGTGCCTGCGGCGGTACGGGCGTCCCGTGCGGGCTCGCTCCCGGCGGTACGGGCCCGCGGCGGTACGGGGGCGGGCGGGGGCTCCGGTTTGTACGGGGCTCAGCCCTCGGGGCCCAGCATCCGTACCGGCAGCGTGGACATCGCCTCCCGCAGGGCGGCGGCCAGCTCCTCGAACTCGCCCTGCCGGGCGGCGCCCGACCGCATGGCGAGGGCGATCCGGCGGGTCGGGGCGGGTGCGGCGAAGGAGCCGGTGCGCAGCCGCTCGTTGCGGCCGGCCTCGACGGCGACCGCGGTGCGCGGCAGCAGGGTCACCCCGAGGCCGCCGGCCACCAGCTGGACCAGGGTGGCCAGCCCGGCCGCGGTGGTGGTGACCGGGGCGTCGGTGCGGCCCGCCTCCCGGCAGACGTCCAGCGCCTGGTCGCGTAGGCAGTGCCCCTCGTCCAGCAGCAGCAGCCGCAGCTCGGCCAGCGCCTCGCGCGGGATGCCGGACCGCCCGCCCAGCTCGTGCCCCTCGGGAGTGACCAGCACGAAGTCCTCGTCGAAGAGGGGGAGTTCGGTGATGCCGGGTACGCCGAGCGGTACGGCGAGCAGCAGCAGGTCGAGCCGCCCGGCGGCCAGCCCGTCCAGCAGCGAGGAGGTCTGCTCCTCGTGGACCTGGAGGTCGAGGCGCGGGTACCGCTGGTGCACCAGATGGAGCACGGTGGGCAGCAGATAGGGGGCGACGGTCGGGATCACCCCGAGCCGCAGCATCCCGGTGAACGGCGCCTGCGCGGCCTCGGCCTCCTCCATCAGCTCGGCCACCGCGTCCAGCACCGCCTTGGCCCGGCTGGCGAGCCGTTCGCCGGCGGGTGACAACAGCACCTTGCGGGTGGTTCGCTCCAGCAACTGCACCCCGAGGGCGTCCTCCAGGGCGGAGACGGCGCCGGAGAGCGCGGGCTGGCTCATCCCGATGGCCGCGGCGGCGTCCCGGAAGTGGAGGTGCTCGGCGACCGCGGCGAACGCCCGCAACTGGGCCAGGCTGGGCTGCTTGCTCTTCTGCACGTACTTCCGCTGCCTCACTGCGGACGCCGTCCGGGCGCCTCACTGATAACCGCCGTCGATCAACCCGAACGAGTTTACCCATAAGGCCGATCATTCGCGGGCGCAAGGTGAGGCAGTCGGGCACCGGGTGCCCTTTCGAGTGGCGCACGGCTGTCCGGCCCGCCCGACCGGTGGGAGTGCGCCATTCGCGGCCGGCGGGCCCGTCGCCCGCCCCCTCGCCTCGCACGGCGGCCGACCCGGCCTCCGACCAGCCGCGCAATCCACCCCCCGTATCCGTGCATCCACAGCGAACTCATAAGGAGGTCCGATCAACACAAGCCAGTCCGGCTATTTCACTGATCAATGCACCGCGTGCCATGCTGGGGCTCCGTCCAACCCCGGAAGCCCTGCCCAGGGGCTTCCCAGCTGCAAGGAGAGCGTGTGCTCACTGTCGGTGACCAGTTCCCCACGTACGACCTGACCGCCTGCGTGTCGCTGGAGAGCGGCAAGGAGTTCGAGCAGATCAACCACAAGTCCTACGAGGGCAAGTGGCGCGTGGTGTTCTTCTGGCCGAAGGACTTCACCTTCGTCTGCCCCACCGAGATCGCCGCGTTCGGCAAGCTGAACGAGGAGTTCGCCGACCGCGACGCGCAGATCCTCGGTGCCTCGGGTGACTCGGAGTTCGTCCACCACGCCTGGCGCAAGGACCACGCCGACCTGCGTGACCTGCCTTTCCCGATGCTCGCCGACTCCAAGCACGAGCTGATGCGCGAGTGCGGCGTCGAGGGCGAGGACGGCTTCGCGCAGCGTGCCGTGTTCATCGTCGACCCGAACAACGAGATCCAGTTCACCATGGTGACCGCCGGTTCCGTGGGCCGTAACCCCAAGGAGGTCCTGCGGGTCCTCGACGCCCTGCAGACCGACGAGCTGTGCCCGTGCAACTGGAAGTCGGGCGAGGAGACCCTCGACCCGGTCAAGCTGCTGGCCGGTGAGTGACCCATGGCCCTCGACGAGCTGAAGTCCGCCGTACCGGACTACGCCAAGGACCTGAAGCTGAACCTCGGCTCGGTCATCGGCAACAGCGACCTCCCGCAGCAGCAGCTGTGGGGCACCGTGCTGGCCTGCGCGATCGCCTCGCGCTCGCCGCGGGTGCTGCGTGAGCTGGAGCCGGAGGCCAAGGCCAACCTGTCGCCCGAGGCGTACACGGCCGCCAAGTCGGCCGCGGCGATCATGGGGATGAACAACGTCTTCTACCGGACGCGCCATCTGCTCTCCGACCCGGAGTACGGCAACCTGCGCGCCGGTCTGCGGATGAACGTCATCGGCAACCCGGGCGTGGAGAAGGTCGACTTCGAGCTGTGGTCGCTCGCCGTCTCCGCGATCAACGGCTGCGGCATGTGCCTGGACTCGCACGAGCAGGTGCTGCGCAAGGCCGGTGTGGAGCGGGAGACCGTCCAGGAGGCCGTGAAGATCGCCTCCGTGCTCCAGGCGGTCGGCGCCGTGCTGGACGCCGAGGCCGTCCTGGCCGAGTAGTACCCCGGTCCCGGCCCGGACCGTGAGGACCGGGGCACAGGGGAGATGTACGAGAGGGCCCGCCGGCTGCTGCCGGCGGGCCCTCTCGTCGTACCCTCTCTTTCCCGTTCAGATCCCGGGGGGCGGGGCCTCGGGTGCCACCGGGGGGCCCGCCGCCACGTCCGGCGGCACCCGGCGCATGGCCTGCTCGTTGCTCCACTTGCGCAGATAGCCGACGACCGTGTTGGTGACCGCCACCAGCGGCACCGCCACCACCGCGCCGCCGATCCCGGCGACCAGTCCGCCGGCCGCGACCGCCAGCACCACGCCCAGCGGGTGCACCCGCACCGCCCGGCCCAGGATGAAGGGCTGGAGCACATGGCCCTCGATCTGCTGCACCGCCAGCACCACCAGCAGCGCCATCAGCGCGGTGAACACTCCCTGGGTGACCAGGGCGACGACCACCGCCAGCGCGCCCGAGACGACCGCGCCGACCAGCGGGATGAAGGCGCCCAGGAAGACGATCACACCGAGCGGGACGGCCAGCGGCACATCGAGGAAGTAGACGCCCAGGCCGATGAAGATGGCGTCGATCATGGCGACGATCACCGTGCCGCGGACATAGGCGGTGAGCGTGGTCCAGGCGCGCGGTCCGGCGCCGGCCACCCCGGTGCGGGCCCGGGCCGGGACCAGCCGCAGCACCCACTGCCACACCTTCCTGCCGTCGTAGAGCAGGAAGAGGGTGGAGAAGAAGGCCAGCAGCATGCCGGTGAGGAACTCCACCAGGACCGTCACACCCTGGAGGCCGGCCGAGGTGATCTCCTCGGTGTTGGTGCCGATGGTGTCCTGGAGGTTGGCGGCGATGTCGTTGATCTGCGCCTCGGTGACATGGAACGGGCTGTCCAGCAGCCATGCCTTGAGCTCGTCGATGCCGTCGGTCACCCGGGCGGACAGGTCGCCGATGTTGTCCAGCACCTGCCAGACGACGAACCAGCCGATCAGCCCGATGAAGACGAAGCCGAGGATGGCGGTGACCGCGGTGGCCACCCCGCGCGGCAGCCCGCGCCGGACCAGCCGGGCGACGGTCGGCTGGAGCAGCGCGGTGAACAGCAGCGCGGCCACGAAGGCCAGCACCACCAGCTGGATCGCGCTGATCACCCGCATCAGCACCCAGAGGGTGCCGGCCAGGACGAGCAGCCGCCAGCCGGCCTCGGCGGCGACCCGCATCCCCCAGGGGATGGCGTCCACCGGCTCGGGCGGGGCGGCCACCGCGGGGGCGTAGGAGGGCGGGGCGGGGATGCTGCCCGGCGCGGCGGAGGGATCGTCGGCGTGCGGATCGTCGCCGTGCGGATCCTCGCCGTGCGCGGCGGCTCTGCGCTCTTCCAGCCGCTTCCCCATCCGGGTCAACCCGGCGCCCGTCCGGCCGAGCCACCCTGGCACTTTCGACATGACCTACTCTCTTCCCCCCGCGCGTCCCCCGAAAAGTACGGACCGACCGTACACGCACGGAGCCCCCCGCCGCCGGACGCATACCGGGTGGCGAGGGGCTTCGGGGGAAAGCCGGGAGGCCTGGTGAGGCCTAGTACCAGTGGTTGGCCTGCCAGAACGACCAGGCGCCGCAGGGGCTGCCGTAGCGCTCGTTCATGTAGCCCAGGCCCCACTTGATCTGGGTGGCCGGGTTGGTCTGCCAGTCGGCGCCGGCCGAGGCCATCTTGGAACCGGGCAGCGCCTGGACCAGGCCGTAGGCGCCCGAGGACGGGTTGGACGCCTTGTAGTTCCAGGTGGACTCGTGGTTCACGATGTTGCTGAAGCACTGGAACTGGTCGCCCGGGACCATCTGCCGCGCCATGGCCTGGACTTCGGAGACCGAGTAGGAGGACTGCGGGGCGAAGGCGGACGCGGAGCGGATCTCGCTCCGGCTGGAGCGCTCCTTCGCGTCCTCGCGCTCGGCCTTCTCCTTGGCTTCCTTCTCCGCCTCGGCCTTGGCCTTCGCCTTGGCTTCGGCCTCCTCCTTGTCGGCGGCGGCCTTCTTGGCGTGCGCGTCCTTGGCGGCCTGTACGCGGGCGGCCTCTTCGGCGGACTTCTGCGCGGTGGAGTCGGCCACCGCGGCCTGCGCCTCCGCCTGCTGCGTCAGGGACGCCACCTGGACCTGGGCCTGCCGGCCGGCGGGGATCTCCGCCAGAAGCGTCGTGTCCGCGGCGGCGGCCTCAAGGTTGTCGCTCGCGGGCTGGGCGGTGCCGCCCGAGGCCACACCGACGACGGCGCCCACAGTGGTGACCGCGGTGGCCGACGCCACTGCGAATCCCCGGACCGAGATCCGGCTCACACGGTTTCCTTCCAGCGTCGCCCGCTGCGGTGACCTCGCGGGCGCGATCGTGCCCCTGGCGCTGGTCCCCGAACTGCTGTGTCACGGGGGACGCGGACCCGATGGGCGACTCCCGTGGCGGGAGCGCCGCGTGGTGCTGCGGGCGGCATACGGCGAGCGGCTGTTGAGTTGTCACGAGGTGCCGTATGCGGGGCCTGACGGAAGCAAGACTTTGCCCGACCATGACACCGCAAGGCAATTATCCGTTGCGTGGGAAAGCTCACACCCCGTGCGTCACAGGAGTTTTGGGCGTTCGGCCGCACATGGCGGTGCCGCCCGGCTAAGCTCGTCTGCTTTGCCGGGCGGCACCCCTCGCACTTCCCCTCACTTCCCTCCTCGATGGCCAGTTTCCGCCATATCAGGCGGAAATGACATCGAATCGGTCCGGAAGGGGGTGGACTCGGTCAGATCTGTCCGTCCTCCAGCATCTCGGTCACCAGGGCGGCGATCTGCGACCGCTCGGAGCGGGTGAGGGTGACATGCGCGAAGAGCGGATGCCCCTTCAGTTTCTCGACCACGGCGACGACTCCGTCGTACCGGCCGACCCGCAGGTTGTCCCGCTGCGCCACGTCATGGGTGAGCACCACCCGCGACCCGGCGCCGATCCGGGACAGCACCGTCAGCAGGACGTTGCGCTCCAGCGACTGGGCCTCGTCCACGATGACGAACGCGTCGTGCAGCGAGCGGCCCCGGATGTGGGTGAGCGGCAGCACCTCCAGCATGCCGCGGCCGAGCACCTCCTCGATGACCTCCCGGCCCGCCACCGCGGACAGGGTGTCGAACACCGCCTGCGCCCAGGGGCTCATCTTCTCGGCCTCGGTGCCCGGCAGATAGCCGAGCTCCTGGCCGCCGACGGCGTACAGCGGACGGAAGACCATCACCTTCTGGTGCTGTCTTCTCTCCAGTACGGCCTCCAGGCCCGCGCAGAGCGCCAGCGCCGACTTGCCGGTGCCGGCCCGGCCGCCCAGCGAGACGATCCCCACCTCCGGGTCGAGCAGCAGGTCCAGGGCGACCCGCTGCTCGGCGCTGCGGCCGCGGATGCCGAACGCCTCGCGGTCCCCGCGCACCAGCCGTACCGAGCCGTCCGTGCCGACCCGGCCCAGCGCCTTGCCGCGCTCCGACTGGAGCACCAGCCCGGTGTGCACCGGCATGGCGGCCGCCTCCGGGACGTGGAGGGTCTCCTCCGCGTACAGCAGGTCCACCTGTTCGGCCGTCAGGGGCAGCTCGGCCATCCCGGTCCAGCCGGAGTCGGTGATGGCCAGCTCCGCCCGGTACTCCTCGGCGAGCAGCCCGACCGAGGACGCCTTGATCCGCAGCGGCAGGTCCTTGGAGACGACCGTGACGTCGTACCCCTCGGCCTGCAGGTTGCGGGCGACGGCCAGGATGCGGGAGTCGTTGTCGCCGAGGCGGTAGCCGGCCGGCAGGACGCCGGGGTCGGAGTGGTTCAGCTCCACCCGCAGGGTGCCGCCGAGCTCCCCGATGGGCAGCGGGGCGTCGAGCCGTCCGTGCCGGACCCTCAGGTCGTCCAGCAGGCGCAGCGCCTGCCGGGCGAAGTAGCCCAGTTCCGGGTGGTGCCTCTTGGCCTCCAGCTCCGTGACCACCACGACGGGCAGCACGACCTCGTGCTCCTCGAAGCGGGTCACCGCGTTGGGGTCGGCCAGCAGGACGCTGGTGTCGAGTACGTAGGTGCGCCGGTCGTCGAAGCGGCGCTTGGTGCTTTTCACCACGGTGAGGACAGACCCCCTCTTATAGAGGCTCTTGTAGACCGGTGAGGTCGCGGTGGGACCGCGACGGCCTCGGGAAAGGCCCCTGCCGGCCCCGGGACGCGCGTTTCCGGCCGTCCGCGGGGTGCGGGCGGTACGGAGGGCGCGGACCGGGTACGGGGTGTGGACCGGCTGCCGGTGCCGCCGCCGGGCCGCCGTGCCGCCGCCGGCGGGGCGACCGGTACCGGGAGGGCGCGGGACGCGCTCCCTCCGGCTCGGCCGTCCGGGTGCGGCGGACGCGACGGGCGCGGCGGATGCGGTGCGTGCAACCGGTGCAAAGGGCCTCCTGGGTGAGCGGTCTTGAGTCCCGCTCACACTGGAGGGGATATTCCCTCCTCGGCGCTGCGCCATGCCATGGCATATGACGACGCGTCGGTGAACGGAGGGTGACCGGAGCCGGGGGGTGTTGCCGGGGGGTGGGCTCAGGTGCCGTAACGGCGGTGGCGGGCCGCGTAGTCGCGCAGCGCGCGCAGGAAGTCGACCTTGCGGAAGGCCGGCCAGTGCACCTCGCAGAAGTAGTACTCCGAGTGGGCGCTCTGCCAGAGCATGAAGCCGGACAGCCGCTGCTCGCCGCTGGTGCGGATGACCAGGTCCGGGTCGGGCTGGCCGCGGGTGTAGAGGTGCTCGGAGATGAGGTCGATGTCGACGACCTCGGCCAGCTCCTCGAAGGAGGTGCCGCGGTCGGCGTGGTCCAGCAGCAGCGAGCGGACCGCGTCGGCGATCTCCTGGCGGCCGCCGTAGCCCACGGCGACGTTGACGAGTATCCCGGTGTGCCCGCGGGTGGCCTCCTCGGCCTCCTTGAGCACCTTCTGGGTACGGGCGGGCAGCAGGTCCATGGTGCCCACGTGGTGCACCCGCCAGCGGCCGTCGGCGGCGAGCGCCCGTACCGCCCCCTCGATGATGCCGAGCAGCGGGACCAGCTGCTTCTCGGGGCGGTTCAGGTTGTCGGTGGAGAGCATCCAGAGGGTGACGACCTCGACGTCGGTCTCGTCGCACCAGCCGAGCAGTTCCTGGATCTTGCTGGCCCCGGCCTGGTGCCCCTGCTCGGGCGTGCCGCCGGAGGCCTTGGCCCAGCGTCGGTTGCCGTCCAGGATGACGCCGATGTGCTTGGGCACCTGGGCATGATCGAGGCGGCCCTCCACCCGGCGTGCGTAGAGCCTGTACACCAGGTCGCGAAAGTTCACCCGATCTCACCTTCCGGTTGCCTACGGGTCCGCCATGGCGTCGACCCGGGGAGAACAGGGGAAACGGCCCGAGGCGCAAGGCCCGCGCGATCCGGCGGCGCCGCGGCCGTCCCCGAAGCCGCCACATTACTGCGCGGGGTGGGCGGCGGCCCAACCCGGCCGGTCACAATCCTGCGATAAGGGGTTGGTCGGAGGAAATGAGCAGTTCGGGGGAGGCGAGCCCATGGGCCCGGCCGGGCGGGATCGGCCGGCGTGATCGTCCGGGGAGGGTCGTGATAGGCAGAAAGACGTGACAGACACCCCCGTACACCTGCCCTCCGCCGACCGCTACGAGACGATGGAGTACCGCCGCACCGGCCGCAGCGGGCTGAAGCTGCCCGCCATCTCCCTCGGCCTGTGGCACAACTTCGGCGACGACCGCACCCTCTCCTCCCAGCGCGCCATCCTGCGCCGCGCGTTCGACCTCGGGGTGACCCACTTCGACCTGGCCAACAACTACGGGCCGCCGCCCGGGTCCGCGGAGCTGAACTTCGGCAAGCTCTTCGCCCAGGACTTCCGCCCGTACCGGGATGAACTGGTCCTCTCGACCAAGGCGGGGTACCTGATGCACCCCGGGCCGTACGGCGAGTGGGGCTCCCGCAAGTACCTGCTCTCCTCGCTGGACGCATCCCTGAAGCGGATGGGCGTCGACTACGTCGACATCTTCTACTCGCACCGCTTCGACAAGGAGACCCCGCTGGAGGAGACCATGGGCGCGCTGGCGTCCGCGGTCCGGCAGGGCAAGGCGCTGTACGTGGGCGTCTCCTCGTACAGCAGCGAGCAGACCGCCGAGGCGGCCCGGCTGCTGCGCGAGATGGGCGTCCCGGCGCTGATCCACCAGCCGTCCTACTCGATGATCAACCGGTGGACCGAGGAGGACCGGCTGCTGGACACCCTGGAGGCGGCCGGGATGGGCTGCATCTCCTTCGCCCCGCTCGCCCAGGGCCTGCTGACGAACAAGTACCTCACCGGCATCCCGGAGGGCTCCCGCGCCACCCAGGGCAAGTCCCTGGACCCGGACCTGCTCTCGGAGGAGGTCGTCCGGCGGCTGCGCGGTCTGGCCGCCATCGCCGAGCGGCGGGGCCAGTCGCTCAACCAGCTGGCGCTGAACTGGGTGCTGCGCGACGAGCGGATGACCTCCGCGCTGATCGGCGCGTCCAGCGTGCGGCAGCTG
Organism: Streptomyces lichenis; assembly: GCF_023218175.1. GTDB lineage: Bacteria > Actinomycetota > Actinomycetes > Streptomycetales > Streptomycetaceae > Streptomyces > Streptomyces lichenis. Next base: position 2,551 of record NZ_JALPTH010000046.1, on the reverse strand, counting down.
GAGGAGAACCTCGGCGCGCTGTCGGCCGCCCCGCTGACGGCGGAGGAGCTGGCGGAGATCGACTCCTACGCGGTGGACACCGAGGGGACGAACATCTGGGCGGCCCGGAGCTGAGCCCTTGGGGAGCAGAAGTCGGGAGACAGAAAACGGGCCGGTCCGTGGGGGGGATACGGACCGGCCCGAGGGGGGGTTTCCACCATAACCCTTCGTAAGTGATGCTGCGTGCCACGACCCGCCGCGACTACGCTCCGAAATCGGAGGACAGCGGCCCGGCGCCGGGTCCGGGTGCGGTGTGAGGGCGGTTTCGTGGCCGGTGACGGGGGTGGCCGTCCGCCGCAGGGGTGACCCGGTCAACGCGGCGCCCTGTTGACGGCCCCGCTGGGGCGGGGGGCGGCCCGCAGCAGGGTGATGCCGTCCCGGGTGGCGACCTCGCGGTAGCCGTACCGCTTCCTGGCGGCGGCCAGCTCGGCCTCCTGCCGCTCGATCGGATAGGGCCAGTGGCCCGTCCGGTACGGCCAGGCCTCGGGGGCGCGGCGGTCGAAGGCGATCCACTCGGCGCTCGGCCGCGGCAGCCGCCCGGGCCGGTACTCGTACAGCCGCCCCTCCACCGGGAAGGCGGGGAAGACCACCACCGTGCAGCGGGAGGTGAGCTGCGGCACCAGCCGGTTGGAGGCGGCGACCGACGCCCCGTCCGGAATGCGGGCGAGCAGCTCGCGGGCGGCCTCGATGTGCGGGGTGGTGCGCCAGGTGGCCCGCTGGGCGAGCTGGGCCAGCGGGAAGGGCGGCAGCAGGACGGCGGTGACGGCGAGCACCGTGGCGAGCGGGGCCCGGAGGTTGCGGGTGGCCGCGGAGTGCTTGTCCCGTCGCATCGTGGTCAGGGCGTCGATCAGCCCGGCGAAGACCACCGGCATCAGTACGGCGCTGTAGTGGAAGGCCGTGCCCCAGTGGAAGCCGTTGTCCGACAGCAGCCGCCAGGCCAGGGTGGGCACCGCGATCAGGGCCAGCGGGGAGCGGAGCGCCAGCAGCGCGGACGGCGCGAACACCATGACCAGGGTGGTGGCCTTGGTGTCGGGGCGGAGCAGGTCGAGCGGGGCGTGGGCGAGGGCGGAGAGCAGCGAGCCGTACGCGCCCTCGTCGAGGTTGCCCCCGTGCGCGTAGCCGCCGGCCGGGTGGAACGCCGGGAGGAGTACGGCGATCTCCACGGCCGAGCCGAGCACCCCGGCGGCCGCGGTGAGCAGCCCCAGCCGGCGCGGCCCCTTCCAGGCGATGTACCCGCCGACCGCGGCGAGGGTGAGCCCGAGGTCCTCCTTGACCAGGAGCAGCGGCGCCGCCCAGGCCGCGGCCGCCCGCCAGCGCCGCCGCCCCAGGGCCTCCAGGGCGAAGGCGAGCAGCGGTACGGCGAGGGCCACCTCGTGGAAGTCGAACGCGGCCGCCGAGGAGATGCCCCAGCTCAGCCCGTACCCGGCGGCGACGGTGTGCGCGGCGCCGGGGCCGAGCGCACGGCCGGCCCAGCGGGCGAGCGGGACGACGGCGAGGGCGAGCAGCGCGGACTGGGCGACCAGCAGGCAGAGCGGGGAGGGCCAGAGCCGGTAGAGCGGGGCGAGGGCGGCGACCAGCGGGTGGAAGTGGTCGCCGAGCAGGTTGAAGCCCTCGCCGCGCAGGGGGACCACGGGTGCGCGCAGCTCCGCGTAGGCCCGGACGGCCTGTTCGAAGATGCCCAGGTCGTAGCCGGTGGTGCGGAGGAGGAGGTGCCGGCGGACGGCGACGGTGGCGTAGAGCGCCCCGAGGGCGGCGGCCCAGGCCCAGGGCACCCAGGGGGCGGTGGCGGTGCGGTGGGGGGTGATCACCTCCGTGGGGGCGGCGGGTGCGGTGACGGCCGTCGGGGTGGGCTTCTCGACCGGGGTGACTTCGTCCATGGATGTCCGCATACGCCCGCATGCTAGGTGCGGGCTCCCCGCCGTTTCGGGAGCCGAGCCGGGCCGATCCGGGGCCGTGTTGTCAGGGGTGGGCGGCGAGCGCTCCGAGGAGCACGCCCAGCAGGGCGCCGCCCAGCATGAAGGGGCCGAACGGGATGGCGCTCTTCCGGTCCGCCCGGCGCAGGGCGATGAGCGTGAGGCCGTAGACCGCGCCGAGCAGGAAGCCCGCGAAGGTGCCGGCGAACAGCACCGGCCAGCCGTACCAGCCGAGCGCGGTGCCGAGGGCGAGCGCCAGCTTGACGTCACCGAAGCCGAGACCGGCCGGGTTGAGGAGGAAGAGCACGGCGTACCCGGTGCCGAGCACCAGTCCGCCGAGCAGCGCCCCGGACCAGGAGCCGGCGTGCCCGGGGAGCAGGGCCGCGCCGCCGAGCAGGGCGGCGAGCCCGGCCGCCAGGGGGAGGGTGAGGCGGTCCGGCAACCGGTGCACGGCCAGGTCGACCGAGGCCAGCAGCACCGCGACCGGGACCGCCGCCAGCCAGGCCACCAGCTCGGGCCGTGGGCCGGTGGCGGCGGCGAGCAGTCCGGAGAGGAGGGAGGAGGTGAGGACGGGGAGGGGGGTGGGGATGGGGGGCGGG
>NZ_JALPTH010000045.1 GCF_023218175.1 Streptomyces lichenis | reverse complement strand
TTCCCCCCGCGTTCTCTCCGCGTAGACTGCCGCGCGTGGCCAAGGTGACGCGGGACGATGTGGCGCGACTGGCGGGTACTTCCACCGCGGTCGTCAGCTATGTCATCAACAATGGACCCCGGCCGGTCGCCCCGGCCACGCGCGAGCGCGTACTCGCCGCGATCAAGCAGCTGGGGTACCGGCCCGACCGGGTCGCGCAGGCCATGGCCTCGCGGCGGACCGACCTCATAGGCATGATCGTGCCCGACGCGCGGCAGCCGTTCTTCGCGGAGATGGCGCACGCGGTCGAACGGGCCGCCGCCGACCGCGGCAAGATGGTGCTGGTCGGCAACTCCGACTACCGCGACGAGCGCGAGGTCCACTATCTGCGGGCCTTCCTCGGGATGCGGGTGGCCGGGCTGATCCTGGTCAGCCAGGGCCCCAGCCAGCGCGCCGCGCAGGAGATCGAGGCCTGGGACGCCCGGGTGGTGCTGCTCCACGAGCGTCCCGAGGCGATCGACGACGTGGCCGTGGTCACCGACGACATCGGCGGCGCCCAGCTCGCCGTACGGCATCTGCTGGAGCACGGCTACCCGTATGTCGCCTGCCTCGGCGGCGTGGAGGAGACGCCGAAGATCGGCGACCCGGTGACCGACCACGCCGAGGGCTGGCGCCGGGCCATGATCGAGGCGGGCCACTCGGTGGAGGGGCGGTTCTTCCGGGCCCCGTTCAACCGCTATGACGCCTACCAGGTCGCCCTGAAGATCCTGGCCGGCCCCGACCGGCCGCCGGCGATCTTCTGCTCCACCGACGACCAGGCCATCGGCGTGCTGCGGGCCGCCCGCGAGCTGCGGCTCGACGTGCCCGGGGACCTGGCGGTGGCCGGGTTCGACGACGTCAAGGAGGCCGGGCTCACCGACCCGCCGCTCACCACCGTCTCCTCCGACCGCCCGGCGATGGCCCGGGCCGCGGTGGACCTGGTGCTGGACGACGGCCTGCGGGTGGCCGGCTCCCGGCGCGAGCGGGTGCGGCAGTTCCCGTCCGCCCTGGTGGTCCGCAGATCCTGCGGCTGCACCGGCGACTGACCGCCGCACCCGCCCTGCCGCGGGCTCCCCTTATATGGGGCATACGGGAATCTGCCCGGACTTTCAAGGTGGTCTCAGACGGCTCTCATCCACGGGGCCGACAGTCATAGCCATGACGGACCACTACCGCAGCAGCGGCGACCAAGGCAGCAGCGCGCAGTACCCGTACTACCCGCCCCGCCCGGAGTACGCCCCGACGGCCGACCCGGCCTTGGGATCGGGCGCACCGGCTCCCGCCGAGCACCGGCGGGCCAAGCGCCCCGTGGCGCTGCTCGCCGCCGTGGCCATCGCCGCCGCCGCGATCGGCGGGGGCGCGGCGACCCTGGTGCAGCAGCTGAGCCCGGCGGATCAGGCCGCGGGCGGCGGCTCCGCCGCGACCGGCACCAATGTCTCCCAGTCCAGCAAGGGCACCGTCGCCGGGGTGGCCCAGGCGGTCTCGCCGAGCATCGTGGAGATCAGCGCGGCCTCCGGTTCCGGCCAGTCCACCGGCTCCGGGGTGATCATCACCTCGGACGGCGAGATCGTCACCAACAACCACGTCATCTCCGGCGCCTCCGAGATCAAGGTCCAACTGAACGACGGCAAGAGCCACACCGCCGAGGTGGTCGGCACCGATCCCGACAAGGACCTGGCGCTGATCAAGCTGCGGAACGCCTCCGGGCTGAAGGCGGCCACCCTGGGCGACTCCGACCAGGTCAAGGTCGGTGACGAGGTGGTGGCGATCGGCTCCCCCGAGGGACTGACCGGCACGGTGACCAGCGGCATCGTCTCGGCGCTCGACCGGGACGTGACGGTGGCCAAGGACGAAGGCCAGGACGGTCAGAGCGGTCAGGGCGGTCAGGGCGGTCAGGGCGGTCAGGGCGGGGTGGACCCCCGGCAGGGCTGGCCGTTCGAGTTCGGCGGACAGCAGTTCAACGGCGACACCGGTTCGTCGACCACGACGTACAAGGCCATCCAGACCGACGCCTCCCTCAACCCGGGCAACTCCGGCGGGGCGCTGATCGACATGGACGGCCGGATCATCGGCATCAACTCGGCCATGTACGCGCCGAGCGGCTCCAGCGGCTCCGGTGCGAGCGGCAGCTCCGGCAGCGTGGGGCTCGGCTTCGCCATCCCGGTCGACACCCTCAAGGCCGACCTGGACCAGCTCCGCGACGGAGCCGGCGCATAGCCGGCGAGCACACGGCCGGCGCGGGCGCACGGCCGTTGTCCACAGGCGGACGTCCCCTGCCGGACCGGCGTGCAAGGCTGATTCCATGAACACCACCGGGGAGCGCATCCTGATCGTCGACGACGAGCCCGCCGTCCGCGAGGCCCTCCAGCGCAGCCTTGCCTTCGAGGGGTACGGGACCGAGGTCGCCGTCGACGGCGGCGACGCACTGGCCAAGATCGCCGCGTACCGGCCCGACCTCGTCGTCCTGGACATCCAGATGCCCGGCGTGGACGGGCTGACCGCGGCCCGCCGGGTGCGCGCCGCCGGGTCGACGGTGCCGATCCTGATGCTGACCGCCCGGGACACCGTCGGCGACCGGGTCACCGGACTGGACGCCGGCGCCGACGACTACCTGGTCAAGCCGTTCGAGCTGGACGAGCTGTTCGCCCGCATCCGGGCCCTGCTGCGGCGCAGCTCCTACGCGGTGGGCGCCGGCGCCCCCGAGGTGGACGGCGGGGTGCTGGCCTTCGCCGACCTGCGGATGGACCCGGCCACCCGCGAGGTGACCCGCGGCGGGCGGCCCGTGGAGCTGACCCGCACCGAGTTCACCCTGCTGGAGATGTTCCTCGCCCATCCCCGCCAGGTCCTCACCCGGGAGCAGATCCTCAAGGCCGTGTGGGGCTTCGACTTCGAGCCGAGCTCCAACTCCCTGGACGTCTACGTGATGTACCTGCGCCGCAAGACCGAGGCGGGCGGCGAACCCCGGCTCGTGCACACCGTGCGCGGCGTCGGCTACGTCCTGCGCGGAGGCCCGGAGTGAGCCCGCACGTCCCGCCGGGGACGCCGGTGGCGCGACCGGCACCGGCGGGGGCGCCGGGGGCGGGCACCTCCCCGCCGGGGGCGCCGGTGGCGGGTGCCGAGGAGGCACCGAGGTGACCGGTCCCCTGGCGCGCTTCCGCTCCCTTCCCCTCCGCTCCCGGCTGGCGCTGCTCACCACCGTCGCGGTGGCGGTCGCGGTGGCGGCCGTCTCGGTGGCCTGCTGGCTGCTGACCCGGGCGCAGCTGCGGGACGAGATGGACAGCGCCCTGGAGAACCTGTCCGTACCCCTCGGCGGGCAGCGGGAGGCGGCGCTGAACTGCCGGCGCACCGCCCAGCCCGCGCCGGCGGACGCCGGTCCGAGCTATGTCAACTGGCAGCTGGTCGTGCCGGACGGCGGCCGCTGTGTGGGCGCCGGCTCGGCCGCGGTCGCCGTCCAGCGAGCCGATGTGGAGGTGGCGCAGGGCGGTGCGGCGAGCGCCCTGCACGACGGGCGGACCGACTCGGGGCAGACGGTGCGGATCTTCACCGAGCGCGACGCGAACACCGGCTACACGGTGTCCATGTCACGCCCGCTCGGCGAGATCGACGGCGCCCTGAACCGGCTCGCCCTGGTGCTGACCGCGCTCGCCGGACTCGGGGTGCTCGGCGCGGGCGCCGCCGGGCTGTGGGTGGCGCGCACCGGCCTGAAGCCGGTGGACCGGCTGACCGGAGCCGTCGAGCATGTGGCGCGCACCGAGGACCTGACCGTCCGCATCCCGGTCGAGGGCGAGGACGAGATCGCCCGGCTGTCCCGCTCCTTCAACGCGATGACCACCGCGCTGGCCTCCTCCCGGGACCGGCAGTCGCAGCTGATCGCCGACGCCGGGCACGAGCTGCGCACCCCCCTCACCTCGCTGCGCACCAACATCGAGCTGCTGGCCCGCAGCGAGGACACCGGCCGCCCCCTGCCGCCCGCCGACCGCCGCGACCTTCTGACCTCCGTCACGGCCCAGATGACCGAGCTGGCCTCCCTCATCGGCGACCTCCAGGAGCTGTCCCGCCCCGACGCGGTCGGCCAGGGCCGCCTGGAGGTGGTCCCGCTGCACGAGATCCTCGCCACCGCCCTGGACCGCGTCCGCCTCCGCGCCGGCCCCGACCTCACCCTCACCGCGTCCGACCCCGAGCCCTGGTACGTACGGGCCGAGCCGGCCGCTCTCGAACGCGCCCTGGTGAACGTCCTGGACAACGCGGTCAAGTTCTCCCCGCCCCACGGCACCGTGGAGGTCGCCCTCACCCGCGGCGAGCTGACGGTACGGGACCACGGCCCGGGCATCCCGCCCGAGGAGCTGCCCCATGTCTTCGAGCGGTTCTGGCGCTCCCCCTCCGCCCGCAGCCTCCCCGGCTCGGGCCTCGGCCTCTCCATCGTGGCCCGCACCGTCCAGCGCTCCGGCGGCACCGTCGAGCTGGCCCCCGCCGACGGCGGCGGCACCCGCGCCCTCATCCACCTGCCCGGCGCCCCCGCACCCCCGCCCCGCCACCACCCGAGCCGCTGACCCCCGCCTGTCAGTTGTGCCGGATCAAGGACTCCACCAGTCCCGCCCGGGTGTTGGGGAAGTCCATCGGGACGATGCCGAGGCCCCGGAGGTCCCGCCCCCCGGAGCCGTCGAGGAAGGAGTGGACGCGCGGGTTGAGCCGGTCGGCGTTCCAGCGCGGTGGGAGCAGGGCGGCGGTGGAGACGTAGTTGACGTACAGCTTGCCGGGCTGGGACGCCGCCTTGAGGAAGTGCGCCTCGATCTCGGGGTACTTGGCGAACGGCTCCGCCATGTAGTCGTCCTGGATGTCGAACAGCGCCCCGTCGCCGTAGCGGACCCCGGGCAGGCCGCCGTTGTCGGCGAGCAGCACCACCCGCCCGCGCGCCTCCCCGAGCAGCGGCAGCCCGTCGCCGATGCGGAAGAGCGGCCGCCAGCCCTTGGCGTCGAGGTAGCGGTCGAAGACCTGGCGGAAGACCGCGTCGCTCTCCCCCGAGTACTCCTGCTTGACCCGCATCAGCACGGTCTCGCCCGGGTGGGCGGCGAGGAAGTCGCGGCAGGCGATCAGCACGTCGCCGAACATCTGGTTCTGGTAGGACGCCCCGTGGTGGATGGCGAAGGAGTCGCCGGTGACCCGGCACCGGATGTCCAGGAACCGGATCCCGGCGGCCAGTTGCTGCCCGACGCCGGTGTTCTGGCAGGCCACCCAGAGCCCGCCGGCCGGGGCGGCGGAGTTGTGGGTGCCGGGGATGGTCAGCCGGTGCAGCGGTGTGGCGCCGGGCAGGGCGCCCATCCAGTCGGCGGTGCCCGCCCTGGTCCGCGCCGCGGCCGGGGCGGTGCCGAGCAGGACGGCGGCGGAGAACGCGCCCGCGCCCGCCAGGAAACCCCGCCGGCTCACCCCTCGCGGCAGCGACGGCACGGGAGCGGGGGTGGGGGTGGAGGCAGCGGGCGTGTCCAGGCGGGGAGTCATGCGCGGATTATGGCGTGAGCACGACAGGACCGACAGGGGGCGAGAGCGGCAACGAGCAGCGGGATGCCGAAGGGCGGCGCATCCGGGGATGCGCCGCCCTGGGCGGTGTGGGGCGGGGTCAGGCGGTGCGGGTCACTGGACGACCGTGATGCGGTCGGTCGCGGGGGGCGCGAGGGGGGCGGTGGCCGTGGAGTTGGCGGCCAGGTAGGCGTTGAAGACGTCCAGGTCGGAGGCGCCGACCAGCTTGTTCCTGCCCTGGGCGAGGGCGGGGAAGCCGTCGCCGCCGCCGGCCAGGAACTCGTTCATGGCGACGCGGTAGGTCCTGGCCGGGTCGAGGGCCTGGCCGTTCAGCTTGACCGAGTCGGCCACGATCCGGGCGGCGCCGGTCTTGGTGGTGTCCAGGGTGTAGGTGAGGCCCCTGGAGACCTGGAGGATCTTCGGGGAGGCCTCGTTGGAGCCGCTGACCTGCTGCTGGAGCGCGGCGAGCAGCTGGGCACCGGTCAGGTCGACCACGTTCATCATGTTGGTGAACGGCTGCACGGTGAACGCCTCGCCGTAGGTGACGACGCCGTCGCCCTCACCCGCGGACGCCTTGTAGACGAGGTCGGAGCGGATGCCGCCCGGGTTCATCAGGGCGAGCTGGGCGCCGCCCTTGTCGGCCGGGGCGAGGCCCGCGAGCTGGGCGTCCGCGATCAGGTTGCCGAGCGGCTTCTCGTACGCGGTGGAGCCCCGCCCGTTGATGTCGGCGGAGATCCAGCCCTGCGGCTTGCCCGCGATCGGCGCGGCGAGCGCGTTCCACCGCTGGATGAGGGAGGTCATGTCGGGGGCCTTGGGCACGTCCCGGGTGACGATCCGGTTGGCCGACTTCACCGCGGTGCGGACGATGTCCCTGGTGCGGCGGTCGTAGGTCAGCGTGGTGTCGGTGTACAGCTTGCCGTACGAGGACGCCGAGGTGACCATGCGCGGCTTGCCGGACGGGTCCGGGATGGTGCACACGTACGCCTGGTGGGTGTGGCCGGTGACCAGCGCGTCCACCTGCGGCGAGACCCTCTTGGCGATGTCGGTGATCGGGCCGGAGATCCCGTCGCCCGCGCCGGGGCTGTCGCAGTCGTAGTCCACCGACTGCGAGGCCGGCGCGCCGCCCTCGTGCACCAGGGCCACGATCGACTTGACGCCCTTGCGCTCCAGCACCTTGGCGTACTTGTTGATGGTCTCGACCTCGTCGCCGAACTTCAGGCCCTTGACGCCCTCGGCGGTGACGATGTTCGGGGTGCCCTCCAGGGTCACCCCGATGAAGCCGATCCTGACGCCGTTGTGCTTCCAGACGAAGTACGGGTCCAGGATGGGCTTGCCGGTCTTCTCGCTGGTCACGTTGGCGGCGAGGTACGGGAAGTCGGCGCCCTTGAAGCGCTTGCCCTTCTCGTAGCAGCCGCCGGTGGGGTGGCAGCCGCCGTTCTGAATGCGGGCCAGCTCCTTGGCGCCCTCGTCGAACTCGTGGTTGCCCACCGAGGTGACGTCGAGCTTCAGCTTGTTGAGCGCCTCGACGGTCGGCTCGTCGTGGAAAAGCCCCGACATCAGCGGGGAGGCGCCGATGAGGTCGCCCGCGGCCGCGGTCACCGAGTACGGGTTGCCCTTGCGGGCGGTGCGGAGGTGGCCGGCGAGGTACTCGACGCCGCCCGCGTCCACCTTCTCGGTGGTGCCGTCCGGGCGGGTGCGGGTGACCTGGCCGGAGGAGCCGGCCGGCGCCTCCAGGTTGCCGTGCAGGTCGTTGAAGGAGAGCAGCTGGACGTCGACGGTGCGGCCGTGGCCGTGGCCGTGCCCCTTGCCGCCGCCGTGGCCGCTCTGCGCGCCGGCCGGCATGGCGGCGACCAGGGCGCCCGCGGTGGCCAGGCCGGCGGCGCCGGCCAGCAGTCGCCGCGCCGCGCGGTTCTTCTTCGGTGTCGCTGACATCTGTCCCCTCGGTGGTCCAGCGGACGGCCCCCGCCCGGTGCGGCGGTCGGCCGCCGACAGGCGGTCCCCGCACGGCGGTCCGGCGCGCGGGGGCGTGGCGGAGGTGCGGTCCAGCGCGCAGCCTAGAGTCAACGCGCGTAGCGCAACAGGGGTACGCGGGTTACGAGCTGGTTGCCTTCCGGGGAGACGGAGCCTTCGGCCATGCGTTGTGGTGCGCGCCGGTGAGAGGGAGGACGGCCGCCGTAGGCTCGGCATATGACGACTGACGCCTCCGCACCGGCACTAGAACCCGGCCGCCGTATCGACACCCTGGACGCCCTGAGCGAGGAGCAGGCCGCCGGCGTCCTGGAACTGCTCACCGAAGCGGCCGCCTCGGACGGTATGCAGGCCGTCTCCGAGCAGGGGCGGCTCCAGTTGCGCGGCGGGCGCCGGGAGGGCGTCTCCCATCTGCTGCTCAGCGTGCGGGGCGAACTCGCAGGCTACGCGCAGCTGGAGGACACCGACCCGGTGGAGGCGCCGGCCGCCGAGCTGGTGGTGCACCCCGGGCACCGCGGCCGGGGCCACGGCCGGGCGCTCGGCGCGGCGCTGCTGGCCGCCTCGGGCAAGCGGCTGCGGGTGTGGGCGCACGGCGGCAAGCCGGCCGCCCGCCATCTGGCCCAGGTCCTCGGGCTGACCCTCTTCCGCGAACTGCGGCAGATGCGGCGGCCGCTGGCCGCCGGCCCGGAGCTGCCCGAGCCGGTGCTGCCGCCGGGCACCGTCTTCCGCACCTTCGTGCCGGGCGAGGACGACGCGGCCTGGCTCGCCGTCAACGCGGCCGCCTTCGCCCACCACCCCGAGCAGGGCTCGCTGAGCCAGCGGGACCTGGACGACCGCAAGGCGGAGCCCTGGTTCGATCCGAAGGGCTTCTTCCTGGCCGTACGCGAGGCCGACGGCGCGATCGCCGGGTTCCACTGGACCAAGGTGCACGCCGAGGAGCAGCTGGGCGAGGTGTACGTGGTGGGGGTGGCGCCGGACGCCCAGGGCGGCGGCCTCGGCAAGGCGCTGACCTCGGTGGGGCTGCGGCATCTGGCGGCCGAGGGGCTGCCGACGGCGATGCTCTACGTGGACGCGGACAACACGCCGGCGATGCGGGTGTACGAGGGGATGGGGTTCACCACGCACGAGGTGGACCTGATGTACCGCTCGGAGACCTGAGCCGCACCCGGCGGGGAACAGCGGGCGGGGCGTCGAGCGATCTTGACGTCCCGCCCTCTCTTGCACCATCATTCCACTACTTGATTAGTGAAAGAGGGGTGCGGTCCACGTGGTCGAGTTCCGGATCGACCGGCGCAGCGGCGTCGCCACCTACCTCCAGATCGTCCAGCAGACCAAGCAGGCCCTCCGGCTGGGCCTGCTGGAGCCCGGCGACCGGCTGCCGACGGCCCGCGAGGTCGTCCAGGCCACCGCGATCAACCCGAACACCGTGCTCAAGGCCTACCGCGAACTGGAGCGGGAGGGACTGGTGGAGGCCCGCCGGGGCCTGGGCACCTTCGTCCGCGCCACCCTCGGCGGCGGCGCCTCCGCCGCCGGGTCCCCGCTCCACGACGAACTGGCCGACTGGGCGCGGCGCGCCCGCGAGGCGGGGCTGGAGCGCGAGGACATGGCGGCACTCCTCACCTCCGTACTCGACGACACCTACCGGACCCCGGGGGCCCGGCGGACTCAGCAGGGGGACGAGAACGCATGACCAGCGTCAGCGCACTGGAGGCCCACGGCCTCGCCAAGCGGTTCGGCAGACGGCGGCCACCCGCCCTCGACGACTGCTCCTTCCGCCTCCCGGCCGGCCGGATCTGCGCGGTCGTCGGCCCCAACGGCGCGGGCAAGAGCACCCTGCTGGCGCTCGCCGCCGGGCTGCTGCGGCCCAGCGCCGGGGCGCTGCGGGTGCTGGGGGCCGAGCCCGCCGCCGTACGGGAGCGGATGGCGTACGTCGCCCAGGACAAGCCGCTCTACGGGCAGCTCACCGTCGCCCAGACGCTGGCGGCCGGCGCCGAGCTCAACCCGGGCCGGTGGGACGCCTCGGCGGCCGCCGCCGTGGTGGAGGCCGGCCCGCTGGACCCGAAGGCCCGGGTCCGTACCCTCTCCGGCGGCCAGCGCACCCGGCTGGCGCTCGCCCTGGCCCTCGGCAAGCGGCCCGAACTGCTGCTGCTGGACGAGCCGATGGCCGACCTGGACCCCCTTGCCCGGCACCAGCTGATGGGCACCCTGATGGCCGACGCCGCCGAGCACGGCACCACCGTGGTGATGTCCTCGCACATCCTCACCGAGCTGGAGGGCGCCTGCGACTACCTGCTGCTGGTGGCCGGCGGCCGGGTCCGGCTCGGCGGCGGTATCGACGACCTGCTGGCCGCGCACCGGCTGCTCACCGGCCCGGTCGCCGACCTCGCCCCGCACACGGTGGTGGAGTCCCGTACCACCGGGCGCCAGCTCACCGCGCTGGTCCGCCAGGACGGCCCGGTCGACGCGGGGTCCTGGAGCACCGCCGAACCGTCCCTGGAGGAGCTGCTCCTCGCCCACCTCCGGGCACCCGAGGCACCGCCGCTGCTCACCCCGAGCGCCACCCCGTCATCGCCGGAAGGAGTGGCCGCGTGAGCGCCGTCGGCCTGGACACCCGTACGTCCCGTCCGCTGCTGTCCGGTCTGCCCCGGCTGGTGCTGCGCCAGCACCGCTGGGCGCTGTGGACGCTGGTGGCCTGTGTGGTGCTGGTCGCCGGCGCCCTGGTTGTCACCCGGCTCTGGCGGGAGGGCGCCGCGGACGCGTGGAGCGCCGCCGGATGCACCGAAGCCAACACCCGGCCCCGGTGCTTCCAGCCGCGCTCCGACCTCGCGGAGGCCTCCTCCGCGGCCTACGCCGTCCTGGTGAACGCGTCGGTGGCGCTGGTCGCCCTGCCCGGCGTCGTCGCGGCCTTCGCGGCCGGGCCGCTGGTGGCCCGCGAGCTGGAGGCGGGCACCTACAAACTGGCGTGGAGCCAGTCCGTCACGCCGACCCGCTGGCTGGCGGCCAAGCTGGCCGTCCCGCTGGCGGCGTCGGCCACCGCGACCGCCGTGCTCCTGCCGTTCTTCGCCTGGGCCCGCCTCGCCCGGCAGACCGACTTCTCCCACTACACCCGGTGGTGGGACCCCACCACCTACGCCACCAGCGGTCTGCTGCCCGTCGCCCTGACCGTGATGGGTCTGGCGGTGGGCACGCTGGCCGGGCTGCTGGTCCGCCGTACCGTCCCGGCGATGGCGGTGGCCGCACTCGCGGTCGGCGCGGTGATGCTCGCCCTGTACCAGGCCCACCCCTGGCTCTGGCCCAGCCGGACGGTGACGGGCCGGGAGGCGGTCGGCCTCGGCTCGGGCGCGGCGTGGCCGGTACAGGACGGCATGCTCACCGCCTCGGGCGAGCGGATCACCCGGGAGACCTGCTTCACCGCGCCGGAGAGCTCCGAGGCGTGCATGCAGGCCCGGGGCGGCGTCACCTACTTCGTGGACTACCACCCCGCCTCCCACTACTGGCCCCTCCAGCTCGTCGAGTCCGGCATCCTGCTCGCCCTCGCCGCGCTCGCCGTCGCCGGCGCCTTCCGGGTGCTGCGCCGGCTCCACGGCTGACGCCGTACGAACCGGGCCCCGGGCCCGTGACCGCCACGGGGGTGCGGCCACGGGCCCGGGGCCCTTCCCCGTACACCGCGGCCCGCCGCACCCAGGCGTCATGTCGCCGTCACCGGACATTCAGACGACCATGCGAGCGTCGGCGAATGCGCACGCCCGCCGCACAGGAGCTTCCCCCCGGGACGGAGCCCCCGGACCCCCCGGCCGCCCCGGACGTCCCGGGGCCCTCCGACGCGCTTGACGCGCCCCCGGCGCGGAAGAATGGTGCCATGAGCCAGCAGCCCGCCGATGTCCAGGTCCCGGCCCCGTCCGCCACCGCCCAGCCCTCCGTCGGCGCGCTCGCCGCGCACCGGCCGCACACCGTCGCCGCCGGCTCCTCGCCGGGCCTCTCGCCCGACCTGGACGCCGACCTCGACGCGTACGAGGAGGACGGCGCCGAGCTGCCGCAGGGCCGCTTCCTGGACCGCGAGCGCAGCTGGCTGGCGTTCAACGAGCGGGTGCTGGAGCTCGCCGAGGACCCGGCCACCCCGCTCCTGGAACGGGCGAACTTCCTGGCGATCTTCGCCTCCAACCTGGACGAGTTCTTCATGGTCCGGGTCGCCGGGCTGAAGCGCCGGATCGCCACCGGGGTCGCCACCCGGTCCGCCTCCGGGCTCCAGCCGCGCGAGGTGCTGGACCTGATCTGGACCCGCTCGCGCGAGCTCATGGCCCGGCACGCCGCCTGCTTCCAGCAGGACGTGGCCCCGGCCCTGGCCGACGAGTCCATCCACCTGATCCGCTGGCCCGAGCTGACCGAGAAGGAGCAGGCCCGGCTCTTCACGCTCTTCCGCCAGCAGATCTTCCCGGTGCTCACCCCGCTCGCCGTGGACCCGGCGCACCCCTTCCCGTACATCTCCGGCCTCTCCCTCAACCTGGCCGTGGTGGTGCGCAACCCGGTCAGCGGCCACCGGCACTTCGCCCGGGTGAAGGTGCCGCCGCTGCTCTCCCGCTTCCTGGAGGCCTCCCCGCAGCGGTACGTCCCGCTGGAGGACGTCATCGCCGCGCACCTGGAGGAGCTGTTCCCCGGCATGGAGGTGCTGGCGCACCACATGTTCCGGGTGACCCGGAACGAGGACCTGGAGGTCGAGGAGGACGACGCGGAGAACCTCCTCCAGGCCCTGGAGAAGGAGCTGATGCGGCGCCGCTTCGGGCCGCCGGTGCGGCTGGAGGTCGAGGAGTCCATCGACCCGTACGTGCTGGACCTGCTGGTCCGCGAGCTGAAGGTGTCCGACGCCGAGGTCTATCCGCTGCCCGGCCCGCTGGACCTGACCGGGCTGTTCGGCATCGCGGCGCTCGACCGGCCGGAGCTGAAGTACAAGAAGTTCGTGGCGGGCACCCATCGCGACCTCGCCGAGTTCGAGTCGGCCTCCGCGCCGGACATCTTCGGCGCGCTGCGCGAGCGGGACGTGCTGCTGCACCACCCCTACGACTCCTTCTCCACCTCCGTGCAGGCGTTCCTGGAGCAGGCCGCCGCCGACCCGGACGTGCTCGCCATCAAGCAGACGCTGTACCGCACCTCCGGCGACTCGCCGATAGTGGACGCCCTGATCGACGCCGCCGAGTCCGGCAAGCAGGTGCTGGTCCTGGTGGAGATCAAGGCCCGCTTCGACGAGCAGGCCAACATCAAGTGGGCGCGCAAGCTGGAGGAGGCCGGCTGCCACGTCGTCTACGGCCTGGTCGGCCTGAAGACGCACTGCAAGCTGTCCCTGGTGGTCCGCCAGGAGGGCGAGGTGCTGCGCCGCTACTCGCACGTCGGCACCGGCAACTACCACCCCAAGACCGCCCGGCTCTACGAGGACCTGGGGCTGCTCACCGCCGACCCGCAGGTCGGGGCGGACCTGTCCGACCTGTTCAACCGGCTCTCCGGCTACTCCCGGCGGGAGACCTACCGCCGGCTGCTGGTCGCCCCGAAGTCGCTGCGGGACGGGCTGGTCTCCCGGATCAACAAGGAGGTCGTCCACCACCGGGCCGGCCGCCCCGCCTACGTCCGGATCAAGGCCAACTCCATGGTGGACGAGGCCGTCATCGACGCCTGCTACCGCGCCTCGCAGGCCGGGGTGCCGGTGGACGTGTGGGTGCGCGGGATCTGCGCGGTACGGCCCGGGGTGGCGGGGCTGTCGGAGAACATCCGGGTGCGCTCGATCCTCGGGCGCTTCCTGGAGCACTCCCGGATCTTCGCCTTCGGCAACGGCGGCGAGCCCGAGGTCTGGCTGGGCAGCGCCGACATGATGCACCGCAACCTGGACCGCCGGATCGAGGCGCTGGTACGGGTCTCCGACCCGGCGCACCGCGCCTCGCTCACCCGGCTGTTCGACGCCGGTATGGCCGACACCACCTCCTCCTGGCACCTCGGCCCGGACGGCGAGTGGACCCGGCACGCCACCGACGCCGACGGCGCACCCCTCAAGCACGTGCAGGAGATGCTGATCGACGCGCGGAGGCGCCGACGTGCCACACCCTGACCACCGGCCCCCGGGCACGGACCCGGAACCCGAGGGCGGACCCGCCTCGCCCGTCGCCACCACGGCGGACGGGCCCGCCGGGGACGCGCTGGCCGGCTATCTGCACGCCCGCGCCGGGGACTTCCTGCGCGCCCTGCGCCGGCACCGCGAGCGCGGCGCGGACAGCGCGGGCACCGAGGAGGCCACCCTGGCGCTGGGCGCCGCCGCCCGCCGGATCGGCGGCACCCTGCACACCTTCCGGCCGCTGGTGGACCCCGTCTGGGCGGACCAGCTCCGCGCCGAACTGGCCTGGTTCTCCGGGGTGGTGGGCCAGGAGCACGCCTGCACCGCCCAACTGGTGCGGCTGGTGGACGCGTTGACCCGGCTCACCGGAGGGGCCGCCGGCGCCTCCGCCGCGCTGCCCGGCCCGCGGACACCGGTGGCGGGCGGCCGGGAGGCCATGGGGGTGGGCGCCGCCCGGGCCGGCGCCCTGCTGGAGCGCCAGCTCACCCTGGCCCGGACCCGGGCCCACTCGGCCGCCCTGCAGACCTTCGGCTCCTCCCGTTTCCACGCGGTCGCCGACGCGGTGGCGCTGCTGGTCTCCGAGGTGCCGCTGACCCCGGCGGGGGCCAGGGCCCGCCCCGCCGACCGGGCCCTGGAGGGGCCCGCGCGGGACGCCGAGCGGCGGCTGCTGGACGCGGTCGCCCGGCTGCCGATGGCCCCGGTGGTCGGCGGCGAGCAGCAGGACCTGCCCTGGCACCAGGTGCGGCGGCTGCTGCGGCTGCACCGGTACGCCCGGGAGCTGCGCGGCGAGGAGCCGGTGCTGTACGAGGCGGGGCGGGCGCTGGACCGGCACCGGGACGCCGCCGAGGCGGCCGCGGCGGCCGCCACCGCGGCCCGTACCCCCCGGATCGCCCCGGCCACCGCGTACGCGCTCGGGGTGCTCCACGCCGACCAGCGGCACGAGGTGGAGGCGGCCCGGCTCGCCTTCCGGCGGGCCTGGCAGCGCACGGCGGTGGCCACATGACCGCCCCGGATCCACCCCGTACGGTGCTGGCGGCCGGCTGTGTGCTGTGGCGGCGGCGCGCCGGGCAGCTGGAGCTGTGCCTCGTACACCGGCCGAAGTACGGCGACTGGACCTTCCCCAAGGGCAAGGCCGAGGGCGACGAGGAGCCGCGCCGGACGGCGCTGCGCGAGGTGCTGGAGGAGACCGGCCACCACTGCCGCCCGGGCGCCCGGCTGCCCACGGTCCGGTACACCGCCAAGGGGCACCCCAAGGAGGTGGCCTACTGGGAGGCGGAGGCGACCGGCGGGGCGTTCACCCCGAACCGGGAGGTGGACCGGGTGCTCTGGCTGCCGCCGGCCCAGGCCCGGGCCCGACTGAGCTACCCGCACGACCTCCCGCTCGTCCCGGCCCTGCTCAGCGCCCTCGACCACGACTGACGGCGGCCGCGGAGCGTGCGGCCGGAGGGCGACGGGGGCCGGAGGGCAGTCGGCGGACCGGGTGGCGCCCCGAGGCCGCAGCGCGGCCACCGGGCCCGGGTCGGTGCTCCCGGCCCGCTCGGGGTGATACCCCTGGTCGCACGGGGCGGAGCCCCGGCCCGCACCATCCCGCACCACGGATTCCGGCACGGTTCACCCGCCGTTCACTCTCCTCCGTCGGCCGCGTCACCTGATCTGCCTAATTTCGGCCGTACCGGAGGGACCGGCACACGGCCGCTCCCGCCCCGCACCCGACGCACGCCGCCGTACCGACGACCGAACTCGGCGGCTTCTGGAAGGAACACCCGAAAGTGAAGCTTCAGCGCAAGAACGGGCTTCGCGCCGCCGCGCTCGGCGCCCTCGTGGTCTCCGGCGCCCTGGTCCTCACGGCGTGTGGTTCGGACGACAACGCCTCCGGCGGCGACGGCGGCGGTACGAAGCCGTCCGCGTCCTCGAACATCGACTGCGGCGACGCCAAGGGCCAGCTGCGCGCCTCGGGGTCCAGCGCCCAGAAGAACGCCATGGACCTGTGGGTCAAGAACTACATGGCGGCCTGCCCCGGGGTGCAGATCAACTACAACTCCTCGTCCTCCGGTGAGGGCATCGTCGCCTTCAACCAGGGCACCGTGGGCTTCGCCGGCTCCGACTCGGCGCTGAAGCCCGAGGAGGTCGCCGACTCCAAGAAGACGTGCCAGTCCGGCCAGGGCATCAACCTGCCGATGGTGGGCGGCCCGATCGCGATCGGCTTCCACCTGGAGGGCGTCGACAAGCTCACCCTGGACGCGCCGACGCTGGCCAAGATCTTCGACAGCAAGATCAAGAAGTGGAACGACCCGGCGATCGCCAAGCTCAACGAGGGCGTGAAGCTGCCGGACACCGCGGTCCAGGCCTTCCACCGCTCCGAGGACTCCGGCACCACGCAGAACCTCGGCAAGTACCTGAACGCCGCCGCCCCCGACGCCTGGAAGTACGAGCCGGAGAAGGCCTGGCCGGCCCCCGGCGGCCAGGCGGCCTCCGGTTCCTCCGGTGTCGCCGCCCAGGTGAAGCAGGTCGACGGCGCGATCGGCTACTTCGAGCTCTCCTACGCCAAGTCCCAGGGCATCACCACGGTGGACATCGACACCGGCGGCTCCGCCCCGGTCAAGGCCACCTCGGAGAACGCCTCCAAGGCCATCGCGGCCGCCCAGATCAAGGGGCAGGGCAAGGACCTGGCGCTCGGCCTGGACTACGCCACCAAGGCGGACGGCGCCTACCCGGTCGTGCTGGTCACCTACGAGGTGGTCTGCGACAAGGGCAACAAGCCCGAGACCCTCTCCGCGGTCAAGTCCTTCCTGGGCTACACCGCCTCCGAGGACGGCCAGAAGATCCTGACCGAGGCGGGCTACGCGCCCATCCCGGCCGAGATCAACACCAAGGTCCGCGAGACGGTCAAGGGCCTCTCGTAACCCCGCCGGCGGGCCGGCCCGGCAGGCTCTCCCGGGCCGGCCCGCCACCGGCAGTACCCCGCTCCACCGCTCGTCCGGTACCCCGTCCCACCCGCCCATCCGGTGCACCGCCGCCTGGGGAGCCCCGCGCTCCTCCCCACAGACCGGAAAGACCATGGCTTCCACCACACCCGCAGACACCCCACCGGCGCCGCCGGTGCCAGGGCCCGGCTCCCGGTCCACCGGGCGCCTGGGCGACAAGGTCTTCCTGGGCCTCTCCAAGGGCTCGGGCATCCTGCTGCTGGTGATCATGGCGTCCATCGCCGTGTTCCTCAGCTACCGCTCGGTCATCGCGCTCTCCGACAACGAGGGGAACTTCCTCACCACCTTCGAGTGGAACACCGCCGGCGACCCGCCCGTCTTCGGCATCGCGGTGCTCCTCTTCGGCACGGTCGTCAGCTCGATCGTCGCCATGGTGATCGCGGTCCCGATCGCCGTCGGCATCGCCCTGTTCATCTCGCACTACGCCCCGCGCAGGGTGGCCGCGCCGCTCGCCTACGTGGTGGACCTGCTGGCCGCCGTGCCGTCGATCATCTACGGCATCTGGGGCGCCCTGGTCCTCGTCCCGTACCTCGAAGGCCTCAACTCCTGGCTGGACGAGTTCTTCGGCTGGACCTACGTCTTCGAGAAGACCGAGATCGGCATCCCCCGCTCGCTGTTCACCGTGGGCATCCTGCTGGCGATCATGATCCTGCCGATCGTGACCAGCGTCAGCCGCGAGGTCTTCCTCCAGGTCCCCAGGATGAACGAGGAGGCCGCCCTCGCCCTGGGCGCCACCCGCTGGGAGGTCATCCGGCTGTCGGTGCTGCCCTTCGGCCGCTCCGGCATCATCTCGGCCTCGATGCTGGGCCTGGGCCGGGCGCTCGGCGAGACGATGGCCGTCGCCACGGTCCTGTCGCCGAACTTCCTGGTCTCGCTGCACCTGCTCAACCCGGGCGGCGGCACCTTCGCCCAGAACATCGCCGCCAAGTTCGGCGAGGCCAACGAGTTCGGGCGGGACGCCCTGATCGCCTCCGGCCTCGTCCTGTTCGTCCTGACCCTGCTGGTCAACGGCGCGGCCCGGCTGATCATCGCCCGCCGCAAGGAGTACTCGGGGGCCAACGCATGAGCCACGCCACCACCGGTCTGAAGGACCACCGCCCCGCCCCGGCGCCCGCCGCGCGCCCCAGCCTCAGCAGCCGCTCGCTGCCGCGCCTCGCGCCCCTCGGCTTCGCCGCGGTGTCCATCGCCCTCGGCGTCGGCGTCTCGCTGGCCGCGGGCTGGCACAGCCGCACCCAGTGGGGGCTGCTCTCCGCGCTGATCTTCCTCGCCGTGTCGTACGCGGTGACCACGGCCGTGGAGAACCAGCGCCAGGCCAGGGACCGCCTCGCCACCAGCGTGGTGTGGGTCTGCTTCCTGGTCGCCGTCGTTCCGCTGGTCTCGCTGCTGTGGACCACGGTCAGCCGCGGCGTCGAGCGCCTGGACGGCTACTTCCTCTCCCACTCGATGGCCGGTGTGCTCGGCTGGGAGGCCAGCGGCGGCGTCTACCACGCGCTGATCGGCACCCTGGAGCAGGTCGGCATCGCCACCGTGCTCTCCGCCCCGATCGGCCTGCTGACCGCCGTCTACCTGGTCGAGTACGGCCGGGGCGCGCTGGCCCGGGCCGTCACCTTCTTCGTGGACGTGATGACCGGCATCCCGTCGATCGTGGCCGGTCTGTTCATCCTCTCCATCATGCTGATCGCCGGCCTTGAGCCGTCCGGCCTGATGGGCGCCCTCGCCCTGTCGATCCTGATGATCCCGGTCGTGGTGCGCTCCACCGAGGAGATGCTCAAGCTGGTGCCCAACGAGCTGCGCGAGGCGGCCCTCGCCCTGGGCGTGCCCAAGTGGCGGGTGATCCTCAAGGTGGTGCTCCCCACCGCGATCGGCGGCATCACCACCGGTGTGATGCTCGCGATCGCCCGTATCGCGGGGGAGACCGCCCCGATCATCCTGGTGGTCTTCGGCAACCAGCTGATCAACACCAACCCGTTCGCCGGCGAGCAGTCCTCCCTGCCGTTCTACATCTACGAGCAGTACAAGATCGGTGAGGTGGCCGCCTACGACCGGGCCTGGGCCGCCGCCCTGGTGCTGATCGCCTTCGTCATGATCCTCAACCTGGTGGCCCGCGGCATCGCCCGCTGGAAGGCCCCGAAGACCAGCCGCTGACCCGGCACCGGAAGTAGTGATTGAAATGGCCAAGCGCATCGACGTCAGCGGACTGTCCGCGTACTACGGCTCCCACAAGGCGATCGACGACATCTCGATGACCGTCGAGCCCCGCTCCGTGACCGCCTTCATCGGCCCCTCAGGCTGCGGCAAGTCCACCTTCCTGCGCACCCTGAACCGGATGCACGAGGTGACCCCGGGCGGGCGCGTCGAGGGCAAGGTGATGCTGGACGACGAGAACCTCTACGGCTCGTCCGTGGACCCGGTCACCGTGCGCCGCACGGTCGGCATGGTCTTCCAGCGCCCCAACCCGTTCCCCACCATGTCGATCTTCGACAACGTGGCGGCCGGCCTCCGGCTCAACGGCTCCTACAAGAAGAACGAGCTGGCCGGGGTCGTGGAGCGCTCGCTGCGCGGCGCCAACCTCTGGGACGAGGTGAAGGACCGCCTCAACAAGCCGGGCTCCGGCCTCTCCGGCGGCCAGCAGCAGCGGCTGTGCATCGCCCGCGCCATCGCGGTCGAGCCGGACGTGCTGCTGATGGACGAGCCCTGCTCGGCGCTCGACCCGATCTCCACCCTCGCCATCGAGGACCTGATCAGCGAACTGAAGGAGCGGTTCACGATCGTCATCGTGACCCACAACATGCAGCAGGCGGCCCGGGTCTCGGACCGTACCGCCTTCTTCAACCTGGCGGCCGTGGGGCAGCCGGGCAAGCTGATCGAGATCGACGAGACCGACCGGATCTTCTCCAACCCGTCGGTCCAGGCGACCGAGGACTACATCTCCGGCCGCTTCGGCTGATCCCGCACTCCCCGCCAGGTACGCCGCGCACTCGGCGTGCCCGGTGGGGCCGGACGCCCTGCGGTGCTGCATGGCGGTGCCACCGCAAGGCCGGGCCTTCCGCCGGATGACCGGGACTCCGGGAAACCGGGCGGAAAGGCCGAGGGCCCGCCTCCCCCGTCGAACGGGGAGGCGGGCCCTTCTCGTGTCCCGTGGGATCCGCGGCTCAGCCGAAGAGCAGCTGCACCACGAAGTAGCTGAGCGCGGCGACCAGGGCCGCGGCCGGCATGGTGATGAACCAG
Source organism: Streptomyces lichenis (assembly GCF_023218175.1). Taxonomy (GTDB): domain Bacteria; phylum Actinomycetota; class Actinomycetes; order Streptomycetales; family Streptomycetaceae; genus Streptomyces; species Streptomyces lichenis. The sequence goes on along the minus strand of NZ_JALPTH010000045.1, from coordinate 12,825 downwards.
CCCAGGATGATGTTCTTCGCCACGCCCCAGCGGACCGCGTTGACCCGCTTGGTGGCGCCGACGCCCATGATCGCGGAGGTGATCACATGAGTGGTGGAGATCGGGGCGTGGAAGATGAACGCCGAGCCGAACATGATCGAGGCGCCGGTGGTCTCCGCGGCGAAGCCCTGCGGCGGGTCCAGCTCGATGATCTTGCGGCCGAGGGTGCGCATGATGCGCCAGCCGCCCGCGTACGTACCCAGCGACAGCATCACCGCACAGGCGATCTTCACCCAGATCGGGATGGCGTCGCCGGCGTCCTGGACGTCGGCGATGACCAGGGCCATCACCACGATGCCCATGGTCTTCTGGGCGTCCTGGAGGCCGTGGCCCAGGGCCATGCCGGCCGCCGAGACGGTCTGGGCTATCCGGAAGCCGCGCTTGGCCTTGTGCGGGTTGGCCTTGCGGAACATCCACAGGATCGCGCACATCACCAGATAGCCGGCGATCAGGCCGACCACCGGGGAGAGGAACATCGGGATGACGATCTTGTCCAGCACCCCGGACCAGATGACCTCGGTGCCGCCCGCGAGCGCCGCGCCGACCATGCCGCCGAACAGCGCGTGCGAGGAGGACGAGGGCAGCCCGAAGTACCAGGTGACCAGGTTCCAGACGATCGCGCCGACCAGCGCGGCGAACAGGATGCCCATCCCGTTCCGCCCGTGCGGTGTCTCGATCAGGCCCTCGCTGACGGTCTTGGCGACGCCGCTGCCGAGGAAGGCGCCCGCGAGGTTCATCACCGCGGCCATGGCGAGCGCGGCCCGCGGGGTCAGCGCCCGGGTGGAGACCGAGGTGGCGATGGCGTTCGCCGAGTCGTGGAAGCCGTTGGTGTAGGTGAAGCCGAGCGCGACGCCGATGGTCACGATCAGCGCGAAGGTGTCCACGAAGCTCAGGACTCCTTGACCGCGATGGTCTCCACCGTGTTGGCCACGTGCTCGAAGGCGTCCGCGGCCTCCTCCAGCACGTCCACGATCTGCTTGAGCTTCAGCACCTCCATGGCGTCGTACTTGCCGTTGAACAGGTGGGCCAGCAGCTTGCGGTGGATCTGGTCCGCCTGGTTCTCCAGCCGGTTGACCTCGATCCAGTACTCGGTGAGGCTGTCCATGGTCCGCAGGTGCGGCATGGCCTCGGCGGTCAGCTCGGCGGCCCGGGCGAGCACCTCGATCTGCTGCTCGACGCCCTTGGGCAGTTCCTTGACGTTGTAGAGGACGACCAGGTCGACCGCCTCCTCCATGAAGTCCATGATGTCGTCGAGCGACGAGGCGAGGGCGTAGATGTCCTCGCGGTCGAACGGCGTGATGAAGGAGGAGTTCAACTGGTGGAAGATCGCGTGGGTCGCGTCGTCCCCCGCGTGCTCCGCCGCCCGCATCCGCTCCGCGATCTCGGCCCGGGCGGAGGCGTCCGCCCCGAGCAGTTCCATCAGGAGCTTGGAGCCCGTGACGATGTTGTCCGCGGACGCGGAGAACATGTCGTAGAAGCTCGTCTCCCTGGGGGTCAGACGAAAACGCACGTGGGGTCCTCGGGGTGCATGGGGTTCGGTCAGGCTGATGCTAGGCGCATCATCCGGCCACGGCTAACCGGCGTTGTTCAGTGTCGCCCATCAGGCACAGTGAACAGAACCGCCCCCCGGCCACCTTTTCCGACCAGCCGGTATCATATGCCCCCGAGGGGTATGCAAACCCTTACAGGACAACGGGAGGACGCGATGACGACCACCGAGGCGGCCGGCCTTCCGGACGGCGGGAGCACCGAGGGTGTGACCGACGGTGCGGACGCCGTGACCGGCGATGAGGCGGCGAGCGGCCCGGACGCCCCCGCCTCCGCCGCTTCCACCGGCGGGATCGGGCCGGTGACCGACCACGACCGCGGGGTGCACGGCTACCACAAGCAGAAGGACGAGCACCTGAAGCGGCTGCGCCGGATCGAGGGCCAGATCCGGGGCCTTCAGCGGATGGTCGCCGAGGACGTCTACTGCATCGACATCCTCACCCAGGTCTCCGCGTCCACCAAGGCCCTGCAGTCCTTCGCGCTCCAGCTGCTGGAGGAGCATCTGCGGCACTGCGTCGCGGACGCCGCCGTCAAGGGCGGGGACGAGATCGACGCGAAGGTCGAGGAGGCCACCAAGGCCATCGCCCGCCTGCTGCGCACCTGACCCCCCTTCCTCCTTCCCGGCCTCAGGGCGCGGTTTCCTCCCGGCTCAGGGCGCGGACGCGCCGCGGGCCGCCGGTATGACGTTCAGCACCTCGTCGATACGCGCGGCACTCAGCCGGTCCCCGTCCGATGCGGAGGCGGCGATCATCAGCTCGCCGCACAGTTCGATCTCGGCGAGGGCGACGGGGTCCTGGACGGTCGTCGGGCTGGGCGGTGGCACGCACATCACCTCTTCCTGCGAAGTGTTCCCCGGTCGTGGCCGCGGTCGCGGTCGCGCGGCCCTTCCGGCTCCCCAGCGTAGGGAGCGCGGCACGGTACGCGCATGACACGTCTGGACCATTCTTCCGACCACCCGGGTCGTGCCCCCGCGCCGGGAGCCACCCCCATCCGCCTCTCACATGCCGACCTTGCCGGTGTAGATGTCCCGCTCGGGCGGCAGCACCACGCTGACCGGGGCCCCGAACTCGTAGAGCAGGGTGGTGGAGGCCACCGCCACCGTCCGCCCCTCGTTGGCGAAGCCGAACTGGTGGCGGACCTTGCGCAGCCGCCCCTCCCGGTCCAGATAGGCGTCGAACGGGACGCTGTCCCTGGCGAACCCTTTCGCCGCCGCCGCGAGCACGGCGCGCAGCCGCGGGGAGGCGGCCCGGGCGGCGTGCCCCAGGTCGACGACGCCCCGGTAGTGGGTGACCGGCACGCCCGCCAGCTCCTCCTCGCCGATGTGCCGCACGCCCCGGGCGCCGCGCAGCAGTTCGGCGGCGGCGGCCGGGTCGGTGGCCCCGCCGGTGACCAGGTTGCCGTCGGAGAGGGCGGCGGTGTCCACCCGTACCCACTTGTCGGCGGGGACCCCCGCGCCGCGGTTCTTCATGTAGAGGGCGCCGGGAGCGAGCAGCTCGGTGATGGGGCGGTGGCCCTCCGCGCCGGAGGGGTCGCGCGGCAGCACCACCTTCAGCCGCCCGTGCCCGGTGGCGAAGTCGTAGGCGCCCTCGCCCCGGATGGTCACCCGGGTGCCGCCGGTCGCCATCTCCATGGAGGTGCGCGCCTTGGACGTCCCGGCCCGGGCCAGCACCTCGGAGGCGGTACGCACGGCCTGGGCCGGGTCCGGGCCGGGTGTGGCGTCCGCCGCCGCGGAGCACCCGGAGGCCATCGCCCCCACCACGGCGGCCGTGACGGCGACCGCGCCGCCTCCGCGCATGTGCTGCTGCACCATCGCCTGCCGACCCCCAACGCCGTACCGCCGCTGCCGAAGCCGGAAGCCGTCCCGCGCAGCCCGGAGTCCGGAGCACCCTCGTGGACATGCCCGAAGTCCGCTCCGGAGCCGTGCGGCACGGCCCCCACTCGCTCCGCTTAACGACCGCCCCGGCGGCCCGTCACGCGCGCCCGCCGCCCCGGTACGGTGGAACCGTGCCCGCGCATGATCCGACCGCTTCCGCCTCCGCGGCTCCTGCCTCCGGTGCCTCCGGCCGCGAGACCGGCGGGGACCACGAGACCACCACCACCGAGAACGGCGCGTTCTCCGTCGCCCGCTGCGGCTGCGGCTGGCAGGGGCCGGCCCGGCGGTCCCGCGACCGCGCCCGCGCCGACGCCGCCGCGCACGCCCGGCCCGGCGCCGTACCGCCGCCCCGACCGCCCGCGAGCTGACCACCACCGCGCCCCGGCAGGCCCCTCACCGGCGCAAGAATCCAGCCAGTTTCAAAAATCAGCCCGCCTCAGCGGCCGATCGGCCGCCGCCCGGCCGATGTCAGGCCGCCAGCCCCTTCTCCTCCGGCTCGGTGCCCGGGGCGGGGAGCGGCGACCGCTCGGTGACCGGGGGCACCGCCAGGCCCCGCTCCCGTACCGCCACACGCCGGGACCGCACCAGCCGGCCGAGCCGTCCGGAGCGCGCCACCGCGGTGACCAGCGGGGTGAGCAGGGCGAGGGCGACCGGGGCGAGCAGCAGGGTGACCGCCGTACCGAGGGCGAGGCCGCCGATGACGTCGGTCGGGTAGTGCACGCCCAGGTAGACGCGGCAGAAGCCCTCGGACAGCGCGAGGCCGATGGCGGCCAGGCCGAAGCGCCGGTGGGCCACGAACAGCCCGGCGGCCAGGGCCATCGCCAGGGTGGCGTGGTCGCTGACGAAGGAGTAGTCGGTCTTTCCGGGGACCAGGACCTCAAGGCCCTGGTGGTCCAGGAAGGGCCGTGGGCGCTCCACGAAGCCGCGGATGGGGATGTTGACCAGCAGCGCCACACCGGCCGCCAGCGGGGCCCAGACGAGCCCGGCGACGGCCGCCACCGAGTCCTCGGCGCCACCGCGCCGCCGCACGCTCCACCAGCACCCGAGCACCAGCAGCACCAGGGCGATCAGGATGCCGTACTCGCCGGTGAACGCCATGGCGCGGTCGAACCAGGAAGGAGTGCCCTCCGCCAGGCCGTTGATGTCGTAGAGCAGGCCTACATCGGGGTTCGAACCGTCCGACGCGAGTCCAGCCATCTGCCGCGACCCCTTGCACTCGTGTTCCGTGACGCGCCCTGTGCCCGTGCGAAGCGCCATGCGCCCATGGACAAGACAACGCCGCCGGGGAGGGTGACGTTCCACTCTCCACGGAACGATCACCATGACGTTATCGAAGAGTGACGCGTCGTCCCAGCTCAGGCGCTGCCGGGCAGCTCCGTCGGCAACGCTTTCGCGCCATCTTCCGTCACCCGGGTGGCCCCGAAGTAGTCGGGGGTGTCGATCTTGTCGAAGCGGATGACGGCTCCGGTGAACGGCGCGTTGATCATGTAACCGCCGCCCACGTACATGCCGACGTGCCGGATCGCCCGAGAGTTCGTCAGGTCATCCGAGAAGAAGACCAGGTCCCCCGGGAGCAGTTCCTCACGGGACGGGTGCGGGCCCGCGTTGTACTGGTCGTTCGCCACCCGGGGCAGCTCGATCCCCACGGTCCGGTACGCGGCCTGGGTGAGCCCGGAGCAGTCGAAGCGGCCCTGCTGCTCGGGGGTGCCGTTGCCGCCCCACAGATAGGGGGTGCCGAGCTTGGACTGGGCGAAGGAGATGGCCGCGGCCGCCTGGCGGGACGGCTCCACCCGGCCGACCGGGCGGGCGAAGCTCTGCTCCAGACTGCGGATGATCTTGACGTAGTTGCGCGTCTCGCTGATGGCCGGGACCCCGCCGGCCCTTATCACCCGGTAGGCCCCGGCGTTGTACGCGGCCAGCATGTTGCTGGTGGTGTCACCGGGAACGTCCTTGACGTACTTCGCCAGTTCGCAGTCGTACGAGGCGGCCGAGGGGATGGCGTCCGCCGGGTCCCAGATGTCCCGGTCGCCGTCGCTGTCGCCGTCCACCCCGTGCGCCGCCCAGGTGCCGGGGATGAACTGCGCGATGCCGCGCGCGTCGGCGGGGCTGACCGCCCGCGGGTTCCAGCCGCTCTCCTGGTAGAGCTGGGCGGCCAGCAGCGCGGGGTTGATCGCCGGGCAGAGGTTGCCCCACTTCTGCACCAGCGGCTGGTACGCGGCCGGGACGGCGCCCTTGGCCAGCCCCACCGCCCCGGCGACACCCGCCCCGGCCCCGCCGAGCAGCCCGGCGGCGGCGGAGTACGTCCCGACCACGAGCAGCGCGACGAAACTCAGGCAGACGCCGACCGACAACCCGGTCACCAGCAACGCCTTACGCACCGTCAACCACCCCTATACGGCGGGGCCGTGCGCCCCGGCGACAGTGTAGGTTCCACCGCCCCGCCCGTGGAGGCGCACGGCAGGGCCGACCGAATGTGTCCGCCCCGTCCCGGCGGCACCGGACCGCGATACGGGCCCCGGGCCGCGCTCCGGGCGGCCCAGCCCCCCGCCCGTCCCCGGCTCCGGCAGCTCCAGCCCGTCGACGTACCGGTCGACCGCCTCCGGGGTGCGCCGGGTGGGCCCGGGGCCGCCCGTACCGGCCCCCTCCACCCCGCCGACGTACGACCGTCCGTGCGCCCCTGACGCCCCTTCGGCGACTTCCGGTACCGGCACCCGGCCCGGCGATGCGCCCTCCCGCCTCCGTACTCCCCCCGCTGACCCGCCCTCAGCAGACCGGCGCTGGACGGGCGCGGGCCGCTGACGCACCATGGCTGCGGCAGGGGCCGCGTGCATATGGCCCAAGGTGAACCAACGACAGTCATTGCCCAAAGTCACTCTGCGTGATACACAGAGTGACCATACGCATCCATGCATACTCCCGAACCTCTCCCGTCGCAGGTCAGCGCGGTCGGATCGGTCATATGTGCGGGGATCGGGTAAAGAGACCAGCCAAGTCGGCGCACCTGGGCGGTTTCATCAGCGAAGATAGTGCGGTGACCCGTGCCATGGGGCAGGGGCGACGAACTACCCAACAGGGGCGGTGAGTTACATGTACCTGGCGGCCGAAAAGGGCGATATCACCACCATCATCGGAGGAATCGCCCCCAACTGGGGTCCCTTCGGAAACCTGGGCAACGAGGCCCGCGTGATGATCGAGGTGGTGATGGCCGTCGCCATCCTGCTGTGCCTCGGCATCGCGATCTGGGGCGCGGCCAAGCAGCGCATCGGGGCGACCGCACTGCGGGACACCTTCAGCGCGGAGCAGGGCAAGGGCCTGATCGTCGCCGGGCTGACCGGCGTCTTCATCATCGGCTCCCTGGGAACGCTCTTCACCATCGTGTACGGAATGGCCGTCTAACCCGCGCCCATGGCGGGCCGTCCCGCGCCCGCCCCCTCCCACCCGATGGCCCACCTGATGTCCAGTCACCACAACGAACAGCAACCGGATGAGGGGGCGTTCCCGTCATGAGCCTCGGCGACGAGCACGGCGGCCTCGGCGGCCGGGGAGGCGGCACGGGGCAGACCCGCACCCGGCTGCCCGACACCGGCTCCCCCGACGCCTACGGCACCCCCCGCCGTACCCCCCGCGCCTCCCGCTCCCTCATCACGGTCGTGGGTGTGGTCGTGCTGCTGATCGCCGCGATCGCCTTCGCCAACCGGGGCTCCGGCGGCGGCGGTGACGACGGCACGGACGCCGCCGCCCCCCGTACCAACCCCACCGCCCCCACCGGCGTCCCCCCGGTCACCGGCAAGAACGGCCCCCTCCCCGCCGGCTTCGCCCACGACGAACAGGGCGCCCAGAGCGCGGCGGCGAACTACGCGGTGGTGCTGGTCTCCGCGGAGATCCTCAAACCGGACCGCCGGGCGGAGATCGTCCGCCAGGTCTTCGCTCCCGACCAGGCGGGCCCCATGCGGGAGAAGTTCGACAAGGCCTACAACCAGGCCTTCCTGGACAAGGTCGGCCTCGACGCGGACGGGAACGCGGCCGCGGGCACGACGTACGTCTCCCGGACCGCCCCCGTGGGCACCAAGGTGGTCGAGGCGTCGCCGGACGCCGCGACCGTCGAAGTCTGGTGCACCGGTGTGTTCGGCACCGCCGGTATGGAGTCCACCAACCCGGTGACCAACGACTGGTTCACGATGACCCTCAACCTCACGTGGGCCGCCGGCGACTGGAAGGTCCGGGGCTTCTCCCAGAAGGAGGGCCCCGCGCCGGTGAACGCGGATCGCACCATCTCGGACGCGGACGAGATCGCCAAGGCCGTAGCGGAGTTCGGAGGGTTTACCTATGCCCGCTAGCGCCCGTCTGACCACACGGGTTCTCGGTGCCCTCGTCGGCCTGTACGCGCTGCTCGCCGCGCCCCGGGCCTACGCCGCGCCCAGCCCGTCCCCCACTCCCTCGCCGAGCACCAACGACGACTGCAGCCTCATCGTCGGTCCGGCCAGGGACCTGTGCCCCAGCGGCTCGGGCGGCGGAGCCCCCCGCACCTCCCGCTCCCCCCTCCAAGACCCCACCTCCGCCCTAGACCCCCTCGGCTCCCTCGCCAAGGGCTGCGCCGACGCCGCCGCGTGGATCGTGGACAAGCTCAGCAAGGCCGTCACCGGCACCGCCGAGGTCGACTTCACCAACACCGCCTTCCTCCAGCAGTACGCGATCGTCTTCGCCGCCTCCACCGTCCTCACCCTCGTGCTGTGGCTGCTGGCCGTCGCCAAGCGCGCCATCCGCGGCGTCCCCCTCACCACCGCCCTCTCCGAGGCGATCGGCTTCCTCTGGCTGACCGTCCTGGCCTCCGCCTTCACCCCGCTGATCCTCTACACCGTGGTCTCCGCCACCGACGGCATCACCGAGGTCATCGCCAAGGGCACCGGCGGCCAGACCGACGCCTTCTTCGGCTCCTTCGCCGAAGCCCTGAAGAAGGGCGACGACATCGGCGGCGGACCGATCATGCTGATCGTCGTCTCGCTCGTCTCGATCCTCGCCGCCGGCGTCCTCTGGCTGGAGCTCGTCATCCGGGCCGCCCTGCTCTACGTCGGCGCCCTGCTCGGCACCGTCGTCTACGCCGGCCTGGTCGACAAGAACATGTGGGGCCACGTCCGCCGCTGGGCCGGCATCATGATCGCCGTCATCCTGGTCAAGCCGGTCATCGTCATCGTCCTCGGCCTCGCCGGCGCCCTCTCCGGCGACGAGGGCCCCGACGCCTTCTCCGCCGTCGTCTCCGGCCTCGCCATCATCCTGCTGGCCATCTTCGCCTCCGCGATGATCTACCGGTTCGTCCCCGGCTTCGGCGACGAGATCGCCACCGCCCGCAGCAACCGCAAGCAGGCCACCGACGGCTCCCAGGCCGCCGCCGTCATCTCCTCCCCGGCCGCCCTGGTCTCCCAGGGCATCAAGACCCACAGCAGCCGCTCCCACCAGCAGGGCGGCGGCGGTGGCGGCGCCGTCCCCGCCAACCAGGCCTCCGGCGGCATGGCGGCCCACAGCAGCCGCACCCCCACCACCGGATCCACCGGCGGCAACAACCCCACCGGAGGCACCGGCACCGGCGGAATCGGCGCCCCGCCGCCCCGCAACCCCGGCGGCACCATCGGCACCCCCCACAGCCACCGCACCGGCAACACCGGCGGCCCCACCGGCGGTAAGAGCAGCAGCACAGGAACCACAGGAGGTGCAGGGCGTTGACGACCCAGTCCCACCCGCTCACGCCCCGCCGCACGTATCTCATCGGCCGCGCCCGGCCGAACGCGATCGTCGGCAAGAACCGCGAGACCGGCGAGATCACCCTCATCATCGCCGGGGCTTTCCTCGGCATGATGAGCGGCCTGCTCATCCCCCTGCTCTCGCTGCGCATCGTCGCCCTCGCCGGCTTCCCGATGCTGGCGCTGGCCGCCGTCTACGTCCCCTACCGCGGTCGCACCTTCTACAAGTGGTTCGAGGTCAACCGCAGCTTCAAGCGCACCCTGCGCACCGGCACCCTCTACCGCTCCTCCGCCATGGAGGCCGGCACCGCACTCGACGGCCGCGAGGTCGAGATCGGCCCGCCCCCCGGCATCGGCCGCATCAGCTGGCTCTCCGCCCCCTTCGGCCCCGACGAGATCGCCGTCCTGCTCCACGCCGACCGGCGCACCGTCACCGCCGCCATCGAGATCGAGGGCCCCGGCGTCGGCCTGCGCGACAGCGAGGACCAGGAAGCCCTGGTCGACCGCTTCGGCACCCTGCTCAAGCACGTGGCCAACGGCGACGGCTTCGTCACCCGCCTCCAGATGCTCGCCCGCACCCTGCCCGCCGACCCCGACGCCCACGCCAAGGACGTCGCCCAGCGCGGCGACACCACCTCACCCCGCTGGCTGCGCGAGTCCTACGACCAGCTCCAGTCCATGGTGTCCACCAGCAGCGAGCAGCACCGCGCCTACCTGGTCGCCTGTATGCACTACACCCGCGAACTGGCCGCCGAGGCGAACGCCATGGCCCGCGCCGCCCGCCAGGCCGCCGGCACCCGCAAGCTCGACAGGGACGCCGGCCTCGCCGTCGTCATGGCCCGCGAGCTCACCGACATCTGCGCCCGCCTCGCCGAGGCCGACATCCGGGTCCGCCAGCCCCTCGGCCAGAGCCGCCTCTCCTCCCTGGTCCACTCCATGTACGACCCGGACCACCCCATCGACCACATCCAGGCCATGACCCGGCGCAACGCCTGGCCCGCCGAACTCGACGCCGTCCAGCCCACCTACCTCCAGGCCAAGACCCGCGAGTCCACCACCCGCGCCCCTTGGTGCCACGCCACCGCCTGGGTCAAGGAGTGGCCGATGACCCCCGTCGGCGTCAACTTCCTCGCCCCGCTCCTCGTCCACACCCCGGACGTCATCCGCACCGTCGCCGTCACCATGGACCTCGAACCCACCGAGATCGCCATCGAGCGGATGCTCACCGAGAAGACCAACGACGAGGCCGAGGCCAGCCGCGCCGCCAAGATGAACCGCACCGTCGACCCCCGCGACATCGCCGCCCACGGCCGGCTCGACCAGCGCGGTGAAGACCTCGCCAGCGGCGCCGCCGGGGTCAACATCGTCGGGTACATCACGGTGTCGTCCCGCTCCCCCGAGGCCCTGGCCAGGGACAAGCGGACCATCCGGGCCTCGGCCGGCAAGTCGTACCTCAAGCTGGAGTGGTGCGACCGCGAGCACCACCGGGCCTTTGTGAACACGCTTCCGTTCGCCACCGGCATCCGCCGCTAAGGGGCCACCTCAGATGCGAGATCCGCTGTCCGCCCTCACCGAGGCCTTCACCGCCTTCCTCTTCGGGAAGGTCGAGACGACCCGGCTGCCCGTCCGCACCTCCACCGGCCAGGCCCAGGCCGTCTACCTGCCCACCGCCGCCCCCGGCCTCGGCGACTCCGGCGTGATCATCGGCCGGGAGGTCTACAGCGGCAAGGGCTACATCTACGACCCCTTCCAGCTGTACGGGCAGCAGCTGCCCGCCCCGCACTGGCTGGTCCTCGGCGAGTCCGGCAACGGCAAGTCGGCCCTGGAGAAGACCTACGTCCTGCGCCAGCTCCGCTTCCGCGACCGCCAGGTCGTCGTCCTGGACGCCCAGGGCGAGGACGGCGTCGGCGAGTGGAACCTCATCGCCGAGGAGCTGGGGATAACCCCCATCCGGCTCGACCCGACCGCCGCCCTCAACGACGGCATCCGGCTCAACCCGCTCGACCCCTCCATCACCACCACCGGCCAGCTCGCCCTGCTGCGCACCATCATCGAGGTCGCCATGGGCCGCGGCCTGGACGAGCGCTCCGGCTTCGCCCTCAAGGTCGCCCACGCCTACGTCAACGCCAGCATCACCAACCGCCAGCCCGTCCTCACCGACATCGTCGAGCAGCTCCGCCACCCCGAGCCGGAGTCCGCCGCCGCGATGAACGTCGACCTGGACGACGTACGGGCCTGGGGCCTGGACGTCGCCCTCGTCCTGGACCGGCTGGTCGACGGCGACCTGCGCGGCATGTTCGACGGCCCCACCACCGTCGGCATCGACCTGGACGCCCCGCTCATCGTCTTCGACCTCTCCCACATCGACCGCAACTCCATCGCCATGCCCATCCTGATGGCGATCGTCGGCGTGTGGCTGGAGCACACCTGGATCCGCCCCGACCGCAAGAAGCGCATCTTCCTGGTCGAAGAGGCCTGGCACATCATCAACAGCCCCTTCGTCGCCCAGCTCTTCCAGCGCCTTCTCAAGTTCGGCCGCCGCCTCGGCCTCTCCTTCGTCGCCGTCGTCCACCACCTCTCCGACGTGGTCGACGGCGCCGCCGCCAAGGAGGCCGCCGCCATCCTCAAGATGGCCTCCACCAGGACGATCTACGCCCAGAAGGCCGACGAGGCCCGTGCCACCGGCCTCGTCCTCGGCCTGCCCCGCTGGGCCGTGGAGATCATCCCCACCCTCACCCCCGGCATCGCCGTCTGGGACGTCAACGGCAACGTCCAGGTCGTCAAACACCTCATCACCGAGGCCGAACGCCCCCTCGTCTACACCGACCGCGCCATGACCGAGGCCTCCGACCCCACCGAGTTCACCGACGACCACCTCCCCGAGGAGATCAGGGCCGCCGAATGGGAGGCGGAGCAACGCGCCGCCTTCATCGAGCAGCAGATGGACGAGGCCTCCCGCTCCACCGTGGCCTGAGCCACCGGAGCGGGCCCCCGCCCACCCTCCTGCCCACCCAGCCCGAACCGGGGACCCACCCATGACCCGACCCACCCCACCGCCCCCCTCCTCCTCCCCCCAGGGCGGCATCCCGGACGGCCTGCTCATCGGCCTGATCGCCTTCCTCCTCGGCCTGACCGTCCTTGTCTACACCTCCACCGGCCTCTCCGCCCTGTTCGCCCACGGCTCCTGGCCGACCGGGATCACCTACGCCGGCACCCCCGACGCCATACGCGCCCTGGCCTCCCAGCCCCACAACCTCCCCGCCGCCTGGCCCGCCACCCCGCCCGGCCAGCTCTCCGGCTACGGACTCTTCTGGGGTCTGTTCATCGGCCAGCTGATGGTGCTGGTCGTCCTCACCATCTTCGTCCTCGGCACCGTGGCCCGCTGGCGCGCGGTACGCCGCCACCGCCCCGCCACAGGCGCACGGACGCCCACCGCCCCCCCCCCCCCCCCCCCCCCAACCCCCCCCCCCCCCCCCCCCCCCCCCCCCCCCCCCCCCCCCCCCCCCCCCGCGCCCCCCCCCCCCCCCCAGCCCCCCCCCCCTCCCCCGCCGTCGCTGCCCCGGCGGACGCCGTACGCCCCTCGGCCCGGTGACCGTCTGCCGGCCTCCCGTCAGCGCGGCGAGTTCGCCC
>NZ_JALPTH010000044.1 GCF_023218175.1 Streptomyces lichenis | reverse complement strand
CCCCCCCCCCTCGCCCCCCCCCGCCCCCCCCGCCCCCCCCCCCCCCCCCCCCCCCCCCGTCCCCGCCCCGCCCCTCCCCACTCCGCCCCGGTCAGCCCGCCGCCTCACCGCCCACACCCCCGGCGGCCGCCCCCGCCTCACCCCGCCCCGTCCCGCCCGGCAGGGACTCCGGCAGGACCCGCGTACCCGGCAGGGACTCCGTGAGGACCCGCATCAGCTCGCGGGCGGCGCGGGGCGGGGCCACGTCGCTGCGGTGGGCGAGGCCGATGGTGCGGCGCAGCCCGGGGTCGGCCAGCGCGGTGACGCGGAGGTCGCGGCCGGCCCGGGCCGCGACCATGCTCGGCACCACGGCCACGCCCAGGCCCGCGCTGACGAAGCCGAGCACCGCGTCCATCTCGCCGCCCTCCACGGTGAACGAGGGCTCGAACCCGGCGGCCCGGCAGGCGGCGACGGTGAGCTCCCGCAGGTCGTAGCCGTGCCGGAACATCACCAGCGGCCGCCCCTCCAAGTCCGCGATCCGCAGCGGGCGGCCGGGCGGCGGGGCGGTGGCGGCGGAGACCACGACCAGGTCCTCCTGGAGCAGCTCGACGGTGGTCAGGGCCGGGGCGGGGGCGGGGAGGGGAAGCACCACCAGGGCCAGGTCGAGGGTGCCGCGGGCCAGCTCGCGTACCAGGTCGTGCGAGCCGCTCTCCTCGATGACCAGCTGGATGCCGGGGTGAAGGCTGTGGAAGATCCGCAGCACATCGGGGAGCAGGGCGGTGCAGAGGCTGGGGGTCGCGCCGAGGCGGACCCGGCCGCTGCGCAGCTGGGCCAGCTCCTGCACCTCGCGGCGCGCGGTGTCGGCGTCCGCGAGGATCCGCCGGGCCAGCGGCAGCAGCGCCTCCCCGGCGTCGGTCAGCGCGATGTTGCCTCGGGCCCGGCTGAACAGCTCCGCCCCGAGGTCCCGCTCCAGCGCCCTGATCTGCTGGGACAGCGAGGGCTGGGAGACATGGACCCGTTCGGCGGCCCGGGTGAAGTGCCGGGTCTCGGCCACCGCGACGAAGTACGAGAGCTGCTGCAATTGCATACGGTCCAGTTTAGGGGCAGTGGATAGGCTGCCCCTATGGCGATCAGGTGGTCCATGTCTTGGACCACTCACCGGTTCCCGACGTACCGTCGGTGACATGGTTCTGGCAACGCGGTCGGACCGCGAACCCTCCCTCCCGCGCACGCTCTGGGGATCGACCATCGGCAAGAAGGCCGTCATGGCCGTCAGCGGTCTGATCATGCTGGGCTATCTGGTCGCCCATGTCGCGGGCAACCTCAAGGTCTTCTTCGGGCCCGAGGAGTTCAACGGCTACGCGCACTGGCTGCGCACCATCGGCGCACCGGTGCTGCACGACGAGTGGATGCTGTGGATCGTCCGGGTGGTGCTGCTCGCCTCGATCGTGGCGCACGCGGTCTCCGCGTACCAGCTCAGCCGCCGGGACATCAAGGCCCGGCCGGTGAAGTACGCGCACAAGCGGGCCCGGGCCAGTTACGCCACCCGCACCATGCGTTGGGGCGGGGTGATCATCGGGCTGTTCGTGGTCTGGCACCTCCTCGACCTCACCACGCTCACCGTGAACCCCAACGCCCAGCCGGGCCGCCCCTACGAGAACGTCGTCGCCACCTTCTCCACCTGGTACGGCAACGTGATCTACATCGTGGCCATGCTCGCCGTGGGCCTGCACGTACGCCACGGCTTCTGGAGCGCTGCCCAGACCCTCGGCGCGGGCAACGCCGCCCGCGACCGCCTCCTCAAGACCCTCGCGAACGGCCTCGCGCTCGCCCTGACCGCGGGCTTCATCGCCGTACCCGTCGCCGTGATGACCGGACTGGTGAGTTGAGAATGAGCACTGGCACCGAAACCGGGCTGCCTCCGTACGCCGGGTACGCGACGGGCGAGGCGATCGCCGACGCCGCCGCGCCCGAGGGGCCGATCGCCGAGCGCTGGGACAAGCGCCGCTTCGAGGCGAAGCTGGTCAACCCGGCCAACCGCCGCAAGCACACCGTCATCGTGGTCGGCACCGGGCTGGCCGGCGGTGCGGCCGGCGCCACCCTCGCCGAACAGGGCTACCGCGTGGTCCAGTTCTGTTACCAGGACTCGCCCCGCCGGGCCCACTCCATCGCCGCCCAGGGCGGGATCAACGCGGCCAAGAACTACCGCAACGACGGCGACTCCATCCACCGGCTCTTCTACGACACCGTCAAGGGCGGCGACTTCCGCGCCCGGGAGTCCAACGTCCACCGGCTCGCCCAGGTCTCCGTCGAGATCATCGACCAGTGCGTGGCCCAGGGTGTGCCGTTCGCCCGCGAGTACGGCGGACTGCTGGACACCCGCTCCTTCGGCGGCGTCCAGGTCTCCCGTACCTTCTACGCCCGCGGCCAGACCGGCCAGCAACTGCTGCTCGGCGCGTACCAGGCGCTCTCCCGGCAGATCGCCGCGGGGAACGTGGAGATGCACCCGCGCACCGAGATGCTGGACCTGGTCGTGGTGGACGGCCGGGCCCGCGGCATCGTCGCCCGCGACCTGGTGACCGGGAAGATCGGCACCTACACGGCGGACGCGGTGGTACTGGCCACCGGCGGCTACGGCAACGTCTTCTACCTCTCCACCAACGCGATGAACTCCAACGCCACCGCGGTGTGGCGGGCCCACCGCCGCGGCGCCTACTTCGCCAACCCCTGCTTCACCCAGATCCACCCCACCTGCATCCCGCGCACCGGCGACCACCAGTCCAAGCTGACCCTGATGAGCGAGTCGCTGCGCAACGACGGCCGCATCTGGGTGCCCAGGGCCCAGGGCGACGACCGCCCCGCCGCCGAGATCCCCGAGGAGGAGCGCGACTACTACCTGGAGCGCGTCTACCCCTCCTTCGGCAACCTGGTGCCGCGCGACATCGCCTCCCGGGCCGCCAAGAACGTCTGCGACGAGGGCCGCGGCGTCGGCCCCGGCGGGCAGGGCGTCTACCTGGACTTCGCCGACGCCATCCGCCGGATGGGACGGACCAAGGTGGAGGAGAAGTACGGCAACCTCTTCGACATGTACGAGCGGATCACCGCGGAGAACCCCTACGAGGTGCCGATGCGGATCTACCCCGCCGTGCACTACACGATGGGCGGCCTCTGGGTCGACTACGACCTCCAGACCACCGTGCCCGGGCTGTTCGCCATCGGCGAGGCCAACTTCTCCGACCACGGGGCCAACCGGCTCGGCGCCTCCGCGCTGATGCAGGGCCTGGCCGACGGCTACTTCGTGCTGCCGTCCACCATCAACGACTACCTGGCCCGCAACCCGGGCGCCGGGGCGGTCGCCGAGGACCACCTGGCCGTCCGGGAGGCCGTCGGCCGCACCGAGGACCGGCTGGCCCGGCTGCTCGCGGTGGACGGCGACCGCACCCCCGACTCGTTCCACCGCGAGGTGGGGGAGCTGATGTGGGAGTTCTGCGGGATGGCCCGCACCGAGGACGGGCTGCGCGAGGCGCTGGACCGCATCCCGCGCATCCGCGAGGAGTTCTGGCAGCGGATCAAGGTCCCGGGGACGGGGGAGGAGTTCAACCAGTCGCTGGAGAAGGCCAACCGGATCGTCGACTACCTGGAGCTCGCCGAGCTGATGTGCCTCGACGCGCTGCACCGCGCCGAGTCCTGCGGCGGCCACTTCCGCGAGGAGTCCCAGACCCCGGACGGCGAGGCCGCCCGCCGGGACGAGGAGTTCGGCTACGCCGCCGCCTGGGAGTTCACCGGCACCGGTGCCGCGCCCGTCCTGCACAAGGAAGACCTGGTCTTCGAGTACGTCCACCCCACCCAGCGGAGCTACGCATGAGGCTCACCCTGCGCGTCTGGCGCCAGCGCGACGCCGGCGCCCCCGGCGCCATGACCACCTACGAGGTGGACGGCATCTCGGCGGACATGTCGTTCCTGGAGATGCTCGACACCCTCAACGAGCGGCTGATCCTCGACGGCGAGGACCCGGTCGCCTTCGACCACGACTGCCGCGAGGGCATCTGCGGCGCCTGCTCCCTGGTCATCAACGGCGACGCCCACGGCCCCGAGCGCACCACCACCTGCCAGCTGCACATGCGCTCCTTTGCCGACGGCGACACCATCGACATCGAGCCCTGGCGGGCCGCCGCCTTCCCGGTGGTCAAGGACCTGGTGGTGGACCGGTCCTCCTTCGACCGGATCATCCAGTCCGGCGGCTACATCTCGGTGCCCACCGGCTCCGCCCCCGAGGCGCACGCCACCCCGGTGCCCAAGGCCGATGCCGACCACGCCTTCGAGAACGCCGAGTGCATCGGCTGCGGCGCCTGTGTGGCCGCCTGCCCCAACGGCTCCGCGATGCTCTTCACCGCCGCCAAGGTCAACCACCTCAACGTGCTGCCGCAGGGCGCGCCCGAGCGGGAGAGCCGGGTGCTGGACATGGTCGCCACCATGGACGCCGAGGGATTCGGCGGCTGCACACTCGCCGGGGAGTGCGCCACCGCCTGCCCCAAGGGCATCCCGCTGCCGTCGATCGCCGCCATGAACAAGGAGTGGCTGCGCGCCACCCGCAAGGGCCGCCGCAGCTGAGCCACCCCCGGTACCGAGGCCCGGCCCGCCCCTCAGGGCGGCCGGGCCTCGGCGTTCACCGGCACGGGTGCGCAGGGGCGCTTTCCGGCCACCTTGAGTGGGTGATCGGCGTCACCCGTTCCGTCCGCATGTGAAGAACCTTCGGTCGAAGGTGCGGATATGTGAAGGATGTGTTGCCGGTGCCCGGTTCCTGTGGCGCTACCGCAAGATCATCGACGCTCAACGCCCTGCCGAAACCCATCGGTCGTCCATAACGCGAACAACCCGTTCCGGCGGAATTCCCCGCTCCGTTACTGCCCGGTAGGCATATGCCGCGCCGAGGGCACCGACCAACCCCCGGCGTTCACGACCGTGTTCGTCCCACTCAGGGGGTAACCCATGTCCGCCATCACCCGCCGCCGCGCCCTGGGCGCCGCCGCCTCGGCCGCCGCCGGCCTCGCCGCCGGCCGGGCGCTCACCGCGCCCGTCCCCGCCCAGGCCGCCGCCCCCGCGCCGGCCCGCCCGGCCCACCACGACGGCCCCGCGCCGTTCGACGAGGTCTACCAGGGGCGCCGCATCCAGGGCCGGCCGGTCCACGGGGGCGGCCACCACGAGGGCCACGGCGGCTACGCCGTCACCGTCGACGGGGCCGAACTGCACGTCATGCGCAACGCCGACGCCACCTGGATCAGCGTGGTCAACCACTACGAGCCGTTCGCCGACCCGCGGGCGGTGGCCCGCGCCGCCGTACGCGACCTCAACGGGGCCAGGCTCGTCCCGCTCGAACTCGGCTGACCACCACCCGCTGTCGCGTCCACCAGGAGCAGCACCACCATGACCGTACGCAAGAACCAGGCCGTCCTGACCACCGCCGAGAAGCGCCGCTTCACCGACGCCGTCCTCGAACTGAAGCGGACCGGGCAGTACGACACCTTCGTCACCACCCACAACGCCTTCATCATGGGCGACACCGACGACGGCGACCGGGTCGGCCACCGCTCCCCGTCCTTCCTGCCCTGGCACCGCCGCTTCCTGCTCCAGTTCGAGCAGGCCCTCCAGGCGATAGACCCCGAGGTCGCCCTGCCCTACTGGGACTGGTCCGCCGACCGCACCACCCGCTCCGCGCTCTGGGCGCCGGACTTCCTCGGCGGCACCGGCCGCGCCTCCGACGGCCGGGTCATGGACGGCCCGTTTGCCGCCGCCGGCAACCGCTGGCGGATCAGCGTCCGGGTGGACGGCCGCGACTACCTGCGCCGCTCGCTGGGCGCCGGCGGCCGTCAACTGCCCACCCGTGCCGAGGTGGACTCCGTCCTCGCCATGGCGACCTATGACACCGCCCCCTGGAACAGCGCCTCCGACGGCTTCCGCAACCACCTGGAAGGGTGGCGCGGGGTCAATCTGCACAACCGGGTCCATGTCTGGGTCGGCGGCCAGATGGGCACCGGGGTCTCCCCGAACGACCCGGTGTTCTGGCTGCACCACGCCTTCGTGGACAAGCTGTGGGCCGACTGGCAGGCCCGGCACCCCGGCTCCCCGTACCTCCCGGCGGCCGGCACGCCCGACGTGGTGGACCTCGACGACACCATGCGCCCGTGGAACGACACCACCCCCGCCGACATGCTCGACCACACCCGGCACTACACCTTCGACACCGCCGCCTGAGCCGCACGACCGCGGCAGCCGGGACGACGTCCGGGCCGGGCCCGGGGCGGACACTCACCCGCCCCCGCTCCCCGGCCCCGGCTCCGGCAGGCCGAGCGCCCGCGCCAGATAGGGCGCGGTACGGCTCCCCGCGACGGCCGCCACCGCCCGCGGGGGGCCCTCGGCCACCACCCGGCCGCCCTCGTCCCCACCGCCCGGACCCAGGTCCACCACCCAGTCGGCGCCCGCCACCACCGCCATGTCGTGCTCCACGACCACCACCGTGTTCCCCGCGTCCACCAGCCCGTGCAACTGCCGCATCAGCACCTCCACATCCGCCGGATGCAGCCCGGTCGTCGGCTCGTCCAGCACATACAGGGTGTGGCCCCGGCGGGCCCGCTGGAGCTCCGCCGCCAGCTTGATCCGCTGCGCCTCGCCGCCGGACAGCTCCGTCGCGGGCTGACCCAGCCGCAGATAGCCGAGCCCCACATCCAGCAGCGCCCGCAGACTCCGTACGGCCGGGGGCGACCCGGCGAAGAACTCCGCCGCCGCCTCCACCGTCAGATCCAGCACCTCGGCGATGCTCCGCCCCCGGTGCCGCACCTCCAGGGTCTCGACGTTGTAGCGGGCCCCGCCGCACTCCGGGCAGGGCGCGTAGGTGCTCGGCAGGAACAGCAGCTCCACCGAGACGAAACCCTCGCCCTGGCAGGTCTCGCACCGGCCGCCCGGCACATTGAACGAGAACCGGCTCGCCGTGAATCCGCGCGCCCGCGCCCCCTCCTCGGCCGCGAACACCCGGCGCACCACGTCGAACAGCCCGGTGTAGGTGGCCAGGTTGGAGCGCGGGGTACGGCCGATCGGCCGCTGGTCCACCGTCACCAGCCGCCCCACGCCCGGCAGTTCGGCGGTGACCTCGGCCACCAGGGTGGACTTCCCCGAACCGGACACCCCGGTCACCGCGGTCAGCGCCCCCAGCGGCAGCCGGGTGGCCAGCCCGCGCAGATTGTGCCGGTGCACCGGGCCGAGCTCCAGCCACCCGGCCGGCTCCCGCCCCGACCGCCCGGCCACCGGTTCGCCCGCGAAGAGATACCGCCGGGTCGCCGACTCGGCCACCTCCGCCAGCCCGTCGGGCGGCCCGCTGTACAGCACCCGCCCGCCGTGCTCGCCGGCCGCCGGGCCCACGTCCACCAGCCAGTCCGCGTGCCGCACCACCCCGAGGTGGTGCTCCACCACGAACACCGTGTTCCCGGCGGCCTTCAGCCGGTCCAGCACCGTCAGCAGGGCCTCCGTGTCCGCCGGGTGCAGCCCCGCCGACGGCTCGTCCAGCACGTACACCACCCCGAACAGCCCGGAGCGCAGCTGGGTCGCCAGCCGCAGCCGCTGCAACTCCCCGCCCGCCAGGGTGGGTGTCGGCCGGTCCAGGCTCAGATAGCCGAGCCCCATCCCGGCCACCAGTGCGATCCGCGCCCGCAGATCGCCCACCAGCACCCGGCCGGCCTCCGTACCGGCCCCCGTGTCGCCCTCCGCCTCCGCCAGCAGCTCGTCCAGCGCGGTCAGCGGCAGCGCGGCCAGCTCGGCGATGGTCCGGCCCCCGAAGAGGACCGCCAGCGCCTCGGGCCGCAGCCGGCTCCCGCCGCACACCGGGCAGGGGGTGCTGGTCAGAAAGGCCTCCGCCTTCGCCCGCAGCGCCGGGCTCTTGGACTCCGCGAAGGTCCGCAGCACATGGCGGCGGGCACTGCTGTACGTCCCTTGGTACGGGCGGTGGATCCGGCCCGCCTCCCGCACCGGGTGGACCGTCACCACCGGCTGCTCGTCGGTGAACAGGATCCACTCCCGGTCGGCCGCCGGCAGCTCCCGCCACGGCCGGTCCACGTCGTGGCCGAGCGCGTCCAGCACGTCCCGCAGGTTCTTGCCCTGCCAGGCCCCCGGCCAGGCGGCGATCGCCCCCTCGCGGATCGACAGCCCCGGATCGGGGACCAGCAGCTCCTCGCTGGTGGAGTGCACCAGGCCCAGCCCATGGCACTCCGGGCAGGCCCCGGCCGCCGTGTTCGGCGAGAAGGCGTCCGAGTCCAGCCGCTCGGCACCCGCCGGATAGGTCCCGGCCCGGGAGAACAGCATCCGCAGTGAGTTGGAGAGGGTGGTGACCGTGCCCACCGAGGAACGGGAGGTGGGGGAGGAGCGCCGCTGCTCCAGCGAGACCGCGGGCGGCAGCCCGGTGATCTCCCCGACCCGCGGCGCGCCGGTCTGGTGGATCAGCCGCCGCGCGTAGGGCGCGACCGACTCCAGATACCGCCGCTGCGCCTCCGCGTACAGCGTGCCGAAGGCCAGCGAGGACTTCCCCGAGCCGGACACCCCGGTGAAGACGGTCAGCGCGTCGCGCGGGATGTCCACGTCCACCGCGCGCAGATTGTGCTCCCGGGCGCCGCGTACCCGGACGAAGGGATCACGGGCCGCCGCGTCCGCAGCGGATGGTTCCGGAACGGGAGGGAAGGGGCTGGTGGCATCGGGGTGGTGCATGATCGCCAGTCTAGGCTCGGGGTCTGACAGCCGCCCCGTGCCGCCGGGCTGCGGGGGCTCCGGGGGATCAGCCACCCCGTCCCGCCGGGTTACGAAAGTCAACCGCCGGACCGCCCGGCTACGAGGATCAGCCGCCCCGTGCCGCCGGCCGGCGTCACGATCCGCTCGGCGGTCGCCAGTGGCGGGAAGCCGCCCTGGGTGCGTGCGTACGCCATGGCGCATGCCTCCGGGACGAACAACCGCGCCGTTTCCCGGATCACCGAGGTCGCCGCCGCCGTCGCGGCGGCAAGGCGCCGGTGTTATGGCGGGGACATTCTGGGCACTGCGGAACGCCGGGGCGGACGACGAGAAGGGACCGTCATGGTTGAGTCGTCGCAGAGCGTCACGGTCGTGGCTCTCCTGGCCGATCCGGACGCGCCGACAGAGGTCGCGCAGCACCTGGCCCGGGACCTGCCCGCGCGACTCGCGGACGCGTCCGGGCGGCACCGACGGTTCGACGTCGAGGTGGTGAGTGAGCCCTTCACCGCAGGGGCCGAGGACCTGCCCACGTTGACACGCCGGCTCATGGATCGCGGACGTGGGGAGGACTGGGACATCGTCGTCGCCCTCACCGACCTGCCGTTGCACTCGCGGGGGCGCGAGCTCGTCATGGATCTGAGCCAGGAGCACGGCCTGGCGCTTCTGTCGCTCCCCTCGCTGGGAGGCCTGCGTTTCGAGAGAAGGGCCCGACAGGCGGTGGAGGAGGCCGTGCTCGGCCTGGCGGATGCGCAAGCCGCCGAGGCCGAGGGGCTGGGCCACCGTCGGCCACTGGAGGAACTCACCGGCCCCCTCACATCAGTTCACCCGGCCCCGGTCGGCGACGAGGAGCCCGCGGATGTCCGGTACGTCGTCAGCGGGCCGCGCGGTTTCCTGAGGGTGCTCTTCGGCATGGTCCGGGCCAACCGGCCGTGGCGCTTGGTCCCGGGGCTCTCGAAAGCCCTCGCGGCCGCACTCGCGACCGGAGCGATCGCCACCGTGAACTCCACTCTCTGGAGTCTGGCCGTATCCCTGGGCACGGCACGGCTCGTGATCGCCACGGTCGGGTCCGTGGCACTCATGATCGGCTGGCTGATCGTGGACGCGCATCTGTGGCATCGAGCGGCAGAGGACTCGCCGGAGGCGAGGCGGCGGGCAGCTCTCTACAACGCGTCCACGGTCGTGACCTTGGGCATCGGGGTGCTCGTCTGCTACGTGGGGTTGCTGCTCATCAACCTGTTGTGGGCGCTCTTCATCCTCAACGGCCAGGTGTTCGCCTCCATGACGCGAAGTCCGCTGAACGCCACGGAATACTGGACGCTGGCCTGGTTCGTCGCTTCGGTCGCCACGGTGGGCGGTGCGCTGGGATCGGGCCTGGAGAGTGACGAGGCGATCCGGGCAGCCGCCTATTCCAAGCGCGAGCAGGAACGTCGCCGCATGCTGGAGGACGACGACGACTAGCAGGGGACCGGGCTCGACGACGCGTCCTTGAGCGGTAGCCGTCCGGTGCGAAGTATCGGCTGATCGATCGGTGAAGGTCGTTTCGCCTCGGAGGCCGACGGGGACCCGCACCGCATGCCGTCGGAGCGCCGAAGCTCCGCCTGGCGGGCCGGCGGCCCGAACCACCATCCCTCTGATCCGGGTGAACGGCCCGTAGAGACGCCCGTGACGAGGGCTGGACGAAGGTGGTGCTGCACCCCGACGGCCACCAGCAGTAAAGAGACCAGGGCCCTCGGTCGCGCTTCGGCAGCGGGCGGGCGACGACAGCGGCCAGGCCCCGGTTTCGGCCAGGGGCGGACGGGCCCTCCCCGTCCGGGGCGTCGTCCGCCATCGGCCCGTCGCCCCCTGAAAGCGACTCGCCTTCCATTCACCTCACCGCACCTCAGGAGCACTGATGACAACGGATACCCGATCCACCTCCCGCCTGCGACGGGATCGGCTGGTGCGCGGCCTCGGCTGGGCCAGTGCGCTCCTGGGAGTGCCGCAGGTCGTCGCCCCGGCAAGCTTCGCGCGGGCCCTGGGCGTGGGCGACGCCCCCCGGCACCGATCGGCCACCACCGCCGTCGGCGTGCGCGAACTGGCGGCGGCGACCGGGCTGCTGGGGCGGCCGCATCCCGTCTGGCTCTGGGGGCGCGTCGGTGGCGACCTGATGGATCTGACGCTGCTCGCGCGGGCCTTGAGGAACCACGACGGTCGCAGCCTCGGACGCACCGTCGCCGCGACGGCCGCGGTCACCGCCATCACCGCCACGGACGTCTACGCGGCCGTGACCCGCACCCGTAGGAGCACCCCCATGGAACTGACCGCGGCCACCACCGTCACCCGGTCCCCGGACGAGGCGTACACCCTCTGGAAGGACCTGGAGCGACTGCCGGACTTCATGGCGCACCTGGACGAGGTGCATGTGACCGGCCCGCGCACCAGCCACTGGAAAGCCGGCGCACCGTTCGGCAGGACGGTCGAATGGGACGCCGAGATCACTCAGGACGTCCCGGACCGGCTGATCGCATGGCGGTCGGTGGACGGCGCCGACATCGGCAACTCCGGCGAAGCCCGTTTCGTGCCGGCCCCCGGCGGCCAGGGCACGGAGATACGGGTGTCCCTGCGCTACGAACTGCCCGGGGGAGCGGTGGGCAAGGCGGCGGCACGCTACTTCGGCGAGGAGCCGCACCAGCAGCTGGACGACGACCTCCGCCGCTTCAAGCAGATCGCGGAAACCGGTGAGGTCGTCTGCTCCGAGGGCGCACCCGGCGGCAAGCGTGCCCGGGGCGAGTTCCCGCAGCACCCGGCCCGGCCGCTGACCGAGGACGAACTGAAGGAGGCGCTGTCATGAAGGCCAACTGCTGGACGGGACGCAACTCGGTCACGGTGCGGGACGTCCCCGACCCCTCGATCCTGAACCGCCGCGACGCCATCGTGAAGATCACCTCGACGGCGATCTGCGGCTCCGACCTCCATCTGGTCGACGGCTACGTCCCGACCATGGAGAAGGGCGACATCCTGGGCCATGAGTTCATGGGGGAAGTCGTCGAGGTCGGCCCCGGCATCAGCGACGGCACCCTGCGCGTCGGCGACCGGGTCGTGGTGCCCTTCCCCATCGCCTGCGGCGCCTGTGCGTCCTGCCGCGCGGAACTGTACTCGTGCTGCGAGAACAGCAACCCCAACGCCGGGATCTCGGAGAAGATGTTCGGTCATCCCACCTGCGGCATCTACGGGTACTCCCATCTCACCGGCGGTTTCGCCGGCGGCCAGGCCGAGTATGCGCGGGTGGTGCTCGCCGACGCCAACGCCCTCAGGATCGAGTCGGACCTGACCGACGAGCAGGTGCTCTTCCTGTCCGACATCCTGCCGACCGGATACATGGGCGCCGACATGTGCGACATCGAGGAAGGCGACGTCGTCGCCGTCTGGGGCGCCGGGCCGGTCGGCCAGTTCGCCATGGACAGCGCCCGGGTCCTGGGCGCGGAGAAGGTCATCGCCATCGACAAGGAGACCTACCGCCTCGACATGGCCTCCGCCCAGGGCTACACCGCCATCGACTTCGAGGACACCGACGTACGGTCCGCCCTGCTCGAACTCACCGGCGGCCGTGGCCCCGACAAGTGCATCGACGCGGTCGGCCTGGAGGCCACGCACGGCGCCTCCCACGTCCACCTCTACGACCGTGCCAAGCAGGCGGTCCGCTCCGAGACCGACCGGCCGCACGTCCTGCGCCAGGCCATCATGTCCTGCCGCAGCGGAGGTGTGGTCTCGGTCATCGGCGTCTACGGCGGGATGGTCGACACGTTCCCGGTGGGCGCCTGGATGAACAGGTCGCTGACCCTGCGCACCGGCCAGTGCCACGTCCAGAAGTACATGAAGCCGCTGCTGGGCCTGATCGAGCAGGGCAGGATCGACCCCACCCGGGTCATCACCCACCGGCTGCCCCTGACCGAGGCGCCGACCGGCTACGACCTGTTCAAGAACAAGAAGGACCGCTGCGAGAAGGTCGTCCTCAAGCCGTGAGGGCCGCGACGGATCGCGGCGCCGACGATGCGGCCTCTCTCGGTGGCGTCCGCTTCAGGGCGTGAGGGCGGTGGGCGGTCGAGCCGTGTTCTCGTCTCCGCTGGTGGACGGCGGCGTGGTGAGTGCCCGCACCGCGGCGGTCATCGCGGCGCGGTGGATCCGCAGGCGTTCGGGGTCCCATGGCGGTTGGTCCGCCAGGGATCGCAGGGCGGGGGAGGCGTTGGCCCAGGCGGTGGTCAGTCCGAGCAGAAGGGCGAGGACGTCGGCGGGGGTGACCTCGGTGGTGACGAGGTCCTGTTGCTGGGCGCTGGAGATGGCGCCGATCTTGGGTCGGTAGGCCTCGACCTGTGCCGGTGGGGCGTCGGGGCGCTCCAGCTGGGACCATCCGGTCAGGCGCAGGACCTGGGGGTGGTCCAGGAGGTAGTCGAAGAGGCTGCCCGCGTAGCCGGGGAGGTCGTCGGCGGTGAAGGGGACGGCCTGGGCGAGGTCTTCCAGGCTGTTGGCGACCACGAGGTCGAAGAGGTCGTCCTTGTTGCCGAAGTGGACATAGATCAGGCGCTTGTTCGCCTGGGCGGCCTCGGCGATGCGGTCCACGCGGGCACCTGCCAGCCCGAACTGCGCGAACTCGTGGTACGCGGCGGTGAGCAGGCGCTTCTTGGTGGCGGTGGCGTCCGGTGGCATGAGTAAAGGTTAGTGCGCGCCGTAACTACACGGATAGTGAGGTCCGCCGAGGGCGGTCCCGCTTCGGAGCGTCCGGGTAACTATCTGGTTATTGATGGGTGGCGCGTTCTGCGTTACGGTGTATCTAACCAGATGGTTACCTCTGGCCCCCGGGGGCCGGAGTCCCGCATACCCGCAGGCAAGGAGCGAGCTCATGAAGGCTGTGGTGATGACCGGTGCGAACCAGCCGTGGGAGGTCCGGGAGGTCCCGACGCCGACGGCCGAGCCGGGCCAGGTACTGGTGAAGGTCCACGCTTCGGGCATGTGCTTCACCGACGTGTGGGCCACCACGGGCTACGGCGGCGACATCTACCCCCAGACCCCGGGCCACGAGGTCGTCGGGGAGGTCGTCGAGGTGGGCGCCGGCGTGCACACCCGCCGGGTCGGTGACCGGGTCGGCACCACCTGGGTGCAGTCGGCATGCGGCCGGTGCGACTACTGCCGCGAGAACCGGCCGCTGACCGGCCAGACCGCGATGAACTGCCCCGGGGCACGGACCACCGGGTTCTCGGCACAGGGCGGCCACGCGGAGTACATCGCGGTCACGGCCGGGGGAACGGTGCTGCTGCCCGACGCCCTGTCCTACGAGGACGCGGCGCCCATGATGTGCGCCGGGTACACCACATGGAGCGGCCTGCGGGACGCCTCGCCGCAGCCGCACGAGAAGGTCGCCGTCGTCGGCATCGGCGGGCTGGGGCACGTGGCCCTGCAACTGGCCAAGGCGTCCGGCTTTGAGACCATCGCGATCACCCACTCACCCGACAAGCACGACCTGGCCCTCCGGCTCGGTGCCGACCATGTCGTCGCCAACGGCAAGGAGCTGCGTGATCTGGGCGGGACGGACGTGCTGCTGGTCACCACCAACGCCTTCGGCGCGGCGGAGGAGGCGATGACCGGCCTGCGCCCCGACGGCCGTGTGGTCCTGAGCGGTCTGGACTTCACCCAGCCGTTCTCGATCTCCTCCGAGGGCGTGCCGTTCCACATGATGCGCCAGCGGGTCATCGGGTCCACCCACGGAGGCCGGCACTACCTGGCCGAGGTCCTCGACCTCGCCGCGAAGGGCAAGGTCAAGCCGATCACCGAGACCTTCCCGCTCGACCGGGCCACCGACGCCTATGACCGGCTCGCCTCGGGCGAGATGCGCTTCCGCGGCGTGCTCACCCCGCACGCCTGACCGGCGGGAGCCTGCCCCGGCCCGCCGCGGTGCGGACCGGGGTGCCGGGCGGCGGCTCGCCGCCCGGCACCCCTCACCCCCTCTTCGGAAAGGACCCCGTCATGCGCGAAGCCCGGCAGCTGTACATCAACGGGGAGTGGACCACGCCGGCTGACGGCACCGTTCAGGAGCTGACCGGCCCCGCCAGGGGCCGGGTCGGCGGCCGGACGGTCCTGGGAGGCGGCGCGGACGTCGAACGGGCGATCCGCGCGGCGCGGGAGGCGTGTCCCGCGTTCGGCGCCACCTCGCCCGCCGAGCGTATCGGGCTGCTGGAGGCCGTCGGAGCCGAGTACGCCCGCCGGGCGGAGGACAGGGCGCAGGCGGTCACCGCTGAACTCGGCTCGCCGATCAGCCTCTCCCGCACCCTGGCGCCTGGCTCGTCACCGGCGGCCTGGGCAAGCCCGGCCTGCCCGACCCCCTGAAAGACGGCCACTTCGTCAAGCCCACCGTCTTCGCCGACGTCACAGGCGGCATGACCATCGCCCGCGAGGAGATCTTCGGCCCCGTCCTGTCCGTCCTCACCTACGACACCCTCGACGAGGCGGTGGGCATCGCCGACGACTCCCCGTTCGGCCTGTGCGGATACGTCACCGGCACCCCGACCCGCGGCAGGCCCGCGCCGTCGCCGAGCGGATGCGCACCGGCTACGTGCTTGTCAACGACGCCGACTTCGACGTCAACACCTCCTGGGGCGGCTGCAAGCAGTCCGGCAACGGCGCGAGTGGGCCGACTTCGGCGTCGGCGAGTACCTGGAGACCACGTCCATCGTCGGCGTCACCGCCTGAGAGACCCCGGGGCCGGGCGGCCAGACGCCGGTCGCGCCCGCGACCCGGCTGCCCAGGCGCGGCACGATCCCTTCCGACAGGATGCTGCTCATGAGCGACTCCCCTCACACCAGCGCGACCGGCAGAGGCAGGCTCGCCCACCGGCTCCTGCCCATGACGGGACGGGACCCGGAGGAAACCCACCGGGTCGCCACACCCCTGGAGCTGCTGTTCGACCTGACCTTCGTCGTCGCGGTCGGCACCGCGGCCCACCACTTCGCCGAACTGCTCGCCGAGGGGCACCTCGCGCCGGCGGTCCTGGCGTTCCTCCTCGCCATGTTCGCGATCAGCATCGCCTGGATCGGCTTCAGCTGGTTCGCCTCCGCCTTCGGCACGGACGACTGGCTCTACCGAACGCTCACGATGGTGCAGATGATCGGCGTCGTCGTCTTCGCGCTCGGCATCCCCGCGCTGTTCCACTCCGCGGAAGAGGGCGGCCGGCTGAACCTGCGGGTGATGGTCCTCGGGTACATCGTGATGCGTGTCGCGATGGTGCTCCAGTGGTGGCGCGTGTACCGGCAGTCCCCCGAGTTCCGCGAGGTGAGCAAGGCGGACCTCCTGTGGACCCTGGTCGCCCAGGTCTGCTGGACGGTGGTCGCCTTCGCGCACCTGCCGTTCCTGGCCGTCATCGTCGCCGTCGTCGTGATCGGAACCCTGGAGCTGCTGCTGCCGCTTCTCGCCCAGGGCGGGGCCGGTGGCACCCCCTGGCATCCGCACCATGTGGCCGAGCGCTACGGCCTGTTCGCGATCATCGTGCTCGGTGAGAGCGTGGTCGGCACCGCGGCCTCCTCGGGCGACCTCCTCGGCGGCGCGGACGGTACGCGGTGGACCGGCGACGCCGTCGCCGTCGTCGTCGCCGGGGTGGGACTGACCTTCGGAATGTGGTGGGTCTACTTCGCCACTCCGTTCGGCGACATCCTCGCCCACCGCCGCGGGCGCGGCTACCTCTTCGGCTACGGGCACATCCCCGTCTTCATCGGCATCGCGGGCGTCGGAGCGGGGCTGCACGTGGCCGGCCTGTACATGGAACACCACGCGCACCTGGGTGGGACCGCCGTCGTGCTGTCCCTGGCCCTCCCGGCCGGCCTCTACCTGCTCATGGTCTACCTGCTCCACACTCTGCTCTTCTCGGCGGCGGACCGGTTCCACCTCCTGCTCATCTCGCTCACCCTCGTCGTGCTGGCCGCAGCGGTACTCCTGTCAGCCGCCGGGACCTCCGTCGCGGTGTGCCTGCTCGTGGTCATGCTCGCCCCCTTCGTCACCGTGATCGGCTACGAGACGATCGGCCACCGCCACCAGCAACGCATGCTGAACGAGCTGTGACAGGGTCCGCGGCGGGGACCGCGTCCTCGCCGGGCTTGACGACGAGGGCAGCTGCCGGGGAGACCGGGGCGTCGCCACGCCCGGCGGCGCCGCGGATTGCCTACGCTGGCGGCCGTGACCCGCGACACCAGGCCTCTGGCCGTCTTCGACCTGGACAACACCCTCTCCGACGCCCGCGGGCGCCAGCACTTCCTGGAGCGCCGGCCGCGCGACTGGGCCCGCTTCTTCGCGGCGGCGCGCCAGGACCCGCCGCTGGCGGCCGGGGTGGAGCTGTGCCACCGGAGCGCCGAGGAGTGCGAGATCGTCTATCTCACCGGCCGCCCCGAGCGGTGCCGCGAGGACAGCCTGGCCTGGCTCGCCGAGCACGGGCTGCCCGAGGGGCGGCTGCTGATGCGGGCCGACGACGACCGCCGCCCGGCGCGTACCACCAAGGCGGCGGCGCTGCGTCGGCTGGCCGCCGACCGGGAGATCCGGGTCCTGGTGGACGACGACGAACTGGTCTGCGACGCCGCCGAACGCACCGGCATCCCGGTGGTACGGGCCCGCTGGGCGGCGACCGGCGCCGAGACGCTGCACCGGGCGCAGGAGCGCGAGGGCCGTACCTGAGTCCGCGGTCGGGCTCAGCCCGCGGCTTCGCCGTCCTCCAGCCGGAAGCCGACCTTCATCCCCACCTGGTAGTGGGCGATCCGCCCGTCCTCGATGTGGCCCCGGACCTGCGTCACCTCGAACCAGTCCAGATGGCGCAGCGTCTCGGAGGCGCGGGCGATGCCGTTGCGCAGAGCCTCGTCCACGCCCTCGTGCGAGGTGCCGACGATCTCCGTGACGCGGTAGGTGAGGTGCGACATGGGCTCTCCGCAAGGGTCGGGTGTCCCGCGCGCTCGCCGGACACGTCCCTCCACCGTGCACCAGTGCGCCGGGACCCGCGATCCCGACGATCCCCTCAGGGGAGCTCGGACCGGGTCAGGGCCCGGGAGGGCGGTTCGCCGGTACGCCGGGCGTACGCCGGCCCCCCCATACGGGCAGGCCAACCGGCGGCGCGCCGACCCCCCACCGGTTTTCGCCACCTCCGCCCGGCGGGGCCTGCCGGCCTACTGCCCGGTCACCTGGGGCGAGGGCTTGACCCTTCCTTTGGTCCATACCAAAATCCAGCCATCGCGCCCGAAGCGAATCGCTCGCCTCCCCCCACGTCGGGTACCTCCGCCCTGCCCCGGACAAAGGTGACCTACGTGAAGAAGCGGTTCCTCGCCTGCGCCTGCGCGCTCGTTGTCGCGGCCTCCCCGGCCCTCACCGGGTGCGGTGTGCTGCCCGGCGACAGCGCGTCCGGCTCCACCGTCACGGTGTGGCTGATGAAGGGCAGTGTCTCCGAGGACTTCCTGAAGCGCTTCACCACCGCCTTCGAGGAGGAGCACCCCGGCGTGGCGCTGGAGGTCGCCTTCCAGGAGTGGACCGGCATCGGGGAGAAGATCGGCACCGCGCTGAAGAGCGAGGACGCACCCGACGTCATCGAGGTCGGCAACACCCAGGTCGCCCGGTACGCCGACACCGACCTGCTCTACGACCTCACCCTGGAGTCCGTCCGCGACCTCGGCTACCAGGACTGGCTGCCCGGCCTCGCCGAGCCCGGGCAGGTCGACGGCGCCCAGTTCGGCATCCCCTGGTACGCGGCCAACCGGGTCGTGGTCTACCGCAAGGACCTCTTCGAGCGCAGTGGCATCGGCAAGCCGCCGGCCACCCGGGAGCAGTGGCTCGCCGACACCGCCAAGCTCAACGAGGACGGCGGCCAGGGGATCTACCTCGCCGGTCAGGACTGGTACACCCTGTCCGGGTTCATCTGGGACGAGGGCGGCGAGCTCGCCGTGGAGAAGGACGGCCGGTGGACCGGCGCCCTGGACGGCCCGGGCGCCCAGCGCGGGATCGACTTCTACCAGCGGCTCCAGGCCCTCGGCGAGGGCCCGAAGGACGCCGACGAGGAGCACCCGCCGCAGGCCGAGGTGTTCGCCGACGGCGAGGTGGCCCAGATCATCGCCGCGCCCAGCGCCGCCGCCGCCATCAAGGAGCGCAACCCCGGCCTCGACGGAAAGCTCGGCTTCTTCCCGATCCCGGGGAAGACCGCGGGCAAGCCCGGTGCCGTCTTCACCGGCGGCTCCGACCTGATCGTCCCGCGCAACGCCCGGGATCGGGACGCCGCCATCGACGTGGTCTCCGCGCTGGCGGGCGAGAAGTGGCAGACCGACCTGGCCCGCACCATGGGCTATGTCCCCAACAAGTCCTCGCTGGCCTCCGTGGTGGAGGGCCAGGAGGCCACCGCCGCCATGGCCGCCGCGGCCGCCGGCGGCCGGGCCACCCCCAACTCCCCGGAGTGGGCCGACGTGGAGGCCGCCAACCCCATCAAGCCGTATATGACCGCCGTCCTCCAGGGCCAGGACCCCGGGACGGCCGCCCGGGCCGCCTCGGCCCGGATCACCGCCATCCTCCGGGGCGACTGACGACCGGCTCCGCGAACCGCCGGAGGAAAGCCGTACGCGAGCCGTACGAAGGGCCGAAGGTCCGGGTGTTCGGTTCCGCCCGAGGGGTAGTCGTTTGTCCGTACCGTCCGGAAAGCTGCTCGGGCTCGTCCCACCTGCGGCTTCTCCGGAACCGCGAACCACAGAAGAGGTGCGGACGCCTTGGAGCGCTACCAGATCGTCAACCCCGCGACCGGCGAGACCGTGCGGGAGTACCCGACCGCCACCGACGCCGAACTGCGCGACGCCCTGGAGCGCGCCGACGCCGCCCAGCGGGAGTGGGCGGCCCGCCCGCCGGCGGACCGCGCCGCCGTGCTGCACCGGGTGGCCGACCTCTACGAGGAGCGTACGGAGGACCTCGCCGCGATCATCACCCGCGAGATGGGCAAGCCTGTCAAGCAGGCCGCCGGCGAGATCGGCACGGTCGTCTCGATCTACCGCTACTACGCCGACCACGGCGAGGAGTTCCTGCGCGAGGAGGAGCTCGACGTGGCCTCCGGCGGCCGGGCCGTGATCCGCAAGGAGGCGGTCGGCACGCTGATCGGGATCATGCCGTGGAACTTCCCCTACTACCAGGTGGCCCGGTTCGCCGCGCCGAACCTGATGCTCGGCAACGGCATCCTGCTCAAGCACGCCCCGCAGTGCCCGGAGTCCGCCCTGGCGATGGAGCGGCTGTTCCAGGACGCGGGCCTGCCCAAGGGCGCGTACACCAACGTCTTCGCCACCAACGACCAGGTGGCCGACCTGATCGCGGACGACCGGATCCAGGGCGTCTCCCTCACCGGCTCCGAGCGGGCCGGGGCCGCGGTGGCCGAGATCGCGGGCCGCAACCTCAAGAAGGTCGTCCTGGAACTGGGCGGCTCCGACCCCTACCTCATCCTGGGCGTCTCGGACCTGGGCCGGGTGGTCAAGAACACCGTCCGCGGCCGGATGGCCAACGCCGGCCAGGCCTGCAACGCCGCCAAGCGGATCATCGCGCTGGACGAGCACTACGACGCCTTCGCCGAGCAGTACACCGAGGCCATCCGGGCGATCATCCCCGGCGACCCCACCGACCCCGACACCTTCATGGGTCCGCTCTCCTCCGAGAAGGCGGTCCAGACGCTGGACGAGCAGGTGCGGGACGCCGTCGACAAGGGGGCGACCGTGCTGGCCGGCGGCAAGCGCATCGACCGCCCGGGCGCCTGGTACGAGCCCACCGTGCTGGCCGGGATCACCCCCGAGATGCGCGCCTACCAGGAGGAGCTGTTCGGCCCGGTCGCCCTGCTCTTCCGGGTGGACTCCGAGGACGAGGCCGTCGACTTCGCCAACAACTCGCCGTACGGGCTGAGCGCCTCGGTGCAGAGCGACGACCCCGAGCAGGCCGAGCGGGTGGCCCAGCGGCTCCAGACCGGCATGGTGTACGTCGGCGGCCCGGCCGTGAGCGCCGCCGAGCTGCCCTTCGGCGGGGTGAAGCGCTCCGGCTTCGGCCGCGAACTGGGCCGGTTCGGGATGGAGGAGTTCGCCAACCACAAGCTGGTCCGCGTCGCCCGCTGATCGGCCCGCCGGCGGGCGCGGCCCCCGCGACCGCGTCTCAGCGGACGGGGCCGCGCTCGTCGACGGCCACGGTCGGCTCACCCAGGAACAGCTCGGGGTGGGCCGGACCGCAGGCGACGTTGAAGGTGTCCAGCCAGTAGGACCAGCCCCGGATGCCCAGGGCGCTGCTGAAGCGGTAGTTGAGCTGCCAGCGCACCCACTGGCCGGCGGCCAGCCGCACCGCGGGCGGTCTGCGCGGCCGGGGCGGCAGCCCGTACAGCGGCCCCACCCGGGTGTGCACCCGCAGCCGGTCGCCCTCGATCCGGAGGACCACCCCGGCCTCGCGCACCGCCACCCGGCTCTCCACCGGCGCGAACCCGTCCTCCTCGGACATCCGGACCCGGTGCGCCAGCCCGTCCGGCAGCGCCGGCAGGGCGAACCCGACCGGTGCCGCGTTCCTGCGGGCCGCCGCCTCCCCGCCCCGCGACTCCTTGGTCCAGGACGTCCTGACCCACTGCACCGTGATCTCCACCGCGACCCGCCTCCGCACCGTCGTGCCCCTGGGAGGCTACGGCCGGGGGACCGGCGAGGTCATCCGGATTCCCGTGCGCCCACCGCACGGACTCGGTGGAACGCCCCGCCCGGGCATTTCAGCCACCGCACACCCGGACTCCGCCGGGCGGTCACGCCGAATCCAGCCGGCGACGGCACAAACGAGTGACCGGGCCGCGGCCGCGCGTCCCGGCTCCGCCGCCGTACGCAGGAGACCGCCATGACCGCCACGCCCGACCTGCTCGAACCCGCCACCACCGAGGGCCCGGCGCCCCGCTACACCGTCACCCTCGCCCGGGACCAGGACGAGGTGTGCGCCGCCCAGCGGCTGCGCCACCTGGTCTTCGCCGGAGAGCTCGGCGCCCGCCTCGACGGACCCGAACCCGGCATCGACAGCGACGAGTTCGACACCTACTGCGACCATCTGCTGGTACGGGAGGAGAGCACCGGGGAGGTCGTCGGCACCTACCGGCTGCTGCCGCCCGACAGCGCCCGGATCCTCGGACGCCTCTACGCCGAGGGCGAGTTCGACCTGCGGCGGCTGGCCCCGGTCCGCGACCACCTGGTGGAGGCCGGCCGCTCCTGCGTCCACCCCGCCCACCGCAACGGCGCCGTGATCTCGCTGATCTGGGCCGGGATCGCCCGCTACCTGGTACGCACCGGCAACGGCTGGCTCGGCGGCTGCTGCTCCGTCCCGCTCGCCGACGGCGGCACCCTGGCCACCGCCACCTGGAACACCGTCCGCCGGCGCCATCTGGCGCCCGAGGAGTACCAGGTCACCCCGCTGAAGCTGTGGACCCCCGGCGCCCTCGCCGACACCGGCCCCCGTCCGCCGCTGCCCCCGCTGCTGCGCGGCTACCTCCGGCTCGGCGCCTGGGTCTGCGGAGCGCCCGCGCACGACCCCGACTTCGGCGTCGCCGACCTGTACGTGCTGCTCCCGCTGCACCGCGTACACCCCCGCTACCTCCGCCACTTCCTCTCCCTCGCCCCCGTCTGAGGCGCCTGCCGTGAACACCTGGCTGCCCACCGCGCCCTGCACCCCCGAGGAGTGCGCGAGCCGCCCCGGGGCCCGGCCCGCCTCCCTCGCCGGAACGCTGGCCCGCCTCACCGCCGGGCTACTCGCCGTCCTGACCGGCCTGCTGCTGGCCCCGCTCGCCCCGCTCACCGGCCGCACCGCCCGGGCCCGGCTCACCCGGCTGTGGTGCAGGGCGGTGCTCGCCGCCTTCGGCGTACGGATACGGGTGCACGGCACCGTACCGCCCGGCCCGCACCTGGTCGCCGCGAACCACATCTCCTGGCTGGACATCCCGCTCATCGGCGCCGTCCTGCCGGGCCGGATGCTCGCCAAGAGCGACCTGAGGCGCTGGCCGGTGCTGGGGCCGCTCATCGCGCTGGCCGGCACCCTGTTCGTCGAACGGGACCGGCTGCGCGCCCTGCCCGGCACCGTGCGCGCCATGGCCGCCGCCCTCACCGCCGGTTCCCGGGTCGTCGTCTTCCCCGAGGGCTCCACCTGGTGCGGCCGCGCCCAGGGGCGCTTCCGCCCGGCCGCCTTCCAGGCCGCGCTCGACGCGGGCGCCGCCATCCAGCCCGTACGCCTGGGCTACCGGCCCACCGGACCGGCCGCGTTCGTCGGTGAGGACACCCTCGCCGCCTCGCTGTGGCGGGTGGCGGCGGCCGGCGGGCTCACCGCCGAGCTGACCCTGCTGCCGGTGATCCCCTTCCACCACCCCGCCGCCGCCGACCGGCGCTCCCTGGCCCGGGCCGCCCAGGACGCACTGCGCCCGGACCGCGAGTCGCCGCCCGCGCCCCGGCCGCCGGCCGAAGGGCATTGTCAGTGGGGCGTGCCAGAGTCAGGGCATGCTCGACATCACGGTGCGGACGGAGAACGGGGAGCGGTACCCGCGGGTGCCCTCCGATGAACTGGCGCGGCTGGTCCGGCGGATCGGCGGGGAGGGGGACCGCTTCCTGGTGCTCCAGCGCATACCCGACCTGCCCGAGGTCTTCGCCCAGGTCTGGCACGAGGCCGGCGGCGGCTACACCCTGGAGCACCGGGACGGATCCCCCGACCGGCACTTCCGGGCGACGGCGGGCACGCCGGAGGCGGTGACCGCGGCGCTGACCGGCTGGGCCCGCGGCCGCGGCGGCTGGGACGCCGGTCTCGACTGGTCGCCGCTGGACACCGGCCCGGTCCGCCCGGTGCCGCCGCTCGACCTGGCCGAGGAGGAGCGCGCGCGGCTGGAGGAGCGGATACGGGAGGTGCTGGCCGGCGGCTACGCCTCCCGGGCCGAGCTGGCCGAGCTCGCGGAGGACTACCTCGTCACCCCCGAGCGGCGGCCGGTCACCCCGGAGCAGGCCCGGGCGCTGGCCGACCGGCTGTGGCGGGAGCGGGTCGCCGAGCAGTCCGGCTGGCAGGGCGAGACCGACCCCGAGCGGCTCACCCGCGCCTTCACCGCCCTGGACCGGGCCGGGATCACCGCCCGGGAGAACTTCACCTGCTGCCGGAACTGCGGCCACAGCGAGATCGGCGACGAGGCCGCGCCGGACGCCCGGGGCTTCGTCTACTTCCACACCCAGTCCACGGACGCCGCCGCGGCCGGGCACGGACTGGCGCTTTACTACGGAGGCTTCGACGACTCATCCGGCACCACCGCGGCCGTCGGCCATGAGGTGGTGGCCGCCCTGCGCACGGCCGGACTGGCCACCGACTGGGACGGGAACCCCGGCCGGGCCATCACCGTCACCCCGCTCGACTGGCGCCGCCGCCTGACCGGTTGACCACCCCGACGACCCGCGGAGCCGCCTGGCCGGCCCCGGGAACGGATCCCGGGACCGGCGGGGGCTTCGACGACCGCGGCGGCTCACACCGCCGCTGTCACACCGACACCGTCACACCGCTCGCATCACTCACCACCGTCACACCGCCGTGGCCAGCGACAGGGCGAACCGCCCCTGCTCGTCCGTCCACCAGTGGGCCAACTCCATACCGGCCTCGGCCAGTTCGTCGCGCACCCGCTCGCGGCGGAACTTCGCCGACACCTCGGTGCGCAGCTCCTCGCCCGCCTCGAACGGCACCGCGAGGTCCAGCTCCGGGAACTTCACCGTCAGCGCGTGCCGGGCCCGCAGCCGCATCTCGATCCACTCGCGCTCCGGGTCCCAGACCGCGACATGCTCGAAGTCGTCCGGGTCCGCGTCCGCGCCCAGCTCCCGGGCCAGCACCGACAGCACGTTCTTGTTGAACGCGGCCGTCACCCCCGCCGCGTCGTCGTACGCGGCCACCAGGGTCGCCTCGTCCTTCACCAGGTCGGTGCCCATCAGCAGCGCGTCCCCGGGGGCGAGCAGAGTGCGCACCGAGCGCAGGAAGGTCGCCCGCTCCTCGGGCAGCAGATTGCCGAGGGTGCCGCCGAGGAAGGCCACCAGCCGAGGCCCGGGCGTCCCCGGCAGCGCCAGGCCCCGGGTGAAGTCGGCGACCAGGGCGTGGATCCGCAGCTCCGGCAGGTCCTTTTCCAGGCTCTCGGCGGCGCCGCGCAGCGCGCTCTCGCTCACATCCACCGGGACGTAGTCCTCCAGACCCGGCAGCAGCGCGTCGATCAGATGGCGGGTCTTCTCCGAGGAGCCCGAGCCCAGCTCCACCAGGGTCCGGGCCCCGGTCGCCGCCGCGATCTCCCCGGCCCGGGCGAGCAGGATCTCCCGCTCGGCCCGGGTCGGGTAGTACTCCGGCAGCCGGGTGATCTCCTCGAACAGCTCACTGCCGCGGGCGTCGTAGAACCACTTCGGCGGCAGCTCCTTGGGCGTGCGGGTCAGCCCGTGCAGCACATCGGCGCGCAGATCGGCGCCGGTGGCGTCCTCAGGAAGGGTACGGGTGATCAGGAACGGGCTCACGCGGGTGGCTCCTTGAGCGGGGTGAGGGAGATGTCGGTACGTCCGGCCGTGAGCACGGTGCGGTCGGGCACCTCGCACCAGGCCGGATGGTCGTCGTACGGTTCCGAGGCCACCACCGTGCGGCCCGCGGCGGGATCCGCCAGGTACCACAGGGAGTCGCCCCAGCGGGTGGCGGCGATGGTCTCGCCGTCGGTGAGCAGCAGGTTCAGCCGGGAGGCGGGCGCGGCCTCGGCCACGTCGTACACGGTCTCGGCCAGCGCGGCGGCCGGCTCCTCGCCCGCCACCAGCCGGTGCAGCACCAGCGCCCACACCAGCGCCGAGTCGTTGCGGGCCTCCAGTGACAGCAGCTCGGTGTGCGGCAGCCGCCCGGCCACCGGCGCCAGCGAGCCCGGCCAGCCGCTGACCGCCCCGTTGTGGCTGAACAACCAGCGCCCGGAGGCGTACGGCGCGGCCGCCGCCTCCGCGTCCGCGCCGGACAGGGTGGCGTCCCGGACCGCGGCCAGCAGCGCCCCGGAGCGCACCACCCGGGCCAGGTCGGCGAAGGACAGATCGGCCCAGATCGGCCCGGCGCGCCGGTAGCGGGCCGGCCGCGGATCACCGTCCGCGTACCAGCCCACCCCGAAACCGTCGGCGTTGACCGTGCCGTTGCGCTGCCGGCGCGGCTCCCAGGACTGCCGGTACAGCCCGTGCTCCGGCACCGTCAGCACCTCGCCGAGCGGCACCGGCGGCCCCAGACAGGCGATATGGCGGCACATCAGCGGCCCCCCGGAGCGTCGGTCGTGCCGCCGTCCGCGTCCCGCGCGGTGCGGAACCCGGAGAAGATCTGCCGGCGCACCGGCAGGTCCCAGTTGCGGAAGGTGCCCCGGCAGGCCACCGCGTCCACCGCGAACGAGCCGCCGCGCAGCACCTTGTGGCCGGGCCCGAAGAACACCTCCGAGTACTCCCGGTAGGGGAAGGCGGCGAACCCGGGGTACGGCAGGAAGTCGCTGGACGTCCACTCCCAGACGTCCCCGATCAACTGCCGTACGCCCAGCGGGGAGCGCCCGGCCGGATAGCTGCCGGCCGGGGCGGGCCGCAGATGGCGCTGGCCCAGGTTGGCGTGGCCCGGGGCCGGGTCCTCGTCGCCCCAGGGGTAGCGCAGCGAGCGGCCGGTGGCCGGATCGTGGCGGGCCGCCTTCTCCCACTCCTCCTCGGTGGGCAGCCGCCGCCCGGCCCAGCGGGCGTAGGCGTCGGCCTCGTACCAGCTGACATGCAGCACCGGCTCGTCCAGCGGCACCGGCTCCACCACGCCGAACCGGCGCCGCAGCCACTGCCCGCCCTCCCGCCGCCAGAACAGCGGCGCGCCGATGGAGTGGGCCTTGATCTGCGCCCAGCCCTCCGGCGCCCACCAGCGCTCGTCGCCGTAGCCGCCGCCCTCGATGAACCGCAGATAGGCGCCGTTGGTCACCGGGACCGTGTCGATGAAGAACTCCGGCACCACCCGGACGTGCGCCGGGCGCTCGTTGTCCAGCGCCCAGGGCTCGGTGGAGGTGCCCATGGTGAACGGCCCGCCGGGCACCCGCACCTCGGCCGGCAGCCCCACCGCGCCGGCGCCGTCCGACGGCGGCTCGGGCGCGGTCAGCGCGGGCGCCCCCTGGCGCAGCTGGTGGGTGATGAGCATGGTCTCGTCGTGCTGCTGCTCGTGCTGGGCGACCATGCCGAAGGCGAACGCCGCGTCCAGCAGCGGCCGGCCCTCCAGCGGGGTGCGCTCCAGCACGTCCAGCACCCGGCCGCGCACGTCCAGGGCGTAGGACCGGGCCTCCGCCGGGGCGAGCAGCGGCAGCGTCGGCCGGGCCGAACGCGGATGCTCGAAGGCGTCGTAGATGGAGTCGATGTCCGGGCGGATCGCGGGCGCGCCCGCCACCGCCCGGACCAGCCACTGCTCCTCCTGGTTGGAGATGTGCGCCAGGTCCCAGACCAGCGGCGACATCAGCGGCGAGTGCTGCGCGGTCAGATCGCGTTCGTCCACGCACTCGGTCAGCAGCGAGGTGCGCGCCCGGGCCCGGGTCAGCGCCTCCAGCGCCCGCCGCCGCAGCGCCTCCGGCTCGGTCGCGACCGCGACGGCCACCGGCCCGTCCGGGTGCCCCTGCGCGAGCCGGTCCGGGCGGCCGTACCGGTCGGTGTCCCGCCACGGGCTCTCCGGGCTCTGCGGGTTCTCCGGGCTCTGCTGGCTCTCCGGCCTCTGCCGGCTCTCCGGGCTCATATGCCGAGGTCCTTCCCGGTCCGGCCGGCGGTGCCGGCCACAGGGGTCAGGGGAGCGTCGGCGGGACATCGCCCCGGACCGACATGGCGTTCCTGGAAGGCGTCCACCGCGTCCAGCACCGCCGGGGCCGCCCCCAGCCGTGGCAGCGCCTCACGGGCCAGCGCGAAGCACTCCAGGGCGGCGGCGTGCAGCGCCGGGACGGCCAGCCCGTGCCGGGCGGCGTCCCGCCACACCGCGCTGCGCGGCGGGGCCGCCGGATCCGGCGCCGCCAGATTCCGTACCGCCTGGTAGGCGGCCTCGGCGGCGGACGGGTCCTCGAACAGCGCGGTGACCACGGCGAGCGGCACGATCCAGCCGTCCTCGCCGCTCTGGGCGTCGATCATCCGCAGTTCGAGGTGGCCGCGCGGCCGCACCGGCGGGAACAGCGTGGTCAGGTGGTAGTCCAGATCCGCCCGGGTGACCGCCCGGGGCTCCCCGGAGCGCAGCCACTCCCGCAGGGTCAGCCCCTCGGGTGCCGCCCAGGGGCCGGTGCCGTCGGCCCGTACGCACATCACCGGGGTGTCCAGCGCGTGCGCCGCCCAGGCGGACCGGGGGTCGCGGTACAGGTCGGGCGCCAAGGCCCGTACCGGATCCAGATCGGTCCACAGGCCCTGCCGGGTGGAGCGGTGGCCGGTGGGCTTGCCGTGCAGGACCGGCGAGTTGGCGAAGGCCGCCACCAGCACCGGGCCCAGCAGATGGGCCAGCTGCCAGCGGCGCCGGTAGCCCTGCGGCCCGGCCGCCTCGAAGCCGGCGTCCAGGCAGACCTGCACGGACGCCGAGTCGCGCATCATGGCCCGCCCGGCCGGCCCGGAGCGGTCGAGGCATGCCTCCATGGCGTCGTAGCGCGGCTCACGCAGCAGCCGGTCACGATAGGGGAGGTAGGGGTCGGTGCCGGCTCCGGTGAGAGTGAGCCCGGCGGTGCGGAGTGCGGCGCGCACGGCCGTCAGATCGGCCGACACGGTGGTCACACACTCCATCAGGGAGGCGGCGGGCGGCGAGCTCAGCTCCAGCTGCCCGCCCGGTTCCAGGGTGAGTGGCGAGGCCAGCGGCAGGGTGCGCAGCCGCGCCACCGCCGCTCGGAGCCGGTCGTGGGAGACCGGCCGGTACGGGTCGGACAGGTCGTGGACGAACCACTCCACCTCGACCCCGACGGTCCTGGGCGGTCCCGTCTTGAAGCAGATACATCGCAGCAGGTCCTCGGCCTCGCCCTCGGCGAGCGGTCCGCCGCTCTCGGGTGCCTCACACACCGGCATGCTGGGTCCCTCCGGTCGATGGTGTCCGCAGGACGCGTTCCCGGAATTCTCGGGATGCGCACCTCCGCGGATTTGCCGATCCACCACCTAAGCCATCTGTCGCGGATCCCACAAGACCGCCTCCGGACAGGGAAAACCGCTTGTCCGGTGCCTGGTTGATTATCGACGATGCCGGGTATGAGCGCACGTTTGCGCGCGATCGCGCAGCACACCGAGGAGATCGTCCGGGCCGGCCGCTACCAGGCCCCCGACGGCCGCGAGGTGGTCATCGCCCCGCAGGTCGAGGCGGCCCTGAGCGGCACCCGGATGTACGGCCCGGGCCCGGTCCCGGTGCCCGGCGGTGCCACCGCCACCGGCACCGTCGCCCTCACCGTCACCGGTGAGTCCAGCACCGAGGCGGCCCGGCGGCTGGCCCTGGCCGGTTCCGCCCCGGTCGCGGTGCTGAACTTCGCCTCCGCCCGCAATCCCGGCGGCGGCTATCTGAACGGGGCCCAGGCCCAGGAGGAGGCGCTCTGCCGCGCCTCGGCCCTGCACACCACGCTGCTGCGGGCGCCGGACTACTACGCGCACCACCGCGCCGACCGGGACCCGTTCTACTCCGACCGGGTCATCCACTCCCCGGGAGTCCCGGTCTTCCGCGACGAGCGCGGCGCCCTGCTCGCCGAGCCGTACACCGTGGGCTTCCTCACCTCGCCCGCCCCCAACGCGGGCGTCATCCTGCGCACCGCGCCCGAGCGGGCCCACCTGATCCCCGCCGCGCTGGCCTCCCGGGCCGAACGGGTGCTGCAGACCGCGGCGGCGCACGGGTACCGGCGACTGGTCCTGGGCGCCTGGGGCTGCGGGGTCTTCCGCAACGACCCGGCCGAGGTGGCCGGCGCCTTCCGTGCCCTGCTGACCGGATCGGGCCGGTTCGCCGGCCGCTTCGACGAGGCGGTCTTCGCGGTGCTGGACCGCACCCGCGAGCGGCGTGTCCTCGGCGCCTTCCGGACCGTGCTGCGGCCGGCGGGCGCTGAGGGGCCGGCCGGGGGCGGTCAGCCGTCAGGCGCTGGTCAGCCGGTGGGCGGTGGCCAGCCGGCGGAGGGCGGTCAGTCGGCCGCGGGCGTCCAGCCGTAACGTTCCGCCAGCCGGGTCACCACCGCGTCGAAGCCCGGCCGGTCCAGCGCGCAGGCCTCCCGGCGCATTCCGTCCTCGTGCACCCGCAGCACCCGGTCCAGGTCCACCCAGGACTCCCGGCCCTCCCGGTCCCAGGGGCCGGAACCGATCGGCACCCACTCCCGGTCCTGCTCGTGCGGACGGCTCGACAGCTGCACGGCCAGCAGGGTGCCCTCCGGCTCCCGGGCCACCACCAGCACCGGCCGGTCCTTGCCCCGGCCGTCGTGCTCCTCGTACGGGACCCAGGTCCAGACGATCTCGCCGGGGTCGGGAGCGCCGTCGGTCTCGGGGGAGTACGCGAGGCGGACCGGGCCCACGTCCTCGGCCCGCGCGTCCGTGGTGGCGGTGGGTCCGAAGCGGCCGGGCAGGTCGGCGAAGCCGTCGAGGTCGCCGTTGGCATTGGAGAACGTCGTCATCCGTCCCACCGTACGACCTGGTGGCGGCGGGTGCGTTCCGGCCCCCGGCGGACGCGGGGGGTGCGCGGCCCGGCGAAGGTCTCTAGCGTCGCCTCCATGAGCGCACATCCGCAGAGCTTCGAGATCCTGATCGTGCCCGCGCCCGACGAGGGGCGCGATCCCGCCGAGCTGCCCCGGGTCGCCGTCCGTGCCGCGGTGGTGCGGGCCACCGGCGAGCTGGGCGCCTCCGGCTTCCCCCGCTACACCGGCGACGGCCTGGAGGCCGACATCGACCCGGCCACCCCGGCCGTGGAGGCCCTGCTGGTGGACGGCGCCGAACTGGACTACGGCCTGGTGGCCCGGGTCCGCTGACCCGGCCTCCCAGCCCGGCCGAGGGGCGCGGGGGCGAAAGGGGCGCGGGCGACGCTGAGGCAGGGCGGCGGCCGGGGGCCGGAACCGGCCATAGGGGCCGCGCGTCCGCCCGGGACGGAAGCCGTACGTCCGCCCGGGACGAAAGAGGGCCGGGGGCGGGTGGTGGCCGGGTACGAATCCGGGCCGGTGGAGTGGGACCGGGCGGCCGTTGACAGTCCGCACGCCCGCGACGGAGACTCGCCCGGAGAGCCGGGTGGTGAACGAGCGTTCACCACCCGGGCCGGGCGAGTACGTGGGAGAGGCATCCCGATGACCATCCGCGACGTCTACATCGTCGACGCCGTCCGCACACCGATCGGCAGGTTCGGCGGGGCGCTCGCCGGTGTCCGGCCCGACGACCTCGCCGCCCATGTCGTCCGGGCGCTGGTGGAGCGCACCCCGGACCTGGACCCGGCCAGGATCGACGACGTCTACTTCGGCGACGCCAACGGCGCGGGCGAGGACAACCGGGACGTGGCCCGGATGGCGGTGCTGCTCGCGGGGCTGCCCGTCTCGGTGCCGGGCGCCACCGTCAACCGGCTCTGCG
Source organism: Streptomyces lichenis (assembly GCF_023218175.1). Classification (GTDB taxonomy): domain Bacteria; phylum Actinomycetota; class Actinomycetes; order Streptomycetales; family Streptomycetaceae; genus Streptomyces; species Streptomyces lichenis. The sequence goes on along the minus strand of NZ_JALPTH010000044.1, from coordinate 11,348 downwards.
GCTCCGGCCTGGAGGCCGTCATCCAGGCCGCCCGGGCGGTGGCCCTGGGGGACGCCTCCGTCGTCCTGGCGGGCGGTGTGGAGTCGATGTCCCGTGCGCCCTGGGTGCTGCAGAAGCCCGAACGGGCATTTCCCGCCGGCCACCAGCAGCTCTACTCGACCACCCTCGGCTGGCGGATGACCAACCCCGCGATGCCCCCGGAGTGGACCGTCTCCCTCGGCGAGGGCGCCGAACTGGTCGCCGACCGGCACGGCGTCACCCGCGAGCAGCAGGACGCGTTCGCCCTGGCCAGCCACCAGAAGGCGGCCGAGGCCTGGGCCAAGGGCCGCTACGACGGCGAGGTCGTCGCCTACCCGGGCGCCGACCTGGCCCGGGACGAGTCCATCCGGGACGACACCTCCCTCGCGGCGCTGGCCCGGCTGAAGCCGTCCTTCCGCACCGAGGGCGGCACCGTCACGGCGGGCAACGCCTCACCGCTGAACGACGGGGCGGCGGCGCTGCTGATCACCGACGAGGAGGGGCTGCGGGCCACCGGCCGCGAGCCGCTCGCCCGGGTCCGCGCCTCCGCGGTCACCGGCATCGAGCCCCAGCTGTTCGGCCTGGGCCCGGTCGAGGCGGTGCGCCGGGCACTCGCCAAGTCCGGCCGCGGCTTCGCCGACCTCACCGTCTTCGAGCTGAACGAGGCCTTCGCCGCCCAGTCGCTGGGCTGCCTCGCCGAGTGGCCGGAACTCGACCCCACCGTGGTCAACCCGCGCGGCGGCGCCATCGCCATCGGCCACCCGCTCGGTGCCTCCGGCGCCCGGCTGGCGGGCGCGGTCGCCCACCAGCTCGCCGAGGCCGGCTCGGGTACGGGCCTGGCGGCGCTGTGCATCGGCGTCGGCCAGGGCCTCGCCCTGGTACTGGAGCGCTGAAGGCCTTCCGTACCGGCGTACCGGTGCCCGGGGCGGGGCGGTTCCGTCCCCGCCCCGGGCACCGTCCGTCCGCTCAGCCCTGCTGCTGCCCGCCCTCGCTCCCGCCCGCCGCGTTCTCGGCGATCGAGGCGCGGATCGCCTCCATGTCCAGCTCACGGGCCTGCCCGATGACATCCTCCAGGGCCGCCTCGGGCAGCGCGCCGGGCTGGGCGAACACCGCGACCTTGTCGCGGACGACCATCAGCGTCGGGATGGACTGGATCTGGAAGGCCGCGGCCAGCTCCGTCTGCGCCTCGGTGTCCACCTTGCCGAAGACCAGGTCCCCGTGGCGCTCGGAGGCGGCCTCGTAGACCGGGGCGAACTGGCGGCAGGGGCCACACCACGACGCCCAGAAGTCGATCAGGACGAAGTCGTTGTCCGTCATGATCTGATCGAAGTTGTCCTTGGTGAGCTCTACCGTGCTCATGCTGGCTCCTCTTCCCGGGACGTCCGCGTCCCGGCCTCGTCACACTGTCCGTCGGCTCGTTCCGCACAACGGCGGCCCCGGAACCGCTATTCCGGTCCTGGAATCGCCCTGCCGTCCCCGAACCGCCCTGCCGGTCACGGAACCGCTGTCTCCGGCTCCGCGCCGCTCCGGCGACTGCCCGTGTGGCCACCGCCCACACGTACCACCACACTGTTGCCCATGACACATACGGTGCAGACGGTGGAGTACGACGTCGTCGTGGTCGGCGCGGGCCCGGTCGGCGAGAACGTGGCCGACAGGGTCGCCGCGGCGGGACTGAGCGTGGCGGTGGTGGAGAGCGAACTCGTGGGAGGGGAGTGCTCCTACTGGGCCTGTATGCCCAGCAAGGCGCTGCTGCGCCCTGGCCTGGCCCGCGCCGACGCGCGCCGGCTGCCGGGGCTGCGGGACGCCGTCCAGGGGCCGCTGGACGCGGACGCCGTCCTCGGCAGGCGCGACTACTTCACCGCGAACTGGAAGGACGACGGCCAGGTCGGCTGGCTGGAGTCGGTGGGCGTACGCCTCCACCGCGGCCACGGCCGGCTGGCCGGCCCCCGCAAGGTCGCCGTCACCGGCGGTCCCGACGGGGACGTGCTGCTGGCCGCCCGGCAGGCGGTCGCCGTGTGCACCGGCAGCCGGGCCGTGCTGCCCGAGCTCCCGGGCCTGGCCACCGCCGACCCCTGGACCAGCCGCGAGGCCACCAGCGCCAAGCAGGTACCGGGCCGCCTCGCCGTGGTCGGCGGGGGAGTGGTCGGCGTCGAGATGGCCACCGCCTGGCAGTCGCTCGGCTCCCAGGTCACCCTGCTGGTCCGGGGCGACGGGCTGCTGCCGAGGATGGAGCCCTTCGCCGGTGAACTCCTCACCGAGGCGCTGACCGAGGCCGGGGCGAGTGTCCGCACCGGGGTCTCCGTCACCGCCGCCGAGCGTCCCGGCCCCGGCGCACCCGTCACCCTCACCCTCGACGACGGCGGCACCGTCGAGGCCGAGGAGGTGCTGTTCGCCACCGGCCGCGCACCGCGCACCGACGACCTCGGCCTGGAGACCATCGGCCTCGAACCCGGCTCCTGGCTCGACGTGGACGACTCCTGCCTGGTGGAGGGCACGGACTGGCTGTACGCGGTCGGAGACGTCAACCACCGGGCGCTCCTCACCCACCAGGGCAAGTACCAGGCCCGGATCGCGGGCGCGGCCATCGGCGCCCGGGCCGACGGCGCCGCCCCGCCGGACACCACCGTCTGGGGCCCGCACGCCGCCACCGCCGACCACGCCGCGGTGCCCCAGGTCGTCTTCACCGACCCGGAGATCGCCTCCGTCGGGCTCACCCTCGCCGAGGCCGAGTCCGGCGGCCGCCGCGTGCGCGCCGTCGACTACGACCTCGCCTCCGTCTCGGGCGCGAGCCTCTACGGGGACGGCTACAAGGGCCGCGCCCGGATGGTCGTGGACCTGGAGCGGGAGGTGCTGCTCGGCGTCACCTTCGTCGGCCCCGGCGTCGGTGAACTCCTGCACTCCGCCACCATCGCGGTCACCGCCGAGGTCCCGATCTCCCGCCTCTGGCACGCCGTCCCCTCCTACCCCACCATCAGCGAAATCTGGCTGCGGCTGCTGGAGACCTACCGGGGCTGAGCGCCCGTCCCGAAACCGACCCCCGCCGCCCCCGTACCCCTGTTAGTGTCGCCATGATCACCACAGGGGTACGGGGAGCCAGGGGGACACCATGAGGGTCGGTTCACGGGCCGGGGCATCCGGCCGATGCACGGCCGGGCGGCGGATGGGCCGTACGGCGCTGGCGGCCGCCGCGTTGGCCGTCGCCCTGACCGCCTGTTCCGGCGACGCGGACCCCGCAAGGGACCGCACCGCCCCCTCCCCCTCCTCCTCGCCCTCGACGGCGGCGAGCGCGGACGGTGTGGGCGGCGGCCAGCCGACGGCCGACGCCTCGCCGGGAGCCGAGAAGGTCCGGGACGCCTTCGCCGGCCTCCAGGCCACGCTCGGCGAGACCTGCACCCCCGGGGCGGGGGACTGCGCCTCCTTCCTGGGCCGGGTGCACGAGGAACTGACGGGCCTCGACGCGTCGATGAGGGCCGATGCCCAGGGCCCCGGCCACTTCACGGAGCCCCTCGTCTGGATCGCCGCACTGGAGAAGAAGCTCGACGGCGACACCTCCACGGAGAACCTGGAAGCCCATCGCACCGCCCTGGTCGGCACCCGCGACCGCGTCAACACCTGGATGCAGGACCACCCCCACGACTACCGGTGACCTCCGTCCCCGACTTCTCCTCGGACCTGCCGGCGGCCCGGGTGGCCGCCCTGCTGGTGGAGCAACTGGCCTCCGCCGACCCGGAGGTGCGCGACGCCCAGGGGTACACCGCGACCGCGCGCTGGACCCGCGAAGGCCGGCTGGACGAGGCCCTGGAGTGGCTCGGCGACCGCGCCGCCGAGCGGTTCGGCCACCCCGAGGTCCAGGCGCGGGCCTTCGCCCCGCTGATGCTGCGGTGCGTGCTGGACCGGGCCGCCGCCGTCCCCGGTCTGCTGCCGGAGCGGGCGGTACGGCGCTGGTATGCCGCGTTCGCGGACTGGTACCCGGCCGAGCCCGACACCCGCGGCTGGGACGACTCCCTCGGCTGGCTGCACGCCGTGGCCCACGGGGCCGACGCCGGCGCCGCGTTCGCCCGGGCGCTGCCCGCGCACCGCGTGGAGCTGCTCCACCTCTGCGCCCGGCGGATGACCGCACCGCACACCGAGTACCGCTACGTCCAGGCGGAGGACGCCCGGCTGGCCCGGGCGATGACCGGCATCCTGCTCGCCCCCGGGCTGACCGCCGGGCAGGCCACCGGCTGGCTCACCGTGGTGACCGGCGCCCTGGCGGGCGGCGGCCCCGGTCCCGTACCGCCCTGGGCCTTCAACACCTTCGCCACCCTCCAGGCGCTCCATCTGCATCTGGCCCGGGGCCTCGCCGAGGGCGGCGTGCCCCCGCACGCGGACCGGGTCGCCGAAGGCGTCGCCGCCGTGCTGCGCCTGCCCTCGCCCTGGCTCGCCTGACGCGCCGCCCGGCCCGGTCGCCTCCGCCCCCGCCCTCGAACGCGCGTACTCATCTCCGTACCTGAGTATCCGTACGGTGTTCCGCACCCCGCCCGCCCACCGAGGCTGGCCCGTATGACCTCCCCAGTACGCGCGCTCGCGGTGGACACCCTCGCGGCAAACACCCCCGCCACCCGCGACCGCTATGTCGACCTGCTGCGGGTCGCCTCGCTCGCCACCGTCGTCGCCGGCCACTGGCTGATGGCGGCCGTCACCGGCGGGGCCGGCGGCGCCGAAGTGCGGGTCGGCAACCTGCTCGCCGTCCTGCCGGAGCTGCAACTGCTCACCTGGGCCCTCCAGGTGATGCCGGTCTTCTTCTTCGTCGGCGGGTTCTCGCACGCCCTCTCCTACCGCTCCACCGCCCGCCGCCACCCCGAACGGGCCGTGTACGCGGCCTTTCTGCGCGGCCGGCTGCAGCGGCTGCTCCGCCCCACCATGGTGTTCGTCCTGGTGTGGGGCGCCGTCGCGCTCGCCGTCCAACTGCTCGGCGGGGGCGGGGGAGTCACCGGGGTCGCGCTCCGGCTGGTGGCCCAGCCGCTCTGGTTCATCGGCATCTACCTGGCGATGGTCGCCTTCACCCCGCCCCTGCTGCGGCTGCACGAACGGCACGGCTGGGGCGCGTTCCTCGGGCTGGTCGCGGCCGCCGTCGCGGTGGATGTGCTGCGCTTCGCCTGCGCCATCCCCTACGTCGAGTTCCTGAACTTCGCCTTCGTCTGGCTCGCCGTCCACCAGCTCGGCTTCCTGCGGGCCGACGGGATGATCCGCCGCCCCGCCGTGCTCGCCGCCGCCGGACTCGCCGGGGCCGCCGCCCTGGTGGCCCTCGGCCCGTATCCGCTGTCCATGGTGGGGATGCCCGGCGAGAAGGTCTCCAACATGGCCCCGCCGACCCTCGCCCTGCTCTGCCACGGGCTGTGGCTGGTCGGCGCGGTGGAGCTGCTGCGCGGCCCCGGCACCCGGTTCGCGGCGCGGGCACGGGTGTGGCGGGCCGTGGTGGCCGCCAACGGGATCGCGATGACCGCGTTCCTCTGGCATCTGACCGCGATGCTCGCGGTGTACGGGGCGACCCTGGCCGCCGGCCTCGCCCTGCCCGCCCCGGCCTCCGCCGCCTGGTGGGCGCAGGCCCCCGCCCGGATCGCCGCCGCCGCGCTGCTCACCGGGGTGCTGGTCGCCGCCTTCCGGCGCTTCGAGCGGCCCGCCCCGGCCGGTGGGGCGCCACGACCCGGCACGGCACCGACGGCCGCCGCCGGGGTCGCTCTCAGCCTGTTCGGGGTGCTCGGCCTGTCGATGGCCGGCTTCGGCGGGCTGCTGGAGGGGCACACCGCCCTGCTGCTCGGGGTGCCGGTCACCGCCCCGGTGGCCGTCGCCATGGCCCTGGGCGGCTGGCTCCTGGTCGAGCGCGCCGGACGGGGCCCGGCGGGACGCCCGCCCCGGGCCTAGGAGCCGGTACGGGACCGGGCCCGCTCGCCCGCCCGGTCCCGTACCCACTGGGTCAGCGCGGTCGCCGCCGCGGTGAGGAAGACGAAGTTGTAGACGATCTGGAGGATCGTCACCAGCCGGGCCGCCTGCCCATTGGGGGTGATGTCGCCGAAGCCGACCGTCGCCAGGGTGACCATCGTGTAGTAGAGCCCGTCCAGCCGGGTCTCCAGCCCCACGAACTCCCCGGGATGCTTGGCCAGCGAGTAGTAGCCGCCCGCGAAGACCAGTACCGACAGGCACATCAGCAGCGGGATGGTGATCCCCGGCCGGATGTCCCGCCGCTCGGCCAGCACCGCCCTGATCTGCCGCAGCAGCAGCACCGCCACCACCGCCATGGCCGCGATGAACACCGTCCAGCTGGCCCCCGGCCGATGCGGGCCCAGCAGGTCCAGCGGCAGGAGGAAGTACCCGGCCACCATGGCCGCCGCCGCCCCGACCGGCCACACCCACCCGCCCCGCCCGCCCCCGGACGGGCTCATCCGCCGTCCGCCCGGCGACCGGGGACCTCCGCTGCCCGGCTCAGCACTTCACGGCCGCCTGGGAGGCGGCGACCGCCTGGTCCAGCGCGGCGAGCTGCGGCCGGATCCGCTTCACCGCCTCGGGGCCGGGGACGGTGCCGGGCAGGGCGTCGACGGCCCGCCGCACATCCTCGTACGCGTCCGCCACCGCCCCCGCCCCGGCCCGGCGGATGCCCCGCGCGCTCCGCTGGACCAGGCTCACGTCATGCGCGGCGTCCGCGCCGAGGTCGCGCAGCTCGGCCCGGCCCTCCGACCTCGGCCCGAGCGCCGCCAGCCGGCCCGCGTCCATCCGCAGCGCGCCCAGATCGGAGCAGAACGCGTCCACCGCGGCCAGCTCCCGCTGCCGGGCCGTCATCCCGTCCCCCGAGCAGCCGCCGAGCACCAGCCCGGCCAGCGCGGCGCGGAGCAGCCAGGCGGCGGGCAGCGGCGGACGGCTCCGGGTCCGCCCGCCGCCGCCCGTCCGCCGGCGTGCGGAGCCGCAGCGGTGTCCCATGCCCTGCCCGATGCCCTGTCCCATGCTCTTATGCAAAGCCGGACGGGCCGCCGGTGCGCGCGGGTGTGCCCCGAACGGGTGACGGCGCCCACCGGGGTCAGACGGCCGTGAGCCCCGGCGCGTCGACCCCGGTGGTGAACGAGGCGGTGGTGGACAACGTGCCGCCGGGCCGGGTGACGGCCGAGACCGTCTTGAACGCGATGTCCGCGCGCTCCTGCCCCAGCCGGATAACCGTGTAGCCGCGCCGCCCGTCGGAGAACTTCAGATGCGGGTTGGCCTCGCTGAGCCGGTGGTGGCTCGCCAGCTTCTGCACTCCGTCCCGGCCGCTGGTGAGCGAGGTGGTCGCGATCTCGGTGCCCACGGTCCGGGACGCCGGATCGTCGAAGTCCGCCTTCAGGTCGAAGCCGAACGCCGCGTGCGCGTCACCCGACAGGACCATGAGGTTCTCCACACCCGCCGCCTGCGCCCCGGCCAGCAGCCGCCCCCGGGCCGCCGGATAGCCGTCCCAGGCGTCCATGGACACCGTGTACTCCGCCGCCGCGGAGCTGCGCCGCTGGGCGAACACCACCTGCTGCGGCACCACGTTCCACACCGCGGGCGAGTCCTTCCAGCCGTCCAGCAGCCACCGCTCCTGCTCGGCCCCGGTCATCGTCCGCGCCGGGTCCTGCGACTCCGGCCCCGGGCGGCGCCAGCCGTCCCCGTAGGCCTGGTCCGAGCGGTACTGGCGGGTGTCCAGCACGTCGAACTGCGCCAGTCGGCCGTACCGCAGCCGCCGGTAGAGCCGCATGTCCGCGCCGGCCGGCTGCTGCGGGGCGCGCAGCGGCAGGTTCTCCCAGTACGCCCGGTAGGCCGCGGCCCGCCGCACCAGGAACTCCTCCGGCGACACTCCGTTCTCGGCCACGGCGCCCGCGTAGTTGTTCTCCGTCTCGTGGTCGTCCCAGGTGACCACGAAGGGGTGCGCGGCGTGCGCCGCCCGCAGGTCGGCGTCGTTCTTGTACAGCGCGTACCGCAGCCGGTAGTCCTCCAGCGTCACGGTCTCCTTGTTGAAGTGCGCCGGCAGGACGCGGTCGGTGTAGCCGCGGTGCCCGCCGGCCGAGTCCACCCCGTACTCGTAGATGTAGTCGCCCAGGTGCACCACCAGGTCCAGGTCCTCGTCGGCCAGATGGCGGTACGCGGTGTAGTAGCCGTCGAAGTACGCGGCGCAGGCCACCGCCGCGAAGCGCACCCCGGACAGGTACGAGGCGTTCGCCGCCGGGGCCGTGCGCGTGCGCCCGGGCGGGCTGATCCAGGTGCCGGCCCGGAAGCGGTACCAGTACGTCCGCCCCGCGTCCAGCCCCGTCACCTCCACCCGCGCACTGTGCGCGTACTCGGGGTGGGCGGTGGTCGTCCCGCTGCGCACCACCGCGTAGAACAGCTCGTCCAGCGCCACCTCCCAGCGCACCTCGACGCGCTCGGCGGGCAGCCCGCCGTCCGGTTCGTACGGGCTCGGGGCCAGCCGCGTCCACAGCAGCACCGACTCCGGCAGCGGGTCCCCGGAGGCGACCCCGAGGGTGAACGGGTCCCGGTCGATGCGGCGCGCGTCCAGCTCGCGAGCGGCGGCCGCGCCGGCGGCCGGGAGGTCCGTGGTGAAGGCGAACGCGGCGGCGGCGCTCGCGAGGGTCAGGAAGCGGCGGCGGCCCAGCTGCCGGGCGGCGGCGCGGAGCTCGGGCGGTTCAGTCGTCTGAGTCGTCATAACGCATCCGGTATGCCCGCTTCCACACCCTTCCCCGATCCGGCATCCGAGTGATCTGACGCTCCGTCACCTTGACGCCCGCTCCCCGGGATACCCGGGATACCCGGTGCGCGCCCACCCGCCCCCCGGCCCTAGATTGACCTCCATGAGCAACCTTGACCGCCAGGCTGTCCCCTCCGTCTGCGGAGGGCGCGGCTTCGTCGTCGCCGAACCGGTACGGGAACTCCTCAGCCCGCGCCGCGTCTCCCTGGGCGAGTCCACCGAGGTCCGGCGCCTGCTGCCGAACCTCGGCCGCCGGATGGTCGGCGCCTGGGCCTTCGTCGACCACTACGGGCCCGACGACATCGCCGACGAGCCGGGCATGCAGGTGCCGCCGCACCCGCACATGGGCCTGCAGACGGTGAGCTGGCTGCACGAGGGCGAGGTGCTGCACCGCGACAGCACCGGCAGCCTGCAGACCATCCGCCCCCGCGAACTGGGCCTGATGACCTCCGGCCGGGCGATCTCCCACTCCGAGGAGAGCCCCCGCCCGCACGCCCGCCTGTTGCACGGCGCCCAGCTCTGGGTCGCCCTCCCCGACGCCCACCGCCACGTCGACCCGCACTTCCAGCACCACGCCGACCTGCCCACGGTCACCGCCCCCGGCCTCACCGCCACCGTGATCCTCGGCGACCTCGACGGCGCCGAATCCCCGGGCACCGCCTACACCCCCCTCGTCGGCGCCGACCTCGCCCTGGCCCGCGGCACCGAGACCCGCCTCCCGCTGCGCCCCGACTGGGAGTACGCCGTCCTCGCCATGTCCGGCGAGGCCCATGTGGATGGCGTCCCCGTGCTCCCCGGCTCCATGCTCTACCTCGGCTGCGGCCGCACCGACCTCCCCCTGCGCGCCGAGTCCGACGCCGGGCTGATGCTCCTGGGCGGCGAGCCGTTCGAGGAGGAGATCGTCATGTGGTGGAACTTCGTCGGCCGGTCCGGTGAGGAGATCGTACAGGCCCGCGAGGGCTGGATGAAGGGCACCCGCTTCGGCGAGGTGCATGGCTACGACGGCGGCCGCCTGCCGGCACCGGAACTGCCGCCGGTGGCGCTGAAGCCGCGGGGGCGGGTGCGCTGAGCTGGGGCTATGCCGTTCTCGGTGGCGGTGCCGTCGGTGTCGCTCGACGAGCTGCCGCTGCCGCAGGCGCGGGCGACGCGGTCGGCTGACCCGTGTGAGTTCGGCCGGCGTGGTATGAAGCCACCCCGCGAGGCGGGCATCGAATCTCGTGTGTGGTCGTCTGTGGCAGGGTCCGGCAGGACGATGCTGACCCTTTGCTGACTTGCCTGACGGGCCGTCAGTAGAACGTGTGCCTCCTCTTAGAGATGCCTGCTCCGGGTGGACACGCAGATCGGAGATGGGTTTCGTGATGCGGCGAACGAGGCGGCGGGGTCACAGGTGCTGGAGCGACGAGACGTGGCGCGGCCGCTTGCTGACTTCAGAGCGCAGGAGTGATGGATGGTCGGTGTGACGGTCTGGTCTCCCGCCCTCAGGCACCGGACGTGAGCGAGGTGGTGGAGCCTCCTTTGCATCCCGCGCGATACTGCCGAGATGGGACTCATCCGCAACTCGTCTGAGTCAGACCTCAACTCGATCGCAGATCTGCTGGCGTCAGAGGGTCTCGGCCCAGACATTCCTTTCTGCTATGGCCATACAGGCGACCCAAGCATCGTCGTGGCCGAGCGAGATGGCCGTGTCGTCGGCGTGGCGGAGTACAGCCTCGATTACGACTTCGGACGCCTGGAAAGTCGGGCTGATCACCCTGGAGGGCAAGGGTGGAAAATCCTGGCCACCCAGGTCAGGTGATGAGGCGATGTTGGCCCGCCGTGGCCGTCACTGAGCGTTTTCAGCTTCGCCACTCCAAGGTGACGCCGTGGCCCTCGCTGGAGTCCTGGAGGCCCCTCGGCTGGGCCCGCCGGGCACAGCGGGCTCGAAGTACCATCCCTGCAAGGTTCTCCGGTCGGTACTTCCCAACCTCCGCGGTGGCGTGGTCGGACGGAGACATCCCTGTGGAGAGGGCAGTGGGCAATGAGTGTGGCTGGAAGTTGGTTCCGCGTGATGAGTCTTCTTCGGCAGCACGCGCCAGCCGATCACGCAGACCTGCCAGGGCCCGCTACGGAGCAGATGCTCGCGGCCGCCGAAGAACGGATGGGCATCTCCCTGCCTGGGGATCTGCGGACGTGGCTGTTGCAGAACAATCTGGATCTACCTGAGGAAGATGTCGACGACGAAGTGGCATGTTGCGGCTTCGATGGGTTCCCGGACGAGGGGAGCTTCTTTCTGGGTGTCCGGGCGATGGAGAAGCTCTACGCGAATCACCCTTTGTCCGGTGGGGGCGAATGGCGCGAGGAGTGGATCCCGTTCCAGTCGGACCGGGACGGCTGGATGGGACAGTTCATCGACGCGAGGGACGGACGTATCGGCAGATGGTTCATGGGGGCGCCCACGGTCACCGGCGAGTACGGATCGATGGCCCAGTATTTCGACTCTGTAGCGGAGATGCTGGCGAAGATCGCCGATGGAAGCCATCCGGTCTGTGGGATCACCGAAGGTCGACTCGTCTGGTCGTGAGACGGTTCCCAACCGCGTGGCGGCGATCGCCAATCCGTC
>NZ_JALPTH010000043.1 GCF_023218175.1 Streptomyces lichenis | reverse complement strand
CCTCCCCCCCCCCCCCCCCCCCCCCCCCCCCCCCCCCCCCCCCCCCCCCCGCCCCCCCCCCCCCCCCCCCCCCCCCCCTCCCCCCCCCCCCCCCCCCCCCCCGCCGCTCCTAACGTCCCTCCCATGACCCCTGACGACGCCTTCCCCACCGCCGAGACCCCCTCCACCGCCGGAACCGGCCCCTCCCCCGCCCCGGACTGCGTCGAGGTGCTGCCCCAGTTGCTGATGCTCCGCTTCCCCATCGGACAGGCCTATCTGTGGCGGGACTCCGACGACGACCTCACGCTGATCGACGCCGGGTGGGCGGGTGCGGCCCCGGCGATCGAGGCGGCGATACGCGGCCGGGGACTGCGCCCCGAGGCGCTGCGCCGGATCGTGCTGACCCACTGCCACCGCGACCATGTCGGCGCGGCCGGGGAGCTGGCCGCCCGGTACGGCGCCGAGGTGCTGGCCCACCCGGCCGACGCCCCGGTGGTACGGGGTGAGGCTCCCGTACCCGAACCGGTCCTGCTGGACTGGGAGGTGCCGCTGTACGCGCACGGGCTCACCGTCCCCGAGGCGCCGCCGACCCGGGTCGACCGCGAGGTGGTGGACGGGGAGGAACTGGGCTTCGGCGACGGGGCGCGGGTGGTGCACGGCCCGGGCCACACCGAGGGGTCCATCGCCGTCCATCTGCCGCGCCACGGCGTGCTGTTCACCGGTGACACGGTGGCCTCGGTGGGCCGGGTGGGGCTCGGTGTCTTCCATGTGGACCGCGAGCGGGCCAGGGCCTCGATGCGGCTCTTCGCCCAACTCGCCCCCACCACCGTCTGCTTCGGCCACGGCGACCCCCTCACCACGGACGCCGCCGCCCTGCGAGAGGCCGCCGAGCGGGACGCGACCTAGCAGCGTGCCGTCGCCGGCCCCCGCCCCGCCGCTCTCCCACTACTCAGTGATACCGTATAGCGGTACTCGGCAGCACGTAGTACCGACGGCTGAGGAGCATCCGCGATGGACGACCTGACGGAGATGTTGAAAGGCACGCTCGAAGGGTGCGTGCTCGAAATCATCGGCAGCGAGGAGACCTACGGGTACGCCATCACCCGCCGACTGAACGAGCTCGGCTTCGCCGATGTCATCGAGGGGACCGTGTACACCATCTTGCTGCGGCTGGAGCGGAACGGGCTCGTTCAGGTGGTGAAACGACCCTCCGGGATCGGTCCGCCGCGCAAGTTCTACACGCTCAACGACGCCGGCCGCGAGGAACTCGCGAAGTTCTGGGCGAAGTGGCAGTACCTCTCATCACGCATCGACCGGCTCAAGGAGGGCGGCAGATGAACTTCTGGGAGAAGGCCACCGGCAGCGATCTCACCAGGGAATGGAAGGCGTTCGAGGCCCGGGCCGATGTCCTGCCGGACGACCACCGGGCGGCGTGGGGCCAGATCATCGCCCACCTCTTCCCCTACGGGGACTTCACCGGTCGCAACCTGATGCCGATCCTCGACTCCGCCCTGGGGCTGCTCGAAGTAGCGGCGGCGGACGGCCAGAGCGTCCACGAGGTGCTCGGCGCGGACATCCAGGGCTTCTGCACCGCACTGGCCGGCGGCGCAGGGGCCCGGACCTACCGCGACCGGTGGCGCGAGCAGTTGAACAGGAACGTCGCGAGGAAACTGAGCCGGCTGGGAGGCTGACGTGGGCATCCAGGACATCATCGAAGGCAAGAAACAGTGGCGGGCGCACACGGCCCGGGTCAAGGCACTCCCGCCGGACTACCGGATCGTCTACGCGGAGATGCGGAAGTACCTGTTCAAGGTCGGGCCGATCAGCCTGCCCGACGGGCCCCTGCTCCCCGGGATCGTCGACTTCTTCGAGGAGGGCGCCGCCGCGGGCAAGGGAGTGGTGGAACTCATCGGCACCGACGTCGCCGCGTTCTGCGACGACCTGGTCAAGGACTCCCCCACCTACGCGGACGTCTACCAGGCATCCATCAGCCCGGAACCCGGCCCGGACGAGAAGTGACGCCCACCGCCCGGGTACGGGCCGCCGTCAAGGGCACCGCGTAACCGTCGACCGCCACCCCTCCGACCGGACCACCGGAGGCCTACCGGCGGGCTACCGTCGAGAAGGTCCCGAACGGCCCCTGGACGACCGCGCCGCGCCCCCGAAGCGTCCGCCGCCCAGGAGGACGCTCCCCTCGATCCCGTAACCGCACCTGTCATTCCACATCGCGCACCAACTCCCCCATGCCGACCGGGACTCCCGCCTCCAGGTTGAGCACCGTGCCGCTCTCCCGGGCCCGCAGGGCCCAGCGGAGCCGCTCGAAGCGGACCGGCGGCAGCATTCCGGCCGCCTCGCTCTCGGTGGCGAACCGCCAGCCACGCAGTTCCGCGCCCGGCAGCAGCAGTCGTGCGGCGCGGTCGGCGGCGATCCTGCCGCCGTCGAAGAGCAGCCGCAGTCCCCCGTAACCGGGAGGCCGCGGCCGCTCCCAGTCGACCACCAGCAGCCGGGGCACGGTGTCCAGGCGCAGCCCTATCTCCTCGGTGACCTCCCGCATCCCGGCGCGCGCCGGGGGTTCGCCCGCCTCGACGACGCCGCCGGGGAACTCCCAGCCCGGCTTGTAGGTCGGGTCGACCAGCAGCACCCGGTCCCGTTCGTCGAAGAGAAGCACCCCGGCCGCCAGGGTCTCGCCGGTCGGCTCGGGTGTCTGCACGATGCTGCATGCGCCTGCCTGTCCCCCGCGCACCGCGTCGGCGATGGCGCGCGCGGTCTCGGCGGGAGTGAGCCGGCCGTTGTCCACCGGGTAGGCGTCCCTCGCGAGCCAGCCGTCCCGGGCGGCCCGGTAGGGCTCGATGTGGTCGGCCGACCACTGGCGCACCCGCTCCTCGGTCTCGGGATCGCCGGGTGGGACCTCGCGGTCGGCGATCCGGGTGCGAAGGATCGTTTCGTCTGGCGTGAGCAGCACATGGTGCACCGGGATCCGCCGGGCGGCGAGCCCACCGAAGACCTCGTCGCGGTACTCCTGGCGCAGCAGGGTCATGGGCACCACGAGCACGCCGCCCACTTCGGCGAGCATGGCCGCGGCCGCGTCCACCACCATCCGCCGCCACATCGGCAGGTCCTGGTAGTCCATCACCTCGGCGAGCCGCTTGGGCGGCAGCAGCCGGCGCAGTGCTCCGCCGACGACCTCGGGGTCGTACAGGGTGCTGTCCGGGATCAACTCGACCAGTTCACGGGCGGCACTAGTCTTCCCGGCACCAAACGCACCGTTGATCCAGATGATCACGGTTCCCCCTCTTCGGTAGCCCCCAGAGGCTTGCCCGCAACACCCTGCCACGGAAACCCGCGCCGTCACGCGCCGGTCGCCCGCCAAAAGACTGCGACGGTATGTCGAGATGCCGGCGTGAGCCGTAACGCCGGGGGAACAAGCGTCGTTAGCACGGCCTCAGGAGTGGATCGAGCACCACAGGGGGTGCGGGATGCTGCGTACGGTGATGGAGAAGTTCCCGGCTGGAGGCCCGAGGGGCAGCTGGCCCGCGGAGGAGATGGCCCGGGCCTGCCGGGACGAGGGAATGGCCGCCAAGGTCGTCATGGACCTGGAGAACGACGCCTTCCTGGTCGTCGTCGAACGAGAAGCGGTACCGGCCGCGGCCGTGGGCTGACCCCACGTCACCCGCGCCCCTACCGGCGGCCGCCCTTCCGCTTTGGCGACCTCTCGCCATCCGTGCTCATCGGGCACTTCGGGCACCCCTCAGTTCGTTGCCCGAGAGAGAAGGAAGCGGCAGGGCGGCAAAGGCAGGGACGAGGGTGCCAGGGGCGGGGCCAGCCGCAAGGCGATCGGCGAGTGAAGGAAGAAGCGGTACCCAGGCCCTCAGGTCGCTGAAGAGCAAGCCCCGGGGGACCCCGGTCCTAGGACCGCAGGAGAGCCGGGAAAGCAATGCCCGAGCCCGAGGCCGCCGAAAAGCGGTACCCCAGCCCGGGGCCGCCGGAAAGCGGCGCCCGGGCCCAGGACCGTTGAAGAGCATGACCCGGGCTCAGCACCGCCGGAAGCAGGGCCGGGGCTCAGGGCCGCCGGAAAGCGGCGCCCGGGCCCGAGGCCGCTGAAGAGCAGTACCAGGCCTGAGCACCGCCGGAAGCAGGGCCGGGCCCCGGGGCCGCCGGAACGCGGGACCCGGGCCCGGCGGCGCCGAAGAGGGGTGCCCAGGGCTCAGGGTCACCGAAGAGTTCGGCGCTTACGCTCAGGCCCTAGGCCCAAGGTCGCCAAAGTGCAGGCCCTGGGCCCGAGCGTCACCAAATGGCGTGACCCGAGCCCAGGATCCCCGAGTACGGCCGCGCGGCCGGGGCCCGCCTACGGGCGGTGGGAGCAGGGCCCCGGGGCCCGGGGTGGCCGAAGAGCACGGCCTGGGGCCCCGGGGCCGCCGGAGAGCGGGCCCCGGGCTCAAGGTTGCCTGCCGAGCGGACCCCGGGCCCAGGGCCGCCGGAGAGCAGGACCCGGACTTAAGGATCGCCGGCCAAGCGGGCGCCGGGCACAGGGGCGCCAAACAGCAGGATCCGGGCCTCAGGGTCGCCCAACCAGCAGGACCGGGCCCAGACCGGGGAGTCGCGGCGCGGGTGGGCTGAGTGGGCTCGCCGAGCCGGCTCGCTGAGTCGGCTCGGGGCGGGGTCAGCCGGTGAGGCCGCCTACGCCGGCGGGCAGGCCGGGGTGGGGGTCTCGGTGCGCGGTGGCGGCGGCTGCGGCGCCGAGGAGGCCGGCGTCGGTGCCGGTGCGGGCGGGAGCGACGGACAGGTCGCGGACGAAGGAGAGGGTGGCGTAGTCGCGCAGGGCGCGCCGCAGCGGGGTGAAGAGCACATCGCCGGCGCCCGCGACTCCCCCGCCGACCACCGCGATGTCGATCTCGACCAGGGTGGCCGTCGCGGCGATACCGGCGGCCAGGGCCTGCGCGGCGCGTTCGAAGGAGGCCAGGGCCACCGGGTCGCCGGCGCGGGCGGCGGCGGCCACCCCGGCGGCGGTGGTGTCGCCGTCCGGGCCGGGGCGCCAGCCGTTCTCCAGGGCGCGGCGGGCGATGTGCGGGCCGCTGGCGATCCGTTCGACGCAGCCGCGGCCGCCGCAGGGGCACCGCTCGCCGTCGAGGTCGACGCTGATGTGGCCGATGTGCCCGGCGTTGCCCGTGGGCCCGGGGTGGAGGCGGCCGCCCAGGACCAGCCCGCCGCCCACGCCGGTGGACACCACCATGCAGAGCGCGTTGTCATGGCCGCGGGCGGCGCCCAGCCAGTGCTCGGCCGCGGCGATCGCCACCCCGTCACCGACCAGCCGCACCGGCAGCCGGCCACCGGCCGCCCGGTGGACCCGCTCCACCAGCGGGAAGTTCCGCCAGGCGGGCACGTTGACCGGGCTGACCGTGCCAGCGGAGGCGTCCACCGGCCCCGCGCTGCCGATTCCCACCGCCCGGACGTCCGGCCAGAGCGGGGAGGCGGTGAGCTCGGCGAGCACCGCCTCGACCGCACGGGCGACGGTCTCGCCGCTCTCCCCGGCCGGGGTCGGCCGCTGCGCCCGGACGAGGATCCCGCCGGCGCCGTCCACCAGCGCGCCGGCGATCTTGGTGCCGCCGATGTCCAGCGCGGCGACGAGCTCGGAATGCATGATGTCGGGTCCCCCGATGGGTGAAGTCGGTGCGAGGGCACCGGAGGGCGGTAGTCCGGTTCGCCCCGAGGAGCCTGCGGTGATCAATGGAGAACGGTACCGTCAGTCTCGCTTCTCCTGACAACGTTGTCCAGGGCCTATGCTTCGAGCCACACCGCCGATGACACGACACGACAGGACAGCGCACCGTGGCCGAGACCGTCCGCCGCTCCACCTCCCGCTACGGCAGCCGACCGACCATGAAGGATGTGGCCGCGCGCGCGGGCGTCGGGCTCAAGACGGTGTCCCGGGTGGTCAACGGCGAGGCGGGGGTCACCCAGGACACCGAGCGCCGGGTGCAGGAGGCCATCGAGGCGCTGGGCTTCCGGCGCAACGACAGCGCCCGGGTGCTGCGCAAGGGCCGCACCGCCACGGTGGGGCTGGTGCTGGAGGACCTGGCCGACCCGTTCTACGGGCCGCTCAGCCGGGCCGTGGAGGAGGTGGCCCGGGCGCACGGGGCGCTGCTGATCAACGGCTCCAGCGCGGAGGACCCGGAGCGGGAGCGGGAGTTGGCGCTCGCGCTGTGCGCGCGCCGGGTGGACGGGCTGATCGTGATCCCGGCCGGGTCGGACCACCGCTATCTGGAGCCGGAGATACGGGCCGGGGTGGCCACGGTCTTCGTGGACCGCCCGGCGGGGCGGATCGAGGCGGACGCGGTGCTCACCGACAGCTTCGGCGGCGCCCGGCAGGGGGTGGCGCATCTGATCGCGGGCGGCCACCGGCGGATCGGCTTCATCGGCGACCTGCCGCGGATCCATACGGCGGTGGAGCGGTTGCGGGGCTACCGGGCGGCGATGGAGGACGCGGAGCTGCCGGTGGCGGACGGCTGGGTGTCGCTGGGTCCGACCGATCCGGAGCGGGTGCGGGAGGCGGCCGCGGCGATGCTCTCCGGTCCGGAGCCGGTGACGGCGCTGTTCGCGGGGAACAACCGGGTGACGGTGACCGTGGTGCGGCTCCTGGCGGAGTGGGAGCGCCCGGTGGCCCTGGTGGGGTTCGACGACATCGAGCTGGCGGATCTGCTCGGCATCACCGTGGTGGCGCAGGACGCGGCGGCGCTGGGCCGTACGGCGGCGGAGCGGCTGTTCCGGCGGCTGGAGGGCTTCGATGACGCCCCGTCGCGTACGGAGCTGCCCACGGTGCTGCATGCGCGGGGTTCGGGCGAGGTGCCGCCGGCGGAGGACTGACGGCTGCCGGGGATGCGGGGCTGCGGAGGCCGCGATCACGGCGGCTGTCGCGGGCGCCGGTTGACGGCTGCTCCCCTGCCCCCAATGACGGTGACCGGTCGGCGGCTGACGGGCGTCGGCTGATGGCTGCTGCGGACCTCGGCTGACGGGGGCGAGGGGCCGTGTGCCCCTCCCTCGGCGCGGGGAGGGGCTGGGGGGCGGCGGTCAGCGGGTGTGGGTGGTCAGTTCGGCGCGGCGGGGGGCGGCGAAGGCGTCGAGGTCGGCGCGGGTGAGGCCGGTGTGCCGGGCGACTTCGGCGGTGTCGAGGGCGCCGCAGTCGATGCCGCGCAGCAGGTAGGAGCTGAGGGCCTTGGCGGTGGCGGGCTCGTCCATGACGTCGCCGCCGGCCCGGTTGGCGTAGGCGGCCAGGCGGGCGGCGGCCTGCTCGAAGCCCTCGCGGTAGAAGGCGAAGACGGCGGCGTACCGGGTGGGCAGGTGGCCCGGGTGCATGTCCCAGCCCTGGTAGTAGGCGCGGGCCAGGGCGCGGCGGGTGAGGCCGTAGTGGAGCCGCCAGGCGTCGTGGACCTTCTCGGTGGTGCCGACGGGCAGCACGTTGGTGGAGCCGTCGGAGACGCGTACGCCGGTGCCGGCGGCGGCGACCTGCATGATCGCCTTGGCGTGGTCGGCGGCGGGGTGGTCGCTGGCCTGGTACGCGGCGGAGACGCCGAGGCAGGCGCTGTAGTCGAAGGTGCCGTAGTGGAGGCCGGTGGCGCGGCCCTCGGCGGCGTCGATCATGCGGGCGACGGCGGCGGTGCCGTCGGCGGCCAGGATGGACTGGCTGGTCTCGATCTGGATCTCGAAGCCGATCCGGCCGGGTGCGAGGCCGCGGGCCTTCTCGAACTGCTCCAGGAGCCGGACCATCGCGGTGACCTGCTGGGGGTAGGTGACCTTGGGCAGGGTGAGGACCAGCCCCTCGGGCAGGCCGCCGGCCTCCATCAGGCCGGTGAGGAAGATGTCGAGGGTGCGGATGCCGCGGTCGCGTACGGCGGCTTCCATGCACTTCATGCGGATGCCCATGTACGGGGCGGCGGTGCCGGCGGCGTGGGCCTCGGCGATCAGCCGGGCGGCGCGGGCGGCGTGGCCGTCCTCGTCGTCGGGGGACGCGGGGGTGTAGCCGTCCTCGAAGTCGACCCGCAGGTCTTCGACGGGTTCGCGTTCCAGTTTGGCGCGGACGCGGGTGTGGATGTCGTCGGCGAGTGCGCCGGGCAGGCCGAGGACGGCGGCGAGGGTGCCGGCGTCGGGGGCGTGCTCGTCCAGGGCGGCGAGGGCGGCGTCACCCCAGGAGCGGGTGGTGTCGGCTGCGAAGGCGTCGCCGGGGACGTAGACGGTGTGGACCGGCTGCCGGGTGCCGGGGTCGCCGGGGTAGCGGCGGGCGAGCTCCTCGTCCACCGGGGCGAGGGAGGCGCTGATCTCCTCGCTGACCGCTCCGGTCAGGCTCGTCGCCGGCTTCTCCTGCTGACCCATTCCCACACCCTTCTCCGTGCCGCCGCCGCTGCTCATTGTCCTCGCGGGGCCGTGCTGTCTGCGCCTGCCGACCGCATGCCTGGGGTGGCATGCTTTCCGCTGGGCGGAATCAGTAGTCCGTATGGTGAAGTTAGTATCCGCTGTGAGCTGCGTCAATGGGTGTCTTGAGCGGCGACCGGGGGCGGCGGTGAGGGTGGGGGGCCGGGGGAAACGGCCGGGGGCCGCGTGGCGCAGTGCGCCGCGCGGCCCCCGGACCGTCGATGAAGCCGTGCGGGTCAGCCCTTGCGGGACTTGACCTCCTGGGTCAGCTGCGGGACGACCTCGAAGAGGTCGCCGACCACGCCGTAGTCGACCAGGTCGAAGATCGGCGCCTCGGCGTCCTTGTTGACGGCGACGATCGTCTTGGAGGTCTGCATGCCGGCCCGGTGCTGGATGGCGCCGGAGATGCCGGTGGCGACGTACAGCTGCGGGGAGACCGACTTGCCGGTCTGGCCGACCTGGTTGGTGTGCGGGTACCAGCCGGCGTCCACGGCGGCGCGGGAGGCGCCGACGGCCGCGCCGAGCGAGTCGGCGAGCTCCTCGATGATCGAGAAGTTCTCGGCGCCGTTGACCCCGCGGCCGCCGGAGACCACGATCGCGGCCTCGGTCAGCTCCGGGCGGCCGGTGGACTCGCGCGGGGTGCGGCCGACGACCTTGGTGCCGGTGGCCTGGTCGGAGAAGGACACCGACAGGGCCTCCACCGCGCCCGCGGCGGGGGCGGCCTCCACGGCGGCCGAGTTCGGCTTGACCGTGATGACCGGGGTGCCCTTGGAGACACGGGACTTGGTGGTGAAGGAGGCGGCGAACACCGACTGGGTGGCCACCGGGCCCTCGGCGCCGGACTCAAGGTCCACGGCGTCGGTGATGATGCCGGAGCCGATGCGGACGGCGAGGCGGGCGGCGATCTCCTTGCCCTCGGTGGAGGAGGGGACCAGTACGGCGACCGGGGAGACGGCCTCGTGGGCGGCCTGGAGCGCGTCGACCTTCGGTACCACGAGGTAGTCGGCGAACTCGGGGGCGTCGGCGGTGAGGACCTTGACCGCGCCGTGCTCACCGAGCACGGCGGCGGTGGCCTCGGCGCCGGCGCCGAGCGCGACGGCGACCGGGTCGCCGACGCGGCGGGCGAGGGTCAGCAGCTCCAGGGTCGGCTTGCGGACGGCGCCGTCCACGTGGTCGACGTAGACGAGGACTTCAGCCATGGGACTTCTTCTCTCCTGCTTGCGACGTGTGAAGGGGGGCGGGTGCGCGGCCGGAGCCGGTGCGGGGCTCCGGGCCGGCCGGGGCGGGGATCAGATGAACTTCTGACCCGCCAGGAACTCGGCCAGCTGCTTGCCGCCCTCGCCCTCGTCCTTGACGATCGTGCCGGCGGTGCGGGCCGGACGCTCGTCCGCGGAGTCGACCTTGGTCCAGGCGCCCTCCAGGCCGACGAGCTCGGCGTCGAGGTCGAGGTCGTCCAGGTCCAGAGACTCCACCGGCTTCTTCTTGGCGGCCATGATGCCCTTGAAGGACGGGTAGCGGGCCTCGCCCGACTGGTCCGTCACGGAGACGACGGCCGGCAGGGACGCCTGGAGCTGCTCGGAGGCGGTGTCGCCGTCCCGGCGGCCGGTGACGGTGCCGTCCTCGACGCTGACCTCGGAGAGCAGGGTGACCTGCGGGACGCCCAGGCGCTCGGCGAGGATCGCGGGCAGCACGCCCATCACACCGTCGGTGGAGGCCATACCGCAGATGACCAGGTCGTAACCGGTCTTCTCGATCGCCTTGGCGAGCACCAGGGAGGTGCCCATGACGTCGGAGCCGTGGAGGTCGTCGTCCTCGACGTGGACGGCCTTGTCGGCACCCATGGACAGCGCCTTGCGCAGCGCGTCCTTGGCGTCCTCGGGGCCCACCGTGAGCACGGTGATCTCCGCGTCGTCGGCCTCGTCGGCGATCTGCAGGGCCTGCTCGACCGCGTACTCGTCGAGCTCCGACAGCAGGCCGTCGACGTCGTCCCGGTCGACGGTCAGGTCATCGGCGAAGTGCCGGTCGCCGGTGGCGTCGGGCACGTACTTCACACAGACAACGATCCTCAAGCTCACGCCGGCTCTCCTACTGCATCGTCTTAACTGAGCTGCCTTCTTGCAGGCAGCATAGGCGCCTGATCGGGCGGTTTCCGCTCGGGGCGGAGGGTGCCGCCGCCGAAAATATTACTCGCCAGTACATCCACTCCGTACCCGCTGAGCAAGCGCTTTGCACTGTGACCTGAATTACGCTCCGTAACCGGAGCCGGGCGGTCCCGGTCGGCCGGTGCCAGGCGGTCCCGCCCGGTCCGGCCGGGCTTTTGCGGTCAGTCCCGCAGACCGCGGAAGCGGCCCTGGTGGTAGACGAGCGGGGGTCCGCCCGGCTCCTCGTCGAGGCCGCCGACCACCACCTCGGCCAGCACCAGCCGGTGGTCGCCGGCCGGGACCAGCGCCACCACCCGGCACACCAGCCAGGCCGGCACCCCGTCGAGCACCGGCACACCGTGCGGGCCGGTGGACCAGCGGGTGGGCGGGGCGAAGCGGTCGGCGCCGCTGCGGGCGAAGGTGGCCGCCAGCTCCCGCTGGTCCTCGGCCAGGATGTGCACGCCCACGTACTCGGCCTCGGCGAGGGCGGGCCAGCTGGAGGAGCCGGTGCCCACGCCGAAGGAGACCATCGGCGGTTCGGCGGAGACGGAGGTCACCGAGGTGGCGGTGAATCCCACCGGCCGTGCGCCCGAAGCGGTGACGACGGCGACCCCGGCGGCGTGCCGCCGGAAGGCGGAGCGGAGCAGCGCGGGTGAGGCGGGGTGGCGGGCATGGGAGGTGGCGAGGTCCGGCTGGACCGTCATGGAGTCGTCCTTCTGCGTCGGGCCGCGTCGGGCGCGGGCGGGGTCCGGGGCTGTCGGCCACCCGTCGGCCGGGCGGGCCGAGCGGGTGTGCGCGGTTTCAGTCCGGACAGCGCGCGCTGGCGGTACGGAGAAGGTCGACATGGACCCGCCGGCGGAGAAGCAGTTTCCTGGCCACGGCGCCAGCCTGTCCGCGCGACACGGGCGCAGTCAAGGGCGCCCGGACCGATGCGAGATGCATCACCGCACGTCAGCGGGGGTGCGACGGACATCACGCGGACCCGGCGCACCTCAGCGGCCGGATGGCACACCCCAGAGGCCACCCGGGGGCCTTGCGGGGTCAGCCGGCGGTGACGGCGGCACCGAGCGCGGCGACGACCTCGGCGGTGCGCGGCTGCCCCTCGGCCCGCCGCACGATCCGCCCGGCGGCGTCCAGGACGAGGGTGGTGGGGGTACGGGCGATGCCCAGCGCGCGGACCAGGTCGAGCTCCCGCTCGGCGTCGATCTCGATGTGCGCCACGCCCTCGACCATGGCGGCGACCCCGGCCAGCACCCGGCGGGTGGCGCGGCACGGCTGGCAGAAGGCGGTGGAGAACTGCACCAGGGTGGCCCGCTCCCCCGGCTGCGCGCCGAGCTCGGCCGCGCCCAGCCGGTCCGGCACCCCACCCGGCCGGTGCGGCATCCCACTTGTCCGGTACGGCACCCCACCCGGCCGGTCCGGCATCCCACGTGTCCGGTCCGGCCCCGGCGTCGAGCGGTCCGGCTCCGGGGGCAGCCGGTCCGGGGCCGAGGTCGACCGGTCAGGCCCCGGGCTCGGGCGGTCGAGGCCGGGGTGCGGGTCGCCGGGGTTGTCGACGGCCGGTGGCCGTACCACGTCAGGTCGGGCGGGCGGGTGTGCGCCCGGCATCCGCTCCCCGCGCCCGCGCGGTTCGCCGCTTCCGTCCCGTACCGCCATCGCTCTCCTTCCCCGCCGTTCCCGGCACTCCCGTGGTCACACTCCGCCACAACGTGACGAGAATCTCGCTCTCCGGAGTCACCAGGGCTGGCCTGTATGGCCGCCATGGTGCACGATCGGCCCAACGCGGGGTACCTACGCCTGCGTAACCTCCACCGGGAGAACCCTCCCCAGTGCCCATCACCAGAAGGGTCATCTCCAGATGGCAGAGCTCGTCTATCGGCCGGTCGTCGGCGCCGCACTCACCCTGTTCAAGGCGCTGGACCTGAAGATCGACGTACAGGGCGCGGAGAACATCCCGCGCCGGGGCGGTGCGGTGCTGGTCAGCAACCACATCAGCTATCTGGACTTCATCTTCACAGGGCTGGCGGCGCTGCCGCAAAAGCGCCTGGTGCGGTTCATGGCCAAGGACTCGGTCTTCCGGCACCGGATCTCCGGGCCGCTGATGCGCGGGATGAAGCACATCCCGGTCGACCGCGCGCAGGGCGAGGCCGCCTACCGGCACGCGCTGGAGTCGCTGCGCTCCGGCGAGATCGTCGGGGTGTTCCCGGAGGCGACCATCTCCCAGTCCTTCACCCTGAAGAGCTTCAAGTCGGGTGCGGCCCGGCTGGCCCAGGAGGCCGGGGTGCCGCTGGTGCCGATGGCCCTGTGGGGCACCCAGCGGCTGTGGACCAAGGGGCGGCCGCGCAACTTCAAGCGCCAGCACATCCCGGTGACCATCCGCGTCGGCGAGGCCGTGGAGGCGCCCACGGACCAGTACGCGGGCGCGATCACCCGGCGGCTGCGGGAGCGGGTGCAGGAGCTGCTGGAGGCCGCCCAGCGGGCCTACCCGGTGCGCCCGAAGGACACCGGGGACACCTGGTGGGTGCCGGCCCATCTGGGCGGTACGGCGCCCACGCCGGCGGAGGTCCGCGAGGCCACCTGAGCCAGGCAGTGGCCGGGGCCGGGCCCCTCGCCGCCGCGAGCGCATATCGAGCGACCCCGCCGTCACCGTACGGCGGGGTCGTCCGCGTCCAGGCCCCGGGGCAGCAGGGTCTCCAGGTGGGCCCGGTCCCGGGCGGAGCGCAGGGCGCGCAGCACGGCCGGGTGGGGCGCGGCGTACAGCAGCGGGTGGTCCGCCTCGCCGGCCTCGGGCCGTACGGTGAACGCCGGCCGCTCCCGGTCGGCCGAGAAGCGCGCGGCGCTGCCGGCGGCTCCTCCGCGCGGGTCCTGGCGTATCCACTCCCTCCCGCCGGGGAGCCGTACCGCGACCAGTCCGTGGACGGTGGGGAAGGTCTGGTAGCAGAGGGCGGCGGGGAGGGCGCGGGCCCGCAGCAGGGCGGCCAGGGCATGCGCCTTGGCGTGGCAGATGCCGGTGCGCTGCCCGATGGCGTCGGAGGCGCGCCAGGTGACGCGGGGGTCGCCGGTGTCCATGGAGTGCCCGATGGCGTCGCGGACGAAGGTGAAGGCGGCCTCGGCGTACGCGAGGATGCCGGGGTGCCGGACGGCGAGGCGGTCGGCCGCCTCGCGTACCCGCGGGTGGTCATGGTCGACGGCCTCGTCCGCGGCGAGACAGGCGGAGAGGTCCGGGCCCCGCTGGACGAGTCGCATGGCAGCGACGGTAGGGGAACGGCCGACCGGATGCCAATGGTCTTCCGGTCGGCCGTATGGTTATGCGCTGCTTCGAGCGTGCGCGGTGGGCCGCTCAGCCGCGGGCCATCTCCTCCTTGAGGGCGAGCAGGAAGGCGTCCACGTCGTCCTCGGTGGTGTCGAAGGAGCACATCCAGCGGACGTCGCCGGCCGTCTCGTCCCAGAAGTAGAAGCGGAAGCGCTCCTGGAGCCGGCGGGTGACCTGGTGCGGCAGCCGCGCGAAGACGGCGTTGGCCTGCACCGGGTAGAGGATCTCCACCCCGTCCACCGCCCGTACGCCCTCGGCGAGGCGCTGCGCCATGGCGTTGGCGTGCCGGGCGTTGCGCAGCCAGAGGTCCTTGGCGAGCAGCGCTTCGAACTGCACGGACAGGAAGCGCATCTTGGAGGCGAGCTGCATCGACATCTTGCGCAGGTGCTTCATATGGCGGGCGACAGCCGGGTCGAGGACGACGATCGCCTCGCCGAAGAGCAGCCCGTTCTTGGTGCCGCCGTAGGAGAGCACGTCCACGCCGACGGCGTTGGTGAACGCCCGCATGGGGACGTTCAGCGAGGCGGCCGCGTTGGCGATGCGGGCGCCGTCCAGGTGCACCTTCATGCCGAGGCCGTGGGCGTGCTCCACGATGGCGCGGATCTCGTCCACCGTGTAGACGGTGCCGAGCTCGGTGTTCTGGGTGATCGAGACGACCTGCGGCATGGCGCGGTGCTCGTCGTCGAAGCCCCAGGCCTGCCGGTCGATCAGCTCGGGGGTGAGCTTGCCGTCCGGGGTGGGCACGGTGAGCAGCTTGAGCCCGGCCATCCGCTCGGGCGCGCCGCCCTCGTCCACGTTGATGTGGGCGGACTCGGCGCAGACCACGGCGCCCCAGCGGTCGGTGAGCGCCTGGAGGGCGGTGACGTTGGCGCCGGTGCCGTTGAAGACCGGGAAGGTCTCGGCGGTGGGGCCGAAGTGGCTGTGCATGACCCGCTGGAGGTGGTCGGTGTACTCGTCCTCGCCGTAGGCGACCTGGTGGCCGCCGTTGGCGAGCGCGACGGCGGCGAGCACCTCGGGATGGGCGCCGGCGTAGTTGTCGCTGGCGAAGCCCCGGACGGCCGGGTCGTGGCGCCGGCGGGCGTCGGTCTTCGCGGGGTGCGCGGTGGGTGCGGGCTGTGCGGGATGGCTCACGGCGTGGCGGTCCAAGCTTGGTCGGTCACGGCTCGGTCGAGGGGTCCCCGGTCGACGGGGCGGTACGGCGGACGGGCGGGGGCGCCGGGGCCGCTCCCTCGCGGGGGCGGCCCCGGCGCCGGGGCCGGTGCCGGGTGGGTCAGGGCTGCGGGGTCAGCCATACGCGCTGGGCGTTGACGTCCGCGGCGGGCCGGTCCCAGATCCCGGCGATCCGCTCGGCCAGCTCGCCGACGTCGGTGAAGCCGGCGAACTTGGCGTGGGGGCGTTCGGCGCGCATGGCGTCGTGCACCAGGGCCTTGATGACCAGGACGGTGGCGGCGGCCTTCGGGCCCTGCTCGCCGCCCGCCTTGCGGAAGGCGTCGCCGAGGGCGAGGGTCCAGGCCTCGGCGGCGGCCTTGGCGGCCCCGTACGCGGCGTTGCCGGCGGTGGGCTTGCTCGCGCCCGCGGCGCTGACCAGCACATACCGTCCGCGGTCGCTGCGCAGCAGCGGGTCATGGAAGGCGAGGGTGGTGTGCTGGACGGTCTTGACCAGCAGCTTCTCCAGCAGCGTCCAGTGGGACAGGTCGGTCTCCGGGAAGGAGGAGGAGCCGCGCCAGCCGCCCACCAGGTGGACCAGCCCGTCGATGCGGCCGAACTCCTTCTCGGTCTTGTCCGCCCACTCGCGGGTGGCGGCCAGGTCGAGCAGGTCGACGGTGTCGCCGGTGACGGTGGCCCCGCCGTGCGCGTAGCGGGCGGCGTCCACCGCCTCGGCCAGCCGCGCGGGGTCGGCGTCGGCGCCGACCACGGTGGCCCCGGCCTCGGCCAGCCGCAGCAGCGCGGCGCGTCCGGCCGGTCCGGCGGCTCCGGCCACCGCGATCACCGCGCCGTCCAGCACTCCGCTCGTCTCGCCCTTGCCCGTCATCGCCGTCGCCTCCTCCGTACCCGTACCCGCGTTCACGCGGCCACCGGCCCGACCGTATCCGCGGTGATCCCCTTGGTGGAAGCGATCACGTGCTTCAGCTTCTTGGACAGGGCCTCATAGAACATGCTCAGCGGAAACTCGTCCGGGAGCACGTCGTCCACCAGCTTGCGGGGCGGCAGGGTCAGGTCGAGGGCGTCGGGGCCCTTGGCCCAGCGGGAGCCGGGGTGCGGGGCGAGGTAGGTGGAGACCAGGTCGTAGGCGGCGAACCAGTGGACCAGCTTGGGCCGGTCGATACCGTCGCGGTAGAGCTTCTCGATCTCGGCGCAGAGCTGGTTGGTGACCTTGGGGGCCCGCTCCCAGTCGATGCGCAGGGTGTTGTCGGTCCAGCGGACGACGTCGTGCTTGTGCAGGTAGGCGAAGAGCAGCTGGCCGCCGAGGCCGTCGTAGTTGCGGACCCGGTCGCCGGTGACGGGGAAGCGGAACATCCGGTCGAAGAGCACCGCGTACTGGACGTCCCGGCCGTGCGGGTTGCCCTCGGACTCCAGCTTGACCGCCTCCTTGAAGGCGGTGAGGTCGCAGCGCAGCTCCTCCAGGCCGTACATCCAGAACGGCTGGCGCTGCTTGATCATGAAGGGGTCGAACGGCAGGTCGCCGTGGCTGTGGGTGCGGTCGTGGACCATGTCCCAGAGCACGAAGGCCTGCTCGCAGCGGGCCTGGTCGGCGACCATGGCCTGGATGTCCTCGGGCAGGTCGATGCCGAGGAGGTCGACGGAGGCCTCGGTGACCCGGCGGAAGCGGGCGGCCTCGCGGTCGCAGAAGATGCCGCCCCAGCTGAAGCGCTCGGGGGCCTCGCGCACGGCGATGGTCTCCGGGAAGAGGACGGCCGAGTTGGTGTCGTAGCCGGCGGTGAAGTCCTCGAAGGTGATGCCGCAGAACAGCGGGTTGTCGTAGCGGGTGGCCTCCAGCTCGGCCAGCCACTCCGGCCACACCATCCGCAGCACGACCGCCTCGAAGTTGCGGTCCGGGTTGCCGTTCTGGGTGTACATGGGGAAGAGGACCAGGTGCTGCAGGCCGTCCACGCGGTTGGCGGCGGGCTGGAAGGCGAGCAGCGAGTCCAGGAAGTCCGGTACGGCGAAGCCGCCGCCGGCCCAGCGGCGCAGGTCGGCGACGAGGGCGCGGTGGTATTCGGCGTCGTGCGGGAGCAGCGGGGAGAGCTGCTCGACTCCGGCCACGACCCGGTCGACGGCCGCCTCGGCGGTGGCCCGGGAGGGGGCGTCATCGGCGTCGAAGCCGATGGAGCCGTCCGCGGACTGCCAGACGCGGATCTCCTCCACGGCATTCTTGAGCTCGGACCACGCCGGATGGCCGATCACCTGGGCTGCGGTGGATACGTCCGCGCCGACTACGTCCTGCACAAGAATTTCCGTCATCTCACTTCCTCCACGGGAGAACCTCGCGTCAACGCACCGTATCTATTCACGGATCTCCACCACAAGTGCGTTCGAAACAAATTATCCTGCGCAGCCGCATCGTTACCGGGAATCTTCCTGTCGGACCCGCTCGCGGGGGCCGGTACGCCGCCGGTCGTGGTGCGCGGTCCTCGGAGGCGGCCTTCCGGGGCGGCCCTCCGGGACGGTCTCCGGTACGGGTCGGAGACCCACGGTCCCGTACCGCCGGCCGCGCCGCGAACCGGGCGGACCGCCCCCGGTCCAGCCCGGGCCGGCGCCGGTTCGGCGCCGGTTCGGTTCGGTGCCGGTTCGGTTCGGTGCCGGTTCGGTTCGGTGCCGGTTCGGTTCGGTGCCGGTTCGGTGCCGGGGGGCGGCCGCTACCCTGCCGGGTGACCCGCCGTACGCACTCCCCGGAGGCGCCCGTGAGCACGGTTCCACCCGCCGACCTGCCCACCGGCGGCCGGGGCCGCCCGTTCCGGGTGCTGGGCCACCGCGGGGTGATGGGCGTCGAGCCGGAGAACACCCTGCGCTCCTTCCGCCGCGCCGAACGCGCCGGGCTGGACGCCGTCGAGCTGGACCTGCATCTGAGCGCCGACGGGGCGCTGGTGGTGATGCACGACGCCGAGGTGGACCGCACCACCGACGGCACCGGGCCGATCGCCGGGCACACCCTGGAGCGGCTGCGGGCGCTGGACGCCGGGCGCGGTGAGCGGGTGCCGGTCTTCGAGGAGGTGCTGGACGCGGTGGACTGCCCGATCCAGGCCGAGATCAAGGACGTGGCGGCGGCCCGGGCGCTGGCCGGGGTGGTGCGGGCGCGCGGGCTGACCGGCCGGGTGGAGGTGTCCTCGTTCCATGACGAGGCGGTCGCCGAGACCGCGCGGCTGCTGCCGGGCGTACGGACGGTGCTGATCGCCAGCCACTGGGGCGGGGACATCGCCGAGCGGGCGCTGGCGGTGGGCGCGGCGACGCTGGCGCTGAACATCCGCAGGCTCACCCTGGAGACCGTCGAACGGGCCCGGGCCGCCGAGCTGGACCTGATCGGCTGGGTGGTCAACACCCCCGAGCACTGGCGGCTGGTGCGCGCCTTCGGGCTGGACGGGGCGACCACGGACTTCCCGCCCGAGGGCCCCGGGTCTCGGCGGTCCCAGCAGCCCCAGGTGTAACGGGGAGGGCGCCGGGAACCCGCGTCGTGGACTCACGGCAGGTCTCACGTACAGCGTGTCCCGGTGCGGCGTGCGCGTGCCGTAGGACGTGTGCCCGCGCGCCTCCGGGGACACCGGAACGGAAGCGATATGAGCAGTCCTTTCCCGGGTCCGGAGGGATACGGCTCCGACCCCTTCAGCGAGTTCCTGGCCCGCTTCTTCGGCAGCGGACCGGCATCGCCGGCGGGCGGGCGCCAGGTGCCCCGGTACATCGACATCGGGCGCCTGATGAGCGAGCCGGCCCGGCGGATGGTCGGCGACGCCGCCTCCTACGCGGCGGAGCACGGCAGTACGGACCTGGAGACCGAGCACCTGCTGCGCGCCGCGCTCGCCACCGAGCCGACCCGCGACCTGATCGCCCGGGCGGGCGCCGACCCGGACGCGCTGGCCGAGCAGATCGACCGGTCCGCCGGGGACGGGCCGCCGCAGTCGCGGATCGCCGTCACCCCGGCGGTCAAGCGGGCCCTGCTGGACGCCCACGACCTGGCCCGGCACTCCGGCGCCTCCTACATCGGGCCCGAGCACGTGCTGTCGGCGCTGGCCGCCAACCCCGACTCGGCGGCCGGCCGCATCCTCAACGCCGCCAAGTACGACGGCGGCGGCCCCGCGGTGCACGGGCGCGGTCCGGGGCGCGGCGGCGGGCCGGGCCCGTGGGTGGGCGACCCGGAGGCACGGCCCGCGCCGCAGCACGGCACCCCGACGCTCGACACCTACGGGCGCGATCTGACCGACATGGCCCGGGAGGGCCGGATCGACCCGGTGATCGGGCGCGAGGAGGAGATCGAGCAGACCGTGGAGGTGCTCTCGCGCCGCGGCAAGAACAACCCGGTGCTGATCGGCGACGCCGGTGTGGGCAAGACCGCGATCGTGGAGGGCCTGGCCCAGCGGATCGCCGAGAACGACGTCCCGGGCACCCTGCACGGGCGCCGGGTGGTCGCCCTCGACCTGTCCGGGGTGGTGGCCGGCACCCGCTACCGCGGCGACTTCGAGGAGCGGCTGAACGCGATCATCGAGGAGATCCGGGAGCACTCCGAGGAGCTGATCGTCTTCATCGACGAACTGCACACGGTGGTCGGCGCCGGCGGGGGCGGCGGCGGTTCGGAGGGCGGTTCGATGGACGCCTCCAACATGCTGAAGCCGGCCCTGGCCCGCGGTGAGCTGCATGTCATCGGCGCGACCACGATGGAGGAGTACCGCCGCCACATCGAGAAGGACGCGGCGCTCGCCCGCCGCTTCCAGCCGATCCTGGTGCCCGAGCCCAGTGCGGAGGACGCGGTGGAGATCCTGCGCGGGCTGCGCGACCGCTACGAGGCCCACCACCAGGTCCGCTACACCGACGAGGCGCTGCTGGCCGCGGTCGGGCTGTCCGACCGCTACCTCACCGAGCGGTTCCTGCCCGACAAGGCGATCGACCTGATCGACCAGGCCGGTGCCCGGGTGCGGCTGCGCGCCCACACCGACACCGACATCCGGGCGCTGGAGCGCCAGGTGGACCAGCTGACCCGGGACAAGGACCAGGCGGTGGCCGCCGAGCAGTACGAGCGGGCCACCGAACTGCGGGACCGCATCCAGGACCTCCAGACGCGGATCAGCACCGGCCGCGGCGAGGAGCCGGCCGGGGACGGCCGGGTGGTGGAGGTGACCGCCGCGGACATCGCCGAGGTGGTCAGCCGGCAGACCGGCATCCCGGTCGCCAGCCTCACCCAGGAGGAGAAGGACCGGCTGCTCGGCCTGGAGGAGCAGCTGCGCAAGCGGGTCATCGGCCAGGAGGACGCGATCGCCGCCGTCTGTGAGGCGGTGCTGCGCTCGCGGGCCGGTCTGGCCGATCCCAAACGGCCGATCGGCAGCTTCCTCTTCCTCGGTCCGACCGGGGTGGGCAAGACCGAGCTGGCCCGGGCGCTGGCCGACGCGCTGTTCGGCAGCGAGGAGCGGATGGTGCGCCTGGACATGAGCGAGTTCCAGGAGCGCCACACCGTCAGCCGGCTGGTCGGGGCGCCTCCCGGGTACGTCGGCCATGACGAGGCCGGGCAGCTGACCGAGGCGGTGCGCCGCCACCCGTACTCGCTGCTGCTGCTGGACGAGGTGGAGAAGGCCCACCCGGACGTCTTCAACGTGCTGCTCCAGGTGCTGGACGACGGGCGGCTGACCGACTCGCAGGGCCGCACGGTGGACTTCAAGAACACGGTCATCGTGATGACCAGCAACCTGGGCTCGGAGGCGATCGGTTCGGGCCGGGGGCTGCTGGGCTTCGGGGCCGGGCGCGAGGGCGCGGACGACGACGCGGCCCGGGACCGGGCGCTGCGGCCGCTGCGGGAGCACTTCCGGCCGGAGTTCCTCAACCGGATCGACGAGATCGTCGTCTTCCGCCGCCTGGACGAGGAGCAGCTGCGCCGGATCACCGATCTGCTGCTGGACGAGACCCGGCGCCGGATGCGGGCGCAGGACATCGCGGTGGAGTTCGCCCCGGACGCGGTGGACTGGCTGGCCCGGCGCGGCCATGAGCCGGAGTACGGGGCCAGGCCGCTGCGCCGCACCATCCAGCGCGAGGTGGACAACCGGCTCTCCCGGCTGCTGCTGGACGGGCGGCTGCCGGCCGGCTCCCGGGTGCGGGTCTCGGAGGGCGACGGAACCCTGGTGTTCCGCACCGACGAGCCGGGCGACCCGACGGAGTAGGCCGGGGAAACGTGCGGGAGACGCCCGGTGCGCCGCGGGTCTCCCGCGGGAAACCCGGGGTCGAGGGGAAACGGCCCGGGGAACCCGTGCACGGGTGGGAAACCCGGCACCCGGGCGGGCAACCCGGCGCCCGCCCGGGAAACCCCGGTGGTCTGGCGGGAAACCCGGTGATCGGTCGGGAAACCCCGGTGCCCGGGCGGGAAACCCGGGAGACACCCGGGGAAACGTGCGGCCGCCTTCCGTACCCGGGCCGGGTACGGAAGGCGGCCGTTTCCGCGCTACGCCGCGGGCGCCGCGGGCAGGTCGGACAGGACCGCCAGGGCCGGGAGGTCCTTGACCAGCAGCTCGAACTCCAGGTCCGGACGCTGCGGCAGGCCGAAGCGCTCGTCGCGGTACGGGAAGGGGGTCATCGTCCCGGTGCGCCGGTAGCCGCGCCGCTCGTACCAGGCGATCAGCTCCTCGCGGACCGAGATCACCGTCATCTGCATCTGGCGGGCGCCCCAGTCGGCGGCGGCCAGCCGCTCGGCCTCGGCGATGACCTGGCGGCCCAGGCCACCGCCCTGGAGCCCGGGGCGGACCGCGAAGGTGCCGAAGTAGGCGGCCTCGCCGCGGTGTTCCAGCTGGCAGCAGGCGACCAGCGCGCCGTCCCGTTCGACCACCAGCAGCCGCGAGGCGGGGGCGGTGATGACCGCGCGGATGCCCGCGGGGTCGGTGCGCCGGCCCTGGAGGATGTCGGCCTCGGTGGTCCAGCCCGCCCGGCTGGCCTCGCCCCGGTAGGCCGACTCGACGAGGGCGACCAGCGCCGGGATGTCGGCCTCGGTGGCGTCCCGGTAGGTGAGGGCGTCCGCTCTGCGGGGTGCTGCGGTGTCCATGGCGGGTGGCTCTCCTCCGGTCGGCTCTGGCGGGCGGCCCCGAGCGTAACGCGCCGGTCGTACGCCCCCGTACTCCCCTCGTACCTCCTCGCGCCCGCGTGCGCGACCCCGGGGCCGGGCATCGTCCAGGGCGGACGCCGGTCCGACCGGGACCGCGCGCCGGGGGAGGTGCGAGGTGCACGGACCTGTGGTGCCCGGCTGGCTGCTGGTGGCGTTGTGCGCGGTCGCCGGGGTGTCCTGTCTGGTGCGGGCGCACGGCTGCCCCGGGCATGTCGGGCGGTCGGCCGCCGCCGGTGAGGCGGTGATGGGGCTGGGGATGGCCGCGATGGCGGTCCCGGCCGCGGTGGCGGCGCCGCCCGCCTGGGTGTGGTCCGGGTACGCGGCGCTGTTCACGGCGGCCGCCGTCCCCGCCGTCGGGGCCGTCGGGCCGCTGTGGCGCGGGCGGACGGGTGGCCGCGGGCAGGTGGTAGGCCGTGGAGGAGCGGGTGGCCGCGGGTGGGCGGCGGACCACGGCCACCATCTGGTGGGCTCGCTGGCGATGGTCTACATGGCCCTGGTGATGGCCGCCGGCGGTGGTACGGGGCCGGGGCCGCATCCCGGGCACGGCGGGCCGGGCGGTGGGCTGCCGTTGCTGACGGCCGCGCTCCTCGCGTACTACACGGTGTACGTACTGCGCGCGGGAGGCCGGCTGGTGCCCGCGGGGACGGCGTCACCCGGGGTGACGGAGGGCTGGGCCGCCGGGCCGCAGCCTGCGCTCGCCTGCCGGCTGGCGATGGCCCTGGGGATGGTGGCGATGCTGCTCGCCTTGTGAGGAGGCTCCCGGCTCTCGGGGAGGTGCGGAATCCGAAGCTCCGGTGCTGCGGTTTCCGTGGTGTGCGTCACTTGCTGTGCGAGGCCGTATCTATCAACCCCGGCCCGCTCATAGGGTGGACGCATGGTCATCCCCTTGACGCTGCTGGCGCTCGGTTCCGTGGCCGCCGTACTGGCCCCCTCCCTGCTGGCGCGGGCCCGCTGGCCGGAGCGCGAACCGGTGGTGGCCCTGTGGGTGTGGCAGTGCGTGGTGGCGGGGGTGCTGCTCAGCTTCGCCCTGTCCATGGTGTTCAGCGCGGCCGCGGCCTGGCAGGAGGTGCGCGGGCACGTCTTCGCCCCGGCCCCGCGGGCGGTGGTGGAGGCGTACGCGCTCGGCGCGGACGGCCCCTGGTCCGGTGCGCTGGCCGTGCTGCTGGCCTGCGGTGGGCTGTGGAGCGGGGCGATGCTGACCCGCGAGGTGCGCCGGGCGCGGGCGCGCCGCCGCCGGCGCCGGGCCGAGCTGCTGGTGCGGTCCCCGCTGCTGCCCGGTGAGGAGGCCGGCCGGGAGCCGCTGGTGCTGCTGGAGGGCGAGCGGCCGGACGCCTGGTGGCTGGCCGGGCCCACCCCGCGGCTGGTGGTCACCACGGCGGCGCTGCGGCGGTTGAAGGGGCGGCAGCTGGATGCCGTACTCGCCCATGAGCAGGGGCACGCCCGGGCCCGGCACGACTGGCTGCTGCACTGCTCCTCGGCGCTGGCCACCGGCTTCCCGCAGGTCCCGGTGTTCGCCGCGTTCCGCGACGAGATGCACCGGCTGGTGGAGCTGGCCGCGGACGACTCGGCCTCCAAGCGGTTCGGCCGGCTGACCATCGCGCTGGCGCTGGTGGAGCTCAACGAGGACCGCGGGGTCTTCGGCCCCTGCCCGGCGCAGGACGCCCAGCTGCCGCGGCGGGTGAACCGGCTGCTGACCGCCGAGCCCCGGTTGACCGCGGGCCGCCGGCTGCGGCTGACGGCGGCCGCGGCGCTGGTCCCGGTGGTGCCGCTGCTGGTGGCCTTCGTCCCGGCGCTGCGCACCCTGGGGTAGGAGGGCGCCGTGTCCTCGCGGTTGCCCTCGGGTGTCCTGCCGGTTTCCCTCGGGTTGCCCCGGTGGGCGGGTCGGGGGGCGTAGCCGGGCGTTCGCCGGTAAGGATCAGGGCATGCACGCCCCCTCCCCCACCCGCGGCCTGCCCGCTTCCGTCGCCCTCTGGTCCGGCGCCCTGTCCGGGCTGCTACTCGCCCTGGTGGTGGTCGAGGCGGGGCCGGTGGTCTCCTTCGACCGCACGGTAGCGGACGGGTTGCACGCCTCGGCGGTGCGCAGCCCGGTGCTCACCCGTACCGCCCGGGTGCTGACCGACTGGGTGTGGGACCCGTGGGCGATGCGGCTGCTGGTGGCGGCCGCGGTGGTGTGGCTGTGGGGGCGCGGGGAGCGGGCGCTGGCGGTGTGGGCGGTGCTGGTCAGCGCGGTGGGCACGGTGTGGCAGCAGGGGTTGAAGGCGCTGGTGGGGCGGGAGCGCCCGGTGTGGCCTGATCCGGTGGACACCGCGCACTTCGCGTCCTTCCCGTCGGGGCACGCGATGACGGCGGCGTTCACGGTGGCGGTGCTGCTGTGGCTGGCCCGGAGGTTCGGCGCCGGCGGCTGGGTCTGGCGGCTGGCGGTGGCGGCCGGGGCGGTGTCGGTGCTGGGGGTGGGGGTGACCCGGCTGTATCTCGGGGTGCACTGGTTCTCGGATGTGCTCGCGGGCTGGCTGATGGGGGCCTGCTTCGCCGCGCTGGCGGTCGGGGCGTACGAGCGGTGGTACGCGGCCCGGCGGCCGGAGGGCGGCGGGGCGGTGGTGAGCGGAGGGGCGCCGGACAGGCGACCCGGGCAACGCGGGCAGTGAGAAGCCGTACGGCCCGGACGATCCCCCGCGTCGCCCGGTCCGCACGGCATCCACCGCGTAGACCCTCGGGCAGCGGCCGTCGCGGTGGCGATGGCCCGAGTATATTGGCTGCCAGCCAGTCAACGCAGGAGTTAAAGCATGACCCCGCGGAGCGCATCGGTCAATGAAGAGCTCCGTCGGCGTTCCCGGGAGCGGCTGCTGCAGGCGGCGGTGGAGCTGGTGGCCGAGCGGGGGTACGAGGACACCACGCTGGGGGCCGTCGCGGACCGGGCCGGGTCGGCGCGCGGGCTGGTGTCCTACTACTTCGCGGGCAAGCGGGAGTTGCTGCAGTCCGCGGTGCACCGGCTGATGCATCTGAGGCTGGCGGAGGCGCTGGAGCGCGAGCCGCGCTCCGAGGACGGCCGGGAGCGGCTGGCCCGGGCCATCGACGCGGTGCTGGGGCTGGCGGTGGAGCAGCCCCGGCTGATGCGGACGCATATGGCCGGCATCCTGCAGGCCGAGGGGTTCGTCCGCTGCGACGAGCAGCAGCGGCTGGCGGCCCTGCTGCGGGACACGGTGGTCCGCTACGGCTCGCGGGACGTGGACGTGGACTATCCGCTGCTGCGGGCGCTGCTGATGGGCGCGGTGTTCGCGGTGGTGCTGCCCGGGGCGCCGATGCCGCGGGCGCGGCTGCGTTCGGAGCTGTTCCAGCGCTACGGGCTGGACTGGGAGGCGGGTACGCCGCCGGGCGGCCCCGAGGAGAGGCCGCCCGGCGGTGGTGAGTGGTCGCCGGGGCCCGGTGGACTGCCACCGGACCCGTGGGCTCAGTCGCGGTCGAAGTCCTCGAAGTAGTTTGGCTGCGTCTGGACGTTGAGCTCGTCCATCCGCACCCGCTTCGCCGGGTCGGTGCGCCGGTCGTCGAGCCTCAGCACGTCGAAGCCCTTGGCCATGTCGTTGGAGTAGATGTGGCCGTTGTAGTAGTACGCGGACCACGACCCGCCGGTGACGAGCTGGGTGGTGCTCAGCGGCCCGCGCTCGAAGTAGGCGATCTCCTTGGGCTTGGCGGAGTCGGTGAAGTCCCAGACGGAGATGCCGCCCTGGTACCAGGCCTGGACCATCAGGTCCTTGCCCTTGACCGGGATGAGCGAGCCGTTGTGGGCGACGCAGTTCTCGGTGTCGGCCTGGTGGCGGTCGATCTTGAAGTAGCTGCGGAAGACCAGCTTGCGCTTGTCGCCGCGGCCCTTGATGTCATAGATGCCGTCCGCGCCGCGGTTCGGGCCGACCTCGGCGTTGCACGTCGGGGCGCCGCCGCCGCCGAGCTCGTCGGTGAAGACGACCTTGTCGGCCTTCTGGTTGAAGGTGGCCGAGTGCCAGAACGCGAAGTTCACGTTGTCCTGGACCCGGTCGATGACCTTGGGCCGCTCGGGGTCGGCGATGGAGAACAGGATGCCGTCGCCCATGCAGGCGCCGGCCGCGAGGTCCTTGCCGGGCAGCACGGTGAGGTCGTGGCAGCCGGTGGTCTTGGTGACGCCCGGGTTGGTGGGGGCGCCCGGGTTGCCGCCGCCGTCGGGACCCTCGCCCGGGAAGAGCACCGGGAAGCCGACGAGCTTCGCCTGGTGCGGGGCCTTGCGGGGCACCTTGATGACGGAGATCCCGTCATGCGGGGGCTGGCAGTCGGGGAAGGTTGCGTTCGGCGCGTACGAGGAGACGTACACGTAGACGTTCCGCCGCTCGGGCACCAGGGTGTGGGTGTGCGAGCCGCAGGCGGTCTCGACGGCGGCGACATAACGCGGGTTGCGGATGTCGCTGATGTCGAAGACCTTCACGCCCTCCCAGGAGTTCTTCTCGGTGGCCGGCTGGGTGGTGGACGAGCACGAGTCGTCGCTGCGCGAGGAGTCGGTCGACAGGAAGAGCAGGTCGCCGGAGACCGATATGTCGTTCTGCGAACCCGGGCAGAGCACCTGGGCGACGGTGCGCGGCTTGGCGGGGTTCCTGATGTCGAAGATCCGGAATCCGTCGTAGTTGCCGGCGAAGGCGTACCGGCCCTGGAAGGCCAGGTCGGAGTTGGTGCCGGGCAGCACGTCCTTGGGGATGTTGGCGAGATGGGTGATGTTGGGGCTGTGCACGACCTCGTCCACGCCGGGTATCTCGCCGGACCGGATGGCCGCGGTGGCCTCGGCCTTCTGCTGGGCGGAGACGCTCCCGGAGACAGTGGGGGCGTCTCCGGGATCGGGGGTGGCGGCGGCGGGGCCGGCGGTCAGCAAGGTGGCGAGCAGGCCGGCCGCGGCGGTGGCCACGCCCAGTCGTCTGCGCCGAGCGCGTACGGTGCGCAGGATCACTACGTCCTCCCAGGTTTCCGTTCGGAGTTGAACGGTGCACGGACCACGGCAGTATCTTCTTTTGCATGCACATCTCAACAGATGGCAACAGCAACGTCATGAGGATTTCTCGACAGGTGGACATGCCGACCGCTTCGGCGCGCCCGCGCACCCGTCCACGGCCCCTGGGAGGCAGCAGTGCGCAAGTCCGGTAGTGGTGCGTCCCGTTGGGCGGCCCCGGCGGCACGAGCGGGCCGGCCGCGGGCCGGGGTGCCGGCCGCCGCGGTGGCCGTCGCCCTGGCCGCCCTCCTCGGTCTGACCGGCTGCGACGACTCCGCGGCGAAGCCGGACGCCACGCCGAAGGCGGCGGCCTCCGGCAGCGGCCCGGCGGTGGTGGCGCCCGGCCGGCCCGGTGAGCCGGCCCGCACGCTGTCGCCGGAGGACGCGGCCCGCGAGGTGGTGCCGGACACCCCCAACTCGGCCGACTACACCTACGCCCAGATGATGATCGTCCACCATGGGCAGGCCCTGGAGATGGCCGCCCTGGCGCCCAAGCAGGCGTCATCGGCCCAGGTGAAGGGGGTGGCCGGGCGGATCGCCGCCGCCCAGGGGCCGGAGGTCTCCGCGATGCGCGGATGGCTGGACCGCAACGGCGGGCCCCGCGCGCAGAGCGGTCACGACCACGGGAAGATGCCCGGGATGGCCACCGCGGCGGAGCTGAAGAGGCTGCGCGCGGCCCGGGGCGCGGCGTTCGACGAGCTGTTCCTGAAGCTGATGATCACCCATCACCAGGGCGCCCTCGCCATGGCCACCGAGGCGCTGTCGGACGGCAACAACGTCCAGGTGGAGGAGATGGCGACCGATGTGATCGCCCAGCAGACCGCGGAGATCGAGCGGATGCGGCGGATGTGACGCGGTGGGGCGGCCGGACGAAGGGGGCGCGGGGCCCGGCGCGTCCGGCCGCGGGTGCGGCGGCCGGGGAGCGGGTCCCCCGGCCGCGGCCCTCGTGCGCGCGGCCCGGTACGGGCTCGGCCGTATACGGGCCGGGGCGGGTCAGGGGTGGCGCATCCAGATGTTGGGCTCCCGGTAGACCCCGGTGCCGGCGGCCCGGTCGACGTGCAGCACCGTGAGCCCGCCCGGGATGACGTACTCCCCGGACTCGGGGAGGGCCAGGCCGGTCCACTTCTCCCATTCGGCGACCGTGCCGGTCATCGTCTGGGAGGCGGGCGCCGCGGCGAGCAGGGTGGCCCCCAGCCGTTCATGGGTGCGGATCCAGGGATCGAGCGCGGTGCCGTCCTCGCGGCGCCAGGTCATGAACCGCTCGATCGGCGTCAGCGGGTACCGCTCCTTGGTGGTGGGGCGGACCGGGGCGAGGACCTGGGTGAGCCCGGCCGCGCGGCCCGTCTCGCGCAGACCCGTCAGCATCCGCCGGCCAGCCCGCGCCCCTGCAGCGCGGGAGTGACGACGGCGTCGCAGACGACCAGGGTGTTGGGGGTGCGCCCCTGCTCCCGGCCCTCGACCGCCCGGACCAGGGAGTCGGTGTACCCGGCGGGCAGCGAGGAGACCTCGCCGTCCCAGTGCAGCGGTACGCCCCAGCCGGCCGCCCCCGGCACCCGGTCCTCGTCCACCAGCATCAGGTCCAGCCGGGCGAACACTCCCTCTTCGCGGGCCTTGGGCGGAACTCAGTCCTCGGCGGGGCCGAGGCGGGCGGCCTGGGCGTCGGCGGCGGCGAGCACGGCGGCGAGCAGTCCGGGGAAGAGGGCCTCCAGCTCCTCGCCGCGCAGGGCGTTCATCTTGGCGGTCCCCCGGTAGGCCTGCCGGATGACACCGCTCTCCCGCAGCACCCGGAAGTGGTGGGTGCTGGTCGACTTGGTGACCGGCAACTCCACTTCGGAACAGGCCAGTTCGGCACCGGCCTCGGCGAGCCGGCACACCACGCGCATCCGCATCGGGTCGGCGAGCGCGTGCAACACCTCGGCCAGCCGGATCCGGTCCGGCTCGGGGTGGGGCAGCTCCCGCCCGGGGGTCATGGTCGTCATGGCGGCTCCACACTCGTCGACGGGCGGCTGCGGGGGCGGGGCGGGCGAGGCCCGCGGCAACAGCACCATCATAGGTCGGCACTCGGCATAGTCGGACGGTCATCGTAGTTTGACAGTGACCGTAGTACGAGGTTTACCGTACTACCGGTCGGCCCCACCGACCCGCCCGTCGCCGGCCCGTGCCGCGGCGGCCGGTCCCACCCTGAGAGGAGCGCCCCCGTGAGCGCACTGTTCGAGCCCCGTACCCTGCGGTCGCTGACCATCCCCAACCGCGTCTGGATGGCGCCGATGTGCCAGTACAGCGCCGAGGCGACCGGCCTCGACGCCGGGGTGGCCGGGGACTGGCACTTCGCGCACTACGCGGCGCGGGCGGCCGGGGGCACCGGGCTGATCCTGCTGGAGGCGACGGCCGTATCGCCCGAGGGCCGGATCTCCCCGTACGACCTGGGCCTCTGGAACGACCGGCAGGCCGGGGCGCTGCGGCGGATCACCGACTTCCTGCGGACCCAGGGCACCGTTCCCGGTATCCAGCTGGGTCATTCCGGACGCAAGGGATCGACCGACCGCCCCTGGAAGGGCGGCGCCCCGGTGACGGACCCGGAGACCGGCTGGCAGCCGGTGGGGCCGAGCCCGCTGCCCTTCGACACCGGCCACCCGGTGCCGGAGGAGCTGACCACCGAGCAGATCGCGGCCGTAGGGGCGCAGTTCGCCGACGCCGCCCGACGGGCCCGGGACGCCGGGTTCGACGTGGTGGAGGTGCACGGGGCGCACGGCTATCTGATCGGCGAGTTCCTCTCCCCGTACTCCAACCACCGCACCGACGCCTACGGCGGCTCCTTCGAGAACCGCGTGCGGCTGGCCTTGGAGGTGGTGGACACGGTGCGTGCGGTCTGGCCCGAGGAGCTGCCGGTGTTCTTCCGGATCTCGGCCACCGACTGGCTGGACGAGGCGGGGTGGACCGCGGACGAGACGGTACGGCTGGCCGCGCTGCTGAAGGAGCACGGGGTGGATCTGCTCGATGTGTCCACCGGCGGCAACGCCCCGCGGGCGGCCATCCCGACCGGCCCGGGCTACCAGGTGCCGTTCGCCGCCCGGGTGCG
The DNA here is from genome assembly GCF_023218175.1 of Streptomyces lichenis. Classification (GTDB taxonomy): domain Bacteria; phylum Actinomycetota; class Actinomycetes; order Streptomycetales; family Streptomycetaceae; genus Streptomyces; species Streptomyces lichenis. The sequence goes on along the minus strand of NZ_JALPTH010000043.1, from coordinate 13,532 downwards.
GAGCGAGACGGGCCTGCCGGTCGCCGCCGTGGGGCTGATCACCGAGCCGGCCCAGGCCGAGAAGATCGTGGCCAACGGGGAGGCGGACGCGGTGCTGCTCGGCCGCGAGCTGCTGCGCGACCCCTCCTGGGCGCGGCGCGCGGCGCGGACCCTGGGCGGGGCCGTGCATGTGCCCGACCAGTACCACCGCTCGGTCTGAGGCCACCGGCCCCGATCCGGCCGCACAGGGGCTGACCTGCGGTGAAACCGCTGGGAGGGCCGTTGTCAGTGGGCGGGTGCAGACTGGCCCGTATCCGCGACAACGGCGTCAGCGGTGGCACGGAGGAGTGGGCGCACCATGACCGACGTACTACTGGCCGCGGGCACCCGCAAGGGGCTGTTCCTCGGCCGCAGGAAGGGCGGGCGGTGGGACTTCGAGGGTCCCTTCTTCACCGCCCAGGCGATCTATTCGGCCGCCATCGACACGCGGGCGGGCACGCCCCGGCTGCTGGCGGGCGGGGACAGCGCCCACTGGGGCCCGTCGGTGTTCCACTCCGACGACCTGGGGGCGAGCTGGACAGAGCCGGCCCGGCCCGCGGTCTCCTTCCCGAAGGACACCGGGGCGTCACTGGAGCGGGTCTGGCAGCTCCATCCGGCGGGCCCGGCCGCCCCGGGTGTCGTCTACGCGGGCACCGAGCCGGCCGCGCTGTTCCGGTCCGAGGACGGCGGGGAGAGCTTCGCACTGGTGCGGCCGCTGTGGGAGCACCCGACCCGCTCGCAGTGGGTGCCGGGCGGCGGAGGCGAGGGGCTGCACACGGTGGTCACCGACCCGCGAACACCGGACGCGGTGACGGTGGCGGTCTCCACCGCCGGGGTGTTCCGGACCGAGGACGGCGGCGCGCACTGGTCCCCGTCCAATCACGGGGTGTCGGCGGTCTTCCTGCCGGACCGGCACCCGGAGTTCGGGCAGTGCGTGCACAAGGTCGCCCAGGGCGCGGGCGACCCGGACCGGCTGTACCTGCAAAATCATTGGGGCGTCTACCGCAGCGATGACGCGGGGGCGAGCTGGACCGACATCGGCGAGGGCCTGCCGTCCGACTTCGGCTTCGCCCTCGCCGCCCATCCGCACCGGACGGACACCGCCTACGTCTTCCCGATCACCGCGGACGCCGACCGGGTGCCGGTCGACCGGCGCTGCCGGGTCTACCGCACCGGCGACGGGGGCGGCAGCTGGGAGGCGCTGTCGGCCGGGCTGCCGGAGCACGACCACTACGGCACGGTGCTGCGGGACGCGCTGTGCACCGACGACGCCGACCCGGCGGGTGTCTACTTCGGCAACCGCAACGGCGAGTTGTACGCCAGCGGCGACGACGGGGAGAGCTGGGAGCTGCTCGCCTCCCATCTGCCCGATGTGCTCTGCGTACGGGCGGCGGTGGTCGGCTGAGCGCACCGGCCCCGGGACGGGCCCGGGGAGGCGGGCGGCCTCAGGCGAGCACCTTCAGGGCGCCCGGCTGCACCCGCACGGTCACCGGCAGGACGGCGTCCACCTCGCCGTCGGCGCCGTAGGGCACGGGCCGGTCGGCCTCGATGCGGATCTCCTTGCCGCGCAGCACCCGCACCTGGGGGCGGGAGAGATGGGCGCCGGTCTTCAGCTCGTTCATGAGGGAGAAGAACAGCCGCCGGGGGCCGTGCCGGATGACGACCACGTCCAGCAGCCCGTCGTCCAGCAGGGCGCCGGGGGCGATGTGGCGGCCGAAGCCGTAGTAGCCGGAGTTGGCGGCGACCACGGTGTAGCCGCGCTCCCTGTGCTCGGTGCCGTCCACGGTGATCCGGTAGGCGGCCGGGCGCCAGCCGGCCACCGCCCGGGCCCCGCCGACGTAGTACGAGGCGGCGCCGCTGAGCAGCCGGGAGGTGTTGGCGTGGCGGTTGGCCACGGCGTCCACCCCCGCGTAGACGCTGCCGAGTACGGAGACGCCAGGGTGGACGGCGGAGGTGACCTCGATGGTGTCCACCACCCTGGGGGTGGAGTGCAGCAGGGTCTTCGCGAGGGCGGGTACGTCGAGGGCCTTGCCGGTCCGGCCGAGCGCGCGGGCGAAGTCGTTGCCGCGCCCGGCCGGGACCAGCCCGAGGACGGCGCCGGTGCCGCTGAGGGCGCCGCCTACGCCGCCCGCGATGCCGTCCCCGCCGACCGCCAGCACCACCCGGCCGCGTCCGCCGGCCTCCCGGGCCAGCTCGCGGGCGTGCTCCAGGCTGCGGCTGTAGCGGGTCTCCAGCCCCGCCCCGGCCTCCCGGAGCAGTCGGGCGAGCGCCAGCAGGTCCGCCGCGCCGCTGGAACTGCCGGCGGCCGGGTTGACCACGGCGGTGAACTGTCGCATGTGCGCGCCTCCAGGGGGCGGGGCCGGGTCAGGGCCGGTCGGCGGAAGAGGGGACGGAAGGGGTACGGGAGGAGGAACCGGCGGCCGGGGCCGGGGCCGGGGCCGGGGCCGGGAGGAGGATGCCGGGGTTGAGGATGCCGTCGGGGTCGAGGGCGGCCTTGACGGAGCTCAGGGCGCGGATGCCGAGCTCTCCGGCCTCCCGGGCGTACCAGTCGCGATGGTCGGTGCCGACGCCGTGGTGGTGGCTGATGGTACCGCCGGCCTCCAGGATGGCCTCGTTGGCGGCGTGCTTGGCCGGCTCCCAGTGGGCCACCGGGTCCTCGCCCTGGGCGGAGACCACGGTGAAGTAGAGCGAGGCGCCGTTCTCGTAGACGTGCGAGATGTGGCACATCACCAGCGGGGTGGTGCCGGCCTCGGTGAGGGTGTCGGTGAGGGCGCGGCGCACCCCCTCGTAGAGCGCGGGGATGTCCGACCAGAAGGCCGCGGTCTCCAGGGTCTCGGCGAAGGCGCCCGCGTCCAGCAGGGCATCGCGCAGATAGGGGGCGTCATAGCGGCCGCGGGCCCAGTGCTCGCCGGGCTCCTCCCCCGCGTACGTACCGCCCGCCGCGGTCAGTGCCTTGCGGGCGGCCGAGCGGCGTTCGGCGGTGTCCTCGGCGGTGCCCTCGTAGCCGACGACGGCCATGCAGCCGGCCGTCTCCGGCGCGGTGGAGCCGATGCGGTCGGGGTGGGCGAGGCCGATGAAGGTCTCGGTCTCGTCGGACAGCCGCAGCACGGTGGGGCGCGGGCCGTCCTGGGCGAGCCCGCGCAGTGCCGCGGCGCCGGCCTCGAAGGAGGCGAAGCGCCAGCCCTCGTAAACCCGGCGTACCGGCAGCGGCCGGATCCGCACGGTCACCGAGGTGATCACGCCGAAGGCGCCCTCGGAGCCCAGGACCAGCTGGCGCAGGTCGGGGCCGGCGGCCGAGCGGGGGGCGCGGCCCGCCTGCCAGCCGCCCTCGGGGGTGGCGACGGTCAGGCCGAGCACCATCTCGTCGAAGCGGCCGTAGCCCGCGGAGGCCTGGCCGCTGGAGCGGGCCGCGGCGAAGCCGCCGATGGTGGCCCATTCGAAGGACTGCGGGAAGTGGCCGAGGGTGTAGCCGCGTTCGTTGAGCAGGGCCTCGGCCTTCGGGGCGCGCAGCCCGGCGGGCAGGACGGCGGTGCGGGAGACCTCGTCGATCTCCGGCGGGGTGTTCAGCCGGCGCAGGTCCAGGGCGACGAAGGGCCGGGCGCCTTCGGGCGCCAGTCCGCCGACCACGGAGGTGCCGCCGCCGAACGGCACGGCGGAGACCTGGTGTTCGGCGCAGAGCCGGAGCACGGCCAGCACCTCGTCATGGCTGCCGGGCAGCAGGACGGCCGCCGGCAGGTCGGTGACGTCCCCGGCACGCAGCCGCAGCAGGTCGGGGGTGGACTTGCCGCGGGTGTGGCGGACGCGGCCGACGGCGTCGGTGCGGACGTACCGTCCCCAGCCGGGCTCCGCCCCGTCGCGCCCATCCCCGCCGCGGTCCGCCCCGCGGCGCTCCTGCCGTTCGTGCTCCTGCCCGCCGAGAGCCTCCCCGCTCAGGGCCTCGGCGAAGGCGGCGAGTGTGGTGGCGGAGAGCGGGGTCGGCGGGACCTCGATGTCGTCCGGGGCGGCCGGTACCGGCGTTTCCCGCGGGGTGACGCCGAGCATGTCGCGCAGCAGCCCGACCACGGACTCCGGCAGCCGTTTCGCCCGGGCCGGGTCGCCCCAGCCGTTCCACAACATGTCCACTTCGGTCGTTCCTCACCGTCGACGGCGCGGGGGCCCGGATGGGTGCCCCCCGGCTCCACTGGCATTACACTGTGACAGATGACGCCCATTCGTCACAACCATGCGGACGCCGACACCGTGCTCGACGCGGCCCGGGACTGCGTCCTCGCCGTCGGGGTGCGCCGCACCACGCTGACCGATGTGGCCCGGCGGGCCGGGGTCTCCCGGATGACGCTGTACCGCCGCTGGCCGGACGTGCGGACCCTCGTCGGCGATCTGATGACCCGGGAGTGGATCGCGGTCGCCATGTCGGTGATGCCGGAGCGGGAGGACGGCACGGCCACCCGGGACCGGCTGGTCGACGGGCTGGTGGCGGGGGTGGCGGCGTTCCGCGCCCATCCGCTCTTCCACAAGATCCTCGACGTCGATCCCGAGCTGCTGCTGCCGTACATGCTCGACCGGCGCGGTGCCACCCAGGACGCCCTGCTCGGGCTGCTGACCGGCGCCCTCGCCGAGGGCCACGCCGACGGCTCGGTCCGGCCGGGCCGCCCCGACCTCCAGGCCCGTTCGCTGCTGCTGGTCGTCCAGTCGTTCACCCTCTCGCTGCGCACCATGGCCGACGAGGCCGCCCCGGGGCTCGCCGAGGCGGACTTCCTGGACGAGCTGCGCACCCTGCTGGAAAGGACCCTCGCCCCATGACTCGCACCGTCCCGCCCACCGGTTCCTCCCTGACCGCCGAGCGCCGCCGCCGCGAGCTGGCCGAACTGGCCGGAACGGGCGGGCCGGGTGGGCCGGCCGGTGGGCGGCGGGTGGACGTGCTGGTCGTCGGCCTCGGCGCCACCGGTGCCGGGGTCGCCCTGGACGCCGCGTCCCGAGGGCTGAGCGTCGCCGCGATCGACGCCCATGACCTGGCCTTCGGCACCTCCCGATGGAGCTCCAAGCTGATCCACGGCGGACTGCGCTATCTGGCCGGCGGGCAGCTCGACGTCGCCCATGAGAGCGCGGTCGAACGCGGGGTGCTGATGGAGCGCACCGCCCCGCACCTGGTGCGCGCCCAGCCGTTCGTACTCCCGCTCACCCCGCTGGTGTCCCGGTCACAGGCCGCGCTGGTGCGCGCCGGGCTGCGCGCCGGGGACCTGCTGCGGGCCTCCGCCCGTACCTCCCGGGCCAGCCTGCCCGCCCCGCGCGGGCTGTCCGCGGTGGAGACCCGCCATCTGGCGCCGGTCCTGCGGCCGGCCGGGCTGCGCGGCGGACTGCTCTCCTGGGACGGCCAACTCTCCGACGACGCACGCCTGGTGACCGCGATCGCCCGTACCGCGGCGGGCCGTGGCGCGCGGATCCTCACCCGGGTCCGGGCGCTCGCCCTGGATGCCGACGGGGCCCGGGTACGGGACGAACTCACCGGCGAGGAGACCCGGATCAAGGCCCGGGCGGTGGTCAACGCGACCGGCGTCTGGGCCGGCGGACTGGACCCGAGCCTGCGGCTGCGCCCCTCGCGCGGCACCCATCTGGTGCTGCGCTCCGCCGAGTTGGCCCACCTCGGGGCCGGGCTGCACATCCCCGTACCCGGCGAGTCCAACCGCTTCGTGCTGGTGCTGCCGCAGGGGGACGGGCGCACCTATGTGGGGCTGACCGACGAGCCGGTGGACGGTCCGGTGCCGGAGGTGCCCGAGGTGCCGGAGACCGACATCGGCTTCCTGCTCGATGTGCTCGGCTCGGCGCTGGAGGTCTGTCCGGACCGCGCGGACGTGGTGGGCGCCTTCGCCGGGCTGCGGCCGCTGCTCGACACCTCCGGCGGCACCGGGACCGCCCGTACCGCCGACATCTCCCGCCGGCACGCCGTCCTCACCTCCCCCGACGGGGTGGTGACCGTGGTCGGCGGCAAGCTGACCACCTACCGGCGGATGGCCCAGGACGCGGTGGACGCGACTGTCACCGCCCGGGGCCTGGCCGCCGGCCCCTGCCGCACCGCCTTGCTGCCGCTGGTCGGCGCCGCCGCCCCGGACCGGCTGGCCGCCCTGGACGCGCCCGCCCGGCTGGTGCGGTGCTACGGCACCGAGGCCCCGGCCGTACACGCCCTCGCCCTGACCGACCCGGCCCTGGCCGAGCCGGTGGCGCCCGGGCATCCGGTGACGGCGGCCGAACTGGTCTGGGCGGTACGCCATGAGGGTGCCCTCGACGCGGCCGACCTGCTCGACCGGCGCACCCGGGTGGGCCTGGTCCCCGAGGACCGCGCGGCTGCGCTGGAGAGCGCGGCGCGGGTGCTGGAGCGGTACGCGGAGAGCCCGGCGCGATAGCGGGGGGCTCTCCGTGGCGGGGGCCGGGGCCCGGCGCGGTAGCGGGGGCCGGTGGCGGGGGCCGGGGCCCGAGGTGGTCGGCTGCGGCTGCGGCTGGGGGCGTGACGGGCAGCGGCTCGGATGACGGAGTGGCGGCGGCCTCGCAACGGCGGCTTGTTGGTGGAATTTTCAACCACCAGGGCCGGTTGTCAGGGCTGCGAGCCGGCACCGGGCCGGTCGAGGAGGGAGCGCCGTGAGCTACTACGAGTTCGGCACCGCCGCCGAGCGGTGGGACCGCGCCCGGATGTTCTTCGACGCCAAGGAGTACGTCACCGCCGCCCGCATCCTCGACGGACTGGTGGAGGAGGCCCCCGAGCAGGTCGCCCCGCGGCTGCTGCTGGCCCGCGCCTACTACCACTCGGCGCGGCTGGGCCGGGCGGAGACCGAGCTGCGCGCCGTCCTGGAGCGCGACCCGGTGGAGCGGTACGCCCGGCTGCTGCTCGGCCGCACCCTGGAGCGCCAGGGCCGCGACGCCGAAGCCGCCCCGCAACTGCGGCTGGCGGCGGCGATGGGCGGCGAGCCGGTGGAGTGAGCGGGGCGGGTGGCGGAGTTGGCGGGGGCTGTGAATTGAGCGGGGCCGGACGGCGGCCCGTCTCTCAATAGGCCCCCGCCGCGGTCGGCCCCCACCGCCGTGGGCCCTCGCTGCCGTGGGCCCCCACCGCCGTGGGCCCTCGCAGCCGTGGGCCCTCGCTGTCCGAGGTTGATGGCTCTGGGAGGGGGCTGTGGTGGCGTGGCAGCAGACGGAGAGGGGTGGGTCGTCGGTAGCGGAGCCGCGATGGCAGGCGGGGCCGCGGTGGCGGGCGGGGCCGCCGCCCGGGGCGTTCAACCGGTTCGGTCGGTCCCTGCTGCTGTCGGTGACCGTGCTGTTCTGGGAGACCGCCCTGGCCACCGCGGTCCTTGAGGCCTACGACTCCGTCCAGCAGGCGCATCTGGCGACCGATGCGGCGGGCGGGGCCATCCTGCTGGTCTGCGGGGCACCTCTCGGGTTCATCTCGGTGACGGCGGTGCTGCCGCTGGTGGAGCCGGCCGGATGGCTGGAGCGCCGCTCCGGGCGCCCGTCCTGGTGGTGGACGCCCGCCCTGGCGGCGGTGCCCGCCCCGTTCCTGCCGGGCGTCTCGCTGCTCCTCGGCGGTACGTCGGCGGTCGGCGCCGCTTGGACCTGGCTGGTGTCCACCGCCGCCCTGGCCGTACCAGCGCTGGCGGTGCGGCCTGTCGCGCTGCGCCCGGTGCCGATCCGCACCGGGAAGGCGTGCGGACTCACCGCCGTCGGCGGGCTGCTGGTGCCGGCGGTGGTCGGCGGAGCGATCGCGGCGGCCTTCGGCACGGGTCTGCTGACGGAGTACGAGCCGCCGCGGCTCTCCCGTGAGCAGGCCGTCGGTGTCTGGACCGACGGGGACGGCGGCACGCCGCGGCTGGAGTCCGACGGCACGGCGACCGCCCGGGACGTCGAGCACGAGGGGAGCGTCCCCGACCGGGTGGGCACCTGCTCAGGCACCGGCACCTGGTCGTATACCGAGGGCGACTCCCCGTAAGGGCAGTCGGTGGTGGTGACCGTCGAGGGGTGCACGACGATCGACTGGAACGTCAGCGGCACCCCGGGCGCGGTCACGCTGTACACCGTCCTCGGCGACCCGGACTCGGGCGACACCTATGCACTGCGCCGCGCCCCCGGTGAGTGACCGGCTACGGCAGGCGCCAGTCCACCGGCTCGGCGCCCTGCTTGGCCAGCAGTTCGTTGACCCGGCTGAAGGGGCGGGAGCCGAAGAAGCCGCGATCCGCCGACATGGGCGAGGGGTGGGCGGACTCGATGGCCGGCAGGTCGCCGAGGAGCGGGCGCAGATTGCGGGCGTCCCGGCCCCAGAGCACCGAGACCAGCGGCTTGCCACGGGCGACCAGTGCCTTGATGGCCTGCTCGGTCACCTCCTCCCAGCCCTTGCCGCGGTGCGCGGCGGGCTTGCGGGGTTCGGTGGTGAGCGCCCTGTTGAGCAGCAGCACGCCCTGGCCGGTCCACGGGGTCAGGTCGCCGTTGGAGGGGCGCGGCAGGCCGAGGTCGTCGCCCATCTCGCGGAAAATGTTCTCCAGGCTGCCGGGCAGCCGGCGGACGTCGGGCGCGACGGCGAAGCTCAGCCCGATGGCCATCCCCGGGGTGGGGTAGGGGTCCTGACCCATGATCAGTACCCTTACGTCCTGGAAGGGCTGCTGGAAGGCGCGCAGGACGTTCGCCCCGGACGGGAGGTAGGTGCGGCCCGCCGCGATCTCCCCCCGCAGGAAGTCCCCCATGTGCGCGATGCGCCCGGCCACCGGGGCCAGCGCCTCGGCCCAGCCCGGCTCGACAAGTTCACTCAACGGTCGTGCTGCCACGCCGTCACTCTACTGGTGTAACGCGCATGCTCATGGCGGCTCCGCGCATCCCGGTGACGGGCCGGTCCGGTCACATGACCCGACATAACCGGACCAAGGCCGCCCTACCTCCCCCTCCCCACACCTCGGTGAGGGGCGAACCAGTAGCATGCGGCGCCATGAGCACCCCCACAGGGCCCGACAACGGCCTTCCTGTACGAATGCCGCGTCCCCGCCAGCCGGGGCGGCACCGCCGACCCGAGCCTGCCGTGGCGCCCGAGGGGGCGCCCGCGCTCGTGCTCGCCGTACCCGGTACGCCCTCCCCCGCCGTCCGGGGAGTGGCGGAGGAGATCGTGAGCATCGCCCGCTCCGAGCTCCCCGGTCTGGAGGCGGCCGTCGGGTTCCTGGACGGCGATGACGTCGCGTTCCCCTCGCTCTCCTCGGTGCTGGCGCAGGCCGCCGCGCTGCGGGTGGAGCGGTACGAGTTCGCGCGCGCGGCCGGGCGCGAGGTGGCCGAGCCGACGGGCCCGGCCGCCGTCGTGGTGCCGCTGCTGGCCGGTCCGGACGCCGTGCTGACGGGCCGGGTCCGGGAGGCGGCCGCGGCCAGTGGCGCGCCGGTTGAGCTGACCGATGTGCTGGGCCCGCACCCGCTGCTCGCCGAGGCGCTGCACGTACGGCTGTCGGAGGCCGGGCTGGCCCGCGCCGACCGGGCCCGGCTGTTCACGGTGGCCACGGCGGCCGACGGCATCGTGCTGGCGACCACCGGCGGCGAGGAGGCCGTGCAGGCGGCCGGGATCACCGGGATGCTGCTGGCCGCGCGCCTGGCCGTGCCGGTGATGGCGGCCGCGCTGGACCAGGAGGGCTCGGTGGCCGCGGTGGCGGAGCAGCTGCGCGGTTCGGGTTCGCAGGCGCTCGCGCTGGCGCCGTATCTGATCGGCCCCGAGCTGGCCGCGGGGCTGCTGGACGAGGCCGCCCGGGTGGCCGGCTGCTCGGTGGCCGAGCCGCTCGGCGCGTACCCGGCGGTCGGCAAGCTGGTGCTGTCGCAGTACTCGGCGGCGCTGGGCATCACCCCGCAGCCGCAGGGCGTCGCCGCACGCTGAGCCGCTTGCCCGCGGCGCTTTCCCGCGCCCGGCACTTTGTTCGACACACCGAAGGGGCCCGCACCGAGGAATCTCGGTACGGGCCCTTCGGGTTTCCCGGGGCTGCCCATGGGTTTCCCGGGTCGCCTACGGGTTTCCTCGGGTTTCCAGGGTTTACCCAAGGGTTTCCCAGCCCCCTCGACCGGCCCGGCGACGGCGGGCGGACAGCGGCGAGGGCGCGCGGTCAGGCGAAGACCACGCAGGAGGCGGCGGGGGCCTCGATCGATCCGGCCCGTACCGGGGTGCCGGTCTCGGGGTCGAGAGCGAACCAGGTGACATCACCGGAGTGCTCATGGGCCGCGTACAGCCACTTCCCCGAGGGGTGCAGGACCAGGTCGCGGGGCCAGACGCCGCCGCAGTCCACGGTGGCGCGGAGTTCGGGCTTCTCGCCGCTCTCGTCCAGCGCGAGGACGGAGACGCTGTCGTCGCCGCGGACCGCCACCCAGGCGAACCGACCGTCGGGGGCGATCGCGATCTCGGACGGGAAGCCGGTCGCGGAGCCGTCCTCGGGCAGCAGCGGCGTCTCGCCGACCGGCACCAGGAGGCCGGCCTCGCCGTCCCAGCGGCAGACGGTGAGCGTGGGCTTCAGCTCCCCGACCACATAGGCGTGGCCGCCGGCCGGGTGGAAGGCGAGATGGCGCGGGCCGGTGCCGGGGCGCAGCGCGGTCTCGCCGTGCGGGGTGAACCGGCCGGTGACCGGGTCGAGCACGGTGATGCGTACGGAGTCGGTGCCCAGGTCCACGCTGAGCACCCAGCGGCCGGCCGGATCGGCGGTGACCTGGTGGGCGTGCGGACCGGCCTGGCGCTCCTCGTCGGGACCGCCGCCCTGGTGCTGGACGACATGTATGGCGGGCCCAGGCCGTCCACCGCCGTCGATCGGCAGGGCGCTGACACTCCCGGAGCCGTAGTTGGCGGTGAGCACATGGCCGTGGGCGAGCGCGAGATGGGTCGGCGACTCTCCGCGTACGGGGGCGGGCCGGCCGAGCAGCCGGGGCGCGGGTCCGTCGAGGACGAGCGCGGCGACGGCGCCGCGCTCGGTCTCGGAGACCGCGTAGAGCAGGCCACCGCCGGGGGCGACGGCGAGGTAGGAGGGGTCGGCCACCTCGTCGCAGGCACCGGTGACGGTGAGTGCGCCGCTGTGCGGGTCCACGGTGGCGGCGAGCACCCCTCGGCCGCCGTTCGAGGTGAACGACCCGATGTAGGCCCGTCCGCCCACCCGTCCTGACTGGTCCGCCACCGCGCCGCCCCTTCCCGCCGTTCGCCGGCGCCGCCGATCGGCACCCGCGCGCGCCCGACGCTAGCAGGTCTAGACCAAGTCCCGGGAGCCGGTGGGACGATGACGCCCCTCCCCTACCCCGATCAGCCGCGTCCCGCGCCCGTGCACGCGGGTTCGGCTAGGCCCGGACGCGCCGCGGTCCGACACCGGGAACCGCCACACGGCCGCCGCCTCTCAGGTCGGCTCGTGGCGAGCTCTCGCCAACCCGGCACTTCCGCGGTCTCCGGCTCGTTGCCCAAAGAGGAAGTCAAAAGGGGGCAGGGCGTGCGGACGCGCACGGGGAGTCAGACGGGGGCGGGCGTGCGGACGCGCACGGGAAGGCAGAAGGGGGCGGGGACATGAGGACACATCGGCGCCAGCCGCTCAAGCGCGGCCCCGGGTCACTCAGGGGGTCACTCAGGCACGGCTCAGGTCGCTCGGGCGCGGCCCTGGTAGCCCAGGCGCAGTCGTAGTCGCTGCGCGGCCCTGGTAGCCCAGGCGCGGCCGTAGTCGCTCAGGTCCGGCCCTGGCCGCCCAGGCGCCGATCAGTCGCTCCAGCTGAGTCGCCCAGGCGCCTGATGAATCACCCCGGCGCTGATCAGTCGCTCAGGCGCTGGTCAGCCGCTCAGGCGCCGATCAAGGGGGCGCGGGTGGGGCTGCGGAGGGGGTGGGCCAGCTCGATGAGAGCCTTCTCCAGCTGGTGCAGGTGAGCGAGGGCGGGGATCGGGTCGGTGGCCGGGTGGGGCGCGTCGGCCGGGGCGGCGGTGGTGAGCTCGCGGGCGGCCTCGGGGGTGGTCAGGGCCTCCACGGCGGCCTCGACCCGCCAGCAGGCGGCGGCCAGCCGGGCGTCGTGGGAGGCCTCGGGGTCGGCGGCGACGGAGGCGAGGCCGCGCACCTCGCGGGCGCAGTCGTCGAGCAGCGCCAGCACCTGGCGGGCGCGGGCCTTGCGGGCGCGCAGGGGGCTGAGCGGGTGGACCAGGGGGGCGAGTGAGAGCCGCACCCGGCCGAGCAGGGCCTCCAGCTGGGCCACGTGGGGGGCCGGGTCGGCGTCCGGGGTGCCGGAGAGCCGGGCGGCGGCCTCGGCGGTGCAGGCGTGCACACACCGCAGGGCCCGGGCGATCCAGGCGTCGGTGGTGGCGTGGGTGGTGACCGGCAGGACCAGGAGCACCGCGAGCACGGCGCCGAGCGCGCCCACACCGGTCTCCAGCATGCGCAGGGCGAGCAGGGCCGGGTCGAGGACGCCGAGCAGCCCGTACAGCCCGCCCGCCAGCAGCGTCACCGAGAGCATCATCCAGGTGTAGGAGACCGCGGCCGTGTAGAAGATGCCGAAGACGCAGACCGCGACCAGGGCGGCGGTCGGGCCGGGGGCGCCCTTCAGCGGGATGACGACGACCAGGCCGACGGCGATGCCGATCAGGGTGCCCAGCACCCGGCGGAAGCCCCGCACCAGGGTCTCGCCCCGGGAGGCGGTGTTCACGAAGATCCACCAGGTGGCGCCCACCGCCCAGTACCAGCGCTCGCCCGACAGCCCCTGTCCGATGACCAGGGCGACCGCGCAGCCCAGGGTGGCCTGGACCGCCTGCCGGGTGGTGGTGCGGGCGAGCCCGCGCCCCTCCTGGTACGTCGGCGGCGCGGGCAGCGCGATCCGGCGCTCGTAGCACCAGGCCCCGAAGCGCACCGTCGAGCAGGTCAGTAGCGACAGCCCGACCGCGGCGTACAGCTCGGGCAGCTGGCCGGGGGCCGTGTGCAGGAACTGCGTGACGAAGAAGGTCATGAAGGCGAAGACGCCCAGGGCGTGACCGCGGGGCCCCCAGCGGCGAGCGTAGACCCCGGCGCCGACGATGGCGAGGAAGACCAAGTCGCGGGCGAACGGGTGGTCGTGCAGCAGGGCGGCGAGGGCCAGCACCGGGAAGCCGGCCGCCGGGAGCAGCGCGGTGGTGATGAGCTGGCCGCGCACGGCGGCGTCGGTGACGGTGAACAGGGCGAGGAGCGCGGCGAGCCCGCCGGTGACCGCGGCGGTGAGCGAGTGGCCGGCCAGTCCGGTCACCCCCACCGCGCCCCCGATGCCGAGGACGGCCCGGGTGGCGGCGCGCAGCCGCAGCCGTCCCGGGTCCGGAGCCGCGAACATCCTCTTCAGCACTCTGTCTCCCGCCCCTTCGCCCTGGTCTCTCCGGTGTCCCGATGACCGGCATGAAAAAGGCGCCGCGGAGTTCCGCAGCGCCATCGACACCCCTATGAGACCATCCGCGGCGCTGTTGGCTCAACCGGCACAGGAGGGGATGGGCCAATGGCACGTTGGCGGGTGGGATGAGGAAGCCAGGGGTGAGCCATTGGCGCCGGTGG
>NZ_JALPTH010000042.1 GCF_023218175.1 Streptomyces lichenis | reverse complement strand
GGACGCCCTGCGCGCCGCCGCCGGTCTGTAGGCCGCCACGCTCCCCACGGCCTCCGCCGCCTCCCGCCGGGGTCCGGCACCCGTTCACCCGGGTGCCGGACCCCGGCGGCGTTGTCTGCCACCGGGTGCGGTCGACGGTCAGTACGGATAGCCGATCTCCGACAGGTCCCCGATCAGCTCTCCGAGCACACGGCCCGGAACCAGCCGCCCCAGCAGCCCCTCGCTGAGCGGACGCAGGGCCAGCACCTCCCCGACCGCCGCCGCATCGAGCTCGACCTCGTGCATGTCCCGCGCGAACTCCACATACACCTCGGCGGACCGGTCCACCAGCCCGGCGAACAGGTACTCCGCCCCGTCCACGTCCGCCCGGTCCTCCGACGCCGGGAACTCGATGGCGCTTCCCGTCCGCCAGACCGTGTCCTCGGTGGTCCGCCACAGACAGGCCGTCACCCTCGGCACCCCTCGTCCGAGAACGCCGGCTCCACCACGTACTCCCGGAACACCTCCGGCACCTCCTCCAGCACCCCCGGCCACACCTCCAGCTCGTCCCGGGCGTACGGGCTCATCAGCGACTCATGGTCGAACCCGCGTATCCACACCCCGGCCGGGCAGAACACGATCCCGTACTCGTCACCGCTGCCATTGCTCATCTCGGCCAGCTCCACCGTCTCCGACCAGCGGGGCAGACGACGGCCTCCAGGGCAGCCAGGGCACGGCAGTGGTCGCGCAGCTCGGCGATACCGGGCAGCCGGCCGGCGACGGTGTGAACGGTCATGGCCACCATGGAAGCGGACACCACTGACAACGGGCCCGGTGGCCTGACCAATCGGCCGGCCGGAGGCGGTGTCGGTGGGGTCTGGTAGGAATTCGGTGTGCGCAGCGAGCAGGAGGAACCCGAGGCCGGAGCGGTCGAGCCGCCCGAGCAGCTCGCGCTGATCCGGGAGACCGTCCGCACGGCGAACGTCCCCCGGGCCAAGCCCCGCACCTGGCGCGGCGCGGCCCTCGCCAAGGAGCTGCCGGTCGCCCGGATCGTGGTCAACAAGGGCGTGCTCCATCTCGACCAGTTCTTCGACTACGCCGTCCCCGAGGAGCTGGACGAGGCCGCGCAGCCCGGGGTGCGGGTCCGGGTCCGCTTCGGGGCGGGCGCCCACCAGGTGCGCGGCGGCCGGCGCGAGGGCGGCCGGCTCATCGACGGCTTCCTGGTGGAGCGCCGCGCCGAATCCGACTACGCCGGGCCGCTCGCCGCCCTCGCCGACGTGGTCTCGCCCGAACCGGTGCTCAGCCCCGAGCTGCTCGGCCTGGCCCGCGCCGTGGCCGACCGGTACGCGGGCAGCCTGGCCGACGTCCTCCAGCTCGCGGTGCCGCCCCGCAGCACCCGCGCCGAGCGCCGCCCCTCGCCCGAGCCGCTGCCTCCGCCGCCCGCCCCGGAAGCCGGTAGCTGGAGCCGGTACGAGCAGGGGGAGGCCTTCCTGGCCGCGCTGGCGCAGGGCGCCTCGCCCCGCGCGGTGTGGAACGCGCTGCCCGGGCCGCACTGGGCCGACGAACTGGCCCGCACCATCACTGCCACCCTCGCCTCCGGACGGGGCGCGCTGGTCGTCGTCCCCGACGGCCGGGCCGCCGCCCGGGTGGACGCCGCGCTCACCGCCGCCCTCGGCGAGGGCCGGCACGCCCTGCTCACCGCCGAGGCCGGACCCGAGCGGCGGTACGCCCAGTGGCTGGCCGTCCGCCGGGGCGCGGTGCGGGCCGTCGTCGGCACCCGGGCGGCGATGTTCGCCCCGGTCAAGGACCTCGGGCTGGTCGCCATCTGGGACGACGGGGACGGCAGCCACAGCGAGCAGCACGCCCCGCTGCCGCACGCCCGGGAGGTCCTGCTGCTGCGCGCTGCCCACGAGGGCTGCGGCTTCCTGCTGGGCGCCACCGGCTGCACCGTGGAGGCCGCGCAGCTGGTGCAGACCGGCTGGGCCCGCCCGCTGCTCGCCCCCCGCCAGGAGGTCCGGGCCGCCGCGCCCCTGGTCCGCACCGTCGGCGACAACGAGCTGGCCCGCGACGAGGCCGCCCGCGCCGCCCGGCTGCCCACCCTGGCCTGGCAGGCCGTACGCGAGGGCCTGAAGACCGGCCCCGTACTGGTGCAGGTGCCCCGCCGGGGCTATGTCCCCCGTCTCGCCTGCGAGCTGTGCCGCACCCCGGCGCGCTGCCGCCACTGCTCCGGCCCCCTGGAGGCTCCCGGCGGCCAGGACTTGCTGCGCTGCGGCTGGTGCGGGCGGGGCGCCCCCGACTGGCACTGCCTCACCTGCGGGGCGCCCCGGCTGCGCGCGCAGGTGGTCGGCGCCCGGCGCACCGCCGAGGAGCTGGGCCGCGCCTTCCCCGCGGTGCCGGTGCGCACCTCCGGCCGCGACCACATCCTGGACACCGTGCCGGCCCGGCCCGCCCTGGTCGTCAGCACGCCCGGCGCCGAGCCGGTCGCCGAGGGCGCCGGCTACGCGGCCGCGCTGCTGCTCGACGGCTGGGCGATGCTGGGCCGCCCCGACCTGCGGGCCGGGGAGGAGGCCCTGCGCCGCTGGATCGACGCCGCGGCGCTGGTGCGGGGCCAGGACGACGGCGGCATGGTCGTGGTCGTCGCCGAGCCGACGCTGCGCCCGGTGCAGGCGCTGGTCCGCTGGGACCCGGTGGGCCACGCCCAGCGGGAGCTGGCCGAGCGCGCCGAGCTCGGCTTCCCCCCGGTCTCCCGGATGGCGTCCGTGACCGGCCGGGCGGAGGCGGTGGCCGCCTTCCTCACGGCGGCCGAGCTGCCCGGGGACGCCGAGGTGCTGGGCCCCGTCCCCCTCCCACCCCGCCCCCCGGGCGCCCCGCGCCGCACGGGCGACCCGCCGCCGGGCGAGGAGTGGGAGCGCGCCCTGCTGCGCGTACCGCCGGGCAGCGGGGCCGCCCTGGCCGCGGCGCTCAAGGCCGCGCAGGCGGGGCGGCTGGCACGGGGCGGGGACGATCCGGTGCGGGTGCGGGTGGACCCGCCGGACATCGGCTGAGCTCCCTTGGCGGGCCGCCCTGTCCGCGACCGACGCGGTCTCCCGCCCGTTCCGGCGGGCGCGGCCCCGCGGTGTGCGGCTGCCGCCTGCCGGGGAGGAAGGGCAGGCGGCAGCCGGTCCGGGGGAGGTCAGCCGTTGCGCGGGGCGGGGAAGGCACTGGGGCGGACGTCCTCGCGGAGCGTCCGGGTGGTTGCGGTGGGCTGCTGGGGCATGGGCATGGAGCGGGCGGCGGGGACGGTGGGCACCGTCCTGGCTCCCGGCTCACCCTGCTCGGGGCCGCCGGCGACCGGCTGCGGGGTCGGGCGGCGGGTGCCGTAGCGGCGGTGGACGGCCTGCTTGGTCACCCCGAGGGCGGAGCCCACCGCGTCCCACGAGAAGCCCAGCGAGCGGTCGAAGTCCACCGCGGCGGTGACCAGGGTCTCGACGCTGTCGCGCAACTCCTGGGCGAGTCTGACCGTGGGGGCGGGGGCCCGGCCGTAGACGACGAAGCCCGTGGCGGGTCCCGATCGCCGCGGACGGTAGACATTGCCGAGCTGTGCGGTGAGCGTGCGCAATGCGTCCACCTGCCGGCGGACCCGCTCGATGTCCCGCACCAGCAGGTGCAGGCTCGCCCGGGCCTGGGCGTCGTGGGTTGCGTGGTCGGCCATGAGGAGCCTCTCGAACCGGCGTCGGAAAGGAGCGGGTCGCGCACGGCGACCCTTGGTCGGTCAATCCGCCTTGACCAACGCGCCACGCTCGGTGGGGTCACGCTGCGGATGCGTATCCGCATATTCGAGGGGCCTCAGGCGGCCGCCGGCCGGGCGTTTGGCCGCCGGCCCGGTGGCCTCGCTGACGCGGTGGGCGGCGTGCGCCGCCGGTGTCCGGGCCGGGCCCCTGCCCGGTGGCCTCGCTGACGCGGGTGGGTCTGCTTCGGCATGGGTCCGGTGGCCTTTCGCCGGTCCGGTGGTCGGGTCCGCTCTGCGGTGGGTGGGGGCGTGGGCACTCCGGGCTCACGTGCTCGCCGCTCGCGCGCACCGTTCGACGCTCAAGCACATCGCCTCATTACGCTCGGCGGCTCCGCGCGCGACCCTGCGTACCCCCACCCGACCGGCGGCGCACTGACCGAATCGCCGTGGCTGATGCCCTCTCCCCGGGCCGTGGGCCCGCGCCGGTCGGACGCCACCGCCCGGCGGGTGATACGGCCCGTCCAGGCCCCGGCCCCGTGCCGCCGCCTGGGGCTGCGGCCCGCCTGGTGAGGCGACTGCCTCCCTCGCGATGGCCGACGATTCCCCGGGCCGTGGGCCCGCATCGGTCGGACGCCACTGCCCGGCGGGTGGGACGGTCTCGCCCGGCCCGTACAAACGATTGCGGTCCCTTCGGAGCCTGGGGTCCGTATCGCTGCGCCTGGCTGTGTCCCGGCCCCTAGGCCGGGGTCGTGCCACCGGGGTGCACTCGCCCTCCGGACGTTGGGTGGGGTACGCAGGGTCGCGCGCGCTGGGGGTACCCCCTGGACGAAGTCCTTGGGGGACCGACGAGTGTAAGTCGAACGGTTCGCTTGACCGTCTGACGTTCAAGCACGAGCGGCGAGCACGTGAGCCCGGAGTGCCCCGCCCCCCACCCACCGGGCAGAGTGCACACCCACCGGACCCGCAAACCGCCACCGGACCGAAACCAAGCGCAGACGCAGACGCGTCAGCGAGGCCACCGGGCGGACCCGGTCAGCGGCGGCGACAGCCGCCCACCGCATTAGACTGGTGCGCTGCCCACCGCCGGACCGACAGACAGGCAGCCAGACCCCGATGAAGCTCGTCTTCGCAGGCACCCCCGAGGTCGCCGTTCCCGCCCTGGACGCTCTGATCGCCTCCGGGCGGCATGAGGTGGCCGCCGTCGTGACCCGGCCCGACGCGCCCGCGGGGCGGGGGCGGCGGCTGGTGGCCAGTCCGGTCGCGCAGCGGGCCGAGGAGGCGGGGATCGAGGTGCTGAAGCCGGCCCGGCCGCGGGACGAGGAGTTCCTGGGCAGGCTGCGGGAGATCGCGCCGGACTGCTGCCCGGTGGTGGCGTACGGCGCGCTGCTGCCCAAGGTCGCGCTGGACGTGCCGGCGCGGGGCTGGGTGAACCTGCACTTCTCGCTGCTGCCCGCGTGGCGCGGCGCCGCTCCGGTGCAGCACTCGATCATGGCGGGGGACCAGACCACGGGGGCGTCGACGTTCCTGATCGAGGAGGGGCTGGACTCGGGGCCGGTGTACGGGGTGGTGACCGAGGATGTGCGGCACACGGACACCAGCGGGGACCTGCTCACGCGGTTGGCGTTCGCCGGGGCGGGGCTGCTCGCGGCGACCATGGACGGCATCGAGGACGGCACGCTGCAGGCGGTGCCGCAGCCGGCGGACGGGGTGAGCCTGGCGCCGAAGATCACCGTGGAGGACGCCCGGCTCGACTTCGCGGCGCCGGCGCTGCGGGTGGACCGGGTGGTCCGCGGGTGCACGCCCGCGCCGGGGGCGTGGACGGTGTTCCGGGGGGAGCGGCTGAAGGTGGTGCAGGCGCTGCCGGTGCCGGAGCGCAGTGAGCTGGCGCCCGGTGAGCTGGCGGTGGCGAAGAACAACGTGTGGGCCGGGACCGGGTCGCACGCGGTGGAGCTGCTGTGGGTGCAGCCGCAGGGCAAGAAGCCGATGCGGGGCGCGGACTGGGCGCGCGGGGTGCGCATCGCCCCCGGGGAGCGGCTGGGGGCCGGGGACGTAGGCTGAGAGGGTTGAGCCTTTTCGATCCGCGGAGCACCTTTTGAGCGAGCAGCCCCGTCGCCGTCCGTCCACGCCGTACCGCCGCCCCAGGAAGGACCCGGTGCGGATGCTCGCGTTCGAGGCGCTGAGGGCGGTGGACGAGCGCGACGCCTACGCGAACCTGGTGCTGCCGCCGCTGCTGCGCAAGGCGCGGGAGAACAACGAGGGGTTCGAGGCGCGGGACGCGGCGCTGGCCACCGAGCTGGTGTACGGCACGCTGCGCCGGCAGGGCACCTATGACGCGGTGATCGCGGCCTGTGTGGACCGGCCGCTGCGCGAGGTGGACCCGCCGGTGCTGGACGTGCTGTCGCTGGGCGCGCACCAGTTGCTGGGGACCAGGATTCCGACGCACGCCGCGGTGTCGGCGAGCGTGGAGCTGGCCCGGGTGGTGCTGGGGGACGGACGGGCCAAGTTCGTCAACGCGGTGCTGCGGCGGATCGCCCAGCGGGACCTGGACGGGTGGCTGGAGGAGGTCGCCCCTCCGTATGAGGAGGACGCCGAGGACCACCTGGCCGTGGTGCACTCGCACCCGCGGTGGGTGGTGTCCGCGCTCTGGGACGCCCTCGGCGGAGGCCGGGCGGGCATCGAGGACCTGCTGGAGGCGGACAACGAGCGGCCCGAGGTGACGCTGGTGGCGCGCCCGGGCCGGATCGGGCAGGACGAGCTGCTGGCCGCGGTCGGCGAGGAGGCGCTGCCCGGGCGCTGGTCGCCGTACGCGGTGCGGCTGGCCGAGGGCGGTGAGCCGGGGGCCCTGGCGGCGGTCGCGGAGGGCCGGGCCGGGGTGCAGGACGAGGGCAGCCAACTGGTGGCCGTGGCACTGGCGAACGCCCCGCTGGAGGGGCCGGACCGGCGGTGGCTGGACGGGTGCGCCGGCCCGGGCGGGAAGGCGGCGCTGCTCGGGGCGCTGGCGGCGCGGCGGGGCGCGCGGCTGGTGGCCGCGGAGAAGCAGCCGCACCGGGCGCGGCTGGTGGAGCGGGCGCTTTCGGGCAACCCGGGTCCGTATCAGGTGATCACCACCGACGGCACGCGGCCGCCATGGGTGCCGGGGTCGTTCGACCGGGTGCTGGTCGATGTGCCGTGCTCGGGGCTCGGTGCCTTGCGGCGCCGTCCGGAGGCGCGGTGGCGGCGGCGCCCGGAGGACCTGGAGGGCTTCGCTCCGTTGCAGCGCGCGCTGCTCACCGAGGCGCTGGCGTCGGTGCGGGTCGGCGGGGTGGTCGGGTACGCGACCTGCTCGCCGCATCTGGCGGAGACCCGGGCGGTGGTGGACGACGTGCTGAAGCGCACCGGGGGCGCGGAGCTGCTGGACGCCCGGCCGCTGATGCCGGGGGTCCCGGCGCTGGGGGACGGCCCCGATGTGCAGCTCTGGCCGCATCTGCACGGTACGGACGCGATGTACCTGGCGTTGCTGCGGCGTACCGGCTGAGAGGTCGCGGGAAGAAAGTCGGGGAAAGCGGCCGGAGGATGTCGAGGACGCGCGGGCTGCTCCGTCCTCGGGGTGAAGGCGGCCACAATGGGCCGCACTCGGACCGAGGAGAACCACGATGGCCAAGTACCTGCTGCTCAAGCACTACCGCGGCGCTCCGGCGGCGGTGAACGACGTGCCCATGGACCGCTGGACGCCGGAGGAGATCTCGGCGCATGTGCGGTACATGAACGACTTCGCGGGCCGGCTGGAGGAGACCGGCGAGTTCGTCGACGGGCAGGCGCTCTCGCCGGAGGGGATGTGGGTCCGGTACGACGGCGAGGGGCGGCCGCCGGTCACCGACGGGCCGTTCGCCGAGACCAAGGACCTGATCGCCGGGTGGATGATCATCGACGTGGACAGCCGGGAGCGGGCCGTGGAGCTGGCCGGGGAGCTGTCGGCGGCCCCGGGGGCGGGCGGGAGGCCGATCCACGAGTGGCTGGAGGTGCGCCCGTTCCTGGGCGCGCACCCCACCGTCACGGAGTGACCGGGCCGATGGACGAGGCCCTGCTGCGGGGGCTGGTGCCGGGTGTGCTGGGGATCCTCGTCCGCCGCGGAGCCGACTTCGCGGCGGCCGAGGACGCCGTCCAGGACGCCCTGGTGGAGGCGGTGCGGGTGTGGCCCGGGGAGCCTCCGCGGGACCCGAAGGGCTGGCTGGTCACCGTGGCCTGGCGCCGGTTCCTGGACGCGACCCGGGCGGACGCCGCGCGGCGGCGGCGCGAGGACCTGGTGGGGGAGGAGCCGGAGCCCGGACCGGTGCCGGCGGCCGACGACACCCTCTGGCTGTACTTCCTGTGCGCCCATCCGTCGCTGACGCCCTCGTCCGCGGTGGCGCTCACCCTGCGCGCGGTCGGCGGGCTGACCACCCGGCAGATCGCCCGGGCGTATCTGGTGCCTGAGACGACCATGGGTCAGCGGATCAGCCGGGCGAAGAAGGCGGTCGCCGGGGCGGGGCTGGAGCGGCCCGGCGATGTCGCCACCGTGCTGCGGGTGCTCTACCTGGTCTTCAACGAGGGGTACTCGGGCGATGTCGACCTGGCCGCCGAGGCGATCCGGCTCACCCGGCAGCTGGCGGCCGCGGTCGACCACCCCGAGGTGGCCGGGCTGCTCGCGCTGATGCTGCTGCACCACGCCCGGCGGGCCGCCCGTACTGCGCCGGACGGGGCGCTGGTGCCGCTCGCCGAGCAGGACCGCGGCCGCTGGGACACCGGGGCGATCGCCGAGGGCATCGGCATCCTGCAGGCGGCGCTGGCCCGGGACCGGCTGGGCGAGTTCCAGGCCCAGGCCGCCATCGCGGCGCTGCACGCCGACGCGCCCACCGCCGAGGAGACCGACTGGCCGCAGATCGTGGAGTGGTACGACGAGTTGGTGCGGCTGACCGGCAGCCCGGTGGTCCGGCTGAACCGCGCGGTGGCCGTCGGCGAGGCGGACGGCCCGCGGGCGGGCCTCGCGGCGCTCGCGGAGCTGGATCCGGCGCTGCCGCGCCACCCGGCGGTGGCGGCGTATCTGCGCGAACGGGACGGCGATCCGGTGGCGGCGGCCCGGCTCTACGCCGAGGCGGCCCGCCAGGCGCCCAACCTCGCCGAGCGCGACCATCTGACCCGCCAGGCCGCCCGGCTCAACGCCCGCCGGGAGGACTGACGGGGGCGCCGGCCGGCGCCCCCGACCGGGGAAGCGCGGCGCCCACGGTGGGCGGCCGCCCGGGGCGCCTGCGAGGCGACCGGCTGTCGGCCGTCGGGACCGGAGAAGGCGGCGCCTGCGATGGGCGGCCGGCCGGTACGGGCCGCCACCGGGTGGGCGGCCCCGACCGCGATGGGCCGGTGCGGGCTCGTCGCCGTCGGCGGTGCGGGGGTCGCCGGGGCCGGGAAGGGACGGCGCCCGGGTGGGCGCCGCCCGGTGCGGGCCGGGCCGTCGGCGGCGCCCCGGCCCGGGGGCGCTCCCACCCCGCCCCGGTGTCACGCCGCAAAAGCGGCAAGCGCGGCACCGGCCGTCCGTACCCGGGGAGCCGCGGGTGCGGAAAGGGCCGTAAGGCATGGCAGGCTTGGGCCATGGCCCAGATCAACCCCAGCATCCTGTCCGCCGACTTCGCCCGCCTCGCCGACGAGGCGCGGGCCGTCGAAGGCGCCGACTGGCTCCATGTCGACGTCATGGACAACCACTTCGTGCCCAACCTCACCCTGGGCGTGCCCATCGTCGAGTCGCTGCGCAAGGCGACGGGCATCCCGCTGGACTGCCATCTGATGATCGAGGACCCGGACCGCTGGGCCCCGCAGTACGTGGAGGCGGGGGCCGGGTCGGTCACCTTCCATGTGGAGGCGGCCGCCGCCCCGGTGCGGCTGGCGCGGGAGATCCGGGCCAAGGGGGCGCGGGCCTCGATGGCGCTGAAGCCGGCCACCCCGATCGAGCCGTACGAGGACCTGCTGTCCGAGCTGGACATGGTGCTGATCATGACCGTGGAGCCCGGCTTCGGCGGGCAGGCGTTCCTGGACATCATGCTGCCCAAGATCCGCCGCACCCGGGACCTGGTCGCCCGGCACGGGCTGGACGTGTGGGTGCAGGTGGACGGCGGGGTGTCGGCGTCCACGGTCGAGCGGTGCGCGGAGGCCGGCGCCGACGTCTTCGTGGCCGGCAGCGCGGTCTACGGGGCCGAGGACCCGGCCGCCGCGGTGCGCGGGCTGCGCGAGCAGGCGGCCGCCGCGGCCAAGGGCGCGGCCTGGGCGTGCGGCCACTGAGCCACCGGGAGATGAACGAAGCCCCACAGGACCGATCACGGACCGCCGGATCTGCGAGGATGACGGTCCGACGTGAACGTGTGAACAGCAGTGAGGAGAGCGCGGTGTCTGCTATGTCGGCGGGACGGCCAGCCCTGCGGATGGGACCCGCGGAGCTCGTACAGGCCGCGGCCATGGCCCGCCGTTTCTACCTGGAGGGGAAGTCCAAGATCCAGATCGCCGAGGAGTTCGGCGTCAGCCGCTTCAAGGTGGCCCGGGTCCTGGAGACCGCCCTCGAACGCGACCTCGTCCGGATCGAGATCCGCGTCCCCGCCGAGCTGGACGCCGAGCGCTCCGACGCGCTGCGGGCCAGATACGGGCTGCGGCACGCCGTGGTGGTGGAGTCCCCGCCGGAGGGCGAGGACGCCTCACCGGACCCGGAGAACCTGGGCGAGGTGGCCGCCGACCTGCTGGGCGAGCTGGTCGCCGAGGGCGATGTGCTGGGGCTGGCCTGGGGCCGCTCCACCATCCACATGGCCGCCGCCCTGGACCGGCTGCCGCCGTGCACGGTGGTCCAGCTGACCGGGGTGTACGACGCGGGCACCGCCGAGCGCGGCTCGGTGGAGGCGGTCCGCCGTGCCGCCCAGGTCTCCGGCGGTGAGGCCCACCCCATCTACGCGCCGATGCTGCTGCCCGACCCGGCCACCGCCGCCGCGCTGCGCAACCAGACCGGTATCGCCCGGGCCTTCGACTACTTCGACAAGGTCACCGTCGCCGCGGTCTCCATCGGCTCCTGGGAGCCGGGCATCTCCACCGTCCACGACATGCTCAGCGACGAGGAGCGCGCCCACTACGCCTCGCTGGGGGTGGCCGCCGAGATGTCCGCCCACCTCTTCGACGCCTCCGGGCGCCGGGTCGGCCGCGACCTGGTCGAGCGGTGCATCGCCGTGGAGGCCGACCGGCTGCGCCGTATCCCCGAGGTCGTCGCCATCGCGGGCGGCCAGCGCAAGGCGGCGGCCATCGGCGCCGTGCTCCGCTCCGGGCTGGTCACCAGCCTGGTCACCGACACCTCGGCCGCGGACTTCCTGCTCACCGAGTTCGCCCCCGGCCCGCGCCCCGCGCTGGACCGCGCCGACCCGGACGAGTGACGCCGGGCGCGGGGGCTTGGAGGATGCGACGAGGGGGCCGGGCGGGGCCTGGAGGTTCCGCCTGAGGCGTGCGCCCGCGCGGACATGGGAGAATGAAGTACGTGCGATTTCCCCCGGGCTGATGATCTGACCGGGGCCGACTCCGATCGACTGGGATGTTCAGCACGTGCGTTTCCTCAATGACCTGAAGCCGCCGTACGACCTCACGTACGACGACGTGTTCATGGTGCCGAGCCGCTCGGCCGTGGGCTCCCGTCAGGGCGTGGACCTCGCCTCCCCCGACGGCACCGGGACCACCATCCCGCTGGTCGTCGCCAACATGACCGCGATCGCCGGCCGCCGGATGGCCGAGACCGTCGCCCGCCGCGGCGGTCTCGTCGTCATCCCGCAGGACATCCCGATCGAGGTCGTCACCGACGTCATCACCTGGGTCAAGAGCCGCCACCGTGTGCTCGACACCCCGATCGTGCTGGAGCCCCACCAGACCGTCGCCGACGCCCTGTCGCTGCTGCCCAAGCGCGCCCACAACGCCGGCGTCGTGGTGGACGAGCACGGCCGCCCGGTCGGCGTGGTCACCGACCGCGACCTGAGCGGGGTGGACCGCTTCACCCAGCTCTCCGAGGTCATGTCCAGGGACCTGCTGCTGCTGGACGCGGACATCGACCCGCGCGAGGCGTTCAACACCCTCGACCAGCGCAACCGCCGCTACGCCCCGGCGGTGGACGCCGACGGGCGGCTGGCCGGCATCCTCACCCGCAAGGGCGCCCTGCGCGCCACCCTCTACACCCCGGCCGTGGACACCCGGGGGCGGCTGCGGATCGCCGCCGCCGTGGGCATCAACGGCGATGTGGCCGGCAAGGCCAAGCAGCTGCTCGACGCCGGGGCTGACACCCTGGTCATCGATACCGCGCACGGCCACCAGGAGTCGATGATCGCCGCCATCCGCGTGGTCCGCGCCCTGGACCCGCAGGTGCCGATCGCGGCCGGCAACATCGTCGCCGCGGAGGGCGTCCGCGACCTGATCGAGGCCGGCGCCGACATCGTCAAGGTCGGGGTGGGCCCCGGCGCCATGTGCACCACCCGGATGATGACCGGCGTGGGCCGCCCGCAGTTCTCCGCGGTGCTGGAGTGCGCCGCCGAGGCGCGGAAGTACGGCAAGCACGTCTGGGCCGACGGCGGGGTGCGCCACCCGCGCGACGTCGCCATGGCACTGGCCGCCGGTGCCTCCAACGTGATGGTCGGCTCCTGGTTCGCCGGCACCTACGAGTCCCCGGGCGACCTCCAGCAGGCCGCCGACGGCCGGCTCTACAAGGAGTCCTTCGGCATGGCCTCGGCGCGCGCCGTGCGCAACCGCACCAGCGAGGAGTCCGCGTACGACCGGGCCCGCAAGGCGCTGTTCGAGGAGGGCATCTCGCACTCCCGGATGTTCCTCGACCCGGAGCGCCCGGGCGTGGAGGACCTGATCGACTCGGTGATCGCGGGCGTCCGCTCCTCCTGCACCTACGCGGGCGCGGGTTCCCTGGAGGAGTTCGCCGAGAAGGCCGTGGTCGGGGTGCAGAGCGCCGCCGGGTATGCCGAGGGCAAGCCGCTGCACGCCAGCTGGAGCTGACGCCCACCGGGCTTCCGCACTGGGCCGTCTCCGCCGCGGGGCGGGGACGGCCCTTCGCCGTGCCTGCCGTGGCGCCTAGGCGGCGGCCACGGCGGCGGGCCGGCTGCGGGCCCAGACGGCGCGGATCGTCTTGCCGGCGGCGTGCGGGCGGACCTCCAGCCGGCCGGCCAGCGCCTGCACCAGGTGCCAGCCGAACCCGCCACCGCCGGAGAAGTCCGGCGCACGGGGCTCGGGGGCGGCCGGACTGGAGTCGTCCACCTCCACGGACAACTCGTCCCCGGCGGTGCCCAGCCGCAGCCGCCATCGGCTGCCGGCGTGGCGCAGGGCGTTGGCCGTCAACTCGGTGACGACGAGCTGGACGGCGGACACATCGGCCCAGGGGCAGTACTCCGCCAGAAAACGCGCGGTGGCCTCACGCGCCGAGGCGGAGTCGGCACAGGGCGGGACTTCGACAACCATGGGCGGCTCCTTCGGTCGTTCACCGTCCGCTTACCCGCCCCTTGTGGGTGACACGCACCACTTCGTGCCGAGAGGCTTCCTCAGGGCCGGGAGCGGCGGACGGTGAGCGCCACCGTGTCGTCCGGGTGCAGCACCACCGTGCGCATCTCCTCGGCGATGGCCGCCGGGAGTTCCGCTATCGGCCGCTCGCGCAGCCCGCGGGCCGCCTTGATCAGCCGCTGCTCGCCCTCCCGGGGGTCCCGGCGGCTCTCGGTCAGCCCGTCGGTGTAGAGGACCAGCAGGTCGCCGGGGTCGAGCCGGTCGTGCAGCAGCCCCTCGCTGCCGGGCAGCGGGAAGCCGATACCGCGCCCGCGCGCCTCCAACAGCGCACCGGTGCCGTCGCCGCCGCGGACCAGCAGGGCCGGTGGATGGCTGCCGTTGGCCATGGCCAGCTCGCCGGTGCGCGGGTCGAGCCGCACCACCTGCACGGTGGCCATCAGCTCGTGGTCGAAGGTGGCCAGCACCTCGTCGGTGCGGGCCACCAGCGACTCCAGCGGATGCCCTTCCAGGGCCAGGGTGCGCACCGCGTGGGTCACGTTGAGCGCGGCCCGGGTGCTGGTCAGCCCGTGGCCGAGGGCGTCCACCACGGTGATGTGCACGGTGCCGTCGGGCAGCACGAACCAGTCGTAGAGGTCGCCGCCGGTCGGGGCGTCCTTCTCGGCGGGCTCGTAGTGCACCGCCATCTCCAGGCCGTCCACCGCGACCGGGGCGGGGCGCAGGGCGTCCTCCAGCTGCCGCAGCATCCGCCCGTGGGCCTGCCGCAGCTGCTCGTCGCGCTCCTCCAGCTGGACGTAGAGCGCCAGCACCCCGCTGTTGGTCTCGGACAGCTCGTGCTTGAGCTGCCGGTGGTCCTCGGCCAGCTCGTCCATCCCGGCGACCGCGGCGCGCAGCTCCTCCTCCAGCAGCTCGGTGGCGGCGGGGCCGTCCCGGTCCCCGTCCGCGGCCGGTTCCGCCGGGGCGGGCAGCCGCCAGACCGCGGCCGGGCCCGGGACCCGCTCGGCGGGCAGCGGCAGCCCCTCCAGCGAGGGGCCCTCGGAGGCGTACGGCAGATGGAGCCGTACGGTCAGCCGGTCCTGCTCGGTGCCGGTGCCCCGGGCGACGGACTGCGGGGGCACCGTCTCCAGCAGCACCGGGCGCCCCTCGGCCAGCTCCCCGGCGGCCACCCGGGCCGCCGACAGGGCCAGCCGGTAGCGGGTCTCCACCGGCAGGCCCGCGCGGTACGCCAGCAGCCGCAGCTCCTCGCGGAGCCCGCCGAGCGAGCTGTGGGTGGTGATCCGGTCGTTCATGGTCTTCTCCGGGCCCGGCCCGGACGCCGGAACGTGTGGGGGCCGGCCGGGCCGGCGGCGGGGGTACGTGGGGGAGTGGGGCGGGGGCGGGCGGTACGGGCCATCAGCGGTCCTTCCAGCGGGCGACGACCACGGTCGTGCCCTGGCCGGGTGCACTGCGCACACCGAACTCGTGCATCAGCCGCCGGGCTCCGCCGAGGCCGTGCCCCAGGCCCGAGCCGGTGGTGTAGCCGTCGGTGAGGCAGCGCTCCAGGTCGGCGATCCCGGGCCCCTCGTCGCTGACGGTGAGCCGCAGCCCGCGCCGGGTGCCGGAGGCCACCGGCTCGATCCGCACGGTGCCGCCGCCTCCGTACACGTAGGCGTTGCGGGCCAGTTCGCTGATGGCGGTGACGATCCGGGTCTGGTCGACCAGACCGAAGCCGGCCTCCACGGTGGCGGCCCGCACCGCGTGACGGAGCGTCAGCAGGTCCTCCTCGGAGGCGGCCGGGTAGCGCCCCGCCGCCCCGGAGGGGCGGTCGCTCGGCGGGCGGATGCCGGTCGTACGGCCCTCCGCCGGCCGGTCGTCCGGCGGCCGCCGCGGCGCGACGACCGGGGCGCCCAGGGACCGCCTCTCACGCGGCAGGGCCATGGGAACCTCCCCGGCTGCTCGGTGGACGGGGGGCCGGGGCGGCTTCTCGGGGTGCGCCTCCGGGGGCGGCTCCCGCGGGTGCGGCGCGCCCTCCGCGTACGGCGGCTCCTGCGCGGGCTGCGGGGCTGCGGGGTACGGGGGCCTCGCCGTGTACGTCGGCTCGTCCGGGTACGGCGGGCCCACCGTCGCCGGTCAGGCGGCCGCGTACGGAAGCCGTGCGTACGGGGGCCTCGCCGTGTACGGCGGCCCGTGCGGCGGGGCAGCGGGGTACGGGGGCCTCACCTTGTACGTCGGCCCGTCCGGGTACGGCGGGCCCACCGTCGCCGGTCAGGCGGCTGTGCGCGGGGGCCCGGCGGCCCGTGGCGGGGCGGCCGGGCACGGAAGCCGCGCGTACGGGGACCTCGCCGCGCACGGAAGCTCTGCCCCGTGCGGCGGGGCTGCGGGGTACGGGGGCTACGCCCGGTACGTCGGCCCGACCGCATACGGCGGCTCGGCTGTCTCCGGCCAGGCGGCCGCGTACGTCGGCCCGACCGCGTACGGCGGCTCGGCCGTCTCCGGCCAGGCGGCTGTGCGCGGGGGCCCGGGGGCCCGTGGTGTGGCGGACGCGCAGTGGGGCGGCTCCTCCGGCTGCGGCGAGCGCTCCGCGTGCGGCCGGGCCGCGGCGTACGGAAACCTCGCCCCGTACGCCAGCCCGGCCGCGTACGGCAGGCCCGCCCCGTACGCCCGCCCGGTCGCGTACGGCGGACCCGTCGCGTACGCCGAAACGGCCGGGCGCGGTGGGGCGCTCGGCCGGGGTGGTGGGGGGTGTCATGGGGTCACCCGCCGGGGGCGGGCGGTGCCGCGGGTACGGCGCGGCGACTGGTTCACCGGGTACACAGGCACCTTTCGCGATCGGTGACGGGGAGGAGGGGCGGGCCGCGGGGTCTCGCGACGACCGGCCGCCGGGCGGCCTTCCATCGTCGCACTCCGGCCGCCGCGCCCCCGCAGGTCCGGGACGGCGAGGGCGGTGGCCGTGCCTGCCGGCCACCGCCCTGTCGCCCATCACCGGGCGGTGTGCCCCTGCACGGCCTCACAAGGCCCGTCGGGTATGTCACATGTGGCGGCCCGCACACCGAAGGCGCGCACCGGCGCCGGACAGCTCCTCCGGTCCACGGCCCCTCCTCGCGTCGATGTCACCGATCGAAGGCGCTGCTACCCGGAGTTCGCGGCGGCATGCGCGCCAGTCGTGTCCTCCTGCGCCGTCTGGGGCCGATGGGGCAGCTCCGGCCAGTGGTCGCGCACCGCCGAGGCCACCGCGCGGGCGAGCCGGGCGTGCCCCTCGTCGTTCGGGTGGAGCCCGTCCGCGAGGTGCTCGGGGCCGAGCACGTCCCGTCCGGGCAGCAGCGCCAGCCAGGGGTCGCCCGCGGCCGCGTGGTCCCGGGCCGCCTCCTCCATGGCGGTGCGCAGCTCGGCGAGGGTGGCGCCCAGCGGGTTGGCAGTGGTCTCGGCCTCGGGCCGCAGCACGGGGGAGACCAGCAGCAGCGGGGTGCCCGGGTGGCCGGCCCGCACCAGGGTGAGGAACGCGCGGACCGTCTCGTACAGCAGCGGGGCCGAATAGGGCACCCCGGACCAGCAGTTGGTGCCGAAGGCGAGGGTGACCAGGGCGGCCCGCGGAAGGCTCGCCAGCTGCTGGGCCAGGGCGAGGTCGCCGCGCGCCGAGCCCGCGTAGCCGAGGTTGACCGGGTCGAGCCCGAGGGCCCGTCCGGCGGTCGCGGGCCAGGTGAGCGCCGGCCGGGTGGCGAGCCAGCCCTCGGTGATGGAGTCGCCGTGCACCAGCCAGCGCGGACGGCACGGCGCGGGGGTCAGCTCCCCGCCGAGCGCCCGGACGCCGGTGATCCGGGGCGCCTGGCTCTCCGGCGGGTGGATGGTGAAGGGCCCGTCGCCGGACTCCCCGGGGGCGGGCAGCTCGATCACCACCTCGGACTTCTCGGCGGGCGGTGCCAGGACCTCCCGTACGCAGGTGTCGCCCTGCCACAGCGCGAAGCAGTGGGACAGCTCACGCATGGACCGGGGGGCCTCGGGTACACGCGCCCGGTAGCGCAGTGCCACGGCCCGGGTGCCGGGGGAGGCGGTGAACTCCAGCCGCACCCCGGTCGGCAGCTGGGCCCGGGCGGCGGTGTCCCACGGGAGCCGCGCCAGGTCGGCGGGGTCCGCCCGGACCGGACGGTCCTCGTCCCACCAGGCGGTGCCGCGCAGGAACGGCTCCGGGGCCGGCCAGTCGTCCATCGGGTCGTCCGCCTTCCGTCGGGGAGGTGAGGGGTGTGCGGGGCACAGGAGCGCCGGAGGGTCTCCTGCCCCCGATGTTCGAATTCGTGTGCCAGGGCGCAATGTTTCCCCGTCCGCGGCCCCAGCACGCAATGATCGTCTGTGGGAACGCAACAACGGTGCATTACGGACGCGAAGCGATGGGGTTTAGGCTCGTGCCCCGTACCAGGAGTGGCGGCGACCGTCAGCTCGGCGGTCTCCCCATCCCACGGGCTTCTTCCCGCTGCCCGCGAGACGCCGAAGGCGCCGCTTTCTTTCCCCGCAGCGACGAAGGAGCCCCCAGCAGTGCTGGACCAAGGCACAGCCTCTCCCGCCACCGAGCCACCCGCCCCCAAGGCGTCCGGCCTCTCCGTCCTCATGCGCCGCAAGCCGGTGGATGTGCTGGTCGACGAGGGTGGCAAGGGTGAAGGCGGCACCCTCCGCCGCACCCTGTCCATGTGGCAGCTGACCATGATCAGCATCGGTGCCACCCTCGGCACCGGCATCTTCGTCGTGCTCGGCGACAGCGTCCCCAAGGCCGGCCCGGCGGTCACCGTCTCCTTTGTGATCGCCGGTCTGACCGCCCTGTTCTCCGCGCTCTCCTACGCCGAGCTGGCCGGCTCCATCCCGGTGGCCGGCTCCTCGTACTCGTACACATACGCAACGATGGGCGAGCTGCTCGCCTGGGTCTGCGGCTGGGCCATGGTCCTGGAGTACGGCGTGTCGGTGGCCGCGGTCGCGGTCGGCTGGGGCGAGTACCTCAACAAGCTGCTGGAGGGGACGATAGGCGTCACCATCCCGGCGACCCTCTCCTCCGCGCCCGGCGAGGGCGGTGTGATCAACCTGCCCGGTCTGGTCGTCGTCCTGCTGGCGATGATCATGCTGCTGGGCGGCGCGCGTGAGTCCGCGCGGCTCAACACGATCATGGTCTTCGTGAAGGCCGCCGCGCTGCTGCTGTTCTGCGCCATCGGCTTCACCGGCTTCCAGTCCGGCAACTACGCCGACTTCATGCCGCTGGGCGTGGGCGGGATCGGCGCCGCCGCCTCGGTGCTCTTCTTCTCGTACATCGGCTTCGACGCCGCCTCCACCGCCGGTGAGGAGGCGAAGAACCCGCAGCGCGACCTGCCCCGCGCGCTGATGCTCTCGCTGGTCGTCGTCACCGCGTTCTACGTGCTGGTCGCGGCCGTCGCGGTGGGCGCCTGGAAGTGGACCAAGTTCGAGACCGCCACCGCCCCGCTGACCTCGATCGTCAACGACGTCAGCGGCACCACCCTGTGGGGCACCCTGCTCGCGGCCGGTGCGGTCATCTCCATCGCCAGCGTGGTGCTGACCGTGCTCTACGGCCAGACCCGGGTGCTGTTCGCGATGTCCCGCGACGGCCTGATGCCCAAGGTCTTCGCCAAGGTCAACACCAGGACCGGCACGCCCCGCCGCAACACCGTGATCGTCTCGCTGTTCTGCGGCGCGCTGGCCTCGGTCATCCCGCTCGGCGAGCTGGTCAACGCCACCAGCATCGGCACCCTCTTCGCCTTCGGCCTGGTCAACATCGCGGTGATCGTGCTGCGCCGCACCCGCCCCGACCTGAAGCGCTCCTTCCGGGTGCCGCTCGGCTGGCTCTTCCCGATCCTGGGCTTCCTGGCCTGCGCCGCCAGCATGTCCCAGTTCCAGTCCCCGACCTGGGTCGTCTTCCTTGGCTGGATGGCCGCCGGTCTCGTGTTCTACTTCCTCTACGGCATGCGCCGCTCCCGACTGGCCACCGCAGAGAAGTGATCCACCCCCCGTGCGCCTGAACGATCTCGACGAACGCATCGTCCACGCCCTCGCCGAGGACGCCCGCCGTTCCTTCGCGGACATCGGATCGCTCGTCGGCCTCTCCGCCCCCGCCGTCAAGCGCCGGGTGGACCGGCTCCGGGCCGAAGGCGCCATCACCGGCTTCACCGTACGGGTGGACCCGGCGGCGCTGGGCTGGGAGACCGAGGGGTTCATCGAGATCTACGCACGGGGCAACACCTCGCCCGAGACCATCCAGCGCGGTCTCGAGCGCTATCCGGAAGTCGCGTCCGCCTCCACCGTCACCGGGGAGGCGGACGCGATCGTCCAGGTCTTCGCCTCCGACATGCGCCACTTCGAGCGGGTGCTGGAGCGCATCGCCGGGGAGCCGTTCGTGGAGCGCACCAAGTCGGTGCTGGTGCTCTCGCCCCTGCTGCGGCGCTTCTCCTCCGGCTCGCCCGCGTAGTCCGTACGGGCTGCGGCATCCGTACGGGTCGGGGCGCGGTCGGGCCGCTCCCGCGCAACGAATCGCCGTCTGATCGCTTACGTACGCAATAGATCGATGGTCGATGCGCAACGGACGCGCCTTGTCCGGAATCGGCACCGGAACGTACCGTTTTGAACGTCCCCGGCACTCCACGATGCCCCCGGGCCCTCCGCCCGGACCGCGCGCGTCCGCCCGGGCACCTTCCCGCCGTACCACCCGAGATCCCGAGGTCGCCGATGCCGCCGCTGCGCACCGCCCTGCTCCAGAGCTCCGGACGGCTGGGTGACGTCGCCGCCAACCTCAAGGTGCTGGACCAGGCCGCCGCCCGGGCCGCCGCGACCGGCGCCGGGCTGCTGGTGGCCCCGGAGATGTTCCTCACCGGCTACGCGATCGGCGACGGCATCGCCCGGCTCGCCGAGCCCGCCGACGGGCCCGCCGCCCAGGCCGTCGCCGCCCTCGCCGCCCACCACGGCCTGGCCATCGCCTACGGCTACCCCGAGCGCGACGGCGCCGCGGTGTACAACGCGGCCCAGCTCGTCGGCCCGGACGGGACCCGGCTGGCGAACTACCGCAAGACCCACCTCTACGGCGGCTTCGAGACGGACTCCTTCACCGCCGGCGAGCAGCCGCTGGTCCAGGCCGAGCTGAACGGCGTCCGGGTCGGGCTGATCATCTGCTACGACGTGGAGTTCCCGGAGAACGTCCGGACGCACGCCCTGGCCGGCACCGAGCTGCTGATCGTGCCCACCGCGCTGATGCACCCCGCCGAGATCGTCGCCGAGTCCGTGGTCCCCGTGCGCGCCTTCGAGAACCAGCTCTACATCGCCTACGCCAACCGGGCCGGTGTGGAAGGCGAGTTCGAGTTCGTCGGGCTCTCCGCGCTGGCCGGCCCCGACGGCACCGCCCGGGCCCGCGCCGGCCGCGGCGAGGAGCTGGTCATGGGGGACGTCGATCCCGAGCTGCTGGCCGCCTCACGCGAGGCCAACCCCTATCTGCGCGACCGGCGCCCGGACCTCTACACCTCACTCGTCTGAGCGCCCCGCACCCCGAAGACCTTCCGCCCCGCCCCGTTGAAGCCTGCAAGGAGTCCGTACCCCATGACGTCCACGGTGCCCACCGCCGTCCAGCACACCGACGCTCAGCCGCCGATCACCATGTTCGGCCCGGACTTCCCGTACGCCTACGACGACTTCCTGGCCCACCCGGCCGGGCTCGGCCAGATCCCGGCCACCGAGCACGGCACCGAGGTCGCGGTCATCGGCGGCGGGCTGTCCGGGATCATCGCCGCCTACGAGCTGATGAAGATGGGCCTCAAGCCCGTCGTCTACGAGGCCGACCAGATCGGCGGCCGGCTGCGCACCGTCGGCTTCGAGGGCTGCGACCCGGCCCTCACCGCCGAGATGGGCGCGATGCGCTTCCCGCCGTCCTCCACCGCGCTCCAGCACTACATCGACCTGGTGGGCCTGAAGACCGCGCCGTTCCCCAACCCGCTGGCCGAGTCCACCCCCTCCACGGTGGTCGACCTCAAGGGCGAGTCGCACTACGCGGAGACCATCGACGACCTCCCGCAGGTCTACCGGGACGTCGCCGACGCCTGGGCCGCCTGCCTGGAGGAGGGTGCCGACTTCACCGACATGAACCGCGCCCTGCGCGAGCGGGACGTGCCGCGGATCCGCGAGATCTGGTCCAAGCTGGTCGAGAAGCTGGACAACCAGACCTTCTACGGCTTCCTCTGCGACTCCGAGGCCTTCAGGTCCTTCCGCCACCGGGAGATCTTCGGCCAGGTCGGCTTCGGCACCGGCGGCTGGGACACCGACTTCCCCAACTCCATCCTGGAGATCCTGCGGGTCGTCTACACCGAGGCCGACGACCACCACCGCGGCATCGTCGGCGGCTCCCAGCAGCTGCCGGTGCGGCTGTGGGAGCGCGAGCCGGAGAAGATCGTCCACTGGCCGCTGGGCACCTCGCTCTCCTCGCTGCACGAGGGCGCTCCCCGCCCGGCCGTCACCCGGCTGAACCGCACCGCGGGCAACCGGATCACCGTCACCGACGCGAACGGCGACATCCGCACCTACCAGACGGCGATCTTCACCGCCCAGTCCTGGCTGCTGCTGTCCAAGATCGCCTGCGACGACTCGCTCTTCCCCATCGACCACTGGACGGCGATGGAGCGCACCCACTACATGGAGTCCTCCAAGCTGTTCGTCCCGGTGGACCGGCCGTTCTGGCTGGACAAGGACGAGACCACCGGCCGGGACACCATGTCGATGACGCTCACCGACCGGATGACCCGCGGCACCTACCTGCTGGACGACGGCCCCGGCAAGCCGGCCGTCATCTGCCTGTCGTACACCTGGTGCGACGACAGCCTGAAGTGGCTGCCGCTGTCGGCGAACGAGCGCATGGAGGTCATGCTCAAGTCGCTCGGCGAGATCTACCCGAACGTCGACATCCGGAAGCACGTCATCGGCAACCCGGTGACCGTCTCCTGGGAGAACGAGCCCTACTTCATGGGCGCGTTCAAGGCCAACCTGCCGGGCCACTACCGCTACCAACGGCGCCTGTTCACCCACTTCATGCAGGACCGGCTGCCCGAGGACAAGCGCGGCATCTTCCTGGCCGGCGACGACATCTCCTGGACGGCCGGCTGGGCCGAGGGCGCCGTGCAGACCGCGCTCAACGCGGTGTGGGGCGTGATGCACCACTTCGGCGGCGCCACCGACGCCACCAACCCGGGCCCCGGCGACCTCTACGACGAGATCGCCCCGGTGGAGCTGCCCGAGGACTGATCGTTCACCGATTCCGTACGGTGACGGGCCGGTCCCTCCTCGCGAGGGGCCGGCCCGTCGGCGTACCGCCGGGGCCTCAGCGGCGGCGGGCCACCGGCAGCGGGGTGAGCAGTATCCGCCCGGCCAGTCCCACCGAGCGGTCCAGTTGCGCCGCGTACTCGGCGTCCAGCCCCGCCGCCCCGCCCCCCGCCGCCTGGCGGAGCTGCCACAGCGCCCGGGCCGCCAGCCAGGCCCCGTCCCGGGCCCGCTCCGCGCTGCGGCAGCCCAGCAGATGGACCAGCGGGTCGGCCAGCCGCAGCAGCTCCTGCCCGGGCGTCAGCTCCTCGCGTACCCGCTCCTCCAGCAGGACCAGCCGGTCGGCGACCCGCTCGAAGGCGTCCGCCAGCTCGGTGGGGGTGCGGCGCAGCGTACGGCAGACGTCCACCAGCGCCAGCGGCAGATCGCAGCCGAGCTGCGCGTTCACCCCGGCCAGCGCGAACTGCACCGGACGTACGCCGGGATGGTGCCGGGCGTCCAGCAGCGGCCGCCAGCAGGCGGAGCCCCTGCCGTCCGCCGCGGCCGTCTCCAGCGCCGTCAGCGCCCGCTCCGCGCACCGCAGGGTGAGGGTGGCGGCGAGCCGCCGCTCCGGGCGCTCACCCGCCCCGGGCGGCCGGGCCGCCTCCGCCACCACCGGCAGATACGCGCCGAGGAACACCGCCACCCCGTCCGTCGCCGGGCCCCGTCCGGCCAGCGCCCGCAGCCGGTCCACGACCGCGCGGGCGCCGACCGGCCCGGCAGCGGCGGGGGAGCGCGGCGGGGGGACGACGGGCTGGCTCGACCGGGTCTGCGTCATGGCAGCAGCCTGGCAGTCGGTAGGCTCGGCGGCGGTGCCGTCCGGCCGGGCTTCCCCGGAACGGGGGAACGGGAACAGCCCGGCGGGCACCGGGGGAGGGAAGCACCAGTGGCGAACGGACATCGCCGGCGACGCGCCGGACGGGACGGAAGACGGGCCGGCGCGGGGCGCCACGCGATGGTGGCCGCCGCCTCGGCGGTGGTCGCGGTGGGCGCCGTCAGCGGACTGCTGGCCGCCTCCGGCGGCGGGGAGGGCAACGACACGGCCCGCCCGGCCGAGGTCAGCGCCGTACCGGAGTTGCCGCCGCTGCCCGCCCGGCCCAGCGTCTCGGCCTCCCCCTCGCCGTCCGCCTCGCCCAGCCCCTCCGCCTCGCCCTCGCCTTCCCCGTCGCCGTCGAAGAGCGCGGCCAGGAAGGCCCCGAAGCCGTCGAAGCCGAGGAGTGCCGCGCCCGCCGCCCCGGTCCGCCACGACCCGGTCTCGGCGGCGCTCTACCGCCACCCCGAGTCCCAGGCGCTGGACTGGGTGCGGGCCAACCCCGGGGACTCCCGCCGCGCGGTGATCGAGTCCCGGATAGCGGCCCAGCCGTCCGCCGTCTGGTTCGCCGAGTACAACCCGGGCTCCATCACCGGCAAGGTCCGGGCGGTCACCTCCGGGGCGGCCGCCGCCGGCCGGGTGCCGGTGCTGGTGCCGTACGCCATCCCGGACCGCGACTGCGGCGGCGCCTCCCAGGGCGGGGCGCCGGACCTCGGGGCGTACGACGGCTGGATACGCGGCTTCGCCGACGGGCTCGGCAGCGGGGAGGTCATCGTCGTCCTGGAGCCGGACGCGGTGGCCTACGCCGACTGCCTCTCCGGCGGTGAACGGGACGCCCGCTACGCCTCGCTGGCCCGCGCCGCCCGCACCATGAAGGCCGCCAACCCCAAGGCCCGGGTGTACTTCGACGCCGGGCACTCCGGCTGGCACCCGCCCGCCACGATGGCCGGGATGCTCCGCGCGGCGGGCGCCCACACCGCCGGGGACGGCATCTTCACCAACGTCGCCAACTTCCACACCACCGGGGACGAGGCCGCCTACGCCCGCCGGGTGCTCGACGCCCTCGGCGGACCCTCCCACCTCGGCGCCGTGATCGACACCAGCCGCAACGGCAACGGGGCGCCGGGCGCGGAGGAGTGGTGCGACCCCTCCGGCCGGGCGATCGGCCAGTCGCCGACCACCCGGACCGGCTCCGACCGGATCGACGCCTACCTCTGGGTCAAGCTGCCGGGCGAGTCCGACGGCTGCCGGGGCGC
The DNA here is from genome assembly GCF_023218175.1 of Streptomyces lichenis. Classification (GTDB taxonomy): domain Bacteria; phylum Actinomycetota; class Actinomycetes; order Streptomycetales; family Streptomycetaceae; genus Streptomyces; species Streptomyces lichenis. The sequence continues at coordinate 23,509 of NZ_JALPTH010000042.1, read as the reverse complement.
GGCGGGCGAGTTCAGCCCCGACTGGGCCTACGAGCTGGCGACCGGCTGACGCCTCACGGCCGCGGCTCGTCGTCCTTCCCGGACGGCTGGTCGTAGGAGGAGGTGCCCGAGTCCAGCAGCGGCTCGGCGGTCTTCAGATGCGCGGGGGCGAAGGCGCGCAGCACGTGGTAGCCGGTGATCACCACGATGGTGCCGAGCGCGATGCCGCCCAGCTCGAAGTTGTCGGTGATCTTCAGGCTGACCCCGCCGACGCCGATGATGATGCCCGCGGCGGCCGGGACCAGGTTGAGCGGGTTGCGCAGGTCCACCCCGGCGTTGATCCAGATCTGCGCGCCGAGCAGGCCGATCATGCCGTAGAGGATGACGGTGATCCCGCCGAGCACCCCGCCGGGGATGGCGGCGACCACCGCGCCGAACTTCGGGCACAGGCCGAAGAGCAGGGCGAAGCCGGCGGCGGCCCAGTAGGCGGCGGTGGAGTAGACCCGGGTGGCCGCCATCACGCCGATGTTCTCCGAGTAGGTGGTGTTCGGCGGGCCGCCGACCGCGGTGGAGAGCACGGAGCCGACGCCGTCCGCCGCGATGGCGGTGCCCAGCCGGTCGTCCAGGGACCGGCCGGTCATCTCGCCGACCGCCTTGACGTGCCCGGCGTTCTCCGCGATGAGCGCGATCACCACCGGGAGGGCGACCAGGATCGCCGACCACTCGAAGGCCGGGGCGTGGAAGGACGGCAGCCCGACCCAGTCGGCCTTGGCCACCCCGGAGAGGTCCAGGCGCCAGTGGTCGACCGCCTCGGCGCCGCCGAGCGGCGAGTGGATCTTTCCGAAGGCCAGGTCGAACAGCCAGGAGACCGCGTAGCCGAAGACCAGCCCGAGGAAGATCGCGATACGGGACCAGAAGCCGCGCAGGCAGACCACCGCGAGCCCGGTGAACAGCATCACCAGCAGCGCCGTCCACTGGTCCTGCGGCCAGTAGGTGGAGGCGGTCACCGGCGCCAGGTTGAAGCCGATCAGCATCACCACGGCGCCGGTGACGATCGGCGGCATCGCGGCGTGGATGATCCGCGCCCCGAACCGCTGCACCGCCAGACCGGCCAGGAACAGCACCGCGCCGACCACCAGCACCGCGCCGGTCACCGTGGCGCTGTCCCCACCGGAGGCCCGGATGGTGGCGGCCACGCCCACGAACGACAGCGAGCAGCCGAGGTAGCTGGGCACCGTGCCGCGGGTGGCGAGCAGGAAGATCGCGGTGGCCACCCCGGACATCATGATCGCCAAATTGGGGTCGAGCCCCATCAGCACCGGGGCGACGAAGGACGCCCCGAACATCGCCACCACGTGCTGGGCGCCGAGCCCCACCGTGCGCGGCCAGGACAGCCGCTCGTCGGGTCGGACGACGGCACCGGGCGCGGGGGTGCGCCCGTCGCCGTGCACGGTCCAGCGCACGCCGAGGTTCATCAGGGGTGGCTCCAGTTCTGGGAGGAGGAGGCGGGGGCCGGGGCGGTGGGCCGTCGGCCGCGCCCCGGAAGGTGGCCGGAAGGTGGCCGGAAATCGGCCAGCGCCATCGTAGAGGCCGGCGATCCCCGGGCCCCCCGGAGGCGGGTGCCTCGGGGACCCTGCGGGGGCGGGTGGCTGCGGGGCCCTGAGGAGGGCGGTCGGTTGGGGGCCCTGCGAAGGCCGGTGGGGCCGGGGCCCTGCGGAGGCCGGTCGGGCCGGGGCCTCCGGCGGGGGGCGCCCGGGACCCCGGGACCGGTCGGGTCCGGGGCCTTCGGCGGGGGGGTCGCCCGGGGCCCTGGGACCGGTCGGCCGGGGTTGTCCGGTGGGGGCCGGTGCCTCCGGGGCCCTGCGAAGGCGGGTGCCTCCGAGCCCCGCGGAGGGCGGCCGGGATGGGGCCTGCGGAGGCGGGTGCCTCCCGGGCCTGCGGAGGCCGGTCGGGCGGGGGCTCTGCGGAGGCCGGTCAGGCCGAGGCCTCCGGCGCGGGTCGTTCGGGACCCCGGGACCGGTCGGCCGGGGCTCTTCGGCGGGGGCCGCCTGGGCTCCTGTGCCCCGGTCGGGCGCGTGCGCTCCGGGGCCGGTGGTCAGCTCGCGTTGTTCCCTGGGGCCCCGGGGCCCCGGGCGATGTCCTGGGTGGTGCCCTTGGTGATGTCGCGGGCGGCCTTGCCCGGGAGGGGCACCGTCGTCGGGGCGGCGTCCGCGCCCGTCGGGGTCCCGCTCCGGCCGAGCACTCCGGCGCCCAGCACCAGGCCGAAGGCCAGCACCGTCACCACGCCGAAGGAGACCGCCAGCGAGGTCAGGTCGGCCAGCCCGCCGATCGCCGAGGGGGCGATCAGCCCGGAGGTGTACGTGATGGTGGCGACGCCCGCGATCGCCTGACTCGGGTTCGGCCCGCTGCGGGCCGCCGCGGCGAACGCCAGCGGGACCACCACCGCGATGCCCAGCCCGATCAGCCCGAATCCGGCCAGCGCCACCGCCGGGTGCGGCGCCAGCACCACCAGCGCCCCTCCGGCGGTCGCCGCCACGCCACCCGTCCGGACCGTGCGGACCGGGCCGAAGCGGTCCACCACCCGGTCGCCGACCAGCCGCACGACCGCCATGGTCAGCGCGAACGCGGTGGTGGAGGCGGCCGCCAGCCCCGCCGAGGTGCCCAGCTGGTCCCGGAGGTAGACCGCCGACCAGTCCAGGCTGGCGCCCTCCGCGAACACCCCGCAGAACCCGATCGCCCCGATCACCAGCGCCGACCTCGGCGGCAGCGCGAACCGCGGCGGCGGCTCCTCGTCCGGGGTGCTGCGCAGGTCCAGCACCCCCTGGCAGAACAGCAGCCCCAGCGCGGTCAGCACCACCGCGGCGATCAGATGGTGCACCCGGGCGTCCCCGCCCGTATGCGCGGCGAGGGTGCCCGCCGCCGAGCCGAGCAGCGCCCCCACGCTCCACATACCGTGCAGACTGGACATGATCGACCGGTCGAGCCGCCGCTCCACCTCCACCCCGAGCGCGTTCATCGCCACGTCCGACATGCCGGAGGTCGCCCCGTACACGAAGAGCGCGGCGGCCAGCCCCCAGACGTCGGGGGCGAGCGAGGGCAGGGTCAGCGACAGCGTCCACAGCGCCAGCAGCAGCCGCAGCGCCGGGCGGGCGCCCATCCGGTGGCTGATCGCCCCGGCCAGCGGCATCGCCAGCGAGGCGCCCAGCGCCGGGAAGGCCAGCGCCAGGCCCAGCTGACCGGCGCTCACCCCGGCGTGGTCCGCGATCCAGGGGATACGGGTGGCGAAGCTGCCCGCCACCGCGCCGTGCACACAGAACACCGCCGCCACCGCGAACCGCGCCCGGCGCAGCCGCTCGGCACCCAAGACCGTCTCCGTCGCCATAGGTCCTTCCCGTCCCTCCCCCTGGTCCCCTCGGGCCGGTTCCCCGGGGATCGGCGGTAAACTATCAGGAAGCCTGCCTGATAGTAAGATGGCCGCCGCACACGCTGTGTGTACGCGGTCGCCCCGGTCCCCGGCTCCCGGCACCGGGACGGGTCCCGGCCTCTGGAAGGATTCCGGCATGCCTGCATCGCCCAGCACCGCCCGGGCCATCAACGACCGCCTGGCCCTGCGCTTCCTGCGCGACGAGGGTCCGCTGACGGCCGGTCAGCTCAAGACGCTGACCGGGCTGTCCCGGCCCACCGTCGCCGACCTGGTCGAACGGCTCCGGCACACCGGGCTGGTCCGGGTGGTCGGCGAGACGGGTGCGCAGCGCCGGGGTCCCAACGCCAAGCTGTACGGGATCGTGGCCGACCGCGCCCATCTGGCCGCCCTCGATGTGCGCACCGACAGCGTCACCGTCCTGGTCACCGATCTGCTCGGCACCGAGCTGGCCCGGGCGTCCACGCCGATGGGGGAGCCCGACGGAAAGGGGACGGACGGGGCGGAGGAGGCGGGCCCGGCGGTGGAGCGGGCCGTCGCACTGCTGGAGCGGACCGTGGCGGAGGCCGGGGCCACCCGGCTGCACAGCGTCGGCATCGGCGCCCCCGGGCTGATCGACCCGGCCACCGGGGAACTGCGCGACTCCGGCGGACTGCCCTGGTGGCACCGCCGGCTGGTGGCCGCGCTCCAGCAGCGGCTGACCGCCGCCGTGCAGGTGGAGAACGAGACCAATGTGGCCGCCATCGCCGAGCAGCGCGAGGGCGCCGCCCGGGGCCGGGACACCTTCGTCCTGCTCTGGCTTGGCCAGGGAGTGGGCGCCGCCCTGGTGCTGGACGGCCGGCTGAGGCGCGGCGCCTCCGGCGGGGCGGGCGAGATCGGCTTCCTGCCGGTCCCGGGGACCGGTGGGCTGCCCTCGGCGACCGGCTGCGACGGCGGCTTCCACGCCCTCACCGGCTCCGCGGCGATCGCCCGGCTGGCCGCCCGGCACGGGGTCGCGGCGGAGGGAGGGGGTACGGAGCCGGCTGGAGCCGCCGCCGTGCGCGCCGCGCTGGCGGCCGGGGCGGACGGCTTCCTGGACGAGCTCGCCGGGCGGATCGCGCTGGGCGCGGCCGCGGTGAGCGCGGTGCTGGACCCGGGCTGTGTGGTGCTCGGCGGTGAGATCGGCCGAGCCGGTGGGGCCGCGCTGGCCGCCCGGGTGGAGGAGCGGCTCGCCGGGCTCTCCCCACTGCGCACCGAAGTCCGCGCCGGGGCGCTGGGCGGCGGCGCGGTGCTGCGGGGCGCGCTGCTGACGGTGCGCGACGCGGCCCAGGAGCAGCTGTTCGCCCCGGAGCCGAGGTGAGGTGACACCGACGACCGCCGCCCGTGCCCCGGACGGATGGTCCGAAGGCACGGGCGGCAGGGTGCGGGGATGGGTGCTGGGCGCGGCCCGGCGGCGGGAAGGGCCGGTCTCCGCCGCCGGGCCGCGGTCTGTACGGCCTACCGGTCGGCAGGCACCGAAGTGACCGGGCTCAGCGGGCCCAGGGGCCCGACCGGCTCAGCGAACCCCAGTGCCCACCGGCTCAGCAGGCGCCGAGGTCCTGCCAGACCCCCCACTGGCCGGTGGTCCCGGGCTCCTCGCCCTTGGTCCACCACTTGGCCTTCCAGGTGCGGGACTTGTGGGAGACCGCGGTCCCGCCGCCGTACTCGCTGGTCGCCTTCCAGGCGGGCGCGGTGCAGGCACCCGGCGTCGGAGTCGGCGTGGGGGTCGGAGTCGGGGTGGGAGTGGGAGTCGGCGTGGGGGTGGGTGTCGGGGTGGGGGTGGGGGTCGGCGTCGGGTCCGTGCCGCCGCCGGGCTCGACCACGGTGGTGCCGCGGGCCAGGTCGCCGGCGAGCGCGTAGCTGGTGCCGCCGATGTCCACCGTCCAGTTCCACGGGGTGGAGACCGGCAGGTAGTAGTTGAAGGAGAGCTCGACCGAGGCGCCGGGGGCGAGGGACTGCCAGGCCGGCAGCTTCAGCGAGACCCGGTGGAAGTCGCCCTTCAGCCCGCCCACGTTGGAGCCGGTGTGGTCGCTGGAGATCACCTTGGTGCCGAAGCCGGACTGGTCGGAGGCGTTGCCCGGGGCGGAGGTGGAGTAGTCGAACTGGAACTCCGTACCGCCCGGCAGGGCCGCCTTGGTGTTGTTGGTGATCCTCACCTTGGGGGTGATCGGGTAGTTGGAGTCACCGAGCTTGAACTCGCCGAACTCCACCCCGATGTTCACCGCCTTGGTGGGCAGCGCCTTGTTGGAGACCTTGGCGCCGTACGCCGGGGCCGACTTGAACTTCTCGTACATCAGCGAGGTCAGGGTGGAGCCGGGCTCGTACTGGCCCTTGGCCGCGTTCCAGCCGTAGTCGCCGGCCAGCTCCCAGACCATGGTGCCGCCGATGCCCTTGTCCACCACGTAGTCGGCCTTGCGGGCCACCGACTGCTCGTCCTCGGTGGAGAGGAAGGTCCGGGTCTGGGCGTTCCACAGCCAGGGGGCGACCAGGGTGGAGTCGTACCTGCGGGTGTAGGTGCCGGCCAGCTTGGTGCCGGCGCCGAAGCCGTAGCCGGTCAGATAGTCGCCGAGGATCCCCTTCTCCAGGTTCTTGGCGTGCCACATCGGGTTGGAGCCGGCCGGGGACTCCTTGCCGTTGTCGTCCTTGTCGTGCCAGAGGTTGTCGATGCCGGTCGCCCCGTCACCGCACTTGGTCAGCCCGGAGCCGGCCGGGCAGCTGCTCGCCGCGGCCTTCCCCCACAGGCCGTCGGTGCCGCCCTGCACGTTCTTGTGGCCGCGGGTGTAGTACGGCAGGCCGATGTTGATCCGGCCGGCCGGCATCGAGCCGCGGAAGTAGTGGTACGCCCAGTCGGTGTTCAGGTAGCCGACGCCGCCGTACTGCTGGCTGCCGTACACGTTGGAGGCGGCCAGCTCGGCGTCCTTGCCGTCGTCGAAGAGCGAGGCGTTGGGGCCGGCGTACTCGTTCCAGGCGCCGTGCAGGTCGTAGGACATGATGTTGACGTAGTCCAGGTACCTCTGCATCTGGTACGTCTCCATACCGCGCAGCAGATAGCCGGAGGAGGGGGCCGCCACGGTCAGCAGGTAGTGCCGTCCGTCGGCCGCGCCCGCCCGGTCCAGCTTCTCGCGCAGGGTCTTCATCAGCGCCGCGTAGCCCTTGACCAGGCCGCCCCGGCGGGCGTTGGAGATCGCGAAGTCGGCCGGGTGGCCCGCGTCCTTCATGGAGGTGGCGTACTCGTAGTCGATGTCGACGCCGTTGAAGCCGTACTTCTTGATGAAGGCGACCGCGGAGTCGCTGAAGGTGTCGATGCCGGCCTGGTTGACCGAGCCGTCGGTGTTGGTGGCCATGGTGTAGAAGCCGCCGGAGCCGACCCGCTTGCCGTCCGCGCCGAAGTAGCCGCCGGTCTCGGCCCAGCCGCCGACCGAGATCAGCGTCTTCACCTCGGGGTGCTGCTTCTTGTACGTGTTCAGCAGGTTGAAGTGGCCCTTGTAGGGGAGCGCCGGGTCCATCTCGGCGCCCGCGGTGCCGGGCCAGGTCATCCCGGTGGCCGCGTTGTCCGGGCCGTCGGCGCCGACCGAGAGCTTGTTGGCGGCGTCGATGTGGCCGAAGGCGTAGTTGAGGTGGGTGACCTTGCCCCAGGGGATGTCCTTGGCCAGATAGGCGGGGGTGCCGTCCTTGCCGGTGCGCCAGCCGGTGAAGTAGCCGATGACCCGGCGCTGGTGGTCGGCGCCCATCTTCTCGCGGCCCTCGGTGTCGTACACCGAGCAGTACGGGACGTCGACGCCGGGCGTCTTGTAGAGCCCGTCGGGCCGACAGTTCTCTCCCCCAGACTCCGTCCGGGGGGACCCCCAGTCGGCGGCGTGCGAGACGGGCGACATGGAGAGCATGCCGAGCAGCAGTCCGGCGACGGCGGCGCCGGACGCGAGCGCGGTGGCTCTGGCACGGGTGGGGGAGAGCACGGGTTTCCTCCCGGGGAGGTGGGAGCGCGCCTGCGGCGGGGACGCGGGCACACGGCGGGGATCGGGACACACAGCGGCGAAATGCGGGGGTGGTGCGTGTCGGCCGGGGTGTGCGCACACCGGGAGGCCGGCTCCGAGGAGGTGACGCAGAGATTAAAAGGACTAGACCAAGGGGTCAATAGGTCTGGACCAGTGGAATGTCCGCAGGTCCCCAAGGTGTCCCCTTGTGGGCATGCTCATGACGTGATGTGACAGAGTCCATAGGACCGCCTTGGTGGGGCGGTGGGCGGCCGTGGCACACTTGCCGCATATCAGCAGCAGCGCACTCCGGGGTCGGTGCAATTCCGAACCGGCGGTTACAGTCCGCGACCCGACCGCATCCAGCGGCCGGTTGACCAGGTGAAATTCCTGGACCGACGGTGAAAGTCCGGATGGGAGGCAGTGCGCGGCGGGTGACCCTGTCCTCAGGGCCGCACCGGCCGTATCCACCGGCCGCCGTCTTCGGCGACCGGTCCCTCGGCCGATCGGCGTCCCCTGCGTACGGTGGTTCCATCCGTCCCCTGTCGTCATCGACAGGCCCCGGAGTCCGCGCCTCGACAGGCAGGAGGACCCGGTGGCCACCGCAGCCGACCACGCCGCCATGCGGCGGGCGATCACCCTCGCCGCCCGCGGTCTCGGCTCCACCAGCCCCAACCCGGTCGTCGGCTGCGTCGTCCTCGACGCCTCCGGCGAGACCGCGGGCGAGGGCTGGCACCAGCGCGCCGGCGGACCGCACGCCGAGGTGCACGCCCTGCGCGCGGCCGGTGAGCGGGCCCGCGGCGGCACCGCGTACGTCACCCTCGAACCCTGCAACCACACCGGCCGCACCGGCCCCTGCGCCCAGGCCCTGACCGAGGCCGGGATCACCCGGGTGGTCTACGCGGTCGGCGACCCGAACCCGCGGGCCACCGGGGGCGCGGACACCCTGCGCGCGGCCGGCGTCCACGTCGAGGCCGGGCTGCTCGCCGAGGAGGCCGAGGCGGGCAACACCGCCTGGCTCACCTCCGTACGGCTGGGCCGCCCGCATGTCACCTGGAAGTACGCCGCCACCCTGGACGGCCGCACCGCCGCCGCCGACGGCACCAGCCGCTGGATCACCTCCGCCGAGTCCCGCGCCGACGTCCACCGGCTGCGCGCCGAGTCCGACGCCGTCCTGGTCGGCGGCGGCACCCTGCGCACCGACGACCCGCACCTGGCCGTCCGCGGCATCGAGGGCGCCGTCCAGCCGCTGCGGGTGGTGCTGGACACCCGGGCCGGCATCCACCCCGGGGCCAGGGTCCTGGACGGCGCCGCCCCCACCCTGCTGGTGGTCGGTGAGGACGCCGACACCCGCCGGCTGCCGGACGGCGCCGAACTGCTCCGGCTGCCCCTGTACGACGGCCGGATCGGCGTACCCGAGCTGCTCACCGCCCTGCACGCGCGCGGGGTGCGCTCGGTGCTGCTGGAGGGCGGGGCCACCCTCGCCGGGGCGTTCGCCGCCGGCGGGGTGATCGACCGGGTCGTCGGCTATCTGGCGCCGGTCCTGCTCGGCGCCGGACCGGCCGTCCTCGCCGACGCCGGAATCACCACCATCACCGGGGCGTTGCGGCTCGACGTCACCGAAGCCGTCCGCGTCGGTCCCGATCTGCGGATCACCGCCAAGCCGAAGGAGAGCTGAGCGTGTTCACCGGAATCGTCGAAGAGCTGGGCGAGGTCACCGCCGTCGATGACCTCGGGGACTCCTGCCGCTTCCGCCTGCGCGGACCGGTCGTCACCGAGGGCGCCAAGCACGGCGACTCGATCGCCGTCAACGGCGTCTGCCTCACCGTGGTCGACACCGCCGACGGCGAGTTCACCGCCGATGTGATGGCCGAGACCCTCAAGCGCTCCAGCCTCGGCGCGCTGGCCCCCGGCTCGCGGGTCAACCTGGAGCGGCCCATGGCGGTCGGCGGCCGGCTCGGCGGGCACATCGTCCAGGGCCATGTGGACGGCACCGGCGCCATCCTGGCCCGCACCCCCTCCGAGCACTGGGAGCTGGTGAAGGTCTCCCTCCCTACCCAACTCGCCCGCTACGTGGTCGAGAAGGGCTCCATCACGGTGGACGGCGTCAGTCTCACCGTGGTGGACGCGGGCACCGACCACTTCACCATCAGCCTCATCCCGACCACCCTCGCCCTCACCACCCTCGGCGTGAAGCAGCCCGGCGACCCGGTCAACCTGGAGGTCGACGTGATCGCCAAGTACGTCGAGCGGCTGATGGGGAGCACCGAAGGCGGCAAGGCCACCGACCCCGAAGGGACCCTCCGGTGAACTGGCTCAACGCGGAGGCCTTCACCGCCTTCGGCCAGCAGATCAAGTGGGCCGACATGATCGGCAACACCATCGGCCTGATCGCCCTCGCCCTCGGCTGGCGGCGCTCGGTGCTCACCTGGCCCGCCCAGTTCCTCGCCGGGGTCATCCTGTTCGCCGCCTTCGCCACCTCCCACCTGGCCGGCAGCGCCGGCAAGCAGGTCGTGGTGATGCTGGTCGCCGCCTGGGGCTGGTGGCAGTGGACCCGCGGCCGCCGCGCGGCCCAGGACGGCTCCCTCGCCGTCCGCTTCGCCACCTGGCGGGAGCGCGCCCTGATGGCCGGCGCCGCCGTGCTCGGCACCCTCGCCGTCGCCGGGCTGTTCACCCTGTTCCCCAAGCTCTCCTGGGACCCGTGGCCCGACGCGTACATCTTCGTCGGCACCCTGGTCGCCATGTACGCCCAGGCCCGCCGCATGGTCGAGTTCTGGTTCGCCTGGCTGCTGGTCGACCTGGTCGGCGTGCCGCTGAACTTCGCCAACGGCTTCGCCTTCTCCGGCTTCGTCTACGTCATCTACGGCGCCCTGGTGCTGTGGGGCCTGCGCGACTGGTGGCTCCGCTCCCGCACCGACGCCCCCACCCTGGAAGGAGCGGGAGCATGACCGCGCACAGCATGATCTGGGACAACGAGGACCTCTCCCTGGACCCCGTGGAGCAGGCCGTCCGCGACATCGCCGCCGGCCGGCCCATCGTGGTCGTCGACGACGAGGACCGGGAGAACGAGGGCGACCTGGTCGTGGCCGCCGAGAAGGCCACCCCGGAGATCGTCGCCTTCATGATGAGCGAGTGCCGCGGCCTGATCTGCGCCCCGATGGAGGGCGACGAGCTGGACCGGCTCCACCTGCCGCAGATGGTCGGCGACAACACCGAGTCCATGAAGACCGCCTTCACCGTCTCGGTGGACGCCGCCCCCTCCTTCGGGGTCACCACCGGCATCTCCGCCGCCGACCGGGCCACCACCCTCCAGCTCCTGGGCGGCGGCCGCGCCGAACCCGGCGACCTGGTCCGCCCCGGCCATGTCTTCCCGCTCCGCGCCCGCCCCGGCGGCGTGCTCACCCGCCCCGGCCACACCGAGGCCGCCGTGGACCTCGCCCGGCTGGCCGGACTCCGCCCGGCCGGCGCCATCGTGGAGATCGCCGGCGAGGACGGCACCATGCTGCGGCTGCCCGAACTCGTCCCGTTCGCCCGCAAGCACGGACTGACGATCATCTCCATCGAGGACCTGATCGCCTACCGCCGCGACAACGAGCCCACCGTCCGCCGCGAGGCCGAGGTCCGCCTGCCCACCGCGCACGGCGACTTCACCGCGTACGGCTACCGCTCCACCGTGGACGGCGTGGAGCACATCGCCCTGGTCCACGGCGACCTCGCGGACGGCGAGGACGTGCTGGTCCGCGTCCACTCCGAATGCCTCACCGGGGATGTCTTCCACTCGCTGCGCTGCGACTGCGGCCCCCAGCTGGAGGCCTCCATGGAGCGGATCACCGAGGCCGGCCGGGGAGTCGTGGTCTACCTCCGCGGCCACGAGGGCCGCGGCATCGGGCTGCTCTCCAAGCTGCGCGCCTACGAGCTCCAGGAGCGCGGCCACGACACCCTCGACGCCAACCTGGAACTCGGCCTGCCCGCCGACGCCCGGGACTACGCGGCCGGCGCCCGGATGCTCGCCGACCTGGGCGTCCGCAGCCTCACCCTGATGACCAACAACCCCGACAAGGTGGACGCCCTCACCCGGCACGGCCTCACCGTCACCGGCCGCGAGCCGATGCCCGTCCAGGCCGGCGAGCACAACATCCGCTATCTGCGCACCAAGCGCGACCGGATGGGCCACGACCTGCCCTGGCTGGACCCCGCGGCCGCCTCCCCCTGCCACACCCAGTAACCCCGAAGACCCACCCCACCCAAGGAGATATGCACGTGAGCGGCAAGGGCGCACCCGAACTGAGCGTGAAGAACTGCGGCGACCTCCGGGTGGCCGTGATCGCGGCCCAGTGGCACGAGAAGATCATGGACGGCCTGGTGGACGGCGCCCTGCGCGCCCTGCACGAGCTCGGCATCGACGAGCCCACCGTGCTGCGCGTCCCCGGCAGCTTCGAGCTGCCGGTCGTCGCCAAGGTCCTGGCCGGCCGGGGCTACGACGCCATCGTGGCCCTCGGCGTCGTCATCCGGGGCGGCACCCCGCACTTCGAGTACGTGTGCCAGGGTGTCACCCAGGGCCTGGTGCAGGTCACCGTGGACACCGGCGTCCCGGTCGGCTTCGGCGTACTGACCTGCGACACCGAGGAACAGGCCCTGGACCGCGCCGGACTGGAGGGCTCCACCGAGGACAAGGGCCACGAGGCGGTCACCGCCGCCGTCGCCACCGCCACCACGCTGCGTACGGTCAGCGAGCCCTGGCGCTGAGTGCCGGGCCCTGGCACCGGACGCCGGGCCCGCACCCCGTACTCTGGGGACCATCATGGCGAACAAAACCTTCGAAGAGCTCTTCGCCGAGCTGGAGCTCAAGGCCAAGACCGGCGACCCCGCCACCTCCCGCACCGCCGAGCTGGTGGACAAGGGCGTCCATGCCATCGGCAAGAAGGTCGTCGAGGAGGCCGCCGAGGTCTGGATGGCCGCCGAGTACGAGGGCAAGGAAGCCGCCGCCGAGGAGATCTCGCAGCTGCTGTACCACGTCCAGGTGATGATGGTCGCGCGCGGGATCTCCCTCGACGACGTCTACGCCCACCTCTGAGCCGCACCGCACCACCACCGACCCACCGCGAAAGAAGGAAACGCCCCATGCTGCGCATCGCCGTCCCCAACAAGGGTTCACTGTCCGGACCTGCGTCGGCGATGCTCCATGAGGCCGGCTACCAGCAGCGCAAGGAGTCCAAGGAACTGGTGCTGGTGGACCCGGCCAACGAGGTGGAGTTCTTCTACCTCCGCCCCCGGGACATCGCCATCTACGTCAGCTCCGGCAGGCTCGACATCGGCATCACCGGCCGCGACCTGCTGCTGGACTCCGGGGCGAGCGCCGAGGAGATCCTCCAGCTCGGCTTCGCCCGCTCCACCTTCCGCTACGCCACCCGGCCCGGGACGGCCTCCGGCCCGGCCGACTTCGGCGGGATGACGATCGCCACCTCCTACGAGGGGATCGTCGCCAAGCACCTCGCCGACCAGGGCATCGACGCCTCCGTGGTCCACCTGGACGGCGCCGTGGAGACCGCCATCGAACTGGGTGTCGCCCAGGTCATCGCGGACGTGGTGGAGACCGGCACCTCGCTCCGGAACGCCGGCCTTGAGGTCATCGGCGAGCCGATCCTCACCTCCGAGGCGGTCGTCATCCGGCGCACCGGTGCGCCGACCGGCGAGCCCAAGGTGCAGCAGTTCCTGCGCCGCCTCCAAGGCGTCCTGGTCGCCCGCTCCTACGTGATGATGGACTACGACTGCCGGGTGGAGCACCTGGAGCAGGCCGTCGCCCTCACCCCCGGCCTGGAGTCGCCCACCGTCTCCCCGCTGCACCACGAGGGCTGGGTGGCGGTCCGCGCCATGGTCCCGGCCCGCGAGGCCCAGCGGATCATGGACGACCTCTACGACCTGGGCGCCCGGGCCATCCTGACCACCGAGATCCACGCCTGCCGGCTCTGACCGCGGGCGGGCCGGGACCAGACCCGGGAGAAAGCCGTCAGGGCCCCGGGAAGCCGTCGGAACAAGGGAAGAACCGGAACCGCACATGCCCGACCCGCAAGCGCCCGCCCTCCCGGCGGTCTTCCGGCCGACCCGCACCCGGGTCGTCCTGCTGACCGCCGCCGCGGCCATGTTCGTCGTGATCACCGCGGTCGCGCTGGCGCTGGAGAAGCTCGGCCCCGGCGAACGGGCCAGCTTCATCTTCGTCGCCGCGCTCTTCGCCGCCGTACTGGGGCTGCTCGCCCGCCCGAAGGTGGTCGCCGACGAGTCCGGCGTCACCGTGGTCAACCTGGTGCACAGCCGCCGCCTCGCCTGGGCGGAGATCCTCCGGGTCAACCTCCGCGAGGGCGACCCCTGGGTCTTCCTCGACCTCAGCGACGGCACCAGCCTGCCGGCCCTGGGCATCCAGCCCGGCATCGGCCGCCGCCAGGCCATCCGCGACGCGAGCGCCCTGCGCGCCCTCGCCGAGACCCGCGGCACCGGCACCGACCGCCCCTCCTGACCCCTTCTGATCCCTTCGGGCCCTCAGGCCTCCGAGGATCAGGCAGGTGGTGGTGGCGTGCGCGATCAGCCGCCCGTCCCCGACGACTGGGAGGGGGTGGCGGGGTCGGTGGCGCTCAACTGGTGCTCCTGGAGTGGGGGGATGGGGCAATGGGGCCGGGCTCTTCCAAGGCTGCCTTCAGCCGGCTCAGGGTCGTGCGCATACCGGACCGGTTCACCCGGACCCGGTCCGCCGGGCCGGTTCCGGCGACCAGCACACCCAGTGCGTCGCCGACCCGGCCGGCGGGCCCCCGGCGCAGGTCCCGCCAGTGCTCGGTCACCCGGGTGGTCCGCTCGTCCACCGCTTCGACCCGGTACTCCCAGTCCGCCAGCGGCAGCCCGAACACCGAGACCCGGTAGGCGAACTCGCGGGGCGGCACGGCCCGGGTCACCCGGCACAGGGTGAGCCAGAGCCGGGGCCCGCGCCGGTTGAGGCCGAGGAACCACCGCCTCCCGCGCCCCGTCGACGGCAGTCGCAGCACCCCCGCGCACTCCGGGCTGAACCCGGCCATCAGCCGGGGATCGGCGACCATCCCGAAGACCGTCTCGGGCGAGGCGGTGACCAGCACCGACTCCACCAGCTCCCAGGTCCTGCGGGACGCGTCGGCGCTCATGAGGCGAACCGCCCGCCCTGGCCCCGTATCACCGTGAACACCACGGCGTAGGTGATCGGCACCAGCAGCACCGGCAGCCCGACGGCGGGGGAGGCCCCGGCCGGGTGCCCGGTGTGCGGGGCCGCGGCGACCGGATGGGCGTGCCCGGGCCCGCCCATCGCGGCCTGCCGGAACCCCGGATCGGTGAGGAAGGCGTACAGCAGGGCGCTCAGCGCCCAGGCCAGGGCGAGGCTCAGGGCAGCCGCCACCGGCAGCGCCCGCGGCCCGGGCAGGCGCCGGCGGGCGTTCCGGAGTACGAGGAGGGTCAGCGCACCGGGAGCGAGCCCCCACACCATCACCAGCCACCCCCCGAGCAGCGCCGCCCCCGGCCCGCCGCGCGCCGAGGCGAGCAGGGTGTCATGCCAGAGCGCGATATCGACCAGGGCGGCCGCCGCCGACACGGCGAGGGCGGCCCCGGTCTCACTCGGCGGGCCCGCCGCCATCCGGCTCGGTGCCTCCCTCACCGGAACACCCCGACCCGGCGCGTCAGCGCCCTGCCGGCAGCGGTGTGGAGCTGAAGGGCTCCTACTATCCCGCCCAGCACCGCCGCGACATACCCCTTGACCAGGAACAGCACCGGCTGGTCCACCGAACCCCAGTAGTTCAGGCCGACGTTGTGGTCCAGGCTCCAGCACAGGGTCTGGCAGACGCTGTAGAGGGCGGCGGCGCTGACGGCCGTGACGAGCAGGGCGGGGCGGCTGCCCGGGGCGAACCGGCCGGTCACCAGGAACGTCAGCGCCCCGACGGCCGCCCCCATGCCGACACCGCACAGGCCGAGCGTCCACACCGCCCGCCACAGCAGCGGGCCGTGGTCCGGGAAGAGGACCAGTCCCAGGACGAGGAACGAGGTCTCAGCGGCGAAGCCGGCCAGCACGAACACCTTGATGGTCTCCGCCGCCCGGCTGTCGGCGGTGGCGCCGGGCGCCGGGGGAGAGGCGGTGGGGGACAGGGAGGGATTCCACACGGTGACACCTCGTCATGGTCGTCGTCGGCTCGGGTGCTTCTCTTACGCAGATGGTGGGGCGCGGCTCAGGCGATGTACCGCGCGAGCTCGCCGGCCGCCTCCAGGAGCTGTGGTGCCAGATCGCGGATGCGCGCGGCCGGCAGGCGGTCGTTGACCCCGGACAGGGTGATGGCGAGATACGGATCGGAGGCCGCCGAGGGCACGGGTGCCGCCATCCCGGACACGCCCGGCATCACCGTGTCCTTGTCGAAGCAGTAGCCGTACTCGCGGACCTGGGTGATCTGGCGCCGTACCGAGGTCAGGGTCTCCTCGGGCCCGGCGACCGGGAACCGCATCAGCCGCCGCAGGGCCGCGTTCGCCCGCACCTGCGCCTCCACCCGTTCCGGTTCATGCCAGGCCAGCAGGGCGATCCCGGCGTAGGTGACACCCAGCGGCACGGTCTCGCCGACCTCCACGATCTCCGCGCGGATCGGGTAGCCGCCGTCGGCCCGGGTCAGATAGTGCACCCCGTCCAGCCGTCTGATCGCCACATAGACGGTGTCACCGGTCCGGCCCGCCAGCTCCTGCGCCACCTGCCGTACGGCGTCATGGTCCCGGATGGGGGAGGGGGCGCCGAGCCCCAGCAGGTACAGGGCGGGGCCCAGGCCGTAGCGCCGCCCCGGGCGCTGCTCCACGAAGCCGGCGGCCGCCAGCTCACGCAGGATGCGGTGCACCGTGGGCCGGGCGAGCCCGGTCTCATCGGCCAGGTCGAGCAGCCGGCGCCCGGCCGCCCCCTCCCGGGCCAGCGCGGTCAGGACGGCGGCGACCTTGCCCACCACCTGCGGCCTGCCCTCCTGTGCCGGTTCCATGATGCGGCTCCCCTCACACGTGCTTCGGCCCGCCGAGTCCACCCGGTGGACTCGGGACCGCCTTACCGCGCCCCGTACCGGAGTCCCGGTCCGTGACGCGTTGACAGTGAAACCGACGGCGGCGTGTCATCGCATCACCGGCGGCGGTCCTCCGGCCGCCGATCAGGAGTCCGGATCGGTCAAAGTCTGCCCGACGGACTATCACCCCCCTCCGGCCCCGCCCCCGAAGGAGCACCACCATGACCACCCCCACCGATGCCCGTACCACCGAGGGAAGCGCGACTGTCGATGGCATCCGGGTCCGCTACCTCGACTCGGGGGAGCCGGACCCCGGCGGGGAAGGCGATCGGCCGCCCCTCGTCCTCGTCCACGGCACCGGCGGCAGCATCGAGCGCGAGTACGGCTACCTCTTCCCGATGCTGGCGGCCCGGCAGCGCGTGGTGGCGCTGGACTTCGCCCAGCCCGTCCCCGCGGACGGCAGGCTCACCCTGGACCAGCTGGAGCGCCAGGTCGCCGCCGTCTGCGAGAGCGTGCTGCCCGGCCGCCGGGTGACCCTGGTCGGCTACTCGCTGGGCGCCGTGGTCGCCACCGCCCTCGCCGCGCACCGGCCCGGACTCGCCGTCAACCTGGTCGCGGTGGCCGGCTGGGCGGCCACCGACACCCAGCAGCGGCTGCGCGGCGGGGTGTGGCGCCGGCTGCGCGAGGACCGCTCCCCGGCGCTCGCCTCGTACACCGCCTTCTGCGCGCTGGGCGGCCCCTTCCTGGCCGCGGCCACCCTGGAGCAGCTCGCCCCGCTGCTGGAGGGGCAGGTGCCCGGCGACTTCGACGACCTCCAGATGGAGCTGAACCAGTCGATCGACATCACCGCGCTGCTGCCCGAGGTCCGGGCCACCACCCTGGTCATCGGCTGCACCCACGATCAGATGGTGCCGGTGCGCCACAGCAAGGCCCTCTTCGCCGCCATCCCGGACGCCCGCTACACCGAGGTCGCCTCGGGGCACGCCGTGCTCTTCGAGCGTCCGGCCCAACTGGTGCAGCTGATCGACCGGTTCAACGCCCGGCCGAGCGCCCAGCCGGCCGGCCGCGTCATCCCCGAAGCCCGCGTCTGACCGTCCCCCTCCTGGAGCACCCCATGAGCCGCACCACCATCCCCCGAAGTGTCGACGTCCTCGTCATCGGCACCGGCTTCGCCGGTCTCGGCACGGCCGCCCGGCTGAAGCGCGAGGGCACGCACTCCTTCCTCGTCCTGGAGCGCGCCGACGACGTCGGCGGCACCTGGCGGGACAACACCTACCCCGGCGCCGCCTGCGACGTCCCCTCCCACCTGTACTCCTTCTCCTTCCGCCCCAACCCGGACTGGTCCCGGCTCTTCGCCCGGCAGCCGGAGATCCACCGCTACCTCCGCGACACCGCCCGCGAGGAGGGGCTGCTGCCGCACATCCGCTTCGGCGCGGAGGTACGGGACGCCCGCTGGGACCCGGCGGAGGGGCGCTGGACCGTCACCACCACCCGCGGGGTCTTCACCGGGCGGTTCCTGGTGACCGGGGCCGGCCACCTCAGCGACCACCGCCTCCCGGACATCCCGGGCATCGGCGACTTCGGCGGCCCGGTGTTCCACTCCGCCCGCTGGGACCACGGCACCGGCCTGGAGGGCAAGCGCGTCGCGGTCGTCGGATCCGGCGCCAGCGCCGTCCAGATCGTGCCCGAGGTCGCCGACAGTGCCTCCCAGGTGACCGTCTTCCAGCGCAGCGCCCCCTATGTCGTCCCGCGCGCCGACCGCGCGTACACCGAGACCGAGCAGCGGGTCTTCCGGCGGGACCCGGAGGCCGTCCCCGCCCACCGCGCCGAGATCTTCTGGTATCTGGAGGCGGGGTTCGCCGCCCGCCGGGCCGCCCCGCACCAGCTCGCCGAGGCCAAGGCGGCGGCCCGGGCTCACCTGGAGCGGCAGATCGCCGACCCGGCGCTGCGCCAGGCGCTCACCCCCGACCACGAGCTGGGCTGCAAGCGCGTGCTGATCTCCGACACCTACTACCCGGCCCTCACCCGCGACCATGTCACCCTGGAGCCCTCGGCGCTGGCCCGCGTGGAGCCCGGAAAGGCGATCGCCGCCTCGGGCGCCGCCCACGCCGTCGACGTCATCGTCCTCTGCACCGGCTTCGAGACCACCGAACCCCCGTACGCCCGCCTGGTCCACGATGCCGACGGACGGTCCCTGGCCGACCACTGGGCCCGCGGCATGGAGGCGTTCGCCTCCACCACGGTCGCCGGATTCCCCAACCTCTTCCTGGTCAACGGCCCCCACACCGGCCTTGGGCACAACTCGATCGTCCATGTCATCGAGGCGCAGATCGACTACCTCCTCGGCGCTCTGGCCTGGAGCCGCGCCCAGGGCGACCGCACCGTGGAGGTCTCGGCCGCCGCCCAGGAGCGCTATGCCGCCGACCTCGACCGGCAGGCCCGTGGCACGGTCTGGGACGGCGAGCGCTGCCGGAGCTGGTACGTCGATCCGCGCAGCAAGCGGGTGACCCTGATCTGGCCGGACTTCGCCGACGCCTTCCGGCACCGCAACGGCACCTTCGACCCCGCCCCCTACGCGGCCACCGCCGGCTGAGCCCCCGATGCCCCTGCTGACGACCAGCGGCGCCGCGACCCTCGCGTACACCGACACCGGCCCGCCGCCGGGCCGCCCGGACGCCCCGACCGTGGTCTTCGGCCATGGACTGCTCTTCGGCGGCTGGATGTTCCGGCCGCAGACCGCCTCCCTGAGCGCCGAGTACCGGTGCGTCACCCTGGACTGGCGGGGGCAGGGCGACAGCCCCCCGGCGGCCGGCGGCTACGACATGGACACCCTGACCGCCGACGTACGGGCGCTGCTGGACGCGCTCGGCACCGGCCCGGTGCACTTCGTCGGCTTGTCCATGGGCGGCTTCGTCGGGATGCGGCTGGCGGCCCGCCACCCCAAGCGGCTGCGCTCCCTCTCCCTGCTCGCCACCACCGCCGACGGCCTCACCCCGGCCCGGGCCCGGCGCTTCCGGCAACTGGCCCTGGTCCACCGGCTGGTGGGCATCGGACCGGTACGCGGACGGGCCGCCGCGATGGCCTTCGGCGCCTCGTTCCTTGGCTCCCCGGAGAGCGGGCCGGTGCTGGCGGAGTGGGAGCGCCGACTGCGCCGGAGCGACCGGGCCGGGATCGCGGACGCGGTACGCGGGGTGGCCGGCCATCCGCCGATCGCTGCCGAGCTGGGCCGGGTCACCGTGCCCACGCTGGTCCTGGTGGGGGAGGAGGACACCTCCACCCCGCCGCCCGTCGCGGCCCGGATCGCCGCCCGGATACCCGGGGCACGGCTGGAGCGGATCCCCCGGGCCGGGCACACCCTCACCCTGGAGCGGCCCGAGGCGGTCACCTCGGCCCTGCGCGCCTTCCTCGCCACCGCATGATCCCGCGCAGGCGGCCGGCTCAGTGACACCGGGCAGCCCGGGGCCCGTCGGCTCAGTAACCGGGCAGTCCGGGGATGCCGGGGCCGCCACCCGGGGGCGGCTCCTCCGGTCCGCGCCGCACCGGATCGCGGCCGGACAGCACCTCCCCGTACGCCTGCATCAGGTCCGCCAGCCGCAGCGTCGCCAGGTCCTCGCGGGTCGGCTCGCCCCGGTAGGTGGTCAGCCGCAGGTCCCGGTACGCGCACGACTTCTCGTACAGGGTGCGCAGGAACCGGCCGTTGCCCAGCTCGTCGATCCAGCCCTGCTCCACCACATGGCCGCTGATCGACAGCAGCTCCTCGCGCGCCTCCGGGTCCCACACGTCGTCGTTGGCCGCCGCCAGCACCTCGCCGATGGCGGTCAGCTCCAGCGGGCGGTACGAGGGGAAGTCCACCCGGGTGGTGAAGCGCGAGGACAGCCCCGGGTTGGCGGCCAGCAGCCGGTCCATGCCCTCCGGGTAGCCGGCCAGGATCACCACCAGATGGTCCCGGTTGTCCTCGGCCCGCTTCAGCAGCACCTGCAAGGCCTCGTCGCCGTAGGCGTCGCCCTTGCTGTAGCCCGAGTTGGACAGCGCGTACGCCTCGTCCACGAACAGCACCCCGCCCAGCGCCGAGTCGATCAACTCGTTCGCCTTCACCGCGGTCTGCCCCAGGAACTCACCCACCAGGTCCGCGCGTTGCGCCTCCACCAGATGGTCGCCGCCGAGCAGCCCCAGGGCGTAGAAGGCCCGGCCCAGGATGCGGGCGACGGTGGTCTTGCCGGTGCCGGAGGGGCCGGAGAAGACAAAGTGACGTTTCGGCGGCTGCACCGGCAGCCCGCGGGCCGCCCGCAGCCGGGCCATCTCCAACTGCGCCGAGACCGCCTTCACCTGGCGCTTGACCGGTTCGAGGCCGACCATCCGCTCCAGCTCGGCGAGGGCCTCGGCGAGCAGCTCCGGATCGGCCGGCCCCACGGGCGCTGCCGCCGGGCCGGAGCCGCCCCGGGCCCGCGCCCCGCCGTCGAAGGCGGCCGAGGAGCCGGGGCCGGCCGGTGACCGGCGGCTCGGCCCGTCCGGCGCGCCCGCCCCGGGTCCCAGGTCCGCCCCGCGGCGGCTGCCGGCACCGGGCGGGGTGTCCGGCCCGTCCGCCAGGTCCGATCCGTCCCGCAGGTCCAGCGCGGTCACCGAGCCCTGCCCGACGCCCCCGCCCGCCCCGCGGCCCCCGTCCTCCGGTCCGTAGCCCGCGTCCGCTCCTGAGCCGCCACCCTCCGAACCGAACCTTCCGCCGTCCGAGCCGAAGGTGTCGCCGTCCGGACCGAAGGCCCCGGTGTCCTGCGCACAGCCGGGTTCCTTTCCGGTGAGGGCGGCGGAGTCCTGGCCGGTGAAGGCGGAGGCGTCCCATCCCGGACCGGAGTCCCATCCCGGCCCGGCGTCCCTCCCCGGAGCAGAGTCCGGCCCCGGACCCTCCCTCCCCGGCCCCGACTCCCTCCCCGGCCCCGAGTCCTGACCCAGACCGCCGTCCTGGCCGAGGCCCGCCAGGGAGACCGCCGCCAGGTCGACGGCCGCCCCCTCGGCCCCGTCGAACCCGTCGTCGGTGATGGCGGTGAGCCGGGCCGCGGTGTCCATGAACGCCGGGTCGATCCGGTACACCGCCCGGTAGAGCGGCAGGGCGGCCGCGCTGCGGCCGGTGCCCTCGTGGGCGCGCGCCAGCCAGTAGCGCAGCTCCTTGCGCTGCGGCTGCTCGCTGCGGCAGCGCATCAGCGAGGCCGACAGCAGCGGCTCCGCCTGCGCGTACATCTCCAGCCGGACCCGGGCCATCCCGCCGAACAGCCCCGCCTCGATACCGAGCTGCGGATCGTCGACCAGCGGTTCGGTGTGGCGGGCCAGCTCCTCCCAGTCCTTGACCAGGTAGGCGCGGCAGGCGTGCAGGAACCGCACCTGCCGGTCGGCGTCCACCGGCGGCAGCCCGGCGAGCGCCCGGTCCAGCTCGGGCACGTGCCGTCCGTCCAGCCAGTGGGATGCGTGCGCGAGCAGCAGATCGCGCGGCCGCTCCAGCACCGGCTGCACCCACCAGCCGAGCCAGTACCAGGAGTTGAGCCGGCGTCGATGGCGGGCGCGCTGCTCGCCGAACCGCTCGCGGTTGCGGTGCATCCGCAGCAGCGCGGTGGTGGTCTCCACCCGCAGCGCGTGCAGGCCCAGCCAGCCGTCGGCCATCCCGGGATCGATCCGCACCGCGGTACGGAACTCCTCCTCCGCCTGGGGGTAGGCGCCCATCGTGTAGGCGTCCACACCGCGCAGCCAGGCGAGGTCGGCCGGGGCGTGCGCGCCCCGCGTGCCGATGTTCATCGGGTCCCCCCGCAAACCGTGTCCCCGTGCCGGTACCAGCCGGGCGGCCGCCCGGTGGCGTCGATCCCATCGCCCTTCCGTCTCACGGGACTTGCCCGTGCCTGCCCACACCGAGAGGCATCGTACCGGCACGGGGAGTGCGCGACTAAGGGCGCGTGGGGCCGTGGAGGCGGGCGCGGACGCGCGACGGCGGCGCGAACGGCGCGGTGACCGAGGGTGAGTGGGGCCGCCACGCCAGGGGGGACGGAACGGGAGAAAGCGGAAAGGACGAAGCCCCCGGTCACGGGGGAACAACCAGGGGCTTCGCGTCGGGGGCGGCTTCCGAAAGCCGCACATTGAGAACGTAAGACCTGTACGGCCGCCCGGTCAAGCGAAGTTGGGGCGGTCCATCGGCCATTTTCCGACTAGTCGGTATGCGCTCCCCATCGGGTCACCCAGAGTGACGCTCTGCTGCGTGCAGCGTCGCCGCGGCGGGTCCGGTCCGCCACGCGTACCCCTCCCGGCACTCCCTTACCAGCCAGTCGGCGAACGGCCGGGACGGGTCGGCGGCGAAGTGGCGGGTCTCCGCCACCGTCCAGCCGTCCCAGAAGGCGGCCTGCGGGGGACCGTCCCGTCTCCGGCCCCGCTCCCAGGAGGCCTCCCGGTCCCGGTCCATCCAGAGCAGCCCGGCCAGCAGCGGCCGCACCGCCCGCCGCCCGCCGCCCACCCCCTCGATCAGCACCACCTCGGCCACCGGCAGCGTCCTCGGCGGCCCGAAGCGGCGGAGATTCCAGTCGTACGGGTGAACCCGCGCCGGTTCACCGCGCGTGAACGGCTCCAGCGCCTGCTCCCGGAGGCGGTCGGTCCAGCCGAACAGCTCCTCATGCGTCGCGATGTCGTCCAGGTGGAGCACCGGGGCGCCGCCGAGCGAGGCCGCCAGCCGAGCGGCGAAGGTGGACTTCCCGGAGCCCGCGTGACCGTCGACGGCGACCAGCCGCACCGGCCCGCACGAGGGCGCCAGAGCGCGCAGTTCGGCGGCGAGCGGGGCGAGTCGGTCCATACGGCAACCCTATAGAGCCCCTTTCCACCTCTCCGCCGAATCCCCTCCGGCGCCACTGGTCGAGACCAATAACGGTGCGATGGCCCGGGTCCGACGGGTGGCTGACCGGCCCACCAGGCCGGGATAGTGGCCGGACGGGGACTGTGTCCCCCGGCCACCGCCCCCCCCGCCCCTCGTCCGCTCGCTCCCCCTCCCCTCGCCCCCTCCGCCCTCATCCGCTTCCGTTCCCACCGCGACCGATCGGGGATTCACCGTATGACCGACA
>NZ_JALPTH010000041.1 GCF_023218175.1 Streptomyces lichenis | reverse complement strand
GGGGGCGGGGGGGGGGGGGGGGGGGGGGGGGGGGGGGGGGGGGGGGGGGGGGGGGGGGGGGGGGGGGGGGGGGGGGGGGGGGGGGGGGGGGGGGGGGGGGGGGGGCGGGGGGGGGGGGGGGGGGTGGGGGGGGGGGGGGGGGGCGTAGGCGGCGGGTACAGGGGCGGCCGGTACGGAGGCGTAGGCGGCGGGTACGGGGTGTCGGCGGGGCGGGGGCTCCTCGGCCGCCGACGCCCGGTAGGGCGCGGGGCGGCGGGCTGCCGGGTCGCCTGGCCACCGGTCAGGACGGCGGCGCCTCCCCGTCCCGTAGCCGTTCGGCGAACGCCCGGGCGGCGGCCAGGTCCACGGCGTTCGGGCGCCGCTTGTTGATGCCGCCGACCAGCCGGAAGGGCAGCCAGGTGTCGAGGGCCCGGCACGAGAAGGTCCCGGCCACCTCGTATCCCCTGCCCTCCAGGAGCCGGACCAGGGGCCGGGTGAACGGGGCCGGCGGCAGCGGGGGCAGACCGCTGGTGGCGAAGACGAACGCCCGGCGCCGCGCCGCGGGGAGCGCCGCCGCGAAGTCGGTCAGCCGGGGATGGAGCCGGCCGTGGAACACGCCGGAGCCGAAGCCCACCAGCTCGGCCGCGGCCAGCTCCGCCGGATCGGCCTCCTCGGGGGCGACCACCTTCGCACCCAGTGCCCGGGCCATGGTGCCGGCGACCCGGAGCGTATTGCCGTGCGCAACGGAGACGCACACGATGACGGCCCTCATGCTGGTTCCCCTCTCTCGGCATCCTTGCTCTCGGCATCCTTGTCAGGGAGACCCCGCCGGGGCGCGAAGTGTGACAGCAGGCCGGTGGGCAGGCGTCCGGGCCAGGCCGTAGGAGGATCCTTCGGCGCCCGCCGAACGGTGAACGCGCCATGCTGGACGGCATGGCACCCAGGGACCTCGCCGCGCTGGCGGCGCTCTTCGCGGACGGCACCCGTGCCGCCTTCTGCCTGGCCCTGCTGGACGGCCGGGCCTGGACCGCGGGCGAGCTGGCCCGGTACGCCGGGGTGGCGCCGTCCACCGCCAGCGAGCACCTCGGCCGGCTGGTCGCGGGCGGGATACTGGCCGAGGAGCGGCAGGGCCGGCACCGCTACGTACGGCTCGCCGACGCCCGTACCGCACAGCTGGTCGAGGACCTGGCCGGGCACGCCACCGCCCTCGCCGGGCCCGGGGACGGGGCGGGCCCGCCCCGTTCGCTGCGGGCGGCGGGCACCGAGCGCGCGATGGCCCGCGCCCGGACCTGCTACGACCATCTGGCCGGGCGGCTGGGGGTGGCCGTCACCGAGGCGATGACCGGACGCGGGCTGCTGCGCCAGGACACCGGGTTCGCGCTCACCGACGCGCGGGCGGATGGGCGCCACCACCTACGCGGTGCCCGCGCTGGTGGTGCTGCTCTCCTGGGGCGTGCTGCACGAGCTGCCCGCGCCGGCGGCCCTGGCCGGCGGTGCGCTCTGCCTCGCCGGGGTGGCGGTCGCCCGCTCCCGGCCCCGGGCCGCCGACCGGCGCTAGAACACCACCAGGGCGCGACCGCCCCTGCCCGCGGCCATGTTGGCGAAGGCCGACGGGATGTCCGCCAGCCCGATCCGGTCGGTGACCAGGGCGTCCAGGTCCAGTCGGCCGGCGCGGACGTGCTCGGCGAGCACCGGCAGATCGGCGGCCGGGTCGCAGTTGCCGTAGACGCAGCCGGACAGGGTGCGGCCCCAGTGGAAGATCTCCAGGGCGTTGAAGACGACCTGCTGGTCCTTGCCGCCGATGCCGACCACGGTGGTGCGCCCGCCGCGCCGGGTGGCGTCCCAGGCGGCCCGGATGGTGGCGGCGCGGCCCACGCACTCCACGGCCACGTCGGCGCCGTGCCCGCCGGTCAGCGCGCGGACCTCCTTGGCGGTGGCGTCGGAGGCGACCACGTACGCGGTGGCCCCGGCCCGCCGTGCCAGCTCCTCCTTCCCGGGCGACACGTCCACCGCGATCACGCTGCCCGCGCCGGCGATCCGGGCGGCCTGGAGGGCGGCCAGGCCCACCCCGCCGGCGCCGAAGACCACCACCGACTCGCCCTCCCGCACCCGGGCCGAGTGGTGCACCGCCCCGTAGCCGGTGAGCACCGCGCAGCCCAGCAGGGCGGCCTCGGTGAGCGGTACGCCGTCGGGCACCGGCAGCACGCAGTTCGCGGCCACCACGGTCTCCTCGGCGAAGGCGGCCACATTGAGGCCCGGGTGGAGCTCGGTGCCGTCCTCGGCGGTGGCGTACACCGAGGCCACCCCGGTCAGCGCGTGGGCGCAGAGCCACACCTCGCCGATCCCGCAGTGGTGGCAGGAGCCGCAGGACGGCGCCCAGTTGAGGACGACGCCGTCGCCGGGCGCGACATGGGTGACGCCCTCGCCGACGGCGAGCACGGTGCCGGCGCCCTCGTGGCCGAGGACGGCGGGCACCGGCACCCGCATGGTGCCGTCGGAGAGGGACAGGTCGGAGTGGCAGACCCCGGCGGCGGCGAGCCGGACCCGCACCTGGCCGGGCCCGGGCTCCGGCAGCCGGATGCGGGTGATCTCCAACGGGGCCCCGATGGCGGGGAGTACGGCGGCGCGGACCACGGCGGTCGCTCTCCTGACGTTGAGATGTACGGGGAAGGTCAGAACTGGAGGGACTTGGTCTGGAGGTACTCGGCGAGGCCGTGCGCGCCCAGTTCCCGGCCCACGCCGGACTGCTTGTAGCCGCCGAAGGGGGCGAGCGGGTTGAAGCGGCCGCCGTTGATGTCGACCTGGCCGGTGTCCATCCGCCGGGCGAAGGCGACCGCGGTGGCGTCGTCCGCCGCCCACACCGCGCCGGCCAGGCCGTAGACCGTGCCGTTGGCTATCCGCAGGGCGTCCTCCTCGTCCTCGTACCGCAGGATCGAGACCACCGGGCCGAAGATCTCCTCCTGGGCGATGGCCATCTCGGGGGTGACGTCGGCGAAGACGGTGGGGCGGACGTAGTAGCCGGCCGGCAGCGGCGCGTCCGGCCCGCCCGCGACCAGCCGGGCGCCCTCGGCGATCCCGCGCTCGATGTAGCCGCGGACCCGTTCCCGCTGGCCGGCGTTGACCAGGGGGCCGACCCGCTCGCCGGGCACGTACGTGGCGACCGCCTCGGCGGCCAGCGCCACCGCCTCGTCGTAGCTGTCGCGGTGCACCAGCATCCGGGTCCACGCGCTGCACGTCTGGCCGGAGTTGGCCATCACGTTGGCGACCCCGACGCCCACCGCCCGGGCCAGGTCGGCGCCGGGCAGGATGACGTTGGCGGACTTGCCGCCCAGCTCCAGGGCCACCCGCTTGACGGCCGCCCCGGCGAGCGCGCCGATCCTCCGGCCGACGGCGGTGGAGCCGGTGAAGGAGACCATGTCCACGCCGCCGTGTTCGGCGAGCGCCTGCCCGGCGACCGGGCCGGTACCGGTGACCAGGTTGAACACCCCGGCGGGCAGCCCCGCCTCGTGGGCCGCCTCGGCGAACAGCCGGGCCGTCAGCGGGGTGTCCTCGGCGGGCTTGAGCACCACCGTGCAGCCGGCCGCGAGGGCGGGCGCCACCTTGGCGACGACCTGGTGCAGCGGGTAGTTCCAGGGGGTGATCGCGCCCACCACGCCGACCGGTTCGAGCAGCACGGTGGAGTTGCCGGTGCGCTCCTCGAAGGGGTACGTGGCGGCCAGCTCGGCGAAGGAGCCGGCGACCACCACCGGCATGCCCGCGTGCACGGCGTGCGCGACCGGGGGCGGGGCGCCCAGCTCGGCGGTGACGGTGGCGGCGATCTCGTCCTGCCGGGCGGCGAGGGCGTCGCGCAGCGCGGTGAGGTGGGCGGCGCGCTCGGCGGGCGGGGTGGCCGCCCACCCGGGCAGCGCGGCTCGGGCGGCCCGTACCGCCGCGTCCACGTCCTCGGCGGTGCCGGCCGGGACCTGGGCGATGACCCGCTCGTCGGCCGGGTCGACCACCGCGATGGCACCGGTGCCGGCAGCCGGGCGCCAGGCGCCGTCGATGTACATCGTGTCGTACACCCGGGGTGCGGCGGCCTGGTGGCCGGTGCCGTCGGGGGCCGCAGCGGTGCCTGCTCCGGCGGTGCCGTCGGCCGCAGGGGCGGTGACCCCGTGGGACGTACGGTCGGCGGTCCAGCCGGTCGTACGGTCGGCGGCCCCCTCGGCCGTACGGTCGGCGGCCGCGTCGGTCGTCGCTCCGGCGGTGCCGTCGGGGGTCGCGCCCTGGGCGTCGTGGGCCTTCATCCGGTGATCTCCTCCGGGCCTTCACTGAAGCTGGACCGAACGCGTGCGGCACCAAACTAGCGGCGGTAGTTTTCCGGCGCCAGGGTGCGGGGGCGTGACCCGGCGCACCGCCCGCCACGACGCTCGCTGGCCGGCCCGGGGCGCGGTTCGGGCGAACGCCGTGCACCGGGCCGGGCGTGGCGGGCCGGCTCAGGGGGTGGGCAGGCCGCCGGGGCCAAGGGGGCGGCCGAAGCGGACCGGGACGCCCGGGGAGTAGAGCACGCTGACCGGCGGGCCGACCGGGGCGGGCAGTCCGGCGGCCTCGATCAGCTCGTCCTCGCAGGAGAGGAGCTCCGCCCGGTGCAGGGGCCAGCGCGGGTGGTGGTTGGGAAGGTAGAGGGAGCGGCCGAAGAAGGTGTTGTGCATGCCCCAGCGGGCGGTGAGGAAGTGTTCCAGCGGGGTCGGCTCCTCGATCCGCTCCCCCACCCGGACGGCCATCCGGGAGCGTGCCCCGCGCGGCCCCGGCCAGCGGCGGGCAGTGCGGTAGGAGACGGTGTCCCCGTCGTGGTCGATGCCCATCTTCGCCCAGGTGTACGGCATCCGGAAGACCGAGCGGCCGATGGCGGCGGGCAGCAGCCGGGCAGCCTCCAGCGAGCGGAAGACCACCCCGCGCCGGCCGTGGCGGTCCACCGAGTAGAGCCGCACATTGGTCTCCGGGAAGGTGCCGAGGTACGGGATCCCGGGCAGCCCGAGCCAGCCGACCCGGTGCATCCGGAAGGCCACCAGGCCCACATGGCTGTCCCCGTCATGGGTGTCCGGCTCCGTCCCGGGCGGGAGCAGCGGCGCCACGTCCCCGGGGTCGGCGGCCCAGTGCACGAAGGAGAGGTCCAGCCAGGACTGGGTGAGCAGGGTCCTCGGTATCGCGCGCGCCGCGTCCGGGGTGATCGGCTCGGCGGCGGCACGGGACACGTCCCCGTGGGCGGTCATGGCGTCGGACTCGCACACACGGCCGTCAGCACTGCTGCTCCCAGCGCAGCCCGGACCAGCGCCCGGCGGCGATGTCCGCCCGGGTGCCCGTGACCAGGGTCAGCGTGAAGACCTCGTAGTCCACCGCCTGCCCGTGCAGTTGCGCCAGCAGCACCTGCTCGCCCTCGTCCGGGGCCATGTCCCAGGGGTGGGACCAGCCGCCCAGCTGGATGTGCAGCCCGCCGCGCAGCCCCCCGGAGCCGCCGGCCAGCACGGCGTCCTCGAACCGGTCCAGGGCGTCGGCGGATTCGCCGCCGGGCTCCGCGAAGGCGGCGGGTATCGCGGGGGCCTCGCGCCAGTCGCCGTGGGCGGTCAGCCCGGCCACCGCGTACAGCGTCCGGGGCTCGTAGACCCTGATCGGCGCCGGTTCGCCCTGGATCAGCCGGGTGGCGGGGTGCTCGGTGGTCCGGGTGCCGGCTGGTATGTGCAGCACCTCGGCGGTCTCCGGCGGATACTCGATGTCGGCGAAGAACAGCAGCCGCCCGCTGGACGGCAGCGCGAGGTCCGGTACGCCGGCGGGCAGGGCGGCGCAGTCGACGGTGAGCACCAGGGGGTCGCCCCCGCCGGGCCAGTCCGTGCCGTCCGGCAGCGCGGGGAGCCCTCCGGTGCGGGCGGCCGGACGGGCGCCGTCCCGCAGGGGGCCGGGCAGCTCCTCGTACGGCACCAGGTAGACGCAGGGCCGCAGCGCGGCCAGCAGGGCGTCCGCCACGGTGTCCGGGACCCCGCACTCGCCCGCCGCCGCACGCACCCGGCGCTCACGCTCATCGATGATCGACGTCATGCTCCGAGCGTGCCACGGGCCACTGACAACGGGCCCCCGGGCGGCCGGACCCGGGGCGGTCCGGCTGCGTGCGATCCGGTGGCGTGCGATCCTGCGGCGCGCGATCCGGTCGCCGCCGCCCGTCGCGTACCGCCGTCCCGGCCGCCGCCAGCAGCAGGGCGCCCAGCATGGCGAAGGGCGCCGCCACCCCGGCGAGCCCGGCGACCAGACCGGCCGAGGCGGGGGCGGCGACCTGGCCCAGCCGGTTGCCGGTCAGCCGCAGTGCCAGCGCGGTGGAGCGGGCCTCCTCGGGCGCGGCCCGGACCACGGTGGTCATCGACAGCGGCTGGCCCACCCCGAGGCAGAAGCCCAGCGCCGCCAGCATCACCGCCAGCGCCCACACCGGCACCGGCAGCGCGAGCCCGGCGCAGAGCAGTCCGCCCAGCGCGCAGGTGGCGGCCAGCAGCGCGGTGCGGCCGACGAGCCGGATCATGGGGGTCATCACCAGCCGGCAGGCGATCGTCGCGGCGGCCCGCAGGCTCAGCAGCAGCCCGACCGTGGCGGGCGCGATGCCCCGGTGCTCGCCCACCACCGGGAGGTAGGCGGTCAGCACATCGGTCGCGGAGAGCACGGCGAGGCTGGTGAAGATGCCGCCGGGCACCCCGGGGGTGCGCAGGATGCGGTGGACCGGGACCTTGGCGGGGGCGGGGCCGGGCCCGTCCGGCCCCTGCGCAGCGGCCCGGTCCTCGATCCGCCAGAGCGCGGTGACCGAGCAGGCCGCCACCCCGGCCGCGACCAGCAGCGCCAGTGCGCTGGACGGGCCGAGCCCGCCGCCCCGGCCCGGGTCGCCGTCGACCAGCAGCCCGGCCGCCATGGGTCCGGCCAGCTGGCCGAGCGAGGCGCCGATGGTGAAGTGGCCGAAGTTGCGGTCCTGGTCGGCCGGGGCGGACCGGCGGGCCACGATCGACTGGGCGCCGATCACGAAGGCCAGATGGCCGAGGCCCATCACCCCGCTCCACACCGCCATCCACGGCAGCGAAGCGGCCGTACCGCTGAGCGCGCAGCCGGCCGCGATCAGCGCCACGCCCAGCGGCAGCAGCGGGGCGCAGCGGCCCCGGTCGGTGCGGCGGCCCAGCGGCACGGCGGCGAACAGCGGCAGCAGCGCGTACACCCCGGCGATCACCCCGACCGCCCGCTCGTCCGCGCCGAGCGCGAGGGCGCGGTACGAGACGGCGGGCCGCGCCATGGACACCGCGCCCTGCGCGAAGCAGAAGGCGATGACCAGGCGCAGCAGCCAGTATCTGCGGACGTGGGCGGACTTCGGGTGGGCCACGGTCAGATGATGCCGAAGAGGAGGCCGGCGGCGAGCACCACCAGCGAGGTGAGGGCGGCCCACTTGACGGTGAAGCGGGTGTGGTCGCCGAACTCCACCTTGGCCATGCCGACCAGCACGTAGACGGCGGGCACCAGCGGGCTGGACATGTGCAGGGCCTGCCCGACCAGTGAGGCGCGGGCGATCTCCAGCGAGGAGACCCCGTGCGCGGCGCCGGCCTCGGCGAGTACCGGCAGCACCCCGAAGTAGAAGCCGTCGTTGGACATGAAGTAGGTGAGCGGCAGGCTCAGTACGCCGGTGACCAGCGCCATGTGCGGGCCCATGCCCTCGGGGATGGCGCCGACCAGCCAGTCGGCCATGTGCTGGACCATCCCGGTGCCGGTGAGCACCCCGGTGAAGACGGCGGCTGCGAAGACCATGCCGGAGACGTTGAGGACGTTGTCGGCGTGGGCGGCCAGCCGGGCCTTCTGGTCGGCCATGGAGGGGTAGTTGACGGTGAGGGCGAGGGCCGCGCCGAGCAGGAACAGCACCGGGATGGGCAGCAGCTCCAGAATCATGGCGGTCAGCAGCACCAGGGTGAGGCCGGCGTTGAACCAGTACAGCCGGGGGCGGAGGGTGGGGCGGGCCGGGTCCAGGCCCTGGAGCCGCTCGTCCTCCCCGTCACCCTGCTCGGGAGCGGCCGCGCCACCGCCGGACGTGGCACCCGTGCCCGTACCGGGGGCGTCGGCCGGTCCCGTACCCCCGCCGACCAGCACCGTCTCGGCGGTCTCGGCGGTCTCCGGCTCCAGGGCCTTCTCCAGGCTGAGGTAGCCGACCCGCCTGCGCTCGCGCAGGCCCAGGACGTAGCTGAGGACCAGGACGAAGAGCAGTCCGGTGGCGAGGGCCGGGATCATCGGGACGAAGACGTCGCCGGCGTCGACCTTGAGCGCGGTGGCGGCCCGGGCGGTAGGGCCGCCCCAGGGCAGGGTGTTCATCACGCCGTTGGCGGTGGCGGCCACCCCGGTCATCACCACCAGGCTCATCTTCAGCCGCTTGTACAGCGGGTACATCGCCGAGACGGTGATCATGAAGGTGGTGGAGCCGTCGCCGTCCAGCGAGACGATCGCGGCGAGCAGTGCCGTGCCGACCACCACCCGCATCGGGTCGGCCTTGCAGAAGCGCAGGATGCCCCGGACGATCGGGTCGAACAGGCCCACGTCGATCATCACGCCGAAGTAGACGATGGCGAACATCAGCATGGCGGCGGTGGGCGCGAGGTTGCCGACCCCCTCGATGACGTAGTCGCCGAGCTTGGCGCCCTGTCCGACGATCACGCAGAACAGGGCCGGGATGAGCACGAGCGCCGCGATCGGCGACATCTTCTTCGTCATGATCAGGACCAGGAAGGTCGCGATCATGGCGAAGCCGAGGATGGTCAGCATGGAGGACACCTAACGTTCGCCCTTGAACTCCACCGGGGGGAGCGGCGGTCCGGATGACGTTAGAAGCGGCAATCCGCCGTTAACAAGACGTTGACGCGTGAGCAATACGAGCAAAACCCCAGGTGAGGGGGCGGCAGGAACCGGACGGCGGCGAACGGCCTCCCGCCCTCTTCCCGCCCGGCCCCCGCCCCGCCCCAACCCCACTTCCCGTCCCGTCCTCCGACGCGGCCGGTTTCCGACCGTTGACGGACGCGGCCCGCAATCCTACGGTTATCCATAGGATTGCGTCGGTCAGGGGACCGGCGCCCGGCCGAGCGGCAGGAGCGGGCGATGACGGACCAGCAGGCGGCAGGCGGCACCGGGGGCGCGGCCCTCACCGACCCGGCGGCCCTGGCGGAGCGGAGCGAGCGGGCGCGCAAGACCGCCGAGGGGTTGGGGTACCTCTCCGGCTTCGGCAACGAGCACAGCACCGAGGCGCTGCCCGGCGCCCTGCCGCTGGGCCGCAACTCGCCGCAGCGCGCCCCGCTCGGGCTGTACGCGGAGCAGCTCAGCGGCTCCGCGTTCACCGAGCCGCGCGCCCACAACCGGCGCTCCTGGCTCTACCGGATCCGCCCCTCGGCCGCGCACCCGGCGTTCACCCGGATCGGCAACGGGGCGGTCCGCACCGCCCCGTTCACCGAGACCGTGCCCGACCCCAACCGGCTGCGCTGGAACCCGCTGCCCGACCCGGCGCCCGGCACCGACTGGCTGGCCGGGCTGTGGACGCTGGGCGGCAACGGGGACGCCACCCAGCGCACCGGTATGGCCGTGCACCTCTACCACGCCAACGCGCCGATGGACCGGGTGTTCAGCGACGCCGACGGCGAGCTGCTGATCGTGCCCGAGCAGGGCGGGCTGCTGCTCCGCACCGAGCTGGGCCTGCTGGCCGCCCGCCCCGGCGAGGTGGCGCTGATCCCGCGCGGGGTGCGGTTCCGGGTGGAGCTGCTGAACGCCACCGCGCGCGGCTATGTCTGCGAGAACTACGGCGCCCCGTTCCAGCTTCCGGACCTCGGGCCGATCGGCGCCAACGGGCTCGCCAACGTGCGGGACTTCCGGGCGCCGGTCGCCGCGTACGAGGAGGTGGAGGGCCCGGTGGAGGTGGTGAACAAGTTCTGCGGCAACCTGTGGACCGCCACCTACGGCCACTCGCCGCTGGACGTGGTCGCCTGGCACGGCAGCCACACCCCGTACGTCTACGACCTGCGCGCCTTCAACGTCATCGGCACCATCTCCTACGACCACCCGGACCCGTCGATCTTCACGGTGCTGACCTCGCCGACCGACACCCCCGGGCTGGCCGGGGTGGACTTCGTGGTCTTCGCGCCGCGCTGGCTGGTGGGCGAGGACACCTTCCGGCCGCCGTACTTCCACCGGAACGTGATGAGCGAGTACATGGGCCTGATCGAGGGCGCGTACGACGCCAAGGCGGAGGGCTTCGTGCCCGGCGGCGGCTCGCTGCACAACATGATGTCGGCGCACGGACCGGACCGGGAGACCTTCGACAAGGCCAGCGCGGCGGAGCTGAGGCCGCAGCGGATCGACGACGGGCTGGCGTTCATGTTCGAGACCCGCTGGCCGCTGACCGCCACCGCGCAGGCGGCCGGGGCCGAGCATCTGCAGGAGGGGTACGACGCCGTCTGGAACGGCATGGAGCGCCACTTCGGCGCCTAGCCCTCCGGCGCCTGGGCTCCCCTCGGTGCCCGGGCTCCGCCGCCTAGGCTGGTGGCCGCCGCGCCACCCCCGCCCCTGGGCGCCGCCCCGGGCCACCGCCGTACGGAGAGAACCGTGACCGCCTTCGCACCCGACTCGCTGGTGCTCAACCGCAAGCTGCCGCTGTGGTACCAGGTGTCGCAGTCCCTGCGCGCGTCGATACTCGGCCGCGCGCCGGACGCCTCGCTGCGGCTGCCCACCGAGGAGCAGCTCGCGGCACACTACGGGGTCAGTGTGCTCACCATGCGGCAGGCGCTGAAGGAGCTGGAGGAGGAGGGGCTGATCAGCCGGCACCGGCGGCGCGGCACCTTCATCGAACCGGGCGCGCGGCGCAGCGCCCCGCGCCGGCTGCTGGGCTCGATCGACGCGATCGTGGCCCAGCAGTCCGGTGAGCGCACGACCGTGCTGGGCCACGGCCCGGCGCGGGTGCCCGGGGAGCTGGCCGAGCACTTCCCGGGCGCGGTGGAGGTGGTCCACTACCGGCGGCTGCGCCGCGACGGGGAGAGCGGGGAGCCCACCAACTGGGCGGAGAACGCGGTCCGCCCCGACGTGGCGGCCGGGATCGACCCGGCGGACCTGGAGCGCTGGCCGATGACCAAGGTGCTGCGGGACGCGGTGGGGGTGCGGATCAGCCGGATCACCGACACCGTCGAGGCCCGCCTCGCCGACCCCGAGACCGCCGAGCTGCTCCAGGTCCCGCTGCTCTCGCCGATCCTGCACTACACCGGCGTCACCTACGACGAGGAGGGCGCGGTGGTGGACGTGGCCCGCATCCGCTACCGGGGAGACCGGTTCTCCTTCACGGTGACGGTGGAGGCGGACTGAGACGGGGGCCGGTGGCGCCCTCGGGCGCGCGGGCTGGGTTTGGCAGGGCTCGGCGCCCGGGGCCGGTGGGGCGGGGCGGGCGGGCGGCCGCGCCTGGGGCCCGGCGCCCGGGCCGGTGGGGCGGGGCTCTCGGGCACGCGGGCCCCGCTCGGTGGGACTCGGCGCCCCGCGCCGGTGGGCGGGACCGGTGGGCGGCCGCGCCTGGTGGGGCCCCAGCGCCCCGCGCCGGTGGGCGGGGCCGATGTGCGCGGCCGCACCTGGTGGGACCCGGCGCCCCGCGCCGGTGGGCGGGGCCGGTGGGCAGCCGTGCCTGGTGGGACCCCCGGCGCCCGGGCCGGTGGGGTGCCCCTCGGGCACGTGGCCCGGGCCAGGTAGGACCTAGCGCCTGGGCCCGTGGGGTGAGGCCCCTCGCGCACCCGGTCCGGGCCTGGTAGGACCTGGCGCCTTGGCCCGTACGCCGCCCGACCGCGTACGCCGCCCCAGCTGCGTACGCCCACCCCGACCGTACGGCCGCTGAGGGCGGCCGCGCCTGGTGGACCCCGGCGCCCGCAGGTGGGACAGGACCTCGGGCACGCGGGCGCCCGCGCCGGTGGGACAGGGCCCCTCAGGCACGCGGATGCCTGCGCCGGTGGGGCGGGGCCCCTCGGGCACGCGGATTGCGCCTGGTACGCCCACCGCCCTGACCCGTACGGCCACCGAGGGCGGCCGCGCTGGCGGCCCCGGCGCCCGGCGCCGTAAGCCCGCCCCACCGCGTACCCCCACCGCCCTGACCGTGCGGCCGCCGCGGACCGGCGGGTGGGGACCTGCGGTCACCGCGTACGCCCGCCTCGGCGGCTGTCGGCCAGCCCGGCGCGTACCGGCGCCCGGCCCCCTACGTTCGCCCCACCGCGCACGCCCGCCCCGACAGCTTTCAGCCGGGCCCGGCGCGTATCAGCACCCGGGACCGTACGCCCGCCCCGGCCCCGTAAGCCCGCCCTACCGCGTACCCCCACCGCCCCCACCGCGTATGCCCGCCCCGGCCGGGCGGCCGACGCGTACCGGCGCCCGGACGGCCCCGGCCGCCGAGGGCTGACCGGTCCGGGCCCGCCGGTCGGCGGAGGTCACTAGCATTCCGCCCGTGACCGATGTGCGCCCCGCTTCCCCGGCCGACGGCAGTGACCCCTCCAGCGGAGGCGAGCCGCCGTTGCTGGACGAGCTGATGCCGTGGTCGGTGGCGCCGCTGCGGGCGGGGCGGGGGTGGGTGGCGGCGCCGGACGCGGCGGTGCTGCGGGCGCGCTGGGCGGCGCTCACCGGGGCGGCGGACGAGGAGAGGCGGGCCGGGCTGTTCCGGCCGAGCCGGGCCCGTACCCTCACCACCTCGGTCGCCGCGCTGCCCGGTCAGCGCACCGGCACCGGGCGGCTGGCCCGGGAGGCCGGGCCCTGTCCGGAGCCGGTGCGCGTGGCGCACGGGCCGTTCGAGGAGCGCTGGCTGCTGCCCGACCACCGGCTGCTGGACGCGGCCCGCCCCGAGCTGTGGCGGGTGGCGGACGGCGAGCGCCAGGTGTTCCTGGTGGAGCAGGGGTACGTGCCGAAGGCGGCCGGGCCCGCCCTGCTGGCGGCGGCCGCGCTGCCGGACGACCACACCCCGGCGGGCCGCCCCGGCCGGGTGCGCCCGCTGTACCGGCGCCCCGGCGGCCGGGAGCCCAACACCTCCCCCGGCCTGGCCGCCTTCCTCGGCGAGCGGTACGGCCGCCCCGTCGCCCCCGAGGAGGTGGCCGCCTGGGCGGTGGCCGCCGCCCTGCCCTCGCCCACCGGTTGCCGGGTGCCGCTGCCCGCCGACCCGGAGGTGTGGGCGGCCGGGGTGGCGCTGGGGCACCGGATGGCGGAGGTCCAGCTGCGCGGCGCCCGGGGCGGCGGGCGGCCCCGGCTGCCGGGTGGCCGGCGGCCCTATGTCCGCGCCGCCCTGCCGGCGCGCCCGGACTCCCTCGCGTACGAGGCGGAGGGCGAGACCCTGGTGGTCGGCCGCTCCGGCCGGATCGCCCCGGTGCCCGAGGCCGCCTGGGAGTACCGGGTGGGCGGGGTGCGGATGCTGGAGCTGTGGTTCGCGGAGCGCACCGCGCCCGCCGAGCCGGGCACCCTGGAGGCGATCGGCCCGGCCGGCTGGCCGCAGGAGTGGACCTCGGAGCTGCTGGAGCTGATCACCGTGCTGGCGCTCCAGGCCGCCCTGGAGGCCGAGCGGCCCGCCCTCGACCCGGCGGTACCGGGCGCCACGATCGGGCGCTCGGCGCTGCGGGCCGCCGGGGTGCTGCCGGTGCCGGCCGCCGCCCGCCGCCCCGCCTCGGTGCTGGAGGGCCGCGAGGAGGGACCGGAGGGCCAGCTGACGCTGCTCTGACGGGAAGGGCGGGCAGGGGGTGACAAAGGTGGCCCGTACACGGTAAGTACGGTCGCCATGAGCATCCCGCCCTCCTCCCCCGTGACGCCGCCGCTGCCGCTCCCCCTGGAGGGGGTCACCGTGGTCGCCGTCGAGCAGGCGGTCTCCGCCCCGTTCGCCACCCGGCAGCTCGCCGACCTCGGGGCCCGGGTGATCAAGGTGGAGCGGCCGGACGGCGGGGACTTCGCACGCGGCTACGACACCGCGGCGGCCGGGCTGGCCTCGCACTTCGTCTGGTGCAACCGGGGCAAGGAGTCGCTGGCGGTCGATCTGAAGGACCCGCGCGGGCTGGAGCTGGTGCGGCGGCTGGTGGCCGGCGCGGACGTCTTCGTGCAGAACCTCGCCCAGGGCGCCGCGGCCCGCCTCGGGCTGGACGCGGCCACCCTCTGCGCCGCGCACCCCCGGCTGGTGGCGGTGGACGTCTCCGGCTACGGGGCCGGCGGCCCGTACGCGCACAAGCGGGCCTACGACATGCTGGTGCAGTGCGAGGCGGGGCTGGTCTCGGTGACCGGCACCCCGGAGCAGCCGGTGAAGGCGGGCATCCCGGCGGCGGACATCGCGGCCGCCATGTACGCGTACTCCGGGGTGCTGGCGGCCCTGCTGCGGCGGGCCGCCACCGGGCGCGGCGGTCCGGTGGAGGTGTCCATGCTGGAGGCGCTGACCGAGTGGATGGGCCATCCGCTGCACCACGGGATGCACGGCGGCGAGGCCCCGCCGCGTACCGGGGTGGCGCACGCGGTGATCGCCCCGTATGACGCCTACGCCACGGCGGACGGCGGCCAGGTGCTGCTGTCGGTGCAGAACGACCGGGAGTGGCGGCGGCTGGCCGAAGAGGTGCTGGAGCGCCCGGAGTTGGGCGGGGACCCGGACTTCGCCACCAACACGGCGCGGGTGGCACACCGGGAGCGGACCGACGCGGCGGTGGCCCGGGCGCTGGCCGGGCTGGGGACGGTGGAGGCGCTGGCGCGGCTGGAGGCGGCGGGGATCGCCTGCGCCCGGCTGAACACGGTGGCGGACGTGGCGGCGCATCCGCAGCTCGCGGCCCGGGACCGGTGGCGGGCGGTGGGGACCGAGGCGGGGCCGCTGCGGGCGATGCTTCCGCCGCTCACCCTGCCCGGCGGGCC
Organism: Streptomyces lichenis; assembly: GCF_023218175.1. Lineage (GTDB taxonomy): Bacteria > Actinomycetota > Actinomycetes > Streptomycetales > Streptomycetaceae > Streptomyces > Streptomyces lichenis. The sequence continues at coordinate 36,936 of NZ_JALPTH010000041.1, read as the reverse complement.
CGAGCCCCGGATGGGCCCGGTCCCGGCGCTGGGTGAGCACACCGAGGCACTGCTACGGGAGTTGGGGCTGTCCGGGCCGGAGCGCGCCGAGCTGCGCCGCTCGGGCGTGGTGGCCTGAGGGGCGGGCGTCCGGAGGCGCCGCGTTACGGGCGGGAGCGGGTCGCACGGGCGGCGCGGTACCGGGAGCGGGGCGCGGCGCCGACCGTGGACGCGTCAGCCGTGGCTGCCGAAGAGCGTGCGGCGCAGCCGGCGGAGCGGCGCGAAGAGCCGGACCCGCCCGCTCCTGCTGGTGCGGGCGTGAGCGACATCACGTGTCGTCAGCTCCCGCATGAGCAGGGTCGCCTCGGCCGCCTCGCGCGGCGCGACGGCGGGACCGCCCAGCACCGCGAGATGGCGGTCCAGCCGAGAGCTGGTCGCACTGCTGCCGCAGGTGATGGCAGGCACCCGAGGCCTGCCGCGCACTGCTGTTATCCGTTCCATGTCACTCCCCACCCGTATGAGGGCACCCGGCCGCTGAAGGTTAACCCTATCGTCCCCGCTTCACACACGTGTATCCCGGTGGAGTGATTCACCACCTGTGTACGGGTGTTGACGAGCATCCTCTCCATACCCCATGAATTCCGATCAATGCAGGGTGACTTGGACATCCCTCCCCATCTCTCACCACCATCCCTCGCCACCTCCCTCGCGACCACCCCTCGCCATCCCCGGATGCCTCCGGGCCGGATCGGCGGCCCGGAGGCGTCCGGTGATCATCGGAGAGGGAGGCGGTCAGAGGGCGTTGCGGAAGGCGGGCAGGTAGCCGCCGGACTGGCCGGAGGCGGTGGGGTGGTAGGACTCGCCGATGTTGAGCCAGTTGACGCTGTGCAGCCAGGCGGAGCCGGAGCAGATCTCGTGTCCGGTGAAGGCGGGCACCACGTCGGCGAAGGTGTAGCCGTGGTCGGCGGCCCGCTTGGCGGTGGCGGTGTTGAGGTGGTCGGCGGCGCCGTTGATCGCCCGGCGCTCGTTCTCGGTCAGCCCGGCGAGGCAGCTGCCGCCGATCCGGTAGAAGCGGGGGTAGCCGAGAACGACGACCCGGGCGGCGGGCGCCTTGGACCTGATCGCCTGGTACACGCTGTCCAGCCGGGCGGGCAAGGTGCTGTCCACGTAGCTCTTGGCCTGGTTGACCCGGGCCACACAGTTGGCCTCCGACTCCAGGACGCAGGTGGTCATCACGTCGGCGAAGCCGGCGTCGTTGCCGCCGATGGTGATCGAGACGAGGTCGGTGGCGGCGGTGAGCGGGGCGAGCTGGCCGGCCGTCACATCGTTGGTGCGGGCACCGGAGCAGGCGGTGAAGGCGAAGGTGGAGGGGGAGTTGGCGGCGGCCCAGAGCGCCGGGTAGGCGCGCGGGGTGCGCTTGCAGTCGCCGCTGGAGGAGTCGTAGGCGCCGGCGCCGACCCCGGAGGAGTACGAGTCGCCGAGGGCCACGTAGTCGACGGCGGCGGCCGTCGAGTCGGCCTGTGCGGTGGCGGCGCCGGTGAGGGCCAGGGTGGCGCCGAGGAGGAGGGAGAGGGGGAGTGCCGCGGCTCGGGGCAGTTTCATGGAACCTCCCATAAGCAGGCTGATGTCCTGTGGAATTGATGTAGCAGCGTGGAGTGTTCATGCCAAGACGAACGGAGCGGGAGAGAGGACGGAACGGCGCAGGACGCGGGTGCCGTCGCTCCATGAAAGCGGCGAAGGCGGATCAAACGGCTATCGAACACCCCGGATTGGCGACAACTCGCCAAAGCCTCCGGAAACCGCCGACGGGCGGGTAGACCCGGGGCAGGCCGGTACGAGCCGACCGCCGGACCTCCGCCCGGCCCGACCGCCGGACCTCCGCCCGATCCGATCCCCGGACCTCCGCCCGGCCCGACCACCGGACCTCAGTACGACCCGGCCGCGACTCCGCCGCACCCCGGCCGCTAAACCCGGTGCGGCCCGGTCGGGCGTACCGGATCATGGGGGCATGTCCGACACCCCGTCACCCCCGCAGGACGCCCTGCCGGTCCGGCTCAACGTCGACGACAGCGACTCGCCGTCCGATGTGGTCGACGCGCTGTTCCTCGGGCGCTTCGCCACCGGCGAGCAGCCGTACGCGCACAGCTCGACCATCGACCGGCTGCGCACCGGCGCCACCCTGATCCCCTCCGGCGCCACCGTGCTGCGCGCCGCCCGGGACGCCGACCGCAGCGCCACCCTGGCCGAGGGCGACGGCTGGACGCTGCTGGTCTCCCGCTGGAACCGCGGCGCCGACGTGACCGTCACCGCGGTCGACGCCGAGCTGGCCGAGCGGGTGCTGAAGGAGGCGACCGACGGCGCGCAGGACGAGCCGGAGCCGCAGCCCGAGGACGTCACCATGGGCTTCTGGTACGTCTCCCCGCGGCGCGGCCCGCACCGCACCACCCGCCGGATCTCCGCGGGCACCTGGCCGGAGATCGCCCGCAACTACACCGCCCCGGTGGCCGGGGCGCTGGAGCGGCTGATGGCCGTCACCCCTCAGGACGTGGCGGGGCGGCTGCTGCTCCTGCACGGGCCGCCGGGCACCGGCAAGACCTCGGCGCTGCGCACCCTGGCCCGCTCCTGGCGCGAGTGGTGCCAGGTGGACTGCGTGCTCGACCCGGAGCGGCTCTTCAACGACGTCGGTTATCTGATGGACATCGCCATCGGCGAGGACGACGGGCCCGACGGCGGTCGCTGGCGGCTGCTGCTCCTGGAGGACTGCGACGAGCTGATCCGCGGCGAGGCCCGGCACGCGGCCGGGCAGGCGCTCTCCCGGCTGCTGAACCTGACGGACGGTCTGCTCGGCCAGGGCCGCAACGTCCTCGTCGGCGTCACCACCAACGAGGACCTGGAGCGGCTGCACCCGGCCGTGGTCCGCCCCGGCCGCTGCCTGGCCCGGATCGAGGTCGGGAAGCTGACCCGCGAGGAGGCGGTGGACTGGCTGGGCACGGAGGAGGGCGTGGGGCGCGAGGGCGCCACCCTGGCCGAGCTGTACGCGCTGCGCCGCGGCACCGGCCCCGCCGCCGTACCGGACCAGTCGCGCGGGACGGACGCGGGCCTGTACCTGTGACCGCCCGTCCCGCTCGGCGGTCGTAGGCGGTCCCGGTCCGGCCGGGCGCAGCCGTCAGCGGTCGTCGGCGGCTTTGCCGGTCCGGCCGGCCGCCGCTCAGCGGTCGTAGGCGGCGCGCAGGGCGTCGGCGACGGCGGCCTGGGCGTCGGCGCGGCTGAGCCCGAGGCGGTGCACCTCGGCGGCGTATCCGGCGGCGGCGGTCGCGGCCTGGCGGGCGGCCGCGTCCCCGGCGGCGGCGATGACGGTGCCGCCCCGACCGCGGGTCTCCACCACCCCGTCCGCCTCCAGCGCCCGGTAGGCCTTGGCGACCGTGCCCGCCGCGAGCCCCAGCTCCTCGGCGAGGCCCCGGACCGTGGGCAGCCGGTAGCCGACCGGGAGGCGCCCGGAGCGGGCCTGGTCGGAGATCTGGGCGCGCAGCTGTTCGTACGGGGCGGTGGCGGAGGCCGGGTCCACCGACAGTCTCAAGGTCACCGTCCGATTGTGGCGCACCGGCGCCGCGGGCGCGGCGGGTAATTCGGAGGCGCCGCCCGGCCGGTGGCCGTACCGTGCGGGCCGTGACGATGACCGTGCGGGACTTCGCGGCCCGGGACGCCGAGGCGGTGGTCGCGGTACGCCGGGCGGCACTGCCGTTCGAGGTGGTGACGGAGGCCTCGCTGCGGTTCACCGTGGAGCACGCCCACCCGGCCGAGCGCTACCGGCTGCTGGTGGCCGAGCGGGACGGCGAGGTGGTCGGCACCGCCCGTTGCGGCCTCGCCTTCCAGAGCGCCGAGCCGGGGCGGGCGCACACCACCCCGTACGTCCACCCGGGCCATCGCCGCCACGGGGCCGGCGCCCTGCTGCTGCGCACCGCCGAGGAGCATGTGCGGGCGCATGGCGCCACGGCGCCCTACTGCTGGGCGCTGGAGGGCTCGGGCGGGGTGGAGTTCGCCGGGCGGCACGGCTACCGGCCGGCCCGCAGCGCCCACTTCCAGCGGCTCGACCTGCTCTCCCGCCCCCTGCCCGAGCCGCCGGACGCGCTGCCGCCGGGGGTGCGGCTGCACACCGCGGCCGAGTGGCGGGCCGACCCGCGGCCGCTGTTCGAGGCCGACGCCGAGGTGACGGCCGACGAGCCGAGCGACATCGGCGCCGAGCTGGACGACTACCAGGACTGGCTGTCGCGTACCTGGCGCCATCCGCTCTTCGACCACGAGCTGTCCACGGTGGTGACGGTGGACGGCCGGGTCGCCGCGTTCACCGCCGCCCGCACCGACGGGCTGACCCGCTACCTCAGCGGGATGACCGGCACCCTGCGGGCCCACCGGGGCCGGGGGCTGGCGCGGCTCGCCAAGACCGACTCCCTGCGGCGCGCCCGCGCCGCCGGCTACACCGAGGCGTTCACCAGCAACGACGGGGCCAACGAGCCGATGCTCGCGGTGAACCGCCGCCTCGGCTACGAGGTTCGCGCTACGGAGGTACGCCATGTCCGCACGTTCCACTGACCCGTCCGCCGCCCCGTCCGCAGGGTCCCTCGACATCGTCCTGGTCAAGGGCGGCCGGACCAAGATCCGCTACCCGGCCGAGGTGGTGTCGGACGACGGCGACCGGATCACGGTACGGGCCTCCTGGGCCGGGGACGGGGCGCGGGACTTCGGCTTCGTCCGCTTCGAGCCGGGGGACGTGTTCACCGAGCACTACTGGCGGGACCGGTGGTACGCGGTGAAGGAGGTCCGCACCGCCGACGGCACCCTCAAGGGCTGGTACTGCGACATCACCCGCCCCGCGGTGGTGGACGACCGTACCGTCACGGTCGAGGACCTGGACCTGGACCTGTGGGTCTCGGCTGACCGGTCCCGCGTACTCCGGCTCGACGAGGACGAGTTCGCGGCGAGCGGCCTGGCCGAACGCGACCCGGAGGCGGCCGCCGCGGCGGTGGCCGCCCTGGACGCCCTGGAGACCCTGGCCCACGCCGGCCGACTGCCGGGCGCCGCCCCTCACTAGACGCCACCGGCAGAGCACCGGAAGGGACCACCGGCGGGGCCCACCGGCAGGGACCACCGGGAGCGGCGGGCCGGAGTCGACACCGCCCGCGGCTCCCGACGCACCTCACGCCTCACCGTCCGTACCGCCCGTACCACCGCGACGGCACATCGCCCGGCCTACCGGACCGGGGTCCGCAGGGCGTTCCGGGCGGGGGGCTGGGGCCGGGGGGCTTGGGCGGGGGGACCTTGGGCGGGGGGACCTTGGGCGGGGGCGCCCCGAGGCCGGGCGGGGGCGCCCCGAGGCCGGGCGGGGGCGCCCCGAGGGCGGGCCGATGAACGCCCCCGCCGGGGGTGCCCGACCCGCTCGGCTGTCAGCCCGCCGAGGCGGGCCCCGTGGGCGTCCATAGGCAGAACGGGTGTCCGGCCGGGTCGAGCATGACCCGGACGTCGTCCTGCGGCTGGTACGCGGCCGGCACGGCCCCGCAGGCCCGGGCGTGGGCCTCGGCGGCGGCCAGGTCGGCGGCCTCGATGTCCAGGTGGGACATCATCGCCGGGGCGCCGGGCTCGGTCGGCCAGACCGGGGGCCGGTAGTGCGGCTCGCTCTGGAAGGCGAGCGCCGCTCCCCCGCCGGGCGCCCGCAGCTTGACCCACTCCGGCTCGTCGGCCGCCACCTCCCAGCCGAGCAACGCCACGTAGAAGGCCGCCAGTTCACGCGCGTCGGGCGCGTCGAGCACGGTGCCGGTGAGGGTGAGCGGCACTGGCCCACCGCGGCTCGCCGCGGCCGTCACCGCGCCGCGTCCCGCAGTACGGCGAACAGCCCGCGGGCGCGGCCCCCGGCCGGAAGGTTCCAGTCCGCGGTGCCGTACGCCCGGGTGGTCGCCGGGTCGGTCTCGGGCCCGGTCTGCTCGCCCTCCAGCAGCCGGACCAGCCGCAGCACCAGTTCACCGCCGTCCGCCGACCGTACGGCGATCCCGGTGCCGTCCGCCCCGTCGGTCACCCCGGTCGCGGTGAGCCCGGCGGGCAGCCCGCTCCCGGTGCCATGGGCGACCACGGACGGGTCGGGGGTGTCGGAGACCGACTGGGCCTGCGGCTCGGCGCGCCCCGCCAGGAAGGCGAGCAACCGCTCCTGGAGTACGGGGTCGTGGGCGCCGTCGTACACCCAGCGCTTGCCCAGCACCCCGTGCTCGGAGGTGCCGACGAGCGCCTCCTCGGCCGCCCCCTCCAGCGGCTTGTCCCGGTAGGTGAGCGGTACGAGGTGAGTGACCGGCCGCTCGCCCGAGGCGTCGTTGACCACCATGAACTCGATGCCCACCGCGCCCTCCGGGTCGTCCAGCCGGAAGCCGCCGGCCTTCTCGGGCGCGGGCGCGCTCGCGGAGCCGGCGTACCAGGGCCGCCCGGGCAGCCAGGACGCCAGCAGTTCCAACTTGCCGGGCGTCATGGTGGTCTTGTGGATGACGGCCATCGGTACGGCTCCTCGCAGCAGGTCGGTGGCGGCGCTTCCTGAGCGCCCTCTTAGAGCGACCTTAACCGCGCCATAAGGATCGCCCCCGGCCCCCTCCGGCGGCCGTTTTCCGCGTCCGGACCGGCTAGCTTGCTGATCACCGGGGCGCCCGGCCGCCGGCGCCGACACGGTCGGGGGGCCGCGCCGTCCACCCGGGCCCGTCCCCGTACACCCCCCCACAGCACCTCCCCTCCCCCTCCTCCCCAGCACCAGGCACCGTCCGAAGGAGAACACCCCTATGACTCGTCGCCGTACGGCAGCCGCCGCCCTCGCCCTGGGCATAGGCCCGTTCGCGCTCGCCGGGCTGGCCGTGACACCGGCCGCCGCGCACGGTTCGATGACCGACCCGGTCAGCAGGGTGTCGGCGTGCTTCAGCGAGGGGCCGGAGAGCCCCAAGTCGGCGGCGTGCAAGGCGGCGGTCGCGGCCTCCGGGACGCAGGCGTTCTACGACTGGAACGAGGTGAACATCGGCGACGCGGCCGGCCGGCACCGCCAGATCATCCCCGACGGCAAGCTGTGCAGCGCGGGCCGGGACAAGTACAAGGGGCTGGACCTGCCGCGCGCCGACTGGCCCTCCTCCAAGCTGGCGGCCGGGAACCACACCTTCCGCTACAAGGCGACCGCCCCGCACCGGGGCAGCTTCGAGCTGTACGTCACCAAGGACGGCTACGACCCGTCGAAGCCGCTGAAGTGGTCGGACCTGGAGGCCCGGCCGTTCGCCAAGGTGGTCAACCCGAGGCTGGAGAACGGCCACTACGTCTTCACCGGCCGGGTCCCCGCCAAGTCCGGCCGTCATCTCATCTACTCCATCTGGCAGCGCTCGGACTCTCCGGAGGCCTTCTACACCTGCTCCGACGTGGTGTTCGGCGGCAAGGGCACCACCTCCGCCGGCGCACCTGCCCCGGTGGCCTCGGCGCCCAGTGAGCAGCAGATCGAGGACAGTAGCGACAAGTCGACCGTGGACCACGGCGGTCACGGCGGCGACGACCACCCGGCGGGCGGCCACCAGCCGGGCGCGGCGGCGCCCACCACCGCGCCGGAGGCCGGAGACGCGCCCGAGGTGAAGCAGGCCGCTCCCTCCGCCGCCCCGTCGGCGGCCCCCGAGGGCAACGCCGTGGACCCCGCCGGCGCCGGAGCCCCCTCCGCGCTCCCGTCCGCCGCCCCCTCCGCGCTCCCGTCCGCCGCCCCCTCCGCGCTCCCGTCCGCCGCCCCCTCCTCGCCCTCCGCGCAGGCGGCGACCGGGGGCCTGGCCGAGACCGGCGGCGACGCCCGCACCACCTACCTCGCGGTGGGCGGCGCGGCGGTGCTGGCGCTCGGCGCGGGCCTGATGTTCGCGGTCAACCGCCGCAAGGCCGTCCCGGCGGGCCGCCACACCCGCTGACCCGACCGCTTCCCCTCCGACAGGTGTGCCCCCGTCCGAAGAGGTCCGGACGGGGGCACACCTCCCTCTCCTCCGTACACGACCCGGGTCAGCTCACCGCCGACAGGCAGTCCACCGTGGTGGCGCGGTCGGGGTCGAGGGCGTTGGCCACCTCGTGGAAGGCGATCCGGTCGGTGAGCCCGATCGCCACATGCTCGGAGACATCGAGCAGGCAGCGGTCCTGGATGAGCACGTTCGTCACATCCGGTCCGTCGAGGAACTGGCTGCGGTGCGGGGTGACGACCTGGTCGTAGCGGGTGGCGATGACCGTGTAGCGGACCCCGGGCACGGTGTCGCCGCCCTCGTTGAGCCGGGTCATGAACGGGGAGCCGACCACCTGGTCGGCCAGGGCCGGGGTCTTCTCGTTCAGCAGGTGCCCGACGCCGGGGAAGTACGGCAGCAGCTCGGTGAGCCCGAGCAGGGTGGTGCCGTGGTTGCTGGGCGCGATCCCGACCAGCGCGTTGACCTTGTCGGCGCCGCCGAGGAACTTCAGGTAGTAGCGGGGCATCATGCCGCCCTGGGAGTGCCCGACGAGGTCCGCCTCGGCCGCGCCGGTCGCCGCGAGGACCCGGTCCACATACGCGTCCAGCTGCTTCGCCGACTCGGCGACGGGCCCGAGGCCGTGGAAGAGCGGCACGCCGGGCAGCTGCCCGTAGTCCAGCGAGAAGACGCAGTACCCGCGCTTGACCAGGTAGGGCGCCAGACCGAGCCAGTTGTCCACGGAGTTGCCGAAGGTGCCGTGCACCAGCACCACCGGGCGGGGGTGCCGGACGGACGGCTTGCAGGAGTAGTCGTTCCAGCCGCTGCTGACGGCGGCGGTCTGGGCGGGGGCGGCGGTGGCGGCCGCGCCGGGGACGAGGGTCGCGGCGGCGGCCAGCAGCAGGACGGCGCACGCTCTCAGCGCACGGCGCAGGGGGCGGCGGGGGGTCTCGGGCAGCATCGAGTGGTCTCCTTGCGGCTCAAGGACATGGGGATAAGCGGGGCGGGTGGGGAGTCCGCCCAGTGGCCCGGACCACGGAGACAGCACGGCACGGCATGGGGTGAGTGCCGTGCTCATGCCAAGTTACGCACGAGTAGACGGGGCTTGGGAAGTTACGTGCCGGTAAAAAGTCCACGCCCCCGCACTCGTCCCCGAACCTGAGTACGGGCACTCATGCGGCGAGTGGCGCCCTCAGGTGACCCTGGCACCCGACCACCCCCCAGAAGTCCAGGGAAGGAACACCATGAACGCCCGCACGCTCACCCGTCTGACCTTCGCCAACCCGGCCTCGGCGATCTATCTGACCCTGGTCGCCGGCTCCCTCGCCACCGCCACCGCCGTCACCCTCTTTTCCGCCGACCCCGGCTTCGTCTGGGTGTGGCCGGCCCTGTTCACCCTCCCCTTCTCCACCCTCGTGGTGATGACCGGTGACGCGGTCTGGGCCGCCGAGGGCGCGCCCGCCTGGTTCCTGGTCGGCGGCCTGGCCGTCAGCGCCCTGGTCCAGGCACTCGCCCTCGGCGCCCTCTGGCAGGCCGTACGCGAACCCCGCCGAGGGCTGCCCCACCCCCGCGGCCACTGACCCACCCATCGGCACCCGGCGGTCCCGCGCGACCCCGCGAGCCACCCGCCCCGCACAATGCCCCCATGCGCATCCGACCCGTCCGCCCCGACGAACTGCCCGCCCTCCAGGACATCGAACGAGCCGCCGGCCGCTGCTTCCGCGACATCGGCATGCCCGAGATCGCGGACGACGAGCCCCCCACCCTCACCGAACTGGCCCGCCACCAACGGGCCGGACTCGCCTGGGTGGCCGTGGACGCCGCCGACGCCCCCGTCGCCTACCTGATCGCCGACCGCGTCGACGGCAACCTCCACATCGAGCAGGTCTCGGTCCACCCGGACCACGCCCGCCGCGCCATCGGCCGCGCCCTGCTGGACCATCTGGCCACCCACGCCGCCGCCACCGGCGCCCCCGCGCTGACCCTCACCACGTTCACCGAGGTCCCCTGGAACGCCCCCTACTACGCCCGCTGCGGCTTCCGCCCCCTCCCCGAAGCCGACCTCACCCCCGCCCTCCGCGCCATCCGCCACCGCGAAGCCACCCACGGCCTCGACCGCTGGCCCCGCACCTGCATGCGCCGCCCGCTCCCCGGGACGGGCGACGGTGCCTGACGGCGTAAGAGACGGGTCAGACGCCGGCGGCGAGCGCCGGCCGGCTCGATGGGGGCAGAGCGCGATGCGAGCAAAGGCACGCCCCGGTGGCACTCCCTGGTGGCACGCCCATGCCAGGCTCACCGTATGACGATCATCGACGTATCCGCCGAGGTCTCCCTCGCGTATCAGAGCTTCGGCGACCCCGGGGACCCGCCCGTGCTGCTGGTGATGGGCCTGGGCGGCCAGATGCTCGCCTGGCACGAGGACTTCTGCCGGGCGCTGGCGGACCGCGGCCGCCACGTGATCCGGTACGACAACCGCGACTGCGGGCTGTCCACCGGTTTCGACGCCCATCCCGTCGACACGGGCGCGTTCCTGGCCGCCGTCGGCTCGGGTGACCTCGCCACGGCGTCCGCGATGGTGCCCTACCGGCTGACCGACATGGCCGCGGACGGCCTCGGCCTGCTCAGCGCGCTCGGTATCGAACGCGCCCATGTGGTCGGCACCTCGATGGGCGGCATGATCGCCCAGACGATGGCCCTCTCCGCGCCGGAGCGGGTGCTGACCCTGACGTCGATGATGTCCTCCACCGGCGAGCCGGAGTACGGGCGGTCCGGCCCGGAGGCCCAGGCCGTGGTGTCCACTCCGAAGCCCGGCGACCGCGAAGGGTATATCGCGGCGGCGGAGAGGGAGTTGGTGTGGGCCTCCCGGCGGTACGGCGACGTCGGGTGGCTGCGCGAACTGGCCGCCGACAGCTACGACCGCGCCTACCGCCCCGCCGGGGTCGCCCGGCAGCTCGGGGCGATGGTCCTCAGCGGCTCCCGAGCCGACGCACTGCGCGAGCTGCGGGTGCCCACGCTGGTGATCCACGGCCTGGACGACATGCTGGTCGACCCCAGCGGCGGAAGGCGCACCGCGGAGCTGGTTCCCGGCGCCGAGCTCCTGCTGGTCCCCGACATGGGCCACGACCGCCCGCGCGAACTCTGGCCCGTGCTCATCGACGCCGTGGTGGCCCACACCGCCTCGGCGGACCGAGGGCGCTAGCGGCCGGGCGCCTCCATGGCCGCCTTGAGATTGCGCAGCGTGGTACGGATGTTCCGCCGCTGGAAGTCGGCGAAGGTGTGCCCGCGGGTCACCACCCGGTCGAAGGCGTTGGCGACCGGGTCGGGCCACCCGCGGCGGTCGTCCGTCCAGGTCTCGGTGACCTCGGTGCCCTCTCCCACCGGCTCGAACCGGTACTCCCAGGTCGCGATCGGCCCGCGCAGCCGGGGCCGCTTCAGCCCGATGGCATGCACCCGGAAGCGGAACAGCCGGCCCTCCTCGGCGGCGGTCACCGTGCAGCGGGTGGTCCAGCGCACGCCCCCGCGCTTGTTGTGGCCCTCGAAGACCAGACCGGGCCGGGCGGCAGCCCCCTGCCCGTCCGGCACGGTGGCGCCCAGGTTCTCCGGACTCCACCGGCCCATCAGGGCGGGCTGCGAGACCTGCTGGTAGATCACGGCCGGATCGGCCTCGATGAGAACGCTGTCACTGACACTGAACACGCGCGGCATGGGGCTCCATTTCGTCGGCCGCCCAGGCTATCGCCCGGGGCGTCGGCAGTCCCTCCCAGCCTGGTGGGCGCTGCCGAACGCCGCCGGAGGGGGACCCTGTGAGTCAGTGTGCCGACAGGTACCCCGCCACGAGCACCGAGGTGCCCGAGGGGACGGACCTGATCCGGAAGCGGCCGGGAATGTACATCGGGAACACCGGTGAACACGGCCTCCGGGGCTCTACGGCGTCGGCCCCTGTGCCGCCAACGCACTGTCGGAACGCCTGACGGCCGAGGTGCGCCGCGAACGGGTGCGCTGGATCCAGGAGTACGTACGCGGTGACGCGGTCACCGCGCCCCGCGCCACGGGCCCGGCGGCCACCACCGGCACCAGCCTCACCTTCCGGCCCGACCCCGGCGTCTTCGGTACGGCGGAGTGCTCGTTCGACGCGCTGGCGGAGCGGATCAGGGAGCTGGCCTTCCTCAACCGCGCCCTGGACATCACCCTCACCGACGAGCGCCCGCCGGAGCCCCGTGCGGGCACGGTTCCGGTTCCCTGGCGGGGCGCGGGACTACGTCGCCTTCCTCGACGCGCGAGCGGGGGCGCCCGTCCTCCAGGCGGAGGTCGTCGGCTTCACCCGCGAAGACCCTGACCGGGCCGACCGGGCACTTCGACCACCCGCCGACTCGTTGCCCGCAGTGGTAAGGGGGGCGGCTGCCCGACACCGAAGTCAGGCCGACTGATGATCCCGGAACCTGTGCTCGGTCGAGTCGTTGGTTGGATGAAGATCACCGCCTAGTGGGGAGTCCTCGTTGAAATCTCGAACTGTCACCGGTGCAACGCTGCTGGCCGGCGCCTTCATGGTCGTCGGCATGAGCTCTGCCCATGCCGACGACCATGCCCCCTCCTCATCCGGGCAGTCCACGGCTGTAGGAGGAAGCGCCGACAGCCCCCCAAACGACGCAGCCAGGGGCTCCTACGGCCTGGGTGGGTTCACGACCCAAGGTGTGACCGGATCCTCCTACACCAACAACCAGGCCAGTTCAGGCGGCAGCTCCACCAAGACCACCTCCAGCTTCGCCAACTCGTCCACCACAGGCTCATCTTGGTATAAGCCTGGTGCTTCTCTGCCGTAGGCGGCGCGCGATGCTGTGCTTTCGGATACTTCCCAGCATCGGGTGTCAAGCAGTCGGCACGCCGAACGCTTGGACGCGGCCCTGACGGCAGACGTCTCGGCCGAGCTGGACCACCCCGGGTTCATCGGCGCCCACGCGCGGCGCGCTGAACAACACGGCGGTACGCACCTGCGTCGCGAAGGCCGTACACACCACCTCGGCAGATGGTTCGAGAAGCACCCAGCGCACGCGGACACCATCGCCGCCATCACCGGGCCGCCGCACCATGGGTAGCCGAGGGTGGCAGGCCGCGCGGCACGGCCGGGTACCTCGCACCCGCGCGGGCACCGAACCGAGCGGGCCGCACCCCTGCCCGTACGCGCCCGGTCTGTCCGTAGCCCCAAGGAATCCAGCACCACGATGCGCGGATGCCCACCGATCCGTTCGCCCTCACCGTGCTCGGCCCCGGACCACCCCTGCTCCGACCATCTGCTGTCGGGTGTCGGGCGGTGGCGCCGGGGCCGTCGCCCGCGCCGCGTCCCGCTTCCGGGGGCCGGTGGAGTACGCGGCTCCCGGGTCCCCTTGGGGCGGGCCGTGAGTTGGGCAGGAGGAGCGGGCGCACGGAACCCGAAGTCCCGTAATACGGAGAGGCCCGCCGACCGGTCGCGGTCGGGGGTCAGCGAGCTGGTCACCAACGCGGTCAGCCACGGCCGGGGCGGGCTGGTCTCCTTCTCGTTGGTCTGCGACGCCGCCGACACGGTACGCATCGAGGTGGCCGACCACTCCCCCGGCGCCCCGATGGTCCGGCACCCCGGGCCGGATGCCGAGAACGGGCGCGGAATGCTGCTGGTCAGCGCGTTGGCCGGCGCCTGGGGCACCATTCCGTTGCCGACCGGTAAGCAGGTGTGGGCGGAGCTGCCGGGCAGGAGGCGCGGCCGGTGAGCGGCGACAGGCGGACGCCCTGGGTGGGTGGGGGACCTGGTGCTGGACGAGGACACCGAGCGGGAGGGCATCGTGACCGACGTACAGAACGGTTCCGTCTGGGCGCTCCGTCCCGAGCAGGGGCCCGGGACCTGGACCATGGAGGACCCCGACCGGCCGGCCGTTCTGACCTTCCGTGAGGAGTTGGGGAACTGGATGTGGTGATCACGCCAATCTGGGTATGAGCGGCGGCCCCCGGATCGCGAAGGAGGGCCGCCGAGCAGGCGCGGAGTGGGCCCCTCCGCCCCGCCTGAAGCTCACCGCTCACCCGTTCGAAGACCGTTCGGCGCACTTTGTCCGCGCAGCGGTACGGGCGAAGCGGCATGACCGATTCCGGCCCGTATGTGTTTCACGATCGCGGGAAAGTCCGTCGCCGATGTGAAGGAGTCATGGCAACGTGTGGGGCTCCCGTGGCCGTTGGGGTCGTCGGGTGAGCTTCTTCATGGGGGAGAACGATGCGCTCACGTGCTTCGGGCACGTCTCTTCGGCGTGCCCGCAGATCGTCGTCGGGTTTCGGTTTCGTCGCCGCCGTCGCGGCCCTGTCGCTGGCCGCCTCGGCGGCACCGGCCCTGGCCGCGCCGACCGTTCCGGACCCGGGTCCGGCCTCGGTGTGGGGCAAGGCGGACGGGCCTCGGTTCGAGGTGCCGCCGGTGAAGACCGGCGTCACCCGGCCGGTTCCCAACGAGGCCGAGGCGCCTGCCTCCTCGGCCGAGGCCGCCTGGGAGGCGGCGCAGCGCGACCGCGCGGGCCAGTCGGCCTCCGCGAGGAAGTCCGCCGCCCGCTCGGCGCCGAAGGCCCGGTCCACGGCCGGGGCCCTGAGCTTCGTCCCGGAGGGGCAGGGCGCGGTGCCCTGGCACCGGATCTCGGACTTCCGGATCACCGACTCGCTGGTGGCCCGGATCAACCTGTCCAACGGCAACCTGATGCTGGCCGCCACCGACTTCGAGGTGGCGGGGGTGGGGCAGAAGCTGCGGCTGGCGCGTACGTACAACTCCTTCGACGCCCCGTGGGGCAAGGTCTCCCAGCGCTGGTGGCAGGAGTACGAGCGCTATCTGCACGTGTGGACCAACGAGGTCACCTTCTACGACGCCACCGGGGCGGCGGTCGGCTTCGACAAGGCGGCCGACGGGTCCTTCACCACGCCCAAGGGCTACTCCAAGGACCTGAAGAAGAACGCCGACGGCACCTTCACGCTCACCGACCGCAAGTCGGGGCTGAAGGACACGTACGACGCGAACGGCACCCTCACCAAGGTCACCGACCGCAACAAGGGCACCATCACCGTCGACCAGCACGACGAGGGCAGCGAGCACAAGGGCTTCAAGCTCACCGAGACCCGCTCGGGCCGCTGGGTCGACCTGGTCAGGACCGATCCGAGTCAGTGGCAGGCCAAGGACCACACCGGCCGTACCGCCGTCTTCGACCTCGACCCGGCCGGCAACCTGGTGCGCACCACCGACACCGAGGGCAAGGCCACCGCCTTCGCCTACGACGGCGACGGACGCATCACCAAGATCACCACCCCGGAGGGGCGGGTGACGGTCTTCGCCTACGACGAGCAGAACCGCGTCCGCTCGATGCTGCGGGCCACCGCGTTCAACGGCTCCGGGCACACCGGCCCGACCTACACCTACGCGTACTCGAACACCACCGACCCCAGGGCGGCGGGGACGACCACGGTCACCGACCCGGAGACCCACGCCACCAAGCACGAGCACGACAAGGACGGCCGGGTCACCAAGACCATCGACGCCCTCGGGCGCTCGCGGTCCACGTCCTTCGACGCCAACCACAACATCCAGACGGCGACCGACGCGATGGGCACCGGTTCGACCGGCGGCAATGTCACCACGTACGGCTGGGACGGGCGCAACAACCCGACCTCGGCGGGTCTGCCCACCGGCGCCACCGCCTCGCTGACCGGCTACCAGACCATCGCCGGCGCCGATCTGCCCGGCACCATGCAGACCGCGGACAAGGAGAAGACCGACTACACCTACGACACGGCCGGCAACACCACCTCGGTCGCGGTGACCGGCACCGGCGGCGGCAAGCAGACCTTCGACTACAACAAGGCCACCGCGACCTGCGGCGGCTTCGAAGGCCAGCGCTGCAAGGTGACGGCGAAGATGACGGACACCAAGTCGGTGTCCACGTCCTTCACCTACGACGCCAAGGGCAACCTGACCAAGGTCACCCCGCCCGCCCCGCTGGGCACCACCACCTACACCTACGACGACGCCGGCCGCGCGCAGACGGTCGTCGACGGCCGGGGCATCAAGACCGTCTACGTCTACGACGCGCGTGACCGTGTGGTGAAGGTGTCCTCCACCAACACCACGGTCACCTACGCCTACGACGGTGACGGCAACCTGGTCCAGCGGTCCGACGGCTCCGGGGTGACGAAGTACGCCTTCGACCCGCTGTCCCGCGAGACGGTGCGCACCCTGCAGAACGGCTCGCAGACCAAGCTGACCTACACTCCGGCGGGCAACGTCGACACCTACACCGACCCGGCCGGCACCACCGACTACACCTGGAACGAGGTCAACAAGCTCACCGAGCTGAAGGACCCCTCCGGCAAGGTCACGAAGTACGCGTACGACAACAACGACACCCGCACCAAGACCACCTACCCCGGCGGCACCGTCCAGAGCGTCACGCCCGACAAGTCCAATCGCCCGGAGAAGATCAAGACGACCTCCCCTCAGGGCACCCTGGTCGAGCTGAGCTACTCCTACGACCGCGGGACCACCAAGAAGCCGGAGGACGACGGGGGCAAGATCCTCACCAAGACCGACGCGGTCGGCGGCTACAAGACCACCTACACCTACGACAGCGCCGGCCGCTTCTCCTACGCCAAGGACGAGAAGGGCGGCGCCATCGCCGACTCCTGGCAGTACTGCTATGACCAGGCCGGCAACCTCACCAGCCAGGGCACCGACAAGGGCTGCCCGCGCGGCACCACGTACACCTACAACGACGCCCAGCAGCTCACCTCCAAGTCCGGCTCCACCGGGACCTGGTCCTACGACAAGGTCGGCAACGAGACCGCCGGCGCCTCCACGCCGGAGTACACTCGCACCGGTGAGCAGTGGTCCGACTACTCCCAGATGACCTCCATCACGGTCGACTCCAAGACGTACGCGGGTCAGTACGCCTCCACCGACCAGAGCGAGCGGATCAAGCTCGGCGACACCTTCTTCCACCACGGCCCGCTGGGCCTGTCGGCGAAGACCACCGCCGGGGTGGACATGGGCTTCAACCGGGAACCCGGGGGCACCCTCAACTCCATGACGACCGGGGGCAAGTCCTACTACTACCTGACCGACGCCCTCGGCAGCGTCGTCGCCCTGGCCGACGGCGACGGCAACAAGGTCAACAGCTACACCTACAGCCCCCGCGGCGTCCGGCTGCTGGCCCGCTCCAGCGAACCGGTCGCCCAGCCCTACCGGTTCGCCGGCGGCTACCAGGACCCCACCGGCCTCTACCACCTCGGCGCCCGCTACTACGACGCCAACATCGGCCGCTTCACCCAGCCCGACCCCTCGGGCCAGGAAGTCAACCCCTACCTCTACGCCGAGGGCGACCCGGTCAACCGCATCGACCCCAGTGGACTCTTCTCGGTCGGTGGGGCCATGAAGGGGATGCTCAAGGCCGCGGGAGGGGCTACGAAGCTGAACGCGGCCTACAAGTTGGGAAGCGCCCTGGGCGACGGCGACTACGGCAAGGCAGCCGCCGTGGTGGCCGGTGAGGCCGCGTCCACGGTGACCGGAGCGGCCTGCGGCGCGGTGGCCGCCGCCGCGGGAGCGCCCACCGCCGGTGCCGGCGGATTCGTGGTGGGAGCCGCTTGCTTCACGGGAGCCGAGTTCGTCGGCAACGCGGTGGAGAACAAGGCAACTGACGCCTGGTCGTAAGGCGGAAAGAGAGGAGTGAGCACGTGGAAGCAGTGCACAGCCATCTGCTGGCCAACGAGGGACGTGTCATGCCCGAGGGCACGGCCGGGCTGGTGATCCTGGCCATCGCTGTCGCAGCCCTGATCGCGATGATCGTCTACGGCAGGGTCAGCCGGAAGCGGGGGCGCAGGGGCTGACACACCGGACTCACTCACCGTTGTGCACACCTCGGCCCTGACCGGCAGAAAGAGGCACATCCAACGGGACGGCGTCCCGTAGCGGCGTGTGGTGCGGCCCCTCTCCAGGGGCCGCACCACACGCGGGGCTTTTTCATGGCCGTCCCTGCGGTTGCACTGGCTCTGCGTGCACTCCTCAGCCTTCGGTGAGGGCGACGTCGGCCGTAAGGGGTGGCTTTCGCCGGCTCCGCGGAAGACCGGTCCGGAGGGCGGCGGTCAGCAGGAGGAAGTGGGCGGACCGGAGGAAGGCGTTCCGTCCGGGAGCCCTGCGCATCTCCGCTCTCCGCCATGAGCGGATCAGGACTCGCGAGCAGCCGAATGGCGTAACCGTGTCCGCCGCCCCGACCAGCGGGCGTCAGCGCGGCATGCGCCGCCCCAGCTCCCCAGCCCGCTCCCGCAGCCGGGCGCTCCAGGCCCCACTCTCCGCCGGGACGGACATCCCGGTGCCGGAGGGAACCTGTACGTCTTCATGCCCGTCCTCCGGCACGGCGGCTTCCAGCCCCGCCCAGTCCACCTCGATCCCGGCGCGTGCTCCTGGAGCACCCAGCGGCGCATCGTCGTCGCGCCCCCTTCCGGCGTCCGGGCCGGGACCTCGGCGGGCACGGCATCCGTCCGCGCCGGTGCGCCGTCCAGGTGGTGCGCCAGGGTCGAGAACACCAGACGGCCGCCCGGCTTGAGCGCGGTCACCGCCGCGGGCAGCAGCTCACGTGGATCGGTGAAGTCCAGCGCCCCGAAGACGCTGTAGAGCACGTCGTATCGGGCGCGAGATGCCCGAAGAGGTCGAGCGCCCTCGCGTGCTGGGCGGGCGAAGCGTCCACCGCGACGACCTCGGCGGCCCCGGCATGGACCGCGAGGTGCGCGGCATGCCGAGCGGCCCCCGCCCCGAGATCGCCCACGACCCGGCCCGACAGGTCACCCAGAAGCTCCGCTCCGGGGCCGCCGTCCTGGCTCCAGATCCAGTGGAAGGCATCGGGTACGGCGCGGTCGCGCTCGGCGCGGGTGCGTCCGTAGTGGTGCCAGAGGTCGGTGGAGGCCAGGTCGGTGGAGGTCATCCGCCTCATCATCGGGGGCGGGGTACGTCGGTGGGCGGTTTCCCGGGAAGCATCGCCTCCCCCGAAACCCGTTCGGCCGCCGTTCGAACCCATGGCACGATCCGAGAGCTCCGACGGCTCGTCGGCAGGCTCGACGCCGGATGGGACCTTGACTGACGTCCCGTCACGGGTGCGTACCGGAACCCTGATGAAGAGGGAGACAGTCCTCAGAGCACCTCTCTGGAGGTGAGTACGCCACGAACTACCCCTGGATGAGGCAGAGATGACCGGTGCCGACAAGACCTCGTTCGACGGCGCCCCGTACTGACAGACAGAAGACATGCAGAAGCTGCTCGTAAAGATCCTTCTCGTCGTGGTGGCGCTCTCGCTCGCCTTCACCGTCATGGGTACACGCGCCGGAGTAGCCGAAGCCGGAGTGCTCGGCCTCTTGGGCGTGGTCGCCATTACGCTCTTCGTCGTGAGCTTCTTCCGTAGCCGCAACCGCGCCAGGAGCGCGCAGCAACGAGCGCAGGCCTGAGGCAGCCGTCCACCCATAGGGAAGGCGTCAGGAACCACCGGGTGGCCGGCGAGGTCACGCCGCCAGCGTCCCCGGCCCGATCACCCCCTCCCCGAACCGCGCCCGTGCCCGGTCCGCCACCGCCTCCAGTCGCCGCACCTTGTCGTCGGCCGGGTCGAGGGACAGCTGGTGTGCGGCGTTGGCGGCCGGGGTGAGGCCCTCGGCGCGTAGGGAGAGGGCGCGGACGCGGGCGCGTTGGAGGGCGAGGGCGTCGTAGAGGGCGTAGGCGGTCGCGGTGAGCGCGGTGGAGTGGGCGGTGGGTTCGGGCAGGGTGCGGGTCCTGGTGGTGGTGGAGCGGTCGGCGTAGCGGACGGTGAGGGTGAGGGCGCGGCAGACCTGCCCGCCGGCCTCGGTGCGGAGGCGGGCGCCCAGTTCGCCGGTGAGGGAGAGCAGGGCGCGGCGGTGCCGGTCCGGGTCGAGTTCGTCGCGGTCGAAGCGGCGTTCGGCGGCGAGGGAGCGGGCGGCGGCGTTGGGGGTGACGGCCGAGCGGTCGATGCCCTGGGCGCGTTCCCAGACGTCCCGGCCGGTACGGGCGCCCAGGATGCGCTGGAGTACGGCGAGGGGCGCGGCGGCGACCCGGTCGATGGAGTCCAGGCCGTAGCCGCACAGGGCGCGGGCGGTGGCAGGGCCCACGCCGTGGAGGGCGGCCACCGGCTTGTCGCGGAGGAAGAGTTCGGGGTCGTCGACGACGAGGGTGGTGCCGGGGGGCGCCTCGCGCGCGGCCATGCGGGCGATCAGGGGGACGGGGCCCGCGCCGATGGCGCACTCCACCCCGTACCGGGCGAGCGCGCGGACCCGGAGCACGGCGGCCAGCTCGGCCGTCCCACGCCCGAAGTACCGTACGGCGCCGCGCAGGTCGGCCAGGGCG
This sequence comes from Streptomyces lichenis, assembly GCF_023218175.1. Lineage (GTDB taxonomy): Bacteria > Actinomycetota > Actinomycetes > Streptomycetales > Streptomycetaceae > Streptomyces > Streptomyces lichenis. The sequence continues at coordinate 16,599 of NZ_JALPTH010000041.1, read as the reverse complement.
GCGTCCGGCGGGACGGCCTCCACGACGGGGGTGAACTCACCGAGGAGGGAGAGCAGGTCGGCGAGTAGAGGCTCCGAAGAGAGGGGGAAGCGGACGTAGAGGATCATCCGGCGCTCCCCTGGCTCTGGTGCCACAGCTTCCGCTTCTTCGGGACGACCGCCCCGTCCCCGGCCGGGCGCAGGTCGGACCAGGGGTTGAGGGTGTAGCCGTTGGGCATGGTGATGCGGCGGCCGGTGGCCTCGCCGTCGGCCGTGGCCACTTCTCCGCCGACAGGGGCCGGTTCGGCGAGTTTCGCGGCGACCGCGTCCAGGCCGCCCCGCTCCCGTAGCTCGATCAGCTCGGCGAGGTTCCAGGCGACCGCGCCGACCACGCTGAAGCTGCGCGGGCCGCGCCGCTGGATGGTGCCCCGGACCAGCAGCAGCCAGGAGTGGAAGACGGTGTGCGCGCACCGCTCGTGGCTGTCGTCGAAGAAGGCGAGGTCCACCAGGCCGGTGCCGTCGTCCAGGGTGGTGAAGATGACCCGGCGGCCGGAGCGGATGGGCGGGGTCTGGGTGGCCACCTTGGACCCGGCGACCAGCACGGTCTGGCCGTCGCGGGCGGTGCCCAGGCGGCGGGCGGTGAGGACGCCCAGCTCGTCCAGGAAGCCCTGGTGGTCGTCCATCAGGTTGCGCGAGGCGTCCATGGAGAGCACGCCCAGTTCGGCGCTGAGCCGTTCGGCGTCGCTGAGGTCGGGCAGGCCGACGGGGGCGGCGCGGCGGCCGCCCGCCAGGGGCAGCTGGTCGCCGCCCGCGCCCGTACCCCGTCCGCTGCGGTGCAGTTCGGCGAGGTGCAGCAGCAGATCGCGGCGGTTGGCGCCGAACGCGTCCAACGCACCGACCTGGGCGAGCCGTTCGGCGACGGGGCGGCCGGGGCGGGCCCGCTGCCAGAAGTCGAGCAGGGAGGCGTAGGGCCGGCCGGCCTCGATCCGGGCGGCCTCGGCCTCGCTGATGCCGTGGACGTCGGAGAGGGCGAGGCGGAGGCCCCATACCTCCTGTGAAGCCGGGGAGCCGGACACCAGTTCGATTTGGTGGGCGGCTGCCGAGCGGTTCACGTCCAGGGGGAGGACCGGAACGCCCTGGCGGCGGGCGTCGGCGAGGAGCAGCCGCTTGGGATACATACCGGGGTCATGGGTGAGCAGCCCGGCGTAGAAGGCGGCCGGGTGGTGGGCCTTGAGCCAGGCGGACTGGTAGGTGGGCACCGCGAAGGCGACCGCGTGCGCCTTGCAGAAGCCGTACGAGCCGAAGGCCTGCACGATCTTCCAGGTGCGGTCGACGACGTCCTCGGGGTAGCCCCGGGCCGCCGCGTGCTGGGCGAACCAGGCCTTGATCCTGCCCTGGGACTCCGGGTGGGAGAGCCCGCGCCGGACCGCGTCGCCCTCCTCGCGGCCGCAGCCGGTCATGATGGCCAGGATCTTGATGATCTGCTCGTGGAAGACCACCACCCCGTACGTCTCCTTCAGCGCGTCCTCCAGGTCGCGGTGCGGGTAGCGGACCGGCGCCCGGCCGTGCCGGGCCTCGATGAACGGGCGGACCATGTCGGCGGCGACCGGCCCGGGCCGGAAGAGGGAGATGTCCACCACCAGGTCGTGGAAGGTGGACGGCTGGAGGCGGCCGACCAGGTCGCGCTGGCCGGGCGACTCGATCTGGAAGATGCCCAGCGTCTCGGCGGAGCGGATCAGCCGGTAGGTGGCGGGGTCGCCGGGCCGCACCTGGCGGTCGTCGTCCAGGTCGACCGTGCGGCCGGTGGCGCGCCGGATCTCGGCGACCGCGTGGGCCATCGCGGACTGCATCCGCACCCCGAGCACATCCAGTTTGAGCAGCCCCAGCTCCTCCACGTCCTCCTTGTCGAACTGGGACATCGGGAAGCTCTCGCCGCTGGTGGGGACGACCGGGGTACGGGAGGGCAGGGAGGCGTCGGAGAGCAGCACCCCGCACGGGTGCATGGCCACCCCGCGCGGCAGCGCGTCCAGCGCCTCGACCAGGTCCCAGAGCTTTCCGTACTCCTCCCGCCGGGCGGAGAGTTCGCGCAGTTCGGGGAGTTCGTCCAGGGCGGCGCGGGCGTCCTTGGCGCGGATGTGCGGGAACGCCTTGGCGAGGGAGTCGATCTCGGCCGGGTCCATGGAGAGGGCGGCGCCCACGTCCCGGATGGCGTGCCGGACCCGGTAGGTCTCGGGCATGGCGACGGCGGCGACCCGCTGGGGGCCGAAGCGGTCCAGGATCGCCCGGTAGACCTCCAGCCGGCGCGCGGACTCCACGTCGATGTCGATGTCCGGGAGGGCGGGGCGGCGGACGGAGAGGAAGCGCTCCATGAGGAGGTCCTGCTCGACGGGGTCGGCGTGGGCGATGCCGAGCAGGTGGTTGACGAGCGACCCGGCGCCGGAGCCGCGCGCGGCGACCCGGATGCCGAGGCCCCGGGTGTCGTCCACCACCTGGGCGACGGTGAGGAAGTACGAGGCGAAGCCGAGGCGTTCGATGGTGCGCAGCTCGTCCTCCAGCCGGTCCCAGTAGGCGCGCCGGCGGTCCAGGCCGCGCAGCACCATCCCGGCGGCACAGCGGGAGCGCAGCACCCGGTCGGCGGTGCGCGCCCCGGCGCCGACGAGATGGGCCTCGGGGAAGTGGACGGAGCCGATGCCGAGGTCGTCCTCGGGGTCGACCAGGCAGGCGGCGGCCGTCTCCTCGGTGAGGGCGAGCAGCCGGTGGGCGGTGTTGCGGCGGTAGCCGGCGGCCTCGGCGACCCGTTCGGCGGTGGCGGCCATCGCGGCTGGATCCTTCAGCCAGCGCTCACCGCTGTCCAGGCCCTTGCGGGGGTCGATGGGGACCAGGCGGCGGGCCGCGTCGAGGACATCGGCGACCGGGCCCTGCCCCCGGTCGGCGTACCGCACGGCGTTGGCGAGCACCGGGCGTACGCCCTGCTCGGCGGCGAGGCCGAGGGTACGGGCGGCCTGCCGCAGCGAGCCGGGGCCGGTGCCGGTACGGCCGTGGTGGACGACCTCCAGCCGCAGCGCGTCCCCGTACACCTCCCGCCAAGGGGCGAGCAGCCGGGCGGCCCGGTCGGGGCGGCCGGCGGCCAGCGCGCGGCCGACCTCGGAGTCCGGGCCGAGCAGGACGGTGAGGTCCTCGCCGTGGTTGCCGGCCCAGGGCAGCAGCGGGCTGCCGGTACGGCCGGTGCCGGCACCGGTGGCCAGCCCGCCGGAGGCGTACGGGGACGGGTTCGGGTCGGCCGGCCCCGTACCCCCCGCAGGTGCACCGGCCCCGCCGCTCCCCGCGCCGATCGGGTCGTCCTGGGCGTGCGCGGCGGTGATCATCCGGCACAGTTCGGCCCAGCCGCGCCGGGAGCGGGCGAGGAAGACCGCGCGGGGCGCGGACTCGTCCACGAAGGCGCCGCCGCGTACCGGGGTGCGCCGGCGCTCGGTGGCCCCGGGCCCCTCCGCCCGGACCTGCTCGCCGATGGCCAGGTCCACCCCGAACAGCGGGCGGACGCCCTCCTTGGCGCAGGCGGCGGCGAAGCGGACCGCGCCGGCCACGGTGTCCCGGTCGGTCAGGGCGACCGCGTCCATCCCCCGCTCGGCGGCGCGTGCCGCCAGCCGCTCCGGGTGGGACGCCCCGTACCGCAGGGAGTAGCCCGAAACGGTGTGCAGATGCGTGAAGCCCGGCACCGGCACCCCGCACCTCCTGGATCGTTCGTCTCTCTCACCTCCCCCTCCTCCACCATAGACCACGTTTCGAACGTTCGTACGATTCATGGTCCGCCGCCTCCGCCGACCGCCCCGGGTCCGCCATTCGGCCCGCCCCCGCCTGCGTGGACGGGCCCCGCCCCGGAGCGTGGAGGCATGAAGCTCGCCCAGGAGTTCCGTTCCGCCGTCACCCCCCGCGCCGCCCTGCTGGTCGTCGGCGTCCTCGCCCTCCAGCTGCTGTTCATCGCCTCCTATGTGGGCGCGCTGCACCACCCCAAGCCGACGGATGTGCCCTTCGGCGTGGTGGCCCCGGGCCAGACGGCCGAGCGGACGGCCCGGCAACTGGCCGCACTGCCCGGCGATCCGCTGGACCCCCGGGTGCTCGGCTCCGAGGCCGAGGCCCGCCGGCAGCTCGGCGACCGGGAGATCGACGGCGCCCTGGTCGTGGACCCGCGGGGCGGCACCACCGACACCCTGCTGGTGGCCTCCGGCGGCGGCACGGCGCTCGCCAACGCGCTGGAGCAGATCATCGGCCAGGCGGAGAAGGAGCAGCGGCGGACCGTGCGGACGGTGGACACCGCGCCCACCGCCCGGGGCGACTTCAACGGCCTGTCGGCGTTCTACCTGGTGGTCGGGTGGTGCGTGGGCGGCTATCTGCTGGCCTCGATCCTGGCGATCAGCGCCGGCTCCCGCCCGGCCAACCCGCAGCGCGCGGTCATCCGGCTGACCGTGCTCGCGCTCTCCGCGATCGTCGGGGGCCTGGGCGGGGCGGTGATCGTCGGGCCGATCCTGGACGCCCTGCCGGGCAGCACGGCGGCGCTGTGGGGGCTGGGCGCCCTGGTGGTCTTCGCGGTCGGCGCGATCACCCTGGCCCTCCAGGCGGCCACCGGGATCGTGGGCATCGGGCTGGCCGTGCTGCTGGTGGTGATCGCGGGCAACCCGAGCGCGGGCGGGGCGTTCCCCGGTCCGATGCTGCCGGACTTCTGGCGGGCGATCGGCCCCTGGCTGCCGCCGGGCGCGGGCACCTGGGCGGCCCGCTCGATCGCGTACTTCCGGGGTGACGCGATCTCCGGCCCGCTCCAGGTGCTCTCGGTCTGGGCGGTCGCCGGCACCGTGGTCACCCTGGTGCTGTCCGCGCTCCGCCGCCCCGGGGAGGACGAGGAGGAGGACCGGCCGACGGGCGAGAGCTGGCCGGAGGAGGAGCGGACGGCGGAACAACCCCCTCCCTCATGACCACTCCAACTGAAGTGATGTACTGGAGGCGCTGAGAGAAACCGTCGCAACCACCGGCAGCCATCGGCTCCAGGTGAGGGGGCACCCATGCGCCAGAACCCGGCCCGCCGGGCCGCGCTGCTCGACGCCGCCATCGAGGTCCTCGCCCGGGAGGGCTCGCGCGGGCTGACCCAGCGCGCCGTCGACAAGGAGGCGGGGGTGCCGGTCGGCACCGCCTCCAACTACTTCCGCAACCGCGACGAGCTGCTGGTGCAGACCGGGACCCGGGTCTACGAGCGGCTGGACCCGGGCGAGGACGCGCTGGCCGAACAGCTCGCCCCGGTACGGGACACCGCCTCGTACGCCGCGCTGATGCGGCGGACCGTGGCGCGGATCACCGCCTTCCGCTCCGGTTACCTGGCCCTGCTGGAGCTGCGGCTGGAGGCCACCCGGCGGCCCGGACTGCGGACTCTGCTCACCCAACGGGTCCGGGCCGACGTGGACGCCAACGTGGCCCGGCACGAGGACGCGGGGCTGCCCGGTGACGCCACCGGCGTCCTGCTGCTCTACCTGGCGATGAACTGGCTGGTGGTCGAGGAGCTGACCCTGCCGGACGTGCTGCCCGAGGCGGTACGGGACGAGCTGATCACCAGCGCCGTACAGCGCGCCCTCCTGTCCCCCGGGCCGGGTGCCGCGTGATGATCCCCTCATGACCGAGACACCGTTCGACCCCTACGCGCTGCTCGCCCGGAGCCGGATCGGGACCCTGGCGACCCTCAAGGCGGACGGCCGCCCGCAGCTGACCCCGATCCAGCCTTCCTACGACCCGGAGACCGGCCTCGTCCGGGTGTCCACGACCCTGCGCACCGCCAAGGTGGCCAATCTGCGCCGGGACCCGCGCGCCACCCTGATGGTGCTGAGCGAGGACGGCTGGTCCTGGGCCACCGCCGAGGGCACGGCCACCCTCACCGGCCCCGGCACCGATCCGCGCGGCCCCGAGGTGGAGGCGCTGGTGGAGTACTACCGCCGCGCCGCGGGCGAGCACCCGGACTGGGACGAGTACCGGGCGGTGATGGTCTCCGAGCGGCGGGTCCTCATCACCATGACGGTCGACCACGTGTACGGCACGCGGGTCGCCTGACCCCGTATACAGCAGGGCCCTGGACGGAGGTCGCGTCCAGGGCCCTGCTGTGTGGGGGGAGTCGGTGCGCCGGGAATCCCGCCGGCGCACCGCCCGTAGGGGTCGGCTCGGTACGTGGACCGTCAGCCGATGGTGGCGCCGGTGGCGCTGAGCGCCTCGGTCACCGGCTGGAAGAAGGTCTCCCCACCCGAGGAGCAGTCCCCACTGCCACCCGAGGTCAGACCCACCGCCGCGTCACCCGAGAACAGCGACCCGCCACTGTCCCCCGGCTCCGCACACACATCGGTCTGGATCAGACCCTCCACCACATCACCATTGCCGTAGTTCACCGTGGCGTCCAACCCCGTCACCGTGCCCTCATGCACCTGCGTCGTCGAACCGGACCGGGTCACCTTCATCCCCACGGTCGCCTCGGCCGCCCTGGTGATCGCCTGCGTCCCACCGCCGTACAGATTCACCTCACTCGGCGCCCGCACATCACCCTCATACTTCACCAACGCGAAGTCATTGCCCGGGAACTGCGAATCCACCATCGTCCCCACCGCCGCACCCCCCGCCGACTCCGACCACTCACTACCCGCCTCACCGCAGTGCCCCGCCGTGATGAAGTGCGGCGCACCGTCCTTCACCACATTGAACCCCAACGAGCAGCGCCCCCCACCGGAGTGGATCGCGTCCCCACCGGAGAGGAAGGTACGGAACTCACCCTGGGTGCGCTTCAACTCCGCCTTGCCGCCCAGCTCCTCGACCGCCGCGGTCACCTTCGCCAGATCCGCACCCTTCACCGTGCGGTCCGCGGTGACGACCACCGTGTTGGTCTCGGGGTCCACCGCCCAGGAGGTGCCCGGCACCGAGGCGTCCTTCTTCAGCTCACCACGGGCCGCCCTCAGCTCCACCAGCGTGTTCTCCACGACTCTGGCCTCACCACCCGCCGCACGCACCGCGTCCACACCCGCCTGATCCACCACATTCACCACGAGCTTCCTCGCCGAGGCGTCATAGAACGCGCCCGCCGCCTCGCTCCCGAGGTCCTTCTGCAGCGACGAGGCCAGCGAGCCGGCCGCCGCCACCGACAGGGTCCGGACCTTGACCTCCGCGCCGGTGTCCTGGCTGGCGTTCGCGGTCTGCACCGTCACGCCCGCGCCGACCAGAGCCGCCACGGCTCCGCCGGCCATGAGTATCCGCTTCTTCGAACTACGCCGATGGTTCACGTTTCGTCCTTCGCCTTCCTGTGGGGGCCATGCCAACCAGATGCGTGGGGGCACCGGATGGCAGGGAGGATGGGCCGCTCACTATTCCGATACCGCCGAGTAGCCCACAAGGACGGTCACCGGACGGGCACCCGACCTTCACGGCCCGCCCCCGGGGCGGTCACCGGTCGGACCGTTACCGGAAGTTACGGTTCGCAATCTTCACACCGGACGGGAACACCCTCCACGGGAAGGTAGGGACCACAGCCGCTGGTCACACGACCCCTGACCTCCGAAGGTCCAGACCACAGCGCTCCCCGAGGACCCGGCGCCCGCCCCCGCCGCGCACCGGTCCGCCCCGACGCGCCCTCCCCAGCGCCGGACTGATGGGCCATCATCGGATCAGCTCGACTGAAGGGGGCGGGGGCGTGCGAGGTCGAGTGCGCGCGGCTGACGGCCGGCATCTGATGGTGGAGCGCCTGGGGGACCCGCAGGGAAGACCGGTCTTCCTGCTGCACGGCACACCCGGCAGCAGACTCGGTCCGGCACCCCGCGGCATGGTCCTCTACCAGCGCGGAATGCAGCTCATCGCCTACGACCGCCCCGGCTACGGCGGTTCGGACCGGCTGGCCGGGCGGAGTGTGGCCGCGGTCGCCGAGGACGTGGCGGTCATCGCCGACACCCTGGGGCTGAAACGGTTCGCCGTGGTGGGCCGCTCCGGTGGCGCCCCGCACGCGCTGGCCTGCGCGGCGCTGCTGCCGGACCGGGTGACCCGTACCGCCGCGCTGGTGACCCTGGCACCCCGGGACGCGGACGGGCTCGACTGGTTCGAGGGCATGACCGCCTTCAACGTCAGCGAGTACACGGCCGCCACCCAGGACCCCGGCGGGGTGGCCGCCCGGCTCACCCCGCGCGCGGACGCCATCCGCGAGGACCCGGTGCGGCTCCTGGACGACCTGCGCCGGGAGCTGACCGCCTCGGACCGGATGGTGGTCGCGGACGCCGGGGTCCGCTCGATGCTGCTGCGCAACTACCAGGAGGCGCTGCGCACCTCGGCCTGGGGCTGGATCGACGACGCGCTGGCCTTCTGCATGCCCTGGGGGTTCGACCCGGCGGACATCCCCGGTGAGGTGCTGCTCTGGCACGGCGAGCAGGACGTGTTCTCGCCGGTCGGCCACTCCCGCTGGCTCGCCGAGCGCATCCCGGGGGCGACGGCCGTACTGGAGCCGTCCGCCGCCCACTTCGACGCCCTGCACGCCCTGCCCCGGGTGCTGACCTGGCTGCTGGACACCGGGGACGCCGAAGCCGCCTGAGGGAACGGGCCGTCCGGTCCGGACCACGCCTCATCCCGCCGCAAGGACCGGTCAGCCTCCCCCCAGGCGAATTCCGGCCGGAAACCGATCTTCCCGCCCGGGTGACGCACCGGCACCGCCCCCGATGACCGGGAAATAAGAATTCCCGTCAACAAGGCCAGGCAAGGCCCGAGAAGGCACGAGAAGACCCGGCAAGGCACGAGAAGGCTCGGCAAAGGCCCGCCGGCAAGATCCGCCGACAAGGCCCGTCGACCAGGCCTTGAATTTGTCCAGACCAGAGCGGCCGGAGGAGCTGCGGGAGCCGAAGGAGATCGCCGGACCGGTTGTTTCTCCCGGTCCCGCGGCCCGCCGAATGCGGCTGACGCCCGCATTCACCCCTGGGACGACTCCCCGGTCACCCGGGGGGACGGAATGCGGACCTTCCCCTTCTCGGCGAGGGCGGCCTCGGAGGGGAAGCGGAAGGTGCGGTAACCGGTGACCACGATGCCCTCCGCCCTCAGGATCCGCAGGGCCCCTTCCAGGGTGCCGGTGCTGACCGCGAGCGCGTCGGCGAGGTCCTGCTGGGTCGGGCCCTCGATCATGCGGCCGAACTCCCGGCAGGGGACCGCGCACGTGCGGAGCAGATGGACGAAGAGGCCGGCCAGGCGCTCCTCGGGGCGCAGCCCGGCGCGGTGGTAGACCCGCTCGGCGTCCTGGAGGCGTTCGCCGATGGAGGCCGCGACGGCCAGGGCGATGACCGGATTGTGCCGGGCGAGCGTACGCATCCGGTCCAGCGAGAGGCTCAGCGTGTCCGTACGGCGCAGGCACCGCGTGGTGGGCGGGACCAGCGACTCGTCGCAGACCTCGGCGCCTCCCAGCAGGGCGCCGGCGCCGAGGAGGCGCACCGTCGCGCTGCCGCCCTGGGCGGTCTCCTCGGCCACGCAGCCGCTGAGGACGACATGGGCCATGGAGCCGTGCGCCCCGCGCAGCAACTGCCCCCGGTGGTAGGCGCGGCGCTGGAGGGTGGTGGTGATCAGCTCCTCCACATGGGAGTCGGGCAGCCGCCGCAGGAAGGAGTTGTACTCCAGCATCGCGCCGAGGGCGCGGTGCCCGGGCAGGAAGCGGGCGCGGCCGGTCTGCTCGTGGACCGCGTACAGCGAACTGCCGATGAGTATCGGCTTCTCGTCGGCGGCCTCGGATCCGGGCTGCCCCATCAGGGGTGCACCCGCTCACCGGTCGCCTGCCCGCCGGTCGCTCCCGGGTGCTGGGGGGCGGCGGGGGCCGCCGGCGGCGCGATGAGGTCGGGCCGCAGGGCGTCGAAGAGGCGCGGGAGGACGCCCAGCAGCATCGCGAGTGCGAGGAACACGGTGACGATCCGGGCGGAGGTCGAGGAGAAGGTGTGGATCGCATAGGCGGCCAGCAGGCAGACGACGACCACAATGGCCACCGCCGCGAGCAGGAAATATCCCATGAGGGCACTCCGATTGCTCTGCGTTGTGAATTTTTGGTGGAGGGCTCAGCTCGGTACTTCTGACAGAAGATCACCGGCGGTTGGTGGGACCGCCGTTGGGTGACCTCCGTGATCGGGCCAGCATATAGCACGCACGACTGAAGAGCGTATTTGCGATTTCCCGCCCACCGTCCGGACCGACCGCGATGAACACTTCCGAACGTATTCCCACACTCCCTTATCCAAGGGAATTCGAGAGGAATCCCCAGGGGTGGGGAATGTTCGCCTGTACCGGGTAGTTGGATACGACAAGGCTCGCGTTGTGTCTTGGAGGGCTCAGCGCAGACGCCTCTGCCGGGAGAGGGGCCCTGCATCACGGGGGTGGTGCCCCGCGGGGCCCCTCCCCGGCAACCTCGGTCCACGACCGGCGACCGGCGACCGCGGTCGGTCCGGGAGGACGGACGAGACGAGCAGGTGTACCGACCGCGACGGGGCGGCGCCCGAGGCGCCGCCCCGTCGCGTGGTGGGCGGCCGGCGGCGGTATCAGGGGATCTCCCCGTCCACCGACCGGAGTTGACGGTGCGCCTACGTTACCCCCGCCATCGAACACGCGGGTGGTACCCGCCCTCCAGGAGCGGGCCGCGCCCACTGTGCGGGCCGGACAACGCACCGGCCCGCACAGCCCCTCGCCCAGCCCCCCTCACACCGCCAGCGGCTCCAGGTCCCGGTGCACCCGGCGCTCGTCGCGGGCCATCCGGGTCAGCGCGTGGTCGTCGCCGACCAGCCGGGACAGCTCCTCGGCGGTCTCCACCCGCAGCAGCGCGGCCTCGTCCTTGCGGCCCAGCGCGCCGAGGGTGACCGCCATGTTGGCGGCGATGCCCAGCACCTCGGGGTGGTGGGCGCCCATGACCTCGCGCAGCGCGGCCACCGCGCGCCGCTCGATGGCCAGGGCCTCCTCCAGTTCGCCCAGGTCGGCCTTGGCGTTGGCCAGGTTGACCGTGCAGAACAGCACATGCGGGTGGCGCTCGCCCAGCACCTCCCGGGTCACCGCCAGGGTGCCGGCGAGCAGCTGGTCGGCGGCCTCCGGGTCGCCGCACCCCCACTGGTAGATGCCCAGGTTGTTGAGGGCGGCCAGGGTGTAGGGGTGCCGTTCACCCGGGACCTTCATGTACTGGTCGACGACCTCCTGGGCGGTGTCCCGGGCGGCGACCGGGTCCCCGGCCGCGTACAGGTCGGCGGCGAGGTTGAGGTCGCAGGCGAGCGAGTCGGGGTTGGCGGAGGTGTACTTGGCCCGGTAGCGGGCGCGGGTGGCGGTGGTGAGCCGGCGGGCGTCCTCCAGCAGCCCGGCCTTCCGCAGGGACACCGCGAGGGACTTGGCGGCGGCCAGGGTGCCGGGGAAGGCGCGGCCCAGGGTGCGCTTGTAGCTGTCGTAGGTGCGCGAGAGCAGGGCGACGGAGTCCTCGTAGCGGCCGACCTCGCGCAGGTCGCGGGCGAGGGAGGCGGCGGAGGACAGGGTGTACGGGTGGTCGGGCCCCAGCACCTCGGTGCGCCGGTCGTAGACGTCCTGGTCGATCTCCCGGGCGCGGGCGTACTGGCCGACCATCCGCAGGTTGAGCGCCAGGTTGTTGGCGGCGGCCAGGGTACGGGGGTGGGACTCGTGGAAGATCTGGTTGAAGCCCTCGTGGGCCTCGGTGGCCAGCTCCATGGCCTCGCCGTACTGGCCGAGGGTGCCGAGGTCCATGGCGAGGCCGCTGGTGGTCATGTAGGTGTGCGGGTGGGAGGGGCCGAGCACCCGGCGCTGGCGTTCCAGGGTCTCCTCGTCCAGTTCCTTGGCCTCCACGTAGCGCCCTTGGGTGCGCAGGATGTTGGAGAGGTGGAAGCGCAGGTAGAGGTACTGCAGGTCGTCGTTGCCGAGCAGTTCCCGCCAGTCGTCGCGCAGTTCGCCGCCGAGTGCCCAGGCGCTCTGGATGTCGCCGCGCTTCCACAGGTAGCGGACCCGGTCGATGAGCAGCCGGCGGGTCTCCGGCTCCTTGCAGAAGCGGGCCTCGGAGGTGGTCAGATGCGGCCAGATGGTGGCGAACCGGGGCCAGGTCTCGGGGTTGTCGATCGGTTCGTCGTCGTCGGGGCGGGCGCCGGCCAGGATGCGGTGCACGGCGTGCCGGGCCTCGCGCTGCTCCTCCTCCGACAGCTGGGAGCGGATCACCGCCTGCACCAGGCGGTGCAGCTGGATGGAGTTGGAGACCTGGTCGACCTTGGCCAGGGCGAACCGCCCGATCTCCCGGATCACCCGCCCCAGCACCAGCTTCTCCTGCAGGGAGGCGTCGTACGGCTTGAGCGCCTCGATCATCTCCTTGCTGTAGAGCAGGTTGGCGTGGATCGGCTCGGGCGCGAAGAAGGCGCAGAGCTGGAGCAGCCGCACCGCGGCCGGTGAGCGCTCCTGGAGCCGTTCTATGGAGACGTTCCAGGTGGCGGCGACCGGTTCGGGGTAGCCGGCCGGCTGGTTGAGGGCGAGGGTGCGGGCGGCGGCGCCCTCCAGCTGCTCCAGATAGGTGGAGACGGGGGTGGCGGTCTCGGCGATCCAGGCGGCGGCCTGCTCCACGGCGAGCGGCAGGTCGCCGACCGCCTCGGCCACCCGGTCCGCGTCCTCCGGCTTCAGCCCCCTGGCCCGCCGCTGGAGGTGCTCGACGGACTCCTCCCGCAGGAAGACGTCGACCGGCAGCGCGTCGCCGTACTGGGACCAGGTCTGGTTGCGGGAGGTGACCAGGATGTGGCCGCCGCTGGGGAAGAACCGCCCCAGCCGCTCGGGGTCGTCGGCGTTGTCGAAGACCAGCAGCCAGCGGTGCGAGGGCACCCCCCGGCGCAGCAGGTCCACGGCCTCCTGGGAGGCGGTGGCCATGTCCTCGCCGCCCTGGGCGCCGAGCCGGACGGCGAGCTCGGCGAGCGAGGCGATGACGTCGTCGGTCTGCTCGGCGGAGATCCACCACACCAGGTCGTAGTCGGCCATGAAGCGGTGCACGTACTCCAGTGCCACCTGGGTCTTGCCGACGCCGCCGAGGCCGTAGAGGGTCTGCGGCTGCGGCAGCACCACCGCCATGCCGCCGCCCAGCTGGTCGCGCATCCGCTCCAGCACCACCGAGCGCCCGGTGAAGCCGGCGTTGCGCGGGGGCGCGTTCCAGATCTTCGGCACGGTGCCGGGGAACCGCGGCCCGGGCGGCACACCCTCGCCCAGCGGGGTGGCGGGCCGGTCCAGGGCGCGCAGCAGCGAGGCGGTGGCGTGCACCTCGTCCAGCCGGAAGAGGTCGACCGGGTTGCGGTCGATGTACGGGGTGGTGAGCCGGACGTCGCCGACCCGCACCGGCAGCAGCTGGCGGCGCCCGGCGGCGGAGTCCTCGGCGGCGGCCCGCTCCCACACCTGCACGGCGCGGGCGGACTTCAGATACGCGGCGGAGAGCAGCACCACCGTGCGGCCGGCGTTCTCGGCGGCCTCCCGGGGGTCGGAGCCGGTGAGCGCCGGGTCGGCGGAGACGTCCCGGGGCACCACCCGGAACCCGGCGCGGGTGAGCACCGACTCGACCCAGTCGGCCCACATCCGGTTCTCCGCCACGTACGACAGGAACAGGTCGGCGGGGAGCGCGGGGCGGCGCCGGGTGAAGGCGTCGCGGACCCGCAGCCGGGCGTCCTCGGGGATCGCCGGCATGGCGGTGACCTGCCCGTCGGTGACCACGGCGGTCAGCCGTTCGAAGGCCGACAGCAGCGAGTTGGCGATACCGGCGTCGTCGCCGAAGGTGGCCAGCGTCTCCTCGTACGCGTAGTAGGGCCGGTACGGGATCTCCACCGCCCCCCAGTAGGCGGCCAGCTCGTCCCCGACGATCCCGGACGGGAAGCCGTCGAACTTCAGCCGGGCCAGGGCCCGTCCGGCGTCGGCCTTCTCCTTCTCACCCTCGTCGATGCGCATCGGCACCGGGAAGATCCGGATGCCCCGGCCGCCGTACCGCTCGGCGATCTGCCGGGCTACCGCCGCGGCGCCGTCCATGGACTGGTCGCTGAGGGTGAAGCAGTCCACCAGCGCGTCCGGGAGGTGCACCGTGCAGATGTCGGCGATGTCGCTCAGCCCGGTCCGGCTGTCGATCAGCACGTAGTCGTAGCCGGCCTTCATGTCCTCGCGCAGCGCGTCGAAGAAGTGCCCGCCGCCCAGCCGGTCGTAGAAGTTGTCCCAGTCGAAGGTGGACACCGTCGCGCTGTACTCGCGGTTCTGCCGCCCCGCCGAGACGAAGTCCAGGGTGCCGCCGTCCGGGAAGCTCCAGCCCAGCGCCTCCGGGGCGAGGGAGACCGCGTGCGGCTGGATCCGGGCGTAGTCGCGGTGCCAGTCGTCGGGGCGCTGCACCGGGCTGGTGGCGGCCCAGGCGTACTCGGTGATCAGGTCGATCACCCCGGTGGTGGCGCCCAGCGTGGACGGGTCGAGGAAGGGGTGGAAGAACCGGTGCAGCCCGGGCGCCTCCAGGTCCCAGTCGACGGCGAGCACCCGTTTGCCGTTCGCGGCGAGTATCCAGGCGGTGTTGGCCAGCGCCATGGTCCGCCCGGTGCCCCCCTTGTAGGAGTAGAAGGTGATGATCCGTCCGTCGCGACCGGGTGTCATCCGAGGTCCTCCGCATCGGGCGCGCTCTGGTGCGTCTCCGGTTGGCCGTGCGTGGTGCCGGACTCCGAGGCCATCGGGCCGCGCAGCCGCGGCCGTTCGGTGTGGCGTCCGCCGGCGGGCGGGTAGACCGCCGCGTGCCGCAGATACTGCTGGGCGGCGGCCTCCACCACCTGGGGCAGGATCTGGCCGAACGCCTCCATGCTGGGTACGCCGCGGGCGGCGGCCCGGCTGGCGGGGCGGCCCTGCCCGGTCTGCACCGGCATGGTCTGCTCCAGTACGCGGTGCAGCTCGGCGTCATGGGCGCGTTCCTGGTGGTCGGCCGGGTTGCGCGGGACGACCACGCTCACCCAGGGCCGGTGCTCGGCGTCCAGCGCGGCGAGCCGGGCCCGGCGCTCCTCGTCCTTCAGCGCCCAGCGGTCCAGCAGCAGGATCTCCGGATGGGCGGGCGGCGCCTTGCTGTCCCCCGGGCCGCCCTCGTGGTCGAAGGAGGCCACCGTGGCCTGGTAGTTCAGCGAGCGGACCAGGTCCTCGGTGACATAGGCCAGCGGCCGGGCCGCCTCGGGGTGGTACGGGTTCCAGTCCTGCGCCATCTCCCCGTAGTACTCCGCCTCCCGCCCCTCGGGCAGATCGTGGCGGGTGGGCGCCACCACGGTGACCTTCAGCGGCCGGGGCCCGCGCCCCGAGGTGCCGAAGGCGCTGGGGGCGGCGCGGTAGTCCACCGGCCGCCCGGGGCCGATGCCCACGGTGTCGGCCACCGCCACGATCCGCTTGGCCAGCTCGTAGACGGCCCGCTCGTACTCCTCGGCGAATATCCGCAGTTTGATCAGCCCGTACAGCCCGTCCGTGACGTACCGGTCGCCGAAGTCCCGGTGGTTGAACTGCAACCGCTCCGCCGGCCCCGGCAGCTGCTCGGGCGGCACCGGCACCCACAGCGCGGGCACGATGGCCTCGGCCGGCCGGTTGTGCCTGGCGTGGTGGTAGATCGCGCGGGTGGCGAAGGCGTACCACTCCTTGCCGCACATCTCGCTGGCGAAGTAGCGGGGCGAGAACAGCGGCACGAACACCCGGCAGGTGGCCAGCACCTCCCCCAGCCGCTCGGACCAGCCCTCCCCGGAACGTATCTCCCGGTCCATGAACCCGGCCGAGGCCCCGGCCGGCAGGTCGGTCATCGCCATCACATGGCCGCACAGGTCCCGGTAGAGCCGCTCCACCCACATGTCGGGGTCGGGGCCGCCGGCCGCGTACCGGGGGGTGTGGGCGTAGCTGAGGAAGAAGTACGGCCGAAGGTCAGCCGCTCGGCGCTGCGGTGACGTCACCCATGACCCCCGTCCCTCCGTGACCGCCCGGTCCCCCGGGCACGAGGGTGCGAGCTGATCCATCATTCCGGAGCGGCCGTCGTCCGCTCCCCCCTTGTTCGGTCATTCCCCACCGGTTTTCGGTCAACCGGCCACCGTGCGAACGCCGTTCGAAACCCCTCGCATCCCGTGCAGCTCCTTGCGCACCCCCTCGGCGAACAGCTTGCCCCCGGTGGTCAGTTCGGCGGCCCCCTCCAGCAGGTCGAGCGCCCGCTCGGCCTGTTCGCGGTACCCGCCACCGCCACCCCGCCCGGCCTCGTACGCGGCCAGCCCGGCCCGCTCGTACGCCCCCGCCAGCAGCGCCGACACCGGCAGCCGCGCCCCGCCCCAGGGCGCCCGCCGCAGCCAGCCTCCGTCCATCGCGTACAGGTCCGCCACATCCAGCAGCGCCCGCAGCCGGGCCCGCCGGAACCCGGTCAGCAGCGCCCGCGCCAGCGCCTCCGGCTCCCCCTCCAGCGGCACCCCCAGCGCCCCGTACCCATGCCGTCCCACGGCCGGTTCCGTCCCCCGCACCGGGGTGAGCACCGTCAGCGCGGCGGCCGCCTCCGCCGCCGCCCCCGGCACCGCGTCCCGCAGCAGCCCCCACGCCGCCCCCAACCGCGCCGCCCACC
>NZ_JALPTH010000040.1 GCF_023218175.1 Streptomyces lichenis | reverse complement strand
CCCGCTTCCGTCCCCCCCGCGACCGATCGGGGATTCACCGTATGACCGACCCCCTGGCCCCCTCTGCCCCCTCCGGTGCTGGCGAGCCCGCCGCTCCCGCCTCCCGCCGGGCCCTGCTGACCGCCGCGCTGGCGGTGGCCGGCACCGTCGCCGCCACCGCACTGCCCGGCGGCTCCGGTACCGCCCGGGCCGCGACCGCCACCGCCGTACCCACCACATCCGCCTCACCCCCGGTGCCATCCGCCGGCGGCGGCGCGGCGGGCGGAGGCCTGGTCGACAACCGGTTCTGGACCTCGTACAGCGACTGGTGCGGAGGCAGCCGCGCCGGCACCCGCGCCGTCGCGGGCGACCGTCCCGGGCTGGTCATCGCCTCCGCCGCCGGACGGGTGGACCGCACCGACCCGCACACCGGCGCCCGTACCACCTGGGAGTACGCCAGCTGGACCTCGCCCGAGCACACCTCGGCGGTCCCGGCGACCGAGGTCATCGCCTCCTGGAACGCGGACACCCCGGCCGGCACCTGGCTCGCGGTGGAGCTCCAGGGGCGGTACGGCGACGGGACGCGGACGCCCTGGTACGTGATGGCCCACTGGGCGGCCGGGGAGGGCGACATCGCCCGTACCTCGGTGGACGGCCAGAAGGACGGCCGCAGCACGGTCTGGACCGACACCCTGGCGGTGGACGACGCCTCCACCGGCCTGCGGCTGGCCGCGTACCGGCTGCGCCTCACCCTGCACCGCCGCCCGGGCAGCGGGCTCACCCCGACGGTCTGGCGGGCCGGGGCGATGGCCTCCGACATCCCGGACCGCTTCACCGTCCCCGCCTCCACCCCCGGGACGGGGCGCGAGCTGGCGGTCCCGCGCTACTCGCAGCACCTCCACGACGGGCGGTATCCCGAGTACGGCGGCGGCGGTGAGGCCTGGTGCAGCCCCACCTCCTCGCAGATGGTCCTGGAGTTCTGGGGCCGCCGGCCCACCGCGAAGGACCTGGCCTGGGTGGACCCGGCCTACAACGACCCCCAGGTGTGCCACGCCGCCCGGCGCACCTTCGACCACGCCTACGACGGCTGCGGCAACTGGCCGTTCAACACCGCCTACGCGGCCACCTACCGGGACGTCAACGCGGTCGTCACCCGGCTGCGGTCGCTGGCCGAGCTGGAGGACCTGGTCCGGGCCGGCATCCCGGTGATCACCTCGCAGTCCTTCCTCAAGGAGGAGCTGACCGGCGCCGGCTACGGCACGGCGGGCCATCTGATGACGGTGGTCGGCCTCACCTCCACCGGCGACATCGTCGCCAACGACCCCGCCTCCCCGTCCAACCCGGCGGTCCGCCGGGTCTACAAGCGCCTTGAGTGGGAGAACATCTGGCTCCGCACCAAGCGGTACGACGCCAACGGCGCGGTCAAGGGCGGCTCCGGCGGGATCGCCTATGTCTTCTGGCCGCAGAACGCCACGGCCGCCCAGCGTCGCGTGCTCACCGGCCTCGGCATCCGCTGACGGCCGGTCCGGCCCGCCCCGGCGGGTGCCGTCGGGGCGGCCCGGGCCGTCGGGCTCAGGAGCCCGCGGCGGCGGTCCAGGCGTCCAGCTGCTCCCGGGTGGTCGACGGGTCGGCCATCAGCTCGCCCAGCTCGTCACCGGCCCGGTGCCGGGTGGCGATCGCGGGGCACCGCCGGCAGGCGGCCACCCCGGTCTGCGACCACCACTGGCAGTGCGCCCGCAGATGGCACCGGGGGACTCGGTCGGTGTCCGGGGCGGGGGGCGCCGACAGCACCCGTTCGACCAGGGTGCAGTCGCCGCCCCGGCGGTTGACGCAGTCGCTGACGCAGTGCGAGGCGAACCGCAGCACCCGCCGCGGCTCCACACCCTCGGGCACCGCGCCCAGCACCTGCGAGGCCGGGACCGGATCGGCCAGATAGACCACCCGCCCGTCCTGCCCGGAACGCACGCCCAGGACGACCGACTCCGGCGCGTGCGCGTCCCCGCTGGGGCACCAGGTCCGCTCGCTCTCGTCCTTCCCCACGCTGCTCACCCCTCTCCTCCGTTCCTCTCCCGCCTCCGCGGGCCCCGCCGGATCAGGACTCGACGGCCTTGCCGATCGGGTCGTGGCCCAGGGCGGTCACCCCCGCCGACTCGTCCAGCTCGGCGGCGAGCGCGATGCCCTCCTTCAGCTGCTCCAGCGAGGTGATCCGCTCCGACGCGTCCGGCGCCGCTGCGGACGCCGCTCCGGCGCCGCCGACGACCAGGGTCGCGGCCAGCAGCGCGGCGGCGGCCGCCTTACGGGTGGGGTTCTCCACGGCGTACTCCTTCTGGTTCTTCTCCCGGTGGTCCCGGTGAGTCCGGGGCCTGGAGCCTAGATACGGCCCCGCTGCCCGACCGGCACCGCCGAGCGGCAGTTCCACCGGCGGTTTCCCGCGTCCGCAGCCGCCGGCGGGTTTCCCGGTCGCAGCCGCCGGCGGTTTCCCACAGCCGCTGCGACCGGCGGTCTCCCCCGGCCGCAGCCGCAGGCGGCCTCCCCGGTCATGGCCGGCAGCGGCCTCCCCGCCCCGCCGGTGGCGCGAAACGATCTCCCCGGCGAGCGCCCCCGCTCCGCGCCTCCCACCGCATCGGTACAGTGCGCCCAGACCAGCGGACCGGTCCGGCCAGCGGACCACGGGAGGGGCCGTCGTGTTCGAGATCGTCACCATGGGAGCGCTCACCGCCTTCCTGACCTCGGTGGGCAACGGCGCCTTCGGGGAGATGGGCAAGCAGTTGCTGATCTCCACCGGCGCCCAGGTGCGCCGGGTCCTGGGGCGGCCCGTCCCGCTGCCGTCCGGGCCGGAGGAGGCCGCCGCGCTGGCGCGCCAGGTGCACCCCGCACTCGCCGGGGACGGCCGGGCCGCCCACCAGTGGGCCATGCTGATGCGCAGCCTGCCGGACGACCCGAGTATGCCGCCGCCCTGGCCCGGACTGCCGCCCGCCACCCGGCACTTCACCGACCGTGACGCGGTGCTGCGCCAGCTCCGCCGGGAGGCCTCCCGTCCGGCCGGCGGGCGCCCCCGGGTCGCGCTGCTGTACGGGCCGCCGGGCATCGGCACCAGCGAGATCGCCCTGCACTTCGGCGCCGACCAGAGCGCCCGCTTCCCGGACGGCTCGATCCACCTCGACCTGCGGGACGGCGCCGAGGAGCACGGCCCGGAACCGGCCGCCGTCCTCCGCCGGCTGCTGGAGCGGATGGGCGCCGCCCCGGACGCCGTCCCGGCCACCGAGCGCGGCCGGGTGGAGCTCTACCGGCGGCTGGCCCAGGGGCGGCGCGCCCTGATCGTGATCGACCATGTCACCTCCGCCGCCCAGGTGAGGGGTCTCATTCCGGCCACCCCCGAGGTGTTCCTGGTGGTGGTCACCTCCGGTCCGGGGTTCGTCCTGGAGGCGGAGAGCATCGCGGTGCCCGCGCTGGCGGACCGCCATGCCCGGCAGCTGCTGGGACGGGTGGCCGGCCGGGAGGCGGTGGACCGCGCCAAGGACCGGCTGCCGGCCCTGCTGGCGGAGTGCCAGGGCAACGCGCTCGCCCTGCGTGCCGCCGCCCTGGGCCTCGGTGAGTGGCGGCCGGCGACCCCGTCCGAGGACCCCTCCGCAGCCTTGGCCGGACCCGGGCCGCTGGGGGAGGCGGTACGGGCGGCCGGTCTCCGGCTCGGGCCCGAGCAGCTGCGCGTCTGTCGGCTCAGCGCCCTCGGCGGCTGGCCCGCCATCGACGCACCGCTGGCCGCAATGGCCGCGGACACCACCGAGGAGCAGGCAGCCCGGGCGCTCGCCGAAGCGGTGGAGGCGCGGCTCGTCGAGGAGCTGGGCGACGGCCGGTACCGCTTCCGCCCCGCGGTCCGCCGCCGGCTGGAGCAGCTGGCGGGCTGGGAGGACGGCTACACCGAGTGCTCCGCGGCGGTCGCCCGGGTCCTCGAAGGACTACAGAAGACGGCGGTGGGCGCCGCCCGCGCGGCCCTTGAGAACAGCTGGCGGGTCGATCTGCCACCGCCCACCGGACGGTCGTACGCGAGCCCCGGCGCCGGTATCGCCGCGCTGACCGCCGAGGTGGACAACCTGGTCCGGGCCGTCTTCCTGGCCGAGGAGCAGCGGCACCCGGCCACCGCCCAGCGGCTGGCCCGCGCGCTCTGGCCGCTCCAGTTGAAGGCCGGGCATCTGGACACGGTGCTGCCCGCCCTCCGCCGTGCGGCTTCCCTGGCCGACCGCCCGGCCCCCGGCGCCGGCGCCGAAACGCCCGCCGGCGCCGAAACGCCCGCCGGCGCCGAAACGCCCGGTGATGCCGAGATGGCCGGGGCCCTGTACTTCCAGCTCGCCCACTGCCTGGGCGAACTCAAGCGCTGGGACGAGGCCGATCGGGCGGCGCGGGCCGCGGTCGCCCAGGAGCACGCGGCCGGCCACCGGTTCGGCGAGGCCTCCGCCGTGGAGTTGCAGGGCCTGCTGCGGCTCTACCGCTGGGAGTTCGAGGAGGCTTACGCGTACTTCACCGAGGCCGAGCGGATCTACCGGACCATCGGCCCGGAGGAGCACGGCCACCAGGACCTGCCTCGGGCGCTGGCCTTGGTCACCCGCCACCAGGGCCGCGCCCTACGGGGACTGGGCCGGCCGGCGGAGTCACGGACCCTGCTGGAGACGGCGCTGGCCTTCTTCACCCCGTCCGCCGAGGACGCCGGCGGCACCGGGAGCGAGCGCGGCCGGGGCGAGGCCTACAACCGGGCCCGGGTGCTCACCGACCTCGCCGAGACCCTGCACGACGCGGGCGAGGACCCGGCCGCGCTGGAGCGGATCGCCGTCGCCGAGCGCCTGCTCGCCCCCGAGGGTGCCACCCTGCATCTGGCCTACCTGGCGCACCTCCGCGACCGCTGCCGGCCTGCCGCCGACTGAGACCGCGCAAGGCTTCCGGCCCGCGCTACCCGCCGTACGGCCGTATGGAGAAGGGGTGCGCGGCCCCGGCCACCCGGATCCGCAGCCCGCTTCCGCCCGGCGGCAGCGCCCGCCCCGCGGCCGTCCAGGCATGCACCGCGGAGGCGTACGCGGCCGGGTCGGCGTCCGCGCCCGGACCGGCGGCCAGCCGCAGCGGCCCTTGGTCGCGGACGCGCACCACGCACTCGCCGGGCCCGGTGACATAGGCCGCCAGCCGGCAGTGCGGGTGCCGGGCCAGCACCTCCGCGGTCCACCCCGCCGCCCCGCCCAACCGCGGGTCGTCCGGCGGCCCGTCCCGCCAGATGACCTCGGCCGACTCCAGGTCGCCGGGGTCCCGGGTGTCCTCGTGCACCGCCGGATGCACCGTCCCCGCCGCCCCGTACGGGACCTCCGCCGACCGCTCCACCACCACCTCCCCGCCGTCCCGCACCCAGGTGCGCACGGCGAGCGGCGCGGTGCGCAGCGGCGGCTCGTACGGGGGCAACGGAAGCGGTTCCAGGGAGGCCGGTCCCGGTGGCTCGGGCAGCTCCAGCAGCCCGTACAGGCACCGGCGGAGCAGCGCCGCCGAACGGCCGGGGGCGGAACTGGTGTACGCGGCGGGGCCGCTGAGCGGCCGGTGACCGGTGAGCAGCGCGTCCAGCTGCCCGGGCAGCGGCCCGAAGGGATCGAGCCGGGGAGCGGTGCGGACGAACTCCGCGAGCGGCGCCTCCGGGTCCAGCGCCTCCTGACCGGCGGCTGCCAGCAGGACGGGGATGCCGAGCGCCGCCGCGTAGTAGGAGACCGCCCCGAAGTCGCCCAGGACCGCGTCGGCGGCCAGCAGCGCCTGGCGCCAGCCGCGCACCGGGTCGATCAGGGTCAGCCCGGCCCGGCGGGCCCGGTCCAGCCAGGCGCGGAGCTGCCCCGGGCCGTGCCCGTGCCAGATGTTGGGGTGCAGCACCGCGGCCAGCCGGTAGTCGTCGGCGGGAAGTTCGGCGGCCAGCCGGGGCAGCAGCCCGGGCAGCACGTCCCGGCCGCCGCTGCCGAAGAAACCGGACGGGTTCCAGGTGGAGTTGAGGACGACCAGCCGCTGTCCGCCGCGTACGCCGAGGGCGCGCCGGTAGCGGTCACGGTACGGGCGTGCCGCCAGCATCCGGTCGTAGCAGGGGTCCCCGGCGAGCACCGCCGCGCCGACCGCCTCCGGGCAGACCCGGGCCAGCCGCTCCCGCTGCTCGGGGTGGGAGAGCACCAACGCGTCCACGAAGGGCTTGCCGTCCGCCAGCAGCCACTGCGGCGAGAGCCCGAACGTGGGGGCGGCCCCAGGCTCCCGGTGTCCGGTGTCCGGTGTCCGGTGTCCGGTGTCCGGTGTCCGGTGTCCGGTGTCCGGTGTCGCCAGCTTCTTAGTGTAGCCAACGCCGTGCGACAGTACGGCCAACTTCCCCTGAAGCGCTGCAAGTTGACCGCCGAAACTGGCGGAGACCGCCAGGTCCACCGGTGTCCCCAGGGCCTGCTCCCAGGGCAGCACGGGCAGCTCCAGCTCGCCGAACAGCTCCGCGATCCCGCCCTGGAAGGCGGAGGACCCGGTCGAGGTCACCAGCAGCTGCACCCGGAAGTCGTCGTGGAAGAGCGGCAGCACATCCAGCAGCCGCCCCGCCGAGGTCACGTTGTGCACCACCAGCAGCACCCGCCGCCGCACCCCGCGGCTCGCCCAGCGCTCGGCGTCCGCGCCGACCGGCACCCGCAGCGCCGCCCCGGTTTCCGCCCCCGCCCCCATGCGCACCCCCTGCCGACCCGCCTCGGCCCCACCCTAGATCGATCATGCGCGGTCCCGGACGGAACGACGTTTTCCGCGGCAGCGATGTACTCGTCAATCGGGGCGAAGCGCCCAAAACGTGGCGTGCGGCACACTTCCCGCCCCGGGGCACCCCACCGCACCAGCGAATCCACCCCCGCCCCAAGGGAATTACTCCCTTTTGACCCCCACCGGCCCTCACCCGCGCGTGACCCACGTCTCTACCCCGCCGGGCCCATCGCTGTCACTGTGGTCGGGCCATCGGAAGGACCGTCCCCGTATCGGCCGCCGTCCGTACCCGCCGACGAAGCGAGAAGCCATGAGTGCCGCCACCGCCGCCGCTGCCGCCCCCCGTGCCCGTACCGGAGGCCCGAAGGACGACGGCCCCCAGATCCTGGAGCACGTCCTCGGCTGGGTGCTGGTCGCCGTGATCGCCATGCTGGTGTCCCAGGTCGGCCTGCTCTGACGCGATCGCTCCGGTCTCCCCGGTAGCGGCCCCTTCCGTTCCGCTTCCGCCCCGCTTCCGTTCCACCCTGGAACGATCTCTCTCCACCCGTGACGGAAGCCCGCCGATCGGGCATACTCATCGCGCCCGCAGCCGCAGGTCAGCCCCTCGCGAGATCCGTGAGGGCAGCATCGGACGCGGCAGTGGTTTCCGGCGGCGCCGCCCCCAACCCTTCGCGCGCGCCCCCGCAGCGCCCGACAGGGAGGAGAGCGCCCCCATGACCGACCGCGCCCCGCAGCAGGTGGACCGCGTACTGCCCACCGAGGAGGCCAGGGATCTGATCGCCCTGGTGCGCGACATCGTCCAGGGGGAGATCGCCCCCCGTGCCGCCGAGGAAGAGGACGCCGGCCGGTTCCCGCGCGACACCTTCGCCCTGCTCTCCGAGTCCGGACTGCTGGGGCTCCCGTACGACTCCGCCTTCGGCGGCGGGGACCAGCCGTACGCCGTCTACCTCCAGGTCCTGGAGGAGCTGGCGGCCGCCCGCCTCACCGTGGGGCTCGGGGTCAGCGTGCACTCCCTCGCCTGCCACGCGCTGGCCGGCTACGGCACCAAGGAGCAGCGGGCCGAGCACCTGCCCGCCATGCTCGGCGGCGGCCTGCTCGGCGCGTACTGCCTCTCCGAGCCGTCCTCCGGCTCGGACGCCGCCTCGCTGCGCACCCGGGCGGTGCGGGACGGCGGCGACTGGGTGATCACCGGCACCAAGGCCTGGATCACCCACGGCGGCATCGCCGACTTCTACACCGTGCTGGCCCGTACCGGCGCCGAGGGCCCCAAGGGCATCACCGCCTTCCTGGTGCCCGGTGACGCGGAGGGGCTGTCGGCCGCCGCCCCCGAGAAGAAGATGGGGATGAAGGGCTCCCCGACCGCCCAGGTGCACTTCGACGGGGTGCGGGTGCCCGACAGCCGGCGGATCGGCGAGGAGGGCCAGGGCTTCTCCATCGCGCTGTCCGCGCTGGACTCCGGCCGGCTCGGCATCGCCGCCTGCGCCATCGGCGTCGCCCAGGCCGCGCTGGACGAGGCGGTGGCGTACGCGACCGACCGCCGCCAGTTCGGCCGGCCGATCGCCGACTTCCAGGGCCTGCGCTTCATGCTGGCCGACATGGCCACCCAGATCGAGGCCGGCCGCTCCCTCTACCTGGCCGCGGCCCGGCTGCGGGACGAGGGCGCCCCGTTCTCCCGCCAGGCGGCGATGGCCAAGCTGTTCTGCACCGACGCGGCGATGCGGGTGACCACCGACGCCGTGCAGGTGCTGGGCGGATACGGCTACACCGCCGACTTCCCCGCCGAGCGCTATCTGCGGGAGGCCAAGGTGCTCCAGATCGTGGAGGGCACCAACCAGATCCAGCGGATGGTCATCGCCCGCCATCTCGCGGGCCCGGAGACCATCCGCTGAGCCCGCTCCCGGGCGCGCTCACCGGCCGTGCGGTGAGCCGGACCCACTCCTGGTCCGGCCGCCCCGGCACGGTCCGCCCGCCGCTCGCCCACTGGCGGACCAGCGCCCGGTAGATCGGCGGATCGGCCGACGCCGCCGGCCTCTCACGGGTCGCCTCGGGACCCGGCCGCTCAGCAGCCTGCCCGGGACCCGGCCCCTCTCCGGCCTCCCCGGGGCCCGGCCTCTCTGAAGCCTGTCCGGGACCCGGCCTCCCCCGAGCCTCCCCAGGACGCGGAACCGATTCTTCCGTTCGGCTCTCGTCCGACGGGGGCGCGGGGAACCGGGCGGTGCCGTAGCCGATGGCCGGGCAGGTCGAGTCCAGCAGGCTCATACCGGGCCAACGCGGGGCGGCCCCCGCGGGTCACCGCCCCGGGGATTCGGCCGCCAGTTCGCGCCCTCCCCGCCTCACCGGGAGCCTCCCGGCGCATACGGCACCGCCCGGCCGCGCCCCGAGGGGAGCGGCCGGGCGGTGGGGATGCCGGTGGCGGGGTCAGGCGGCGCGCCGTACCTCCGGCGGCGTGGCGCGGTGCAGCGGCCGCAGCGGGGCCACCGCCTTCACCGGGCGGGAGCCGGGGCCGCCCACATGCGAGAACGGCTGGGTCCGCCAGTCCAGGCCCTGCGGCAGGGTCAGCAGCAGCGCCGTCTCCTGCTCCACCGGCTCCTTGGTGTGGTCGGCCGGCCGGGCGTCCGCGGCGGCCCGGCCGGTGCCGGCGCAGACGGTCAGCACGAACGGGTTCCACGGGGAGGGACACAGCGCGTGCTCCGGAAGCACCTCCTCGTCCGCCAGCAGCGCGATCGGCTGGGCGCAGTCCGGGCAGATCACCCGGAACATCTCGAACGTGTCGTAGGCGTTCGCGCCATAGGTGTCGGGCTCGTCGTCCTCAAGCGGCACGACGGAATCAACAGGCTCCTGCATGGAGAATCTCCCCCTCGGGTGGGCCGACCGGGCTCACGCGGTCACGACCACAGCAAGCAATTCCCTTCCGCCCGCGCGAATAACCATCCGGTCACGGCCCGCACGGTCCACAGTCCTGTGGCGTTGGTCACATGCCGCTCGCAGGTGCGCTCCGAAACCCCCTCCGGCTGTGCCCGGGGCGGTCCGGGGCAATAGGTTGACCGCATGGAGGAGCTGGATCGTCAGATCGTGGAGTTGCTCGTCAAGGACGGGCGGATGAGCTACACCGACCTGGGCAAGGCCACCGGTCTGTCGACCTCGGCCGTGCACCAGCGGGTGCGCCGGCTGGAGCAGCGCGGTGTCATCCGCGGCTACGCCGCCGTGGTGGACCCGGAGGCGGTCGGGCTGCCGCTGACCGCGTTCATCTCGGTGAAACCCTTCGATCCCAGCGCCCCCGACGACATCTCCGAACGGCTCGCCGACATCCATGAGATCGAGGCCTGCCACAGTGTGGCCGGCGAGGAGAACTACATCCTCAAGGTGCGGGTCTCGGCGCCGCTGGAGCTGGAGCACCTGCTCACCCGCATCCGCTCGCAGGCCGGTGTCTCCACCCGTACCACGGTCGTGCTCTCCACCCCCTACGAGGCCCGTCCGCCGCGCGTCTGAGCCGCGAACCTAACCTTGGTCCATGACGTCCACGACCGAGTCCGAGTCCGCCGACCCCGGGCACCGCACCGTGCTGCTGCGCGGTGGAGAAGTCCACAGCCCTGCCGGCCCGTTCGCCACCGCCATGGTGGTCGAGCGCGGCCATGTCGCCTGGGTGGGCTCCGAGGGGGCGGCCGACGCCTTCGCCGGCGGGGTGGACGAGGTGGTCGACCTCCGGGGCGCGCTGGTGGCGCCCGCCTTCACCGACGCCCATGTGCACACCACCGTCACCGGGCTCGCGCTGACCGGCCTGGACCTCTCGGCCGCCCGGACGCTCCCCGAGGCGCTGGCGGCGGTACGGGCGTACGCGGCGGGCCGCCCGGGCGACCGGGTGCTGCTGGGCCACGGCTGGGACGCCTCCCGCTGGCCGGAGGGGCGGCCCCCGTCCCGTACCGAACTGGACGAGGCGGCCGGCGGCCGGCCGCTGTACCTGCCCCGGATCGACGTCCACTCGGCGGTGGCCACCACCGCCCTGCTGGACCTGGTCCCCGGCGTCACCGCGCTGGACGGCTTCCACCCCGGCGCCCCGCTGACCGGCGCCGCCCACCACGCGGTACGCGCCGCCGCGCACGCCGCCGTCACCCCGGCCCGGCGCGCCGAGGCCCAGCGGGCCGCACTGGCCCACGCCGCCTCCCAGGGCATCGGCACCGTCCATGAGTGCGGCGGGCCCGAGATCTCCGACGAGGAGGACTTCACCGCCCTGCTGGCCCTCGCCGGACGTGAGCCGGGCCCCCGGGTGGTCGGCTACTGGGCCGAGGCGGTCACCGGCGCCAAGGACGCGGACCGGGTACGGGAGCTGGGCGCCCTGGGCGCGGCCGGCGACCTGTTCGCGGACGGCTCCCTGGGCTCCCGTACCGCCTGCCTGCACCAGCCGTACGCCGACGGCCCGGGCACCGGCGTCGCCCACCTGGACGCGGCGGCGGTCGCCGCCCATGTCACCGCCTGCACCGAGGCGGGCCTCCAGGCGGGCTTCCACGCCATCGGCGACGCCGCCCTGACCGCGGTGACCGAAGGGGTGCGCCGGGCCGCCGAGACGGTGGGCCTGGCCCGCATCCGGGCCGCCCGGCACCGGGTGGAGCACGCCGAGATGCTCACCCCCCGGACGATCGCCGCCTTCGCCGAGTTCGGCCTCACCGCCTCCGTCCAGCCCGCCTTCGACGCGGCCTGGGGCGGCGAGGACGGGATGTACGCCCAGCGGCTCGGCGCGGAGCGGGCCCGCACCCTCAACCCCTTCGCGGCGCTGCTGCGGGCCGGGGTGCCGCTCGCCTTCGGCTCCGACAGCCCGGTGACCCCGCTCGACCCCTGGGGCTCGGTCCGGGCCGCCGCCTTCCACCGCACCCCCGAGCACCGGATCTCGGTCCGCGCCGCGTTCACCGCCCACACCCGCGGCGGCTGGCGGGCCACCGGGCGCGACGACGCCGGGGTCCTCGTCCCCGGCGCCCCCGCCGACTACGCGGTCTGGCGCACCGGGGAGCTGCTGGTCCAGGCGCCGGACGACCGGGTCGCCCGCTGGTCCACCGACCCCCGCTCCGGCACCCCGGGACTGCCTGACCTGGCCCCCGGCGCGGAGCTGCCGGTCTGCCTGCGGACCGTGGTCGGCGGACGGACCGTCTTCGTACGACCGAACGAGTGAGGCACGCGCTTTCCGGACGCCGCCCGCACTCCGGCCCGAGTCCGTCGGGCGGCCCGCCGGGGCCCGTGCGACCTGCGGATCTTCCCCGCCGATCCGCCACCCATCCGCGGTGACCTGCTGTTCAGCGGCCGTCCACCGGGTGGTTCGGGTATTGACAGCGCGCGGTCGCGGACGGGTAGTTTCGGCCGGGTCCACTCCAGGACATCCGTCCGGCCGGACCGTTCCCGCGGTCGTCGAGTGCCGCTGGGCCATGGGGTGGCACGCCGACCCGGCGCGCCGCCACTGGGAGCCAGGTCCAGCGCGCTCGCCTTGTGAGCGGGTCCGGTGAGAGCCGGAAGGGTGTCCCTCCCGCTCCTGGGCGCGTTCCCGGAGCGCGGGGGAGCGTGCGGACCCGGGTGGGGCCCGGACGTTCAGTAGACAACGGCTTTCGGTCGACCCGCAGCCAGCGGGCGCCAGGTCGGCCCGAAGGACTCCGGGCCCCATGGGCGCCCGCCGGCGCCCGGCCCGCGGGCTCCGCCTCCCCTCACCCGGCCGCCGCCCACCCGGCCCCGCCCGCGGCTCGCTATGGTGGTCATCCGTGTACGGACGTGAGGGGCAGCAGTGAACGACGGTGACCAGAGGCGCTTCGGGCCGCTCGGCAGAGCCTTGGTGATCATCCCGACCTACAACGAGGCCGAGAACATCACGCCGATCGTCACCCGGGTGCGCGAGGCGGTGCCCGAGGCCCACATCCTGGTGGCGGACGACAACAGCCCCGACGGCACCGGCAAGATCGCCGACGAGCTCTCCGCCGAGGACGACCACGTCCACGTCCTGCACCGCCAGGGCAAAGAAGGCCTGGGCGCCGCCTATCTGGCCGGCTTCCGCTGGGGCATCGAGCAGGGCTACGGCGTGCTGGTCGAGATGGACGCCGACGGCTCCCACCAGCCCGAGGAACTGCCCCGGCTGCTGACCGCGCTCAAGGGCGCCGACCTGGTGCTGGGCTCCCGCTGGGTGCCGGGCGGCCGGGTGGTCAACTGGCCCAAGCACCGCGAGATCCTCTCCCGGGGCGGCAGCACCTACTCCCGGCTGCTGCTCGACGTCCCGATCCGCGATGTGACCGGCGGCTTCCGGGCCTTCCGCAAGGAGACCCTGGAGGGCCTGGGCCTGGAGGAGGTCGCCTCCCAGGGGTACTGCTTCCAGGTGGACCTGGCCCGGCGCGCGGTCACCGCCGGCTACCACGTGGTCGAGGTGCCCATCACCTTCGTGGAGCGCGAGCTCGGCGACTCCAAGATGAGCAAGGACATCGTGGTCGAGGCGCTCTGGCGGGTCACCGCCTGGGGCGTCGGCTCCCGCGCCGGGAAGCTGCTCGGCCGCGGCGGCCAGGACGGCTCCGGCCGCCCGCCCCGGGAGCCCGGCGAGCCCGGCCGCTGACCCGGGCACACGGACGGACAAGGGGGGCGGCGTGAAGAGCCGGCTGCGGAGGAAACTGGCCGGCCGACTGGTCTGGGCGGCGGGGAGCGAGGACCCCGCCACCGTGCGGGCGGTGCTGCGCACCGGGCTCCACCCGGACACGGCCGACACCCAGGGCACCACCGCCCTCTACGCCGCCTCGGTGCACGGTGACGCCGAGACCGCCGGCCTGCTGCTGCGGGCCGGCGCCTCACCCGACCGGGAGAGCGCCGGCCCCGGCTCCGAGGGCACCCCCCTGTGCGCCGCCGCCTGCTGGGGCCACACCGAGGCGGTACGCGCACTCCTGGCGTACGGGGCCGATCCGGCCCTCCGCGAGGACGACGGCCAGGGGCGCACCCCGCTGGAGTGGGCCGAGGCCGGCCCCCACCCGGAGACCGCGAAGCTGCTGCTCGCCGCCACCCGCTGATCCCCTGCCCCGGCCCTCTTACGCCGGTACGACCAGCGCTTCGGCACACTGGGAGCATGACGACCGGTGCACCGCCCCCCGACACCCGCAAGCGCTCCCGAGCCCGCTCCCTGGTCCCGCTCGCCCTCGCCGCCTGGCTGGTGCTGGAGATCTGGCTGCTGATCCTGGTGGCCGACGCGGCCGGCGGCCTCACCGTGTTCGCCCTGCTCGCCGGTGCCGCCCTGCTCGGCGGGGCGGTGGTGAAGCGGGCCGGCCGCCGGGCCTTCCGCAACCTCCAGGAGACCGTCCAGCGCCAGCAGGAGCCCGGAGCCGCCCCGCCCACCGGTCGCGGCAGTGAGGGCAACGGGCTGCTGATGCTCGCCGGACTGCTGCTGATCCTCCCCGGACTGGTCACCGACGCGGCCGGTCTGCTGCTGCTCGTCCCGCCGCTCCGCACCGCCGTCGGCCGCACCGCGGAACGCCGGCTGGAGCGCAGGATGCGGGCGGCGGCGCCCGGCACTCTCGGCGGTGCCTTCCAGCAGGCCCGGATGCACCGCCCGGACGGCAAGGTGGTCCAGGGCGAGGTCATCCGCGACGACACCCCGCCGCGCCAGGACACCGGCGGCGACCCCGGCCGGCGCCCGCCCCTCGACCGCTGACCGGCGGCCGGCCGAGTGCCGGTGCCACGGAAACGCCGAGGGGCGGCGGTACGTGGATCACGTACCGCCGCCCCTCGGCGTGGTGCTCTGCCGCCGTGCGCCGGGCACCCGCCGTCAGGCGGTCACCTCAGGAGGGCATCCGGCCGGGCGGACCTCCGGCCGTCCGCCTCAGGCGGACTTCCGGCTGTCGCGCGGATGCACGGCGATGTTCATGGCGCCGGAGCGCAGGACCGCCAGCCTCTCGGCCAGCACCTCCTCCAGCTCCTCACGCGTACGCCGCTCCATGAGCATGTCCCAGTGCGTACGCGCAGGCTTGCCCTTCTTCTCCTCGGGGCCGTCCCCGTCCACCAGGAGCGCCTGGCTACCGCAGACCTTGCACTCCCACTCCGGCGGAATCTCCGCCTCGACCGAGAACGGCATCTCGAAACGATGCCCCTTCTCGCATGCGTACTCCACCGCCTGGCGCGGGGCCAGATCGATGCCGCGGTCGGTCTCGTAGCTGGTCACCACGAGGCGCGTGCCGCGAAGAGCTCGCTCACTCATGAATCGTGCCTCCCGGGCTTGTCGCCCACAGGACAGGTGTCGCTGTCGTCGTCATCCGGTCAACGTCCGGTCGGCGGATAAGATTCCCGTTCCGGGTCATGCGTCGCCCGTCGTGCCGCCCCTTGTTGTACCCACCACTGCCCGGTTTGTCACATCTGAACAGAGATGTAACCCAGTGTCTCGGACATGGCGGCACGCAGTAACGGTCCGCCAGGCAGGCCAAAGACGTACAGTACCGGTCTTCGGTGGTCGTGTTCAAACCGCACCCGCCGACACGGCGCCTTCGACCCCGGGCTACAACCGCCCCGGCACCGGGTTGCCCGCCGCCGCGACCGCCCGGCGCACCGGCACCCTGGCCAGCAGCACGAAGCCGAGCGCGAAGAACACCACCAGGGAGGCGATCGCGTCCCGGTAGCTGCCGGTGAGCTGGTAGGCGAGGCCGAACACCAGCGGCCCCAGCCAGCTCACCCCGCGGTCGGACATCTCGTACGCCGCGAAGTACTCCGCCTCCTTGCCCGCCGGGACCAGATGCGAGAACAGCGACCGGGACAGCGCCTGGCTGCCGCCCAGCACCAGCCCGATGGCCGCCGCCAGCGCGTAGAACCACACCGGGGCACCGGCCGGCAGGAAGTAGCCGGCGGCCAGGATCGCCGTCCACAGGGCGAGCGAGGCGAGGATGGTGCGCTTGGCGCCGTACGCCCGGGCCAGCCGGCCCATCCCCAGCGCGCCCGCCACCGCCAGCACCTGCACCAGCAGCACCGCCGTGATCAGCGTCGTCTGGTCCAGGCCCAGCTCCTCCGAGCCGAACACCGAGGCCTGGGAGATCACCGTCTGCACACCGTCGTTGTAGAGCAGGTACGCCAGCAGGAAGGCGAGCGTCAGCGGATGGCGGCGCATGTCCTTCAGGGTGGCCCGCAGCTGCCGCCACCCCGAACCGGCCGCCTCGGCCCCCTCCGTACGCGGCAGCCGCCGGTCGCGCAGCCGCCGCAGCGGAACGACGGTGAACGCGCCCCACCACAGCCCGGCCGAGGCCAGACAGATCCGGACCGCCTCCGACTCCGACAGCCCGAAGGACTCATGGCCGGTGTAGAGCACCAGGTCCAGCACCAGCACCAGCGCACCGGAGGTGTAGCCGAACGCCCAGCCCCGCGAGGAGACCGCGTCCCGCTCGTGCGGGGCGGCGATCTGCGGCAGATAGGCGTTGTAGAGCGCCATCGACACCGCCAGCGCCGCGTTCGCCACGATCAGCAGCCCGGCGCCCAGCAGATAACGGTCGCCGTCCAGGAAGAACAGCCCGGCCGTGGCGCCCGCGCCCACATAGGCGGCCAGCGCCAGCAGCGGCTTGCGGCGCCCGCTGCGGTCCGCCGCGGCTCCGGCCAGCGGCATCAGCAGCACGGCCAGCACCAGCGAGGCGGACACCGCGTACGGGAAGACCGACCCCGCCCGTACCGGGATGCCCAGCGGGTGGACGAAGCCGTCCGGATCCGCCGCCGCCTTGGCGACGGAGGTCAGATACGGCCCGACGAAGACCGTCAGCACGCTGGTGGAGTACACCGAGCAGGCGAAGTCGTAGAAGTACCAGCCGCGCTGCTCCCGCCGCCGGGCCGCCCGCGCCGCCGCGTCCTCCGCCCCGTCCGGGCCGTCCGCCCCGTCGGGCGGGTGGCCGGTGGTGCGTGTGTCCATTGCCGCCCCCTCGGTGCCGGCCCGGCGCTCCGCCCCGTGGAGAGCGGGCCCCGGACCTCAGACCCAGGCTCCCCGTTCGGTGAGGACCCCGCGCAGCGTCTGAAGATGATCGGTCATGATGCCATCGACCCCCAGGTCGAGGAGACGGGCCATCCGATCCGGTGCGTTCACCGTCCACACATGCACCTGGAGGCCGAGCCGGTGCGCGGTCGCCACGAACCGCCGGTCCACCACCCGCACCCCGCCCTGCGTCTCGGGCACCTGCGCCGCCACCGCGCCCGGCCGCAGCGGCACCGGGACACCGAGCGAACGCAGCCGCAGCGCCAGCACCCCGCGCACCCCGTAGGAGGTGGCCAGCCGGGGACCGGCCAGCCGTACGGCCCGGGCGACCCGGCCCTCGTCGAAGGAGCCGACGCATACCCGGTCCCAGGCGCCGGTGCGCCGGACGAGGTCGACCAGCGGCCGCAGCGCGGACTCGGCCTTGAGGTCCACGTTCCACCGGGCGTGCGGGAACTCCTCCAGCAGCTCCTCGAAGAGCGGCAGCGGCTCGGTGCCCCCGACCCTGGCCTCGGCCACCGCGCTCCACGGCAGCTCCCCGATCCTGCCCCGGGCGTCGGTCACCCGGTCCAGGGTGGCGTCGTGGAAGGCGACCAGCCGGCCGTCGGCCGTGGTGTGCACGTCCGTCTCGAAGTAGCGGTAACCCGCCGCGGTGGCCCGGCGGAACGCGGCCGCGGTGTTCTCCAGGCCGTCCGCCGCTCCGCCGCGGTGGGCGAACGGCAGGGGGAGCGGGTGGTCCAGATAGGGATGGGGACGGGGTACGGGCTGGGGTACGCGAGCGCTCACCGCCGCAGTATCGCCCCTGCTCCCCGGGCCGGGCCCACCGAGGTCCCGGTCCCGCCGTCCACCTCCGGCGCGGCCGGCGTCCCGGTGGCGACCACGGTGCCCGCCCCGGCGCCCGGAATGTCGAAGAACCGCAGGAAGAACTGGGCCAGCGGACCGATGGCCAGCGCGTACAGCAGGGTGCCCACCCCCACCGAACCGCCGAGCGCGAAGCCGGTGGCCACCACCGACACCTCGATGACCGTGCGGATCAGCCGGATCGAGCGGCCGGTGCGCCGGTGCAGCCCGGTCATCAGCCCGTCGCGCGGGCCCGGGCCGAACCGGGCGGCGATGTACAGACCGGTGGCGATGCCGTTGAGGACGATCCCGGCCGCCGTCAGCCCGGTCTGCGCGGACAGCCCGTGCACGTCCGGGACCAGCCGGAGCGAGGCGTCCATCGCCGCGCCGATGACCAGCACATTGGAGACGGTGCCCAGCCCCGGGCGCTGGCGCAGCGGGATCCACAGCAGCAGCACCAGGGCGCCGAGGAGGGTGAGGACGACCCCCATGGACAGCCCGGTCCGCTCGGCGAGGCCCTGGTGCAGCACGTTCCACGGTTCGAGCCCGAGGCCGCTGCGGACCAGCAGGGCCGAGCTGAAGCCGTACAGGGCCAGCCCGGCGTACAGCTGGAACAGCCGGCGGAGGAGGTGCCGGGCGGCGGCCGTATCGCCCGGTATGCCGGCTGCCCGGCCTGGTGTAGTGGACATGTTGCGCCCCCCGCTGGAGTGATGGTGGACTGACTTCGACCACCCTGTGGCAGGCTTTCGGCTGGCGAACACGGCCAATTCGAGGAAGGTGGACTGATTTCCATGGCTGACTGGACCTCAGCGGTGGGCGCCGCCCAACTGGCCCGGCAACTCGGCGCGCAGCAGACCCGCCCGGCCGGCCCCGGGACCCGCCGCCCGCCCGCCTACCGGGCGCTCGCCGACGGCATCCGGCTGCTGGTGCTGGAGGGCCGCGTCCCGGTCGCCACCCGGCTGCCCGCCGAGCGCGAGCTCGCCCTGGCGCTGTCCGTCAGCCGCACCACGGTCGCCGCCGCCTACGAGGCGCTGCGCGCCGAGGGGTTCCTGGAGTCCCGCCGCGGCGCCGGCAGCTGGACCGCCGTACCGGCCGGCAACCCGCTGCCCGCCCGCGGCCTGGAACCGCTGCCCCCGGAGTCGCTGGGCTCCCTGATCGACCTCGGCTGTGCCGCCCTGCCCGCGCCCGAGCCCTGGCTCTCCCGCGCCTTCCACGGCGCGCTGGAGGACCTGCCGCCCTACGCCCACACCCACGGCGACTACCCGGCCGGGCTGCCGGCGCTGCGGCAGACGATCGCCGACCGCTACACCCGCCGGGGCATCCCCACCATGCCCGAGCAGATCATGGTCACCACCGGGGCGATGGGCGCCATCGACGCCATCTGCCACCTCTTCGCGGGCCGCGGCGAGCGGATCGCCGTGGAATCCCCCTCCTACGCCAACATCCTCCAGCTGATGCGGGAGGCGGGCGCCCGGCTGGTGCCGGTGGCCATGGCCGAGGGGCTGTCCGGCTGGGACCTGCCCCGCTGGCGGCAGGTGCTGCGGGACGCCGCCCCTCGGCTCGCCTATGTGGTCGCCGACTTCCACAACCCGACCGGGGCACTCGCCGACGACGACCAGCGCCGGGCCCTGGTGGACGCGGCCCGCTCGGCCGGCACCGTCCTGGTCGTCGACGAGACCATGTCCGAGCTCCATCTGGAGGACGGCATCGAGTTGCCCCGGCCGGTCTGCTCCTACGACCCGGCCGGCGGCACCGTGCTCACCGTCGGCTCGGCCAGCAAGGCGTTCTGGGCCGGGCTGCGGATCGGCTGGGTGCGCGCCTCACCCGAGGTGATCCGCTCACTGGTCGCCGCCCGCGCCTACGCCGACCTGGGCACCCCGGTGCTGGAGCAGCTCGCCGTCACCTGGCTGATGCGGGGCGGCGGCTGGGAGGAGGCGGTCGCGCTGCGCCGCGCCCAGGCCCGGGAGAACCGCGACACCCTGGTCGAGGCGGTCCGCCGGGAGCTGCCGGACTGGGAGTTCGAGGTGCCCCGGGGCGGGCTGACCCTCTGGGTGCGCACCGGGGGGCTGTCCGGCTCCCGGCTGGCGGAGGTGGGGGAGCGGGTCGGCATCCGGGTGCCGTCCGGACCGCGCTTCGGGGTGGACGGCGCCTTCGAGGGCTATGTGCGGCTCCCCTTCACGGTGGCCGGCCCGGTCGCCGACGAGGCCGCCGCCCGCCTCGCCGCGGCGGCCCGGCTGGTCCGCGCGGGCGCCAGCGGAACGGGCGAGACCCCGAGGACCTTCGTGGCCTGACCGGCCGCCCTCGGGGTCTCCGCTGCCCTGCTTCCCTCGCTTATGTCGCGGGCTCACCCGGCACGGGTGCCTGGGGCGCGGCGGCGGGGGACCGCAGCACCGTGTGCGGCACCACCCGGGGCAGCGGCTGGGTGGAGTCCAGCGCCGGAACGGCCGCCGGCGGCTCCGCCTTCACCACCGGACGCGCCCCCGCCCGCGGCCCACCCCCTGCGGGGGGCACGGGGACGAGGGCGGGGCTGGGATCGAGGCCGGGCTCCGCGTACGGGGGAGGGGTGCTCGTCGGTACGGGGGCGGGGCCGGGCTCCGCGTACAGGGGAGGGGCGCTCGCCGGTACGGGGGTGGGTGCCGTTTCCGCGTAGGCGGCGGGGGCGGGCTGGGGTGCCGGGGCGGCCGGGGTGAGCGCCACCGGCTCGGGGTGCGGCTGCGGCATCGTCAGGGCCGGAGCCGGCGGTACGGGCTCGGGGCGCGGGTCCGCCGCGGGTGCCGGCCGCGCCCGTATGGGCTCTGCCGAGGTCTCCGCAAGCGCCGGAACGGGGTCCTCCGGGGCGGCGTCCCTCGTCGGCTCCGGCTCCGGCTCCCGCTCTGGGTCCGGCTCCCGGTCGTGCCCGGACAGCAGGGCCAGTACCGCCTGCCGCTCCGCCTCGCCGGTCGCGTCGTCGTACGGGTCCGGGGTGGCCGGCACCTGGAGCCGCAGCACCGGCCCCGTGCCCAACCGCGCGTACCCCCGGCCGGGCGGGACGTCCGGCACCGGGGTGGTGTGCGGGGCGGTCTCCAGCGCTCCGGCGACCTCCGCGGCCGAGGCGGCGCCCAGCACCACCCGGGCCCTGGTGTACCCGCGTACCTCCTCCGACAGCTCGCCCAGGCCGTCCAGCTGCTCGCCGACGACCACCGTCACCCCGGCCGTCCGGCCGTGCCGGAGCGGGACGCCGAGCTCACGCTGCGGGTCCGGGGCGCCGTCCGCCGCGGCCAGGTGCACGAAAGCGCTCGGCCGGTCCACCAGCACCCACAGCGGACGGCGTACGTCCTCGGGCGCCGGCTGACCCGTCTGGCGCGCCCGGTCCGCCGCGCCCAGCCGCCGTTCGGTCTCCCGGGCCGCCCACTCCAGGCCGGCCAGCGCGCCGGAGAGCCCGGACTCGACGGCCAGCACCCCGGGACGGCCCTTCAGGAACGCGTACTCACCGGTGCCGCCGCCGTCCACGATCAGCACCTCGCCGTGGTTCAGCGCCTGGAGGGCGAGCGAGCGCAGCAGGGTGGTGGTGCCGCCGCCGGGGCGGCCGAGGACCAGCAGATGCGGCTCGGCGGAGCGGGGGCCGGTGCGCCAGACCACCGGTGGGGCGTCGCGGTAGCCCTCGCCGTCCCACACCGGCACGGTACGGGCGACGGCCTCCTCGTCGGTGAAGCCGAGCACCGCCTCACCCGGTGCGGTGACGAACCGCTGGGCGGCGACGGAGGTGGGCAGCGGCGCCAGCACCCGCATCAGCAGCCGGTTGCCCTCCTCGTCCCAGTCGAAGAGGTACTCCCGGCCCCGGCCCGACTTGGCGCGCAGCACCTGCTCCACCCGGGCCCGGCAGCCGGGGTCGCCGTCCGGGAAGTACGCGGGGTAGGCGACCAGCAGCCGGCACAGGCGGCCGTCGCCGTCGAACTCGGCGTCGGAGAGCGCGCCGGCCCACTCGCCGCCGTGCCGGAAGAGCGGCGCCGGGTCCTCGGGCACCGCCAGCAGCGGCACCAGCGCCTCGTACAGCGCCGTCAGCCGTTCGGACTCCGCCTCGTCGGGGCCGGTCCTGGCGGCGGGGCGCTCGCGGCCCTTCCACCCGGCGGCGCCCATCAGCGCGATCAGGGCGAGGACCGGGCCGTAGGGGATCATCGCCACGGCCAGGACGCAGGCCAGGGCCACGAAGAGGGTGGGGCCGCGCCGGTCCTTGGGGGTCGCGGCCCATCGGGCACGGGCGGCCGCGGACAGCCTGCGCAGGCCGCGGCCGACCGTGATCAGCGGTTGGAGGACGTCCGCGGCGCCGTCGGCGGCCGTCCGCGCGGCCTGCCGGCCACGGGCGATCCGCGCGCCGCCGCCGCTCACCAGACCGGACAGCACGGAGCGTCCGCGCCCGCCGGAAGGGGGTGCCGGGCGGGGCGGCCGGCGCAGGGAGGGGCGGAGGAAGCGGGGGAGTGGTCGCCTGGCCACGTCGTACTCCTGGGGGTGAGGGGCCGCCGGGCGTCAGAAGTTGATGCCGCCGAGCAGGCTGGCCAGGCTCGCGCCCCCGGCCGTGATGCTGGGTGCGATGGCGGTGCCGGCCAGATAGAAGCCGAACAGCGCGCAGACCATGGCGTGGGAGGCCTTGAGCCCGTCCTTCTTGAAAAAGAGGAAGACGATGATGCCGAGCAGTACCACGCCTGAGATGGACAGGATCATGAGGGGTTCTCCTGGGTGAGGGGACAGTCACCTTCAGTTGTTCCAGCCTCGCCGGAAGTATCCATGGGGCGAAAGTGGCAATCGGGTGAAAGAGATGACTTTTCACCCCAATGACGCACAGGTCGGGGTCTTCCCCGTGGTCGCCGGGTGCCGCGGGCCGGACCTCCCCCGCAGTCGGCGGGTGGACGGGCTCCCGGACGAGCGGCCGGCGCGCCGGGCAGTACCCTTCCGTTCGTTCCTCCGGCAGGCAGCCGGAGGAATTCCGCCGCCGGACGGCCGGCGGCACCGCTCCTCCCGACGTGAAAGGCGGCCCGTCCGATGAGTGAGAACCCGTCGCATGAGAACCCCCCGGGTGAGAACCCGGCGAACGAAGGTCCCGACCCCGAGGTGATCGAGCTGGCGACCAAGGTCTTCGACATGGCCCGCAACGGCGACGCCGAGGCCCTCGCCTCCTATGTCGACGCCGGTGTCCCGGTGAACCTCACCAACGAGCAGGGCCACACCCTGGTGATGCTCGCCGCCTACCACGGGCACGCCCCGGCCGTGCGGGTGCTGGCCGACCGCGGCGCGGACCTCGACCGCGCCAACGATCGCGGCCAGACCCCGCTCGCCGGAGCCGTCTTCAAGAGCGAGGACGAGGTCGTCCGGGTGCTGCTGGCCGGCGGGGCGAATCCGGAAGCCGGGACTCCGTCCGCGGTGGATACCGCCCGTATGTTTGGGAAGGCAGACCTGCTGGAGCTGTTCGCGGCCCGGTGAACGGAGGCCGAACCCCAGGTGGGGCGGTGTCGTAAATGTGGTCGCGGTGGCGAAATGACTGGGTCATCATGACGACGGGCCCACACGGGGCCACCGAGGAGAGGCAGAGGAAGATGCTCACGAAACTCAAGCTGAAGACGACGACGGGTGGCTCGACATGTTGCTGCGCGGCCTAGGCCACCACCGTCCCCCGCGGCGCTCGACGCGCCCGGGTCCCGGGGGTTCTCCCGGTTCGTCGACAGCTTGATGTGAGGCAACTTCCATGTTCGATCCAGTCATAGCGCCGAGCGGCACCCTGCTCGGCCTGCTGCAGCGGGGGCGCGGCGACGGCACGCTGCACGCCCTCGCCGCCCCGCGGGCCGAAGCGCTGGCGGCCCTCGACCACTGTGTGACCGGTGATCCCCGCCAGGACTGGCAGGTGGAGAACCGCTCCCTCTACTACGCCCGTCTCTACCTGGACCTCCACGGCGGACTCCAGGGCGTCGAACAGCACCTCTTCGCCGCCGAGGACTTCCTCGACACCGAGGAGTCGCGCACCGGCCTCGCCCTCGCGGTCCTCGGCCACCTGGCCTCCTACGGCCGCCAGGACGCCCTGCTGCTGCTGCGCCGCTACGCCGCCACCGGCACCAACTGGGCCTGGGCGCTCGACGAGCTCGCGCTACGCGACGACGACGCCGGACTGCGGGCGCTCGCCGAGCCGGTGCTCGCCCGCTTCCCGGCCGGCCCGGAGGGCGACGCCGAGCTGGCCGCCACCGTCCGGGACGCCTTCGAACCGCGCCCCTGGCGGCTGTGGGCCGACGACCCGCGCCCCGCGGTGGGAGCCAGGGTGCGCGCCGCCGGGGAGCAGGGCTCCTTCGACCGGTGGCAGCGCCAACTGCGCCCGAGCGGACCGCGCCCGGGCTGGAGCGTCCAGGCCGTCTTCGACTGGGCCCAGGAGGCGCTGGAGCGCGGCTCCGCCCTCCATGTCCCCGCCGCCCGCTGCCTCACCGCGGTGGCGGGCCCCGAGGACCGCGCCGGCATTCTCGACGCCGCCCGCGGCGGCCCGGACGGCGCCCGCGGCGCCGCCCTGCACTACCTCGCGGAGGCCCGGGACCCGGCCGTGCTCGACCTGGTCGAGGCCGCCGCCGACGCCGGCTCGCCCACGGTCGCCGAGATTGCGGTCGCCGCCTTCGAGCGGATGTGCGGCGACGAGGCCGTGGACCGGGCGCGCCGCTGGGTGCACCGCTCCGACGAGCTCGGCGCCTCCGCGGCCAAGGTCCTCGCCTGCCGCGGCGAGGCCCGGGACGCCGGACTGGTGCTGGACGCGCTGCGCTACGCGGTACGCGTCGACGGCCCCGACGCGCCCTCCCTCTACGCCCTGGTGGACGGCGCCGGGCGGCTCGGTGTCGCCTGCGCCGCGCCCGTGCTGCGGCACGTCTACCGGGAGACGGCCTCCTCCCAGCTGCGCGGCCGGGCCGCCCGGGCGCTGGCCGCCACCGACCCCTCCTTCCCCACCGGCTTCGCCGTCGAATGCCTCTGGGACTGCGAGGAGACCACCCGCGAGATCGCCGCGCTGCACGCCGAGACCGGTGACGTCCGCGTCGCCGAACGCCTGCGCCGCCTCGCCGCCGACCCCGCCGAGGAGGACGAGGTGCAGAGCGCCGTCCGCAGCCGCATCGGCCCCGACGGCGAACCCCTGCCGGCCCTCTGACCCCCCGCCCACCCGCCCCGGCGCCCGCCCCACCCAGGCCGGCCCCGGGGCGGCGGCACACCGACGCCCCCGCCGTTGGGCCGCCCGCCCCTGGCCCTGGCAGTGCCCCCGGCCGTGGTGGTGCGCGTCCCGGTGGGGTCCCCGCCCTGGTGGCGCCCCCGACCTTGGTGGTGCCCGTCCCGGCGTGGTGGATGACGACGGCACCGGGGCGGTCCCATCGCCGTCGCGCTGGTGTGCACCGCTACCGCCCCGTGGGCGCGCTGCCCCCCGGCCCTGGTGGTGCCCGTTCCGGCGCCCGCCCCCGCCCAGGCCGGCCCCGGGGAGGCGCACGTCGACGCCCCCGCCGTCGGGCCGCCCGCTCCGGTGGTGCCCCTGTCCCGGGCGGTGCCCGTCCCGGTGGCGCCCCCGGCCTTGGTGGGTGCGCGTCCCGGTGTGGTGGACGACGACGGCACCCGGGCGGTCTCATAGCCGTCGCACTGTCCCCCCGGGGGGCAGTGCCCTGCCCCCCATACGGGACGACGACATCCGGGCGACCCTTGCCATCGGCACCACGAGGGTGTCCGTACCGCCTTGTCGACCCGCAGCCCGCTCCCAGCGGTGCCCCCTCGGCCTCTGTCATGCCTCACCTCGGGCGGGCCGGAAGACGACGGCACCCGGTGGACCTGTCGCCGTCGGCACTGCGCGCGCATTCGTGCCACCCCGTTGGTCCGCCGTCCGCCCTGGTGGTGCCCCGCCCCGCAACCCCGTCGTCGTCGGCGCCCGTGAAGACGGCGGTCACGGCCGTCGTGACTGCCGGGGTACGCCCCCAGTCGGTGCGATGCCCGCCTTCGGGTGTGCCCCCGGAGCCCGCTCTCCGTGCCCACAGAGCACACCCCTCGGCGGGTGCTTAGCCCGGCACCGGTGGTGCCGCCCGGGTGTGCCGGACGACGACGGCATTCGGCCGGTCCTGTCGCTGTCGGCAACGAGGGGCACCGCCCGTCGGCGTGCTGCCCGCCCGGCCGCACACCCGGCACCGGTGGGCCGCGCCACCGCGGGCCAGGTGTCGTCACTCGCCGCACCAGCCGGCCCTGCCCCGACGCGAGCTGCCCGCCGCCGTGGGACGAAGGGACCGCCCGCGTGTCGGAGGCGCGATGGCGCGGCCCGGCGTGCCTTCTGGGCTCGGGTGCCGCGCCGGGTCGGCGGGGGCGGGTCCCACGCACCGCCTGCGTACGCGTCCCCGGTGTGCACCGTTCGAGCCGCCGGTTGACGGAGCCACCCGCCGCCCGGGTCGTGCCGGACCCGATGGACCGGCGCGGCGGCACGGTCCGGGCCCGGACGGGCGGACGCGGACCGCCTATGGGCGGCGGCTCGTCGGGGCCCGGACCCGCGCGCTCGGCATCCGGGCCCGGGGTGAGCGGGCCAGGAAACGCACAGGGGTGCCGGGCACTGCCTGGGCCGCCGCGGCGAGGTCGTCCTCAAGGACCACCCCGATCACCGGGTAGCCCCCGGTGGTGGGGTGGTCAGCGAGGAACACCACCGGGAGCCCGTCCGGCGGCACCTGCACCGCGCCCAGGACCATGCCCTCGCTCGGCAGCTCGCCCTCATGGGCCCGCTCCAGCGCGGGGCCCTCGGTCCGCAGCCCGATGCGGTTGCCGGCGGGCGAGACCCGGTAGGCGCTCGTGGTCAGAGTCCGCAACGCCGACGCGGTGAACCAGTCGGTGCGGGGGCCCAGCCGGATGCGCAGGACGAGCTCGTCCGGTGGGCCGGGCCAGGGCGGAGCCCCGTAGCAGGGGCCGGGCCCGCCTGGCGCCGGGTGGCCGAGCGGGAGGACGGCGCCGTCCCTCAGCGGGGGCGGGCCGAGCCCGGACAGCAGGTCCGTGGAACGGCTGCCCAGCACCGGATCGACGGCGACCCCTCCGGCGAACGCCACATAGGAGCGCAGCCCCCGCACCGCGGCGCCCACCTCCAGCACCGCGCCCGCCGGCACCCGTACCGCCGCGCCCCAGGCCGCGGGCCGGCCGTCCACCCGCACCGGGCAGGGCGCACCGCCCACCGCCGCCGTCACCTCGGCCGTGGACCGCAGCGCGCAGCCGTCCACGGTCGTCTCCAGTACGGCCGCCTCCTCGGGGTTGCCGACCAGCCGGTTGACCAGCCGGGCTGCGAAAGGGTCGAGGGCTCCGGAGCGCGGGACGCCCAGATGCGCCTGGCCGAAGCGGCCCAGGTCCTGCACGGTGGTCGGGGCCCCGGCGCGCAGCACCGCCACGGTCCGCTCGCTCATCCGGCCTCCGCTCGCCGCGGCAGGAAGCGCACCCGGGTCCCCGGCGCCAGCAGTGCGG
Source organism: Streptomyces lichenis (assembly GCF_023218175.1). Classification (GTDB taxonomy): domain Bacteria; phylum Actinomycetota; class Actinomycetes; order Streptomycetales; family Streptomycetaceae; genus Streptomyces; species Streptomyces lichenis. The sequence continues at coordinate 26,222 of NZ_JALPTH010000040.1, read as the reverse complement.
CCGGCTCCCGCCCCGGGTCCCACAGCACCTCGTCCGTACGGCCGATGAGCTGCCAGCCGCCGGGTGAGGAGCGGGGATACACCCCGGTGTAGGGGCCGGCCAGGGCGACCGACCCGGCCGGCACCGCGGTGCGCGGCGTCGCCCGGCGTGGCACCGCGTACCGGGCGGGCAGCCCGGTGAGATAGCCGAAGCCCGGGGCGAAGCCGCAGAACGCCACCCGGTACTCCACGGCGGAGTGGATCTCCGCGACCTCCTCCGGGCGCACCCCCCAGGCCTTCGCCACCTCCGCCAGATCGGCCCCGTCGTAGTGGACGGGCAGCTCGACCACCGCCGCCGGACGGGAGTCGAGCGGCGGGATCTCCCACCCCGCGACCAGTGCGGCGAGCCGATCGGGGTCGTCCACCCCGTCGAGCAGCACCGTGCGTGCCGCGGGCACCACCTCCCGGACGGCGGGCAGCTCGCCGGCCCGGCGGCGGCGCAGCAGCTCGGCGTGGAGGGCGGCCGAGGCCTCGCCGTCCGCGCACTCCAGCAGCAGGGCGTTATCCCCGACCGGTAGGGCTTTGATCGCCTCGCCGGGGCACGGTCCCCCGCCCTCCGGGGCGTTCTCCGCACCGCTGATACGGGCGTTCTCGGGACCGCCGGCAGGGGAGCTCAGGGAACCGTCGGAAGGGGTGTTCTCGGAACCACTCGTGTGCCTCATACGAAGGCCTCCACCCGGACCTCGGCGTCCTCCAGCCGGGCCCGGACGCGGCGGGCGAGCGTGACCGCGCCCGGGGTGTCACCGTGCAGGCAGAGGGAGCGGGCCCGTACCGGCACCGAGGTCCCGTCCCGCGCGGTGACCGTGCCGAACCGGGCCACCGCCACCGAGCGCTCCACGACCGCGTCGGCGTCGGTGATGACGGCGCCCTCCTCGGTCCTCGGCACCAGGGTGCCCTCGGGGGTGTAGGCGCGGTCGGCGAACGCCTCGCCCACCACCGGCAGCCCCGCCTCCTCGGCCGCCGCGTGCAACCGGGAGCCGGGCAGCCCGAGCACCGGCAGGGAGCCGCCCGCCAGCAGGACCCCCTCCACCACCGCCCGGGCCTGCTCCTCGTCCCACACCGCGCGGTTGTACAGGGCGCCGTGCGGCTTCACATAGGACACCCGGGAGCCCGCCGCCCGGGCGAACACCTCCAGGGCGCCGATCTGGTACGCCACCTCGGCGGCCAGCTCTCCGGCCGGTACGTCCATGGCACGTCGGCCGAAGCCGGCGAGATCCCGGTAGGAGACCTGGGCGCCGATACGCACCCCGCGCTCGGCCGCGGTGGCGCACACCCGCCGCATGGTGGCCGGATCCCCGGCATGGAAGCCGCAGGCCACATTGGCGCTGGTGACGACGGACAGCAGCTGCTCGTCGTCGGTGAGCCGCCAGCGCCCGAAGCCCTCGCCGAGGTCGGCGTTGAGGTCGATCGAGGCCCAGGTCATTGGTGGTCTGTCTCCTTGTCGGTGGAAGGTGGACGGCGGGCGGTGGACGGGGGTGCCGCGAGTCAGGGGAGGGCGGGCGGGGCGCAGCGCGCACCGCCCCCGGGTACCCGCCTCTCGGAGCGGTTCCCGCCGACTCAGAGCAGCTCGCGGCCGCGGGTCTCGGGCAGGCCCAGCAGGGCCAGCACCGCTATCCCGTAGCCGACGGCGCCGAAGACCAGCGCGCCGCCGACACCCCAACTGTCCGCGAGGAAGCCGACCAGGGCGGGGAAGACCGCCCCCACGGCACGGCCCGTGTTGTAGGTCAGCCCCTGGCCGGTGCCGCGCAGTGCCGTCGGGTAGAGCTCGGCCAGGAAGGAGCCGAAGCCGCTGAAGATGGCCGACATACAGAACCCGAGCGGGAAGCCGAGCACCAGGACCAGGCCGTCCGCGCCGGCGGGTATGCCGGTGTAGGCGACCACGCAGATCGCGGAGAGCACGGCGAACACCGCGATGTTGCGCTTTCGGCCGAGCCGGTCGGTGAGGTAGCCGCCGGTCAGATAGCCGATGAAGGCACCGGATATCAGCAGGACCAGATAGCCGCCGGTACCCACCACGGAGAGCCCGCGCTCGCTCTTGAGGTAGGCCGGTACCCAGGTGGCCAGCGTGTAGTAGCCGCCCTGCACACCGGTGGAGAGCAGCACGGCGAAGAGGGTGGTGCGCCGCAGGCCGGGTCGGAAGATTGCGGTGAGGGAGCCGCGCTCGGCGCCGGCCTCCCGGCGCGCCTCGGCGGCGCCCGGAGCGTCCTTCACGCTGCGGCGGAGGTAGAGGACGAACAGGGCGGGCAGCGCCCCCGTCCAGAACATCACCCGCCAGGCGGTGGCCTCGTCCAGGAAGTGGAAGACCAGGGTGTAGACGACGACGGCCAAGGCCCAGCCGGCCGCCCAGGCGCTCTGCACCGCCCCCAGGGTGCGGCCCCGGTGACGGGCGGAGGCGTACTCCGCGACCAGGATCGCGCCGACCGCCCACTCGCCGCCGAAGCCGAGCCCCTGCAAGGCCCGGAACACCAGCAGGGTCTCGTAGTTGGGGGCGAAGCCGCACAGCAGGGTGAACACCGCGTAGGTGACCACGGTGACCACCAGCGCCCTGACCCGGCCGATCCGGTCGGCGAGGACACCGGCGAGCACACCGCCGACCGCCGACACCACCAGGGTGACGGTGGTGAGCATCCCGGTCTCCCCGCTGCTCAGACCGAAGTAGGCCGCGATCGCCACCATGCTGAGCGGCAGGGTGAAGAAGTCGTAGGAGTCCAGGGCGTAGCCGCCGAACGCGCCCGCGAAGGCGCGCCGGCCGCGCGGGCCCAGCGCCCGCAGCCAGGCGAACGCGCCCCGGTCGCCGGGGTCCTCGCCACGGGTGGGACGGGATGTCTGGGTCGTACTCATCTGCACCTCGCTCGGACAGGTGGGGCAGGAGCCGGATCGGAAGAAGGAGGGAGAGCCGGAAGGGAAGGGACGCGCGTGCACGGCCGTGGAAGTGCCGCACTGCCAACGTAGGGATCGTTCAACGATCCAACAAGGGGGTTGTAGGGAGTTGGCTACCTTCCGCCACGAGAAACTCCCTAGGATGGCGCCAGGGGGTCCCGCCGACCGGTGTGAACACGGGGGCGGACGACCCCGGACGACCAGGGCGAAGAGCCGGGAGGCGCGGTGGGGATGACGATTCCCGAGACCGGCGGGCTGTCGGAGGACCGGGCGCTGCTGGGCCGCACCAGCACGGCCGAGCGGGTCGCCGACATCCTCCGCTCCCGCATCGCCGACGGGTACTTCCCACCCGGCACCCGTCTCTCCGAGGACGGCATCGGCGGCGCGCTCGGGGTCTCCCGCAACACGCTGAGGGAGGCGTTCCGGCTGCTCACCCATGAGCGGCTGCTGGTCCACCAGCTCAACCGCGGCGTCTTCGTGCGGGTCCTCGCCGTCGGCGACGTCCTGGACATCTACCGCACCCGCCGGCTGGTCGAGTGCGCCGTGGTCCATGAACTCGGCGAACCGCCCTACCCCCTGGACGGCCTGGACCGTGCGGTGGCCGGCGGCGAACGGGACGCCGAGGGCGGCGACTGGAAGGCGGTGTCCACCGCCAACATCCACTTCCACCGGGAGCTGGTCGCGCTGGCCGGCAGCGACCGCACCGACGAACTGATGCGCGGGGTGCTCGCCGAACTGCGGCTGGCCTTCCATGTGGTGGACGACCCGCGCGCCCTGCACGAGCCCTACCTCGTCCGCAACCGGGCCATCCTGGACGCCCTGCACGCCGGTGACCGGACCACGGCGGAACGGCTGCTCGCCGACTACCTCGACGACTCGCGCGAACGGCTGGTCGCGGCCTACTCCCGCCACATGGACGCCGCCGTTCCGGACGGCCGAACGGCTCCGTAGGGCCGGGTGCCGGACGGCGTCCGCGGCGGTGGACCGCCGGGGGCGGCGACCGGTGCGGGTGGGGCCATCTGCGCCGTTTCGACCGTTGTCAGTGCGAGGACCTAATCTGTGCACCGTGACTTCGCCTGCCTCGACGGAACCCGTTCCGCCCCAGCTCAGCGCGGGGCCGCGGCCCGCGCAGGGCCCGGCCGCCGACGAAGGGCTGGCGCGCCGGCTGCGCGCGCTCGCGTGCACCGCACCGCTGCACGACCTGGACGTCCGCAAGGCGAATCTGGCCGGTGAGTACTCGACCTACGCGATGGCCGAGGTCGCCCTCGCCGCCATCGACCTGGTCACCCTCAACATGGACTTCGACACCGGCGCCGACCACGAGCAGGTCCTCGCCCGGCTGCTGCCCCGGGTCGCCGCGCAGGCCCCGCGGCGCCCCGCCGCCGAGCACGAGCGGGTGGCCCGCTGGGTGCTGGAGAACCTGATCAACGTCGGCAGCGTCGACCGCGGCTTCCGCGCCGTCTACGGCACCTTCGGCGCCGACGGGGCCTATGTCCGCCGGGACTACGACTTCAAGCTGCTGGAGGAGGTCCCCGGCTACGGCGGCAGCGTCTATCTGCGCACCACCGACGAGGCGGTCAACGTCCTGGTCGGTGCCCTGGACACCGATGTGACCAGCGCTCAGATCGCCGCCGAGGTCAAGCTGGAGGTGCTGATCAGCCGCGGCCGCCTGGCCGACGCGCAGCTCGCCGCCGAGCAGGCGCGCTACCGCACGGTCCAGTACGCCGAGACCCTCCGCAAGACCCTGGAGGCCACCCGGCGCAACGTCCGCGCCGTGGACTGGCTCAGCGGCGTCCCCGACATGATCGACGAGGCGCTCGACCATGTCGCCGACCGCTACCGCCACGAGAACGCGATCCTCACCAACATCCGCAAGGCCCGTGACGAGGCGGACGACCAGGAGCACAAGCGGCGCGCCGCCGAGCTGGTCGACATCGTCAAGGACTGCATCCGCCGCCACACCCAGCTCCAGTCCCGGCTGCTGGAGGCCGGCCCGCTCTTCCGGGCCGAGCAGGACCGTCAGGCCTTCGCTCAGCCCGCCGCCCGCTCCGGGCTCGACCTGTACGGCCAGCTGCTCGCCCCGCTGCTGCCGCTGCCGGTGGAGCAGGCCACCCGGGCCACCGACGCCTTCTTCGCCCACGGCGCCGGACTGCGCACCCCGGCGTCCGTCCGGGTCGGCGACCTGGTGGAGCTGCTGCTCACCCCGCCCGTCGAACGGGAGCACCTGGGCGCGGAGATGCCCGAGCCCGACCTGATCGCCACCCCCGACGACAGCCGGTTCAGCGAGGAGCAGCTGGCCGCCGCCACCGAGCTGCTGACCCTGGAGTACGACGCCCCCCGGCGGCTCTCCGGCCTGCTCGCCGAGGCCCGCCGCCGCGCCCCCGGCACCGAACTGCCCTACCTGGTCGCCCTGCTGGCGGTGCACGCGGCCAGCCCGCCGGTCGGCACCGCCTACCGCCAGGGCGAGGAGCGGCTGCTGTTCGCCGTGGACGACGGCACCGAGCTGGACGACCCCGAGTTCGGCGGCGCCGACCTCATCCTGGGCACCGCCCTGCTGGACGCCGCCGGCATGGCCGCCGACCGGACGGACCCGGTATGACCACCGCCCGGCCCCGAGGCCGTACACCCGTCGCCCGCCCCGCCTCCGCCGCCGACGCCCGGGCCGTCCCCGCCCGCTGCCCTGGTGCCCCTGGCCCACGCGGGGCCGCCGCACCCGCCCCGGCCACGCCACCCGCCGCCCGCACCCGCCGCCAGGCCCCCGCCCCGACCCGTACCACCACCCCGTGCCGTACGCCCGCCACCCCACCTCGTACAGCCGCCACCCCGCCCCGTGCCCCAGCCGCCGCCGTACCCCAGCCCGTCCCCAGCAAGGAGCCCCAGCCGTGAGCGACCACCACGCCGAGCCCGCCGACGCGTGGAGCGAGCCCGAGGCCGTGGCGCAGCACGCCCCGGCCGCCGGGCAGGGCGGTGTCACCCCGGCCGATGCCGCCGACGCCGCGCGGCTGGTCTCCTTCGGGCTGCAGCCCAAGCTGCTGCCCGCCCGGGACGCCGAGTACGCCGACCTGCTCCGCCGCTACCGCGAGGAGCCCGCCTTCGCCCGCCTCGCCGACGCCGTCGCCACCGGCCTGGGGCTGATCGTCCTGGAGGTCTCGCCGCGCGCCGGGATGGCCGTCACCGCCTCCGAGGACTCCGTCTTCGCCGTCCGCATGGGCGACTACGCCCGCCGCGCCGCCACCGACTCCGCCGACCGCTTCCTGCACGGCCTGGCCCATCTGGCCGTCGCCGCCATGGCCTTCCCCCGCCCGGAGGACCTGGCCGACGACGGCTACATCGGCCGCATCACCGTCAACGGCGTGGAGGCCTTCGTCCGGCAGGCCTGCCGACGGCTGGAGGAGCGCGCCGAGGAGCAGGGGGAGAACACCGACCCCGCCACCGACGCCCCCGGGCTGGAAGCCGCCTGGCGTGTCTACCACCGGCGGAGCTCCACCGGGGTCACCAAGGACGCCCGCCGGCTCGCCGGTTCCACCACCGGCATCATCGGCAAGGCCGTCGCCTTCCTCACCGACTCCGGCTTCCTCCAGCGCACCGGGGACGAGGGCGGCGGCTCCTACCGCACCACCGCCCGCTACCAGCTCCAGGTCCGCGACATGGCCGGCAGCGCCGCCATGGCCGAGCTGCTCGACCTGGGCGTCGTCCCGGTCGGCGACGGCACCGCCACCCTCCTCCCGCCCGAGGGCGAGGACGCCGAGCTGGTCGCCGACGCCGGACTGCCCTTCCACGGCTGAGGCCCTCTCCCCGCCCCCACCGCGCAACCGCTGAACGACGACTGGAAGTCCGCCACATGTACGAGCTGTCCCGGGTACGCCTCTACTCCATCGGGCCCGCCGGTGCGCGTTACGCCGACACCGTGCTGGACCTGCGCGGAGTGGGCGCGCCCGTGCCCCACCCCGCCCCCACCCAGGCGGAGTTCTTCGAGGAGGAGCCGGTCGGGCCGCCGCGCCGCCCCGCCCCCGCGGGCGTGCTCTTCCTGGAGAACGGCGGCGGCAAGTCCGTACTGCTGAAGCTGATCTTCTCCGTCATGCTCCCCGGCCACCGCAACACCCTCGGCGGCGCCAGCTCCGGGGTGCTGCGCAAGTTCCTGCTCGCCGACGACTGCGGCCATGTCGCCCTGGAGTGGCAGCACACCCTCACCGGCGAGCTGGTCGTCGTCGGCAAGGCCAGCGAGTGGCGCGGCCGGCAGGTCTCCAACGACCCGCGCAAGTTCGCCGAGGCCTGGTACTCCTTCCGCCCGGGGCCCGGCCTGGGACTGGACTCGCTGCCGGTCGCCGAGTCCACCGCCGTCCGCCCGCCCGTCGAGGGCGCCTCCGGTGCCCAGGGCCGCCGCCGCACCATGAAGGGCTTCCGCGACGCGCTCACCGAGGCCGGTAAGGCCTACCCGCACCTGGAGGTGTACTGGGAGGAGATCCACGACCGCTGGAACGAGCACCTCGGCGACCTCGGCCTCGACCCCGAACTCTTCCGCTACCAGCGCGAGATGAACGCCGACGAGGGCGAGGCCGCCGGGCTCTTCGCGGTCAAGAAGGACTCCGACTTCACCGATCTGCTGCTGCGCGCCGTCACCGACACCCGGGACACCGACGGCCTCGCCGACCTGGTCTCCGGCTTCGGCAACAAGCTCGGCCGCCGCGCCGAACTCACCGCCGAACGCGACTTCACCGCCGGCTCGGTCGACCTGCTCGGCCGGATCACCGAGGCCGCCGGCACCCGCGCCCGCGCCCGCGACATCCACGCCGGCGCCGAGCGCCGCACCCGCCGCCTCGCCCGCCGGCTCTCCCGGCGCGCCACCGAGGAGCGCGTCCGCGCCGCCGAGCTGGCGAGGCAGGTCACCGCCGCCGCGCACACCGTCACCGAGGCCGAGCGGGCCCGCGCCGACGGCTCCCTGATCACCAGCGAGCTGGCCTACCGGCACGCCTCGCTGGCGCTGGCCGCCGCCGAGAAGAGCGCCGCCGCCCAGCGCCGCGAACTGATCGACGCCCGCACCCTGCACTCCGCCTGGCAGGCCGCCGAGGCCGTACTGCGGCACCGGGCCGCCGCCGACCGCTCCGCCCGGGTCGCCGCCGCCATCCGGGAGGCCGAGCGGGACGCCGCGCCCGCCCTCGCCGCCCGCGCCAAGGCCGCCGCCGACCTGGTCCGGGCCCTCGCCGCCGCGGCCGAGGACGGCGAGCGCCACGCCGACGAGCAGGAGGAGCGCTCCGCCGCACTCCAGGAGGCCGGCGAGACCGCGCACCGCGACGCCACCACCGCCGCCACCGAGGCCCAGCGCGCCCGCAGCGAGGCCGGGCACCTGCGCCAGCGGCTCGCCGAGGTCGAGCAGGAGACCGCCGAGGCGGTACGGGCCGGCTGGCTGGACGACACCGCCCCCGACGCCGACCCGGCCCGCGCCGCGCTCGCCGCCAGCGACGCCGAGAAGACAGCCGTCGCCGCCTGGGACGCGGCCCGGGAGCGGGCCCGCACCGCCGCCGACCGGGCCCGCGAGGCCGGCACCGCCGAGTCCCGCGCCGAGCTCACCGCCGCCCGCGCCGACGCCGCCGCCCAGGCCGCCGACCGCTCCTACCAGGCCGAGCGGCGCGCCGCCGAGGCGATCGCCGCCGAACCGCGCCTCGCCGAGCTCCTCGGCCTCCCCGAGGACCGCCCGGCCCCCGGGGTGCCCGGCCAGCGCCGGGGCGGCGATGCCGCGCCCGAGGCCACCGCCCCGCGTCCGGTGGGCGCGCTGACCGCCGAGGAGCTCGACCGGTACGCCGACGAGCTGCGCGAGCTCCTCGACGAGGGCGTCGCCTCCGCCGAGCGCAAGCTGTTCGAGCTGCGCACCGCCGCCGCCGACGACTCCCGCATCCTCGGCGCCCTCGGCGACGGCGGACTGCTGCCGCCCGGCCCCGATGTGCTGGCCACCGTCGAGTTCCTGGGCGAGCACGGCATCCCGGCCCTGCCCGGCTGGCGCTACCTCGCCCAGTCCGTGGACCCGGCCGACCATGCCGCGGTGCTCTCCGCCCGCCCCGAGCTGGTCGACGGTGTGGTGATCACCGACCCCGTCTCGTACGCCCGGGCCCGCGAGGCCCTGGCCGGCGCCGCCCTGCTGCCCCGCTCCGCCGTCGCCGTCGGCACCGCCGCCGCTCTGCTCGCCCCGGTGCCCGGCCGGGACACCGCCGCCGACGGCGATGTGTTCCTGGTCCCGCCCAACCCGGCCATGCACGACGAGAACGCCGCCGACGAGGAGCGCCAGGCGCTGCGCGACCGGGCCGCCGCCCGCGACGAGGAGATCCGCGCGCTCGCCGCCCGGCTCGCCGGTGACCGCTCGCTGGCCGCCCGGATCGGCTCCTGGCGCGCCGACTGCCCGCCCGGGATGCTCGCCGAGCTGGCCGAAGGCGCGGCCGCCGCCCGGGAGGCCGCCGAGGCGGCCGAGACCGCCCTCGCCGAGTCCCGCGCGATCCGCGCCGAGGCCGACGAGGCCGCCGCCGACACCGCCCGGGTCCGCGACGAGCGCCAGGAGGCCGCCCAGCGGGCCCGCCGCACCGCCGACGCCCTCGCCGGGCTCGCCCACCGGCTGCGCGAGCGCTCCGGCTGGCAGGCCCGGCTGCGGGAACTGGCCGACGAGGCCGCCGAGTACGAGGCCAGGGCCGAGACCTGCCTGGAGCGGGCCCGCGCCGCCGACCAGGACCGCCGCGCCGCCCAGCGCGGCGCCGACGACGCCCACCGCACCGCCCGCGCCCTGCGTGCCGAGCGCGCCGAGATCGCCGGCGCCCCGGAGAACCTCCCCGAGGAGGACGGCGAGACCCCCCACGTGCCGCTCGCCGCGCTCCGGGAGGCCTACCGCGCCGCCTCCCAGCTGTACGAGAAGGTGGGCGTCGGCGCCGACCTGCGCGCCGAACAGGCCCGCGCCGAGAGCGACGAGAGCGCCGCCCTCGCCGAGCTGGACCGGCTCACCAACAAGGTCCGCACCCGCGCCGCCCAGCTGCTGCAGAGCCCCGACGGCGCCGACGGCCCCTCCCGCCAGGCCGCCGCCGCCCGCGCCGAGGCCCTGGTCCAGCTGCTGGAGTCACGCACCTCCGAGGCCAGCGAGAAGCTCGGCCGGCTGCGCGGCGAGGCCGAACGGCTCGCCCCCGAGGACGGCGGGGCGCACACCGAGCTCCCCGAGGAGCTGCACCCCGCCGACGCCGAGCAGGCCCAGACCCTGCTGCGCACCGCCACCACCGAGCTGGCCGTCCGCACCGAGGCTCTGGAGACCGCCCGCACCACGCACGCCCGGCTGCTCCAGGGCCACCGGGCCTCCGAGGACGCCGCCGGCGGCTTCGACGAGACCGCCGCCCTCCTCCGCGACCAGCTGCGCGACCCCGCCGACGAGGACACCGAGGCACCCGAGCCGCACCCCGGCACCCTGGAGGAGGCCCGGCAGTCCGCCGCCGAGGCCCGCCGCTCGCTGCGCGGCTGCGCCGCCGACCTCTCCGCCGCCGACGCCGCCGTACGCGAGGCCTGCGACATCCTCGTCCGGCACGCCAACTCCACCCGCTACGAGCAGGTCCGCACCCCCGCCCGCCAGCAGATCCGCGAACTGCCCGCCGCCGCGCTGCCCGAGCACGCCGCCAAGTGGGCCGAGGCCTTCGCCCCCCGGCTGCGGGTGCTCACCGACGAACTGGCCCAGCTGGAGCGCAACCGCGACTCCATCGTGGACCGGCTGCGCGGACTGGTGGAGTCCGCCCTCGCCACCCTGCGCTCCGCCCAGCGCCTCTCCCGCCTCCCCGAGGGCCTGGGGGAGTGGTCCGGGCAGGAGTTCCTGCGGATCCGCTTCGACGAACCGGACCAGGCCACCCTGGTCGAACGGCTCGGCGAGGTCATCGACGAGGCCACCCGCGCCGCGGTGAGGAAGAACTCCGACCTGCGCCGGGACGGCATGTCCCTGCTGCTGCGCGGGGTGCAGGCCGCCCTCCAGCCCAAGGGCGTCGCGGTGGAGATCCTCAAGCCGGACGCGGTGCTGCGCGCCGAGCGGGTGCCGGTCGGGCAGATGGGCGACGTCTTCTCCGGCGGCCAGCTGCTCACCGCCGCCATCGCGCTGTACTGCACCATGGCCGCCCTGCGCAGCAACGACCGCGGCCGGGACAAGCACCGGCACGCCGGCACCCTCTTCCTGGACAACCCGATCGGCCGGGCCAACGCCACCTATCTGCTGGAGCTCCAGCGCGCGGTCTCCGACGCCCTCGGCGTCCAGCTGCTCTACACCACCGGGCTGTTCGACACCACGGCGCTGGCGGAGTTCCCGCTGGTCATCCGGCTGCGCAACGACGCCGACCTGCGGGCCGGGCTGAAGTACATCAGCGTCGAGGAGCATCTGCGGCCCGGACTGCCCCAGCAGCGGAACGAGGGGGAGCCGGCCGTGCACGGCGAGATCACCGCGACCCGGATGTTCCGCCGGTCCCCGCAGGAGCAGGCGACCGCACCCGGGGAGGCCGGGACGGCGGCACCGGTGGGCGGACCGGTGGACGCACCGCGGCCGTAGCCGCGAGGCCGGCGCCCGGGCTTCAGGCCTGGGAGAGCCGGCCCCCGCCGGAGCCGCGGGCCCCGCGGGCGCGGTCCGTCTCCCGCATCCGGTCGCGTATGCGCTCCGCGTCCCGCGCCCCGGTGCGTTCGGCGTGCCGGGCATGGCGGCGCTCGCGGCGCAGCGCACGGGCCGTGCTGCTGGGCGCCGACACCACGCCGTGGCGCTGGTTCCACACCTGCCGGGTGACCCACACGTCCAGCACCGACCAGGTCGCCGCCACCGTGCTGGCGACACTGCCGAGCACCATCGGGAAGGCCAGCCACGAGCCGGTGACCGAGAGGAAGAACGCCGCCGTGGCCTGCGCCAGCGTCAGCGCGGTGATGAGGACCGCGCGGACGGCGGCCGTCCGCACCGGGTCCGGCATCCGCCGCCGTCCCACGGGCTCCTCCACCCACAGTTCCTGCCGAGCCGTATCCATCGAACCGTCACTCCCCACCGCCGACCGTCTGAGAGGGTGGCTGCCCCTCTTGAGCCGTTTCACGCCCCGGATTTGAGCCGTTTCGCTCCCCGGCGCTCCCCGGCAGCCCCGGGGAACGGCCCCACCGGCACCGGGGAAAGGCCTCCCGGCGGCTCCTGGGAAAGTCTCCGGCGCCCCCCGGGACCAGCACCCTCGCGGGGGCTCGCGGGACCCCCGCAGGGTAGGACGTCCGAACGGCGGCGATGATTCCCGGCAACCCGGACGGAGCGGACCGCCGAGGCGCCGGAACGCTCACATCGCGCACCCCTCAGCGGACAGTTCCAGCCAACCCGCGCATGTCCAAGAAGTGACGACCCGCCGGGTACGGGCACGCCCGCCCGGACCCGTCAACTCGCCGAATACCAGGACAACTCGTGATCGCGTTCCAGAAGGGCGTCCGAAAAAGGTCCGGTCATCTCTTCGGGATATCACCACCGCGGTAGTAGGCTCGCGCCGTTTGCTGCTGCTGCGTTGATGTCAACACCCGTACGGGTGACTCCTGATGGGTCGCCAGAACGACTGCACGGGTGCGAGTGGGGGAGGCCATGCGCTTTCGCGGGAAGTCGATCCGCAGGAAGATCGTGGCGTTGCTCCTCGTTCCCCTGGTATCGCTCACCGGCCTCTGGGCCTTCTCCACCATGCTGACCGCCCGCCAGGCCGACCAGCTGCTCGACGTCGGCCATGTCGTCGACAAGATCGGCTACCCGCTGGAGGCCACCGTCCGGGACATCCAGGACGAGCGCCGCCAGACCCTGGTCTACCTGGCCGACCCGCGGGGAGCCGAGGCGCTGCCCAGGCTCCGCGCCGAGCGCGCCGCCACCGACCGCGGGATCGCCCGTATCCGTACCAACGCCCGGGACGCCGGTGTCGCCGACACCCTGGACGGACGCCCGGCCCGCCGGCTGGACGCCCTGCTCACCGCCCTGGACGAGATCACCGCCCTGCGCCGCAGCGTGGACAACCGGGCCGTCGGCCGGCTCCAGGCGCTGCAGTTCTACAACCGGCTCATCGACCCCTGCTACGGCTTCCTCGCCGGCCTGACCGCCCTGGAGGACGTCGAACTGGAGCAGCAGGCCCGTGGCCTGGTCGGCGTCGTCCGCGCCCGCGAGCTCCTGGCCCGCGAGGACGCCCTGGTGGCCTCCTCCCTGCTCAGCGAGCGCACCACCCCCGCCGAACTGCGCGCCGTCTCCGACCTGGTCGCCCAGCGCAAGCTGCTGTACGAGCTCAGCCTGGAACAGCTCCCCTCCTCCGAACGGCAGGTGCTCCGCGCCTACTGGGGCGGGCCCGACACCGGACCGCTGCGGGAGGCCGAGAACGCCCTGCTGGGCCCCGGACCCGACAAGGCCCGGTCCACCCTCACCGCGGGACGCTGGCAGGAACTCGCCACCCCGGTCCTCGACCGGCTCGCCACCGAGAACACCGCGGCCGGCGAGCGCTACCGCGCGCGGGTCGAACCCGCGGCCCGCAACGTCCTGATCAAGGCCGGGGTCGCCGGTGTCCTCGGCTTCGTCGCCCTGCTCGCCTCCCTGATCGTCTCGGTCCGCGTCGGCCGCTCGCTCGTCCGCGACCTGCGGACCCTGCGCAAGGAGGCCCAGGAGGTCTCCGGAGTCCGGCTGCCCAGCGTGATGCGCCGGCTCGCCGCCGGTGAGCACGTGGACGTGGAGACCGAGGTCCCGCACCTCAGCTACGACCGCGACGAGATCGGCCAGGTCGGCCAGGCCCTCAACACCCTCCAGCGGGCCGCCGTCGAGGCCGCCGTCAAGCAGGCCGACATGCGCCGCGGGGTCTCCGAGGTCTTCGTCAACCTGGCCCGCCGCAACCAGGTGCTGCTGCACCGCCAGCTCACCCTGCTCGACGCCATGGAGCGGCGCACCGAGGACACCGCCGAACTGGCCGACCTGTTCCGCATCGACCACCTCACCACCCGGATGCGCCGCCACGCCGAGGGCCTGGTGATCCTCTCCGGCTCGGCCCCCTCGCGCCAGTGGCGCAAGCCGGTCCAGCTGATGGACGTGGTCCGGGCCGCGGTCGCCGAGGTCGAGGACTACGAGCGCATCGAGGTGCGCAGGCTGCCGCGGATCGGCGTCGGCGGCCCCGCCGTCGCCGACCTGACCCACCTCCTGGCCGAACTGCTGGAGAACGCCACGGTGTTCTCCCCGCCGCACACCGGCGTCCAGGTGCACGGCGAGCGCGTGGCCAACGGCTTCACCCTGGAGATCCACGACCGGGGCCTGGGCATGCCGCCCGAGGCGATGCTCGACGCCAACCTCCGCCTCGCCGAGACCCCCGAGTTCGAGCTCTCCGACACCGACCGGCTCGGCCTCTTCGTCGTCAGCCGCCTCGCCCAGCGCCAGAACGTCCGGGTGTCGCTGCAACCCTCCCCGTACGGGGGGATGACCGCGATCGTCTTCCTGCCCGCCGCCCTGCTCACCGACGCGCCCGACACCGAGGGCACCGGCTTCCGCCTGGACCGCACCGGCTCCCGCCGGACGGAGGCCGACGACCGGCTCACCGCCCCCGACCCGCTGCCCGGCGGCCGGACCGCCGAGCGGGCCGGCGCCGGGGCCCGCCCGGGTCGCGGCGAGTTCCGTGCGGCCAACGGCGACCTGCTGCCCCGCCGCACCGCGCTCTCCCAGCTGCCCTCCGGCCGCACCGGGCACCACGCCCCGCCGGTCCTGGACGGCCCCGTCGAACTCGACGCCCCGGTCGGCTCCCTCGGTCCCGACGACCGCCCCGAGCCGCCGCACGGCCCCGCCGCCCACTCCCAGCCCCCGCGCGGCTCCACCGGCCTGTCCGGAACCGAACCCTTCGCTACGGGCCGGCCGGCCCCCGACGGCCGGGTCGAGGGCCCGTCCCCCCGGTACCGCGCGGGCGATCCCGGCGACGGCCCCACCCCCCGTATCCGCACCGAGGCCGGCGGCCCGCCCGAGGCCCCGTACCGCGGGCGGCCCCAGCTGCGCCCCGTACCGGGCCGGCCGACCGGGGACGACGACCAGCACCAGCAGGCGGCCGACGAGCACCCCGCGCCGCACGCGGCGGACCCGGACGCGCTGCCGCCCCGGATCGCGCCGGTGCTGGTCGCGGACCACGGCCGCCGACTCGACGGCCGCAGCCGCCCCGCCCCCGGCGCGGACCACTCCGCCGGCACCCCGTACGGTGCCGGCCCCGGCGAGCACGCCCGCCGGGGGCACGGCGAGGACGCCACCGACCCGCACCGGTGGCCCCACCACCGGGACGCGGACGCCTCCGGCCCGGCCGCGCCCCCGGCACCCCGCGAGCAGCCACCGGGCGAGCAGAGCCCGTCCGAGGACGGCGCCTTCCTCGCCGGACTGCCCCGCCGGGTACGCCAGGCCAACCTGGCCCCCCAGCTCCGCCAGACCCCGGCGGCCGGCGCACGGCCCGCCGCGAGCGGACCGGCGGCCGGCGCGGACGACGACTTCGAACGGGACGCCGAGGAGGTCCGCAGCCGGATGGCCGCCATGCAGCGCGGCTGGCAGCGCGGCCGGCGGCAGCACGCCGCCGACCCGGCGGACCCGGCCGACCCCGCCCGTACCGGGGCCACCGGCCCCGACGGGACCGCACCGGGAACGACAGCACCAGGAAACACATCGGAGGGGAACGGTCGATGACCGCACCGCACGCAGCAGCGAACTCAGCCGGCTCGACCGGGGAGCTCAACTGGCTCCTGGACGAGCTGGTCGACCGGGTCTCCTCCATCCGCAAGGCCCTGGTGCTCTCCAGCGACGGCCTGCCGACCGGGGCCTCCAAGGACCTCTCGCGCGAAGACGGGGAGCACATGGCGGCCGTCGCCTCCGGCTTCCACAGCCTCGCCAAGGGTGTGGGCCGCCACTTCGACGCGGGCCGCGTCCGGCAGACCGTGGTGGAACTGGAGGAGGCCTTCCTCTTCGTCACCGCCGCCGGCGACGGCAGCTGTCTCGCCGTGCTGGCGGACGCCGACTCGGACGTCGGGCTGGTGGCGTACGAGATGACGCTCATGGTCAAGCGGGTGGGCGCCCACCTGGCGACGGCACCGCGGGCCGGTCAGCACGCCGGAGGGTGAGTGGGGATGTCATGAGCGACTCCAGCGGGGCGGCGCCCCACGACGGCACGCCGCCATCCGGCATCCCAGGCGACCCGCCCGTGGCCGGCGACCCCGCCGAGGCCCGGGAAGCGGACGGCTCCACCACCGCCGGCGTCCCCTGGGCGGCACCCGCCCCCGGCGAGCCCTGGACGGCCGGCCCCGACCACGACGGCCGCTCCGGCGGCCACTTCGGGCCCGACCGGCCGGCCGGCCCATCGGCCGGTGCGCCGCCCGGTGTGCCGACCGGGGTGCCGGCCGCCCCTTGGTCCGGCCCCGTCCCCGGCGGGCCGTCCACCGGGGACGGCAGCCCGGGACCGTGGTCCGGGGAGGGTACGCCCGGCCCCTGGACCGGTCAGGGGTACGGGACCTCCCGCGAACGGATCGCGGACGGGCACGGCCCCGGACACGAACCCGGGTACGGGGCCACCGGGCACCCCCGGAGGGACGGGGCAGGCCTGGACGAACCGTCCGGACCCGGCCACGGCGACCGGCGGTCACGCCACCCCTCCCACTGGTTCGACGCCGAGGCGGGGCCCGTGGTCCGCCCGTACGCCATGACCCGCGGCCGCACCAGCACCGCCACCCGCCACCGGCTCGACCTGATCGCCATCGTCGTCCCCGAACCCGCCGCCGACGACCCCGGCCGCGACCAGACCCTGTCACCGGAACATGTGGAGATCGTCGAACGCTGCGTCGAACTGCCGCAGTCCATCGCCGAACTCGCCGCCGGACTCGACCTCCCCGTCGGGGTGGTCCGGGTGCTCATCGGCGACCTCGTCGAGGAGGCGCTCGTCCATGTGACCCGTCCCGTCCCGCCGGCCGAGCTGCCGGACGTGAGCATTCTGCAAGAGGTGATCAATGGCCTTCGGGCGCTCTAAGACGGCCACCGCCGGCCCCCGCAGGCCGCCGGTCGAGCCGGTGACGCTCAAGATCCTCGTCGCCGGCGGCTTCGGGGTGGGCAAGACCACCCTGGTCGGAGCCGTCAGCGAGATCCGTCCGCTGCGCACCGAGGAGACGCTCAGCGAGGCGGGGCGGCCGGTGGACGACATCACCGGGGTGGAAGCCAAGACCACCACCACCGTGGCGATGGACTTCGGCCGGATCACCCTCCGCGAGGACCTGGTGCTCTATCTGTTCGGCACCCCGGGCCAGGACCGCTTCTGGTTCCTCTGGGACGAGCTGGCGCAGGGCGCTCTGGGCGCCGTGGTGCTGGCCGACACCCGCCGGCTGGAGGACAGCTTCGCCGCCATCGACTACTTCGAGCGGCGCGGGATCCCCTTCGCCGTGGCGGTCAACTGCTTCGAGGGCTCGGCCCGCTATCCGGCCGGTACGGTACGGACCGCGCTGGACCTGGACCCCGAGGTGCCGCTGCTGCTGTGCGACGCGCGGCTGCGCGACTCGGTCAAGGAGGTGCTGGCGACCGTGGTCGAGCACGCACTGACCCTCGCCACCCCGCCCACCACCGCCGACCGCGCCTCGGCCGCCACCTGACAGCGGCCCCCGCGCCCCAGGAGGGGTGCCGGGGGCCGGCCGCGGTGCCCCCTCCGCTCCGGTCAGCCGTTCTCCGCCAGCCACTTGGCCGCGGTCTCGGCCAGCTCGCCGTCCCGCCCCGTCAGCATCATCCGGATCATCTGCGCGTCACCCCGCAGCGACCAGGCCGGGTGCCCGAAGGTGGCCGGGTTGTTGCCCTCGATCAGGAAGTGCGCCGGCCAGGCCGTGCCGTACCCGATCAGCGGCAGCGCCGCCAGATACCGGGGCCGTCCGCGCGCCAGCCCGTAGGCGCTGACCGCCAGACCCGTCAGGGTCCCTGCCAGATGCACCCACCGCGTCGCCGCCCGGGAGTGCATCGCCACGTAGTACGGCCAGAACTCCTCGTACGAGGCGAACGGTCGCTGTTCCCGCCGCTGTTGCTCCATTCGCTGTTCCTCCATGCGGCCGACCGTAGCCCCTCACCGCCTCCGCAGGGAGCGCTCGGACACCGGGAAGTCGAAGACGGTCCCCGGGTAGGGCTCCGGCGCGAAGGTGAAGTGCCACCACTCCTGGGGCAGGTTGACGAACCCCTGCGCCTCCAGCGCCTCCACCAGCAGCCGGCGGTTCGCCCGCTGCACCGGGCCGATGCGTGGATCGGCCGTCCGGGACAGCGGGTCGAAGCAGTCGAAGGCGGTGCCCATGTCCACCGAACCGTCCGGCGCCCGCTCCCCGACCGGCGCGTGACAGGGCGCCCCGGGCTTGCCCGGCACCGGTGGTCCGGGCCGGGCGGCGGGCAGCCGCACCAGGGTCACGTCCACCGTGGAGCCGCGGCTGTGGCCGGACCGCTCGGCGATGTACCCGTCCGCGAACAGACGGGACTTCGCCACCCGCGGGTAGAACTCCCCCTTGGTCCGCTGGTCCGCCGGGTCCCTCGCCCACCGGACGAAGTGGTCCACGGCCCGCTGCGGCCGGTAGCAGTCGTACACCTTCAGCGAGTAGCCCGCCCGCAGCAGCCTCCGCTGCGCCCCGCGCAGCGCCTGCGCGGCGGGCCGGGTCAGCAGGCAGACCGGCCGCCGGTAGCCGTCCACCGGAGCGCCCA
This sequence comes from Streptomyces lichenis, assembly GCF_023218175.1. GTDB lineage: Bacteria > Actinomycetota > Actinomycetes > Streptomycetales > Streptomycetaceae > Streptomyces > Streptomyces lichenis. The sequence continues at coordinate 7,607 of NZ_JALPTH010000040.1, read as the reverse complement.
CGAAGGAGTGCGATCCGGCGTACCGGATGTCCTGCCGGACCGTCGGATCCACCGCCCGCAGCGCGGTGAACCCGTCCGGCGCGGCCTCCGCCCGGTGCCCGATCTCGGTACGCGGCCCCACCCCCGTACCGGCCCCGGCCTCCGCCCCGAGGGCCCCCGCCGGCGCGAGCACCGACACCGCCAGCACCGCGGCACCCGCCACCAGCCCGCGTCGACTGCCCCACAGCCGTCCCACACCCACCACCTCTCCCTGAGCGCTACAGCCCCGTGGCGATACAGTCCGGCGGATGACGGACACCGCGGCACAGCCGCCCACCGCCCGCCCCGCCGACCAGGTCGCCGACCAGGCATCCGATCGCACCCGGGTGGGCGCCAAGGACTCGCACTGCTCGCACTGCGGCGCACCCTACGCACCCGGCGCGGGCTGGCCCCGGATCTGCCCCCGCTGCGGCGCGGCCGCCTACCGCAACCCGCTGCCGGTCGCCATCGCCCTGCTCCCGGCCACCGGACCGGACGGCACCGGGCTGGTGGTCATCACCCGGACCATCGAACCGGCCCTCGGGGGCATCGCCCTGCCCGGCGGCTTCATCGACCAGGCGGAGGACTGGCGGGACGCCGTCGTACGGGAACTGCGGGAGGAGACCGGTATCGAGGCGGACGCGGGGGAGGTGCGGCTCGCCGACGCCCTGAGCTCCCCCGGCGGCCATCTGCTGGTCTTCGGCCTGCTCCCCGAGCGCCCGGCCGCCGCGCTGCCGCCCTCCGCGCCCACCGACGAGACCACCGGCCACCACCTCCTGTACACACCCGCCGAACTCGCCTTCCCCCTGCACACCGAGGCGGTGGCCCGCTACTTCGCCGGCCGGTACGCCAGGCCCTGACCGCCCCCGGCGCGGACCCGGGCGCGGGCCGTCAGCCCAGGTCGGCGCCCGGGTCGATCGCCCAGTGGTTGCTCCGCAGCTTCCGGTCCCGGAAGTCCACCTCGACCTCACCGAGCAGACGGAAGCCGACGGACCGGCATATCCCGTTCGACGCCCCGTTGTCCGTCGCGGGGAACGCGTGCACCACCCCCCAGCGGCCGTCCTTGTGCGCCCGCTGCAGCAGCGCCCGCACGGCCCGCTTCGCCACACCGCGCCCCTGGTACTCCGGCAGGACCATCCACCCCGCCTCGGAGAGCGGGCCCTCCTCCCCGTCGTCGTGCGACCAGATGGTCACCTGCCCCGCCACCACCTCCGGCACCGCCGGGTCCGGGACGATCATCTTGATCCACGACCGGTCCGCCGCGGCGTCCCGGGCGTCCCGCCGGACCTTCTCCGCCATCTCCTCGGCCGGCAGCGGCCCGCCCAGGCACGCCATCATGACCGGATCGCAGCGCATCCGGACGTAGGCGTCGACATCGCCCGGCACCACATCACGCAGCAGCACAGGCCACCCCCCTCTCACACACCACCAGGACGCTCCCCATCATGCAGCGCACCACTGACAGTCCCGGTCGGCTCCGGTCCCCACCGGCCCACCCGCCACCCACCGGCAGCCCTGGTGCGGGGGACGATCACATGGCATCGTCCCAGTCAGCCGCGTCCCGCACCCACCCCCGCGACGGCGCGCGCCCCACCCGCACACCCCCCGCACCACCGGGACGACACCGCACACCGCGTACCGCCAGGACCGCTACCGCACGGACCGCCGACGCCGTACGCACGGCCAGGGAGCAGCCCCATGACCACTGAGCACGCCCAGCCCAAGCCGCTCTGGCAGCCGGACCAGGAGCGGATCGCCGCCGCCGCGGTCACCCGGTTCCAGGACTGGGCGGCCGCCCGCCACGGCGCTCCGGCCGAGGGCGGCTACCCCGCGCTGCACCGCTGGTCGGTCGAGCACCTGGACACCTTCTGGCAGGCACTCGCCGACTGGGCCGGCATCCGCTTCAGCACGCCCCCCGAGCGGGTCCTCGGCGACCGGACCATGCCCGGCGCCCAGTGGTTCCCCGGCGCCACCCTCAACTACGCCGAGCACGCCCTGCGCCACGCCGCCGACCGCCCCGACGCGCCCGCCCTCCTCTACGTGGACGAGACCCACGAGGTCACCCCCATCGCCTGGGCCGAGCTGCGCCGCCAGGTGGGGTCGCTCGCGGCGCGACTGCGCGCCCTCGGCGTACGCCCCGGCGACCGGATCAGCGGCTATCTGCCCAACATCCCCGAGGCCGCCACCGCGCTGCTGGCCACCGCCGCCGTCGGCGCCGTATGGACCTCCTGCGCCCCCGACTTCGGCGCCCGCAGCGTCCTGGACCGCTTCCAGCAGGTCGAGCCCGTCGTGCTGTTCACCGTGGACGGCTATCGCTACGGCGGCAAGGAGCACGACCGCCGCGACACCGTCGCCGAACTCCGCCGCGAACTGCCCACCCTGCGTGCCGTCGTTCACATCCCGCTGCTCGGGACCGCCACCCCCGACGGCGCCCTCGACTGGTCCGCCCTGACCGCCGGCGACGACGAACCGGTCTTCGAGCAGGTCCCCTTCGACCACCCCCTGTGGGTCCTCTACTCCTCCGGCACCACCGGGCTGCCCAAGGCGATCGTCCAGTCCCAGGGCGGCATCCTGCTGGAACACGTCAAGCAGCTCGCCCTGCACTGCGACCTCGGCCCGGAGGACCGCTTCTTCTGGTACACCTCCACCGGCTGGATGATGTGGAACTTCCTCGTCTCCGGCCTGCTCACCGGCACCACCGTGGTCCTCTACGACGGCAGCCCCGGCTACCCCGACACCGGCGCCCAGTGGCGGGTCGCCGAACTGACCGGCGCCACCCTGTACGGCACCTCCGCCGCGTACGTCATGGCCTGCCGCAAGGCCGGAGTGCACCCCGCCCGCGGCTTCGACCTCTCCCGCATCGCCTGCGTCGCCACCACCGGCTCGCCCCTGCCGCCCGACGGCTTCCAGTGGCTCCACGACGAGGTCGCCGACGACCTGTGGATCGCCTCCGTCAGCGGCGGCACCGATGTGTGCAGCTGCTTCGCCGGAGCCGTCCCCACCCTCCCCGTGCACATCGGCGAACTCCAGGCCGCCTGTCTGGGCACCGACCTCCAGGCCTGGGACCCCGAGGGCAAGCCCGTCACCGGCGAGGTCGGCGAACTCGTCGTCACCAACCCCATGCCCTCGATGCCGATCCGGTTCTGGAACGACCCCGACGGCAGCCGCTACCACGACAGCTACTTCGACATGTACCCCGGCGTCTGGCGGCACGGCGACTGGATCACCCTCACCGACCGCGGCTCCGTCGTCATCCACGGCCGCTCCGACTCCACCCTCAACCGCCAGGGCGTGCGCATGGGCAGCGCCGACATCTACGAGGCCGTCGAACGGCTCCCGGAGATCCGCGAGTCCCTGGTCATCGGCCTGGAGGAGCCCGGCGGCGGCTACTGGATGCCGCTCTTCGTCCACCTCGCCGAAGGCGCCACCCTCGACGACGAGCTGATCGGCCGCATCAAGCAGACCATCCGCGCCGAACTCTCCCCGCGCCACGTCCCGGACGAGATCATCGCGGTCCCCGGCGTCCCGCACACCCTCACCGGCAAGCGCATCGAGGTCCCGGTCAAGCGCCTCCTCCAGGGCACCGACCTCACCAAGGCCGTCAACCCCGGCTCCGTCGACAACCTCGACCTGCTCCGCTTCTACGAGAACCTGGCCCGCGAGCGCGCCCAGCGCACCGCCTGACCTCCGCCGCCCCACCCGCGCCGGCTCCCCGACACCACCACACCACCGGGGAGCCGGCGCGGCCGTCCCCGCCTCCGTACGCCGCACCCCGTTGTCAGACCCTCCAACTACTCTCCGTAATCAGAGTGGAACAAGGGGGAACCATGGCACACACCGACCGCACCGACCGCACCACCACCGCCCAGCGCAAGGCGCTCCACCGTGAGGTCTCGACCACCGTCGGCCTCCTCACCGACCCCGCGGACTTCGACGCGATGCGCCGCTACCGCACCTTCGTCTTCCGCGACCACCAGAGCTACCTGCGGCAGATCGAGCGCCTGCTCCAGCACCTCGCCGCCCGCGGCGGGCACACCACCGTCGCCCTCTTCGACCCCGAGGACTACGCCGACTACTGCGCACGCGCCGGACTCGACCCGGACACCGCCACCGGCCGCAGCCGCTACACCGCGCAACTCGCCGCCACCGGACCGCACATCCCCTACACCGGCCAGCCCATGGACCGGCTCGTCCCCCTCCTCGTCGACACCGCCGTCCGCCGCGCCACCTGGGAGTACGCCACCACCCTGCTCACCGGCCTCGGCACCTGCGCCGACTGCGGCCAGGACATCGGAGACGCCGCCTTCGACCAGGCCGGCCGGCTCCTGGGACTCCTCCTCGACGGGGCGGGCCCGGGCGTCCACCACCTCGTCTGCAGCGTCCCCGCCGACGAACAACTCCTCGCCGCCCTGCACACCGAGCACCCACCGGCCGGCCCACCCGCCCACGACACCGCCGAAGGTGCCCGCTTCACCGCCGTCCTCGCCGTCGGCATCGCCCTGGAGATCGCCGGCGGGGTCGTCCTGCGCACCAGCACCCCGGAGCAACCCGACCGCGTCCACGGCTGGCGGCTCGACCGCGGGACGCTTCACCCCCTCACCGCCGCCGAGGTGTTCAACGCCTACTGCACCGACGCCGACACCGGTGAACCCATCCCACCCGAGTCATCCGTCGACTACCGGCCCGGATTCCCGGTGATCCCCGACGACCCCTGGCCCGCCCACCCCTGACCCACCCGGCGCCGCTTCCCCGCAGCGGCACGGCCGAGGGGCCCTCCCGCACCCGCGGAAGAGCCCCTCATCACCCTCATACCGATCCGCTGCCGACCTGCCGTCGGCAGCGGCCCCGGCAGGCGGCCTCACCCGGCTACTCGCCGGAGAGCACCGCCTGCGCGGCCAGCCGCGCCTCCTCGGCGGAGTCCGCGGCCCGCGCTGCGGCGGCGGCCCGCTCGCACTGGGCGAGCGTGTGCTTCGCCAGCGTCGCCCGCACATACGGAATCGACGCCGCACCCATCGACAGGGAGGTGACACCCAGACCCGTCAGCACACACGCCAGCAGCGGATCGGACGCGGCCTCGCCGCACACCCCGCAGCTCTTGCCCTCGGCCCGGGCCGCCTCCGCGGACGCCGCGACCAGGTCGAGCAGCGCGGGCTGCCACGGGTCCTGCAATCGGGACACCGCGCCGACCTGCCGGTCCGCCGCGAAGGTGTACTGCGCCAGGTCGTTGGTGCCCAGCGACAGGAACTCCACCTCCTGGAGGATCGACCGCGCCCGCAGCGCCGCCGACGGAATCTCCACCATCGCACCGAACTTCGCCGTCAGACCCGCCTCCCGGCAGGCCTCCGCGAACGCCCGGGCGTCCGTGCGGTCCGCCACCATCGGGGCCATGACCTCCAGGAACACCGGAAGGCCCTCGGCCGCCTTGGACAGCGCCGTCAGCTGGGTGCGCAGCACCTCCGGGTGGTCCAGCAGCGAGCGCAGACCCCGCACACCCAGCGCCGGGTTCGGCTCGTCCGCCGGCGTCAGGAAGTCCAGCGGCTTGTCCGCCCCGGCGTCCAGCACCCGCACCACCACCCGGCTCTCCGAGAAGGCCTCCAGCACCGCGCGGTACGCCTCGATCTGCTTGGCCTCCGACGGGGCCTGCGAGGAGTCGTCCAGGAAGAGGAACTCGGTGCGGAACAGCCCCACACCCTCGGCGCCCGCCTCCACCGCGGCGGCGACATCCGCCGGACCGCCCACGTTCGCCAGCAGCGGCACCCTGTGCCCGTCCGAGGTCGCCCCCGGCCCGGTCGTCGCCGTCAGCGCGGCCTTGCGCTCGGCCGCCGACTGCTCCAGGGCCGCTCGGCGCTCCTCGCCCGGCTCCACGAAGACCTCACCCGTGCTGCCGTCCACCGCGACCACGGTGCCCTCGGCCAGCTCGCCGGCGCCCGGCAGCGCCACCACGGCCGGCACCCCGAGCGCCCGTGCCAGGATCGCGCTGTGGCTGGTCGGGCCGCCCTCCTCGGTCACGAAGCCGAGCACCAGCGCAGGGTCCAGCAGAGCCGTGTCCGCCGGAGCCAGGTCACGGGCGATCAGTACATAGGGCTCGTCGCTGTCCGGCACACCCGGCATCGGCACACCCAGCAGCCGCGCCACGATCCGGTTGCGCACATCGTCCAGGTCGGCGACCCGGCCGGCCAGGTACTCGCCCGCCCCGGCCAGCAGCGCCCGGTACGCGGCGAAGGCGTCGTACACCCCGCGCTCCGCCGTACTCCCGACCGCGATACGACGCTCCACATCGGCCATCAGCTCGGGATCCTGCGCCATCATGGCCTGCGCTTCGAGCACATGCTGCGCCTCGCCGCCGGCCAGGTTGCCGCGCGCGATCAGATCGGCCGCCACCGCCTCCACGGCCTGGCGGGCGCGCCCCTGCTCGCGCTCGGCCTCTCCGGCCGCGATCTGCTTGGCGGGCGGCTCCAGGACCGCCGTGCCCATGTGCCGAACCTCGCCGATCGCCACACCGTGGCTCACACCGACGCCTCGAAGCGTTGTCTCCATTACACCTGTCTCCGATTCAACGGCGGCCCCGGCCGCCCCGCTGTGTCCTGTCACGCCCGTGTCCCACGCCGCAGGCCCGTTCCACGGCGACCCACCGCCGCTCCTCTGCTTACTCCCCGGAGCGGCGGGGCGGCGTCACTGCCAGTCGAAGAGGCGGTCGCCCGTCTTGACGTCGCCCTTCTCGACCAGGCCGCCGAGGGAGCCGGCCGTCGCCTCCAGCGCCACCACGGGGCAGATCGCGGACTTGCCGGCCTCCTCGACGGCGGCCGGGTTCCACCGCACGATCGCCTGGCCGCGTGTCACGTTGTCGCCCTTGCTCACCAGGAGCTCGAAGCCCTCGCCGTTGAGCTGCACGGTGTCGATACCGAGGTGGGTGAGGACGCCGTGCCCCTCGTCGTCCACCACGACGAAGGCGTGCGGGTGGAGGGAGACGACGACACCGTCCACCGGAGCCACGGCCTCCGAGGGCTCGCGCACGGGGTCGATCGCGGTGCCCGGTCCGACCATGGCCCCGGAGAAGACCGGGTCAGGTACGGCGGCGAGTCCGATGGCGTTGCCTGCCAGCGGCGACGTCACGGTGGTCATGGGGGCCTCCCAGGGGGTGGAGATTCGGTCGGCGCCGCCATTGCCTGTCCCGGCGGCGTACTGCTGTGAAGCGTATGTCATGGGTAGTCCCGGTTCCGCCTGAAAGATCCGAGTTGGCGGGGCCTAGGGACCACCGGAAACGATTTGCCTCAACTACCGGCTGCCGGTACTGTCGTACCCCTGCTTGGGCACGCCACGGGTACGTGACGGAGCCGACAGCGCCTGTCGAGCCAGAACTCTAACTGGTCTACACCACTGGTCTACACCTCCGGGGGCATCCGTGTGCCCGGACGTCGATCGGATGGGGTGGTCATCGGGAAGACAAAAGGCTGATATGGTTTGAACCGCCGCAAGGGAAAAGCGCGAAAAGCGCCGGAACTGAAATCGGCAGCCCGCTCCAGCGGGTAGCAGAAACGGAAAACGGATCTGCTAAGCTGGAAACACGAAGTACCGAAGGGAAGTGCCCG
>NZ_JALPTH010000004.1 GCF_023218175.1 Streptomyces lichenis | reverse complement strand
TTCCCTGTCGGTGGGCAATGCGGGGCGTTGCGGGGTTCGCTTCCCGTCTGGCGGGGGAACCCCCCCCCCTCCCCCCCCCGCCCGGGGCCCCGGGCCCCCCCCCCGCCCCCCCCCCCCCCGCCCCCCGCCCCGCCACGACCCCCACCACGGCCGCCAAGCGCGGGCCCCACAGAGCACCCACGGCCGCCGAGCGCAGGCCCCACGGAGCACCCACGGCCGCCGAGCGCAGGCCCCACGGAGCGCCCGCCACCGCTGCGGGCACTGCTGCCGCGGGCACTGCCCCCACCGGCCGAGGTCGGGCCGCCTCCTAGCATGGCGGCCATGAAAGACGAGTCGCGCCTGTCGCGCTGGGAGGCCGGCACGCAGGTGCCGTTGCTGGTGCTGTCCGTGGGCTTCGGGCTCGCCTATGCGACCCCCGTGGTCGCCCCTGACGCGGACCCCTGGGTCCACACGGTGTGCGGGCTCGTCGAGTGGACCGTGTGGGCGGCCTTCGCCGTCGACTACCTGATGCGGCTGGCACTCTCGCCGACCCGGCTGCGATTCGTGCGGGAACACCCGCTGGACCTGCTGGCGGTGGCGCTCCCGCTGGTCCAGCCGCTCCGCCTGCTGCGGCTGGTGGCGACCATGCTGCTGATCGGGCGGCGGGCCAGAAGGGCCCCGCAGGTCACCCTCACCACCTATGTCGCCGGTTCCGTGGTGGGGCTGCTGATGTTCGGCTCGCTCGCCGTGCTCCAGGTGGAGCGGGACGCACCCGGAGGGAACATCAAGACGCTCGGCGACGCGGTGTGGTGGTCCTTCACCACCATGACGACCGTCGGCTACGGGGACCACGCGCCGACCACCGGGCTCGGACGGCTGCTCGCGGTCGGGTTGATGCTGTCGGGCATCGCCCTGCTCGGTGTGGTGACCGCCAATATCGCGGCCTGGTTCATCTCCCGCTTCGAGCGGGACGACGAGGAGGAGCGCCGGCAGCGGGAGTTGCTGGAAGCACTGACCGTGGAGGTGCGGGAGTTGCGGGCCGAGGTGGGCCGGCTGGCGGAGAGCACCATGGGCGTACCGCCGCAGCCTGCCGCGCGGGCGGCGGGCTCCGAGGGCGCCCGGGGCCCTGCGGCTGAGGCTCCGTCCGCACCGGCCTCCTGAGCGGGCTCGGCTTCGGGGTGGCTCACCTCCTGGGTGCCGGGTGCACTCATGGGATGGTGTGGTGCGTGCGGGCCTGGGCCGCACCCGGTCGGGGCGTGGGCGGCTGCCTGACGCGGACGTCGGCACCGGCCGTCTGGCGCGGACTGCCCAGGCGTAGGCGGCTGTCCGCTACAGTCCGCCGCCCAGGGTGGCGCCACCGGTCAGGGATATCAGGGCCATGACGGTGACGATCACCCCGAGGACGAACGCGACCAGCGCCGGGAGGTTGTCGTTCGCCCAGCGCCGACCCATGCCGAGCCAGCCGCAGACGACCGCCACCGGGCCGAGGATGATCCCCAGCACGAAGAACCCGGCGATCGCGCAGACCAGCCCGACGATTCCGAGCGTCGCGCGATCCGGCCCACTCCGCGACCTTGTGCGGCCGCGCGAGCGGGGGTTCCTGCGCGAACGGGAGACGTGCCCGAAACCGTTCATGGCGCCCGGGTGCCCGCCTCTCAGCTCTCCCACACCTTGAAGGCCCGCACCTGATACGGGGATTGGGGAACCCATGTGCCACCCCCGGGATAGGTCTCGAACTCGCCGGTCTCGGCGCACTCGGCGGACTGGTAGGTGGTGACGGGCCGTCCGGTGCGGTTGGCGAGCGACGCGGCGGTGGTGCCCGCCGGGACCGGAACGCAGCTTTCGACGTCGACCGTGCTCAGTTCATGGGCTTGCCGGGTGCCCCGGAAGTCCTCCTTGGGCCAGAGGCACAACTGCCCCGGGGCACAGGCTCCGAGGCGGAGCCGACCGCCGGCCGCCGCGGTGCGGGAGGCGGGCTTCTCCGGGGGCACCGCCCGGACGGTGGAGGTGGTCGCCGCGCCGGTGGTCGCGGCCGGGCTCTGGGCGGTGGTGGCCGGGGCGGCCGCCACGGCGGCGGTCGCGGTCAGGGTGACGGCCGCAGCGGTGAGAAGCAGAGTCGTGGAACGCATGGCGAGACCCCCGTGTGTCGGTGCGCGGGCCGGGTCGGGCCCGCGGCGCGGATGTGCGTAGGACACGTGGGCCGGCGGGAAGGGGCGCAGGAGCGGTGGGAGTCGTACGCGTACAGCGGGAGGCTGTGAGGCGTACGGGCGAGGCGGGGACCGCGGGGGCGGGCCCTCGCGAAAGCTTGGCGAGGCCGGTCACGTACGGCAATGGTGACACTCCGTGACGGAGGAGTGGAAGCCCCGGCCGCCCAGTCCACCCATAAGAGTGACGGAGAGTAATCAGCCTGACGGGGCCTGACGGTCGGCACGCGAAAGGCCGGCACATGATGACGGAAAGGCCCCGCGCTCGCCGGGAATCACGACGGATTCCCTGGAGTCGCGGGGCCACTCACTCCGTGTCCGCGGGCGGAGATCAGAGGCGGGTCAGATGTGGGCACCCCCGGCCGCGGCGTCGGCGTTGGCGCCGCGCTTGGTGAGCATGGCGACCGCGGCGGCGACCACGGCGACCACTCCGGCGACCGTGAACGCCATGGCCATACCCGACATGAAGGTGTCGTGGATGACGTCACCGATTGTGGCGGAGAGCTCGGGGGTCATCCCCGGGGTCTTGGCCAGCTCCTGCGGGACCATGCCGAACTCGGCCGCCTGCTCCAGTCGCGGGTCCGGCGGGACCGGGATGCCCGCGTCCTTCCAGTTGCCGGCGAAGTCGGCGCTGACCTTGGAGGCCATGACCGAGCCGAGCACCGCCGTGCCGAGCGCGCCGCCGACCTGCATGGCGGCCTGCTGGAGGCCGCCGGCCACACCGGACAGCTCCAGCGGGGCGTTGCCGACGATGACCTCGGTGGCGCCCACCATCACCGGCGCCAGACCCAGGCCCAGCAGGGCGAACCAGAGGGACATGGTGAAGGTGCCGGTGCCGGGGGACAGGGTGATCATGCCGAACATCGCGGTGGCGGTGCAGACCATGCCGCCCACCAGCGGCACCCTGGGCCCGAACTTGGTGATCAGCGCGCCCGCCAGCGGCGAGGAGACGATCATCATGGCGGTCAGCGGCAGCAGGTGCAGACCGCTGTCGATCGGGCTCAGCCCCTTGACACCCTGGAGGTAGAACGTCACGAAGAACAGCCCGCCCATAAAGGCGAAGGCCATCAGCAGCATCAGCACCACACCCGCCGACAGCGGGATGGAGCGGAACATCGCCAGCGGGATGAGCGGTTCCTTGACCTTGGTCTCCCAGACGGCGAACAGCACGAACAGGGCGACGGAGCCGAGCAGGCACAGCCAGGTGCTGGCACTGCCCCAGCCCCAGCTCTCGCCGGCCTTGATCAGGCCCCACACCAGCGCCGCCATCGCCGCGGAGAGCAGCAGGATGCCGGGGATGTCGAAGGAGCGCGGGGCGTTCGCCGCGCGGTGGTCCTTGAGGATCACCAGGCCGAGGACGAGCGCCAGGACGCCGACCGGGACGTTGATGAAGAAGACCGACTGCCAGCTGACCCGCTCGACCAGCACACCGCCGAGGATCGGGCCGCCGGCCGTCGAGGCGCCGATGACCATGCCCCAGATGCCGATCGCCATGTTCAGCTTCTCGGCCGGGAAGGTGGCGCGCAGCAGTCCGAGGGCGGCCGGCATGAGCAGCGCGCCGAAGAGGCCCTGGAGCACGCGGAAGGCCACCACCAGGCCGATGGTGCTGGAGAACCCGATGGCGGCGGAGGCGGCGGCGAAGCCGGTGATGCCGATCAGGAAGGTCTGCCGGTGGCCGAAGCGGTCACCGAGCTTGCCGGCCGTGATCAGCGCCACGGCGAGGGCGAGCAGATAGCCGTTGGTGATCCACTGGACGTCGGAGAGGCTGGCGCCCAGGTCCGCCTGGATGGCGGGGTTGGCTATGGCGACGATCGTGCCGTCGAGCGCCACCATCATCACGCCGACGGCCACGGCGAACAGCGTCAGCCAGGGGTGTCCGCGCAGTCCCTTGGCCGCGGGAACCGGCGGTTCCTGCCCGTGCGGCCGCTTGTCGATCGTGGTCTGACTAGTCATACCGAAGAGACTAATGTCAGCCACTGACAATTGACAAAGTGTTTGAGTCGCCGGTAACTGTCACGTGACCGTGCGCCATCCCGAGCGCATGCGCGGGACGGATGGAAGAGGATGTATTCGTGACGGTTGGGCAGTCGGCTCCGAGCCCGGTCCCCGCGGCACCGGTCACCCCGGCGACCATTCCGGTGACCACCCCGGTGACCCCTTCGGCGAGCACTCCGCCGGAGAAGTCGGAGAAGTCGGAGCCGCCGGAGCAGCCGGAGCCGCCGGAGAAGTCGGAGCCGTCGGAGCGGTCCGGGAAGTCGGAGCGGGATTCGGCGGGCCGGCGGGACATGGCCCCGGATCCCTCGGAGGCGGCCCCGGCGGGGCTGCGGGAACGCAAGAAGCAGCGGACCCGCGGAACCCTCCTGCGCACCGCGGTCGAGCTGTTCACCACCCGCGGTTACGACGAGACCACCATCGACGACATCGCCCGGGTGGTCGACGTCTCCCAGCGCACCTTCTTCCGCTACTTCGCCAGCAAGGAGGAGGTGGTCTTCGAGGTGCAGCGGACGGTGGAGGCCCACTTCCAGGAGGCGCTGCGGGACCGCCCGGCGCACGAGCCGCCGCTGGACGCCCTGCGGAACGCCGTACTGCGCGCCTGGGACACCCTCAGCGAGGCGATCAGCGAGGTGATGCCGGTCGAGCTCTATCTGCGCACCTTCCAGGTGATCGAGTCCACGCCCACCCTGCTCGCCGCGCATCTGCGCCGCTGTATGGAGATGGACGAGAAGATCGCCCGGCTGATCGCGGACCGGGAGGGCCTCGACGTGGACACCGACCCGCGCCCGCGGGTGGCGGTCGCCGCCTTCAGCGGCGTCATGCGGATCACCGGGCAGCTGTGGGTACGCGGCGAGGACCGGTCCATGGCGGGGATGCGGAACATCACCGAGGCCTACCTCGACCGGCTCGGCCCGGCCCTCTCGACGGACTGGCGGAGTTCCGCCACCGGCCGACCCGGCGGCGCGGTCGGCGGCTGAGCCCCGATCCGGCGGCGCACTCCCAAGGTCCGCCCTCCCTGATACACGCCGGACCCGCTCCCCATATACACACTCCCCCCTCACACGCTCCGCGCACGAATCGGCACGCCCTTCCCCGCATTTCCCCGCTCACGCGTGAGGTCGGTCACGCTCTTCGCGGTGGGCGGGGCGGGTCTCCTAGGGTGTCCCGCAGTGACTTCCTTCGACACCGCTCCGTTCCCGCACGCCCTGTGGCGCGTACTGCTCGCGCTGGCCGTGGTCCTCGTGCTCCTCATGACCACCGGCTGGACGGCGGTCCGCCTGGGCGGCGAGGCGCAGGAGCCCCGGGAGGCCGCGCTGGCCGCCTGGCGGCACGACCGGATCGGGCTGCGGCCGCTGCCGGACCCCTCGGAGCGGCCGGCCGCCATCTCCGCCTTCTTCGGCTCCCTGAGCGGGAAGGAACGGGGCAGGCTGGCCCTCAGGCACCCGTTCGTCGTCGGCAACCTCGACGGCGCCCCGATCGACCTGCGCTACCGGGCCAACCGGATCGCCCTGCGCGGCGCGTTGGACGCCGAGCGGGACCGGGTCGCCGACCGGCGGCTGTCGGAGGACGGGCACCGGGAGGCAGTACGGCGCACCCACCGGTTCGAGGCGCTGCTCGGCAGGGACCGCCGGATCCTGGCCTTCGACCCGACCGGACGGGGCCGGGTCGCCGAGGTCTTCGGCGACCTGCGCCGGGCCGAGCGGGTGTCGGTGGTCGTGCCCGGGGTGGACACCAGTCTGCTCACCTTCCAGAAGACGAGCCTGCCGTACACGGCGCCGGTCGGCATGGCCCGTTCGCTGTACCGGGCGGAGCGCGAGACCTCCCCCACCACCCGTACCGCCGTCATCGCCTGGGCCGACTACGCCTCCCCGGCCGGCGTCGGGATGGACGCGGCCACCGGGCGGCTCGCCGCGACCGGGGCCGACCGGCTCGCCACCCTCACGAGGGGCCTGCCCGGAAAGTCCAAGGTCGCCCTGTTCTGCCACAGTTACGGCTCCGTGGTCTGCGGGGTCGCCGCGCGCCGGCTGCCCGACCGGGTCACCGACATCGCGGTGGCGGGCAGCCCCGGGATGCGCGCGGACGACGTCGCCGGACTCGGCACCCGGGCCCGGGTCTGGGCCGCCCGGGACGCCGACGACTGGATCGCGGACGTGCCGTATCTGGAGGTCGGCGGCCTCGGCCACGGAGCGGACCCGGTGGAGCCGGAGTTCGGGGCGCGGCTGGTCTCCTCGGCCGACGCGGCCGGACACGCCGGGTACTTCGTCCCGGGAACGGACAGTCTGCGCAACTTCGCCGGGATAGGCGTCGGAGCGTACGGACAGGTCCGCTGCGCCCCAGGTGAGGGGTCCTGCCGCGACGATCTTCCGCTCTCCGAACCCGTCTACGAGGGATCTTCCGGCACAGTCGAGACCTGACGCGCGTAGATCGTCGCGAAAGTGCCGAAGCTCGCAGGACTTCGATGGCGACGCGCGGGCGCCCGCCGCATACGATGGGGCGCATGGGTGATGTGCTGGCCGGAATTCATGCCACCTGGGAGTTCGAAACCGACGCCGTGCTCATCCGCTTCGAACGGGGGATCCGCGCGCCCAGGCTGTACCAGGCGCTGCGCGAACGGACCGTCCCCTACGAGGCGTTGGCGTCCGTGACCCTCTCCCCGGGCAAACGCGGCACGGTGGTGCTGCACGCGGTGCCGAGACCGGGTGCCGACCCGCTGATGGAGGCGGCCGCGGGGCAGCTGAAGGAGAGCTCCGACCCGTACCGGCTGGTACTGCCGCAGGAACAGGAGACCCTCGCCGAGTTCTACGCCGACGAGTTGCGCGGGCGGGTGGAGAAGGCCCGGACCGCCGGCCCCGGCCTGGTCGGGGACAGCGAGCGGCCGGAGCGCTTCCTGGTCACCGCCCCGAAGCCCCCGTTGCAGTTCAAGGCGTACGACGGGAAGGCCGTGTTCGACGGCGACCAGGTGGCGTTCCGCTGGTTCTGGACCGGTGCCTCCTCGGAGAAGTGGAAGGCGGGCGACCAGCTCTTTCCGGTCAGCGAGCTGGCCGGGGTGGAGTGGAGCTCGCCCGACCTGTTCAACGGCCATCTGCGGCTGCTGCGGCGCGGCGAGGAGCCGAGCGGGCGCGGACCGGCGGAACAGGACCCGAGGGCCGTGGTGTTCGGGCTGGGGTACGGCCCGGTGCACGAATCGCTCCCGTTCGCGGCCGCGGTGCTCGCGGCGGTACGGGAGGGAGGCGGCGCCCCGGTCCCGGTGGCCGCCGCGGCGGCCTCGGCGGGCCGCGACCCGGCGGCGGTGGCCGAGCGGATACGCCACCTGGGCGAGCTGTACCAGGCCGGCCTGGTGACCGACGAGGAGTTCACCGCGAAGAAGGCCCAGTTGCTGGACGAGCTGTAGCCGGACGACCGGGTGGCCGGGTGGCGGAAATCCGACCGTGCGGGCAGCCGGGGAAGCCGGGTGCGGGAGGCCGGGTGACCGAGAATCGACTGTCCCGGCGGCCTTGAAAGGGGCGGGCGGCCAGGGGGTGGTCATACCCCGGTACGACATGGCGCCCGGGACCCCGGTATGAGCCGGTCCGCCGGGCCGGGCCCGAGGGGCGACGCGGGGGCGGCGGCCCACTGCCTACGCTGGCCGCACCATGACCACTTCCACCGGCGGCCCCGGTCCGCGGACCGGCCATCAGCGCCCCGCCCCCGCGCCCGGCTCCTCCCCTCCCCGCGCCCTGCACCGTGCGCTGGGCGTCCAGGTGGCGGCCCTCTGCCGCTCGCTGGCGACCCCCACCGACCCCGGCCGCCCCCTCTTCGGGGACGCTCCCGGCCCATGGCGCCGCTGGGTCCCGTATGCCGTGGCCCTGGCGGCCGTCTCCTCGCTGCTGCCCGTCACGATCGTGATGCTCATGGAGGACTACGGGGTGGGCGGCCAGATGGCCGCGGCACTGGCCACCGCCCAGGCCGCCCCACTGGTACTGGCGGTCACCCGGCCGCTCCAGGCGTGGTGGATCGTCGCGGTGGCGGATGTGCTGGGCGCGGTGGCCTCGCTGGGGGCGGCCGCGCCCGGCGGGCCGGTCTGGCCGTGGACCCCGCCGGTCGTGGTCGGCTATCTGGTGCTGATGGCCGCCGTGGGCCTGCGCGAACCGCCCCGGACGCTGGTCGCCGTCTGGCTGGCCACCGGTGCCGCGGGGCTCGCCTTCGTCCTGGCGCCGGTGGACGCCGACCGCGGGGTGGCGGTGTCGCTCTTCGTGCTGACCGGTGTGGTGCTGCTGGTCGTCGGGTCGCTACGGGAGCGGGGCGAGGCCCGGCGGCGGCTGACCGAGCAGGAGAACGTCAGCGAGGCCGAGCGCGCCCGGCGCACCCTGCTGGAGGAACGGGCCCGGATCGCCCGGGAGTTGCACGATGTGGTGGCGCACCACATGTCGGTGATCACCGTGCAGGCGGAGTCCGCGCCCTACCGGATCACCGGCCTGCCGGAGGCGGCCCGCAAGGAGTTCACCGCCATCGCCGGCTCGGCGCGGGAGTCGCTGACCGAGATGCGGCGGCTGCTGTCGGTGCTCCGCAGCGAGGGCGCCGAGGGCGAACGGGCCCCGCAGCCGGGCCTGGACCGGGTGCAGCAGCTGGTGGAGGCGGCGGTACGGGCGGGGGTGCCGGCCGAGTCGTCGCTGTCCGCGGACCTGGGCGCCGTCCCTCAGGCGGTGGACGTGTCCGCGTACCGGATCGTGCAGGAGGCCCTGGCCAATGTGGTGCGGCACGCGCCCGGCGCGCCGACCCGGGTGTCGGTGACGGCGTCCGCCAGCGGCCGCTGGCTGACCGTGCTGGTCGTCAACGGGTCGGCGGACGGGGCCACTTCGCCGCTGGAGAGCACGGGTACCGGGCACGGGCTGGTCGGGATGCGGGAGCGCGTACGGTTGACCGGCGGCACCCTGGACGCCGGCCCGCTGCCGGACGGCGGCTTCCGGGTCGCGGCCCGGATGCCACTGCGGGACGCCGAGACACCGGAAGCACCAGAGACACCCGAGGATCCCGAGTGACCATCCGTGTGATCATCGTCGACGACCAGGCCATGGTGCGGGCGGGGTTCGCCGCGCTGCTGTCGGCGCAGCCGGACATCGACGTGGTCGGCGAGGCCCCGGACGGCCGGGCGGGCGTGGCGGTGGCCCGCTCCACCCACCCGGACGTGGTGCTGATGGACGTACGCATGCCGGAGATGGACGGGCTCGCGGCGGCCCGCGGGATCCTGTCGCCGCCGCCCGGGGTCGTCCATCGGCCCAAGGTGCTGATGCTGACCACCTTCGACGTGGACGACTACGTCTACGAGGCGCTGCGCGCGGGCGCGTCCGGGTTCCTGCTGAAGGACGCCCCGCCCGCCGACCTGATCGCGGCGGTACGGATCGTCGCGGGCGGTGAGGCGCTGCTCGCACCCTCGGTGACGCGGCGGCTGATCGCCGACTTCGCCGCCTCCCGCCCGGCCCCGCGCCGGGACCGCTCACTGCGGCTGAACGGGCTGACGCCCCGGGAGACGGAGGTCCTGGAGCTGATCGCCCGGGGCCTGTCCAACCAGGAGATCGCCGGCCGGCTGGTGCTGGCCGAGCAGACGGTGAAGACCCATATCGGCCGGGTGCTGGCCAAGCTGGACCTGCGCGACCGGGCGCAGGCGGTGGTCTTCGCCTACGAGTCGGGGTTGGTCACCCCGGGCGAGGTGTAGCCGAAGCCCCGGTGACACCGGGCCGGCGGGTTCCCGGGTGGAATGGAGCCCGGGAACCCGCCGGGGCGCTGCCCGTGGAGGGCCTGACGGTGCACACGGACGCGGTGTCGCGTTCAGGCCCTGCGGCCGCGAGCGTCAGCGCCTGACGTTCGCCTCTAGCACTCGCCTCGCCAGCGGACGCTGTACAGCACCTCCGTGTAGGGAGCGGTCCATTTGTAGTCGCCGGGCCCGGGGTTGTAGTGGAAGCAGCTGGTGACGGTGCCGTCCCCCTCGTACCAGTACGTCATGTCGACGTGGTCGGCTCCGGGTGACCGGTATCCGTTGTTGAAGACGGACTGGAAGCTCACCCGCCCGCTCCAGTTGCCCGCCGTCTTCAGCACCAGCGATCCGGTTTGGTTGGGTCCGCTGTAGGCGCAGAAGTTCCCCCTGGGGCAGTTGGGCGGATTGGGTTCGGCGGAGGCGGTGGGGGCCGAGGCGATGACACCGAACATCGCGGCGGCGGTTGCGACCACTGCGGTCTTCTTCAGCATGCGGTTTCCTCCGTGTCTGGTGTGCCTGGTCGTGACACACGTCGTGGCGGCGGCCTGAGCCGTCCCTCGGCGACTCAACCAGGCCGCGTCGTTCGGCATCGGAGGCAAGGCACCGAACAGACAGACGGTGAACAATCGCGGTGCGGGGAGCCGCGCGGGGAGGGACGGCGGTGGCACCAGGCGAACGGCCGCCGGATGAGGGAGGCGGCGCGGAAACGCCACCCGGGAGGGGATGGCACCGCGCGGCCGCACCCACCGTGGCCGGCCCGGAGAGCCTCCGGGCCGGGGCGCCCTGGAGTCCTCAGCCCCGGGCCCCGCACGGCGGGTTGTAGCGCACGTCGGGGAAGTAGCGGTCCCACTGGGCGCGGGTGATCGTGGCCGGGTTTCGGGTGCAGGCCTGGGCGATGGCGCGGTGTGGGTCGGTCGGCCAGAGGCGGGCGAAGGGGTCGCTGCTGCCGGTGAGCAGGGTCTGGCCGTCGGGGGAGAGCGCCACGGCGTTGAGGGCGCCGCCGGCGTCGGTGATGACCCCGATCGGCTGGGGATGGCCGGGGTCGGTGAGGTCCCACAGGCGGCTGGTGCCGTCGTAGCCTCCTGAGGCGAGCCGTCGGCCGTCCCGGCTGAGCGCCACGGAGATCACCACGGCGGCGTGGTCGGCGAGGGTGGACCGGGCGGTGGGGTGGTCCGGCCGGTGGGTGTCCCAGATGCGTATGGTGCGGTCGTCGCTGCCGGACACCAGGGTGCGGCCGTCGGCGGAGAAGGCCAGGGACGTGACGAAGTCATGGTGGCCGGTGAGGACGGACAGCCGGACGGGTCGGCGAGGGCGTTCGACGTCCCACAGTTGCACGGTGCGGTCGTCGCCCGCCGTCGCCAGGGTGCGGCCGTCGCGGGTGAACGCCACGGCCTTGACGTTCAGCCTGTGGCCCCTCAGTACGGCCAGGGCCGTGGGGCTCGTGGACGCGGTGAGGTCCCAGAGCCGTACGGTGTGGTCGTAGCTTCCGGTGGCCAGGGTGCGTCCGTCGGGGCTGAAGGCGACGTCGAAGACCACGTCGGTGTGGGCGGTGAGGGTGGCGGTCAGCACCGGGTGGCGCCGGTCGGAGATGTCCCACAGCCGGGTCCGGTGGTCCATGCCGCCCACCGCCAGGGTCCGGCCGTCCGGCGCGAACGCCACGGACGCCACCGGACCGGTACGCGGTGTCGCCCCCGCCTTGACCGGTGGGCCCGCCGCGGGCAGGTCCCACAGCTGCACGGAGTCCTCGCCACCCGCCGCCAGTGCGCGGCCCGCCGGGTCGAACGCGACGGCCGAGACGAGACGGCCGCGACCGGGCAGCGAGGTGCCGGCGGCACTGAGCAGGCCGTCGCGGGCCTCGGTGGTGGGCGAGAGCTGGTAGGCGGCCATCATCAGCTGGGCGTACAGCCCCGGCTGGGTGTTCCGCAGGGTGCGCGCCTCGGTGACAGCGGTGCGGGAGAGGATCTCGTTGCGCTGCTGGGTGATCCGCCGCTGGGCGTGCAGGGCATAGCCGGCGGCGCAGGTGGCGACGAGTGTCACGGCGGCCAGGCAGGCGACCAGCAGCCGCAGGCGCCTGGCACTCAGCAGGGCCCGGTGCCCACGGGCTTCTTCGGCGAGCCGGGAGGCGTCGAGGAAGGCCCGCTCGCGCGCGGTCAGGGCGTCGCGGTGGGCCGGTTCCTCGGCGAACTCCCGGGCCAGGGTCAGGCGGGTGCCGCGGTACAGGGCGTCGGGGTCGTGGTCCAGGGACTCCCAGAGCGCTGCCGCGTGGCTGAGCCGGCGGTGGCGGCGCAGGCTCTCGCGGTCCTCGGTGAGCCACTGGTGCAGGCGTGGCCAGCAGCGGATGAGGGCCTCGTGTGTGATCTCGGCATGGTGGTCGTCAAGGGTGAGCAGCCGGGCGCGTGCCGCCTGTTCCAGGACGGCGGCGGCATCCTCGCTGTCGTCCAGTTCGGTGCGTGGTAGCGGTTGTTTGGTGTCCTCGGTGCCCTCGCCCAGTGCGGTCAGGCGCAGGAAGAGCCGGCGGGCGAGCCGCTGCCGGCAGGGGGTGAGCGAGGCGTAGAAGGTCTCCGCGGTACGGGTGAGGGCGCCCTCCAGGCCGCCGGCGGCCTGGTACCCGGCCAGCGTGAGCGCGTTGCCCCGGCGCCGGCGCCAGGTCTCCAGCAGGGCGTGCGAGAGCAGCGGCAGCACACCGGGCCGGCCGTGGCACTCGGCGACCAGCGCCGCCACCAGCGAGCCCTCGACACTCAGCCCCGCCCGCACGGCCGGCTGGACGATGGCCCGGCGCAACTGCTCCGCCGACATCGGGCCGAGAGCGACCTGGGCGTCGGCCAGGACGCCGACCAGGTCCGCGTAGTGAGTGCAGTGGGCGTAGAAGTCCGCGCGTACGCCGAGCACCACGCGGCACCGGCTGCCCGGCGCCTGTGCCGCGGTGACGAGGGCCGCGACGAAGGAGGCCCGCTCCTCCTCGCTGCGACACAGGGTGAAGACCTCCTCGAACTGGTCCACGACGAGGAACATCTCGGCGCCGGACGGCCGCTCGGCCAGGATCTGCCGCACCAGCCGGTGCAGGTTGGCCGGATCGGCCGCGATGTCCGCCTGCAACGCCCCGACGGTGGTCCCGGCCGGTGTGGCCAGCCTGACCGCGCACTCCTCCAGCGGATGCGGACCCGGCGTGAGGAGCACCACGAGCCCCCGGTGGGCATCGGCGCGCAGCCGGGGCAGCAGTCCGGCCCGCAGCAGGGAGGACTTGCCCGACCCGGAGGCGCCGAAGACCGCCACCAACCGCCGCCGCGACAGGCGGTCGGCCAAGTCACCCGTCAGCTCCTCCCGCCCGAAGAACCGCTTGGCGTCATCCGGCTGGAACGCGGACAGTCCCGGGTACGGCGCGGTTGCGTCGTGATCACCGCCGGCCGTCCCCGTGCCCACGTGGGCAGTGTCCGCGGCGATCTGAGCGGCGGCCTCGTGCCACCACCGCTCCCACTGACTCACGTCGCCTCCGCAGGCGCGGACATAGGCGAGGGTGACGGAGAGCGAGGGCAGGGCACGGCCCGCGGCCGCGCTGGACAGGGTGGCGATGGAGTAGTGGGCGCGCTGGGCCAGTACCCGGTAGGTAGGGCTACCGGCCTCGCGTCGCAGCTCTCGCAGGGACGCCGCGAATCGCAACTCAGGGCCGTCGCCCTCGTCCAGCGGGCGTTCGTGTCGCGCCACCGCCACCCCTTCCCCGTGCATCCGCTGCGGTCCGCCTTCATCTTTTCGCAGTCGAAGGTCGCCTGCCGTGCTCTCGCCGCGGAACAAGCCGCTCTGGCCGGTTGACGATGTCGACGGCTCTCAGGTGCCGGGACGGTGGAGCCGTACGGTGAGTCCTCCGTACGGCGATTGATTGTTCGGCGCCCCGCTCCCGAGCCCGTACAGCGGCTGTGGGCTATACCGGCTGCCGGGACGGCCGAACCGGTCGGATCGACCCGACACGAGGAGACACCATGCACCTTCGGCACCACTGGTCCACCGCACGCACCGTGGCAGTGACGGCCTCGACGGCCGCGGCGCTCCTGGCCTCACCGCTCGCGGCCACGACCGCCTCCGCGGCCCCCGCGGCCGACCGCATGTACCGCACCTGGGCCACCAATGTGAACCTGCGGAGCAACGAGGGCAATCCAACCGCCTGCAGCAGCCACCCCTCGACGACGAACTGCCCCAACGTCCGGCAGCAGGTACAACCGAGCCATCAGCTCTACGTCTACTGCCAGAAGCAGGGGCAGACCGTCGGGGGCAACCCCTACTGGGTGCTGGTGAACGACTACACCGCACCCAACACCGGCTGGATCGCGAGCTACTACATCGACTACCCCGCCAACCGACTGCCTGACGTCCCCGACTGCTGACGGCACGGCGGTCAGGACCGTGATCCGCACGGCCCTGGCCGCCGCCCGCTCCCCCACCCCCTACCCCGGTAGCACCCCCCGGTTGGCTCCCCGGGGTGACGTGCCGTCAGCGGCCGTCTTCCTACCTTCCTCCCGCCGCACCGCACGGGGCGGCCGACTCCGACGAGTCGGATGAGCCGGACGAGGAAGTGGGGGGCTGCCGTCATGCGCCGATCCGCGCACACACGGTCAACGAGGTTCCGGGGGCTGCGCCGGGCGGTGGTCAGCGCCGCCGTGATGGCGGGCGTGGTCGCGGGCACCGCCGGCTGGGCGGCCGGGGACGCGCAGGTCGCCGTCACCGGTCCGCCTCCGGGCACCGCGGCCTGGCGGGCGGACGCCTCGCTCGGCCGGCCGCTGCCCGACCCGGCCACCGCCTCCCCGCGCGAGGTCGCCGCCTTCTTCGCCCGGCTGGACGCCCCCGAGCGGACCGCGCTGGCCCGCCGCCACCCGTCCGTGGTCGGCAACCTGGACGGCGCGCCCCTGGCCCTGCGCTACCAGGCCAACGCCCTGGCGGTGCGGCGCGACGGGCGGTTCGGGCAGCTCACCGGGCGGCGCGTCCTCGCCTTCGACCCGCGCGGCCGGGGCCAGGTCGCCGAGGTCTTCGGGGACCTGGCGGCGAGCGACAGCGTCGCGGTGATCACGCCCGGTTCGGACATCGACGCCGCCACCTACGACCGGCGCTCCGACCCGTACGGCACCCCGGCCGGGATGGCGCGCGAGCTGTGGGCGGCCACCGGCGGGCGGACCGCGGTGATCGCCTGGGCCGGTTACACCACCCCGGTCGGGGTGGGCGTGGACGCGGCGACCGGGCGGCTGGCGGAGGCCGGGGCCGAGCGGCTGGTCCGGTTCACCGAGGGGCTGGCGGCGGTGGGGCTGCCCGCGCCGGCGGTGTTCTGCCACAGCTACGGCTCCGTGGTGTGCGGGCTGGCCGCGCCCCGGCTGGCCGCCCGGGACCTGGTGGTGCTGGGCTCGCCCGGGATGCGCGCGGACAGCGCGGCCGAGCTGCGTACCGGGGCCCGGGTGTGGGCGGCCAAGGATCCGGACGACTGGATCGGCGACGTACCCCATGTCGAGCTGTTCGGGCTCGGCCATGGCGCCGACCCGGCCTCCCCCGGCTTCGGCGCCCGCCCGGTGCCGGTCTCCGGGGCCCATGGCCACACCGGCTACTTCGCCCCGGGCACCGCCTCACTGCGCGCCTTCGCGGCCATCGCCGACGGCACCGCGGACGGCACCGCGGACGAGACCACGGAGGAGACCGCGACCGCCGGGACCGAGGGGGGCCTGCGATGAACGCCCTCCGCAGAGCCGCCGGTTCCATCGAGGCCCGTACCCCCGCCCACCGGGACCGGGCGGTCGACGGGCTGCGGGCGCTGGCGCTGCTGGCGGTGCCGCTGGGGCACTGGATGCTCGGCGGCCTCACCCTGGACGCCGGCGACGGCGGGCTGCACAACGCCAGCCCGCTGACCGCCTTCGGGTTCTTCGCCCCGGTGAGCTGGGTGCTCCAGCTGCTGGGGATCTTCTTCCTGGTCGGCGGCTACGCCTCGGTCCTCTCCTACCGGCGGCGCACCGGCTCCACCGCCGGCTGGCTGCGCGGCCGGGTGGCCCGGCTGGGGCGGCCGGTGCTGGGGGTGACCGCCGTCTGGGCGGTGCTGCTGCCCGTACTGGGCCACGGCTTCGGGGTGCCGCAGGACACTCTGCGCACCGCGACGACGCTGGTCGTCCAGCCGCTGTGGTTCGTCGGCGTCTACACGGTCGTCACGGCGCTCACCCCGTACTGCGAGCGGGCGGCCCGGCGGCTGGGGGTGTGGGCGGCGGTGCCGCTGCTCGGCACGGTCGCGGTGGTGGACGCGCTGCGCTACGGCCCGTACGCGGAGGCGGTGCCGTCCTGGCTGAGCCTGCTGAACATCCTGCCCGGCTGGCTCTTCGCCTACCAGCTCGGTGCCGCCTGGGCGGTGGGCCGGCTGGGTCGGCGGGAGGCCTGGTGGCTGCTGGCCGGGGGCGGGGCCCTGTTCGCCGCCCTGCTGCTGGTGTGCGGCTACCCGGCGTCGATGGTGGGTGTGCCGGGCGAGGCCCGCACCAACAGCCATCCGCCCTCGCTGCTGGTGCTCGCCCTGGCGGCCGCGCAGAGCGGGGCGGCGGTGCTGCTGCACGGCCGGCTGAACCGGCTGCTGCGGCGGCCCGCCCTCTGGGCGCCGGTCGTCCTGGTCAACCTCTGCGCGATGACCATCCTGTGCTGGCACCAGACGGCGATGCTGGCCGCCGCCGTACCGGCCGCCGGACTGCTCGGCGCGGTCCCCGGGCTGACAGGCGCCCCCGACACCCTGGGCTGGATCGCGGCCCGGCTGGCCTGGCTGCCGCTCTTCGCCGGGCTGCTGGTGCTGGTCGGCCGGTACGCCCGGCGGCTGGAGGCCCCGTGGACCGGGAGCGGCCCGGCCCGCCGCACGGCGGCGGCGCTGCTGGCGGCGGGCTTCGCGGTGTACGTCTTCGGATGACCGCCCCGACAATCGGCGGGTGCTCAGCCCTCGCGGGCGGCCGAGGTGGTGGACATGTCCGGGTAGCGGTCGCCGGCGACCCGGCCGGCGATCGGCTCCAGCTCGGCCAGCTCCGCCTCGGTGAGGGTGATCCGGGTGGCGCCGGCGTTCTCCAGCAGCCGGGAGCGCTTGCGGGTGCCGGGGATGGGCACCACGGTCAGCCCGTGCACCCGGGCGCGCTGCTGCACCCAGGCCAGCGCGATCTGCGCGGGGGTCGCCCCGTGCGCGGCGGCGATGGTGCGCAGCGGCTCCAGCAGGGCCGCGTTGGCCTTGGCGTTGTCGCCGGTGAAGCGCGGCTGGAAGCGGCGGAAGTCACCGGCCGAGAGGTCGGTCTCGGCGTTGGCGAACGCCCCGGTGAGGAAGCCGCGGCCGAGCGGGGAGTACGGCACGAAGGCCACGCCCAGTTCGGCGGCGGCGCCGACCGCGCTGCGCTCCACGTCCCGGGAGAACACCGACCACTCGGACTGCAGGGCGGTGATGGGGTGCACCGAGTGCGCCTCGCGCAGCTCGGGACCGGTCACCTCGCTCAGGCCCAGGAAGCGGACCTTGCCCTGCTCGACCAGTTCGCCCATCGCGCCGACCGACTCGGCGAGCGGCACGGCCGGGTCGCGGCGGTGCATGTAGTAGAGGTCGAGGTGGTCGGTGCCCAGCCGGCGCAGGCTCGCCTCGACGGCGGTGCGGATGTAGGCGGGGTCGTTGCGGACGACCCGCCGGTCGGTGTCGTCGCGCTGGATGGCGAACTTGGAGGCGAGGGTGATCTCGTCCCGGTGGGCGGCGGTGAACGGGGCGAGGAACTCCTCGTTGGCGCCCCGCCCGTAGATGTCGGCGGTGTCGATGAGGGTGACGCCTGCCTCCAGCGCGGCGTCCAGGGTGTCCCGGGCCGCGGCCTCGTCGGTGTCCCCGTAGAACTCGCTGATGCCCATCGCGCCGAAGCCCTGGACGCCCACCTGGGGGCCGTGGGTGCCGAGGCGTACGGTCGCGATCTTCTCGGTGCCGGTGCTCATGTCGTCCGTGTTCCTCTCGGGTGGTGCGTGCCTCCGGGCAGCCGTCAGTCCGCCGCGGGCGGCCGGGAGCCGTAGAAGCCGATCTTGTGGTCGAGTACGGCGAGGGTGCCGTTGAGCTCGGCGATCCGCGCCAGCACGTCCCGCCGGGTGGTCTCCAGCAGCTCGCGCCGCTCCTCGAAGGTGGACTCGCCGGCGCGGACCAGTTCCGCGTAGCGGACCATGGCGGCCACCGGCATCCCGGTGAGCCGCAGCTTGCCGACGAAGACCAGCCAGTCCAGGTCGCGGTTGGTGAACCGGCGCTGCCCGGTGTGCGAGCGGTCCACGTGTGGCATCAGCCCGATCCGCTCGTACCAGCGCAGGGTGTGCGCGCTCAGCCCGGTCCAGGCGGCGACCTCGCTGATGGTGTAGCGGTCCTGTCCGTCCGGGCGCGGATGGGCGGGCGGCGCCACGGTGCAGACGTCCACCGGGGTGGTCACGCCAGTGGCCACGGGAGTGCTCTGGATCACCGTCATGACCTCCACGCTAGAACCTTGGAGTGCACTCCAAGCAAGCGCGGACCGGCCGCACGGCCGCACCGGGGGCGGGGATACGCTCGGCCCCATGGGAAACCCGGGGAGCCTGCGAAGCCTGGCGACGATCGACAACTGGCCGGTGCCGAACGCGGCGGCCGCCGTGGTGCGCGCGGACGGGACGGTGGCGGGCGCGCACGGCCCGACCGGCCGGCCGTTCCCGCTGGCCTCGGTGACCAAGCCGCTCGCGGCGTACGCGGTGCTGGTGGCGTACGAGGAGGGGGCGGTCGAGCTGGACGAGCCGGCCGGGCCCGAGGGGTCCACGGTCCGCCATCTGCTCGCCCACACCTCCGGTCTGGCCTTCGACGAGCACCGGCGGCAGGCCGAGCCGGGCACCCGGCGGATCTACTCCAACGCCGGGTTCGAGGTGCTGGCCGACCATGTCGCCAAGGCGACGGACATCCCGTTCCCCGAGTATCTGCGGCAGGCCGTGCTGGAGCCGCTGGGTATGCGCTCCACCACCCTGGACGGCTCGGCCGCCAAGGACGCCGTCTCGACCGTGGACGACCTGGTCCGCTTCGCCGCCGAGGTGCAGTCCCCCCGGCTGCTCGACCCGCGCACGGTGCTGGCCGCGATGTCGGTGGAGTACCCGGGGCTGACCGGCATCCTGCCGGGCTACGGCCACCAGCGGCCGAACGACTGGGGCCTCGGCTTCGAGATCCGGGACGGCAAGTCCCCGCACTGGACGGGCTCCGCCTCCTCGCCCCGCACCTTCGGCCACTTCGGGCAGTCCGGCACCTTCCTGTGGATCGACCCGGACGCGGGCGCCGCCTGTGTGGCGCTCACCGACCGGGACTTCGGGCCGTGGGCGGTCGAGGCCTGGCCGGTGTTCACCGACGCGGTGCTGGCGGAGCTGCGCGAGACGGCGCCCCCTCTTCCGTAGCGGACGGGCGTTGTCAGTGGCCCGGTCTAGCCTTCAGGCATGATCGAGACGAACGCTTCCGGCCGGGCGGTGGGCGGCGACCGGGCCTTCCCGGCCGCCCTGGCGGAGATCGCCGGGGTGGAGTTCCCCTGGTACGACGGTGCGGCGGACTCCGCCCTCGCCTCCGTGGACTTCGAGCCGTACGACGCCTTCGACTCGGCCGAGGAGACCGCGGACTGGCTGCGCGGCTGGACGGGCGACCCGGAGGCGGACGCCGGGGCCTACCGGGTGTTCGGGCAGGACGGTACGGGCGGGCTGGCCGCCCTGTGGTGCGTACGGCCGGGGCGGGGGCTCGCCGAGCAGCCGGTGGTGTTCCTGGGCTCGGAGGGCGAGCGCGGGGTGGTCGCCGGAAGCCTCTCGGACTTCCTGTGGGTGCTGGCCGACGGGTACGGGCCCATGGAGGTCGTGGAGCACGGGATCGGGGACGGCGACGACCAGCGGCCGAACCCGGAGCTGGAGGCGATAGCCGGGCGGCACGCCACCACACCCCGCCGTCCCGCCCGCGAGATCGTCGCGGCGGCGAGAGCCGAGTTCCCCGCCTTCGTCGAGGACCTGGACGCCCTCTGCCGCTGAGTCCGCTGCCGGTGACGGGAGTCGTCAGCGCTGGCGCAGATGGTCCCGCAGGGTGCGGGCGGCGTGGGCCATCAGCGCCTCCGCGCCGGGCTGCGCGCCGGCCGGCACGAAGGACTCGGTGAGGGCGGCCACGGCGAAGGCCTGGCCGTCACCGTGCTCGACCACACCGATCTCATGGCGCAGGTTCAGCAGGGTGCCCGTCTTGGAGGACCAGGTCGTCGCGTCGGAGCTGAAGTCCGGGGCGAGCCGCTGGCGGTTGAGGTTGTGCCGCATCAGCTCCCGGACCGTGGCCGCCACCTCGGGCGGGATGGCGGACGGCCGCCACAGGGCCTGGAGCAGGTCCGCCCAGGCGCGGGCGGTGCCGCTGCTGGCCCGGGTGGTGTCCAGCTGCGGCAGCTGGTGGCCCCGGCCGCCGGCCGCCTCGCCGGTGCCGGCCCCGATGGCCAGCGCGTGCGCCAGATGCGCCTGCCCGCCGTCGAACCGCTCCTCGGGGGTGTCGGACAGCTCGCCGACCCGGTGCCGGACGGTGATCCCGGTCAGGCCCCACTCCCTCAGCCGGTCCGTCACCCGCTCCGGCGGGGTGAGGTCGAAGAGCGCGTCGGCCGCGGTGCTGTCGCTCAGGCAGAGGCTCAGATAGAGCAGGTCGTCCACGGCGACCCGGGCCGGGTGCCGGAAGCGGCTCAGCCCGGTGGGGCCCGGGGTGGTGATCCGGCCGGGCGCCACCTCGACCCTCCGCGCCCCGTCCAGCTCGCCGCGCCGGACGCGTTCCGCGGTGGCCAGCGCCAGCGGCACCTTGACCAGCGAGGCGGACGGCAGCGGTACGTCCGGATCGAGGCCGACCTCCTCCCCGGTCCGCAGATCCCGTACGAGGAGGCAGCCGCGCAGTCCCCCGTCCCGCAACTCCTCACGCAGCGAGCGCAGCAGCGCCTCAGTACCGCTCATCCCCGTCCCTCTCCCCCTCGGGCCGCGACCACGGCCTCCGGCTCCGCTCCCGGGACTCCCAGACAGCGGCCGATCTCGGCGCCCAGCCGGGAGAGCGGGGGCTCGGGCCCGCTGTCGGCCGCCACGCCCAGCAGGCAACCCCGCACCGGGGTCGTCTCGCCGAGCGGCCGCCAGTGCAGGCCGAGCCGGTCCGCCTCGGGGGCCGAGCAGAGCAGCAGGTCGCCGACGGCCAGGACCTCGGCGGCGGCCGCGGTCAGGTCCGCGGCGACGGCGAGCTGCCCCGGCCGCAGCCCGAGGGCGTCCCGCAGCCGGGTGAGCGGGTCGCGGAGGTGCGGCACATCGTCCTCCGGCTGGAGCCACACCCGCCGGGCCGGGCCCCTGGTGGTCCGCCCCAGCCGCAGGGTCTCCAGATGGATCCGGCGCACCCCGGGGTCCTGGGCGGTGGCCAGGCCGAGCGGCACCGCCCAGACCGCCTCGTGCTCCGGGACGGCGAGCAGGGCGGCCCGCACCCGCCCGGCGAGCAGGAGTTCGGCGCGGCGGGCCGGGCGCTCGGGCCTGGGGTCCAGGTTCATCCCGAGGTCGCGCGCCCGGGCCACCAGCCGGGCCAGGCCGCCCGTGGTGCAGGTCTCCGGCACGGCCAGCCGCCAGGGTCTGCGGCGGGCGGCTGCGGCCTCGTACAGCAGGCCGTCCGCGTCCTCCACCAGCCGGCGGGCGTAGGGCAGCATCTCGCGGCCGAAGGGGGTGAGCACCGCCCGCCGCACCGAGCGTTCGAACAACGGCTCCCCGAGGTGGTCCTCCAGGGCGGCGACCCGGCGGCTGGCCACCGGCTGCGACACCCCGGCGGCCGCCGCCCCGCCGGTGAAGCCGCCGTGGTCGCTGACGGCGACGAAGGTACGACATGCCCCGACCAGATCCACCCGGCCACTCTATGCGGATCGGGCATGAAACCCGGCGCGGCGGTATTGGTGCCCGCGCTCCCCGGGCGGCGAGGGTGGCGGTGAGGCGGCCGGCCCGCCTCGGCCGCGGCCCCGGGTCCCGTACCCGGTCGCGGCCGGCCATCTCCCCGGCGCGGACCGCGTGCCCGGGACGACGAGACGACGGGAGCCCCCGCACCCATGCAGCCCACCCTTCCCCCCGTACCGCCCCGGCCGGGCTCCCGGCCCACCCGGGCCGGCCGCCGCCGTGCCGCGCTCACCGGGCTCGCCGCCCTCCTTCTGCTCCCGCTCACCGGCTGCGGCGGGCAGAGCACCGCCGCGGACCGCTCGGGCCGTCCGGCCCCGGCCGCCACCGCGAGCGCCGCCGAGAACCCCTCGGCGGCGGCCGACGGGCGGGGTGCGCTGCGCGCCCTGGAGCGGAGGTACGACGCGCACCTCGGGGTGTACGCGGTGGACACCGGAAGCGGGCGGGAACTGGCCTGGAACGCCGACAGCCGCCTCTCGTACAACTCCACCTTCAAGGCGCTGCTCGCCGGGGTGGTCCTGAAGAGGAACGGCGCCGACGGCATGGACCGGGTGCTGCGCTACGGCCGCGGCGACCTCGTCGCCAACTCGCCGATCACCGAGAAGCACCTGGACGCCACGGGCAAGGGGGAGATGAGCCTGCGCGCGCTGTGCGACGCGACCGTCCGCTACAGCGACAACGCCGCCGCCAATGTGCTGCTGAGGGACCTCGGGGGCCCGCGGGCGCTCGGCGCCGCGCTGCGCGAGGCGACCGGCGACCGGGTCACCAGCACCGACCGGATCGAGCCCGAGCTGAGCACCTGGGTGCCCGGTGAGCGCCGCGACACCACCACCCCGCGCCAACTGGCCGTCGACCTGCGCGCCTTCACCCTCGGAGACGTGCTCGGCGCCAGGGAGCGGAAGCTGCTCACCGGCTGGCTGCTGAGGAACACCACCGGCGACCGGACGATCCGCGCCGGGGTGCCCGCCGACTGGAAGGTCGGCGACAAGACCGGCACCGGCTCCCACCACGGCGCGCGCGACGACATCGCCGTCATCTGGCCGCCCGGCCGGGCCCCGCTGGTGGTGGCGATCATGTCCTACCGGCAGGACCAGGACGCCGAGCCCGACGACCGGCTGATCGCCGAGGCCGCGGCAGTAGTGGCCGACGAGCTGGGCTGACGCCACCGCCCGCCCCGCCCGCCCCCGCCCGTGAACCCCCGCGCCCCGCCGGGCCCTCAGCCCGCCATCTCCCAGACCAGCACCTCGGCCGCGTCCAGTGCCGTGAGGGCGGGCGCGCCGCCCCGGGCGCGTACCGCGTCGCCGGGACCCAGCTCGTCACCGGCCAGCCGGAGGGTGCCGCGCACCACATGGGCGTAGACGAAGGGGGCGGCGGGCAGCGGGACCTCGGCGCCGGGACCGGCGGGGCGGTGGACGTGCAGTACGGCACCGGCGGCGGGCAGCTCGTACCGGGCGATCGGGGTCGGCAGGGAGTGGAGGACGGTGTACCCGGGGTCGCCGCCGGGCTCGCGGGGCGCCAGCCACATCTGCACGAAGACCAGGTCCCGGTCGCCGCCCTTCCCCGCCCCCTCCCGCTCCTCGTGGCGGACGCCCGACGCGGCGCTGAGGTGCTGGAGGTCGCCGGGGCGGACCTCGGTGGTGTGGCCGGCCGAGTCGCGGTGGGCGAGGGTGCCCTCAGTCACCCAGGTGACGATCTCGGTGTGGCTGTGCGGGTGTTCGGCGAAGCCCGCGCCGGGGGCCAGGCGCTCCTCGTTGACGGCGATCAGGGCGCCGAAGCGGAGGTTGTCCGGGTCGTAGTGGGGGCCGAAGGAGAAGGCGTGCCGGGTGCGGATACCGGCGGCCGGGTCGCCGCCCGGGTAGCGGTCGCCGGCGCGGTGCACGGTCCAGCCGGGGACGGCGTTCTCGGAGCTCACCCCCGTACCGTAGCCCGCCCCGAAGCACCGCCCCCCGAACCCCGCCATCGGCCCCCGGCCCCCGAAGCACCGCCCCCCGAACCCCGCCGTCGGCCCCCGGCCCCGGAGCGCCGTCACCGGCCCCCGGCCGGACCCCGGCCGGACAACGCCCCCCGCGACCGGCTCCCGGCCGGGGGAAGACCCCCCGGACCTCGCCACCGCGACCCGCTCCCGCCCGGGGGAAGACCCCCCGAACCTCGCCACCGCGACCCGCTCCCGGCCAGGGGAAGACCCCCCGAACCTCGCCACCGCGCCCCGCTCCCGGCCAGGGGAAGACCCCCCGGACCTCGCCACCGCGCCCCGCTCCCGGACCCGCCTCCGTACCCCGGTCCCCTCCTCCGCTCCCCGCCACCGGCCCCCGGCCGGAGAACGCCCTCCGCGCACCGCCCCCCGAACCCCGCCACCGCACCCGGACGTCGCGATAAGGCAGTCTTGTCCCCGTGCCTGAACCCGCTGCGAACGACGCCCACCCGCATTCCGCGACCCTCAAGCGCTTGGAGCGGTCCTCCGGGCGGCTCGCGGCGAACGCCATCGCCCGCATGGACGAGACGCTGCCCTGGTACCGGGCGATGCCGCCGGAGAACCGGTCGTGGATCGGGCTGGTGGCGCAGGCCGGCATCGCCGCGTTCACCGAGTGGTTCCGGCACCCGGACACCCCGCAGGCGATCTCCACCGACGTGTTCGGGACGGCGCCGCGGGAGCTGACCCGGGCGATCACCCTGCGGCAGACCGTGGAGATGGTGCGCACCACCATCGAGGTGATGGAGAGCGCCATCGAGGAGGTCGCCGCCCCGGGCGACGAGTCGGTGCTGCGCGAGGCGCTGCTGGTGTACGCGCGGGAGATCGCCTTCGCCACGGCGCAGGTGTACGCGCAGGCGGCGGAGGCGCGCGGCGCCTGGGACGCCCGGCTGGAGTCGCTGGTGGTCAACGCGGTGCTGTCCGGGGAGGCCGACGAGGGCGCGGTGTCCCGGGCGGCGGCGCTGGGCTGGAACTCGCCGGACCATGTGTGCGTGATCCTGGGCACCGCCCCGGACGGGGACAGCGAGCTGACGGTGGAGGCGATCCGCCGGGCCGCCCGGCACGCCAAGCTCCAGGTGCTCACCGGGGTGCTGGGCGACCGGCTGGTGGTGATCGCGGGCGGCGACGACAACCCGATGCATGTGGCGAAGGCGCTGATCGGCCCGTACGCGGCGGGGCCGGTGGTGGCCGGTCCGGTGGTGCCGGACCTCCAGGCGGCGACCCGGTCCGCGCAGGCCGCGGCGGCCGGGCTGAAGGCCTGCTCGGCGTGGCAGGACGCGCCGCGGCCGGTGCTGGCGGACGATCTGCTGCCGGAGCGGGCGATCGCCGGGGACCCGTCGGCCCGCGAGCAGCTGGTGGAGGAGATCTACCGGCCGCTGGAGGAGGCGGGCTCGGCGCTGCTGGAGACGCTGAGCGTCTACCTTGAGCAGGCGAGCAGCCTGGAGGGCGCGGCCCGGATGCTGTTTGTTCACCCCAACACCGTGCGCTACCGGCTGCGCCGGGTGACGGATGTCACCGGCTGGTCGCCGTCCGATGTCCGTTCGGCGTTCACGCTGCGGATCGCGCTCATCCTCGGGCGTCTGGTCCAGGGGGACGGCCAGGCCTAGTCTGGTGCCGCCCGCTGCCCGCCTTTGTGGGACACCGACAATTCCCCCAGCGGTTCTTCGTCCCTGTCCCCACGGGCGTCGGGGGCCGCGCACAAGAGAGAGTGTGAGAGTGCTCGTACTCGTCGCTCCCGGCCAAGGCGCTCAGACGCCCGGCTTCCTGACTCCCTGGCTCGACCTCCCCGGTGCCGCCGACCGCGTCGCCGCGTGGTCGGACGCCATCGGGCTCGACCTCGCCCACTACGGCACGAAGGCCGATGAGGACGAGATCCGCGACACCGCGGTGGCCCAGCCGCTGCTGGTGGCGGCGGGTCTGCTGGCCGGGTCCGCGCTGGGGGACGCCTCCCCCGGCGCCGTCGCGGGCCACAGTGTCGGCGAGATCACCGCGGCGGTGTTCGCCGGGGTGCTCGACGAGACGGCCGCGCTGCGGTTCGTCCGCACCCGCGGGCTGGCGATGGCCGACGCGGCCGCCGTCACCGAGACCGGGATGTCGGCGCTGCTCGGCGGCGACCCGGAGGTGTCCGTCCCGCACCTGGAGGGCCTGGGCCTGACCGCGGCGAACGTCAACGGAGCGGGCCAGATCGTGGCGGCCGGCACCCTGGAGCAGCTGGCCGCGCTGGCGGAGAACCCGCCGCAGGGCGTGCGCCGGGTGGTGCCGCTGAAGGTGGCCGGGGCGTTCCACACCCGCCACATGGAGCCCGCGGTGGCGGTGCTCGGCGCGGCGGCCGAGGAGCTCCGGGCCGCCGATCCCGCCGTACCGTATGTGTCGAACAAGGACGGCCGGACCGTGGCCGAGGGCGCCGACGTCGTCGCCCGGCTGGTGGGCCAGGTGGCCAACCCGGTCCGCTGGGATCTGTGCATGGAAACGTTCCAGCAGCTCGGCGCCACGGCGCTGGTGGAGGTGTGCCCGGGCGGCACGCTCACCGGTATCGCCAAGCGGGCCCTGAAGGGTGTCGCGACGGTCGCCCTGAAGACGCCGGACGACCTCGACGCGGCACGCGCGCTCATCGCCGAGCACGCGCGGCCCGCGGTCTGACAAGGAGCCGTAGAGCATGGCGAAGATCAAGCCCAGCAAGGGCGCCCCGTACGCGCGGATCATGGGTGTCGGCGGCTACCGTCCGACCCGGGTCGTGCCCAACGAGGTGATCCTGGAGCGGATCGACTCCTCCGACGAGTGGATCCGCTCGCGCTCCGGCATCGTCAGCCGCCACTGGGCCGGCCCGGAGGAGACCGTGGCCGCGATGTCGGTGGAGGCGGCCGGCAAGGCCATCGCGGACGCCGGGCTCGCCCCGGAGCAGATCGGCGGGGTGATCGTCTCCACCGTCTCCAACTTCCGCCAGACCCCGGCGGTGGCCACCGAGATCGCCGACAAGCTCGGCGCGGGCAAGCCGGCCGCGTTCGACATCTCGGCGGGCTGTGCGGGCTTCGGCTACGGGCTGACCCTCGCCAAGGGCATGGTGGTCGAGGGCTCGGCCGAGTACGTGCTGGTCATCGGCGTGGAGCGGCTGAGCGACCTGACCGACCCGGAGGACCGGGCGACGGCCTTCCTGTTCGGTGACGGCGCCGGC
This sequence comes from Streptomyces lichenis, assembly GCF_023218175.1. Lineage (GTDB taxonomy): Bacteria > Actinomycetota > Actinomycetes > Streptomycetales > Streptomycetaceae > Streptomyces > Streptomyces lichenis. Next base: position 286,340 of record NZ_JALPTH010000004.1, on the reverse strand, counting down.
GCGGTCGTCGTCGGCCCGGCCGACGAGCCGGCCATCGGCCCCACCGTGTGGGGCTCGGAGGGCGACAAGTCGGAGACCATCCGGCAGACCGTGCCGTGGACCGACTTCCGGAGCGGCGACACGGCGAAGTTGCCGCTGGACGAGCGCGGCGAGGTCAAGTTCCCCGCGATCACGCAGGAGGGCCAGGCGGTGTTCCGCTGGGCCGTCTTCGAGATGGCGAAGGTCGCCCAGCAGGCGCTCGACGCGGCCGGGATCACCGCCGCCGACCTGGACGTCTTCATCCCGCACCAGGCCAACATGCGGATCATCGACTCGATGGTGAAGACCCTGAAGCTGCCGGAGCACGTCACGGTCGCCCGGGACGTGGAGACCACCGGCAACACCTCGGCCGCCTCGATCCCGCTCGCGATGGAGCGGCTTCTGGCGACCGGCGACGCGAAGAGCGGCGACACCGCGCTCGTCATCGGCTTCGGGGCGGGTCTCGTGTACGCCGCGACGGTCGTTACCCTCCCCTAGGCACGGTTCGGGTCCTCCCGGGCAGGCCCGGCGTCCGTCACACCGGTCGCCAGGCCCCCGGAGCGGACCTCCGGACCGGCCGCACCCCGCCCCCTCGGCGGGACGACTCCCCTGCCCCGGACGGGGCGGCGGGAGGAGGCACCGAGGGATCCGCCGGGTCCGCCCGGCGGGCCGGACACACCTCCATACCCCTCCCGGCACCAGACACCGGGCAGGCCACACCGAAGGAGCGCCACATGGCCGCCACGCAGGCAGAGATCGTCGAAGGTCTCGCGGAGATCGTGAACGAGATCGCCGGCATCCCGACGGAGGACGTCCAGCTGGACAAGTCCTTCACCGACGACCTGGACGTCGACTCGCTGTCCATGGTCGAGGTCGTCGTCGCCGCCGAGGAGCGCTTCGACGTGAAGATCCCCGACGAGGACGTCAAGAACCTGAAGACCGTCGGCGACGCCGCCGACTACATCGCCAAGCACCAGGGCTGATCGGACCGCCACCCGGCGGTGGCGCCGTGTTTCCGCACACCTCGATACTCGTGGAGAGAGAAATCCTGTGAACTCGACCAATCGCACCGTGGTCGTCACCGGTATCGGCGCAACCACACCGCTGGGTGGCGACTCCGCCTCGACCTGGGAGGGCATGCTGGCGGGTCGCTCCGGGGCCCGCGCCCTGGAGGGCGAGCGCTTCGCCGAGCTGCCCGTCCGGATCGCGGCCGTCGCGGCCGTGGACCCGGGCGACGTCCTGCCCCGCCCGTTCGCCCGCAAGCTGGACCGCTCGGCCCAGTTCGCGGTGATCGCGGCCCGTGAGGCCTGGGCCGACGCGGGCTTCACCGCCCGGGCCGGCGAGGACGAGCAGGTCGCCCCCGAGCGCCTGGGCACGGTGATCGCCTCCGGTATCGGCGGCGTGATCACCCTGCTCGACCAGTACGACGTGCTCAAGGAGAAGGGCGTACGCCGGGTCTCCCCGCACACCGTGCCGATGCTGATGCCCAACAGCCCCTCCGCCAACGTGAGCCTGGAGGTGAACGCCCAGGCGGGCGTGCACACCCCGGTCTCGGCGTGCGCCTCGGGCGCCGAGGCGATCGGCTACGCCGTGGAGATGATCCGCACCGGCCGCGCCGACGTGGTCGTGGCGGGCGGCACCGAGGCGGCGATCCACCCGCTGCCGGTCGCCGCGTTCGCCAACATGATGGCGATGTCCAAGAACAACGACGACCCGCAGGGCGCCTCCCGCCCCTACGACAAGGGCCGCGACGGCTTCGTCCTCGGCGAGGGCGCCGGTGTCGTCGTCCTGGAGTCTGCCGAGCACGCCGCCAAGCGCGGCGCCCGCGCCTACTGCGAGGTGCTGGGCCAGGGCCTGTCCTCGGACAGCCACCACATCGCCCAGCCGGAGCCCACCGGCCGCGGTGTCGCCGCCGCCCTGCGCGGCCTGCTGGACACCACCGACCTGAAGCCCGCGGAGGTCGCGCACCTCAACGCGCACGCCACCTCCACCCCGCAGGGCGACGTGGCCGAGGTCAAGGCGCTGCGCTCGGTGCTCGGCGACGAGCTGGACCACATCGCGGTCTCCGCCACCAAGTCCATGACCGGCCACCTGCTGGGCGGCGCCGGCGGCGTCGAGACCGTGGCGACGGTCCTGGCGCTGTACCACCGCACCGCCCCGCCCACCATCAACGTGACCGAGCTGGACGAGGAGGTGGACGCGGACGTGGTGCGCGACGAGCCCCGCGAACTGCCCGAGGGCACCATCGCCGCGATCAACAACTCCTTCGGCTTCGGCGGCCACAACGTGGTGCTGGCCTTCCGCACCGTGTGACCGCCGCATCGACCGGTACGCCACCGGGGCCCGGGTCTCCCCTCGCGGGAGGCCCGGGCCCCGGTGCGTGTCCGCACGGCGCGTCTCCGGTACGAAGCTCAGCGCGCCGCCCAGGCCTCCGGAGCGCCCAGGTCGTCGTAGAGGCGGGCCCGCTGCGCCGGGGCCAGGGTGGTGCTCAGCGCGTACAGCCCGGAGCCGGCCTCGGTGGGCGGCAGCGCCTCCACGGTGGCCCGGGCGATGGCGGCCCGCACCCGCGGCGGCAGCGCGGGCAGCATGCCCCGCAGGTCGCCGAGGCGCTGCTCGGGCGAGCGGGTGGCCTGGAAGCCGCCGAACACCGCGCCGAGATCCCCGTCGCCGTACGCCGCCCAGAGCGCGGGCATCGCCACCGTCTCCTCGGCGTGCAGGTGGGCCAGATAGGCGCTGATCAGCTCGTTGACCGCGAGGTACAGCGCGTGCTGCGCCTCCGCCCGGGCGTCCGATCCGGCCTGGGCCTCCGATCCGGCCCGGGCGTCCGATCCGGCCTGGGCCTCCGATCCGGCCCGGGCGTCCGATCCGGCCTTGGGGAAGGCGCGGGCCCGCTCGTCCAGCGCGGCCAGCGCGGCGTCCAGCCGGATGTGTTCGGCGTCCAGGGCGTCGGCCGCGGCGGGCGCCCGCTCGCGCAGCAGCGGGTGTATGTGGGTGTCCTCGTGGTCGGCGTGCTCGCGCAGCTCCGCCGTCATGGCCAGGGCGCGGTCGGCGAACTCCTCGGCGACCGCCTGGTCGGCGCCGTCCGCCGCGCCGAGCTCCACGGCGAGGGCGAAGAGTCGGGCCCGCTGGCCCATGTGAACATTCCGGTACAGATCGATCCTGGGCATGCGCTGTTCTCCTCGGTACGTACCCCCCGACTAGCATGACAACAGGTTTCCACTCAGACAATAGCTTGTCAAAGGAGTCGGTCATGTCCGATGCCCTCCCGCCCCCGGCGCCCGCCGCGCCCGGGAGAACCGACGCCTTCGCCCTGCTGGTGGCCGATGTCTACGAGGCGGCGGGCGCGCTGCGGCGGCTCGGCGAGCGGACGGCGGCGACCGAGGGCCTGACCCAGGCCCGCTGGCAGGTGCTGAGCGCGGCCTCCGAGCAGCCGGTCACCGTCCCCCAGGCCGCCCGCCGCCTCGGCGTCACCCGCCAGAACGTGCAGCGGGTCGCCAACGACCTGGTGGAGCGGGGCCATGCCGCCTTCGCCGGCAACCCCGAGCACCGGGGCTCCCCGCTGCTGACCCTCACGCCCACCGGCCGGACCGCGCTGGAGCGGGTCACCGAGCGGGCCGCCGCCCACCACCGCGTCCTGCTGGGGACCCTCCCGGAGCAGGACGTCACCGCCGCCCGCGCCCTGCTGCGCCGGCTGCTCACCGAGCTGGACCGCGAGGAGCGGGCCGCGGCGGAGTGAGCCCCCGGGATACGCGAACGGGCCCGCCCCCACAAGGGAGCGGGCCCGAAGCCGTACGCACACGGGGTCCTGACGTGCGGTCAGACCACCTGGTGGAGCCAGCGGACCGGGGCGCCCTCACCCGCGTACCGGAAGGGCTCCAGCTCGTCGTCCCAGGGCTTGCCCAGCAGCCGGGCGACCTCCGCCTCCAGTTGGGTCTCGCCCTGCGCGGCCCGGGCCACCGCGGCGCGCAGCCGGTCCTCGGGGACCAGGATGTCGCCGTGGATGCCGGTGACCGCGTGGAAGATGCCCAGTTCGGGGGTGGCGCTGTAGCGCTCGCCCTCGGCGGTGGCGCACGGTTCGGCGGTCACCTCGAAGCGGAGCAGCTGCCAGCCGCGCAGCGCGGAGGCGAGTTTGGAGGCGGTGCCCACCTCGCCCCGCCAGGAGAACTCGGCTCTCCAGGTGCCCGGTGAAGCGGGTTGGCGGATCCAGTCGAGCTGGACCCTGGCGCCGAGCACTCCGGCGACCGCCCATTCCACGTGCGGGCACAGCGCGCGGGGGGCGGAGTGTACGTACAGGACTCCACGTGTCGTCACCGGGACCTCCAGAGTGGGACGAGGGTCGCCATTCCCAGCGGCCTCAGTAAACAGCATCAGGAGTGAAACTCCACAAAAGGGACAGCATGTGACGTGATGTAATTTACCGGAGCCGACCGGCGGGACGCCTGCCGGGTCCGGGGCCACCGGCTGCGGCACCGGCCCGCCTCGACGGGCCAAAGCTACCGTGCGCAGGGGCGCATGGGGATGGCGTACGGTCGAGCGGGAGGTCCGCACCGCGGAACCCGGCCCCGGAACACCACCGCGACACCACCGGAACACCGTGCCACTTCCGTCACCGAACGTGACGGGAATCGGCGGATGTTTCACCCGCCAGGACGCCGACGAAAGGGCGACCCCCATGCCCCGCAGCCGACGGAGCCCCCGTACCACCGGCCGGTCGGCCCTGCCCCCGCGACCCGCGGCCGGGGTCGCGGCGGTGGTGGCCGCCGCACTGCTCGCGGGCACGGCCGGCTGCGACCGGGCGCCGGCCGAGCGGCCCCGGGCCGAGCGCACTTCACCCTCCCCTACCCCCACGCCCGGCTGGGACCGGGACCCGGCGTCGCTGGCCGCCGTCGGCGACTCCATCACCCGCAGCTTCAACGCCTGCGGGGTGCTGACCGACTGCCCCGACTCCTCCTGGGCCACCGGCACCGATGCCCGGGTGAACAGCCTGGCCCGGCGGCTGCTCGGCCCCTCCACCCTGTCCACCCGTACCTGGAACCTCGCCAAATCCGGTTCGCGGATGGCCGAGTTGCCCGGGCAGATGAGCCGTGCGGCGGCCCACCGGCCGGACCTGGTGACCGTGCTGACCGGGGCCAATGACGCCTGCCGGAGCAGCGTGGCGGCGATGACCCCGGTCGCGGAGTACCGGGCCTCCTTCGAGGAGTCGCTGCGGCGGCTGCGGGACGGCTCCCCCAGGAGCCGGGTGTATGTGGCGAGCGTGCCGGACCTGCGGCGGCTGTGGGCCACCGGCTGGGAGAACCCGATGGGCCGTCAGATATGGAAGCTGGGCCTCTGCCCGTCGATGCTGGGCGGCGCCGAGGACACCGGTGCGAGCGCCGAGCGGCGCCGGACCGAGGTGTACGAGCGGGTGGTGGCGTACAACGAGGCGCTGCGCGAGGTCTGCGAGCGGGACCGGCTGTGCCGGTACGACGGCGGGGCGGTGTTCGACTACAGGTTCACCGGCGACCAGCTCAGCCCCTACGACTGGTTCCACCCGAGCCTGGACGGCCAGGCCAGGCTGGCCGAGATCGCCTACCGCCGGATCACGGCCCCCTGACCAATAGTTATAGCTTCTCACTTAAATTATTGACTCTCGCGAGTTGCGGTTATAGCTTCTCACCAACGCAGGAAGCTCCTCAACCGCGCCGGTCCGGCGCGCCGACGCTCCGGGAGAGTCGCCATGCCCCGCCCCGCCGCCCGTCCCCTCCGCCTCAGGGTGCTCGCCCTCGCCCTGGCGGCGGCCACCCTCGCCACCACCCCGACCGCCCTGGCCCAGGACCGCCCGGAGCGGGCACCCGCCGCGAGCAGGATCGACTGGACCAGCTGCGCCGACGCCGAGCTACGGGAGATGGGGCTGAGCTGCGGCACGCTCAAGGTCCCGGTCGACCACGCCCGTCCGGGCTCCGGCAGCCTCACCCTGGCCCTGGTCCGCCGCCCCGCCGACGACCCGCGCCACCGCACCGGCACCCTGCTGCTGAACAACGGGGCCGGCGGGTCCTCCATCGAGCAGCTGCGGCTGGCCATGCGGGCGCGACTGCCCGCCTTCGCCGGGGCGATGACCGAGCGGTTCGACCTGGTGGCGGTGGACCCGCGCGGCGTGGGGCACAGCACGCCGATCCGCTGCGACAAGCCCCTCAAGCCGGCCGGAGTCAGCCACTTCCCCCGCACCCGGGCCGCGTTCCACGCACTGGCGGCCCACAACCGCGCGTTCGCCGCCGACTGCCTGCGCCGCACCGGGCCGCTGGTCGCGCACACCGATCTGACGTCCACCGCGCGGGACTTCGAGGCGGTGCGGATCGCACTGGGCGAGGCCCGGCTGAACTGGTACGGCATCCACTACAGCACCCTGCTGGGCCGCACCTACGCCGATCTCTACCCCGGCCGGCTGCGCACCATGGTCCTGGACACCGCGCTGGACGACACCACCTCGCCCACCGAGCGGATCGTCCGGGAGGCGGCCACCGCCGAGGAGGCGTTCCGCCGCTTCACCGCCTGGTGCGCCGGCTCGGCGGAGTGCGCCCTGCACGGCGAGGACGCCGGAGCCGCGTACGACGCGCTGGTCACCCGGGCCGACCGCACCCCCGTCCCGGTCGGCGGCGGCGGACGGCCGCTCACCGGTGAGGACATCCGCGAGGCCACCCAGGACTATCTGACCCTCTCCGGGGTCACCTGGCCCCTGCTCGCCGAGGCCGTGGTCAAGGCCCGGGGCGGTGACGCGTCCGACTTCCTGCGCGACCCGGACGACACCCTGAACCCGGTCCAGGTCCGCGTCCCGGCTTGCCTGGACCACGCGCGCCCGGTGACCACGTTCGACCAGCTGACCCGGTTGCGCAAGCGCCTGGAGCGGGTCTCCCCGCACCTCGGCGGCGCGGTGCGCTCGTACACCGCGCTGACCGGCTGCCTCGGCTGGCCCGTCCCGGCCGAGCCGGTCGCGGCGGGCGCCCCGGTGCACGGCGCACCGCCCGCGCTGATCCTCCAGTCCACCCGCCAGGCCCTCGCCCCGCACAGCGCGGGCCCCGCCATGGCGGCCCAGCTGCCCGGCAGCGTGGTGCTCAGCCGCGAGGGCGACGACTACAGCATGTTCCTGCTCTCCGCCTGCGCCCGCGAGGCCACCAACCGCTACCTCACCACCCGCGCCCTGCCCGCCCCCGGCACCCTCTGCACCGACTGATCGAGGGCGCGCAGAGAGCCCCGGGGCGGTTGTCAGGGACCGCCCCGGGGCCGCCGGGGTGGGGGCCGCGGACCGCGTCCGGATCGCCGTGCTCAACGCTCCAGCTCGGTGCTCAGCCGCAGGTCGGCGAGCGAGCGGCCGGCGTGCAGCCGGTACGGCCCCGGGACGGTGATCCATACCCCCCGCTCCTCGTCCCACGCCTCGAACGCCCGCTCGGGCAGCGGGACACGGACCTCGGCGCTCTCGCCGGGACCGGCCTCCACCACGGCGAACCCGGCCAGCCAGCGCAGCGGGCGCTCCACGGCCTCCCGGGCCGCGCCGACCGGCTCCAGATAGAGCTGGACGGTCTCCCGGCCGGGCCGCTCCCCGGTGTTCACCACCCCGACCCGGGCGGCCCCGTCGGCGGCTTCCAGGGCCTCGTACGCCCAATCGGTGTACGTCAGTCCGTGGCCGAAGGCGTAGGCGGGCGCCGTCCCCGCCCGGTCCCAGGCCCGGTAGCCGATGAACAGGCCCTCGGTGTAGTCCAGCCGCCCGTCGGTGGGGGCGGTCCGGGTGACGGGCGCGTCGGCGAGGGCGGCGGGCCAGGTGGTGGGCAGCCGCCCGCCGGGCTCCTCCGCGCCGAGCAGTACGTCGGCCAGCGCGGCCCCGCCCTCCTGCCCGGGGAACCAGCTCAGCAGCACCGCGGCCACCTCCTCGCGCCAGTCCATCTCCACCGGGGAGCCGGAGTTGACCACCACCACGGTGTTCCGGTTGGCGGCGGCGACCGCCCGTACCAGGTCGTCCTGGCGGCCGGGCAGGGTGAGGGTGGTGCGGTCGAAGCCCTCGGACTCGACCCGCTCGGTGGTGGCCACCACGACCACCGCGGTGTCCGCCGCCCGGGCCGCCTCGACCGCCTCGGCGATCAGCTCGTCCGGGTCGCGGCGCGGGCCCAGGTGGACCAGGGAGAACACCACGGCGGGCAGCGGCGCGGCGGCCTGCTGCTCCCGGTCCAGCGGATGGCGCAGCGAGACGGTGACCGGTACGCCCGCGGTGAGCACCGCCCGGCCGCGCTCCTCGGGTGACCCGAAAAGGGCCTCGAACGGGTCGCTCTCCTCCCCCCTCGGCTGCACCCCGTCGAACAGCACCGTCCCGTCCACGGTGAGCGTGTAGGCGCCCAGCCCCTGGGTGCCGAAGGCATGGGCGCCGCTCTCCCGGGGGGTGAAGGTGCCGGTGACCTCGACCTCGGCCAAGGTGTCGTGGCCGACCCCGTCGGGCAGGTCTCCCCCGATCCACTGGAACTGGCCGGAGGGCAGCGAGCGCTCGCCGAGGACGGCGCCCTGGGCGTCCCGGCAGACCGCGCGCAGGGCGAAGCCCGGTCCGGCGGCGGCGAGCTCGTCGGTGGGGTCGGCCCCGACCGCGTAGCGCAGCGCCCCCTCGGGCAGCAGCCGGGCCAGTCCGTCCAGCGGGGAGACGGTGTGGTCGGGGAAGACCTGCGCGGAGCCGCCGCCGAGCACCCGGGGCTCCCGCGCCGCCGCCCCGATCAGCGCCACGCTCCCACCGGACGCCAGCGGCAGGATGCCACCGGCCCTGTCGTCCCCCTCCCGCGGCTCGTTGCGCAGCAGGACGAAGGAGCGGTGGGCGATCTCCCGGGCCAGCGCCTCGCCGTCCACCGGGGCGGGCGGCTCGGGGGCGGCGGGCCGGGCCCCGGCCAGGGCGCCCACCCGGGCGGCGAGCCGCAGCACCCGGCGTACCGCGTCGTCCACCGCCGCCTCGGGGACCTCGCCGGCCCGCACCGCGGCGGCCAGCGGCTCGCCGTACACGGTCCGCGGGCCGGGCATCGCCAGGTCGAGGCCGCCCGTGATCGCCCGTACGGTGTGCCGGGCGGCCAGCCAGTCGGAGACGTTGACCCCGTCGAACCCCCACTCGCCCCGCAGCACCCCGTTCACCAGCTCACCGTGCTCGGTCATGGTGACCCCGTTGACCCGGTTGTACGCGGTCATCACCCCCCAGGGGCGGGCGCCGGTGACGATCGCCTCGAACGGGGCGAGGTACAGCTCCCGCAGCGGGCGCGGGGCGATCCGGTTGTCCACGGTGAACCGGTCGGTCTCGGCGTCGTTGCCGGTGAAGTGCTTGACCGTGGTGGCGACCCCGCCCTCCTGCACCCCGCGCACATAGCCGGTGCCGATCGCCCCGGTGAGCAGCGGGTCCTCGCTGTACGCCTCGAAGTGCCGCCCGCCCAGCGGCGAGCGGTGCAGGTTGACGGTGGGCGCCAGCAGTACGTGGACGCCCTTGCGGCGGGCCTCCTGGGCGAGCAGCCGGCCGGCCCGGCGGGCGAGGCCCGGGTCCCAGGCGGCGGCGAGCGCGGTCGGCGAGGGCAGCGCGATCGACGGGTCGTCGGCGCTCCAGCGCACCCCGCGCACCCCGATGGGCCCGTCGGACATCACCAGCGCGGCCAACCCGATCTCCGGGACGGCCGGCAGCGTCCACATGTCCTGCCCCGAGAGCAGCCGCGCCTTGGCGTCCAGGTCGAGCGCCCCCAGCGCCGCCTCCACCGCCTTCGCCGTGTCCTCTGCCGTCTCGTCCGCCACTGCCGTCTCCCCTCGCCGTCGCCGCCTCCGTGATCCGCCCTGCCATGGTGCGCCCGGAACCCTGGCGGGGCGACAGCTCGGCCGGGGGTTCCTCCGGCCCTCGGGCGCGCGCTAGCGTGCCGGGACCGGTGCCGCCCGGTGCCGGTGGGGCCAGAGAAGGGGAAGGTGTGCCTGCGGTGGACCGCTCATGGACACGGACGGCTTCGAGGACGACGGCAAGGGTGAGGGGTACGGGGAAGGGGGCGGCGGCACGGGCCCGTTGGCGTACGTCGGCGGTGGTGGCCGGGGGGCTCGCGGCCCTGGTGGCCGCCGCTGCCGCGCCCGCCTCGGCGGCCCCCGCACCGGTCACCGTGGAGGAGGCCCGGCTGGACCAGGCGGTGCCGAGGGAGATCCTGCACCGCAGCGGATTCGACTCCGTGGCACCGGAGTTCGCCGCCGCCCTGGCGGACGCCCGGAGCGCGGCGACCGCCGAGCGGACCGTCGTCCGGCACGGGGCGGCGCTGTGGCGGCGGGCCGTGGACCGGGTGCAGGGGCGCGGCCCGGCCGGTGGCGACCTGGCCCGGGACGACGACCGCCCGCTGTACTGGGCGCGCCTCGCGATGACCCGTGAACTGCGCTCCTGGCAGCCGTCGTTCCCGCTCCCCCCGGCGGCCCGGCAGCGGCTCACCGACCGGCTGACCGACCGCTTGGAGACCGCCTCCCGGGGCCAGGACTCCCTGACCTACCCGGCCTCCGACCGCCGGAAGGTGCGGCGGATCCTGCTGACCGGCTTCGACCCCTTCACTCTCGACCGGGACATACGGATCTCCAACCCGTCGGGCGCGGCGGCGCTGGCGCTGGACGGCACCCGGATCCGCACGGCCGACGGCGGCTGGGCGCGGGTGGAGACGGCCGTCTTCCCGGTCCGCTGGCGGGACTTCGCGGACGGCGAGGTGGAGCGGGCGCTGCGCCCGGTGCTGCCCCGGGTGGACCTGTTCACCACGGTCAGCCAGGGCCGGGTGGGCAAGTTCGACGTGGAGCGCTTCAACGGCGCCTGGCGCGGCGGCTTCGGCGACAACCTGAACGTCTCCGAGACGGGCACCGTCCCGGTCGCCCACCCGGGCTCGCAGCCGCAGTGGACGGCGACCACCCTCCCGTACGCCCGGATCACGGCGGCGGCGACCGGGCGGTTCCCGGTGTACGACAACACCTCGGTGACCGAGGTCCCGGCGGGCTCCACGGCCCCGGTGGTGCGCCCGGACGGGCCGACGCCGGGCTCGGCGGCGCGGGCCGGAGGCGGCGGTGACTACCTCTCCAACGAGATCGCCTACCGCGCCACCCTGCTCCGCGACCGGCTGGGCCTGCGCTCGCTGCCCGGCGGCCATGTGCACACCCCGGTGCTCCAGTTCGGCGCGGGCGACACCGAGGCGGTGACCGACCCGGAGTTCCTGCGCAACCGGGCCGACATCACCGCCCAGGTGCGGCAGATCCTCACGGTCGCGGCCGCCCGCCGCTGACCCCGGAGCCCCTTACGGTGCGGAGGTGACGCCCAGGGCGACGCCCAGCCCCACCAGCGTTCCGCCGATGGCCCGGTTCAGCGCCTTCTGGGCGCGCAGCATGGCGGTCCGCAGCCGCGCGTGCGAGAAGAACAGCGCCACCAGGGCGAACCAGCCCAGGTGGGCCAGGGACATGAACAGCCCGTAGAGGCCCTGCTGCCACAGCGGGGTCTCGGTCCCGACCACCTGGGTGAAGGTGGAGACCACGAAGAGCGTGGTCTTCGGGTTGAGCACATTGGTCAGGAAGCCGCTGCGCAGCGCCCCGAGCCGGGTCAGCCCGGCTTGGGAGGCGTCCAGGTCCACGGTCAGATCGGCGCGGGCGAAGAAGGTGCGCAGCCCGATGTAGACCAGGTACCCGGCGCCGAGCAGCTTGATCGCCGTGAACAGCGCGGTGTCGGCGGCGATGACCAGCCCGACGCCGAGCATGGTGTAGGTGACGTGCACCAGCACCCCGGCCGCGACCCCGGCGGCCCCGAGGAGCCCGGTGGTCCGCCCGTACAGGCAGCTGTTGCGGACCACCATGGCGAAGTCGGCGCCCGGGCTGATCACCGCCAGGATGGTGATCACCGCCACCGCCACGAGTTCGGTCACGCCTTCCGCCCTCCGTTCCACTCCGGGTTCTGCGGCGGCTGCGGGGCGCCCTGCGGATACGGGGGCCGCACGGCGTAGGGGTTCGGCGGCTGCGGAGCCGCCGGACCGGCGTACGGATGCGGGGACGGGGGCGTGTACGGGGCACCCGGCGCGGGCTCCCCGGCAGGCTGCCGTCCGCCGTCGCGCGCCCCGGCCTCCGGCTCGTCCACCAGGTCACGGACGAGCAGGGTCGCCCCGGCCACCGCGCCCGGCATCAGGAAGACGGCCACGAAGGGGACGAGGAAGGCGAGGGTGAGCGGGACGCCGAAGCCCAGCGCCAGCATCCGCCGCCCCCGCAGCAGCGCCAGCCGCTCCTTGAACTCCACCCCCCGGCGTTGCAGCGCGACCGCCGTCAGCTCCTCGGCGAGGAAGAACCCGGACACACAGAACCCGAGCACCGGGATCACCGTCTGCCCGATCACCGGCACGAACCCGAGGGCGAACAGCACGATCCCGTAGAACGCGACCCGTACCAGCACCCGCAGGCTGTCCCGGGCCGACACCCACAACTCCCGCCACAGCGGCAGCCCGGACTCCGGGACGTCCCCGCCCTCCGACCGGTCCACCTGCTCGGAGAGCGACTCGTAGAACGGCTGGCCGACCAGCAGGGTGACCGCGGTGAACGTCACCACCGCGAGGAACAGCCCCAGCGCGAACACCAGCGCCGTCAGGAACCCCCGGAACAGCCCCAGCCACGGGGAGCCCCAGTCGTCCGCGAACGGCGTCGCCCACGCGGTCAGGTCATCCGCCCCGTACGCCAGCCCGAACAGCGCCCCGCCGTACAGCACCAGGGTGACCAGCCCGGGCAGCAGCCCGAACCCGAACCAGCGCCCATGGGTCGCCACCCACCGCTGGCCCTTCAGCAAGTACCGGAAACCCGCCCCGAGATCACGCATGCGGTCACTGTAACCGGGGCCACGGCAGCGGCCCCGAGGCCCGGACGTCCCCGGTGCCGACGGCCGGCACCAGGGGCTACGGTGACCGACATGAGCCCGCAACCCGAGATCATCACCCGACGCGATATGCGCGATCGGTCACGCGAGATCCTGGACGCCGTACAAGGTGGCCGGTCGTTCACCGTCACCCGTGATGGACACCCGATCGGGCAGCTTGTCCCGCTTCGGCGGCGCCGCCGGTTCGTGTCCCGTCAGGAATTCGCCGCAATGTCCAGGACCGCTCCCGGCATCGATCTGGATACCTTCCGCGCCGACCAGGACGCCACGGCCGACGCCTACCCCGACGCCCCCTGTCGTCGCTGATCACCCTCCTCGTCGCTGCGCTCCAGCACGAGTCCGACCGACCCTTCCTCCAGCCCGCTGCTCTCCTCAAGGTGGACATGGGCTCCATCGGGAACGCCGTCGCCGGCCAGCACCTGGAGGTGCCCGGCCAGCGTCCGGAGGCCTGCGGCATTGGCCTCGATGACGACCTCTCGCCCGAGGTTCCGCACCTCGACCCGGGCGTCGGAGTCCCAGGCGAAGACGAGCGCGGCACCGTCGACCGCGACCGTGACCTGGGTGCTCTCCGGCGGGGCACTGCTTGGCGCGGGAGTCGGCTCGTAGCGGGCGTCTTCGTTCACCAGGCCGAGCCTAGGGGCCGTCCTTCCGGCCCCGCTCCCCGCCCACACACGGCGAAGGCCGCGCCCCCCGTACGGGACGCGGCCTTCGCCTGGCCGGGCGGCGGTGGGTCAGGCGACGGCGAGGTCGACCGTGATGTTGCCGCGGGTGGCCTTGGAGTAGGGGCACACCTGGTGGGCCTTCTCGATCAGGGCCTGGGCGGTGGCGGCGTCCACGTTCGGGATCGAGGCGACGATCCTGACGATGATGCCGAAGCCCTCGTCGTTCTTGCCGATGCCGACCTCGGCGGTGACCGTGGAGCCGGAGATGTCGGCGCCCTCCTGGCGGGCGACGACGCCCAGGGCGCCCTGGAAGCAGGCGCTGTACCCGGCGGCGAAGAGCTGCTCGGGGTTGGTGCCGGCGCCGGAGCCGCCCATCGCCTTGGGCGGGTTGACGACGACGTCGAGCCGGCCGTCGTCCGTCGCGACGCGGCCGTCCCGCCCGTTCTCGGCGGTGGCCACGGCGGTGTAGAGGACGTCGGACTGCTGGATGGACATACGGGTCTTCCTCCTGTGATGCGCCGCGACTCGCGCCCACGATCGCGGCGGACTGGGCTGAGCCTAACGGGTGACGGGAGGGAGGAGGGCGGGGGCGGGGTCAGTGGTCGCGGTCCCCGGGCCCGGTGAGCGCGGTGACGCGGATCTCGACCCGCATCCCGGGCGCGCCCAGCGCCGTCACGCCGATCTGGGTCCAGATGGGCGCGCGCTCGCCCATGCGGCGGCGGAACTGCTCGACCATGGTCCGGTTGTGGTCCTCGCCGATCGTGTCCGGGGCCGTGGGGACGTGGTACGAGTTCACGGCGATCACCTCACGCCAGCTCGCGCCCGCCTGGGCGAGGGTCCGCTCGACGTTGTCGAAGGCCCGGACGATCTCCTCCTCCAGGGAGTCGGGGAAGGCGAAGTCCTCGTCCCAGCCGCCCTGTCCGGAGATCTCGACCCGGTCGCCGACCCGGACCGCCTGGCTGTAGCGGAGCATGTCGAGCAGCTTCTCGCCGTATCCGGGGGTGACGAAGAACTGCGGCTCGGGGGTGTGGGTGGTCGCGGGCATGGCGGATTCCTTCCGGTGACATCACTTGACTTCACGCTTGAAGTCAAAGATACCTCGAATGACTTCATGTGTGAAGCGAAGGGGGCTTGGTAGGGTGAGCGCATGAGCAGCTCCCCGCCCGATGAGACCCGGATGCCGGAGGGTGGGGTGCCCGGGGGTGAGGTGCCCGAGGGGGCGGAGCTTTGGCTGACGCCACCTGAGAAGGAGGCCTGGACCGGGCTGATCTCGCTGGTGCTGCTGCTGCCCGGCAAGCTGGAGGCGCCGCTGCAGCGGGAGTCCGGGCTGACGCTGTTCGAGTATCTGGTCCTCAGCCATGTCTCCGAGGCTCCGGACCGGCGTCTGCGGATGAGTGAGCTGGCCTATCTGGCCAACGGCTCGCTCTCCCGGCTGTCCAATGTGGTCAAGCGGTTCGAGGCGCGCGGATGGGTGGAGCGCTACCCCGACCCGGAGGACGGGCGCTTCACCCTCGCGGCCCTGACCGAGTCCGGCTACCGGACGGTCGTCGCCGCGGCGCCGACCCATGTCCAGGCCGTGCGGGAACTCGTACTGGAGCCCCTGAACGCCGCGGACCAGCGGGCCCTGGCCCGGATCGCCGCCAAGCTGCGCACCCGCCCCGCCGACCTGGCCTAGCGGGGAGGGAGCGGCACGCCGACGGCGAGCGCCGGGACCCGTCCCGCGATCCGGGTCCCGGCGCTCGTGTGCTCTCCGGAGGAGCGGGCGCGGTCAGCCGGTGAGGGAGACGACCATCTTGCCGGTGTTCTCCCCGCGGAGGAGGCCGAGGAAGGCGTCCACGCCCTTGTCGATGGACTCGACCTTGGTCTCGTCGTACTTCAGCGCGCCGGAGGCCAGCCAGCCGGAGACCTCCTCGACGAACTGCGGCTGGAGCGCGGAGTGGTCGTTGACCAGCATGCCCTGGAGCCGCAGCCGCTTGCCGATGACCAGCGCCAGGTTGCGCGGGGCGGGGGTCGGCTCGGTGGCGTTGTACTGGGCGATCATGCCGCAGATGGTGGCGCGGCCGTGCACGTTGAGGGAGGAGATCGCGGCCTCCAGGTGGTCGCCGCCCACGTTGTCGAAGTAGACGTCGATCCCGTCCGGGGCGGCCTGCTTCAGCTGCTCGCCCACCGGGCCGTTCTTGTAGTTGAAGGCGGCGTCGAAGCCGTACTCCTCCACCAGCCGCTTGACCTTCTCGTCCGAGCCGGCCGAGCCGATCACCCGGGAGGCGCCCTTGAGCCTCGCCATCTGGCCGACCTGGCTGCCGACCGCCCCGGCCGCGCCGGAGACGAAGACCGCGTCCCCCTCCTTGAAGGAGGCGACCTCGAACAGCCCGGCGTACGCGGTGAGCCCGGGCATGCCGAGCACCCCGAGGTAGGCCGAGAGCGGGGCCTTGGAAGCGTCCACCTTCACCGCGTGCGCGGCGCCCACCTCCGCGTACTCGCGCCAGCCGAGGCCGTGCAGGACGTGGTCGCCGACCGCGAACCCCTCGGCGCTGGAGGCGATGACCTCGCCGACCGCGCCGCCGTCCATCGGCTGGTCCAGCCGGAAGGGGGGTACATACGACTTGACGTCGTTCATCCGGCCGCGCATGTAGGGGTCGACCGAGAAGTAGTGGTTGCGCACCAGGACGCGGCCCTCGGCCGGCTCACCGACCGGCGCCTCCCGCAGGGCGAAGTCCTCGGGCTTGGGCCAGCCGTGCGGACGGGCGACCAGGTGCCAGGCGCGGCCGGACTCGGGAAGAGCGGACATGGTGCGAGCCTCCAGGGGAACGAGAGAGATACTTCAGTACGTGAAACAACCATGCTCCTTGATATTTCATGATGTCAAGTAAGTGGCTATCCTGTGGCGTATGTCCGCCACCAGTAGACGTATCGACCCGCTCACCCGCGAGGTGGCCGAGCTGATCGGCACCGTGGTGGCCCGCTACCACGAGGAGTACGAGCAGGCCGCCGCCCGGCACGCGCTGACCGGCGCGCAGGCCCGGCTCCTCGGGCTGCTCGCCCTGGAGCCGACGCCGATGCGGCGGCTGGCGCTCGCCCTGCGCTGCGAGCCGTCCAATGTGACCGGGATCGTGGACCGGCTGGAGGCCCGCGGCCTGGTCGAGCGCCGCCCCGACCCGGCCGACCGCCGGGTGAAGATCGCCGCGGCCACCCCGGAGGGTCGGGAGACCGCCGCCCAGTTGCGCGACGCGCTCGACTTCGCCCGCGAGCCGCTGGGCCGGCTGACCTCCACCGAGCGCACCCTGCTGCGCGATCTGCTGCGCCAGATGCTGGGCCAGCAGCCGACCCCGCCGGGAGAGTAGGACGAGACCGGCGAAGGAACCGGTCCTACAGGCACCACCAGAGGAAGCGGTCGCACTCCTCCTCGGGCTCCGGCTCCGGCTCGGCGGCCGGAGGGGTGGGTTGCGGGGCGCTGGGGGCGGGGCGGTCGGGCGCGGGGTCGCCGGGGCCGTCCGGCGGCTCCTGCGGACCGCCGTCCCCGGGGCCGCCGTCCGTCGGATCGGGCCCGGGCGCGGGCGGCGGCGCGTCGGGGCCGGGGTCCGAGACACCGCCGGAGGGCCCCGGGACGTCCGAGGGGGCGGGAGCCGGTCCGTCGGGGGCCGGATCCTCGCCGCCCGGCGTGACGGGCACCTCGATGGAAGAGGCGGAGGGCGCGGCCGAGGAGGCGTCGGAGACGGGGCGGGCGGAGGGGGCCGGCCGCCCGGACGGCACCGCTCCACCGGTCCGTACCGCCTCCGGGTCCTCCGGGCCGGGGGCGGCGTCCGGTGCGGTGTCCGCCTCCGGCTGCTCGGGCAGCACGTCCGGGCCCGCGCCGCCCTGCTCCTCCACCGCGGTGGCACCACCGCCGCCGCCGGGACGTTCGGCGGCCAGCTCGGCCAGCCCCAGCGCCCCGGCGGCCAGCAGCAGCCCGGCCACCCCGACCACCGCCCGGCGCCCGCGCCGGCCGCGGCCCCGGCGCCCGGCGGCTCGGCGGGCCCGTGCACGGCCGCGGCGGCCCCGGCCGGGTGCGGTCTCCTCGTACCGGTCCGGCCGGTCCAGCTCGAAGACCCGGGCCGGTTCGGCGGCGGGCGTGGCCGGGGCGGGGCGGCGGCGGAGCTCCTCGGCGGGCGTACCGCAGCCGGCACAGGCCAGGGCTCCGTTCAGGTGCCTCCGGCAGGGGTGGCAGTAATCCATGGCGCCCGCAGATTATGCGGACCTCCGGGCCCGCAGCCCTCCCCACCTGTGTGGATTGTGTGTGGAAGCGCTGGTCGGGGGGCATGTCGGGGCCGCGTATCGCTGCCAATCCGTACGCACTCGTACGCACGGGCCGTTCGGCACCTCGGGGCGCGTACCGCTCCGTAACGGCCGTACCGGCCGGTCGGCGCAGCGCCCGCGTACCGGTGGGACCGGCGGGCAGGATGGGGCCATGGCCGCCGCCCGCTCCACCACCCCTCCCCCGTCCGCCGCGCCGTTCGGGCCGCGTGAGTTCCAGTTGGTGCTGCTGCGCCGGATGGCGGACTTCCAGCCCGGGCTGGTGGAGGACGCCCGCCGCGCGCTGGGCGCCTCGCTCGCCGAGATGCGGGAGGCCAACCGGCGCTGGCAGGCGATGGTCCGCTCGCCCCGGGGCCCCGGCGAGCTGAACCGGTACCGCCGGGTGCTGGGCGAGCCCGAGTCCCGTACCGCCCGCACCCTCGGGGACCTGGAGTGCGAGGCGCTGTGCTGGCCGGTGCCGCTCTGGCCGGACCTCCGCTTCGAGGTGCTGGCCACCGGGAAGGGGCAGGTGTGGAACGCCTGGCTGGTCCGGGCGCCGGGCGCTCCGGCGGCCGAGCCGCGGACCGCCGGCGAGCTGCGCCCGTGGAGCTGCACGGTGGACGAGGTGGCCCGGGCGTTCCCGCCCGCCCGGCCGCTGGAGGGCAGCGCGCCCACCCGCTGGCGGCTGGCGTTCACCCTGCCGGGCGGGGAGCGCCGCACCGCCGAGTTCACCTGGGGGCTGCTCCAGCGGCTGCTGTGAGCGGAGGGCGGCTGCCGGGGGCCCGGTCACCCGGGCGGCGCCGTTCTGTCACCCCGTCAGCTCTCCCGGCGCGCGGGCGGTGCGCGGCGCCCGCACGATGCGAGGACACACCCCTCCCGGGAGGATCCGCACCGTGACCGTCAGTCTTGAGCAGTTGCGCCGCTGCCATGTCGCCGTCGATCTGGGGGCCGCCAGGACCCGGGTCTTCGTCAAGGGCGCCGGGCTCGTCGTGGACGAGCCGAGCGTCGCCGCCGTCAACACCCGTACCGGCGCGCTGATCGCCGTCGGCGAGTTCGCGGAGAAGATGACCGGCCGCACCCCCGACTACATCCGGGTGGCCCGGCCCGTCTCCGGCGGCACCGTGGTGGACGTGGAGATGGCCCAGCGGATGCTGCGGCACCTGCTCGGCGAGAAGCTCCGCCGCCAGTTGCGGCGCAAGCCCCTGCTGCGCGCGGCGGCGACCACCCCGCACGACAGCGACCCGCTGGCGCAGCGCGCCACCATCGAGACCCTGGTCGGCCTCGGGGCCCGCCGGGTGGAGCTGGTGGACACCCTGATCGCGGCGGCCGTCGGCTGCGGGCTGCCGGTGGAGGAGCCCACCGCCACCATGATCCTGGTGTGCGGGGCGGCCACCACCCAGGTCGCGGTGCTCTCGCTCGGCTCGATCGTGACCGCCGAGCGCATCCCGGTCGGCGGCAACGCCATCGACCACGCGGTCATCCAGTACCTGCGCCACCAGCACGAGCTGATGCTGCCCAGCCAGTCGGTGCGCCCGCTCCAGCTGGCCCTGCACGGCACCGGGCTCACCCCGGACGGCCCGGCCTCCACCGAGATCCACGGCCGGGACGTGGCGACCGGGCTGGCCCGCTCGGTGGTCGTGGAGACCGCAGCGGTGCGCCAGGCCCTGCACACCCCGCTGACCGCGGTGCTGGACGGCATCGGCAAGGTGCTGCGGGACTGCCCGCCGGACCTGGTCGCCGACCTGGTGGACGGCGGCATCACCATGGTCGGCGGCAGCGCGCGGCTGCCGGGCCTGGACGAGCTGCTGCGGGACGCCACCGGCATGCCCGTGCGGATCGCCGAGAGTCCCGACACCTGCGCGGTGCTGGGCCTGGGCGCGATGCTGGACGGCCGTATCCAGCCGCTCACCCTCAACCCGCTCGCCGAGGCCGAGTGACCGAGCCGCCCGGAGAGCCCGGCGCCCCCGGGGAGCTGCCCGCGCTGCTGCGGGCGGTGCTGGACGTCGGTGCCGGGCTGGAGGTGCGGCCCACCCTCCAGCGGCTGGTGGACTCGGCCGCGGAGCTGACCGGGGCACGGTATGGCGCGCTCGGGGTCCTGGACCCCGGGCGCGGTGTGCTGACCGAGCTGTACACCACCGGGATGGACGAGGCGGAGCGGCAGGGCATCGGCCGGCTGCCGGACGGGCGGGCGGGGGTGCTCGGACTGCTGATCCGGGACGCCCGGCCGCTGCGGCTGGACGACCTCACCACCCACCCCGACTCCTGCGGGATGCCGCCCGGCCATCCGCCGATGCACGGCTTCCTGGGGGTGCCGGTGCGGGTCGGCGAGGAGGTGTTCGGCAACCTCTACCTCACCGAGAAGCGCTCCGGCCGGTTCACCGACGAGGACCTGGCGGTGCTGCGGGCGTTCGCCGCGCAGGCCGGGATCGCGATCGGCAACGCCCGGCTGTACGAGAGTGCCCGGCAGCGGGAGCGGTGGATCGAGGGCGCCGCGGCGGTGACGGCGGCGCTGCTGACGGACCGCCCGGGGACGGGACCCGGACCAGGGCCGGACCGGACCGCGGAGGCGGACGATCCGCTGGTGATCGTCGCCGAACGGGCCCGGGTGCTGGCCGGGGCCGCCGCGGGGGTGGTGCTCCAGCCCACCGAGGAGGGCGGGATGGAGATCGTGGCCGCCTCCATCCCGCACGACCCGGGGGACGTCGTCGGCACCGCGATCGCCCCGGACGCCCCGGTGCTGGTGGACCTGCTGGGCGGCCGGCCGGTCTTCGTCGAGGACTCGGCGACCGACCCCCGGATGACCACGCATGTCCGCAGCCGCTTCGGCCCCTCGATGATGCTCCCGCTGCAGAGCGGCGGCCGGCTGATCGGCACCCTCGCCCTGCCCCGGGAGCGGGGCGGGCCCCCGTACACGGCGCTGGACCGGCGGCTGGCCGTCCAGTTCGCCTCCCAGGCGGCGCTGGCGCTGGTGCTGGACGACGCCCGGCGGGACCGGGAGCGGCTGGCGGTGTACGAGGACCGCGACCGGATCGCCCGGGACCTGCACGACCTGGTGGTGCAGCGGCTGTTCGCCACCATGATGATGCTGGAGTCCGTCCGCCGCCGCGCCGCTCCGGCGGAGGACGGGCTGCTGGCGCACACGGTGGACGAGCTGGAGTCCACCATCCAGGAGGTGCGCACCGCGATCTTCGCCCTCCAGCAGCACCCGGCCGGGGCCCCGCGCACCCTGCGCGGCGAGGTGCTGCGGGAGACCGGGGCGGCGGCGGCCCGGCTGGGCTTCCGGCCCTCGGTGCGGTTCACCGGCGCGGTGGACGCGCTGGTCGAGGGCCCGCCGGCGGCCCGGCTGCTCGACGCGGTACGGGAGGCGCTGGACGCCGCCTGCCGTCGTACCGGGGTGTCCTCGGTACGGGTGGAAGTGGACGCCACCGCCACCCTGCCGGACGGCACCCCGGCGGTCCGGCTGACCGTCACCGACGACGGGGACGGAGACGGGGGCGAAGGCGAAGGCGGTGGCGGTGGCGGTGGCGGAGTACGGGACGGGGGCGCGGCCCCAGGAGACGGCGGAGGCGGAGGCGGCAACACGGTGGTCTGGGAGGCGGCCCGCACCACCGGGCCCGGACGGGGCGGGTGAGCGCCGGGGCCCTGGCCGGGCGGGTGAGCACCAGGGCCCGGGCCGAGCCGGTGAGCGTCGGGCCCAGGCGGGGCCGTGAGCACCGGGGCCCGGGCCGGGCGGGTGAGCACCGGGCTCAGGCGGGGCCGGTCAGCGCCGGGCTGAGGCGGGGCCGGTGAGCGTCGGGGCGAGGCGGAGCCGGTGAGCGTCGGGGGCCCAGGTCGGGCGGGTGAGCACCGGGCCCAGGCGGGGCGGGTCAGCGCCGGGCCCGGGGCGGGCGGGAGGCGGCGCTCCCCCTCGTACCTCTCCCCCGTCCTCGTGTCCTTCCCCTGCGCTCCGACCGGGGGCCGTCCGCCCGTCCCTCCGTGGTGTTGCCCACAGCTGCCGGGAGGTGCTTTCCCGGGGCCCGGCTCTGGGGAGAATGGCCGGTCAGGGGCCGTGCACGACCGGCGCGGGGCCATCCGAGACGAGGAGGACGACCAGTGATCCTGTTTCCGGAGCTGGCGGCGGCCGAGAAGGGGTCGGCGTCAGCGGACCGCCCCGCCCTGCGGTTCGGCGAGCGGACGCTGACCTACGGCGGGCTGCGCGCGGCGGCGGGCGGGCTGGCCGCCGGTCTCGGCGGCGCCGGGCGGGTCGCGGTGTGGGCGACACCGGCACCGGAGACCGCCGTGGCGGTGGTGGCCGCGCTGCTCGCCGGGGTCCCGGCGGTACCGCTCAACCCGCGCAGCGGTGAACGCGAGCTGGCCCATGTCGTGAGCGACAGCGCCCCGGCGCTGGTCCTCGCGGCGCCCGGTGACACCCTCCCGGCCCCGCTCGCCGCGCTCCCCCGCCTCGATGTGTCCCTCACCGGCGACGCCCCGTCCACCGGCGGCTTCGCCGGGGACGGGGCCTCCCCCGAGGCCGCCGCCCTGGTCGTCTACACCTCCGGGACCACCGGCCCGCCCAAGGGCGCGGTGCTGCCGCGCCGGGCGCTGGCCGCCACGCTGGACGCGGTGGCGGAGGCCTGGCGGTGGACGGAGGCGGATGTGCTGGTGCACGCCCTGCCGCTGTTCCATGTGCACGGACTGGTGCTCGGGGTGCTGGGCCCGCTGCGGCGCGGCGGGAGCCTGCGCCATCTGGGAGCGTTCGGTACGGGCGCGGTGGCCGAGGCCTTGGCCGGCGGCGGCACCCTGCTCTTCGGGGTGCCGACGATGTACCACCGGATCGCCGAGGCGCTGGACCAGGACCCGGCGCTGGTCTCGGCGCTGGCCGGGGCGCGGCTGCTGGTGTCCGGCTCGGCGGCGCTGCCGCTGCCCGACCACCAGCGGATCACGGCCGCCACCGGGCGGCGGGTGGTGGAGCGGTACGGGATGACGGAGACGCTGATGATCACCAGCGTCCGGGAGGACGGGGCCGAGGCGACGGGGCCGGGCTCGGTCGGGACTCCGCTGCCCAAAGTGGCGCTGCGGCTGGTGGACGACGGCGGCGCGGAGCTCACGGCCCAGGACGGGGAGAGCGTGGGCGAGATCCAGGTGCGCGGCCCGAACCTCTTCACCGGCTATCTGAACCGGCCGGACGCCACCGCCGCCGCCTTCGACGGGCAGTGGTTCCGCACCGGGGACATGGCGGTACGGGACGCCGGCGGCTCGCTGCGGATCGTGGGCCGCCGGGCGACCGACCTGATCAAGAGCGGTGGCTACAAGATCGGCGCCGGGGAGATCGAGAACGTGCTGCTGGCCCACCCCGGCGTCCGCGAGGCGGCCGTCACCGGTGAGCCGGACCCCGATCTGGGGGAACGGGTGGTCGCCTGGATCGTTCCCCGGGACCCGGCCGCCCCGCCCGCCCCGGAGGAGCTGGCCGACCGGGTGGCGGCCGAACTGGCCCCGCACAAGCGTCCGCGCGCGGTGCGCTATCTGGACGCCCTGCCCCGCAACGACATGGGCAAGATCATGAAGCGGGCGCTGGCCCATGGCTGATTCCCGGCCGGACGGGCGGCTGACCTCCCACGAGGCGATAGCCCTGGTCGCCGAGGTGTTCGAGGAGCATCGGCCCCCGCCCCGTACCAGCGCCCCGGACGGCCCGCTGGGCTGGTCGGGGTATGACGCGGCCCGCGCCCGGGCGGCCGAGCGCACCGGTGCGGAGGAGTCGGTGCGGTACGGGACGGCCGTCGTCGGCGGCCACCGCTGTGTGCTGCTGGTCTTCGAGTTCGGCTTCCTGGGCGGCTCGCTCGGGCAGCGGGCGGGCGACCGGCTGGAGGCCGCGTACGAGCTGGCGGGCCGCACGGGCGTCCCGCTGGTCTCCCTGGTGGCGACCGGCGGCAGCCGGATGCAGGAGGGCATGCTCGCACTGGGCCAGCTCCAGCGGGTGGCCCGGGCGGCGGCCGTGCTGCGGGCGGCCCGCGTGCCGCACCTCACCGTGCTCCGCGATCCGGCGACCGGGGGCGGCTGGGCCACGGTCGGCGCGGGCGCGGATGTGGTGCTGGCGCTGGCCGGGGCGCAGGTGGGGTTCGCCGGGTCGCGGGTGCGCCCGCCGGAGGCGGACCCCTCGGCGTACACCGCGGAGGGCCAGTGGGCGGCCGGGCAGGTGGACGAGGTCGTGGCGCCCGGGCGTCTGCGCGGGACGCTGGCGCGCTGGCTGGGCGCCCTGCACCGCGACTCCGCCGGGCCGCCGGAGCCCGCGCCGGTGCCAAAGCGGCTGTCGGCGGCGGAGCCCCCGGTGAGCGGCTGGGACGCGGTACGGGCCGCGCGCGACCCGGCCCGGCCGCGCGCCGAGGCGTATCTCGCCCGCTACTTCACCCACCGGCTGCCGCTGTCCGGGGACCGCTGCGGCGGGGTGGACCCGGGGATCAGCTGCGGGGTGGGGGTGCGGGCGGACGGCCGGGCGGTGGCGTACGCGGCCCAGTGCGGTACGGCCACCACTCCCGCCGGCTACCGCACCGCGGCCCGGGTGATCCGGCTGGCCGACCGGCTCGCCCTCCCCCTGCTCACCCTCATCGACACCCCGGGTGCGGCGAACGGCGCCGAGGCGGAGCGGGCGGGCGCGGGTCCGGCCATCGCCGAGGTGTTCGCGGCGATCGCGGAGGCCCGGGTGCCGGTGACCACCCTGGTGATCGGCGAGGGCGGCTCGGGCGGCGCCCTGGCGCTGGCCGCGCCCGGCCGGACCTGGGTGACCCGGGACTGCTACTTCTCCGTCATCGCCCCCGAGCTGGCGGCGGCCATCCTCAAGCGCCCGCCGGAGCAGGCCCCGGCCACCGCCGACCAGCTGCGGCTGCGCCCGCAGGACCTGGTGGAGCTGGGCGTGGCCCGGGGCATCGTCTGACCACCCGGGGCGGGCCGTCCGGGGATCTCAGTCGCGTACGCACTCCTCCGCCGCGAGTCCCGTCCCGGCGCCGTCCAACGCCTCGGTCAGCCGGTCCAGCCGGACCCGCAGCTCCATGATCTCCGCCAGCTCCATCCCGGTCGCGGCGCCGATCCGCCGGGGCACGTCCAGGGCCCGCTCACGCAGCGCCGCACCGGCCGGGGTGGGGCGCACGGTGACCGACCGCTCGTCCTCGGGGCTGCGCCGCCGCTCCACGCAGCCGGTCGCCTCCAGCCGCTTGAGCAGCGGCGACAGGGTGCCGGAGTCCAGCCGCAGCCGCTCGCCGATCCGCTTCACCGGCAGTTCGCCGTGCTCCCAGAGGACCAGCATCACCAGGTACTGCGGGTAGGTGAGTCCGAGGTCCTTCAGGGCCGTGCGGTACACGCCGTTGAAGGCGCGGGCGGCGGCGTGCAGCGAGAAGCAGATCTGGTGGTCGAGGCGGAGGACCTCCTCGGCGGGCGCGGTGTCGACGGTCTCCATGCCTCCCAGCGTACCGCCCACCCCCTCACAAGCAATTGAGTTGCGCACAACTGAATTGCGCGCTACAAATGATGGCGTACCGATCCGCCACTGGAAGGACCGATCGACATGGACGCCCTGTACACCGCCGTCGCCACCGCCAACGGCCGCGAGGGCCGGGCCGTCAGCTCCGACGGCCGGATCGACCTCCCGCTCGGCTTCCCCAAGGCCATGGGCGGCAACGACCAGGGCACCAACCCCGAGCAGCTCTTCGCGGCCGGTTACGCCGCCTGCTTCGCCAGCGCCCTGGGCCTGGTCGCCCGCCAGGAGAAGGCCGACGTCTCGGAGGTCTCCATCACGGCCGAGGTCTCCATCGGCAAGGACGCCACCGACGGCGGCTTCTCCCTCGCGGTCGTCCTGCGCGCCGAGCTCCCCGACCACCTGGAGGGCGAGGCCGGCCAGGCCCTCCTGGAGAAGGCCCACGCCACCTGCCCCTACTCCAAGGCCACCCGCGGCAACATCCCGGTGGAGCTGGTGGTCGAGTAACCCTCCGCCGGCCTGACCGGCGGCGCCCCGTCTCCCGGCCCCGGGAGGCGGGGCGCCGTCACACCGCCCACCGGGCGCCCGCCGCCCTCCACACAACCCCCGCCCCCTCAACGGAAGATGACACACCCGCCGCCAACAATTCACCGTCGAGCACTGCTCTTGTCGTGACCATGACCGTCAGGATGAAGCTGTCGTGGAGCGAACCCACGGCGTACCGCCCCCTTCGCCCACCGCACGGAGGTCACGCATGCGCCCCAGACTCGCCCTGCCCCTCGCCACCGCGCTCAGCCTGCCCGCCCTCCTCCTCCTGGCCGGTCCCGCGTCCGCCGCCCCCGCGGACAAGCCGCAGGTCCTCAGCTCCTGGACGCAGACCAGCGCCGCCAGCCACAACGCCTGGGCCGCGGCCCGGGCGAACCAGGGAGCGTGGGCCGCGTACGGATTCGACTGGTCCACGGACTACTGCTCCTCCTCCCCCGACAACCCGTTCGGCTTCCCCTTCTCCACCGCCTGCGCCCGCCACGACTTCGGCTACCGCAACCACAAGGCGGCCGGGAACTTCCAAGCCAACAAGGCCCGCGTCGACTCGGCCTTCCACGAGGACCTCAAGCGGGTCTGCGCCCGCTACTCCGGTGCGACCAGGACCTCCTGCGACTCCACCGCCTGGACGTACTACCAGGCCGTCTCGATCTTCGGCGTCTCCCCGGCCGGGGCCCCGGCCGCCTGATTCCGCGCGGCCCCCCGGCTCCCCGGTCCGCCGAACGGTGTACCCCGGTTCGTCCCGCCGGACGAGGCCGTCCGCACCGCCCGGTTCCTACGCTGGTCAGGACCCGGAAACGGTGCGCGGCGGCCTGCGCCTGCTCGCGCCCATGCCACGAGGAGGGCCCCCGCACCATGGGCAAGGCACCGAGGAACCTGCTGGAAGGCGTCGCCACCTTCGCCGCCGGACTGGCACTGCGGCTGTTCACGGAGGGCGTGGAGACACCCGTCGTCACCCTGACGAAGGTCGGGGTGGTCCTGATGTGCGTCGGCGGGGCGCTGGTGGCGACGGGCCTGTTCCAGGCGGTACGGGGACCGCGCGCGGTCAACGACCGCTAGGCCGTTTCCCCCGCACACCCACCTCTTCGCGGGTGCCCGCCTCCGCGTCCAGGCCCTCCCCGACCCCGACGCCTTCGCGGCGCGCCCCCGGCCGATCGAGGTGGACCTGCGCTTCTCCGACGGGGTGGTCACCGACACCGAGCTGCGCGTCCCGGAGCCGGACGGCGCGCAGCTGGCCGTCCCGGCCTACACCACGGCCGCCGGCACCTCCGTCGACGCCCGGATCTGGACGGTCCGCGAGCTCCGCCCTCTGGACGGCGAGGTCGAACTGCGCATCGGCGGCCGCGCCGCGAGCTGACCTGCCGCTCGCGGCCGGGCTACGCGAAGGGGCCCTCCTTGGCGAAACGGTCCGCCGTCCGCTCGAAGGAGACGGCCTCGTCCAGGTACTCGTACGCGAAGGCGGGGTCGGCGCTGGACAGTTCGCGATAGGCCGAGGCCAGGCGCCGGCAGGAGGCCACCACCCGCAGGTTCACCGGGTGGTCCTCGCCGTTCCCGTCGTCGTCCTCCTCGGTCAGCTCGTTCAGGGCCTCCCACGCCTCGCCCCGCTCCTTCACGGCCTCGGCGAGTGCCGCGTACGGCCCTTTGGCACGATCACGCTGGTACGCCTCGTACGGTGCCGATCCGGGGAAACGGGTGGCGTCCAGCCCGTCGGTGACCGGTCTGGCCGCATCGGCGGTCTCCCGGGTCACCCACTTGTCGAGGCTTTCGGCGAGGACGGGGCCGGGCATGCCACTGCGGTTGCGCCGGCCGTCCTCGGCCCAGTCGAGCACCACCCGCGCCCAGTACCGGTGCCCGGCGAGCTCCTTGATCCGCTCCGGGGAAAGGCCGCGCTCACGCTCCGCGATCGCCGCGGCGGTCAGCAGTTCCTCGGCCCGGGCCAGCAGATCCGCCGCCGCCGTGATCAGGGAGCCGGGCTCGGGATCGATGGCGACCGGGACCAGGGCCGCCGCTCCCTCGGCGACCGTTCTGGCCCGCGAGGAGAGTTCGAGGCGGGCTTCGTCACGGGGCGACAGGACGTCGGGGTGCGAGTCGGTCATGGCGCTCACGCTAGGACCGGCTCTGAGGCGCTGTCAGCCCATCCGTTGTTTCTGTCGTTTCTGTCCGGAACGGAGGGGTCCGGGGCGCTGTCCGGGCCCGGGAAGCGTCAGCCCAGGTGCCACTTCTGGTTGGCGCCGGGGTTGCAGGACCAGATCTCCAGCTCGGTGCCGTTGACGTTGCCGGCCGGCTTGTCTCCGCCGGTGACGTCGAGGCAGAGGCCGGACTGCTTGCCGACGACCGTTCCGTCGGCGGCGAACTGCCACTTCTGGTTCTCGCCGCCGTTGCAGGTCCACAGGACGACCTTGGTGCCGGGGCCGGTGCTGCCGCCGGGCACGTCGAGGCACTGCGTCCCGTTGTTCAGGCGCAGCTCGCCGGCGGCGGTGAACGTGGTGGTCTGGTTGCCGCCGCCGTTGCAGTCCCAGATGGCGACCTTGGCGCCGGGGGTGGTGGAGTGGTCGGCCACGTCGAGGCAGCGCAGGGAGGAGGCGCTGACCAGCGGGCGGGTGGCTCCCACGGTGCTCCCGGTGCCGGGGGCGACCCGGAACATGGCGGTTCCGTGGGCCGGCAGCGTGGCGCTGATCGTTCCACTGGTGCTGGTGACCGCCTTGGACCAGAGGTTGGCCAGTTTGTACGAGGAGGCGGAGGGCAGCCCGGCGGCGGTGGCCGTGGTGCTGATGGTGGCGGTTGTGGATCCCTTGTTGGTCAGGGAGATCGAGCGGTCGCCGTTGGCGAGGGGCTTGCTGAGGACGAGCACGTCGGCGGTGTTGGTGACGGCCGTCGCCTGAGAGCCGAGGGAGTCCTGGTCGACCGCGATGACGTCGGTGTCGCGCAGGATGCCCAGAGTGGCGCTGTCGGTGGTGCTGAGGTCGTTTCCGGCGATCAGCGGGGCGGCGAGTTGGGCCCAGACGCTGAAGTGGGTGCGGTACTCGGTGTCGGTCATGCCGCCGTTGCCGACCTCCAGCATGTCGGGGTCGTTCCAGGCCCCGCGCTTGGCCGCGCCGGAGTACGGGATGGCTGAGCCGGCGTTGCGCAGCATCTGGTTCCAGGTGTCGCCGATGTCCGTGGAGGTGCGCCAGAGGTTGGACACCGAGCCCGCCCAGGAGGGGAAGTCCACGGCGGAGCAGCAGGCGGAGAGGCTGTAGACGATGGGGCGGTCGGTGGCCTTCAGCTCGTTGCTCATCCGGGTGAAGAGCGTCTTGGCTATGTCCTTCTCGCTCTTGCCGGGGAAGTCGGCCCACATCCTGGGCGATTCCTGCGGGCTGGTCTGGCACCAGTCGTACTTGAGGTAGTCGACGCCCCAGGCGGCGAACTGCTGGGCGTCCTTCCGCTCGTAGCCGTAGGAGCCGGGACGTTTCTGACAGGTGCCCTGGGTGGGCGACTGGTACAGCCCGAACTTCAGGCCCTTGCCGTGTACGTAGTCGGCCAGCGCCTTCATGCCGCCGGGGAAGCGGCCGGTGTCGTGGGTGAGGTTGCCGTTTCCGTCCCGCTGGGAGGCCATCCAGCAGTCGTCGACGACGACGTACTGGTATCCGGCCGCCTTCAGCCCCTTGGTGGCGATGGCGTCGGCCTGGGCCCTGACCTTCGCCTCGGTGATGCCGCAGCCGAACCTGTTCCAGCTGTTCCAGCCCATCGGCGGGGTCAGGGCGACGCCGTTGTCGTGCGCGGCGGCGGGGGTGGCGGGCAGGGCGGTGACGAGGGCCGCGGCGGTCACGCCCGCCGTGAACACCGCGGTGAGGGTGGAGCGTACGGACATGGGAGGGCTCCTTGGGTCGAGGGGATGGGCCCGTCGGCCGCCGGGGGCGAGGGGCGCCTGCTCCTCGTCCCCGGCGGCCGCTCGGCTACCGGACGGTCCACCTCTGGAGGGTGGTGCCGGTGTCGCTCTGCTGGGTGACAAGGGCGCCGTCGGCGGTGGAGGCGGTGGTGAGGGCCAGGCCGCTCTTGGCGGAGGTCAGGGTGTAGGTGCCGTCGGAGCGGCGGGTGGCGTTCCAGCGCTGGTTGGCGCCGCCGTTGCAGGTCCACTGGACGACCTTGGCGCCGGCGGTGGTGGAGCCGTCGCTGACGTCGGCGCAGAGGCCGGACTCGGCGTTGACGATCTCGTAGGAGCCGCCGGTCTGCTGGGTGAAGCGCCACTGCTGGTTGGCGCCGCCGTTGGCCGTGTAGGTGGTCAGCTGGGTGCCGGGGGTGGTGCTGTGGCCCGGGTTGTCCAGGGCCTTGCCGCCGGCGGTGAGGGTGCGGACGCCGTTGAGGTTGGCCGGAGCGGTGCCGACCGCGGTGAGGGTGAGGGTCTGCTCGGCCGCGGTGCGGGAGCCGCCGACGGTGCCGGAGCCGGTCCAGAAGCGGGCCGGGGTGGTCTCGGCGAGCCGGGAGGAGTCCGCCGATATCCCGATGACCAGCCCGCTGTGGCGGTTGACCAGGCGGTAGGTGCCGCCGGAGGTGTTGCGGATCACCCACCACTGCTGGCCGACGGTGGGGCCTCCCGTCCCGGCGGGGGTGGCGGTGGGCTTGGTGCCCCAGGCGCGCTGGGCGGGCGTGGTGCCGACGCCCAGCAGGTGGCCGGTGGCGGTGTTGGCGACGCGGTAGGAGCCGTCGCCGTTGGGGCTGAAGGTCCACACGTCCGGGTAGGCGCCGCCGGCGGTCTGGGAGGTGGTGGCGGAGCCGCCGGAGACCTGGGCGAGGACGCGGCCGCCGGCACCGGCGATCCGGTAGGTGCGGGTGGGGTCGACGGGCGCGGCGGGGGCGCTGGTGTCGATGGAGAGGTTGACGTACTCGGCAGAGGCTCCGTTCGAGCAGCCGAAGGAGCAGTAGGAGCGGAAGTCGCGGCCGACGACGGCGGCGCTGGTCTTGTTGGCGCTGTCGAGGAACCAGCGGTACCAGGAGGCGTTGGTGTAGCCGCCGGTGTCGCCGATCAGCTTCCACTTCTGGGTGGCGAGGTTGTCGGTGGCGTAGAACTGCTGGGGCGCCTTGCCGGACTGGTCGACCGCCTGGGGCTGGCCGATGTAGAGGCCGAGGTGGGCGTTGAAGGTGATGTCCATGACGAACAGGGGTGAGGTCGGCGGGGTCTTGCCGGCCGCGACCTGCTCGGTGGTGGTGCCGGTGGCGGCCGGGTCGTACTCCTTGTTCGCGGGGGTGTAGCCGGTGCCGTTGCCGGCGGAGTCGACCGGCACCATGTTGCTCTCCTTGCCGCCGGTGCCGGGCTGGGACCAGGCCCCGTCGTACCACTTCTGCCAGGAGTTCGGCGCCATCTTGGCGGAGATGGGCGAGCGGGCGACATGGGCGTGGAACGCCTTCCAGCCGCCGTTCTTGTCGACGATCCGGGAGCCGTAGAAGGCGTAGAAGTAGCCGGAGGCGGTGTCGGCGAAGAGGCGGGGGTCGCCGTCGCCGTAGTGGTAGGTCTTCTGCGGGAAGGCGGCGGTGTCGCCCCGCTTGGTGCTGTACGGGGAGGTGATGACGTGGTCCTTGATGGTCCACGTCCTGCCCTGGTCGGTGGAGACCGCGTAGTCGATGCCGTCGTAGTGGACGCCGTCGCCGAAGGGCTGGGGGGTGAACTCGTTGTGGATCAGGGTGTACCAGTGGCCGGTGTCGGGGTCCACCCAGGTGCCGCCGGCCGGGTCGCAGTAGTTGCGGTGGGCGTAGCCGGAGCCCGCGGGGGCGTTGGTCGACTTCACGCCGGTGACGCTGTTGTTGCAGCGCCAGGTGGTGTCGTTGTTCTTGTCGTTGGCGTTGGCCGGGTTGACCGCGTTGCTGATGGAGTGCTTGGTGGTGTTGTCGAAGTCGGGGCCGGAGTAGAAGGACCAGGCGCGGCCCTGGTCGGCGCCGTAGAGGGCGTGGGCCTGCTGGTAGTAGAAGGTGCCGTCCTTGTCGATGTACGGGGCGGCGGGGGTGTCGTCGGGGCGGTTCCAGGGGCCCTTGGCGCCGACGTTGACGGTGTAGGTGGGTGCGGCGGCGGTGGCGGCGGGCGGGGTGGTGAGCGCGGCGCTGCCGGCCGCGGCGAGCGCGGCCGCGACCAGCCCGCCCGTGATCCTTCTGCGTGTACGTGGGACGGACACTGCTGCTCCTTCGTGGGGGTCTTCGGCCGCCTGGGGTTGGGCGGCCGTCGGGTTCGCCGGGCGTCCGAGGGGCGTGGGATCGCCCGACAGCTCAGTCGAAGGTCTCGATGTACTCCTCGGTGGGTCCGAGGGCGGGGTGCTCGCGCAGGGCGATGTGGTCACCGAGGCGTTCCAGTTCCAGCACCGTGAGGGTGTTCTCGCCGGGCCGGAGGAAGGGGCCGGGCAGATAGAGGGTGGTCTGGGGCCCGATCTCCCAGTAGCGGCCCAGCAGTTCGCCGTTGACCCAGCAGAAGCCCTTGGCGAAGCCGGGCAGGGCGAGGAAGGTGTCGGCCGGCCGGTCGACGGTGAGGCGGGCGGTGGCGAAGCCGGCGGGGCCGCCGGGCGGGGCGGGGCAGGCGGCGCGCTCCAGCTGCTCGGGGGTCCACTCGTCGAGCGGGAGCCGCCGCATCTCCCAGCCGTGCACCAGCCGCCGCTCCACGCGCACTCCGCCGAGGATGCCCTTGCCCTGGCCGAGCAGCGGCCCGTAGTTGATCCGGCCCTGGTTCTCCACCAGCAGGTCCAGCCGCACCCGCTCCCCCGCCCCGGACACCGGGCAGTCGGAGGTCTCCCGGTCGAGTACGGCGACGGGGGCGCCGTCCACGAAGACCTGCGCCCGGTCGTGCAACCCGGTGACGGTGAGCCGGTGCTCCCCGGCGGGCAGCAGCGGGTGGGCGGTGTAGAGCACCAGCCCGGAGGCCTGGCCCAGCTCCTCGAAGCTGAGCGGCAGCGGGGCGGTGACCGGCTCCGCCGCCGTCCGCAGCGCGTCCAGGAGGCCCGCGCCGCGGGTGACCGGGAGGGTGCGGGGCGGCAGCAGCACCGGGTGGGCGGGCAGTGGCCGGGGCGGGGCGGCGGGGTCGAGGAGCCGTTCCCGGATCGCGTGGAACTTGGCGGTGAGGGCGCCGTGTTCGGCGACCGGGGCGTCGGAGTCGTAGCTGGTGACGGTCGGCTGGAGCCGGTCCCCGTCGTGGTTGGCGCCGGCCCACAGGCCGAAGTTGGTGCCGCCGTGCGCCATGTAGAGGCTGACCGAGCCGTCCTCGTCCAGGATGCGGCCGACGGTCCGGGCGACGTCGGTGGCGCCGCGTACATGGTGCTTCTCGCCCCAGTGGTCGAACCAGCCGTTCCAGAACTCCGCGCAGAAGAAGGGCTCTTCCGGTCGGCGGGCGCGCAGCAGCGCGGCGGCCTGCTCGGGGCGGGAGCCGAAGGTGGCGGCCGCCAGGTGGCCGGGGACGGTGCCGCCGTCGAGCATGAGCTCGGTGGGCCCGTCGGCGGTGTAGAGCAGTTCGGTGATGCCGCGGGTGGTGAGGGCGTCGCGTACCCAGCGCAGATAGCCGGCGTCGTCGCCGTGGCTGCCGTACTCGTTCTCGATCTGCACCGCCACCACCGGACCGCCGCGGGCCGTCTGGAGCGAGGCGATACGGGGGATCAGGGCGTCGAACCAGCGGCCCACCGCGTCCAGGAAGGGCAGGTGGGAGGTGCGCAGCCGCATCCCGGGGGTGCCGGTCAGCCAGGCGGGCAGCCCGCCGTTGTCCCACTCGGCGCAGATGTACGGGCCGGGGCGGACGATCACGTCCAGCCCCGTCCGACCGGCCAGCCGGGCGAACCGCTCCAGGTCGCGCCAGCCGTCGAAGCGGGCCTGGCCGGGGGCGCGTTCGTGGAAGTTCCAGGGCACGTAGGTGTCGACGGTGTTCAGTCCGAGGGCCGCCAGCCGCTCCAGGCGGTCGGCCCACTGCCCGGGGTGGACGCGGAAGTAGTGCAGCGAGCCGGAGAGCACCCGGTGCGGCCGGCCGTGGCGCAGCAGGGTGCGGCCGGTGTGGGTGAGCGCGGGCGGCTCACCGCCGGGCGCGGTCCGCAGGGGGGTGGACGGGTCGGCCTGGACGGTCATTTGACGGCTCCGGCGGTCATGCCCGCGCGCCAGAAGCGCTGGAGGGCGAGGAAGGCGATCAGCAGCGGCACGATCGACACCAGTGAGCCGATGACGACCAGCGGCGGCGGCACCGCGACATGGCTGGCGTTCCAGCCGACCAGGCCGACGGTGACGGGTTGCAGCCGGTCGTCGCCGAGGACCATCGCGGGCAGCAGGTAGTTGTTCCAGATCTCCACGAACTGGAAGAGGAAGATGGTCACCAGGGCGGGCAGCATCATCCGCACCCCGAGGGAGCGGAAGATCCGCAGTTCGCCCGCGCCGTCCAGCCGGCCGGCCTCCAGCACCTCGTCGGGGATGGACTGAGCGGCGAACACCCGGGCCAGATAGACCCCGAACGGGCTCACCGCGCTGGGCAGCAGCACCGCCAGCGGGTTGTCGATGAGCCCGGCGCCGGAGAACATCAGATACAGCGGCAGGGTGAACAGCACCTTGGGCACCAGCACCGCGGCCAGCACCAGCCCGAAGACGGCGCCCCGGCCGGGGAAGTCGAACTTCGCCAGCGCGTACCCGGCGAGCGCGGAGAACGCCGTACCCAGCAGCGCCCCGGCGCCGCAGTACAGCAGGCTGTTGAGCATCCAGCGCCAGAAGATCCCGCCGTCCTGGGCGCCGAGCCGGGCGATGTTGCCGAAGAGGTCGAAGCCGTCGAACCACAGGCCGCTGCCGCTGAACTGCTCGCCGAACGGCTTGGTCGCCGACACCAGCAGCCACCACAGCGGGAAAAGGAAGTAGCAGGCGGAGAGCCCCAGCAGCGCGGTGACGGCGGCCCGGCTGGTGAAGGTCGTCTCGCGGCGGTTCTCCCGGCGGGCGGAGGACGGGGGCCGCTGCGACCGCGACTCGCCTCCGCCACCGGCCCGGTGGCGCGGCCCGTTCGGCGCGGACCCGGCGGGGCCGGCCGCCTCGGCCCGCGCGATCCCCGCGGTGTCGATGGCGCTCATGCGGACCCTCCCCGGCTGGTCAGCTTGAAGAAGGTGAAGGAGACGGCGCCGACCAGCAGGGCCAGGACCACCGACTGGGCCGCCGCGTACGGGTAGTTGCCGGCCGCCACGGCGCTCTGGGCGGACATGATCGGG
The DNA here is from genome assembly GCF_023218175.1 of Streptomyces lichenis. Taxonomy (GTDB): domain Bacteria; phylum Actinomycetota; class Actinomycetes; order Streptomycetales; family Streptomycetaceae; genus Streptomyces; species Streptomyces lichenis. The sequence continues at coordinate 251,336 of NZ_JALPTH010000004.1, read as the reverse complement.
GTGTACGTGGAGGGGATGGCCCCGGCGGAGACGGGTTGCAGTACGGCGGGCTCGTTGAACAGCTGGGCCGAGCCGATGACCGAGAAGACGGCGGTGAGCACCAGCGCCCCGCGCACCGCCGGGATCTTGACGCTCCAGGCGATCCGCAGCGCCGAGGCCCCGTCCATCCGGGCGGCCTCCAGCACCTCGGCCGGGATGGACTGCAGGGCCGCGTAGATGATGATCATGTTGTAGCCGGCCCAGCTCCAGGTGACGATGTTGGCGACCGACCAGAGCACCAGGTCCTCGTCGAAGAACGGGACGGTGAACCCGAGCGGGCCCAGCAGCCGGTTCACCGGGCTGGACTGGGTCGAGTACATGAACGACCAGATCAGCGCCGCGCTCACCCCCGGGACGGCGTACGGCACGAAGCTGGAGAGCCGGAAGAAGCCCTTGCCGCGCGCCGACTTGGCGTCGATGAGCAGGGCCAGCCCGAGGGCCAGGCCGAGCATGACGGGCACCTGCACCAGGCCGAAGAGCGCGACCCGGCCGAGGGAGCCGGTGAAGGCGCTGTCCTGGAAGGCCCGTGCGTAGTTGGCCAGCGGGTCGAACACCCGGGTCGGGGCGGTGAGTCCGAGTCCGGAGCGGCGCACCGCGTACAGGCTGCTGACCGCCGCGTAGACGATCGGCGCCAGGTACATGCCCGCGAACAGCAGCAGGAACGGCGCGCAGAACAGCAGGGGCGTCCGCGCCCTTCGGCGGGGCGCCTTCGCCGGTGCGGTGGGCCGCGGCGGGCGGGCGGGTGGCGGCTCCGCCGGGGGGCGGGCACGCAGGTGTGCGCGGGGGCTGGCATGGGACACGTGCGGATTCCTTCGTGGTGGCGGGGGGGTGGAGGGGTGCGCTGCCGGACGGGGTCAGGGCGCGCGTCCGGCAGCGCACCGTCCGAGGGGGCTACTCGGCGGTCCGCAGCCCCTGCTTCCTCATCTCCGCCAGGGTCTGGTCCTGGGCGGTGCGCAGGGCGCCGGCGATGGTGGACTTGCCGGCCCACGCCTTGCCCAGTCCGTCGTCCAGGTCGGCGGCCGTCTTGGTCATCAGCGGCCCCCAGGTCCACTCGCTGCCCACCTTGGGCGCGGCGTCGGCGAACACCGGGTAGATGTTCTGGCCGCCGAAGTACGGGTCGGGCTTACGCAGTTGGGGCAGGTCGAGCAGCTTCTTGGCGGCCGGGTAGAGCGCGGCCTTGTCCACCAGGGCGCCGTACGTCGCACGGTCGGTGGAGAGCCAGTGGGCGAACTCCCAGGCGGCCTTGGCGTCACCGCAGCCCTTGAGTACGGCGGTGGCCGATCCGCCGGCGTTGCCCACCCGGGGGGCGGAGGCGTCCCACTGGGGCATCGGGGCCACCGCCCACTGCCCGGCGCCGTCCTTCGCACCGCCCTTGATGACCCCGGCCTGCCAGACCGCGCCGACCACGGTGGCGATGTCCCCGTTGCCCAGACCGGTGTACCAGGCCTGGTCGTACATGGGGGCCCCGCTGATCAGCTTGTCGTCGACCAGGCCCTGCCAGTAGTCGGCGACCTTCCTGTTCTCCGCGGAGGCCATGCTGACCTTCCAGGAGTCGCCCTGGACACCGAACCACTCGGCGTCCGTCTGCCAGGCCAGACCCGCGTAGTCGTAGTTCAGATACGGGGAGGAGATGTACCGGTCGGGGTCCGAGGCGTGGATCCTCTCCGCCGCGGTGCGGTACTCGGCCCAGGTGGCCGGCGGCTGGAGCTTCAGGGAGTCGAAGACCTTCTTGTTGTAGAAGAGCGCCATCGGCCCGGTGTCCACCGGGGCGCCGAAGACCTGGTCGCCCAGGGTGACCGACTTCCAGGCCGCCTCCTGGAAGTCGCCCTTCGACGCGGCGGCGTGCTCGGCGACGTTCTCCAGGGCGCCCTGGGCGGCGAAGCTGGGCAGCGTCTCGTAGCCCACCTGCGCCAGACAGGGCGCGTTGCCCGCCTTCACCGCGTTCAGCATCTTCTGGTAGCCGCCCTTGGCGCCCGGCTGCACCGCCTGGTAGGTGACCTGGCTGTCCGGGTGTGAGGCGTTGAAGGCCTTCACGGCATCCGCGTACCCGGGAGCCCAGCCCCAGAATGTGATCGATGCCTTGCCGCTCGCGGCCGGCTTCCCCTCCGTCGACTGGGAACATCCGGCGGCGGCGAGAGCGAGCACCAGTACGCCGCAGGCGCCCGCTCTGCGCGCATTGGTCAGGTTCACGGTTCCTCCTGAGCACCGCGGCGGGCCGAGAAGGACACCTCGAAGAGGACCGCGGGAAGGGATGGTGCGCTGCCGAGTCGATGGCCGGTGCGCGTCGATGGCCGGAACTATGGCAGGGAATGTTATCGATGCCAATACCTCTGACGGCTCTGTTTCCCCGCCCCGTCCCTCCTTCTCGGCAGCCGAGGAGGAGCGCTACCATCAGTCACCTGCGACATTCGGCCGGCGGCGACGGGGACAGGGACTCATGGGGAAGAGGGGCGCCCAGGCCGAGGCACGGCCGCCGGGAATGGCGGACGTGGCCCGTGCGGCCGGGGTGTCCGCGCAGACGGTGTCGCGGGTCCTGTCCGGCCACCCCAACGTCCAGGAGCGCACCCGCGCCAAGGTGCTGGCCGCGGTGGAGCAGCTGGGCTACCGCCGCAACAACGCGGCGCGGATGCTGTCCTCGGGCCGCAGCCGCACCATCGGCGTGGTCACCCTCCAGACCACCTTCTACTCCCGTGCCGCGGTCACCTCCGGCATCGAGCACGCGGCCCAGGCGTCCGGGTACGCGGTGAGCACCGCCACCACCACCTCCCTGGACACCTCCGCCATCGAGGCCGCGCTGTCCCGGCTGGCCGACCAGGGCGTCGAGGGCGTCATCCTCTCCGTACCGCTGGTCCACACCAGCCCGCGCATCGAGCAGCTGACCCGCTCGATCCCCACGATCACCATCGACGGCTCCCGCACGGACACCACGGAGGTCGTCGCCGTCGACCAGGCGCTCGCCGCCCGGCTGGCCACCCGGCACCTGCTCGACCTGGGCCACGAGACCGTCTGGCACATCGCCGGGCCCGAGCAGTGGCTGGAGGCCGGCAGCCGCCGCGACGGCTGGCGCGCGACACTGGAGGAGGCCGGCCGGCCCGTGCCACCCCCGCTGGAGGGCGACTGGTCGCCCGCCTCCGGATACCGCAACGGCCTCATCCTCGGCCGCATCCCCGACGCCACCGCGGTCTTCGTGGCCAGCGACGAAATGGCCTTCGGCGTGATCCGGGCCCTGGCCGAGCTCGGCCGGCGGGTCCCCGAGGACGTATCCCTGGTCAGCGTGGACGACATCGACCTGGCCGCCTACTGCAGCCCCCCGCTGACCACCGTCGCCCAGCCCTTCACCCGCACCGGCGAACTCGCCGTCGCGCACCTGCTGCGCCACATCACCGCCCCCGACGCGGTGGCCCTCCCGGAGACGGTCGAACCCCAACTCGTCATCCGCGCCAGTACCGCCCCGGCCGGCGGGTCCACGACCCCCTGAACATGACCGGACCCCAGCCGCCCCCTCCCACGGCTGGGATCCGGGAACCGTGCCGCCTCGTTCAGCCGCGCGTCCACTTCTGGCTGGAGCCGCCGCCGCACGTCTGGAGTTCGACCTCCACGCCGTTGGCCGTGGAGGCGCCCTTCACGCCGAGGCACAGCCCGGACTCCGTGCCGCGGACGCTGCCGTCCGTGCCGAAGGTCCACTTCTGGTTGGCGCCACCGTTGCAGTCCCAGAGGGCGACCTTGGTGCCGGGCGAGGTGCCGTGGTTCGCGGCGTCCAGGCACTTGCCGTTGACGAAGAGCTGGCTGGACGACGTCGCGGTCCACTGCTGGTTGCCGCCGCCGTTGCACGTCCAGAGGCCGGCGGCGTTCCCGCTGCCGTTGAGGTGGTCCAGGCACTTCCCGGACCCCTTCGACACCAGCGTGGAGGAGGTCCCGGTGACGAAGCCCCGGGTGACGTGCGTGCCGCTGCCGACCTGCTCGGCTTGGTAGTTGGCCTGGCCGACGCAATTGCTGTACTCGTAGTTGGCCTTGCTGGTGCCGGTCCGGCCGCCCGCGTCAGTGCTGGTGGGGCCGCCGAAGACGGCGTCGGAGCGCGGCATCGTCGAGCAGCTGCCGATACCGAGGTAGTACTCGACGAAGCCGCCCTGGGAGCCCTTGAGGCCGCCGCTGCCGGCCGGCACCTTGTACTGCCCGATGACCGTCGCCGCGCCGGTGACCGTGTCGGTCGCCGTCCCCTTCCACAGGTCCGTGCCGACGCGCTCGACCTTCAGGTTGTACTTGTGCCCGTAGACGGCGTCGAACTCCACCCCGCAGCTGACCCCGGACCCCCCGTCGGCACCGCCCGAACAGTTGGGGTGCTGCGGGGAGGCGCCGTCACCGAAGAGGGAGAAGACCCCGCGCAGGCGCTCCTTGCCATCCTTGTTCGGGCGCGGCTGCAGGCCCGTGTACCCGCCGCGGCCTCCCTGGAAGCTGAACTGCTGGGCGAAGTAGATCCCGTGGTTGTGCGCGGTCGCGGGGTTGACCGTCATCGGGAAGGTGATGTTGCCGAACCCGGACGAGGGGGCATTGGGGATCGACCAGCCGATGGAGACGTTGCCCCCGCCGACGGCGGCGGTGGCGGACTGGGGGGCCCACAGCAGGAGCCCCGCCCCGGCGGCGGCCGCGGCGCGAAGGCCGTTCTTCAAGCGCGACATGAGTGATCCGTCCTGTGATCGTCGGTGCGGAGGCGGCCAGGGGCACGCCGCGGCCCGAAGGCGGAGCGACGGCACATGACCCGGTGCCGCACGGGATCGCACGGCACCTGCGGCGACTCCCGCGTTATCGCTATCTCTCCGCCGAGTCGCCTCTCCTACGCCGCCCTGACAGCGCGGTGGCCGGAACTATGGCAGAGCTTGTTATCGATGCCAATCCCTACTGGGCGGAAACCTGGACGCGGCTCACCACCCACCGCCCCGGCTCTACCCGCACCGCCGGCCGCATCACGGCCCCGGACGGCGGACACCCTCGGGGAGCTGACACCCCTTCACAGAGAAGCACGGTGTTTTCTGTTCGGTAATATTGCCTTCTGTTGGAAGCCGGCCCTACGGTACCCCCTCGAAGGCGCGAGGGCGTGTGATACCGGCACTGGTTCCGCTCCGCTTCCGGGTCGTGCGGCGCCGGACCCCGCGCAGTCTGACGGCTGATATGCCTCCCTCCTCCCGAGAGGTCGACATCATGCACGCACGAGATCTACGCCGCCCCCATGGCCACCACCTGCGCCAACTACGCGGGCCGCCTCGGCCACGAGAAGCAGGACGCCGACACCTTCGCCTCCTGGGGCGTGGACTACCTCAAGTACGACTGGTGCGACTCGCGGGGGAGCCCGGAGGACCAGCGCCGGCAGTTCGGCCTGATGCGGGACGCCCTGCGGGCCACCGGCCGCCCCATCGTCTACAGCATCAACCCCGGCTCCCGGCATGACGCCGAGTACGCCTCCCGGTACGACTTCGGCGACCTGGCCCACAGCACCCGCATCGGGGAGGACCCGGGCACCACCTGGTGGACGCAGGGAAGCGAGCCCAGCCACTACCCCATGGGCACCCTCAACACCCTCGACCTGGCCGCCCCGCTGGTCTTCCGCAGCGCCCCCGAGCGCCGGAACGACTGGGACATGCTCCAGGTCGGCAACGGCGGCATGCCCGCCAACGAGGCGCGCGCCCAGTTCACACTGTGGGCCCTGGGCGGCTCCCCGCTCATGGCGGGCGACAACATCGCCACGATGAGCGACCTGTGGAGCGGCGGCAGGACGACCACCAGCGGCACCGTCACCGCGACGGTGCCCGCACGCGACGCCGTCGCCTACCGGATCAAGCGCACCGGCCCCCTTCGGGCCCCCCTGCCGGCGGGCACCCACCAGGTCGGCTCGATGGACTGGCTGTCCCAGAGCAACCCCTGGGGTCCGATCGAACGCGACCGCTCCAACGGTGAGCAGGCCGGCGGCGACGGACGCACCCTCTCCATCGGCGGCACCACCTGCGCCAAGGGCCTGGGCACCAACGCCGACTCCTCCGTCAACGTCTGGCTGGGCGGCTCCTGCACCCGCTTCACCGCCAAGGTCGGCATCGACGACGAGGTCGGCGCCGGCCGCGGCAGCGCGCAGTTCGGCGTCTACGGCGACGGACGCCTCCTCGCGTACACCGACGCCAGGACCGGCGGGCAGTCGGCCGTCACCCTGACCGCGGCGACCCAGGGGGTGAAATCCCTGGAGCTGCGCGCCACCACCACCGTCGACGGCCCCGACTACGACCACGCCGACTGGGCCGAACCCACACTCATCTGCGCCTGGACCGAGGGCGTCCCGCCACACGGGAAATCGCCCGGCCGGGGCCTTTTCACTGCTCGGAACGTTTCTTACGGTGGGGCGGGTGGGACTCGAACCCACGGCCGACGGATTATGAGTCCGCTGCTCTAACCGGCTGAGCTACCGCCCCTCACGGCGCGTCGCGTACATGTGTGCGCGTCGTCTGCCGCAGCATAGCCGGTCATACGATCTCCTGCTCCGGCTGGTCGGCCATGCCTGACCATGAGGACTCCGCAGCGGTCCGGACGGTTCCCACCTGGGGGAAACGGGCTCGGGAAGGCGGGACGGGACAGGGGCGGGAAACGGCGAAGAGGGCCCCGGAGGACCCTCTTCGCGATGGAGCTCCCCCGGCTGGACTCGAACCAGCAACCCTCCGGTTAACAGCCGAATGCTCTGCCAATTGAGCTACAGGGGATCGCGCTCCCCCGACTGGACTCGAACCAGTAACCTGCCGGTTAACAGCCGGCTGCTCTGCCAATTGAGCTACAGGGGATTGCTGCGTTGCACCGAACGTACCCGCCGGGGTGCTCCCGGGGGGCGGGCGCTCGCTGCGACACATACATTAGCGCAAGCAGGGGGGTGCTCCGCCAATCGGTACCCGGGGTGATCCCTGCTCCTGACGGGTAGGCGGTCAGCACCGACGCCGACGGAAGGGTGGCAGCCATGCGTTACAAGCTCACGTTCGTGGTGGGAGTGGCTCTGGGGTACGTCCTCGGAACCAGGGCAGGGCGGGAGAGGTACGAGCAGTTGCGCAAGCAGGCGCGGCAGCTCTCGCAGAACCCCGCGGTGCGCAACGCGGCGGAGTCCGCCGCGCAGACCGGGCGGGAGGTGGCCGGCAAGGCGCTGCACCAGGTGAGCGACAAGGTCGGCGACCGGATGCCGGAGTCCGTCGCCGAGCGGGTGCGCTCGCTCAAGGAGCGCTCGCGCACCGGTGAGGACGAGTGGGGGACGACCAACACCTGACAAGCGGATCCGGCTTGCCCGACCCGTCCGCAGCAGTGGCCCGTGCGGCAGAATCTATTCCCATGGGGATAGTCGCCGGGTTGGACAGTTCGTCGGGATTCACGCGCATCGTCGTCTGCGACACCGACACGGGCGCCGTGCTGCGGCAGGGGTACGCACCGCATCCGGTGGAGCCGAAGGCCGCCGAGGTGGATCCGCAGGCGTGGCTGCTGTCGCTGGGCGAGGCCGCCTCGGGCGGGCTGCTGGAGGGCGTGCAGGCCATCGGCGTCTCCGCCCAGCAGCACGGGCTGGTGCCGCTGGACCGGCAAGGGGCGCTGGTGCGTCCCGCGCTGGTGGGCAACGACAAGCGGGCGCAGGTGGCGGCCGCCGACCTCGTCGAGGGGTTCGGCGGCCGTCAGGCGTGGGCGGAGGCGGTGGGCTGCGTACCGCAGGCGGCGCAGCCGGTGGCCAAGCTGCGATGGCTGGCGCGCAGCGAGCCGGAGGCGGCGGCCCGGGTGGCGACGGTGCTCCAGCCGCACGACTGGCTGGTCTGGCAGCTGCTGGGGCGGCCCGCCCGGCGCACCACGGACCGGGGCGCGGCCTCGGGTACGGGGTACTGGTCGGCGGGCTCGGGTGCGTACCGGCCCGACCTGGTGGAGCTGGCGCTGGGGCACCAGGCGGCGCTGCCGGAGGTGCTGGGCCCGGCCGAGGCGGCCGGGATGACCCCGGAGGGCCTGCTGATCTCGGCCGGGACCGGGGAGACCATGGCGGCGGCGTTCGGGCTCGGGCTGGCGCTCGGGGACGCGGTGGTGTCGCTGGGGGCCTCCGGCTCGGTGATGGCGGTGCACCACGAGGCGCTGGCCGACCCCAGCGGGATGATCACCTCGTTCGCGGACGCCACCGGGATGCATCTGCCGGTGGTCTCGACGTCGAACGCGGTGCGGGCGCTGCGCGGTACGGCGGAGATGCTCGGGGTGGAGGGGCTCCAGGAGCTGTCGGCGCTGGCGCTGAAGTCGACGCCGGGCGCCTCGGGGCTGGTGCTGCTGCCGTATCTGGAGGGTGAGCGCACCCCGAACCTGCCGCACACCGCGGGCACCCTCAGCGGGCTGCGGCGCGAGTCGATGAAGCCGGAGCACCTGGCGCGGGCGGCGTTCGAGGGGATGCTGTGCTCGCTGGCGGACGCGCTGGACGTGCTGCGCGGCCGGGGCGTCCAGGTGCGGCGGGTGTTCCTGCTGGGCGCGGCGGCGGAGCTGCCCGCGGTGCAGGCGGTGGCGCCCGCGGTGTTCGGCGCGCAGGTGGTCGTCCCCCAGCCGGCCGATTACGCGGCACTGGGTGCGGCGCGGCAGGCGGCCTGGGCGCTGGGCGTCTCCCAGGGCACCCTGTCCCCGCAGGCCCCGCCGGCCTGGCAGGGGGCCTCCGCGCAGGTCTTCGAGGCGGGCGAGGAGCTGGCCATGGGCCAGGCGGTGCGCCAGCAGTACACGGCCACCCGTGAGCAGCTGCATCCGGGCGCGTTCGCGTAAGGGGGCGGGGGCGGATACGCGGGCGCCCCCCCGGTGCACGGGGAACCCCCGGCCCCGTACGGCCGTGTACGGCAAAGTCCGAGGAAACCGACTCGTGGTCGGCGGCCGGTCCGGGCGATAGTTGACCCGTGCTCAGACAACTACTCCGCAACCACCTGGGGCCCTACCGGCGGCCGATGGCGTTGCTGGTGGCGCTGCAGTTCCTGCAGACCTGCGCCACCCTCTATCTGCCGACCCTGAACGCCGACATCATCGACCACGGGGTGGTGCGCGGGGACACCGGCTACGTCCTGCGCTTCGGGGCGGTGATGGTCGCGGTGTCGGTGGCGCAGGTGGTGTGCAGCATCGGCGCGGTGCGGCTCAGCGCGCGGACGGCGGCGGCGCTCGGGCGGGATGTGCGGGCGGCCGTGTTCGAGCGGGTGCAGTCCTTCTCTTCGCGGGAGGTGGCGGCGTTCGGGGCGCCGTCGCTGATCACCCGGACGACCAATGACGTCCAGCAGATCCAGATGCTGGTGCTGATGGCGTTCACCGTGATGGTGTCGGCGCCGATCATGTGCGTGGGCGGGATCGTGCTGGCGCTCGGGCAGGATGTGCCGCTGTCGGCGGTGCTGCTGGCGGTGGTGCCGGTGCTGGGGCTGTCGGTGTACGCGATCGTGCGCCGGATGCGGCCGCTGTTCCGGCTGATGCAGAAGCGGCTGGACACGGTGAACCGGGTGCTGCGGGAGCAGATCACCGGCAACCGGGTGATCCGCGCCTTCGTCCGGGACGGCTATGAGCGCGGCCGGTTCCGCGGGGCGAACGAGGAGCTGACCGAGGTGTCGCTGGGCACCGGGCGGCTGATGGCGCTGATGTTCCCCGTGGTGATGACCGTGGTGAACGTTTCCAGCGTGGTGGTGGTCTGGTTCGGGGCGCACCGCATCGACTCCGGCGGGATGGAGATCGGCGCGCTGACCGCTTTCCTGGCGTATCTGATGCAGATCGTGATGTCCGTGATGATGGCCACCTTCATGTTCATGCAGGTGCCGCGGGCCGAGGTGTGCGCCGAGCGGATCGAGGAGGTGCTGCGCACGGAGTCCAGCGTGGTGCCGCCGGTGGAGCCGGTGACGGTGCTGGAGCGGGCGGGGCACCTGGAGGTGCGGGGGGCGGACTTCCGCTATCCGGGCGCGGAGGAGCCGGTGCTGCGCGGGGTCGGCCTGGAGGCACGGCCCGGTGAGGTGACGGCGGTGATCGGCTCGACCGGCAGCGGCAAGTCCACGCTGCTGGGGCTGGTGCCGCGGCTGTCGGACGTGACCGGCGGCGAGGTGCTGGTGGACGGGGTGGACGTGCGGCGGCTGGACCCGGCGGTGCTGGCGCGGATCGTGGGGCTGGTGCCGCAGCGGCCGTATCTGTTCTCCGGGACGGTGGGCTCCACCCTGCGCTACGGCCGGCCCGGCGCGAGCGACGCGGAGCTGTGGCACGCGCTGGAGGTGGCGCAGGCCGCCGACTTCGTACGCGGGCTGGAGGGCGGGCTCGACGCCCCCGTGTCGCAGGGCGGGACCAACTTCTCCGGCGGGCAGCGCCAGCGGCTGGCGATCGCCCGGACCCTGGTGCAGCGGCCGGAGATCTACCTCTTCGACGACTCCTTCTCGGCGCTGGACTACACCACGGACGCGGCGCTGCGGGCGGCGCTGGCCGCCGAGACGGCCGAGGCGACGGTGGTGATCGTGGCCCAGCGGGTCTCCACCATCCGGGAGGCCGACCGGATCGTGGTGCTGGACGAGGGCCGGGTGGTCGGCGTGGGCCGCCACCACGAGCTGATGGCGGAGAACGAGACGTACCGGGAGATCGTGCTCTCCCAGCTGACCGAGGCGGAGGCTGCCTGATGGCGGGGCCGGCGGGACGGATGATGGCGGGCGGCGGGCCCGACCAGCGTTCGACGGACTTCAAGGTGTCGGGCAGGCGGCTGCTGCGGCAGCTCGCCCCGGAGCGGCTGACGCTGTGGCCGATGCTGCTGGCGGGCGCGCTGGGCGTGGCGCTGTCGGTGGTCGGCCCGTTGATCCTGGGCCGGGCCACCGACCTGGTGTTCGCCGGGGTGGTGGGGCGGCAGACGCCGGAGGGCGTCAGCAAAGAGCAGGTGGTGGCCCGGCTGCGGGTGGACGGGGACGGCGGGCTGGCCGATCTGCTGTCCGGGGTGGCCTTCACCCCCGGGCAGGGCATCGACTTCGGCGCGGTCGGCCGGACGCTGCTGGTGGCGCTGGCGGTGTACGGGGTGGCCGGGCTGCTGATGCTGGTGTCCTCGCGGCTGTCGATCCGGGTGATCAACCGGACGGTGTTCCGGATGCGGGAGGCGGTGCAGCACAAGCTGGAGCGGCTGCCGCTGGCGTACTTCGACCGGGCCAGGCGCGGTGAGGTGCTCAGCCGGGCGACCAACGACATCGACAACATCGGCCAGACCATGCAGCAGACCATGGGCCAGCTGGTCAACTCGCTGCTGACCATCCTGGGCGTGCTGGTGATGATGTTCTACGTCTCGCCGCTGCTGGCCCTGGTGGCGCTGGTGACGGTGCCGCTGTCGGTGGTGGTGGCGACCCGGGTCGGCAAGCGCTCCCAGCCGCACTTCGTCCAGCAGTGGCGGGCCACCGGCCGGCTGAACGCGCATGTCGAGGAGATGTACACCGGGCACGCGCTGGTGAAGGTCTTCGGCCGGCAGGGCGAGGCCGCGGAGGACTTCCGCGAGCAGAACGAGGAGCTGTACCAGGCCTCGTTCCGCGCCCAGTTCAGCAGCGGGATCATGCATCCGCTGATGATGTTCATCTCGAACCTGAACTACGTGCTGGTGGCGGTGGTCGGCGGACTGCGGGTGGCCACCGGCGCGCTGTCGATCGGCGACGTCCAGGCGTTCATCCAGTATTCGCGGCAGTTCTCGATGCCGCTGACCCAGGTGGCGTCGATGGCGAACCTGGTGCAGTCGGGGGTGGCGTCGGCGGAGCGGGTCTTCGAGCTGTTGGACGCGGAGGAGCAGGAGCCGGACGGGTCCGGGACGGGCCGGGCCGAGCCCCGGCGCCCGGCCGGCGGCCGGGTGGAGCTGGAGAAGGTGGCGTTCCGCTACGACCCGGAGCGGCCGCTGATCGAGGAGCTGTCGCTGGCGGTGGCGCCCGGGCAGACGGTGGCGATCGTCGGCCCGACCGGCGCGGGCAAGACCACGCTGGTCAACCTGCTGATGCGGTTCTACGAGGTGACCGGCGGCCGCATCCTGCTGGACGGCACCGACATCGCCTCGATGCGCCGGGAGGAGCTGCGGGCCCGGATCGGCATGGTCCTCCAGGACACCTGGCTCTTCGGCGGCACCATCGCGGAGAACATCGCCTACGGGGCCCCCGCCGAGCGCGAGGTGGGCCGGGCCGAGATCGAGGAGGCCGCGAAGGCCGCGCACGCCGACCGGTTCATCCGCACCCTGCCCGACGGCTACGACACGGTGATAGACGACGAGGGCTCCGGGGTCAGCGCGGGCGAGAAGCAGCTGATCACCATCGCCCGGGCGTTCCTGTCGGACCCGCTGATCCTGATCCTGGACGAGGCCACCAGCTCGGTGGACACCCGTACCGAGGTGCTGATCCAGAAGGCGATGGCCCGCCTGGCGCACGGCCGGACCAGCTTCGTCATCGCGCACCGGCTCTCCACGATCCGGGACGCGGACGTGATCCTGGTGATGGAGGACGGCGCGATCGTGGAGCAGGGCTCGCACCGGGAGCTGCTGGCCGCCCGGGGCGCGTACGCCCGGCTGTACTCGGCACAGTTCGCCCAGGCGGTGGCGGAGGTCGACTGAGCGGGCCGCCGGCCGGCGGCGGGGCGGACGGAGGGGGCGGCTACGGTGTGCGTGGCCGCCCCCGACCGGTGGTGCGGCGCACACGGACGGGGAGCCGGGGCGGACGGGATGGCGAAGCGGCGGGACGGCGGGGTGCCCCTGGGGCGGCTGCGCACGGGCGCCCGGAGCGGGCGGGTGCCGGGCGTGGGGATGGCGCTGGGGGTGGGCGCCGGGACGGTCCTCGGCGCGGGCCTCGGCCTGCTGCTCGACGGCCTCGCCCCGCTGGGCGTCGGCCTGGGGGTGGCGCTGGGGACCGGGCTGGGCGCCGCGCTGGAGAGTGCCCGGCGGCGGGGCGGGCGACTGGGGTGAGCGGACTGCCGCCCCACTGACCAGGGCGGCAGGCGATCGAGGGGGACACATGGCCGGAGAGCGGCAGGGCGGCGGTACGCCGGAGGGCAGTGGTACGCCGGAGGGCGACGCGGCGGGCGCCGGCGGGCGGGCGCGGGGAGCGGGCATGGCGATCGGGCTGGGCATCGGGACGGCGCTCGGGGTCAGCGTCGGTTCCCTGGCCGGCGACCTGGCGCTGGGCCTCGGTCTGGGGATGGCCCTCGGTACGGCGTTCGGCGCCGCGATGGAGAGCACCTGGCAGCGGCGGCGCGACGACTCCTGACGGACGGCCGGTGGCCCGTACCGCCGGGGGCCGTCAGTCCAGATAGCCGCGGAGCTGCTCGGCGTAGGCGTGGTCGCGGAGCTTGCCCAGCGTCTTGGACTCGATCTGCCGGATCCGCTCCCGGGTGACGCCGAAGAGGCGGCCGATCTCCTCCAGGGTGCGGGGGCGGCCGTCGTCCAGCCCGTAGCGCAGATGGACGACCTTGCGCTCCCGCTCGCCGAGGGTGGAGAGCACCGCCTCCAGGTGCTGGCGCAGCAGCAGGAAGGCGGCGGACTCCACCGGCGAGGGGGCGTCCCCGTCTTCGATGAGGTCGCCGAGCGCCACGTCGTCCTCCTCGCCGACCGGGGTGTGCAGCGAGACCGGTTCCTGGGCGAGCCGCAGCACCTCGCCGACGCGCTCCGGGGCCAGGCCGAGGTGGGCGGCCACCTCCTCGCGGGTGGGTTCGCAGCCGCGTTCCTGGAGCAGCCCGCGCTGCACCCGGATGACCCGGTTGATCAGCTCCACCACATGGACCGGGACCCGGATGGTGCGGGCCTGGTCGGCGAGCGCCCGGGACATGGCCTGCCGTATCCACCAGGTGGCGTAGGTGGAGAACTTGTAGCCGCGGGTGTAGTCGAACTTCTCCACCGCCCGGATCAGCCCGAGGTTGCCCTCCTGGACCAGGTCGAGCATGGTCAGCCCGCGGCCGATGTACCGCTTGGCGACGGAGACCACCAGCCGCAGATTGGCCTCGATCAGGCGGCGCTTGGCGATCCGGCCCATGACGACCAGCCGGTCCAGGTCGTGGGCGAGCCGGGTGTCCAGGTCGCGGGTGCGGGCCAGCTTCTCCTCGGCGAACAGCCCCGCCTCGACCCGGCGCGCGAGCTCCACCTCCTCGGCGGCGCTCAGCAGCGGGATGCGGCCGATCTCGCGGAGGTACTGGCGGAACAGGTCGGCGGCCGCCCCGCCGGTGCCCGCGGCCTCGGCCGCGCGGGCGCGCCGCGGCGGCACCGCCTCCGCCTCCGGGTCCGGCTGCTCCTGCTCGGCCGCCGCTCCCCCGTCGGTGAGCGGCGGCGGTACGGGCAGGGGTACGGGCCCGCCGGGGGCGGCCTCTACCGGCGTCAGGCTCAGGGTCCGGGTCTGCACGGGGGCGACCTCCTGGGTGTACGCCGCCGGTGGCGTACGGCGGCGGGGCGGCGGCGGCCGGACCGGGGCGGGTCCCGGGTGGATCCCTCCCACGGACGGCGACCGGAGCGGGGGCGTGCGGCCCGACGACGTTCGGGCGGCCCGGCGGTGCGGCACCGCCCTCAGTGTGGGGTACGACACATCGCGGCCACGAGGGGCGTGCGGCGTTTTTCTGCGAACGGCCTGCGACCGGCCGGGTCCGGAGGGTGACACGGCCCCGGGGGAATGGAGCCTTACAGCGCCGCCGCGCCGTTGGTGCGGAGGGACTGGGCGTACTGCTGGAGCACCCAGAGCTCGTTCTGCACGGCGGCCAGCGCCTGCGGGTCGCCGCCCGAGGCGAGGCGGGCCAGGGAGCCCTGGACCTCGGCGATGCGGCGGTCCACGGCGCGCAGCCGGACCGCGACCAGCTGGGTGTCGGCGTACACCGCGTCCACCTTGCGGATGTTCGGCGGCTCCACCGCCAGCTCGGTGACCAGGGCGCGGACCTGGTCGTCGGCGGCGGCCTCGCGGACCGCGGCCAGGTAGTCGGAGCCGGTCTTGACGCCCTGCTCGGCGCCGCCGGCGTCGGCGATGGTCTGGCGGACCACGGCGTAGGGGGCGGCGGTGAACTCGTCGGCCCCGTAGGCGTCGAAGGCGGGTGAGACCAGCGCCGGGTACTGCAGGGCGAGCTTCAGCAGCTCGCGCTCGGTGCGGTAGACCGGGTTGCGCAGGGTGAGCGCGGGGCCGGAGGGCGTACGGGGGGTGGTGGCCGCGGCGTGGGGCTGCTCGGGGCGGTTGGCGCCGCCACGGGCGCCCGGCGCGGGGCGGCCGCCGCGGTCGCGGGCCCACTTGGCGTGCTGGGCGACCCGGCGGACCACGAACTGGGTGTCCAGGATGCCGACCATGCCCGCGAGCTGCACGGCGACCTCGTGCTGGGAGGCGGTGTTCTTGATCCGGGCCACCACCGGGGCGGCCTCGTCCAGCGCGGCGGCCCGGCCGGCCGGGGTCTCCAGGTCGTATCGGCCGGTGATCTGGCGCAGCGCGAACTCGAACAGCGGGGTGCGCGGCTCGGCCAGCTCGGCCACCGCCTGGTCGC
Organism: Streptomyces lichenis; assembly: GCF_023218175.1. Classification (GTDB taxonomy): domain Bacteria; phylum Actinomycetota; class Actinomycetes; order Streptomycetales; family Streptomycetaceae; genus Streptomyces; species Streptomyces lichenis. The sequence goes on along the minus strand of NZ_JALPTH010000004.1, from coordinate 235,820 downwards.
CCTTGGCCAGCCGCAGGTCGCAGGGGTCCATGCCGTCGGGGGCGATGGCGATATAGGTCTCGGCGGCGAACTTCTGGTCGTCCTCGAAGGCCCGCAGCGCGGCCTTCTGCCCGGCGGCGTCCCCGTCGAAGGTGAAGATCACCCGGGCCGAGCCGTTGTCCATCAGCAGCCGGCGCAGGATCTTGATGTGGTCGCCGCCGAAGGAGGTGCCGCAGGTGGCGATGGCGGTGGTGACCCCGGCCAGATGGCAGGCCATGACGTCGGTGTAGCCCTCGACCACCACCGCCCGGGAGGACTTGGCGATCTCCTTCTTGGCCAGGTCGATCCCGTACAGCACCTGGGACTTGCGGTAGATCGGGGTCTCGGGGGTGTTGAGGTACTTGGGCCCGTTGTCGTCCTCGCGGAGCTTGCGGGCGCCGAAGCCGACGACATCGCCGCCGGTGTCCCGGATGGGCCACATCAGTCGGCCGCGGAAGCGGTCGATGGGCTTGCCGCTGCGGCTGTCCTGGGAGAGCCCGGAGAGGATCAGCTCCTTGTCGGTGAAGCCCTTGCCGCGCAGGAAGCGGGTGAGGTGGTCCCAGCCGGCCGGGCTGTAGCCGACGCCGAAGTGCTGGGCGGCGGCCTGGTCGAAGCCGCGTCCGGCGAGGAAGACCCGGCCGGCCTCGGCCTCCGGGGAGCCCAGCTGCTCGGCGTAGAACCGGGCGGCCAGCTCATGCGCCTCGACCAGCCGGATGCGCTCGCCGCGCTGGTGGCCGGGGGTGTAGCCGCCCTGCTCGTAGCGGAGGGTGATGCCGGCCTTGGCGGCCAGGCGCTCGACCGTCTCCGAGAAGGAGAGGTGGTCGATCTTCATCACGAAGGCGATGGTGTCCCCGCCCTCCTGGCAGCCGAAGCAGTGGAAGAGACCCTTGCTCGGGCTGACCTGGAAGGACGGGGACTTCTCGTCGTGGAAGGGGCACAGGCCCTTGAGGTTGCCGCCGCCGGCGTTGCGCAGCTGGAGGTACTCGGAGACCACGGCGTCGATCGGGACCGCGTCCCGTACCGCCTTCACGTCCTCGTCGTTGATCCTGCCGCCAGCCACCCGGCAATCTTACGGCCGCGGCGGCGCCCGCTCGCCGGGCCTCCCGAAGGACCCAAGGCCTGCGGGAGGCGTCCTCAGACCCGGGGCAGCACCGCGTCCAGCGGGGTGGCGGGGTCGGCGAGGGCGTGCGGGTCCACCGGGGCGCCGGAGCGGATGAGCTCCTGGATGGGCCCTGTGACGTCCCACACGTTGACGTTCATCCCGGCCAGCACCCGGCGGTCCTTCAGCCAGAAGGCGATGAACTCGCGGCGGCCGGCGTCCCCGCGCAGCACCACCTGGTCGTAGGCGCCGGGCGGGGCCCAGCCGCTGTACTCCATGCCCAGGTCGTACTGGTCGGAGAAGAAGTAGGGGATCCGGTCGTAGGAGACGTCCTGGCCGAGCATCGCGCGGGCGGCGGCCGGTCCGCCGTTGAGGGCGTTGGCCCAGTGCTCGACGCGCAGCCGGGTGCCGAGCAGCGGGTGCTCGGCGGCGGCCACGTCCCCGGCGGCGTGGATGTCCGGGTCGGAGGTGCGCAGCGCGGCGTCCACCGCGATGCCGCCGCCGTGGTCCCGGTCGACCAGGGCGAGCCCGGCGTTCTCGGCGAGCGCGGTGCGCGGGGCGGCGCCGATGGCGACGACCACGGCGTGCGCGGGGTGCTCCTCGCCGTCCTCGGTGCGCGCGGCGAGGACCATGCCGTCCTGGCCGGTGATCTCGGTGAGCCGGGTGCCGAAGGCGAGCCGGACGCCGCGCTCGGCGTGCAGGTCGGCGAAGAGCTGGCCGAGCTCCGGGCCGACGGCGGAGTGCAGCGGGGTGGGCGCGGACTCGATCACGGTGACCTCGGCGCCGTAGCCGCGGGCGGCGGCGGCCACCTCCAGGCCGATCCAGCCGGCGCCGGCGATCACCAGATGGCCGTTGTCCCGGCCGAGCGCGGCCAGCACGCCCTGGAGCCGGTCGGCGTGGCTGAGCCGGCGCAGATGGTGCACCCCGGCCAGCTCGGTGCCGGGGATGTCCAGGCGGCGCGGTTCGGCGCCGGTGGCCAGCAGCAGCTTGTCGTAGGCGAGGAGGGTGCCGTCGCCGAGGCGGACGGTCTTGGCCTGCCGGTCCAGGGCGGTGACGGTCTGGCCGAGGTGCAGTTCGATGTCGTGTTGCGCGTACCAGGAGTGCTCGTGGACGAAGGCGCCCTCGCGCGGGTCCTTTCCGGACAGGTAGCCCTTGGACAGCGGGGGCCGTTCGTAGGGGTGGTCGCGTTCGTCGCCGATGAGGATGACCCGGCCGGTGAAGCCCTCGGCGCGGAGCGTCTCCGCGGCCTTGGCCCCGGCCAGTCCTCCGCCGACGATGACGAAGGTCTGATCTGCGTCGACCACGTGGTGCCTCCTGTTGTCCTTCGGTTCTCCTGGCGGCTGCCCGGCGGGGTCCCGGATACGTGCCGGGCGGCCGCGGCACGGGATCTCCACGCTACGCCGCCGCCACCCGGCAGCGTCCCGTACGCGGCGGGATGGCGGGAAGGAGACGTTCCGCGGTCGCGGCCCCGGGGGCTACCGCTGGGTGAGCCGGGTGTGCAGGGCGCGGGCGGAGGCGTCGGTGAGCGAGGCGATCTGGTCCACGACGACCCGCTTGCGGGCCCGGTCGTCGTGGGCCGCGTCGAACAGGGCGCGGAACTGGGGGTCCAGGCCCTCGGGGGCGCGGGCGGCGAGCGCCTCGGCCAGCTCGGCGACGACGATCCGCTGGTCGGCGCGGAGCGTCTCCTGCTCGGCGCGCTGTATGACGTACCGGTCGGCGACCGCCTTGAGCACCGCGCACTCGTGGCGCGCCTCGCGGGGGACGGCCAGCTCGGCGCCGTACCGGCTGAGCCGGCCGGGGCCGTGCACCGCCCGGGTGGCGCTCTCGGCGGCCAGGCAGAAGCGGCCGATGAGCTGGCTGGTGGCGTCCTTGAGCCGGGCCTGCGCCACCGCGGTGCCGTCGTAGCCGTGCGGCCACCACTCCTGCTCCATCAACCGGTCGAGGGCGTCGGCCAGTTCCTGCGGGTCGGTGTCCGCCGGTACGTAGCGGCCGATGGCGACCCGCCAGATGTCGGCGCGCTCGGGCTCGGCGTGCAGCAGGTTGGGGTCCAGGTGCCCGGCGTGCAGCCCGTCCTCGAAGTCGTGCACCGAGTAGGCCACGTCGTCGGCCCAGTCCATGACCTGCGCCTCGAAGCAGGTGCGGTCGCGCGGGGCGCCCTGGCGGACCCAGCGGAAGACCGGCAGGTCGTCCTCGTAGACGCCGAACTTGGGCGAGCCGGGCTGGGTGGGGTGGTCGCCGCGCACCCAGGGGTACTTGGTGGCGGCGTCCAGCGCGGCACGGGTGAGGTTGAGCCCGACGCTGACCAGCTCGCCGGTGGCCGGGTCGGGGGCGAACCGCTTGGGCTCGATCCGGGTGAGCAGCCGCAGCGACTGGGCGTTGCCCTCGAAGCCGCCGCAGTCCTTGGCGACCTCGTCGAGCGCCTGCTCGCCGTTGTGCCCGAAGGGCGGGTGGCCCATGTCGTGGGAGAGGCAGGCGGCTTCGACCAGGTCGGGGTCGCAGCCCAGGGCGGCGCCCAGCTCGCGGCCGACCTGGGCGCACTCCAGGGAGTGGGTGAGCCGGGTGCGCGGGGTGGGGTCCCAGGCGTGGGTGCGCGAGCCGGGGGTGACCACCTGGGTCTTGCCCGCGAGCCGGCGCAGCGCCGAGGAGTGCAGCACCCGGGCCCGGTCCCGCTGGAAGGCGGTACGGCCCGGCCGCTTGTCCGGCTCGGACGCGTACCGCTCGGCGGCGTGCCCGTCGTACGGGGCGTCCGGGGCGGGGGCGGTGCCGCCGGACGGGGCGGGGCGGGGGCCGTTGGTGCCGTTCATGCGTTGAAGGTAACCGCCCGGGCCGACAACGAACCCCTGAGGGGTGATCAAAGGGACGCGGGTTGACGGACCGGGTCGCACCGTGGGACGCGGCCTGGCGCGGACCGCCGCGCCCCGTACCATGAATTCCATTCAACGGAATAAGCATTCCGCAGAACGAAAGTGGGTGGGGGTATGGAGGGGACCCTGCCGCGGCGCGCCGTGGCGGAGTTCGTCGGCACCGCCGCGCTGGTGGCGGTCATCGTCGGCTCGGGCCTCCAGGCCAGCGGGCTCAGCGAGGACACCGGGGTGCGACTGCTGGCCAACTCGCTGGCCTCGGCGATCGGCCTGGGCCTGCTCATCGCCCTCTTCTCCCCCGTCTCCGGGGCGCACCTCAACCCGGTGGTCACCCTCTCGGCCTGGTGGACCGGGCGGCACGCCCCCACCCGACCAGGGCCCGGGCTCACCGGGCGGGGCGTGGCCCTCTACATCGCCGCCCAGCTCGCCGGGGCGGTGGCCGGGGCGCTGCTCGCCGAGGCGATGTTCGGCCGCCCGCCGGGCGCCTGGTCCACCCAGCTCCGCTCGGACGGCCATCTGCTCATCGGGGAGACGGTGGCCACCGCCGGGCTCGTCCTGCTGATCCAGGGACTGGACCGGATCGGCCGCGCCGCGCTCGCCCCGCTCGCCGTGGCCGCCTACATCGCCGCCGCGATCTGGTTCACCTCCTCCGGCTCCTTCGCCAACCCGGCGGCCACCGTGGGCCGTTCGCTGACCGACTCGTTCACCGGCATCGCCCCCGCCTCCCTCCCCGGCTTCATCGCCGCCCAGCTCCTGGGCGGCCTGCTCGGCGCCTGCCTGGCCGCCCTCCTCTACGGCGGCCGCCCGCCGACGGCCTCCCGGCTGCCGCAGCGGTGAACCGATGGCCGCCCGGACGCGTCGTCCCCGGTGGGACCCCCGATGACGGGGAACGAGCGGGAGCGAAGGGGCGGGGTCGGTGTGATGCGGGCAGTACGGAGGTGGCGGCCGTGGAGGGTCGGGCGGCGGGGGCAGCGGCGGCTGGTGCAGGGCGCGATGCTGGGCTGCGTCCTCGCCCTGGCGCCCGCGACCTGGATGCACGCCGTCGCCGACAGCCGGCTGCGCACCGCCGAGGAGGTGCCCGCCCATGACGTGGCGGTGGTGTTCGGGGCGGGCCTCCGGCAGGGCCGCCCCACCCCGTATCTGGCCCACCGGCTGGACGCGGCGGCCGGGCTCTACCGGGACGGCAAGGTGAAGGTGGTGCTGGTCACCGGCGACAACAGCCGCGCCGACTATGACGAGCCGGACGCCATGCGCGGCTATCTGCGCGAGCGCGGGGTGCCGGACGGGCGGATCGTCAGCGACTACGCGGGCTTCGACACCTGGGACTCCTGCGTCCGGGCCAAGCGGATCTTCGGGGTGGACCGGGCGGTGCTGGTCACCCAGGGCTTCCACGTCCGGCGCGCGGTGGCGCTCTGCCGCTCGGCCGGGATCGACGTGTACGGCGTCGGGGTGGACGAGCGGCGCGACGCGACCTGGTACTACGGCGGGGTCCGCGAGCTGGCCGCCGCCGGGAAGGCCGCCCTGGACGCCTCGCTCCGCCCCGACCCGGTCTTCCTGGGCCGCCAGGAGCCTGGTGTGGCCGAGGCGCTGGCGGCGGCAGGCGACGATCCTCACGGCTCCTGAGGTCAGGGCGGCGGCGGGAGCGGGGCCCGGCCCGGGCGGGTGAGCCAGTCGCCGCCGGTGATCGCGGCGCCCGGCCGCACCGCCGGGGCGGCCACGTACACCCAGGCCGCCACCCGGGCCCCGTCGGCCAACCGCACCGCCTCGCACCGCTCCCGCTCGTAGGCGTTGAGCGGATGGCCCGGCGCCAGGAACTCCTCCAGCGCGTCGAGTACGGCCAGCAGCGCCGCGTACTCCCCCGGCGCGGCCGTCACCAGCTCCCCGAGCACCCCCGCCGCACCGCCCCCGTCCCCGGCGCCCGCACGGGCGAGGTACGGATAGCCGGGGCCGTCGTAGAGCAGGGTGCCGGGCAGCCGCGCGGGCTCCTCGGCGGCGGTGCGGCCGCGCAGATGGCGGGCGTGGTTGGCCTCCCCCGGCCGGAGCGTGCCGTATACGAAGAAGGGCAGCGGGCGGTCGTCCGGACCGGGGGCGGCCGACGAAAAGGCCTTCGGGCCGGGGGCGGGCAGCGGGCGCCCGAGGGGGTCGGGGACGGTCATCGGGCGGAGGTCTCCGCCGTCAGCCAGGCCAGGTAGCCGGCACTGCCGCGGACCACCGGCAGGGCGATGATCTCCGGCGTCTCGTAGGGGTGCGCGGCGGTCAGCTGGGCCTCCAGCTCCTCGTAGCGCTCCTCCGTCGTCTTGAAGGAGACCTGCCACTCCTGGCCGGTCTCGATCGCGTCGTTCCAGTGGTAGACCGAGGTGATCGGGCCGGAGACCTGCGCACAGGCGGCGAGCCGGGCCTCCACGGCGCTCCGGGCCAGCCGCTCGGCGCTCTCGGCGCTGTCGGTGGTGGTCAGTACGGTCAGGGCCGGGGCCGGAACCGGGGGCATGCTGATCTCCTCGGGAGTACGGGAGTACGGGGGTACGCGGGGGCGGGGGCGGGCGCGGCGCCCCCACCGTACGCCGCGGGGTAGCGGACCCCCTCACGCCCCGTACGGGCGTACCGCCTTGGCGTCCCGCAGGGCGTGCCCCCACCAGGCCAGCTGGTCGAGCAGCGTCTTGGCGGCGGCGTCGGGGACCGCCGGGTCGCGGTGGGCGCCGTCCTGGTCGAAGTGGCCGTGGGCGCCGTGGAAGGAGACGGTGTCGCGGGTGGTCACCGCGTGCATCTCGGCGAAGACCTGGCGCAGTTGCTCGACGGCCCGCAGCCCGCCGGACAGCCCGCCGTAGGACACGAAGGAGACGGGCTTGGCCTGCCACTCGGTGAAGTGCCAGTCGATCAGGCTCTTCAGGGCGGCGGGGAAGGAGTGGTTGTACTCGGGGGTCACCACGGTGAAGGCGTCGGCGGCGGCGAGCACCGGGCCGACCGCGGCCAGGGTGGCCGCCGCGGCCGGGCCGGGGTCGCGGGAGAGCCCGGTCGGCAGGTCGGCCTCGGCCAGGTCGACCACGTCGACGGCGAACTCCGCGTGCTTCCGGGCGTGGGCGAGGAACCACTCGGCCACCACGGGGCCGAACCGCCCCTCGCGGTTGCTGGCCACGATGACGGCGAGCCGGAGCGGAACGGTAGGCGGCCGGTCGTCGGGGTGCGGACGGGTGGCGGTCTCGGGGGCGCTCGGGGCGCTGCTGCTCTGCATGGGCCACAGACTCACTCCTCAAGCTTGGTCGAGGTCAAGCGACCGGCTCACCCGTTCGGCCGGATGACCGGCGTACGCCCTCGGAGACGGCGCTGAGCTGCGAGGACGTCCACCGACACGGGCCGGGGGGAGCCCGGGCGACCGGAACTGATGCGTGATCAGCAGGCGGGGCGCGGGCCCGGACCGTTACCTCGGAGAGGAGAAGACCAGGACATCACCAGGACATCCGTCCGATCGTGCGGCCCCGGAGGACCCCCATGCGCACCACTGCCCGCCCGCTGACCGGTACCGCGCTGGCGGCCCTCGCGCTCGGCGCGCTCGCCGCACCGACCGCGTACGCGGGAGACCGCGGCTCGCTGGAGGTCTACCCCTCCCCCGCGAGCCCCGGCGACACCGTCACCGTCAACACCACCGCCTGCGGCAAGGACGGGCACGGGGTGGGTGACGCGGAGTCCCTGGGGGCCGGGGAGTTCAAGCTGAAGCGGGGCACCCAGAAGGAGATCGTGGTCGGGCGCTTCACCGTGCCCAAGCACACCAAGTCCGGCACCTATGCGATAGCCGTGGCCTGCGACAATGGCAGGACCGCCACCGGCGATCTGATCGTCAAGCACTCCGGCGGCCAGAGCTCGGGCGGGCACAGCTCCGGCGGGCACGACTCCGGCGGCTCCGGGGGCCATGACTCGGGGGGCTCCGGCGGGCATGACTCGGGCGGGTCCAGCGGCGGGCACGACTGGGACGGCGGGTCGTCCGGCGGCCACGAGTCCTCCGGGGGCCACGAGTCCTCCGGGGGCCACGAGTCCTCCGGGGGCCAGGAGGAGAGCGGCGGCCGCCACCCCAGCGGCCACGTGAAGACCGGTGTCGGCGGCAGCGTCGGCCCGGACACCACCCAGATCGCGACGGGTGCGGGCGTACTGGCCGCCTCCGCCGCGGGCGGGCTGTGGTTCCTGCGTCGCCGGGCGAGCGGCACGCGGAACGGCTGACCGGGGTCCGTCCCCGAAGCCCCCGCCCCGCTCCCCGCCCCCGCCGCGTGTGTCCCTCCAGACCGCGGCGCGGGTGGGGAGCCCCATGGACCCTCCCCCCGCTCTGTGAACGCCCCGCCCCCGCGCGCCCGTCGAGGAGGCAGCCATGTCCGATCCCGCGCCCCGGCCCGGCGGCGACAAGGCCCGCGGCAAGGGCTGGGGCCTGGCGACCGCCGCCTTCGTCGGGCTCTGGCTGATTCAGAACGGCTCCGCGGACACCACCCCGCCGGTGCCCTCGGCGGCGCAGGCCTTCGCGGCCGGGCCGCACCAGCACACCTCCGCGGCCGCCGACCCGCTGCCGCCCGCGGCGCCCTACCGGGTGCGCATCCCCGACCTGAAGGTGGACGCCCCGCTCATGCGGCTGGGGCTGGCCTCCGACGGCAGCCTGGAGGTGCCGCCGGCCGCCAACCGGAACATCGCCGGCTGGTACGCGGAGGGGCCGGCCCCCGGGGCCGAGGGCGCCGCCGTCCTGGCCGGGCATGTGGACAACGACCAGGGCCCCGCGGTCTTCTACTCCCTGGGCACCCTGAGGAAGGGCCACCGGGTCGAGGTGGACCGCGCCGACGGCCGTACCGCCGTCTTCACGGTGGACGCGGTCGAGGTGTACGACAACGACGCCTTCCCGGACGACAAGGTGTACGGCGGGGCCGACCGCGCCGAGCTGAGGGTGATCACCTGCGGCGGCGCGTTCGACCGGCGGAGCGGCGGCTACCAGGCCAATGTGGTCGCCTTCGGGCACCTCATCGGCGTACGGCAGACGGTGCCCACCGCCGTATCGCGCGGATGAGCCGCTCCCGCCCGCTCACCCCCACTGGTCGAAGGCCAGCTTGGCGACCAGCGAGAAGACCACCACCAGCAGCACCCCGCGGACGAACTCGGCGCCCCGGCTCAGCGCCATCCGCGCGCCCAGCATCGCGCCCGCCAGGTTGAAGACCGCCATCAGCGCGGCCAGTTGCCAGAGCACCGTGCCCTGGTAGGCGAACATCGCCAGCGCGCCCGCGTTGGTGCAGACGTTCACGATCTTGGCCGTCGCGGAGGCGGTGACCAGGTTGAGATGGAGCACCGCGGTGAGCGCCAGCACCAGGAAGGTGCCGGTGCCGGGGCCGAACAGACCGTCGTAGAAGCCGATCCCGCCGCCGACGAGGACGATCGCGGTGACCGTGCGCCCCCGCCCGACCGGTCCGGAGGCGGCCGCGGCGGTGCCGAACCCGGGGCGCAGCACCACGAAGGCGGCCACCGCGAGCAGCACCACCATGATGACCGGGCGCAGCACCTCGCTGCTGATCCCGGCGGCGAAGAACGCCCCGCCCATCGACCCGGCCAGCGCCATCAGCCCGATCCGCACCGCCGTCGCCACGCTCACCGGGGCCTTGCGGGCATAGGTGACCGCCGCGCCGGTGGTGCCGACAATGGCCACCGCCTTGTTGGTGCCGAGCACATGGGCGGCGGAGACCTGGGGCAGCCCCAGCAGCAGCGCGGGCAGCAGGAGCAGCCCGCCGCCGCCCACCACGGCGTCGATCCAGCCGGCCACCAGGGCGGCGAGGCAGAGCATGACCAGGGTGGCCAGGGAGACATCGGGCACGTAAGGACCCTAGCCAGGGGACGTTCATGACGTCCACCCCTTCCGGAGGTTCCGGAGGCGGGGCCCGGGCAGCCGGTGTCGGCGGGTTGTACGCAATCGCCGCGGGCCCCTCGTTCACGGCCGCACAGCCGCCGTCCGGCCTTCATCGGGCGTTGGGGCCGTGTCCATGCCGGGCCCATGCCCGCCTCCTACGGTCCGGGGTCGAGTGGGACCCGCCGCGCCGGCCGGTGCGGCGGGCCGCACCCTTCGGTGCGAGGACTCGCGCCGGAGGGTTCACCGGACCCTGGAGTGAGACACGTGGAACGTCGCGGTTTTCTGCGCGGAGCGGTCGGCGGCGGTGCGGCGGCGGCCTTCGGCGGCGCCCTGATGGCCGGTGCGGCCTACGCGGCGCCCGCCCAGCCCGGCACCGGGCCGTACGGCGCCCTGCGCCCGGCGGACGCCAACGGCATCGCGCTGCCCGAGGGCTTCGGCAGCCGGGTGGTCGCCCGCTCCCGGCAGCGGGTCGGCACCACCTCGTACACCTGGCACGACGCACCCGACGGCGGCGCCTGCTTCGCCGACGGCACCGGCTGGATCTATGTCTCCAACTCGGAGGTGAGCCCCAACGGCGGGGCGAGCGCGCTGCGCTTCTCGGCGAGCGGCGCGATCACCGGCGCGTACCGGATCCTCTCCGGTACGCGCACCAACTGCGCGGGCGGGCGGACCCCGTGGAACACCTGGCTGTCCTGCGAGGAGGTCAGCCGCGGCTACGTCTACGAGACCGACCCCTGGGGCGCGAAGGCGGCGGTGCGGCACCCCGCGATGGGACTGTTCAAGCACGAGGCGGCCGCCGCCGACCCGGTCCGCGAGGTGGTCTACCTCACCGAGGACGAGACCGACGGCTGCTTCTACCGCTTCGTGCCGAACACCTGGGGCACCCTCTCCGCCGGCACCCTCCAGGTGCTGGTCGCGGGCTCGGCGACCTCCGGCACCTTCCGCTGGCAGGACGTGCCCGACCCGGACGGCACCCCCACCACCACGCGGAACCAGGTGTCCGGCGCCAAGCGGTTCAACGGCGGCGAGGGCTGCCACTACGCCAACGACCACGTCTGGTTCACCACCAAGGGCGACAACCGGGTCTGGCGGCTGAACCTGGTGGCGGGCACCTACGAACTGGCCTACGACGACTCGCTGGTGCCCTCCGGCGCGGCGCCGCTCACCGGGGTGGACAACGTCACCGGCTCGTCCTCCGGCGACCTGTACATCGCGGAGGACGGCGGCAACATGGAGATCTGCCTGATCACCCCGGACGACACGGTGGCGCCCTTCCTGCGGATCTCCGGCCAGTCCGGCTCCGAGATCACCGGACCGGCCTTCTCACCGGACGGCCGGCGGCTGTACTTCTCCAGCCAGCGCGGCACCTCCGGCAGCTCCTCGGGCGGTATCACCTACGAGGTGACCGGCCCGTTCCGCGCCTAGCGCACCTCGCGGGCGGGGCCGTCACGGCCCGGTGGGCCCGTTCCACACGTGGCGGCGGCGCGGGGGCGGGGCGCCGCCTCCGCCCCGGCGGGCACCGCCCTCCCCGCGGTGCCCGCCGGACTCCCGCAGCCGCCCCTCGGGCCCCTTGACCCGCCCTTCCGCGCCCTTGGCCCCCTTGGCCCCTTTGACCCGCCCCTCGGCCTCCTTGAGCCGCCCGGCGCCCTCCAGGGGGCGCGCGGCGCCCGGCTGGGGGTGGCCGCCGTGCAGCAGGGCGGCGCCCAGCGGGGTCAGGGTGTGCAGCACCGAGCTGCCCTGGCGCATGGTCACCACCAGCCCGGCCTCCCGCAGCACCCCGGCGTGCTGGCTGGCCGAGGCGAGCGACACCCCGGCGCGGCGGGCCAGTTCGCTGGTGGTGCCGCCGTGCCCGATGGCCCGCAGCACGGCCGAGCGGGTGTGCCCGACCAGCCGGCCGAGCGGGGAGGCGCCGCCGTCCGGGTTGACCGCCGCCGGGGCGTCGGTGTGGGTGACCGGGTAGACCAGCACCGGCGGCAGGTCCGGGTCGCGCAGCACCACCGGGGTGCCCCGGCAGAAGAACGAGGGCTGGAGCAGCAGGCCCCGGCCGTCGAGGTGCAGGTCCCGGTCGACCGGGTAGTCCGCCTCCAGCACCGGCGCCTGCCAGCGCAGCATCGGCGGCAGGGAGGCGAGCAGTTCCTCCGCCCCGCCGTCCAGCAGGGCGCGGCCCCGCAGCGCGCGGTCGGCCTCTATCCGGGATTCCACATAGGCCCAGGAGGGCTCGATGGCCGCCCGGTGGTAGCCGCGCAGCGCCGTCAGCAGCCGGCCGAAGGGCTCCGGCTCGCCCTGGGCGAGGTCGACCGCCCATCCGGGCAGCGGGGCGGCCACCGGGCGGGCGGCGGCCAGCAGGGCCAGCTCGGTGTGGACCCGGGCCGGCGGAGTGGCCCGGATCGCCTCCAGCCCGGACTCCAGCCCGTCCAGACCGGCCGCCGGGGTGAGGAAGTCGGGGAAGTACCCGCGCTGCGGGACGAGCGCGCCGAGCAGCCTGGTCTCACCGCTCAGCCGCGCCCGGGCCTCCTCCCGCCAGGCCCCGAAGACCAGCGGGCCGCGCCGGTCCCGCAACCTGTGAAAGCTGAGAATCGTTTCCCACAACGCATCCGGCCGGGCCGCCATCCGTATGGCAGCGAGGTCGTTCCCGGTGAAATGAATACGCAGCACTGAACCCCCACCTGTTGCATCCGCAATCACCCCCGGCATTGAGTATGCATGCCATCACAGCACGTTACCACGGTGTTTCAGCCACAGTTGAAACGCGTCGCGGAACAGGGGGTTCAGCCGAAAAGCTGTAGCCCGTCGGAACGGGAAACCTTCAGGACCGAGGTGACGCGTCAGAAGACCGTGGGGGGCTTCGCGCGTCCGGCGGCGGACCTGAAAGGTTGCGGCTCTCCCGACCGACATGGGTAATGGGGCGCGGCCACTGGGTGGGGATCCGGTGGCCGCGCCTCACCCGTTCTTTGCTTGGCGAATGGCGCAATTACACCGGGTGGACACCACATGAATCCCGTGAAACGTCCGCCGTTCAACAGGCGGGAATTCAACGGACCGCGAACCGCAATACATGTGCCTACATGCGCCTTCCGGGAACCTCATTTCCCGGCACCCGCTCCCCCAGGCCCCCCGAGACGATACACGCCCTCCCCGCCGCACGGCCTCCCGGCCCCCGCGCCCCGCCTGCCCGGGGCAGCGTGCGCGCACACGACGACGCGGCGGACACCTCCGCACAAAGGTGTCCGCCGCGTCGCTCCCCGCGTCCCGGGGCCGCCGCCTGGCCGGTGAGGGTCAGGTGGGCCGGCGGCGGCCCCGGTGGGCCCGTCGGGCGGGCCGGCGAGGCGGGCCGGTCCAGGGGCGGGTGGCCCCCCGCCCCTGGACCGGCCCGCCGGTCCACGGCTAGCGGCTGTCGCTGCCGTTGGAGTACGCGGCCGCCCGGCCCGCCTCCAGCCGCGCCACCGGGATCCGGAACGGCGAGCAGGAGACGTAGTCGAGGCCGACCTCGTGGAAGAAGTGCACCGACTCCGGGTCGCCGCCGTGCTCGCCGCAGACGCCGAGCTTGAGGTCCGGGCGGGTGGCCCGGCCGGCCTCGACCGCGCTCTTCACCAGCGCGCCGACGCCGTCCCGGTCGATCGTCTCGAACGGGGACACCCCGAAGATGCCCTTCTCCAGGTACGCGGTGAAGAAGCTGGCCTCCACGTCGTCCCGGGAGAAGCCCCACACGGTCTGGGTGAGGTCGTTGGTGCCGAAGGAGAAGAACTCGGCGCTCTCCGCGATCTGCCCGGCCGTCAGCGCGGCGCGCGGCAGCTCGATCATGGTGCCCAGGGCGAGCTTCAGCTCCGTCCCGGTGGCCGCCTGCACCTCGGCGATGACCTGCTCGGCCTCGTCGCGGACGATCTCCAGCTCCTGGACGGTGCCGACCAGCGGGATCATGATCTCGGCGCGCGGGTCGCCCTTGGCCTCGATCCGCTCGGCGGCCGCCTCGGCGATGGCGCGGACCTGCATGGTGAACAGGCCGGGGATGACCAGGCCGAGCCGTACGCCGCGCAGGCCCAGCATCGGGTTCTGCTCGTGCAGCCGGTGCACGGCCTGGAGCAGCCGCAGCTCGTTCTCGTGCGGCTCCTTGCGGGACTCGGCCAGCGCCACCCGTACCGACAGCTCGGTGATGTCCGGCAGGAACTCGTGCAGCGGCGGGTCCAGCAGCCGTACGGTGACGGGCAGCCCGTCCATCGCCTCGAACAGCTCCACGAAGTCCTGCTTCTGCAGCGGCAGCAGGGCCTTCAGGGCGTCGTCGCGCTCGGCGTCGGTGTCGGCGAGGATCAGCCGCTCCACGTACTCCCGGCGCTCGCCGAGGAACATGTGCTCGGTGCGGCACAGGCCGATGCCCTGGGCGCCGAACCGGCGGGCGCGCAGCGCGTCCTCGGCGTTGTCGGCGTTGGCCCGCACCCGCAGCCGACGGCGGCGGTCGGCGTAGGCCATCATCCGGTGCACGGACTCGACCAGCTCGTCGGCGTCGTCGGCGCCGGCGTGCATCCGGCCCTCGAAGTACTCGACCACCGGGGAGGGCACGACCGGCACCTCGCCGAGGTAGACCTTGCCGGTGGAGCCGTCGATGGAGACGGTGTCGCCCTCCTCCACCACCTGCCCGCCGGGCACGGTCATCCGGCGGCGCTTGGTGTCGACCTCCAGCTCCTCGGCGCCGCAGACACAGGTCTTGCCCATGCCGCGGGCGACCACGGCGGCGTGCGAGGTCTTGCCGCCGCGGGAGGTGAGGATGCCCTCGGCGGCGATCATGCCGTCCAGGTCGTCGGGGTTGGTCTCGCGGCGGATCAGGATGACCTTCTCGCCGGAGCGGGACCACTTCACCGCGGTGTACGAGTCGAAGACGGCCTTGCCGACCGCCGCGCCCGGCGAGGCGGCGATGCCGCGGCCGGCCTGCTGGACGTCGGCCTTCTCGTCGAAGCGCGGGAACATCAGCTGGGCGAGCTGGGCGCCGTTGACCCGCTGGAGCGCCTCGGCCTGGTCGATCAGGCCCTGGTCCACCAGCTGGGTGGCGATCCGGAAGGCGGCACCGGCGGTGCGCTTGCCGACCCGGGTCTGGAGCATCCAGAGCTGGCCGCGCTCGATGGTGAACTCGATGTCGCAGAGATCCTTGTAGTGGTTCTCCAGGGTCTCCATGATCTGCATCAGCTTGTCGTAGGAGACCTTGTCGATCGACTCCAGGTCGGCCAGCGGCACGGTGTTGCGGATGCCGGCGACGACGTCCTCACCCTGCGCGTTCTGGAGGTAGTCGCCGTAGACGCCCTGGTGGCCGGAGGCCGGGTCGCGGGTGAAGGCGACACCGGTGCCGGAGTCGGGGCCGAGGTTGCCGAAGACCATCGAGCAGACGTTGACCGCGGTGCCCAGGTCGTGCGGGATGCGCTCCTGGCGGCGGTAGAGCTTGGCCCGGTCGGTGTTCCAGGAGTTGAAGACCGCCTCGATGGCGAGGTCCATCTGCTCGCGCGGGTCCTGCGGGAACTCCCGGCCGGCCTCGGCGGTGACGATCTTCTTGAACTGCTTGACCAGCTTCTTCAGGTCGGCGGCGGCCAGGTCGGTGTCGACCGTGACCTTCTTGGCCCGCTTGGCCTCCTCCAGCGCCTCCTCGAAGAGCTCGCCGTCCACGTCCAGCACGGTCTTGCCGAACATCTGGATCAGGCGGCGGTAGGAGTCCCAGGCGAACCGCTCGTCGCCGGCCTGCCGGGCCAGCCCCTCCACGGACGTGTCGGAGAGTCCGATGTTGAGGACGGTGTCCATCATGCCGGGCATGGAGAACTTGGCGCCGGAGCGTACGGAGACCAGCAGCGGGTCGTCGGCCTGGCCGAGCTTCTTGCCCATGGCCTGCTCCAGCGCCTCCAGGTGGGCGCTGACCTCGGCACGGAGTGCCGCGGGCTCCTCGCCGCTCTCCAGGTAGACCTTGCAGGCCTCCGTGGTGATCGTGAACCCGGGGGGTACCGGCAGTCCGAGATTGGTCATCTCGGCCAGATTGGCGCCCTTGCCACCGAGCAGGTCCTTCAGGTCCTTGTTGCCCTCGGTGAAGTCGTACACGAACTTCTGATCTTTGTTTTCCGACACGGTCTCGACTCCTCGGGACGCGGTGGCTGCCCTGACGGCGAGGAACATACCCAGATCGAAGGCTTCTCGGTACGTCCGCTTGTCGGTCGCTCGGTCTTAACCACTCGTCCGCCAGCAGATCGCAGGTGGCCCGGGCACAGACCGAGGGGGCCCACCCGTTCACGCCCCGAAGCCCGTTTGGGGAAATGCTGGCCCTGAGCGCTCATCTGAGCGAGTAGACCGACCATTTGATTTCACTTATTGAACACAAGCAGGGTGGCACTGGGTGCCACACCTTGAGAAGGTGCAGCCACTCTCTTGCTGCTCATATGAGCGGGTACCCGATCAGGGGTGGCGAGAATCACGCGCCTCCGCCCCGCTCCGATCCCAGTATCCGGACTCCTCCGGAGCCCCGCGCGGCGACACGGAGACGGCCCGGGAAGCACACGAAAAGGGCGGATGCCCCAGGTGAGCGCACCCGGACCATCCGCCCCGCCGACCCCGCCCGGCCGCACCGACCGCGCACGTCCGCTATCGGCCAATCCCCAGTCTGCCAGTGGGGCGCGGCCCTCACCCGCCCGAGGTGTCCAGCTCCGCGTCCTCGCCGACACCCGCGCAGTCGTACGGGTCCTTGAGCCAGCCGTCCGGCAGGACGACCCGGTTGTTGCCGGAGGTCCGGCCCCGCGGGCCGTCCGCGCCGACCGGCCAGGACTGGTCCAGATCCAGCTCGCTCAACTGAGCGGACAGCTCGTCCAGCGAGGAGGTCACCGCCAGCCGCCGCCGCATCTCCGAACCGACCGCGAAGCCCTTCAGATACCAGGCCACATGCTTGCGGAAGTCGATCACCCCGCGGGACTCGTCCCCGATCCACTCCCCCAGCAGCGCGGCGTGCCGCACCATCACCTCGGCCACCTCCCGCAGCGAGGGCGCGGCCGGGCCGCCGGTGCCCTCGAAGGCGGCCACCAGGTCACCGAACAGCCAGGGGCGGCCCAGGCAGCCGCGGCCCACCACCACCCCGTCGCAGCCGGTCTCCCGCATCATCCGCAGCGCGTCCTCGGCGCACCAGATGTCGCCGTTGCCCAGCACCGGGATCTCCGGGACGTGCTCCTTGAGCCGGGCGATGGCGTCCCAGTCGGCGGTGCCGCCGTAGTGCTGGGCGGCGGTGCGGCCGTGCAGCGCGATCGCGGTGACGCCCTCCTCCACGGCGATCCGCCCGGCGTCCAGGAAGGTGATGTGGTCGTCGTCGATGCCCTTGCGCATCTTCATGGTGACCGGCAGCTCGCCCGCGCCCGTGACCGCCTCGTGCAGGATCGCCCGCAGCAGCGGCCGCTTGTACGGGAGCGCCGAGCCGCCGCCCTTGCGGGTGACCTTGGGCACCGGGCAGCCGAAGTTGAGGTCGATGTGGTCGGCCAGGTCCTCGTCCACGATCATGCGGACCGCCTTGCCGACGGTGACCGGGTCCACCCCGTACAGCTGGATCGAGCGCGGCGTCTCGCTCGCGTCGAAGTGGATCAGCTGCATGGTCTTCTCGTTCCGCTCGACCAGCGCCCGAGTGGTGATCATCTCGCTGACGAACAGCCCCTTGCCCCCGGAGACGGCGCCCTTCGGGGGGCGACCCCCGAACCCCCGCACGCCTTCGGCGAATTCCCGGCACAAGGTCCGGAACGGGGCGTTCGTGATACCCGCCATCGGGGCGAGCACCACCGGCGGCTGCACGGTGTGCGGGCCGATGGCGAGCGGGGCGTGCGGGGAGGAGGGAGCAAGCGCGGTCATGCCGTCCATTGTCACCCACGCCCCGGGGAGGTTCGTTAGTTAGGCGTACTTAGTGAGGGGTTACGTTGGAGACATGCCCGATCTCACCTCCCGCCGGCGGCTGCTGGTGCTGGCGATCTGCTGTATGAGCCTGCTGATCGTCAGCCTGGACAACACCGTGCTGAACGTGGCGCTGCCCTCCATGCGCCGGGAGTTCGACGCCTCCGTCTCCGGGATGCAGTGGACCATCGACGCCTACACCGTCGTGCTGGCCTCGCTGCTGATGCTGGCGGGCTCCATGGCGGACCGCCTCGGCCGCCGCCGCGTCTTCATGACCGGCCTGGCCCTGTTCACCGCCGGCTCGGTGCTCTGCTCCCTGGCCCCCAGCCTCACCGCGCTGGTGGTCTTCCGGATGGTGCAGGCGGTGGGCGGCTGCATGCTCAACCCGGTGGCGATGTCGATCATCACCAACACCTTCACCGACCCGCGCGAACGGGCCCGGGCGATCGGCGTCTGGGGCGGGGTGGTCGGCATCTCGATGGCCGCCGGGCCGCTGGTCGGCGGGGTGCTGACCGAGACGGTCGGCTGGCGGGCGATCTTCTGGATCAACCTGCCCGTCGGACTGGCCGCCCTCCTCCTGACCTGGCGGTACGTCCCGGAGTCCCGGGCCCCCAAGCCGCGCCGGGTCGATCCGGTGGGCCAGCTCCTGGTCATGCTGCTGCTCGGCTCGCTGACCTTCGGCATCATCGAGGCCCCCGACGCGGGCTTCACCTCCCCCCTGGTCGCCGGCTGCGCCGCGCTCGCCCTGGCCGGCCTCCTGGCGCTCCTCCTCTACGAGCCGAGGCGCACCGAACCCCTCATCGACCTGCGCTTCTTCCGCAGCGCCCCGTTCAGTGGGGCAACGGTCACAGCGATCTGCGCCTTCGCCGCACTGGGCGGCTTCCTCTTCGTCAACACCCTCTACCTCCAGGAGGTGCGCGGGCTCTCCGCGCTCCACGCCGGCCTCTACATGCTGCCGATGGCGGCGCTCACCCTGGTCTGCGCCCCGCTCTCCGGGCGGCTGGTCGGCAACCGGGGCCCACGGCTGCCGCTGCTGGTGGCCGGGGTGGCGCTGACCGCGAGCGGGGTGCTGTTCGCCGCGCTGGACGCCGAGACCAGCCTGCCCCTCCTCTTCACCGGCTACGTCCTGTTCGGCCTGGGCTTCGGCATGGTGAACGCCCCGATCACCAACACCGCCGTCTCCGGGATGCCGCGCGCCCAGGCCGGGGTGGCCTCCGCGGTGGCGTCCACCAGCCGCCAGATCGGTACGACACTGGGCGTGGCCGTCATCGGCGCGGTGCTCGCCTCGGGGATGGCCGCCGGGGGCGGCGGATCGGGCTCCATGGAGAACTTCGTGGCGGCGAGCCGCACCGCCTGGTGGGTGCTGGCCGGCTGCGGTCTGGCCGTGCTCCTGGTGGGCGCGGCGACCAGCGGCGCCTGGGCCCGCGCCACCGCCGAGCGCACCGCCCGCCGCCTGACCGGCCCCGACGAGCCCACCCCGGCCCCCGCGAACGCGGACCGCCGCTGACGGTCCGCGAGAAATACGGGTGAGGGCCCGGGACGCCCCGCGCAAGCGGTGCCGTCCCGGGCCCTCGATGCCTCTCTGCTCCTCCTACCGCCCCGCCTACTCGGCGGCGGAGGAGGCCTGCTGCCCCTGCTCCTGCCCCTCGGACTGCTGGGCGCGCTCACGCATCTTGCGCAGCAGCTCCTGCTTCTGGCCGTCGGCGGAACGGCGGTCCTCGGCGCGCGCGGACGGCGAGCCGGGCTCACCGTTCTTGGACAGCTTGCGGCGCTGTCCGCCGACGCCGAGCAGGTTGTTGCGGCTCTTGGCCATGGTGTCTCCCTCACAGGGATCGAGTGGATGGACGTCTGTCGGGCGCGGTGCGGGTGTGTCCCGCGCGCGCTCACTCGTAGAGAGGGAGATTCGCCATACGGCGACCCTAGTCCCCGCCCACCCCTCCCCGCACCAGATTTTCCCCCCGGCCACTTCACCCCAATGAGTGACTGACAGATATTGAAATCTGTCATCACATCCCCCACACTCATACACAGACACCCAACCGACCACCCCCTCTTCTCCCCCTCCCCCTCCCCCTCCCAGGAGCCGGCATGACCACCACCCCCCTCCCCCACCGCACTCTCGGCCGCACCGGCCCCGAGGTCTCGGCCCTCGGTCTCGGCTGCATGGGGATGTCCGCGCTGTACGGCGAGGCCGACCGCGGCGAGGCCATCGCCACCGTGCACGCCGCCCTGGCCGCCGGTGTCACCCTGCTCGACACCGGCGACTTCTACGGCATGGGCCACAACGAGCTGCTGATCAACGAGGCCCTGCGCACCGCCCCCGCCGCCGACCGGGACCGCGCTCTGGTCAGCGTGAAGTTCGGCGCCCTGCGGGACGTCCACGGCGCCTTCCTCGGCTACGACGGCCGCCCCGCCGCGGTGAAGAACTTCGCGGCGTACTCACTCCAGCGCCTGGGCACCGACCACATCGACGTCTACCGGATCGCCCGCCTCGACCCGGACGTGCCGGTGGAGGAGACCGTGGGCGCCATCGCCGAGCTGGTCGAGTCCGGCCATGTGCGCCACATTGGGCTGTCCGAGGTCGGCGCCGAGAGCCTGCGCCGGGCCGCCGCCGTGGCCCCGATCTCCGACCTCCAGATCGAGTACAGCCTGATCTCCCGCTCCATCGAGGCCGAGATCCTGCCCACCGCCCGTGAGCTGGGCATCGGGATCACCGCGTACGGGGTGCTGTCCCGCGGCCTGATCAGCGGGCACTTCAGCCGGGACCGCGAGCTGGGCGCCGGCGACTTCCGCGCCATGAGCCCCCGCTTCCAGGGCGACAACCTGGACCGCAATCTCGACCTGGTGGACAAGCTGCGCGAGATCGCCGACGCCAAGGGGGTCTCGGTCGCCCAGACCGCCATCGCCTGGGTGCTGGCCCAGGGCGAGGACATCGTCCCGCTGATCGGCGCCCGCCGCCGCGACCGGCTGGCCGAGGCGCTCGGCGCGCTGGAGGTCACCCTGGACGCCGGCGACCTCGCCGCGATCGAGAAGGCGGTGCCCGCGGACGCGGCGGCGGGCGAGCGGTATCCGTCCGCCCAGATGGCCCACCTGGACAGCGAGCGCTGACGGCCTCCGCGAGACGGGTACCGTCACCTTCCATGAGCAGTGAAGCGCTGACCCCGGACCGCATCCTCGAAGCCACCGAGGAGGTCCTGCGCCGCTACGGCCCGGCCAAGGCCACGGTCGTCGACGTGGCCCGGGCGCTCGGGGTGAGCCATGGCAGCGTCTACCGCCACTTCCGCACCAAGGCGGCGCTGCGGGAGGCGGTCACCCAGCGCTGGCTGGGCCGCACCGAGGAGCTGCTCGCCGAGACCACCGCCTCCCCGGACACCGGCCCCGGGCCGGAGAAGCTGCGGGCCTGGCTCGCCCGCCTCTTCGACGCCAAGCGCCACAAGGCGGGCGACGACCCGGAGCTGTTCGCCACCTACAGCGCGTTGATCGACGACAGCAGCACGGTGGTGGAGCGCCATATCGACATACTGCTCGGACAGGTCGGCCGCATCATCGAGGAGGGCGTCCAGGCCGGCCGCTTCACCCCCGCCGACCCGGCCCAGACCGCCCGCGCCGTCTTCGCCGCCACCTCCCGCTTCCATGACCCCGCCTACGCCCCGGTGTGGTCCTCTGAAGGCATCGAGGCCGAGTTCACCGCCGTCACCGACCTCATCCTCCGCGGCCTGCGCCCGTAACCGCCCCGAGTCCGTGGCCGCCCCAGGCCCGCAGCCGCCCCGGGCCGCCCGCGGCCCCCGGCCCCGCAGCCGCCCGGAAGTCCGGTGACGCCGGCGATCGTCTTCGGGATAGTGGTCGCCCATGGATGAGGTCAAGGTCGTGGTCGCCCATGCCGAGCGCGCCACCCTGCGCGTCGGCGACGTGTTCCTGAAGGTGGACGCGGATCAGGCGCGGATCGACGCCGAGGTCGAGGCGATGTCCCGCGCGCCGGTTCCGACCCCGAGGGTCCTGTGGCGCAAGCCGCCCGTGCTCGCGATCGCCGCGCTCCCGGGGGCGCCGCTCGGGCGCCTCGGCGGGCCGTCCACCGGGTCGCCCGCGGCATGGGCCGCGGCGGGCGCCGCCATCCGGCAGCTGCACGCCGCGCCGCTGCCGCCCCGGCCCGGACGGGCCGGCCGGAGCACCGTCGCGCTGGCGGCGGAGCTCGACGACGAGTGCGCACGACTCGTGACGGACCGCCTCCTCCCCGCCGACCTGGTCACCCGCAACCGCCAGGTCGCCGAGGCCGCGCTGCGGCCTTGGGCCCCGGCGTTCACCCATGGCGACCTCCAGATCGCGCACGTCTTCGTCGACGGCGACGAGGTCACCGGCATCATCGACTGGTCCGAGGCGGGCCAGGGCGACGCTCTGTACGACCTCGCCACCTTCACCCTCGGACACGAGGAGCACCTCGGCGACGTCCTCACCGGCTATGGCACCGACGTCGACCTCGACGTCATCCGCGCCTGGTGGTCGTCGCGAAGCCTGCTGGCAGTCCGCTGGCTGATCGAGCACGGCTTCGACCCGTTCGCACCGGGCTGTGAGGTCGACGTGCTGAGATCCCGGATGTGAGGCCACCCGGGCGGACCCGCCTCCGTCCTCAGCGGAGCTCGGTGTGGCGCCTCCGTCCTCAGGAGGGCTCGGTGTGGCGCAGGATCTCGTCGGCGAGGCGGGCGTCCAGCACCCGGGGCAGGGTGTGGCCCATTCCCTCGACCATGACCAGGCGGGCCCCGGGGATGGCGGCGGCGGTGGCCTCGGCGTGCGCGGGCGGGAACATCGGGTCCTCGGTGCCGTGCAGCACCAGCGTGGGCGCGGTGACCGAGGCCAGCTCCGCCGTCGAGCCGGTACCGGCGGTCCCGGCGAGCGTGTGGTTGAGGGCGGCCAGGTAGTCGCGGGCCCGCTCGTACACCCGGCGCTCCATCGCGCGGTACTCCTCCTCGTCGAACGGCAGCACCCGGCCGTGCAGCGCCCGCCACAGCGGCAGCCGGGCGACGAGGTACCCCTTGGGGCCCACCTCCGGGTCGGGGAAGGAGGAAGTGAGCGCGGCCAGCAGCTCCGGGGAGGGCGGCGGAAGGTCGCCGGGCAGCGGAGGCTCACCGGACAGGGCACGCAGCAGCGTGGCCGCGGTGTCCGTGCCGAGGGGCTGGGACGACAGGCTGGTCAGGGTCAGCACCCGGTCCGGGGCGGTGACCGCCAGCCGCTGGGCGATGAGGCCGCCCAGTGACGCGCCCACCAGATGCGCCCGGGCCGCCCCGAAGCCGTCCAGGACGGCGAGGGCGTCGGTGGCCATGTCGGCGACGGTGTACGGCCGGGCGGCGAAGTCGACGGTGGAGGAGCGGCCGGTGTCCCGGTGGTCGTAGCGGATGACCCGGCGGCCCCCGTCGACCAGCCGCCGCACCAGCCCGTCGTTCCACTGGACCCCCTGCGCCTGGGCGCCCATCACCAGCAGCACCGCCGGGTCGGCCGGGTCGCCGAACTCCTCCGCCCACAGCTCCAGGTCCGCGGTGCGCACGGTCCGCTCGCGGCCGGTCAGGTACGCGTTCTCGCGTTCATTTTCCTGCATGGTCGTTCAGCTTAATGGCAACACACGTACGGGGCGCGGGAATTGTCACCGGGCAGGGGGCACCCCGGCCGGTACGGGTTGGACGGGCGGGCGCCCGCCCCGGCACCCTGGCCTCCATGGTGGGAGTCAAGGGGCAGGTGCAGAAGCGCGGTGTGGAGCGGCGCCGCGCCATGGTGGACGCGGCGATCGAGCTGTTCGCCCGGCAGGGCGTGCGCGGCACCGGGGTGGCCGCGATCGCCGAGCGCGCCGGTGTCACCCCGTCCGCCCTGATCCACCACTTCGGCAGCAAGGACGGGGTCGTCCGGGCCGTCCTGGCGGAGGCCGACCGCCGGGCCCTGGAGCGGCTGTCGGTACGGCCGGACGCCGAGCCCACCCTTGAGCAGGCGTTCGACTGGTTCGTCCGGGACGCCGGGCACACCGCCGCCACCGAACGGGAGTTGGCCGCCCTGCACACCACGCTCACCGCCGAGAACCTGGCACCCGGCTCCGCGCTGCACAGCTGGTTCCGGGACCGCGGCCGGGTGCTGCGGGACCGGCTGGCCGCCCTGTTCGCGCGGGCCGTGGCCGACGGTTCGGCCCGGCCCGGCACGGACCCGGCGGTCCTGGCCGCGGAGGCGGTCGCGTTCATCGAGGGGGCCCATCTGCTCTGGCTGCTGGACCCCGAGCGGATCGACCTGGTCGCCGTGCACCGCGGCTACTTCGAGGGCCTGGCCCTGCGCCTGGGCCTCTGAGCACGCGCCGGGCGGCGGCCCGTATGGCACTCCGGACGGCCGAGGCCCCCGGCTCGTACCTCGGGGGTACGGGCCGGGGGCCTCGGTTCGGGCGGCGCGCGGCGGAGCCGGGCCGGGTCAGCAGCCGAGGAGGCGGCTGCCCAGGTACCCCTGGATCTGGTCCAGGGAGACGCGCTCCTGCTTCATGGTGTCGCGCTCGCGCACGGTGACCGCGTTGTCGTCCAGGGTGTCGAAGTCGACGGTGACGCAGAACGGGGTGCCGATCTCGTCCTGGCGGCGGTAGCGGCGGCCGATGGCGCCGGCGTCGTCGAAGTCGATGTTCCAGTTCTTGCGCAGGTCCGCGGCGAGGCCCTTGGCCTTGGGCGAGAGCTGCGGGTTGCGGGAGAGCGGCAGCACCGCGACCTTGACCGGCGCCAGGCGCGGGTCGAGGCGCATCACGGTGCGCTTCTCCATGACGCCCTTGGCGTTGGGCGCCTCGTCCTCGTTGTAGGCGTCGAGGAGGAAGGCCAGCATGGCCCGGCCCACGCCCGCCGCCGGCTCGATGACGTAGGGGGTCCAGCGCTCGCCGGCCTCCTGGTCGAAGTACGACAGGTCGGTGCCGGAGGCCTTGGAGTGCGCGCCGAGGTCGTAGTCGGTGCGGTTGGCCACGCCCTCCAGCTCACCCCACTCGCTGCCGCCGAAGGAGAAGCGGTACTCGATGTCGGCGGTGCGCTTGGAGTAGTGGGAGAGCTTCTCCGCCGGGTGCTCGTACCAGCGCATGTTCTCCTCGCGGAGACCCAGGTCGCGGTACCAGTTCCAGCGCTGCTCCATCCAGTATTCCTGCCACTGCTCGTCCTCGCCCGGCTTGACGAAGAACTCCATCTCCATCTGCTCGAACTCGCGGGTCCGGAAGATGAAGTTGCCCGGAGTGATCTCGTTCCGGAAGGACTTGCCCATCTGCGCGATGCCGAACGGCGGCTTCTTGCGCGAAGTCTGCTGCACCTGGGCGAAGTTGGTGAAGATGCCCTGGGCGGTCTCGGGACGCAGGTAGGCGACGGAGCCGGAGTCCTGGGTCGGGCCGAGGTGGGTGGAGAGCAGGCCGGAGAACTGCTTGGGCTCGGTGAAGGTGCCCTTGTTGCCGCAGTTGGGGCAGTTGAGGTCCTTCAGGCCGTTCTCCGGGAGGCGGCCGTGCTTCTCCTCGTACGCCTCCTCCAGGTGGTCGGCGCGGTAGCGCTTGTGGCAGGAGGTGCACTCGGTGAGCGGGTCGGTGAAGGTGGCGACATGCCCGGACGCCTCCCAGACCTCGGTGGCCAGGATGACCGAGGAGTCGATGCCCACGACGTCCTCACGCGAGGTGACCATGTAACGCCACCACTGGCGCTTGATGTTCTCCTTCAGCTCGACACCCAGCGGTCCGTAGTCCCAGGCGGCGCGCTGCCCGCCGTAGATCTCGCTGCAGGGGTAGACGAAGCCACGGCGCTTGCTCAGGCTGACGATGGTGTCGATCTTGTCGGCGGCCACGGTGCTCTCTTCAGTACGACGGTGACGAACGGCGCTTGCGAATGATTCAGATTACCGGCGGGCGCACCCCCGGGACCAAATCGGTGGCCCCCAAAGCCTGATCGGGGATGTGGCTCAGGGCACGGAGGCCTCTTGTTGACAACCGTTTCCAATATTGTTGAAAATGACTGTCATGAGAGTACGCCGTTCGATACCTTCCGCCCCCGCCTCCACCACCGCTGTCGCCGCCGCCGTCGCCCTCGGTCTGCTCACCCTGACCGCCTGCGGTGGCTCCGACAGCGGCACGGGCGCGGGCTCGGACGGCAAGGTCGACGTGGTGGCGTCCTTCTACCCCATGCAGTTCCTGGCCGAGCGGATCGGCGGCACGCACGTCGAGGTCACCACGCTGACCCAGCCGGGCGTCGAACCGCACGACCTGGAGCTCAAGCCCCGGCAGATCGGCCAGCTCGGCGAGGCCGACTACGTCCTCTACCTCAAGGGCCTCCAGCCCGCCGCCGACGAGGCCATCGACCAGTCCGAGGCGAAGACCAAGGTGGACGCCGGCTCGCTGACCACCCTGGAGGAGCACGGCGCCTCCACCGAGGGCCACGGCCATGAGCACGGGGACGAGCACAGCGAAGAAGAAGGCCATGGCGAGGAGGGCCATGAGCACGAGGGCGGGACCGACCCGCACGTCTGGCTGGACCCGGTGAAGTACGCCGAGATCGCCAAGGGCGTCGGGGACTCGCTGGCCAAGGCCGACCCGGACCACGCGGCGGACTACCGGAAGAACACCGCCGCCCTGGTCAAGGAGCTGACCGCCCTGGACACCGCGTACGCGAGCGGGCTGAAGAACACCTCCACCCGCACCTTCATCACCACCCACGCCGCCTTCGGCTACCTCGCCGAGCGTTACGGCCTGGACCAGGAGGGCATCTCCGGGGTGAGCCCCGAGGCCGAGCCCAGCCCGGCCCGGATCAAGGAGCTCCAGTCCATCGCCAGGAAGGACAAGGTGGGCACCGTCTTCTTCGAGACCCTGGCCAGCGACCGGACGGCGAAGACCCTGGCCCGGGACACCGGGCTGAAGACCGCGGTGCTCGACCCGCTGGAGGGCATCACCGACCGCTCGAAGGGCGACGACTACCTCCAGGTCATGCGGTCCAACCTGACCGCCCTGAAGCAGGCACTGGGGGCCCGATGACCCGAGCCCCGGCCGGAGGACGGATCGGCCGCCAGCGCGGCGGCCCGTCCGCGGCGCCGAAGATCCCCGGAGCGCACGCCGAGCCGATCGAGGACACCATGGAGACCGTGGAGAGAGTGGAGAGAACCGAGCCCGAGCCTGTCATAGCCCTCCGCGCGGCCACCGCCACGCTGGGCGCGCGGCCCGTGCTGCGCGGCATCGACCTCACCGTCCACCGCGGCGAGGTGGTCGCCCTGCTCGGCGCCAACGGCTCCGGCAAGTCCACCGCCGTCCGCTCGGTGATCGGGCAGGTGCCGCTGACCGGCGGCTCCGTCGCCCTCTTCGGCACCGAGCTGCGGCGCTTCCGCGACTGGGCCCGGGTCGGCTACGTCCCGCAGCGCACCACCGCCGCCGGCGGGGTGCCCGCCACCGTCCGCGAGGTCGTCTCCTCCGGCCGGCTGTCCCGGACGAAGCTCGGCTGGCCCCGGCGCGCCGACCGGGCCGCCGTGGACCGGGCCATCGAGCTGGTCGGCCTCGCCGACCGGGCGAAGGACTCGGTGAGCGCGCTCTCCGGCGGCCAGCACCAGCGGGTGCTGATCGCCCGGGCGCTCGCCGCCGAACCGGAGCTGCTGATCATGGACGAGCCGATGGCGGGCGTGGACCTGGCCAGCCAGGGGGTGCTGGCCACCACCCTGCGCGAGCAGGTCGCGAACGGCGCCACCGTGCTCCTCGTCCTGCACGAGCTGGGCCCCCTGGAGCCGCTGATCGACCGCGCGGTGGTGCTGCGGGACGGCTGCGTGGTCCACGACGGGCCGCCGCCCGAGGCCGTCGGCCAGCATGCTCTCCCCGGCCACGACCATGTACATCCGCACGCGGCCGACGAGCCGCTCCGCACGGGACTGCTCACCTGACCATGGAATTCCTCCAGTTCGCCTTCATGCAGCGGGCGCTGCTCGCGGCCGTGCTGGTCGGCGTCACCGCGCCCGCCGTCGGCATCTACCTGGTCCAGCGGCGGCAGGCCCTGATGGGCGACGGCATCGGCCATGTCGCCATGACCGGGGTCGGCCTCGGCTTCCTGCTGTCCACCAACCCGGTGTGGATGGCCACCCTGGTCGCCGTGCTCGGCGCGATCGCCATGGAGCTGATCCGCTCCTACGGCCGCACCCACGGCGACATCGCCCTCGCCCTGCTGTTCTACGGCGGCATGGCGGGCGGCGTGATGCTGATCAACCTGGCCCCCGGCGGGTCGAACGCCAACCTCACCTCGTACCTCTTCGGCTCGCTCTCCACGGTCTCCGAGGGCGACATCGTCTCCATCTGCCTGCTCGCCGCCTTCGTGGTGCTGGTCACCCTGGGCCTGCGGCGGCAGCTGTTCGCGGTCAGCCAGGACGAGGAGTTCGCCCGGGTCACCGGGCTGCCGGTGCGCGCGCTGAACCTGCTGGTCGCCGTCACCGCCGCGGTCACCGTGACCGTGGCCATGCGGGTCGTCGGGCTGCTGCTGGTCAGCGCGCTGATGGTGGTCCCGGTGGCCGCCGCGCAGCAGCTGGCCCGCAGCTTCCGGGCCACCTTCGTGATCGCGGTCCTGGTCGGCACCGGGGTCACCCTGGCCGGCACCATCACCTCGTACTACCAGGACGTGCCCCCCGGGGCGACCATCGTGCTGCTGGCCATCGCCGTCTTCGTGCTGCTCACGGCCCTGGCCGCCCCCCTGGCCCGCCGCCGCGCCCGGGCCGCCGCCCCGCCCGCCACCGAGGCCCAGGCCTGCGACGTGGCCGTCCCGCCCGCCGCGGCCGCGTCCGGCTCCTCCGCCGGCACCGGGACGGACGGCGACGGCGTACGGGTGTGAGCACCGGTACGGGGACGGGGCCGGCCGCCGGGAGTCGTACGGGTGTGACGGCCGGGCCTCTGGGTGTGACGGCCTCCACCGCCATGCCCCGGCCCCCCTCGGTGCGCGCCTGGCAGAATGGCCCGCGTACATCCGAGCGGGCCGAGTGTGAGGAGGCACCTGTGGCGACGGCTGGACCCCCCGGAGTGCGCGGCCGGTCGACCCGGCAGCGGGCCGCCGTGTCGGCGGCGCTGAACGAGGTGGACGAGTTCCGCAGCGCGCAGGACCTGCACGACATGCTGAAGCACCGAGGCGACTCGGTGGGCCTCACCACGGTGTACCGCACCCTCCAGTCCCTCGCCGAGGCCGGCGAGGTCGACGTGCTGCGCACCAGCGACGGCGAGGCGGTCTACCGCCGCTGCTCCACCGGCGAGCACCACCACCACCTGGTTTGCCGGGTGTGCGGCAAGGCTGTGGAGGTCGAGGGCCCCGCGGTCGAGCAGTGGTCCGAGGCCATCGCCCGGCAGCACGGCTTCGTCAACGTGGCGCACACCGTCGAGGTCTTCGGCACCTGCGCGGAGTGCGCCGCCAAGAGCGAGTAGGCGGGACATGGCGGGCCCCGGGCAGGCTCCCGGGCCGCGTCCGACCGCCGGGACCCTGTTCGCCGCCCTCCACGGCGAGCCGGCCCCGCACGAGCGGCGCAGCGCGGGCCCGGGAGACCCCCGGGCCGACGCGTACGCCCCCGCCTGACCCGGGCCCTACTTCGTCAGCTGCTGCTCCTCGTTGGGCATCGCCCCGCCGAAGCGCCGGTCGCGCTGGGCGAACTCCAGGCAGGCCCGCCACAGGTCGCGCCGGTCGAAGTCCGGCCACAGCACGTCCTGGAACACCATCTCCGCGTAGCTGGACTGCCAGATCAGGTAGTTGGAGGTCCGCTGCTCGCCGCTGGGCCGCAGGAAGACGTCCACATCCGGCATGTCCGGGTAGTAGAGGTACTTCTGGAAGGTCTTCTCGTTGACCTTGGACGGGTCCAGCCGCCCCGCCGCGACCTCCTCGGCGATCCGCTTCGCCGCGTCCGCGATCTCGGCCCGGCCGCCGTAGTTGACGCAGAAGTACAGCGTCATCCGGTCGTTGTCCTTGGTCTGCTCCTGGGCGATCTGGAGCTCCTGGACGACCGACTTCCACATCTTCGGCATCCGGCCCACCCAGCGGATGCGGATGCCCAGCGCGTCCATCTCGTCCCGGCGGCGGCGGATGACGTCCCGGTTGAAGTTCATCAGGAAGCGCACCTCCTCCGGCGACCGCTTCCAGTTCTCGGTGGAGAAGGCGTAGAGGGAGAGGTTCTTCACGCCCATCTCGATGCAGCCCTTGAGCACGTCCAGCACGACGCCCTCACCGACCTTGTGCCCCTCGGTGCGCGGCAGGCCCCGCTCCTTGGCCCAGCGGCCGTTGCCGTCCATGACGACCGCCACATGCTGCGGCACCAGCTCGGCGGGGATCTTGGGCGGCCGGGCGCCGGACGGGTGCGGCTCGGGGTCCTGGTAGTCGCGTCGGGACCGCCCCAGGAATCCGCGTCGTGCCATGCGGGTCACACACTCCTCGTCATCCACTGCACATGCATTGCTGTCGTCACTTGCGTCACTTCTCGGCGTGCGCCGCTGTCTCCGCCTACGTCACTTCTCCACGTAGCGCAGCGAGCGCAGCCCGCGCTCCAGGTGCCAGTGCAGATAGGCCGAGACCAGTCCGCTGCCCTCCCGGACGTGCCGGGGCTCGCACGCGTCGGCCGTCGCCCAGTCGCCGGTCAGCAGCGCGCTGAGCAGCCCGACGGCCTCCGCAGAGGGTACGACGCTGCCGGGTACGCGGCAGTCGCCGCAGATCACCCCGCCCGCGCCGACCGAGAAGAACCGGTTCGGCCCCGGCAGCCCGCACCGCGCGCAGTCGTCGAACGAGGGCGCGTAGCCGTTGACCGCGAGCGAGCGCAGCAGGAACGCGTCCAGGATGAGGTGCGGGGCGTGCTCGCCCCGGGCCAGCGTCCGCAGCCCGCCCACCAGCAGCAGGTACTGCTGGACGGCGGGCTCCCCCTCGTGGTCGGTGAACCGCTCCGCCGTCTCCAGCATGGCCGTCCCGGCGGTGTAGCGGGCGTAGTCGGTGACGATCCCGCCGCCGTAGGGCGTGATGGTCTCACTCTGCGTACACAGCGGCAGCCCGCGCCCGACCAGCTCGCTGCCCCGCGCGAAGAACTGCACGTCGACATGGCTGAACGGCTCCAGCCGCGCCCCGAACTTCGACTTGGTCCGCCGCACCCCGCGCGCCACCGCCCTCACCCGGCCGTGCGCCCGGGTGAGGAGGGTGATGATGCGGTCCGCCTCACCCAGCTTCTGGGTGCGCAGCACGATGCCGTCGTCGCGGAACAGGGTCATGGAGCCCATTCTCCTGTACGCCGATGCCTCCGGGAGGCGGGGTCGGTACCGGGTGACTCCGGCCGAAGCGAAGACTCCCGCCGACTGGTCGAGGAAGGCGGAGTGGACCTCGGCATCCTGCTGGACAAGCGCACCTACCGGGGCGGTATCCGGGAGACCCGGGCACTCGCCCCACCCAGGCCCGCCAGGTCGGCGATCTCACACCGCTGGCGGACTTCGTACGAGTCTGGGCCACCCTCGTCGCCGGGGCCGGTGGCGGCCGGGCGGGCGGCTGAGGGCCCCGCCGGGCCGGCCCGGGACGGACCGGGGCCGTCGGGCCCCGGTCCGGTGGCCGGCGCCCAGCGGACTCCCCCGCTGCTACGGCACCTCGCCCCGGCTCCGCGCGTTCACATACGCGGTCGCCGCGCTGATCCGCTCGGCGTCGGTCGCCCGGCGCACCCCGTCCGGCGGGCAGTCCCACTCCCGGCCCCCACCGAGGGGCCGCAGCTGGACGTACGGCCCGACCTGGCCCATCAGTCTGGCCACGCGCCCGGTACGGACCTCCACCACATACGCCCCGGCTGGCAGAAGACAGCCTCCGGTCTCAGGATGCAGGCTCACGATCGGCCCCTTTCCCCGGCAGGGCGGCGGCCAGCCGGCGCGCCGTCTCCGCCGTGCAACGTCCCAGTTCCACGAGCGGGCGCCCGTAGGAGGCGGCACAGGTGACGGGGTCGAGACCGAGCGACGGCAGCGCGATCCCGGCCCTTTCCAGTGCCGCGCGCAATTCCGTCACCGCTGCCACCGCCTCCCGGATGCCGGTCTCCTCGGACGCCCACTCGCTTGCCTTCTCCACAACGCTGCCCTTTCGCCGTTCATTTCTCGCTTACGACCACCAGGGTGACGCTGTTTCCGTAACATCGGCAGATGGGGGTGGCCAACAACAGCACGGCAGGACACGGGAGTTAATCCATGGCCAAAGGAAGCAAGGAAGCGAAACTGGCGACCTGGAAGTTCTGGGGCGATGAGCTGAGGGAACGCCGGGACGCGCTCGGCTGGACCCAGGACGAGCTGGGCAAGAAGGTGTTCGTCTCCGGGGCCTACATCGGCCAGCTCGAAACGGCGTTTCGACGCCCGCAGTTGGAGCTGTCCATCCGGCTCGATCAGGTCCTGCAAACCGACGGTATTTTCGAGCGGGTGTATCTCAACCTCATCGAGATGCTGCCGTACGCCCAGTATTTCAAGCACGCGGCACACCTGGAGACGGTGGCGACGAGGATCTGCGAGTTCGCCCCGACGGTCGTTCCCGGACTGCTCCAGACCGCCGAGTACGCGCGTGCGGTGACGATCGCGACCCACCCCTTCGCCACCGAGGAGTTCGTCGAGGAGACGGTGACCTCGCGGATGGACCGGTCGAAGATCATGGCCGCCCCCACCCGGCCCGAGTACTGGGTGATCCTGCACGAGAACGTGCTCCGGGTGCCGGTCGGCGGTCCGGCGGTGATGGCCGAGCAGTTGGAGCAGATCGCGGCCCGGGTGCGGGCCCGGGAGCTGCTGCTGACCGTCATCCCGTGCGCGACCGGAGCACATGCCTCCATGGGCGGAATGCTGACGCTCATGGAATTCGAGGACATCCCCCCGGCGGGCTACACCGAGACGGGATTCTCCGGCATGTTGCTGGACGATCCGGAGGTGGTGCAGACCGCCCAACGTACCTACGATCTGCTGAGGGCCGCCGCATTGCCGCCGGAGGCGTCTCTCAAACTGATCGACTCGGCGGCGGAGGACTACAGACGATGCGCGCGTACGACCTGAGCACCGCCCACTGGTTCAAGAGCTCCTTCAGCAACGGCTCAGGCGGGAGCTGCGTCGAGGTGGCGTACGACTTCAGCGGGGCCGCCCCCTGGCGCAAGAGCACCTACAGCAACGGCGACGGCGGCAGCTGCCTCGAAGTCCGCGACGGCCTCCCCGGTGTCGTCCCCGTCCGGGACAGCAAGCTCACCGAGGGCCCCGTCATCGTCGTCGGCGCCGGTGCCTGGACCGCGTTCGTCGGGCTGGCGGCGGCTGACGCCCGCGTCTGACCCGCTTCCGGGGGGCCGTCAGCGCAACTGCCGCCGGGCCGCCTCCTCCCGTAGGCCCGCGTCCTTGCGGAGGGCGCGGGCGAGGACCACGCCGACGACGATCAGGCCCACGCTGAAGTAGCGCGGGCCGCCGTCGAAGACCAGGCTCAGGATGCCGGCGGGGATCAGCAGGGCGACGAACGGGGCGAGCAGGCTCCGTACCGGCGGCTCGTGCTCCCCTGTGCCCATCCGGGCGCGGGCGACGGCCGGGTACCACTCGGTGAAGCGCGCGGCGGTCACGAAGGCGGCGGCCTGCACGAGCCAGGACGTCCAGAGGTTGACCGGGTTGTGCAGGATCAGGTCGCCGCAGGCGCCCGCGACGGCGGCGGCCAGGAAGGCCAGCGCCCAGGAGGCGGTGATCACCCGGTTGGTACGGAGGAAGTCCGGCTCGCTCCACAGCTCGCGGTCGCACTTCTGGCGCGCGTAGGGGAGCGTGAGGGGCGCCCGGACCGCCAGGGAGGCCAGACAGAGCGCCACCACGGTGAGGTTGGTCACTTCTCCGGCGTAGCTCTCCAGCCATCGCTGCATCGACGGGGGCGCGGTGAGGCCGAGCACACCCAGTGCCGTGAAGACCGCGACGGCCGTCGGTTCGGTGACGCCCATGGAGGCGTCCTGGCGGGTGGCGCGGCGCAGGGCGAGCAGCGCGAGGGCGGCGGCGAGGGCCGCGGCGACCCCGTATCCGTACCGTCCTGGTCCGCTGACCAGGGAGAACACCATCCACGGCAGCATGCCGACGACGGAGCTGTTCAGCATGCGGGTGGTACTCATGGTTCCAGCGTGGCGCGTGCGGCGCGGCGGCGCGAGTATTGATCACCCGCCTGGCCACCCCCTCCTCCCCCGTCACTTCCGCCGCCATCACAGGCAGCGGCCATAAAGCACGCTTATGGGGTCATAGACCGGGGGTGGGTGCTGAGGTGAGGGCAGCCTTACTTAGGCTGGTACGCGAGCACGCACGTCTCCTGACCCACTCGACCCACTCGACTCTCCTCGCTTACTCCTCGCTCGAAGGGAACCGCCATGCCCCGCCCCCTGCGGGTCGCGATCGTCGGAGCCGGCCCCGCCGGGATCTACGCCGCCGACGCCCTGCTGAAGTCCGACGCCGCCGCCGACCCCGGTGTGTCGATCGACCTCTTCGAGCGGATGCCCGCGCCGTTCGGCCTGATCCGGTACGGCGTCGCGCCGGACCACCCGCGGATCAAGGGCATCATCACCGCGCTGCACCAGGTGCTGGACAAGCCGCAGATCCGGTTGTTCGGCAACGTGGACTACGGCAAGGACGTCTCGCTGGACGACCTGCGCGCGTTCTACGACGCGGTGGTGTTCTCCACCGGCGCGACCGCCGACCGCGAGCTGAAGATCCCCGGTGTGGAGCTGGACGGCTCCTACGGCGCGGCGGACTTCGTCTCCTGGTACGACGGCCACCCGGACGTGCCGCGCACCTGGCCGCTGGAGGCCGAGAAGGTCGCCGTGCTGGGCGTGGGCAACGTGGCGCTGGACATCGCGCGGGTGCTGGCGAAGACGGCGGACGAGCTGCTGCCGACGGAGATCCCGCCGAACGTCTACGAGGGCCTGAAGCAGAACAAGGCGCTGGAGGTGCACGTCTTCGGGCGGCGCGGGCCCGCGCAGGCGAAGTTCTCGCCGATGGAGCTGCGCGAGCTGGACCACTCGCCGAACATCGAGGTCATCGTCAACCCCGAGGACATCGACTACGACGACGGCTCGATCGAGCAGCGCCGGTCCAACAAGCAGACCGACATGGTCGCCAAGGTCCTGGAGAACTGGGCGATCCGGGATGTCGGCGACCGGCCGCACAAGCTGTTCCTGCACTTCTTCGAGTCCCCGACGGAGATCGTCGGCGAGGACGGCAGGGTCACCGGGCTGCGCACCGAGCGCACCGAGCTGGACGGCACCGGCAACGTCAAGGGCACCGGCGCGTTCACCACCTGGGACGTGCAGGCCGTCTACCGGGCGGTCGGCTACCTCTCCGACGAGCTGGTCAAGCTGCCCTGGGACGTGGCGACGGGCACGGTGCCGGACGCCGGCGGCCGGGTGATCGAGGAGGGCGGCCAGCCGATGCCGTCCACCTATGTCACGGGCTGGATCCGCCGTGGGCCGGTCGGTCTGATCGGCCACACCAAGGGCGACGCCAACGAGACCATCGGCAACCTGCTGGCCGACTTCGCCGAGGGCAAGCTGCTCACCCCGCGCGCCCCCGAGGAGGACGCGGTGGTGGACTTCCTCGCCGCCAAGGGCGTGCACTACACCACCTGGGACGGCTGGTACCGGCTGGACGCGGCGGAGAAGGCGCTGGGTGCGCTCCAGGGCCGCGAGCGGGTGAAGATCGTCGAGCGCGAGGGCATGCTGGACGCCAGCGCCGACCCGGCCCAGCTGAAGGCCGCCGTGGCCGCCGCCGTCGCCGAGGCGGGCACGGAGACGGGCGGGGAGTGAGCCCAACAAGGCCGTTGTAGGACGGTCGTGCATGGCGGCGGGGCCGTACCGGAGACACTTCCGGTACGGCCCCGCCGTCGTCCGCGCTACCGGCGGCCGTCGGCCCGGCGGGCCGCGCTTCCGGAGTCCGGCAGCCACCCCCGTGGGCCACCGTCGGCGCACCCCGATCCTGGCAGGGGCCCACCCCCGCCCGCACTGCCGGTCACCGGCAGTCTTTACGCTGCCTTGATGCCGAGGACGGCGGGCAGGGACGGCGAGGAGGGGCCATGGCGGAGCGGCAGCAGGCCGGGGGCGGACCCCTGGTGGAGGGGTACGCGCGGATCCTCAGCGACACCTGCGCCACCGGCCGCCGGCTGAGCCGGGACGAGCTGGCGGCGCTGCGGGCCCAGGGCGAGCGGGCCGCCGAGGCCGGGGCGGGGCTGCGGGCGCTGGTACGGGACCATCTGACCGCCGCGCAGGAGGTACGGGCCCAGCTGACGGGTGCCGCCGCCGACCATCTGCTCATCGCCGTGACCCAGGCGGTGGACGCCTTCGCCGAGGGGCACGAACGGGCGCAGCGGCTGGCCATCCGCAAGGAGGAGGCGGCGCGGCGCGAGTTCGTGGACGACCTGCTGCACGGCCGCAGCGACACCGGGCGGCTGGCCGAGCGGGCGGAGCGGTTCGGGCTGCTGCTGTCCCACGCCCACGCGGTGGCGGTGGCGGAGGGCCCGGAGCCGTACGAGGACGGTTCGGCGGTCACCCGGGGCATCGAGTCGGCGCTGATCGCCCGGTTCGGGCACCGCCGCATCCTGCTCACCACCAAGAACGGCCGGCTGATCTGCGTGGCCCCGGGCGACCAGGGCGAGTTCCTGCGCCACTTCGCCAAGCACGCGTACGCCGCGACGGAGGGCGGCCGGGTGGCGATCGGCCGGGCGCACCCGGGTGTCGGCGGGGTGGTCCAGTCCTACGAGGAGGCGCTGAACGCCCTGGAGTTCGCGGCCCGGATGGGGCTGGACGGCCCGGTGCTGCACGCCGCCGACCTGCTGGTCTACCCGGTGCTGGCGCGCGACCGGGGGGCCATGGCCGACCTGGTGCGCACAGTGCTGGGGCCGCTCCAGGAGGCCCGGGGCGGGGCCAGGCCGCTGGTGGACACCCTCATGGCGTACTTCGACAGCGGCTGCGTGGCCGCCGAGGCCGCGCGCCGGCTCTCCCTGAGCGTCCGCGCCATGACGTACCGGCTGGAGCGCATCCACCGGCTGACCGGGGCCGATCCCTCGGACCCGGTCGACCGCTACACCCTCCAGACCGCCGTCATCGGCGCCCGTCTGCTGGACTGGCCGGACCAGCCCCTCTGAGGCCGCCCCGGAGGCCTCCGTCAGTCGCCCGTGGGCTTTTCCGTCAGTCGCCCGTGGCGGGGCGGCCCAGTACCGGAAGCAGCTGCTCCTCCTCGTACCGCAGATGCGCCTCCACCTCGCCGGTCAGCCGCTCCACCTCCCGCAGCACCGCCGCCGGGTCGGCGTCCGGCGCCGAGACGGTGCGCTCCAGCTCGGCCAGCAGGTCGGCGATCCGCCGGTGCTCGGTGCCGAGGCGGTCCAGTACGGGGGCGAGGTGGGGGTGCTGCCGGGCGAGGGCGGGGAACATCATGCCGTCCTCACCGGTGTGGTGCTGGTGCATGCCCCGGCAGAAGGTGAGGCAGTTGACGCGCAGCTGCGCCCCGAGCCCGCCCGTGCCCCTCTCCCGCACCTCGTCGCGGATCAGCTCCAGCTCCCGCCGGAAGCCGTCGTGGATGCCGGTGAAGGCCTCGGCGAAGGTGGCGGTGGAGAAGTGCGGCGGGCCGGGGATCTCGGTGAGCGCCACCACGGGGATCACCCGGGTGGTCTTCGCCTGGTACGCGGCCCAGCCCTCGTCGGCCTCCACCGCGCGGGCGAACGCCTCGTTGCGCTCCTCGCCCGCGAGGACGGTGGCCTCCGCCTCGTACACGAACACCCCGGCCTCCACGGTCACCCGGGGGTGGGCGCGCAGGTTGTGGAACCAGGCGGGGTGGCGGGGCGCGCCGGCCGCGGAGGCGATGACCAGGACCCGGCCGTCGCCGTCGGGGTAGTAGCCGACGGGGGTGGTGTGGGGGCGGCCGGAGCGGGCGCCGGTGGTGGTGAGCAGCAGGAGCCGGGCTCCCTCGAAGTAGCCCCCGACGCGCCCTTGGTGGGCGCGGAACTCCGCGATCACGGCGGCGTTGAAGTCGTTCGGGGCAGGGTTGTTCGGCAAGTCGTCGCTTTCTCTCGGTGAGCGCGTGGCTGTCGTACGCGGGGATGCGCTGATGCGCTGATGCTCTGAGGAGAAAGCGGTGGTGGCGGGGCCCGGCCCCGCCCCGGCGTCACGCCGAGGCCGGGTGCCCTGTCTGTGAACGGCCCCTATGGGCCGACCCGGCAGTCATGGCGTCAACCTAGCCGGGTGTGATCAGCGGACGCAACGGCGTTGTGCGGCACGCTCGTTGCCGCAGGCGGGATCAACCCGGTCAGGAACTCCCGGATGGCGGGGGCGGTGGCGCGGGCGAGGTCGGTGGCCGTGCGCAGCTCGTCGCCGATCGGGATCGCGGCCAGTTGTCCGTTGGGGAGGGTGGCGGCGGCCGCTTCGGCGAGAGCGGTGGGGTGGCGGGGGTCGGTGCCCGGGAAGACGAGAGTCGGGGTGCTGATCGTCGCGAGTTCGTCGACGCCCCGGAAGGAACGGTCATGGCCGATGGCGGCCGCGGCCACGATGCTGGCAGGGTCCGATCGCGGGATGGCGTCGCGCACCATGGTGCCGACGACGGGAGGGAATCCGGCGAGGATGGGCTCCCAACCCGCCTCGATGCCATCAGCCTCGACACGGGCGGCGAACGCGTCGAGGAAGCGGATCTCGGCCTTCTTGGCCTCGTCGTCCTCGATGTCCTCGACGCCGATGAGCACGGCCGCCCGGACCCGGTCCGGGTGTGCGGCCGCCGTCCGCAGGGTGATCGTGGAGCCCAGGCCCGCGCCGGCGAGTACGGCACTGGAGCGGCCGATGTGGTCCAGGAGCCGCATCACGTCCTCGACATACCGGTCCCACGAATAGCGCGCCGGGTCCGTGCAGACCGACCGGCCGTAGCCTCGCAGATCGGGCAGGACGACCGAGAAGCGATCGGCGAGCCGTTCGGCCAGCGGAAGCATGCTCTGGTGGTCAGGGCCGCCGGCGTGCAGAAGGACCAGGGCCTGGCCCTCTCCGGTGATGGCGGCGTGCAGGGTGCAGTCGTCGGCCGACTGGTAGCTGATCTCTTCCATGAGCCGAACGTAGTGCCGCCGCACCGGCGTTCGGTACGCCGTGGCCCGCCCACGGATATC
Source organism: Streptomyces lichenis (assembly GCF_023218175.1). GTDB lineage: Bacteria > Actinomycetota > Actinomycetes > Streptomycetales > Streptomycetaceae > Streptomyces > Streptomyces lichenis. The sequence goes on along the minus strand of NZ_JALPTH010000004.1, from coordinate 196,997 downwards.
GCGATCCCGCCACTCTGGACGGGGCCACCACCCGCCCTTTCCTAGAGCGGCGCCTGGGCGGCCTCCAGCAGGCGGGCGGTCTCGTCGGTGCAGAGCCGCAGCGCGCTGCCCACGGTGACCAGCACATCGCGCTCGTCCTCGGTGTAGGCGCCGTCGGCGAGGGCGATCCGGGCGCCGGTGAAGAGGATCGACTCCCGTCCGGCGGGCGCGAGGTGCCCGGTGAGCGGCTCCAGCGCCTCGTGCAGCTCGATGGCGAGCGCGGCGCCGCAGGGGGCCTCGGTCCCGGCGAGGAAGCGGCCGGTGTCCGCCTCCAGGGCGGCGATCAGGGAGGTGAGGCTGTCGGCGGTGCAGTCCTCGTACCCGGCGGTCCGGACGGCGTGCACCGCGGTCCGCAGCGCGGCGTCGGAGGAGGTGCCGCCCGCGGCGAGGACGGCGAGCGCGACGGTGTGCACGGCATCCCGCAGCATGGCCGAGAAGCGGGCGGTGGTCGGGTGGTCGAGCGTCTCGGTGGAGAAGTGCCCGTGGCAGGCGGCGCATTCCACCACCGGCCCGGTCTCGCCGCGCGGCAGGGTGGGAACACCGAAAAGAGTGAGCCGCCGACGGCCCGTGCGGCGCCGGTAGTTGCGGTCGCCGCCGCAGCCGGGGCAGAAGAACTCGCCGTCGCCGACGGTGTTCCACGAGGTCGAAACGGACCAGATGTGCACTCTGCGTGTATGTGATCCACGTGCGGGCAGCACGTCGCACCTCCCAGAACCGTCGGCCACTCTGCCGCGTTGGCGTGATGTTAGCCACATCGGTCAGGTGCCGTCAGCACCTCGGCGAGACATCGCCACCGACATTGGCCGAACCTCGCCCTCCGCATCCGCGCCCCGGGCCGGAAGAGGCTCGGGGCGGATCACCGCAGGGTCGCGGTCGCCGTCGGTTCGTACCCCTGCCGCAGCTGCTCCAACCGCCGGAACAGCAGCTGCGTGGCGGGGTCGGCGGCCGGTACGGAGTCCGCCTCCGTACCGGCCGCCGGCCTTCGTCGTCCGGCCGTGCGGCCGTCCGGGGGCCGTCAGCGCGCGGCGCGGTTGACGGCGGAGATGACCGCCTTCAGGGAGGCGCGGGTGGTGTTGGCGTCGATGCCGATGCCCCACAGCACCTGGCCGTCGATGGCGCACTCGATGTACGAGGCGGCCTGCGCGGAGGCGCCCTCGCTCATGGTGTGCTCCTGGTAGTCCAGCAGCCGTACGTCGATGCCGATGGACTGCAGGGCGTCGAAGAAGGCCGAGATGGGGCCGTTGCCGGTGCCGGTCAGCACGGTGTCGGCGCCGTCCACGACCGCTTCGACGGTCAGGGTGTCCGTGCCGTCCTTGTCGGTGGTGGTCTGGCCGGAGCGCAGCTGGATGCGCCCCCAGGCGTTGTTCGGGTTGGGCAGGTACTCGTCCTGGAAGACGGACCAGATGGCCGCCGGGGTGACCTCGCCGCCCTCGGCGTCGGTCTTGGCCTGGATGATCTTGGAGAACTCGATCTGCATCCGGCGCGGCAGGTCCAGCTTGTGGTCGTTCTTCAGGACGTAGGCGATGCCGCCCTTGCCGGACTGGGAGTTGACCCGGATGACCGCCTCGTAGGAGCGGCCGACGTCCTTGGGATCGATCGGCAGGTAGGGGACGGCCCACTCGATGTCGTCCACGGTCTTGCCCGCGGCGGCGGCGGTGGCCTCCATCGCGTCGAAGCCCTTCTTGATGGCGTCCTGGTGGGAGCCGGAGAAGGCGGTGTAGACCAGGTCGCCCGCGTAGGGGTGGCGCGGGTGGACCTCCATCTGGTTGCAGTACTCGCTGGTGCGGCGGATCTCGTCGATCTGGGAGAAGTCGATCTGCGGGTCCACGCCCTGGGAGAACAGGTTCATGCCCAGGGTGACCAGGTCGACGTTGCCGGTCCGCTCGCCCTGGCCGAACAGGCAGCCCTCGATGCGGTCGGCGCCCGCCATGATGGCCAGTTCGGCCGCCGCCACGGCCGTGCCGCGGTCGTTGTGCGGGTGGACGGAGAGGCAGACGTGCTCGCGCCGGGACAGGTGGCGGGACATCCACTCGAACCGGTCGGCGTGCGTGGAGGGGGTGGAACGCTCCACCGTGGCCGGCAGGTTCAGGATGATCTCGCGGCCCTGCTCGGGCTGCCAGACGTCCATCACGCCCTCGCAGACCTCCAGGGCGAAGTCCAGCTCGGTGTCGGTGAAGATCTCCGGGCTGTACTGGTAGCCGAAGACGGTCTCGTCGCCCAGCAGCTTGTCGGCGTACTCCATCACCAGCCGGGTTCCGTCCACCGCGATCTGCCTGACCTGCTCCTTCGTCCCGCGGAAGACGACCCGGCGGAAGGTGGGGGCGGTGGCGTTGTACAGGTGGACGGTGGCCCGGTGTGCCCCGCGCAGCGACTCGACCGTGCGCTCGATCAGCTCCTCGCGCGCCTGGGTCAGCACCGAGATGGTGACGTCCTCGGGGATCGCGCCCTCCTCGATGATGGAGCGCACGAAGTGGAAGTCGGTCTCACCGGAGGACGGGAAGCCGACCTCGATCTCCTTGTAGCCCATGCGCACCAGCAGGTCGAACATCTCCCGCTTGCGGGCCGGGCTCATCGGGTCGATCAGGGCCTGGTTGCCGTCCCGCAGGTCGGTGGAGAGCCACCGCGGGGCCTTGGTGATGCGCTGCTCGGGCCAGGTCCGGTCGGGGATGGCGACGGCTTCGTAGGGGCCGTACTTGTGGATGGGCATCCCGGACGGCTGCTGGAAGTGGGCCGCGTTGGTGATGGGCGTGGGGCGGCCTACGGGCTGGGACATCGCGTGGGGCTCCTCGGGTGTCGTCCGCGAAGGACTTCCGCGGACTTCCGTCGTGAAGGACGGCCGACTGGCAGCACCGAACTCCGCGGGGAGGGGGTCGGCCTACGACTACAGGCCCTCGCCGCGGCAGCTAAGAAGAAGCAGCCCGAAACGCATGATGCCCAGCAGCCTAGCCGAGGGGACGGGGAGCGGCGGTGCCGTTTCAGTATGCGGGATCGACGGGGTGGTACGTCAATTAGTCCTATATCACGCTTTGTGGCGCACACTCGTCACCACTGGTGACAGCACTTCCCCGCAGTGTCACGCTGTGTGCATGAACCAATCCCCCTTCGGGACGTCGTCCGTCGACAGCCGTGTCCCCACCCTGTGCACCATCGTCCCCCCGCATGTCCTCGACCGGCTGGCGAGCGCCGAGGACGCGGACATCGCCCAGGCCGCCCGCCGGACCCTCGCCCGGGACGCCGCGCTGCGGGCCGCCCGGCGGGCCGGCGTGACCCCCGCGCTGCCGCCGGCGCCCCGCTCTGCCGGCACCGCCGCCGCGGAACCCCGGCGCACCGTCTACGACGCGGAGCACCGCACCGCGCTGCCCGGCACCCGGGTGCGCGGCGAGGGCGAGCCGCCCCTGCGGGACGCCACGGTCAACCGCGCCTACGCCGGGCTCGGCGCCACCCACGACCTGCTCTGCGCGGTCTACGGCCGGGACTCCATCGACGGCGCCGGACTCCCGCTGAACGCCACGGTCCACTACGACCGCGACTACGACAACGCCTTCTGGAACGGCGGCCAGATGGTCTTCGGCGACGGGGACGGGCGGATCTTCCTCGACTTCACCCTCGCGCTCGACGTCATCGCCCACGAGCTGGCGCACGGCCTCACCCAGTACACCGCCGACCTCGCCTACCAGGGCCAGTCCGGCGCGCTCAACGAGTCGGTGTCCGACGTCTTCGGCTCCCTGGTCAAGCAGCGCGCCCTGGGCCAGAGCGCCGAGCAGGCCGACTGGCTGGTGGGCGCGGGCATCCTGGCGCCGGACGTCTCCGGGGAGGGGCTGCGCTCCCTGAAGGCGCCCGGCACCGCCTACGACGACCCGGCCCTGGGCAAGGACCCACAGCCCGCGAGGATGGCCGACTATGTGCGCACCAGCAGCGACAACGGCGGCGTCCACATCAACTCCGGCATCCCCAACCACGCCTTCTACCTCTTCGCCACCGCCCTCGGCGGCCCGGCCTGGGAGCGGGCCGGACAGGTCTGGTACGACACCCTGACCGGCGGCGAGCTGGCGGTGGACGCCGAGTTCGCCGACTTCTCCCGGCTGACCGTCAAGACCGCCCGGGCCCGCTTCGGCCCCGGCGGCGCGGAGGACGAGGCCCTGGTGAAGGCCTGGTCCACGGTGGGCCTACCGGCCGAGGAGGACGACTGACGCGCCGCGCTCCCGGGCCGGACGGGCTGACGGCGGCCCCTAGGGCATGGTGGCGGGCGCGCCAGGCGGTCTGATCTGCTCGCGCAGGATGTCGCCGTGGCCGGCGTGCCGTGCGAAGTCCTCGATGAGGAGGAGGTAGATGAAGCGCAGGGTGACGTCACCGAGGTCGGGGTGGATGGTGAGGTGGTCGAGGTCGAAACCGGCGGCGATCCGACGGGAGCGCTCGCTGACGCGCTCGAACTCGGCGATCACCTCGGCCACGGTGTCGCCGTCGGCGACGACGAAGCTGGCGTCACCCGCGATCGTCCCGCCCTCGATGGCGTCCTTGGGCACTCCGGCCAGCACATGCTGGAACCAGATCCGTTCGGCCACCGCGGCGTGCTTGAGCAGCCCGATGGGAGTTGTCGGCGACGCGACGAGGCGCCGGCGGGACTCCGCCTCGGACAGTCCGCGCACCGTGTTGATCAGCTCGCTCCGGTTGCGGTCAAGGGCCACCTCCAGAAGGCGTCGTTCCGCACCGACGGTGATCTGCGGAATGGACCAGGTCATCGTGATCTTCCTTCCTTCGACTCTCGTCCGACTCTCGTCATGACGGCGCTCCCCGGCGTACTGGACCGGTCCACCGGGGCCGCCGGAGGATACCGACCATGGCGCCCATCATGCGGATCTCAGTGACACGCACCGGCGGCTTCGCCGGCATCGAACGACAGGCGGAGGTGGACACCACGGCCCGCCCGGACGCGGACGAGTGGCACGCCCTGGCAAAGGCGGTCCTCGCGGAAGGCACCCGGATGCCTCCCTCCGTCGTCCCGGACGGCTTCAGCTACACGATCGCGGTGGACGGACACACCGTGCACTGCGCCGACCCGGCACTCACCGACGCCCAACGCGAGCTGATCACCCGCGTACTGAACGAGGGCGCCTGACGGGCGACGGCCGGCCGGGCCTACGGGTGCGTGTCCGTGACCGCGATGACCTCGTCGAGGCGGTCCAGGGCGGCCTGCAGGTCGTCGACCTTGGCCTGGATGCGGTCGCGCTCGGCACGCAGCATGGATCGTTGCTCGGCGTCGGTGTGCCCGGTGTCCCAGCATGGGAGGAGTTCCGCGATCCTTCGGCTGGTCAGACCGGCGGCGAACATCTGCTGGAAGAAGCGCACCAGGGTGACGGTGTCCTGCCGGTAGAGGCGCTGGCCGGACGGGCTGCGCTCCGCTGTGAGCAGCCCCTGCTGCTCGTAGTAGCGCACGGCGCGTACCGAGACACCGGCGCTCCGGGCCACCTCGCCGATCCGGACCAGCCGCTCGGCCGCAGCCTCCGTGACGGTCATGGTGATTCCTCTCGCCGAGGTCCTGACGGTCGGCACTTGCCTCTGACGTCGGTGTCAGCTTTCAGCGTACCGGGCATGGACACCAACAACTCCATCGCCCTTGTCACCGGTGCCAACCGCGGCCTGGGCCGCGCCTTCGCAGCTGATGGTGGCCTGAGGCGGACATCACGTCCGGGAATGGCGAGGTCGCCCGCGGTGTCGCCCCATCTCCGGCAGACCACGGAGCGCTTCGAGTGGCCGTGGAGACGGGGAGCCGACCGTCAGGTCCGGAAGGGGGAGGGAGGGGCTAGAAGCCGAGCTTGCGGAGCTGCTTGGGGTCGCGCTGCCAGTCCTTGGCGACCTTGACGTGCAGGTCCAGGAAGACCGGGGTGCCGAGCAGGGCCTCGATGTGCTTCCGGGACTTGGTGCCGACCTCCTTGAGGCGGGAGCCCTTGGGGCCGATGATGATGCCCTTCTGGCTGGGGCGCTCGATGTAGACGTTGGCGTGGATGTCGAGCAGCGGCTTGTCGGCGGGGCGGTCCTCGCGGGGGATCATCTCCTCGACGACCACCGCGATGGAGTGCGGCAGCTCGTCCCGTACGCCTTCCAGCGCGGCCTCGCGGATCAGCTCGGCGACCATGACCTGCTCGGGCTCGTCGGTGAGGTCGCCCTCCGGGTACAGCGGCGGGGACTCGGGCAGCAGCGGGATCAGCAGGTCGGCGACGAGCTGGACCTGCTTGCCGCCGGTCGCCGAGACGGGCACGATCTCGGCCCACTCGATGCCGAGCTCCTGGCCCAGCCGGTCGACGGCGATGAGCTGCTCGGCCAGCCGCTTGGAGTCGACCAGGTCGGTCTTGGTGACGATGGCGACCTTGGGCGTCTTCTTGATCCCGGCCAGCTCCTTGGCGATGTACGTGTCGCCGGGGCCCACCTTCTGGTCGGCGGGCAGGCAGAAGCCGATCACGTCGACCTCGGCCCAGGTGGTGCGCACCACGTCGTTGAGCCGCTCGCCGAGCAGGGTGCGGGGCTTGTGCAGCCCGGGGGTGTCCACCAGGACCAGCTGGGCGTCCGGGCGGTGCACGATGCCGCGCACGGTGTGCCGGGTGGTCTGCGGGCGGTTGGAGGTGATGGCCACCTTCTGCCCGACCAGAGCGTTCGTGAGGGTGGACTTGCCGGCGTTGGGGCGGCCGACGAAGCAGGCGAAGCCGGCCCGGTGGGCGGCCCCGGAGTCGGAGGTCTCGGAAGCAGGGGTGCGAACGCTCATGGGGGTCATTGTCCCCGATCCCCGGCCCCGTCTCGTACCCCTGTCCGGTCCGCCCCGCCGGGCGGGGTGGTCAGCCGGCGGTGACGCGGGTGCGCAGGGTGCCGTCGGGGCCGGCGAGCAGTACGGGGGTGGCGGCGCCGCCGAGGTCGCGGACGGCGGCCCGGTCCTCCTCGGTGGCGGTCTCGGCGCCGGACACCACGGCGGCGGCCTCCAGCGAGGTGGCTCCGCTGGCGACGGCCATGGCGACGGCGGTCCGCAGCGCGCTGAGCCGCAGGGAGGGCAGGTCCACGGTGCCGGCGACATAGGTGCGGCCGGTCTCGTCGCGGACGGCCGCGCCCTCGGCGACGCCGTTGCGGGCGCGGGCGCTGCGCGCCAGGGTGATGATCTTGCGGTCCTCGGCGGACAGGGCCTCGGCGGAGAGGTCGCCGGAAGCTGCCTGACCGGCGGGGGGCTGCTCGTTGCTCTGCGTCATGCCCCGAGCATAGGCCCGGTACGACCGGTGGTTACGGGCGGTCCAGGCGGAGGCGTACGGCGCGGGGGAGGCCGGCGACGACCAGGTCGTAGGAGTCCTCGATCAGCTCGCGCACCGTCTTCTCGGGCAGCGCGGCGACGGTGACCGTGTTCCAGTGGCGCTTGTTCATGTGGTAGCCCGGGGCGACCGCCTCGGGGTGCTCGGTGCGCAGCCGCACCGCGTTCTCCGGCTCGCACTTGAGGTTGACGGTGAGCGGGCGGGCGTCCAGGGCGGAGAGGGCGAACAGCTTGCCGGCGACCTTGAAGACCGAGGTCTCCGGGCTGAACGGGAACTCCTCGGCCGCGTCGTTGAAGGAGAGGCAGAAGGCGCGGAGCCGGGCGGCGGTCATGGGCCGGGAGGTCATGCGGCGGGCTCCTTCCCGACCGGTTCGGCGAGCACGGTGACGATCTTGTTGCGGCGGCCGGCCGGGGACTCGGCGGTCAGCCGCAGCCCGCGCCCGTCGGGCAGCTCGACCTCGGCGGCGGCACCGGCGATGGGGACGCGGCCCAGGGCCTTGGCAAGCAGTCCGCCGACCGTCTCCACGTCCTCGTCGTCGTAGGCGTCCAGGCCGAACAGCTCGCCGAGGTCGCCGATGTCGAGGCGGGCGGTGACCCGGAAGGAGCCGTCGCCCAGCTCCTCGACGGGCGGCAGCTCGCGGTCGTACTCGTCGGTGATCTCGCCGACGATCTCCTCCAGGATGTCCTCGATGGTGACGATCCCGGCGGTGCTGCCGTACTCGTCGATGACCACGGCGCAGTGGTTGCGCTCGCGCTGCATCTCGCGCAGCAGGTCGCCGGCGTTCTTGGTGTCGGGGACGAAGCTGGCGGCGCGCATCGCGGTGGCGACCTGGTCGGACTCGGCCTCGCGGTTGACGTGCGTCTTCCTGACCAGGTCCTTGAGGTAGACGATGCCGACGATGTCGTCCTCGCTGTCCCCGGTGACCGGGATCCGGGAGAAGCCGGAGCGCAGGGCGAGGGTGAGGGCCTGGCGGACGGTCTTGTACCGCTCGATGGAGACCAGGTCGGTGCGCGGCACCATGACCTCGCGGACCAGGGTGTCGCCCAGTTCGAAGACGGAGTGCACCATGCGGCGCTCCTCGGCCTCGATCAGCGACTCCTGCTCGGCGTAGTCGACCATGGCGCGCAGTTCGGCCTCGGAGGCGAAGGGGCCCTTGCGGAAGCCCTTGCCGGGGGTGAGGGCGTTGCCGATGAGGATGAGCAGCTGGGGGACGGGGCCGAGGACCCGGGCCAGCGGCAGCAGGACGTACGCGGAGGCGGTCGCGGTGTTCAGCGGGTGCTGGCGGCCGATGGTGCGGGGCGAGACGCCGACGGCGACGTAGGAGACGAGGACCATCACGCCCATGGCGACCAGCAGTGCCGCCCAGGTCTCGCGGAACTCGGCGAGGCAGGCGTAGGTGACCAGCACTCCGGCGGCCATCTCGCAGGCGACCCGGATGAGCAGGGCGAGGTTGAGGTAGCGGGTGGGGTCGGAGGCGACCTGGGCGAGCTTCTCGGCGCCGCGGCGGCCCTGGCGTACGGCCTCGGCGGCGCGGAAGCTGGAGACCCGGGCGAGCCCGGCCTCGGCGCAGGCGGCCAGCCAGGCGACCACGAGCAGCGCGATCGCGCCGCCGACCAGGGGGGCGGTCATGAGACGGTCGGCGCCGGGGAGGGGCCGGTGTGGCCCTTCTCCGCGCGCCAGCCATCGACGATCGCCGCCTGGAGGCCGAACATCTCGGCCTTCTCGTCGGGCTCCTCGTGGTCGTAGCCCAGCAGGTGGAGCACGCCGTGGACGGTGAGGAGCTGGAGCTCCTCGTCCATGGAGTGGCCGGTGGGGGCCTGCTCGCCCTGCTGGGCCGCGACCTCGGGGCAGAGCACGATGTCGCCGAGGAGTCCCTGCGGGGGCTCCTCCTCGTCCTTGGCCGGCGGACGCAGCTCGTCCATCGGGAAGGACATGACGTCCGTGGGTCCGGGGAGGTCCATCCACTGGATGTGGAGCTGCTCCATCGCCTCGGCGTCCACCACGATCACCGACAGCTCGGAGAGGGGGTGGATGCGCATCCTGGTGAGCGCGTACCGGGCGATGTCGAGGATCGCCTGTTCGTCGACCTCGGTGCCGGACTCGTTGTTGACGTCGATGGACATGTGCTGTTCGGTCTACTTCCCGCTCTGGCCGTTCTGGGTGTCGTACTTCTCGTACGCGTCGACGATACGGCCCACGAGCTTGTGCCGGACCACGTCCTGGGAGGTGAGCCGGGAGAAGTGGACGTCTGGTACCCCGTCCAGGATGTCCTGCACCTGCTTCAGCCCGCTCCTGGTGCCGCCGGGCAGGTCGATCTGGGTCACGTCACCGGTGATGACGATCTTGGAGTCGAAGCCCAGGCGGGTGAGGAACATCTTCATCTGCTCGGGGTTCGTGTTCTGCGCCTCGTCCAGGATGATGAAGGCGTCATTCAGAGTTCTGCCCCGCATGTACGCCAGGGGCGCGACCTCGATGGTGCCCGCCGCCATCAGGCGGGGGATGGAGTCGGGGTCGAGCATGTCGTGCAGCGCGTCGTACAGCGGCCGCAGATAGGGGTCGATCTTCTCGTAGAGCGTGCCGGGCAGGAAGCCGAGCCGCTCCCCCGCCTCGACGGCCGGCCGGGTCAGGATGATCCGGGTGACCTGCTTGGACTGCAGGGCCTGGACCGCCTTGGCCATGGCCAGATACGTCTTGCCGGTGCCGGCGGGGCCGATGCCGAAGACCACGGTGTGCTTGTCGATGGCGTCGACATAGCGCTTCTGGTTGAGCGTCTTGGGGCGGATGGTGCGGCCGCGGCTGGAGAGGATGTTCTGGGTGAGCACCTCGGCCGGGGTCTCCTGGCCGGGCTCCGCGGAGCCGTCGTCGCTCGCCCGGAGCATGGCGATCGAGCGTTCCACGGCGTCCTCCGTCATCGGCTGCCCGGTGCGGAGCACGAGCATCATCTCGTCGAACAGGCGCTGGATCAGGGCGACCTCGCCCGGCGGACCCATCGCGCTGACCTCGTTGCCCCGGACATGGATGTCGGCGGCCGGGAACGCCTGCTCGATCACGCGCAGCAGCGAGTCTCCGGAGCCGAGGACCGTCACCATGGGGTGCTTGGCCGGGACGGCGAACCGGGCCTGTGCCTGCGCCTGCGTCTGGGCTGTGTCTGACTGAGTCATGGGCCGGCCTTGTGGCCTGCGCATACCTCCTGTTGCAGGGTTCTCGCCGATCGACAACCTCTGGTTCTCCAGCGTACGACGTGCCACCGACAACACCGAAGGGATTTGCGAACGGGAGGCCGCCGGCTGCCGCCGGTCTCAGGCGGAGCGGCCGAAGCCGATGGTGGGGACGGCGCGGCGCAGCGGCCAGGGGCGCAGCGGGACGGGCAGCAGGGGCACCAGGAAGGCGTAGCGGCGCAGTGCCGCCGGGTCCTGGCCCTCGGCACCCTGCACCAGGTTCCACCAGGCGGCGATCTCGACCCAGCCGGGCGCGGACAGCGAACCGCCGAACTCCTGTACGGACAGGGCGGCGGTCAGTCCGGCGAAGGCGAGCCGGTCGGCGAGCGGCCAGCCGGCCAGGGTGCCGGTGAGGAATCCGGCGACGAACACGTCCCCCGCGCCGGTGGGGTCGAGGGCGGCCACCTCGATGGCGGGCACCGAGGCGGACTCGCCGGTGCGGCCGTCCACGGCGTAGGCGCCCTCCGCGCCGAGGGTGACGACGGCCAGCGGCACCTTCTCGGCCAGGGCGTGGGCGGCGGCGCGCGGGCAGGAGCTGCGGGTGTAGCGCATCGCCTCCTCGGCGTTGGGGAGGAAGGCCTCGCAGTGCTCCAGGTCGCCGAGGGCGGCCAGGTCCCAGCGGCCGGTGTCGTCCCAGCCGACGTCGGCGAAGATCCGGGTGCCCTGCCGGGCCGCCTGAGCGACCCACTCCTCGGAGCGGCCGGGTGTCAGGGAGGCGACGGCGGCCCGGGCACGCGGCGGGCAGGCGGGCCGGGGCCCGTCCGGGAGGGGGGCGGCGTGGCCGTGGGAGACCATAGTCCGCTCGCCCTCGTACGCCATGGAGACGGTCACCGGTGAGTGCCAGCCGGGCACGGTGCGGGAGCGGCTGAGGTCGATGCCCTCGCCCTGTTCCAGGGCGTCCCAGCAGTATTCGCCGTAGTGGTCGTCGCCGAACGCGGCGGCGAGGGAGGTGTGCAGCCCGAGCCGGGCCAGCGCGGTGGCCATGTTGGCGACCCCGCCGGGGCTGGAGCCCATGCCGCGCGCCCAGGTCTCGGTGCCGCGCACGGGGGCGCTGTCGAGACCGGTGAAGACGATGTCGAGGAAGACCGTGCCGGTGAGGAAGACGTCATAGTCGGGGTCGGCGGGCCCGCGCACGGGCCCCAAGGGGTCGACCCCGGCGGTGTGTTGCTGGTGCGGCGGCTGGTGCGGGTGGTGCTCTCCCCTGGGCGTGGTCACTGCGCTCTCTCCCCGGACGGCGGGTGCGGAATGCGGATCAGGCCAGTCTGCCCGACGGCGGTGGCCGAAAGGGGGATCGCGGGAGGGTGGGGGCGGGGACCTCGCGGGGCGAGGGGCGCCTGAGGGGAGCGTGGAGGGGGCGCGTAATACCCACCTAGTGCGCTGGGAAACCTATAGTGACGTGGATCACATAGAGTCGGCTTCTCCGCTTCGTCGGCGCCTTGATACAAATTGGCCCGCGTCCCCCGCGAACCACACGTCGCACGCCGCGCCTTGGCAGGTCGTGCGCCTGTCGCCGTATGCCGTATGCCGCACGCCTCAGTGCCGCCGGGCGCCTCTCCCCTCCCCGTCATTCCCTGCCATTCCCCGGGAACGCCCATGTCCTCGCGCCCGCGCGCCCTGTGGCCGCTCGTCGCCGTGTTCACGGCCGGGTACCTCGCCTCGTACCTGCTGCCCACCATCGTCGGGCGGCTCTCCGCCGGGCTGGGCCTGAGTCCGGCGCAGGCCGGGCTGGCGGGTTCGCTGCTGCTGCTCTCCTCGGCCGCCGCCGGGTTCACGCTGGCCTCCCGGGTCGAGCGGTTCGGGCCGCGCCGGCCGGCCCGCGCCGGGCTGCTGCTCGCGGTGGCCGGATACGGCGCGGCCGCGCTCGCCGGGTCGGTGCCGCTGGTGGTGGCGGGCGCCATGGCCGGCGGCTTTGGCTCGGGTACGGCCACGGCGGTGGCGGCGGCCGGGATCGCGGGCCGCCCCGACCCGCACCGGGCCTCCACCGTGGGCCTGTTGTCGGTGTCGGCCACCGCCGGGGTGCTGTATCTGACGCTGCCGCACCTGACCGTGCCGGGCTGGCTGGGCGGCGGCCACGCGCTGCCGTTCGCCGCGATCGCGCTGGTCGCGGCGGCGGTCTGGCCGGCCACGGGCAAACTGGCGGGCGGGCACGGTGGCGACGGCGGGGACGGCGGGGCCCGGAGTGCGGCGGGGCCGCTGCCCCGGCGGCGGGCGGGGCTGGTGCTGGCGGGCGGGATGGCCTGCTGGGCGCTGGCGCAGAACGCGCTGTGGGGGGTCAGCGGCCGGATCGGGCTGAACCAGGCGGGGCTGACCGAGGTGGCGGTGGGCGCGGTGTTCGCGGCCGCGCTGGGCGCCGGGCTGGTGGGGGTGCTGGGCGCGGGGGCGCTCGGCGGGCGGATCGGCCGGGCGGTGCCGATCGGTGCCGGGACGGTGCTGATCGCCGTCTGCATCGCGGTCACCTCGGCCTCCGACGGCCTGGTCTCCTTCGCGGGTGGCGAGATCCTGTGGAACGCCTGCTACCCGGTGGTGCTGTCGTATCTGATCGGCCTGGCCGCCTCGCTGGACCCGCGCGGCCGGTGGGCGGTGTTCGCCGGGTCGGCGTCCTCGCTGGGCGTGGCCTGCGGCCCGGTGGCGGGCAGCCTGCTGTCGGAGCGGGCCGGGTACGCGGGGATGGGCCTGGTGCTCGCCGTCCTGCTGGTGCTGCTGGCGGCGCCGCTCACCGCGGTCGCCCTGCACACCGCGGGCCGCCCGCTGGTGCCGGGCGCGATCCGGCGCCACGGTGGCGCCCCGGCCGCCCTGATGGCCGGTACCACCGGCGCGGCCGCGGGCCTGGCCGCCCCGCAGATCGGCGCCCCCGAGCAGCCGGTCGCCGAGTTCCCGGTCCGCTCGGTGCCCGCCCGCCTGGTCCGCCGCCGCGCCTACCGCCCCGTGGGCCCGGACAGCTGACGGCCGGTCACGCGGCCGGATCCGGGTGGGCGTCGACCTCGGCGAGGTAGCGGGCCCGGCGCTCCTCGTCGTGGTCGAGGAAGGCGGCCAGGAAGGAGTTGCGGGCCAGCTCGCGCAGCTGCCCGGCGTCCAGGCCGAGCGCCCCGGCGACCGCGTGGTAGTTGTCGCCCACGTAGCCGCCGAAGTAGGCGGGGTCGTCGGAGTTGACGGTGACCAGCAGGCCGGCGTCCATCATCCGGCGCAGCGGGTGGTCGGCGAGGGTGCCGACGGTGCGCAGCCGTACGTTGGACAGCGGGCAGAGGGTGAGCGGCACCCGCTCCCGTACCAGCCGCTCCACCAGTTCCGGGTCCTCCAGGGCGCGCAGCCCGTGGTCGATCCGCTCCACGCCGAGCACGTCCAGCGCCTCGCGCACATACTCCGGCGGCCCCTCCTCCCCCGCGTGGGCGACCCGGCGAAGGCCCAGCTCGGCGGCGGCCGCGTACACCTCGGCGAACTTCGCCGGCGGGTGGCCGACCTCGGCGGAGTCCAGTCCGATGCCGGTGATCCGGTCCAGGTGGGGCTTCGCCTCCTCCAGGGTGGCCAGGGCGGACTCGGCGGGCAGGTCGCGCAGGAAGCACATGATCAGCCGGGTGGAGATGCCGTGCCGCTCCTCGGCGCGGTCCAGCGCCCGGCCCAGGCCCTCGACGACCGCGCCGAACGGCACCCCGCGGGCGGTGTGGGCCTGCGGGTCGAAGAAGATCTCGGCGTGCCGCACGCCCTGGCGCGCGGCCCGCTCCAGATAGGCCTCGGCGAGGTCGGTGAAGTCCTCGGCGGTGCGCAGGACGGCCATCAGGTCGTAGTACAGGTCCAGGAAGGACTGGAGGTCGGCGAAGTCGTAGGCCCGGCGCAGCTCGCCGGTGTCCGCGTAGGGCAGCGGCACCCCGTTGCGGGCGGCGAGGGAGAAGGCGAGCTCCGGTTCGAGGGTGCCCTCGATGTGCAGATGGAGCTCGGCCTTGGGGAGCGGGGCGGACGGTGCGGGGAGTGCCATGTGGTGCGGTCTTTCCTGGTGGGGGGCGGTGCCGGTGGGTCCATCGTCCATCAGCCCGGGGGCCGTCTCGCGGTGGGGTTACGGTGGCGCGGTGACGACTCAGGTGATCGTGCTCAACGGGGGTTCCAGCGCGGGCAAGACGGGGATCGCCCGGTGTCTCCAGGCGGTGCTGCCCGGTCCCTGGCTGGCCTTCTCGATCGACGGTCTGGTGGACGCGCTGCCCGCCGCGCTGCGGGAGGGCGGCGAGGGCATCGGCTTCGCCGGGGACGGCGGGGTGGAGGTGGGCGCGGGCTTCCGGGAGCTGGAGGCCGCCTGGATGGCGGGGGTGGCCGCGACCGCCCGGGCCGGTGCCCGGCTGGTGGTGGACGATGTCTTCCTCGGCGGCGCGGAGTCGCAGGCGCGGTGGCGTACGGCCCTGGACGGGCTGGAGGTGCTGTGGGTCGGGGTCCGGTGCGACGGGGCGGTCGCGGCGGGCCGGGAGATCGCCCGCGGGGACCGGACCGGCGGGATGGCCGCCGGGCAGGCGGAGGCGGCGCACCGGGGCGTGGTCTACGACCTGGAGGTGGACACCACCCGTACCGAGTCCCTGGTGTGCGCGGGCACCATCGCCGCCCGGGTCACCGGCCCCGGGGAGTGACCTACCGGTCGCGCTTGGGCAGCGGTACGCGGATGAGGTCGTGGGCCACGGTCAGCTCGCCGTCGAACCCGGCGGCCCGGGCCTGCCGTTCGAAGACCTCCGGGTCGGGGTACCGCTGCGAGAAGTGGGTGAGCACCAGATGGCGCACCCCCGCCTCGCGGGCGACCGCCCCGGCCTGGCCCGCCGTCAGATGGCCGTGGTCGGCGGCGAGCGCGGCGTCCTCGTCGGTGAAGGTGGACTCGATGACCAGCAGGTCGCAGCCCTCGGCGAGGGCGTGCACGCCGTCGCAGAGCCGGGTGTCCATGACGAACGCGAACCGCTGCCCGCGCCGCACCTCGCTGACCTGGTCCAGGCTGACCCCGCCGAGGGCGCCCTCGCGCTGGATGCGGCCCACGTCGGGGCCCGCGATGCCGTGCGCGGCCAGCCGCTCGGGCAGCATCCGGCGGCCGTCCGGCTCGGTGAGCCGGTAGCCGAAGGACTCCACCGGGTGCGACAGCTTCCGGGCCTCCAGGGTGTACGAGGAGGTGGTGGCCAGCACCCCGTCCTCGGCCACGGGTGCCTCGGCCAGCCTGACCGTCTCCCGGTAGGCGGTGGCGTACCGGAGCCGTTCGAAGAAGCGCTGCCCGCCGGCCGGGTAGTGGGCGGTGACCGGGTGCGGGACCTGGTCGAGGTTGATCCGCTGGATCACCCCGGCCAGGCCCAGGCTGTGGTCCCCGTGGAAGTGGGTGACGCAGATGCGGTCGATGTCATGGGCGGCGACCCCGGCGCGCAACATCTGCCGCTGGGTGCCCTCGCCGGGGTCGAACAGGATGCCCTGGCCGTCCCAGCGCAGCAGATAGCCGTTGTGGTTGCGGTGCCGGGTGGGCACCTGGCTGGCGGTGCCCAGCACGACCAGTTCGCGGACGGACATGGCTTTCTTCCTGCGGGGGGGGTGGGGGTGGGTGGTTAGCCGGGGGGCCAGGTCAGGCCGCGGCCGCCGAGGACGTGGGCGTGCGCGTGGAAGACGGTCTGCCCGGCGCCGGCACCGGTGTTGAAGACGATGCGGTAGCCGTCGTCCTCGGTCTTCTCCTGCCGGGCGATCTCCCCCGCCTCGCGCAGCACGTCGGCGGCGATCTCCGGCGCCTCGGCCGCGAGCGCGGCGGCGTCGGTGTGGTGTGCCTTGGGGATGACGAGGACGTGGGTGGGCGCCTGCGGGTTGATGTCGCGGAAGGCGAGGGTGGTCTCCGACTCGCGGACGACGGTGGCGGGCACCTCCCCGGCCACGATCTTGCAGAACAGGCAGTCGCCCTGGGGCTCTCCGGCCATGCCGCGGTCCTTTCGCGAGGTGGGGCGTGACGCGTGGCGGCGCCACGACGTGACGGGTGGGTGTCACGGGTGATCTTCGATTGGTACGGGGGCACTCTACGGGCTGGGGCCCGCGCCCCGCCGCCCGTCACCGGCCGCCGCCCTCTCAGGGGGTGAGCGCGGCGGAGACCCGGGCCAGCCGCTCGGACGGGCCCGCCGGACCCCGTTCCCGTACGCCGTCCACGCCGCCGGCCCCGGCTGGGCCTGGCCCGCCGGCGGGGCGGCGGCGACCTCCTCGGGCGGTGCCTCCGTCCCCGTAGGGGCGCGGAGTGCGGCCAGGGTGGGCAGCCGGTGCCGTCCGAGCCGCCGGACGGCCGTGACCAGCACGTCCCCGTCGCCCACCGGCCGCTCCAGCGCCCCGCCCGCCGGCCGGGGGCCGGGGCTCCGGGCGGTGCCGGTGCCCGGGGTGGTGCCGGACCCCGGGACGGTGCCGATCCCCGACGCGGAGCCGGACCCCGGGACGGTGCCGATCCCCGACGCGGAGCCGGACCCCGGGACGGTGCCGGACCCCGGGACGGTGCCGGACCCCGACGCGGTACCGCACCCCGAGGCGGAGCCGGACCCCGACGCGGAGCCGAACCGAACCCCGAGACGGGGCCGGACCCCGGGACAGTCCTGGTCCCCCGCCTCAGGGCGCGGCAGGGTCCGGTCTCAGCTCCAGCGGCCGGTGCGGCCCAGCAGCAGGGCGACGGCTGCCGTGCCCGCCGTGGAGGTGCGCAGCACGCTGCGGCCCAGGACGTACGGCTCGGCGCCCGCCTCGGCGAAGGCGGCCAGTTCCTCGGGGGCCACCCCGCCCTCGGGGCCGACCACGAGGACGATCTCGCCGGAGGCGGGCAGCTCGGCGGTGGCCAGCGAGGTGTCGCCGGTCTCGTGGAGCACGGCGGCGAAGTCGGCGGTGGCCAGCAGCCGGGCCACCTGCCCGGTGGAGGCGGCCTCGGCGACCTCCGGGAAGCGGGTGCGGCGGGACTGCTTGCCCGCCTCCCGGGCGGTGGAGCGCCACTTGGCGAGCGCCTTGGCGCCCCGCTCGCCCTTCCACTGGGTGATGCAGCGGGAGGCGGTCCACGGCACGATCGCGTCCACACCGGTCTCGGTCATGGTCTCCACCGCCAGCTCGCCCCGGTCGCCCTTGGGCAGCGCCTGCACCACGGTGATCCGGGGCTGCTCGGCCGGCTCCTCGGTGACGGACTCCAGGTCCATGACGAGCAGCCGGTCCTTGCCCTCGCTGCCCTCGACCACACCTTCCGACCAGTGGCCCGCCCCGTCGGTGAGCACCACGTCCTCGCCGGCGCGCAGCCGCTTCACGGAGACGGCGTGCCGCCCCTCGGGCCCGTCCAGGACGTACCGCCCGCCGGGGATCCCCTGGCGGAAGACGTCCTCGGGGACGACGAACACGGGCGCGGTCATGAGGCGGCCCCCTGCGGGGCGAGGGTCCCGGCGGCCTCGCGCAGCTCACCGGCCAGCACGTCCACCAGCTGGGCGGCGGGCAGTTCACGGGCCAGCCGGTGGCCCTGCCCGGCCCACAGCGCCATGCCCTGCGGGTCGCCGGCCGCGGCGGCGGCCTTGCGCAGGGTGCTGGTGAGGTGGTGCACCTCGGGGTAGGCGGCGGGCGCGTAGGGGCCGTGCTCGGACATGAACCGGTTGACCAGGCCGCGCGCGGGCCGCCCGGAGAACGCCCGGGTCAGCTCGGTGCGGGTGAACAGCGGGTCGGTCATGGCCCGCTTGTGCAGCGCATTGGCGCCGGACTCGGGGCACACCAGGAAGGCGGTGCCGAGCTGGGCGGCGCGGGCGCCCGCGGCGAGGACGGCGGCGATCTGCCCGCCGCGCATCAGCCCGCCCGCGGCGATCACCGGCAGCGGCACGGCCTCGGCGATCAGGGCGACCAGGGTGAGCAGTCCGGTGCCGGCGCCGTCGTTCTCCGGGTCGTCCCGGTGGGTGCCCTGGTGGCCGCCGGCCTCCACGCCCTGGGCGCACAGCGCGTCGGCGCCGGCCCGTTGGGCGGCCTGGGCCTCCTCGACGGAGGTGACGGTGACGATGGTGCGGGTGCCGGCGGCGGCGAGCGCGGCCAGGGCCTCGGCGGAGGGGCAGCCGAAGGTGAAGGAGACCACCGGGACCGGTTCGTCCAGCAGGACGGCGAGCTTGGCCTCGTAGCCGTCGTCACGGCCGGAGTCCGGGTCGCCGAGCGGCGTCTCGTAGAAGGCGGACTCGCCGGCGATCTGGTTGCGGTACACCTCGACGGCGGCGGGGTCGGCGTGGCCGGGCTGCGGCAGGAACAGGTTGACGCCGAAGGGCCGCGCGGTGAGGGTGCGCAGCCGGCTGATCTCCTGGTACATGCCGTCGGCGGTCTTGTAGCCGGCGGCCAGGAAGCCGAGGCCGCCCGCCTCGCTCACGGCGGCGGCCAGCTCGGGACGGGAGGCGCCGCCGGCCATGGGGGCCTGCACGATCGGGTGGAGGAGGAGATCGGTCAGTGCGGTGGACATGCGTGCATCGTGCCACGCCCGCCGACCGGCCCGAAGGCCCGGTTCCGGTGGTCGGCGGGAGGGCCCGTACGAGACGAGGTACGAGGTACGAGGTACGAGGTACGCGACGAGGGGCGGCGGCCCGTTCCCGGAACCGCCGTCCCTCACCTCGTACACCTCGCACCACCGCCGCCCGGCGGACCGCTGCCGTCAGCAGCGGCCTAAGGCGGCCCCTCAGCGGCCGTTGAAGGCGTCCTTCAGCCGGGAGAACAGGCCCTGCTGGCCGGGCTGGAACTGGCCGGTGGGCCGCTCCTCGCCGCGCAGCTTGGACAGCTCCCGCAGCAGCCGCTCCTGCTCGGGGTCGAGCTTGGTCGGGGTCTGCACCTCGACGTGGACGATCAGGTCGCCCCGGCCGCCGCCGCGCAGGTGGGTGACGCCCCGGCCGTGCAGCGGGATGGACTGGCCCGACTGCGTACCGGGCCGGATGTCGATCTCCTCGACGCCGTCCAGCGTCTCCAGCGGCACCTTGGTGCCCAGCGCGCCGGCCGTCATCGGGATGGTGACCGTGCAGTGCAGGTCGTCCCCGCGCCGCTGGAACATCGGGTGCGGCAGTTCGTGGATCTCCACGTACAGGTCGCCGGCCGGGCCGCCGCCGGGGCCGACCTCGCCCTCGCCGGCCAGCTGGATGCGGGTGCCGTTGTCCACACCGGCCGGGATCTTCACGGTGAGGGTGCGGCGGGAGCGGACCCGGCCGTCGCCCGCGCACTCCGGGCACGGGGTGGGCACCACGGTGCCGAAGCCCTGGCACTGCGGGCAGGGGCGGGAGGTCATGACCTGGCCCAGGAAGGACCGGGTGACCTGGGAGACCTCACCGCGGCCGCGGCACATGTCGCAGGTCTGCGCCGAGGTGCCGGGGGCCGCGCCCTCGCCGGAGCAGGTGGTGCACACCACGGCGGTGTCCACCTGGAGGTCCTTCGTGGTGCCGAAGGCCGCCTCGTCGAGCTCGATCTCCAGCCGGATCATGGCGTCCTGGCCGCGCCGGGTGCGCGAGCGCGGGCCGCGCTGGGACGCCGTGCCGAAGAAGGCGTCCATGATGTCGCTGAAGTTGCCGAAGCCACCGGCCCCGAAGCCGCCCGCGCCACCGCCGCCGGCGCTGGAGAGCGGGTCGCCGCCGAGGTCGTAGACCTGCTTCTTCTGCGGGTCCGACAGCACCTCGTAGGCGGCGTTGATCTCCTTGAAGCGCTCCTGCGTCTTCGGATCGGGATTGACGTCCGGATGCAGCTCGCGGGCGAGCCTCCGGAACGCCTTCTTGATCTCGTCCTGGGAGGCGTCGCGGCGCACGCCGAGTACGGCGTAGTAGTCCGTGGCCACTTACGACTCCGCCAGGATCTGTCCGACGTAACGTGCCACTGCGCGTACCGCTCCCATCGTTCCGGGGTAGTCCATGCGGGTCGGTCCGACCACGCCGAGTTTGGCGACGGCCTCGTCGCCCGAACCGTAGCCGACCGCGACGACGGACGTGGAGTTCAGCCCCTCGTGGGCGTTCTCATGCCCGATGCGCACGGTCATGGCCGAGTCCTTGGCCTCGCCGAGCAGCTTGAGGAGCACGACCTGCTCCTCCAGCGCCTCCAGCACCGGCCGGATCATCACGGGGAAGTCATGGCCGAAGCGGGTGAGATTGGCGGTGCCGCCGATCATCAGCCGCTCCTCGGTCTCCTCCACCAGGGTCTCCAGCAGGGTGGCGAGCACCGTGGAGACCGTGCCGCGGTCCTCCGTCTCGAAGGACTCCGGCAGGTCCTGCACCAGCTGCGGCACGTCGGCGAACCGGCGGCCCACGACGCGGCTGTTGAGCCGGGCCCGCAGATCGGCGAGGGAGGCCTCGCCGAACGGCGCCGGGCAGTCGACCATCCGCTGCTCGACCCGGCCGGTGTCGGTGATCAGCACCAGCATCAGCCGGGCCGGGGCCAGCGACAGCAG
This sequence comes from Streptomyces lichenis, assembly GCF_023218175.1. Taxonomy (GTDB): domain Bacteria; phylum Actinomycetota; class Actinomycetes; order Streptomycetales; family Streptomycetaceae; genus Streptomyces; species Streptomyces lichenis. The sequence goes on along the minus strand of NZ_JALPTH010000004.1, from coordinate 176,070 downwards.
CTCCACATGCCGCACCGTCGAGCGGGTCAGCGAGGGGTACTGCACCACCGCGACCTGCCGGGTCAGCTGGGCGAGCAGCCGGACGGTGCGCCCGACCACGTCGTCCAGATCCACCGCGCCGGCCATGAAGTTCTGGATGGCGCGGCGCTCCGGCGAGGACAGCGGCTTGACCCCGGCGAGCTTGTCGACGAAGAGCCGGTAGCCCTTGTCGGTGGGGATGCGGCCGGCGCTGGTGTGCGGCTGGGCGATGTAGCCCTCCTCCTCCAGCACGGCCATGTCGTTGCGCACGGTCGCCGGGGAGACGCCGAGCGCGTGCCGCTCGGTGAGCGCCTTGGAGCCGACGGGCTCCTCGGTGCCGACGTAGTCCTGGACGATGGCGCGCAGCACTTCGAGTCTGCGTTCGCTGAGCATCCGCGCACACCTCCAGCTGATGGGTCCTCGCCCCGCGCGCGTCGCTCGCGGGGCCTCCCCGCACGGCGGCGGGCCTGTGGCTCTGTTCCCTGCTTGGCACTCGCCATGCCCGAGTGCCAGTGATGTCCCGGCCAGTGTACGGGGCGGGGGTGCGCCACCGGCAAGGGCGGCCGACCAGGCTACCGTGCCGGATCGCACGGCGTACCGCCGTCCCGGCGCCGGGGCCGGGGGCGATCGGGCGCCGGTGGCGCGGGCGCCGGTCGGCCATCGGCGTCTCGGGCCATCAGCGTCTCGGGCCATGAGCGTCTCGGGCCATCAGCGTCTCCGGCCATCAGCGTCTCCGGCCGTTAGCGTCTCGGGTATGGACACCCCCACATGCGACGGATCGGGCATCGACTGGGCGGCGGTGGGCTGGGAGCGGCTCGGCGCGGGCACCGGCCGGTGCCGGCTGCCCGGCTGGGACGCCACCGCGGGGCTGGTGGCCGGTACGGACGCCGCGCTGCTGTTCGACGCAGGCGCCACCCTGCGGGAGGGCGCGGAGCTGCGGGCCCGGGCCGAGGTGCTGCTCGACGGGCGGCGCGTGACGCATCTCGCACTGAGCCACCCGCACTTCGACCATGTCCTCGGGGCGTCCGCCTTCGCCGGGGCCGAGGTGTTCGGGGCGGTCGGCCTGGACGCGCTGCTGGCCAGCACCCGGGAGCGGGACGCCCTGCGCCGGGACGCGGTCCGGCACGGCGTACCCGAGGAGGAGGCCGCCGAGGCGGTGGACATGCTGGCCGCGCCCCGCCACCACGTCTCCGGCGAGTGGACGCTCGACCTGGGCGGGCGGCAGGTGCTGCTGGCCAATGTGGGCCCCGGGCACACCGCCCATGACCTGGTGCTGCTGGTGCCCCCGCCCCCGGGGGCGCCGCCCGGCTCCCGCGAGGTGGTGTTCTGCGGCGACCTGGTCGAGGAGTCCGGCGAGCCGCAGGCCGGCCCGGACGCGGTGCCGGGGCGCTGGCCGGCCGCGCTGGACCGGCTGCTGGCGCTGGGCGGCGAGGAGGCGCGGTACGTGCCGGGGCACGGCGCGGTGGTGGACGCGGCCTTCGTCCGGGCTCAACGGGACGCGCTGGCCCGCCGCTTCGGCGCCGCCGGGGGCTGATGGGGCCGATGACGGCATGATCATGTCGTAGCGTCTGGCGCATGCGCGCTTACGACTCTGATCTCACGCCCCCGTGGAAGCGTTCGGCGCCGGTGCCCGAGGTGGCGGCCGAGCCCGATCTGGTGGTGGAGGAGGTGGCCACCGGGTTCTGCGGGGCGGTGATCGGCTGCGAGGCGGGCACGGTGACCCTGGAGGACCGCTTCGGCAAGCACCGGGTGTTCCCGCTGGAGCCGCGCGGCTTCCTGCTGGAGGGCCGCCCGGTGACCCTGGTGCGGCCCTCGGCCGGCCCGGCGCGGCCCTCCCGTACGGCCTCCGGCTCGCTCGCCGTGCCCGGCGCGCGGGCCCGGGTGGCGCGGGCCGGGCGGATCTACGTGGAGGGGCGGCACGACGCCGAACTGGTCGAGCGCGTCTGGGGCGACGACCTGCGGATCGAGGGCGTGGTCGTGGAGTACCTGGAGGGCGTGGACGACCTGCCGGCCATCGTCGCCGAGTTCGGCCCCGGACCGGACGCCCGGCTCGGGGTGCTGGTGGACCACCTCGTCCCCGGCTCCAAGGAGTCCCGGATCGCCGCCGAGGTGTCGAACGCCCACACCCTGATCGTGGGCCACCCCTACATCGACGTCTGGGAGGCGGTGAAGCCCGCCTCGGTGGGCATCCCGGCCTGGCCCACCGTACCGCGCGGCCAGGACTGGAAGACGGGGGTGTGCCGGGCGCTGGGCTGGCCGGAGAACACCGGCGCGGCCTGGCAGCACATCCTCTCCAAGGTCCGCTCCTACAAGGACCTGGAGCCCTCGCTGCTGGGCGCGGTGGAGCACCTGATCGACCATGTGACGGTGGGCGGGCCCTCCCAGCCCTGACCTGCGGTGCCTCAGTCCACCAGGTCGCGTACCACCGCGTCGGCGAGCAGCCGGCCGCGCAGGGTGAGGACGGCCCGGCCGCGCCCGGCGTACGCCTGCGGCTCCAGCAGGCCGTCCGCCACCGCCCGCTCGGCGGCGGCCCGCCCGCCCGGCTTCAGCAGCTCCACCGGGCAGCCCTCGCGCAGCCGCAGCTCCAGCAGGATCCGCTCGACCCGGCGGTCCTCCTCCGACAGCAGCTCCCGTCCGGCGCCCGGGGAGCGCCCGGCGGCCAGTGCGCCGGCGTACGCCCCGGGGTGCTTCACGTTCCACCAGCGCACCCCGCCGACATGGCTGTGCGCGCCGGGTCCGGCGCCCCACCAGTCGGCGCCCCGCCAGTACAGCTCGTTGTGCAGGCAGCGCCCGGCCTCGGTGGTGGACCAGTTGGACACCTCGTACCAGTCGAATCCGGCGGCGGACAGCATCTCGTCCGCGATGAGGTAGCGGTCGGCGTGCGCGTCGTCGTCGGTCATCGGGACCTCGCCGCGCCGGATGCGCCGGGCCAGCCCGGTGCCCTCCTCCACGATCAGCGCGTACGCCGAGATGTGGTCGGGCCCCGCGCCGAGGGCCGCGTCGAGGGAGGCCCGCCAGTCGTCGTCGCTCTCCCCCGGCGTCCCGTAGATCAGGTCCAGGTTGACGTGGTCGAACCCGGCCGCGCGGGCCTCGGCCACACAGGCCTCGGGGCGGCCCGGGGTGTGGGTGCGGTCCAGCACCTTCAGCACATGCTGCCGGGCGCTCTGCATGCCGAACGAGATCCGGTTGAAGCCGCCCGCCCGGAGCTCGGCCAGATACGCCGGGTCCACGGACTCCGGGTTGGCCTCGGTGGTCACCTCGGCGTCCTCGGCGAGCCCGAACTCCTCCCGTACGGCGGCCAGCATCCGCACCAGGTCGGCGGCGGCCAGCAGGGTCGGCGTACCGCCCCCGACGAACACGGTGCGCACCGGGCGCGGATCGTCGCCCAGCACCTTGCGGGCCAGGCGCACCTCCTCGGCCAGCGTCCCGGCGTAGTTGTCCCGGGAGGCGAGCACCCCGCCGGAGGAGCGCAGCTCGGTGGCGGTGTAGGTGTTGAAGTCGCAGTAGCCGCAGCGGGTCGCGCAGTACGGCACATGCAGATAGAACCCCAGCGGCCGCTCCCCCGCGCCGACCAGGGCGGACGCGGGCAGGGCGCCGTCCTCGGGCACGGGTTCGCCGTCGGGCAGTACGGAAGGCATGGGGTCCATTGTCCGTCACCGGGCCGGGTGCTCGTCCGGGCCCGCCGCCACCGTCCCCCTCCGCGTCACACCGCCCCGGTCACCGTCTTCCCCACCGTCCCCGTCCCCGTCCCCGCGGTGGTCGGGCCCGGGGCGGGCTCCGCCTGGAGGACCAGCAGGGCGAGGTCGTCGCTGACCGGGGCCTCGCCGAAGCCGTGCACCGCCCGTCTGATCCGGTCGGCGATCTCCCGGGCGGGCAGCCCGGCGCAGTCCGCGAGCGCGGCGGCCAGCCCGTCCCCGTCGTCGAACATCCGCCCGCCCCGGGACCGCCGCTCGGTGACCCCGTCGGTGACGCAGAGCAGGGTGTCCCCGGGGGCGAGGTGGAAGGTCTGGCTCTCGTAGCCGACGTCGTCCACCACTCCCAGCAGCACCTGCGGGACGGCGGCGGCGGTCACCGTGCCGTCGGGGTGCAGCAGCAGCGGCAGCGGATGGCCCGCGCAGGCCAGGGTGCAGCGGGCGCCGCCGCCGTCCTCCGGGGTGAGCGGCACCAGCTCGCCGTACAGCAGGGACAGGAAGCGGGGCAGCGGCCGGGGCTCCACCGCCGTCGCCCCAGGGGCCTCCTCCTGGGCGGCGGCCTCCGCGGCCAGCGGGTCGGCGGCGACCTCGGCCACCACCGAGGCCGCCGTCTCGGCCGCCTCGGTGGCGTCGTCCAGCAGCAGGCGGTTCAGCCGGTCCAGCACATGGCCGACCTCGTGGTCGGCGTGGTCCTCGCGGGCCAGCAGCCGCAGCCAGGGCCGGGCCAGTCCGGTGACCACGGCCGCCTCCGGGCCGCTGCCCTGGACGTCGCCGAGCATGAAGCACCAGCGGCGCGCCCCGGGACCGGCCTGGAACACGTCGTAGAAGTCGCCGCCGGCCAGCCCGTCGTCGCTCGGCTCGTACACCACGCAGCTGCGCACCCCGGGGATCTGGGCGACCTGGCTGGGCAGCAGCCCGCGCTGGAGGACCCGGCTGATGGTGACCTGGCGGGCGTAGCGGCGGGCGGCGCCGATGGCGAGGGCGACCCGGCGGGCGAAGTCCTCCACCAGGGAGGCGACCGCGTCCGGGATACGGGAGACCCCGCGCCGGCCGATCAGCAGCGTCCCCAGGCCGTGGCCGCCGACCACCAGCCGGTAGGCGAGCGCGGTGCCGTCTCCGGTGTCCGCTCGCAGGTCGCCCGGGGCGGGCCAGGGCACGGCCACCGGCCCCGGGATCGGCGGCTCGGCCATCCGCGGCGGCTCCTTCTCCAGCACCGACCGCAGCGCCTCCAGGGCCGACTCGTCCGCGTGCCAGACCCGGGCCAGCCGGGGCGTGCCGCCGCCGTCCCGGCCGTAGCCGCCCGCCCCGCCGGTGTCCTCCAGCCAGAACGCGCACCAGTCGGCGAGCCGGGGCACCAGCAGCTGCCCGGCGAGCGCGGCGACCAGGTCCTCGTCCAGCTGCCCGGCCAGCAGGTCGGAGGCCTCGGCGAGGAACGACAACCCGCCGCGGCCGGTCCACTCCTCGTCGTCCCGCAGGGCCCGGCGCGGGGCGGGGGCCAGCAGCTCGGCGGCCCGCAGCCCGCGCTGGATGGCCGGCTCGCCACCCGGTACGGGGCAGGCGTCCCACCCGTCCAGCGGCAGCCGGGCCCACACCGTCTTCATACCGGGGCGGTAGGTGATGCCCCAGCACTCGGCGAGCGCCGCGACGAGCTGGAGCCCGCGCCCGTACTCGTCCGGATCGCCGCCGCACTCGCCGTCCCCGGACCGCTCCTGGCGCAGGGCCCGGGTCGGGTGGTGGTCCGACACCTCCAGCACCAGCGCGGCGGGCGTGCCCTGGTCGGGGTCCTCCAGCCGGAACAGCAACTCCACGTTGGTGCCCGCGTGGACCACGGCGTTGGTCACCAACTCCGCGGCGAGCAGCACCGCGTCGTCGGCCGCCCGGTCGGTGATCGCCGCCGCCGCGGGCAGGGCCAGGCCGGTCCAGTCGGCGAGGGCGGCCCGGACGAAACGGCGCGCGGCGCCGGGCGCGAGCGGGTTGCCGGGCAGGCTGGTCCGGGCGACCGACTGCCCGGGCAGAGGCGGGCGGGGAGGCAGCGACAACTCGCCGCCGGTCGCGCGCTGGGTCGGAAGAGGCCCCATGGACATCTCCTCGTCGGCTCCTGGTCGTTTCCTCGGGACGGACAACGACAGGGTGACAGATGGAGCACACCCATAAGCACCGTGTCACCGAAGTGGCTCACGGTGCCATCCGGGCGAGTGGTGCGCAAGCCCCGCCCGCACCCCCGGCTCGCCCCCTCCACCCCGGCCGACGACGGCTCATGGCCGAAAACAGCCCCTCACACACGGCGCAAGGAGGGGGCGGGGCACCTGCCCCCGCCCCCTCCCGCGCACCCCCTGTCCTCCCCGTGTCCTCAGCCTCCGCGCGCCCTAAGCCTTCGCGCGTCCCTGAGCCTCCGCGCGCCCTCAGCCCTCCTTGGTGCCCGCGTACATGTCCTCGATGAGGTGCTTGTACTCGCGCTCCACGACGGGGCGCTTCAGCTTCAGGCTCGGGGTCAGCTCGCCGTGCTCGATGTCCAGGTCACGCGGCAGCAGCCGGAACTTCTTGATCGTCTGCCAGCGCTGGAGACCCTCGTTGAGCTGGTCCACGTACCCCTGGACCAGGGCACCGGCCTGCGGGGTGGCGACCACCTCCGCGTACGACCTGCCGCCGAGGCCGTTCTCCTCCGCCCAGCCGAGCAGGGCCGGCTCGTCCAGCGCGATCAGGGCGGTGCAGAAGTTCCGGTCGGCGCCGTGCACCAGGATGTTGGAGACGTACGGGCAGACCGCCTTGAACTGACCCTCCACCTCGGCGGGCGCGATGTACTTGCCGCCGGAGGTCTTGATCAGGTCCTTCTTGCGGTCGGTGATCCGGAGATAGCCGTCGACGGACAGCTCGCCGATGTCCCCGGTGTGGAACCAGCCGTCCGACTCCAGCACCTCGGCCGTCTTCTCCGGGAGCCCGTGGTAGCCCTCCATGATCCCGGGGCCGCGCAGCAGGATCTCGCCGTCGTCGGCGATCCGCACCTCAGTGCCGGGCAGCGGCTTGCCGACGGTGCCGGTGCGGTAGGCCTCGCCCGGGTTGACGAAGGACGCGGCGCTGGACTCGGTGAGGCCGTAGCCCTCCAGGATGTGGATCCCGGCGCCGGAGAAGAAGTAGCCGATGTCGGGGGCGAGCGCGGCGGAGCCGGAGACGGCCGCGCGCAGCCGGCCGCCGAAGGCCTCGCGGAGCTTGGAGTAGACCAGGGTGTCGGCCACTTTGTGCTTGGCGGCCAGTCCGAACGGCACGCTGGCGTTGCCGGTGCGGCGGTAGTTGTCCTGGCTGGTCTTCGCGTACTCGCGGGCGACCTCGGCGGCCCACTGGAAGATCTTGTACTTGGCGCCGCCGCCGGCCCGGGCCTTGGCCGCGACCCCGTTGTAGACCTTCTCGAAGATCCGCGGGACCGCGGCCATATAGGTCGGCTGGACCACCGGCAGGTTCTCGATGATCTTGTCGACCCGGCCGTCGACGGCGGTGACGTGCCCGACCTCGATCTGCCCGGAGGTCAGCACCTTGCCGAAGACATGGGCGAGCGGCAGCCACAGGTACTGCACGTCCTCGGCGGTGACCAGCCCGGTGGCCGCTATGGCCTTGGCCATGTAGGACCAGTTGTCGTGCGGCAGCCGCACGCCCTTGGGCCGGCCGGTGGTGCCGGAGGTGTAGATCACGGTGGCGAGCTGGTCCGCGGTGATCGCGCCGACCCGCTCCCGTACCGCCTCGGGGTGCTGCTCCAGGTAGTCCCGGCCGCGCTTCTCCAGGTCGGCGAGGGAGAGCACCCAGCCCTCCGGGTCGTCCCCGGCCGCCTCGACGCCCTCGTTGTCGATGACGACGACATGGGCGAGGTGCGGCAGGTCGGCGCGGCGCTCACGGGCCTTGGCGAGCTGCGCGGCGTCCTCCGCGATCAGCACCCGGCTCTCCGAGTCGGCCAGGATGTACGAGGACTCCTCGGCGTTGGTCTGCGGGTAGACCGTGGTGGTGGCGGCACCGGCGCACATCACGCCCAGGTCCGAGAGGATCCACTCCACCCGGGTCCCCGAGGCGAGCGCGATCCGCTCCTCGGCCCGTACGCCGAGGTCGATCAGACCTGCCGCGATCGCGAAGACCCGCTCGGCCGCCTGCTCCCAGCTGAGCGACCGCCACTCGTCCGGCCCCTGGCCGGAGGGCGCGGGAACCGGATAGCGGTACGCCTCCGCGTTCGGAGTCTTCGCCACGCGCTCCAGGAAGAGTGCCGCCACCGAGGGCGGGCGGTTCTCGATCAGGGTCTGTGTGTCGCTCACGGCGTCCTCCGGGCGGCTTGCGGCTCTGGGCTGCGCGTCGAGTGGGCTCTGGGCTGCACGTCGAGATTGTTAACTGGCGAGTAACCCTCGGGCGGCCAGGTTAGAGGGCCGGGGTCCGACACGTAAGGGGCTGCGGCCCGGCGCTTGGTTCCCTCTTCATAACGCTTCACCGTCTCCCGTGACGCCGCTCCGTGTCTGCTGCCGCTGCGTCCGCTGTCGCTCCTCGGGTCTGCTGTCGCTGCTCCGTGGGTGCTGTCTCCTTCCTCACTCCCCCGTGTGCGGTGGCCGCTCCGCTGTGCGCTGTCCCCCCGCCCGCGCCCCCTTCCTCTTTGGGCAACGAAAAAAGTGCGGCCAACGTGCCGGGGTGGCGAGGACTCGCCACGTACCGGAGGGCGAGCGGGCCGAGCGGGCCGGTCGATCGGGGAACGGGCGGGCAGGCCGGGGAGTGCCGGGGTGGCGACCATCCGCCACGACGAGCGCGACAGGTGAACGCGGCGAGCGCCCGCCCCCTGGTGGGGGACGGGCGCTCGGAAGCACGGTCGGGCTGTACGCCCGGGCGGTCGGGCTACTTCTTGCCCTTGCCGCCGCCCGCGGAGTCGTCGCTGGACAGCACGGCGATGAAGGCCTCCTGGGGGACCTCCACCGAGCCGACCATCTTCATCCGCTTCTTGCCCTCCTTCTGCTTCTCCAGCAGCTTCCGCTTACGGGAGATGTCACCGCCGTAGCACTTGGCGAGGACGTCCTTGCGGATGGCGCGGATGGTCTCGCGGGCGATCACCCGGGAGCCGATGGCGGCCTGGATCGGCACCTCGAAGGCCTGGCGCGGGATGAGCTCCCGCAGCTTGGCGACGAGCCGCACCCCGTACGCGTAGGCGGCGTCCTTGTGGGTGATGGCGGAGAAGGCGTCGACCTTGTCGCCGTGGAGCAGGATGTCCACCTTCACCAGGGAGCTGGCCTGCTCGCCGGTGGGCTCATAGTCGAGCGAGGCGTAGCCGCGGGTCTTGGACTTCAGCTGGTCGAAGAAGTCGAAGACGATCTCGGCGAGGGGGAGCGTGTAGCGGATCTCGACCCGGTCCTCGGAGAGGTAGTCCATGCCGAGCAGGGTGCCGCGCCGGGTCTGGCAGAGCTCCATGATCGAGCCGATGAACTCGCTCGGCGCGAGGATGGTGGCCCGGACCACCGGCTCGTACACCTCGTCGATCTTGCCTTCGGGGAACTCGCTGGGGTTGGTGACGGTGTGCTCGGTGCCGTCCTCCATGACCACCCGGTAGACCACGTTCGGCGCGGTGGCGATCAGGTCGAGCCCGAACTCGCGCTCCAAGCGCTCGCGGATCACGTCCAGGTGGAGCAGGCCGAGGAAGCCGACCCGGAAGCCGAAGCCGAGCGCGGCGGAGGTCTCCGGCTCGTAGACCAGGGCGGCGTCGTTGAGCTGGAGCTTGTCCAGGGCGTCGCGCAGCTCCGGGTAGTCGGAGCCGTCCAGCGGGTAGAGGCCGGAGAACACCATCGGCTTGGGGTCCTTGTAGCCGCCCAGCGCGTCGGTGGCGCCCTTGTGCTGCTGGGTGATGGTGTCGCCGACCTTGGACTGGCGGACGTCCTTCACCCCGGTGATCAGGTAGCCGACCTCGCCGACGCCGAGGCCGTCGGCGGGCAGCATCTCCGGGGAGTTGGTGCCGATCTCCAGCAGCTCGTGGGTGGCGCCGGTGGACATCATCCGGATGCGCTCGCGCTTGTTGAGCTGGCCGTCGACCACCCGGACGTAGGTGACGACACCGCGGTACGAGTCGTAGACCGAGTCGAAGATCATCGCGCGGGCGGGCGCGTCGGCGACGCCGACCGGGGCGGGCACGTCCTGGACGACCCGGTCGAGCAGCGCCTCGACGCCGAGGCCGGTCTTGGCGGAGACCCGCAGCACGTCGTCGGGGTCGCAGCCGACCAGGTTGGCCAGCTCCTCGGCGAACTTCTCCGGCTGGGCGGCCGGGAGGTCGATCTTGTTGAGCACCGGGACGATGGTGAGGTCGTTCTCCATCGCCAGGTAGAGGTTGGCGAGGGTCTGCGCCTCGATGCCCTGGGCGGCGTCCACCAGCAGGACCGTGCCCTCGCAGGCGGCCAGGGAGCGCGAGACCTCGTAGGTGAAGTCGACGTGTCCCGGCGTGTCGATCATGTTGAGGATGTGGGTGCTGCCCTGGCCGTCACCGCTGGTGGGCGCCCACGGCAGCCGGACGGCCTGGGACTTGATCGTGATGCCGCGCTCGCGCTCGATGTCCATCCGGTCGAGGTACTGGGCGCGCATCTGCCGCTGCTCGACCACACCGGTCAGCTGGAGCATCCGGTCGGCGAGTGTGGACTTGCCGTGGTCGATGTGCGCGATGATGCAGAAGTTGCGGATCAGCGCCGGGTCGGTACGGCTCGGCTCCGGCACATGGGTAGGGGTCGCGGGCACGCAGGGTCCTGATTCTCGAGACGCCGGGCGCTGCCGGGGGTCTCTGCTCGGGTCGACGTCGGATCGATACGTAGGTTCCATGGTCCCACGGACGGCGGCGGGCCCTGGGTCCAGGCCGCGCGGGCTGCGGTTTCGGGACGTGGGGGCTTGGGTTCGCGGCCGTGGCCGACTGCGGTTTCGGGACGTGACGGCTTGGGGTCGCGCCCGTGGCCGACTGCGGTTCGGGACGTGGGGCCCTGGGGTTCGGGGCTGTGGCCGGCTGCGGTTTGGGCCGTTCGGACGCCGGCTGCTAGCCTGGGCAGCTGTGTCTCCTGGCCCCTCTCGGCCCGGAGACGCGTCGATCAAATCCTTACGAACCTGAAAAGGCTCTTTCGTGGCGAACATCAAGTCCCAGATCAAGCGGAACAAGACGAACGAGAAGGCGCGGCTGCGCAACAAGGCCGTGAAGTCCTCGCTCAAGACCGCGATCCGCAAGGCCCGCGAGGCCGCCGCCTCGGGTGACGTCGAGAAGGCCACCACGGCCGCTCGCGCCGCCACCCGTCAGCTCGACAAGGCCGTCTCGAAGGGTGTCATCCACAAGAACGCCGCCGCCAACAAGAAGTCGGCGCTGGCTTCCAAGGTCGCCACCCTGCAGGGCTGAGCTCACGCTCTGACTGCTTCTGATGTGACAACCGCCGGTACGGATCAAGCGGGCCCTCTCATCCGCTCCTGACCGGCACCCCGCGCCATACGCGGCCTGCGTTCGCCACGCGGGTATGGCGCACACTTCTCGAACCGCGAGGCCCCGGTGGCCGTCCTTCCCCAGGACGGTGGCCGGGGCCTTCGGCATGTGAGGCCTTCGGTCGCCGGTCGCGGGGACGGTCACGGCGGCGGTACGGCCTCCAGGCAGCCGCGGACGAAGTCCCGTACGACGGGGTCGTGGTCGTCGGCGGGTGCCCAGGCGACGCCCACCCGGCTCGGGCCGATGCCGCGCACCGGGCGGTAGACCACGCCGGGGCGGGCGTAGAAGCGGGCGGCCGAGGCGGGGGCGAGCGCGATCCCGTAGCCGTTGGCGATGGCGCTCAGCCAGTCGTCCGGCAGGTCGGTCACCGCGCCGATACGCACCGGCCGGCCCTCGCGCTCGTCGGCGGCCAACCAGTGGTCGCGCCACCAGCCGGACTCGGCGGGGGCGGCGACGAACGGCTCGTCCCACAGCTCGCGGAAGTCGATCGCCTCGCGGTCGGCGAGCGGGTGCCCGGCGGCGAGCGCCACCCAGCGGTCCTCGCTGAACAGCTCGGCCGTGCGCAGCGCCTCCTGGCCGGGGAAGGGCAGCCGGAGCAGTGCCACGTCGACCTCTCCGTCGGCCAGTCCGGCGGTGGGCTCGGACCAGGCGGCCTGCCGCATCTCCACCCGCCAGTCCGGTCGCCGTGCGGTGAAGGCGGCCACGATGTCCGGGGTGGCCTCGTTGGCGGCGCTGGCCAGGAAGCCGACCCGCAGCACCCGGTCGGCCCGGGCGGCCGCGGCCCTGGCCTCCCGTACCGTCCGGTCCCAGGCCGCCAGCAGGGCCGGTGCCCGCTCGGCGAGGGCGCGGCCGGGCTCGGTGAGGGCCATCCCGCTACGGGAGCGGGTGAACAGCCGGACGCCGAGCTGGGTCTCCAGCTGCCGGATCTGCTTGGTCAGCGCGGGCTGCGAGACGAACAGCTCCTCGGCGGCGCGGGTGAGGGTGCCCGTCTCGGCGACGGCGGTGAAGTAGCGGAGCAGCCGGGTGTCCACATCCATGCCTCCAGGTTATGGACGCGGGTATTGGACGGGTGCCCGGGGGCGTGGGGAGGGTGGTGGTGACTCCTTGGGACACCTGGCGGAAGGCACCTTCGATGGATACGGCGTTTGTGATCGTCACCCTTGTCACCGTGCTGGCCAACGCCGCGATCGCCGTGGCGGATCTGCGCGGGGCCGCCTTCGTGCGGGCCAACTCGGCGGAGGTCGGGGTGCCGCGCGACTGGCTGTGGTGGCTGGGCGCGCTGAAGGGGGCGGGGGCGGCCGGGCTGCTGCTCGGCCTGCTGGGGGTGCCGTGGGTGGGTGAGGCGGCGGCGGTGGGGCTGGTGCTGTTCTTCACGGGCGCGGTGATCGCCCATGTGCGCGCCGGGGTGTACCGGAACATGGCGTTCCCGGGCGGCTTCCTGTGCCTGGCCGCGGCGGTGCTGGTGCTGGGCGCGGCCGCCCGCTGAGGCCGCTGAGATCGCTGAGACCGCTGAACCAGCCGGTCCCGCTGGGGCCGCCGGATTCGCTGAGGCCGCCGAATCGGTGTGCTTCGGCGGGTGGCTCAGCGGCGGGGGCGGGCGGCGTGGGCGATGGCGACGACGGCCTTCTCCAGGGCGTACTCCGGGTCGTCGCCGCCGCCCTTGACCCCGGCGTCGGCCTCCGCGACGGCGCGCAGCGCCGTGGCGACGCCGTCGGGGGTCCAGCCGCGCATCTGCTGCCGTACCCGGTCAATCTTCCACGGCGGCATGCCCAGCTCGCGGGCGAGGTCGGCCGGGCGGCCGCCGCGCGCCGAGGAGAGCTTGCCGATCGCCCGGACCCCCTGGGCGAGGGCGCTGGTGATCAGTACAGGGGCGACGCCGGTGGCCAGCGACCAGCGCAGTGCCTCCAGGGCCTCGGCGGCGCGGCCCTCCACCGCCCGGTCGGCGATGGTGAAGCTGGAGGCCTCGGCGCGGCCGGTGTAGTAGCGGCCCACCACGGCCTCGTCGATGGTGCCCTCGACGTCGGCGGTGAGCTGGGAGACGGCGGACGCCAGCTCGCGCAGGTCGCTGCCGATCGCGTCGACCAGCGCCTGGCAGGCCTCCGGGGTCGCGGACCGGCCCAGGGTGCGGAACTCCCCGCGGACGAAGGTCAGCCGCTCGGCCGGCTTGGTGGTCTTGGGGCAGGCCACCTCGCGGGCCCCGGCCTTGCGGGCCGCGTCGAGCAGGCCCTTGCCCTTGGCGCCGCCCGCGTGGAGCAGCACCAGGGAGATCTCCTCGGCGGGGGAGGCGATATAGGCCTTCACGTCCTTGACCGTGTCGGCGGAGAGATCCTGCGCGTTCCGCACGACGAGGACCTTGCGCTCGGAGAACAGGGAGGGGCTGGTCAGCTCGGCGAGCGTGCCGGGCTGGAGCTGGTCGGAGGTGAGGTCGCGGACGTCCGTGTCGGCGTCGGCCGCCCGTGCCGCGGCCACCACCTGCTGCACCGCCCGGTCCAGGAGCAGGTCCTCCTGCCCCACGGCGAGGGTGAGGGGGGCGAGGACGTCGTCGGTCTGGTTCTTTCTGCTGGCCATCGCCGACCAGCATCCCACGCCCCACTGACATCCCGTTCGGGGGCGGTTCCCCGGGGGGCCGGATTCCTCAGGGGTCGGGGTCCCTAGGGGCCGGGGTTCCTCAGGGACCGTTCCTCAGGGACCGGCGTCCTTCAGGAACTGCCGCTGGTCGTCCAAGAAGCCGTCCGCGAAGAGCGAGCGGGGGGAGAAGAGTGCGGTGAGTACGGTCCTGGCCTCCGACTGCTCGACCGACTGCCTGAGCAGTGAGTGGGTCGCCTGCGGGTAATGCTTGACCGCCAGCGCGCCGCCCGGGTCCAGAACCTCGCGGTAGACGCGCTCGGTGTCGGCGGTGTCCACGTTGACGTCATGGCCCGCGAGCGTCAGCAGCACCAGTATGCCGCGCAGGGCGCGCAGGTCGTGTGTGGCGTCCGCGGTGTGGTTCCTGGCGACGAAGCCCCAGCGGTCGGCGGTCATGCCGTCCGTGTCACCGCGCGTGGCCTTCTCGTACTCCTCGAAGGTCGCGTGGCGTTCCAGCAGCCGGCGGGTGGTGTCGCTCCTGGCGATCGCGGCCCGGGTGCGGGCCGCCGACGCGCCGTCGGCGCGCAGCTCGGCGAGGAGGTTGTAGCGGCCCTGCCGGAGCCAGTTGATCGCGGGTGAGACGGCGATGACGAACCGCACCGAGGTCCTGGACGCGATCTTCGGCAGGACCCAGCCCGCCTGGCTGGCGCCCCAGAGCCCAATCCGGTCGCCGTCGATGTCCGGGCGGGCGCGCGCCCAGGCGATGGCGGCGGCCGCCTCGTCGGCCCGGTCGTCCATGGACTGGTCGAGCCAGTCGCCGGGGGCGCCCGCGACGCCGGGCTTGTCCCAGGACAGGGTGGCGTAACCGGCGTGGGCGTTCGCTTCCCACAGGGGCTGGTAGCCGTCCTCGTGGGTGGCGTCGACGGGGCCGTCGCCGTGGACGTACACGACCAGGCCGTGGCGCTCGCGGCCGTCCCTGGGGGTGGCCAGTACGCCGTTGAGGGTGTGGCCGCCGTGGCGGATCGAGACCCGCTGCTGGTCCATGTCGTAGGAGTTCTGCCACAGCACCACACCGGTGAGACCGGCGGCCAGGACCAGGACCGTGACGAGCGAGCACACGGCGACGCGGAGCCCGCGCCGCCGGGGCCGGGTTTTCGGACACATGGATGAGACCGCCTCTGTTCGGATGCGTTCCGGAGAGCGAAACTATCACCATGAGAACGGTCGTAGGTGATCTGATAGATTCAGATCACCGGGGTGGAGAGAGGGAGGGAACGGCGTGGAAGCTGAGGCGGGGTCCAGGTCCGGACCGGTGGAGGTCCGACGGGGTGTTCCGGTCGGAGCCGAGCGGCGGGCGGCCGAGCTGTACTGGGACGCCTTCGGCCGCAAACTCGGCCCCGCGCTGAACCCGCCGGGCAAGGCGGTGCCCTTCATCGCCGCCCAGCTGAACGCCGACCGCGCGGTCTGCGCGCTCCTCGACGGGCGGCTCGTCGGCCTGGCCGGCTACCAGCTCGGTGGGCGGGCCCTCACCGGGGGATCGGCCTCGGACGTGCTGCGTGTGTACGGATACCTCGGAGGACTGCGCCGGCTCCCGCTCCTGGCCCTGTTCGAGCGCCGGCCGGCCCCCGGGCAGCTCGTCATGGACGGCATCGCCGTCGCCCCTCGGATGCGCGGCCTCGGCGTCGGAAGCCTGCTCATTGAGGAGGTGGCCGCCGTCGCGGCGGAGCGGGGCTGCCGGGAGATCAGACTGGACGTGATAGACACCAACCCGCGTGCCAGGGCCCTCTACGAGCGGCGGGGCTTCGCGGCCGTACGGACCGAGCACACGCCCTACCTCCGCGGGCTGCTGGGGTTCGGCGCCGTGACCACCATGCACCGCCCCGTCGAGACGGACGGGCCGAGAGGACCGCGCACCCCGTGACCGACCACGTCGAGATCCCCACCCGCCTACTGGTCCACGCGCTGATCCGGGAGGACGGCACGGTCGGCGCGGACGAGCTGTACACCGTCGCCGGGACCCTCGGCATGAGTGACCAGCAGGTGCGGCTGTGCGTCAAACGCCTGGTGGCCGAGAAGAGGTTCACCCACGAGGGCCGCGGCCGCCGAGCGGTCCTGCACGCCACGGAGGACACCGCACAGGCGCTCGCTCCCAACGCGGACTTCCTGCGGCACGCGTTCCGCCAGGACGCCGGGCTCGCCCCCTGGGACGGCGTCTGGCACCTGGCCGCCTTCGCCGTGCCCGAGTCGTCGCGCACCGCCCGGGACGCCCTGCGGGAGACCCTGGTCCACCTCGGCGGCGCCCCGCTCCAGGGCGGGCTGTACGTCTGCGCCAACGCCTGGGAACCGTATGTCGAGGACGCCGCGCACCGCCTCGGCGTCCACGGTGCGCTCACCCTCCTCAGCACGACCGACCTGCGCAGGGGCGACGTCCGGGAGCCCGCCGAACTCGCCCGCGATCTGTGGCCCCTCCAGGAGATCGCCGACCGCTACCACCGCCTCGGCCGCATCGCCCGGCCCCGCCTCGACCGGCTCACCGGCTCCGCCGGACTCTCCCCGTCCGAGCTGCTCACCATCGCCGTCGAGCTGGCGGCCGAACTCAGCCGCGCCATGGAGCCCGACCCCCTGCTGCCGCCCCAGCTCCTGCCCCAGCCCTGGCCCGGCACCCAGGCCCGGGAGCTCATCGCCCGCTGCTGGGCGGCCCTGCCCGAGCACGGCCATGGCGAGGCCCGCCCGGTCCTGTTCCGCCTGTACGCCGACATCACCCGGGAAGCGGCGGAACGGGCCACCCGCTGAGGACACGGCCGCCGGCGCGGGCGGTCCGCCGTCCTCGCCCCCTCCCCCCGCACCGTCGCGTCTCAGGGCTCCTCGCGCCAGCCGTCCCAGCGGGCGGCGAACTCGTCCAGTTCGGCGGCGACCAGCCGCCCGTCCGGGTCCTCCAGGACCAGGAGCCATTGGGCGTCCTCGGCGTCGTCCTCCCCGGCGAGGGCGTCGCGCACCAGCTGCGGTTCCTCGGTGACGCCGAACCGCTCCCCCACTTCCTCCGCCGCCTCCTCGGCGGCGTCCCGGTCGGGCAGTACCAGCACATGTCTCAGATCGCTCACCGGACCATTGTCGCCATGCCGATCGCGCCACCGGCCCGGGCCCCGGTGCGCACCACCGGGCACTGCGGAGCCGGAAGGGTGTGCGGTGGAGGCGGTCGCGGTGACGGTTTAGAGGGCTCCGTGGCGGGCGCCCGCGCGGCTCGGGCCTCATGGTGGTGCCGTCGGCCCGCGTGGCACGGCGCGGAGGCCTCGCCCGACCGTGGTCACGGCGATCGCCCCATGGTCGCTGGTGCTGAGCACCGCCGCTCCCCCAGCGCCCAGCGCGGCCATGGTGCGCGGGGCGGGGTGGCCGTAGGAGTTGTCCCGGCCCGCCGACACCAGCGCCAGCCGGGGGCGGGCCCGTTCCAGCAGCCCGGGGTCCTGGTGGGCCGAGCCGTGGTGGGCGACCTTGAGCACGTCGACGGGCGGCAGGCGGGGGTGGGCCCGGAGCAGCGCCTGCTGGGCGGGCGGCTCCAGGTCGCCGAGGAGCAGCAGGCTCAGTCCCCCGGCGGTGCGCACCAGGAGGGTGACGCTGGAGTCGTTGGGTTCGAGGTCGGGGCCGGGGTCGGGTGATGAGGGATCCCAGCTCGGGGGCGGTGGGGACGGCAGGGGCCACAGTACGTGCCAGTCCAGCGGGCCGAGTCGACGGCGTTCGCCTGCCACCGCCCGTACCACCGGCACACCGGCGGCGGCCGCGGTCCGGTGGACGAACTCCGCCTGCTCCGGGGGCTGTCGCAGACCGGTGGTCTGGATGGCGCCGACCTGCCTGCCGTCCAGCACACCCGGCAGTCCTCGCACATGGTCGGCGTGGAAGTGCGTGAGCACCAGGAACGGGACGCGGTGGACGCCCAGTTCGGTGAGGCAGCGGTCGACGAGCCGCGGGTCGGGGCCCGCGTCCACCACCAGCGCCTGGCCCGGGCCGGCCGCCAGCACCAGGGCGTCGCCCTGGCCGACATCGCAGAGCGCGGCCACCCAGCCCGGTGGCGGCCAGCCGGTGAGCAGCCGGACCACCGGTGGGGGACGGAGCACGGCGAGGAGCAGCAGGATCACACAGGCGCTCACCGCCCAGACCCGGCGGCGCATCCGCCGTATCGCGACCACCGCGAGCAGGGTGACCAGGGCGAGCAGCAGGCCGCCGCCCCATCCGCCCGGCCAGGCGGCCTCCGCTCCGGGCAGGGCGGCCCCGGCCCGGGCGACGGACGCGATCCACCCGGCCGGCCAGCCGGCGCAGACGGCCACCCAACCGGCCAGCGCCCCGGAGACCGGCGCCGTGGCCAGGGTGGCGAACCCCAGGACGGTGGCCGGGGCCACCGCGAGCTCGGCGAGCAGGTTGCAGGGGATGGCCACCAGGCTCATCCGGCCGGCGAAGACGACCACCACCGGGGCGCAGACGGCCTGTGCCGCCGCAGCCGCCGCCAGCGCCTCCGCCAGGCGCCCGGGGACACCCCGCTTCCGCAGGGCGGCGCTCCACCGGGGAGCGAGGGTGAGCAGGGCGCCGGTGGCGAGCACCGACAGCAGGAAGCCGTACCCGCGCGCCAGCCAGGGGTTCCACAGCACCAGCAGCAGCACGGCGGCGGCCAGCGCGGGCAGCAGGGAGCGGCGCCGCCCGGTGGCGATGGCGAGCAGGGTGATCAGTCCGCAGGCGGCGGCGCGCAGCACGCTCGGTTCGGGGCGGCAGACGATGACGAAGGCGAGGGTGAGCAGCCCGCCGAGGAGCGCGGTGCCGCGCAGGGTGATGCCCAGCCGGGGTGCCAGGCCCCCGCATTCGGCTCGCAGGGCGCGGCCGGGCGGCCCGATGAGCAGCAGCAGGACCAAGGTGAGGTTGCTTCCGCTGACGGCGAGGAGGTGGAGCAGGTCGGTCGCCTCGAAGGCGTGGTGCAGGTCGTCCGGGATCCGGGAGGTGTCGCCGACGACGAGCCCCGGCAGCAGGGCGCGGGCGTCCGGGGGCAGCTGGTCGGTGGCGTCGCGCAGCCCGGCGCGGAGCTCTCCGGCCGTGCGCTGGAGGCGGGTCGGCGCTCCGGTGACGACCGGTCCCGCCGCGTCGGGCCGCAGTACGGCCGCGTACCGGCCGCCCTGCTCACCGGGTGGTTCCAGGCGTCCGCTGAGCCGTAGCCGGGTGGAGGGGAGCAGGGGCCGCCATCGCTGCTGGGCGGTGAAGGTCATCACCAGGACGGGGGTGCGGACGCGGGTCGGAGGGCGGGTGCCGGTGGCGGTCTCGACTCTGGTCACCTCGATGTCCAGCATCACGCCGGGCGGTCCGGTCCGCGGGCCGTCCATGACGGGGCGGGTCAGCCGGGGGTCCGAGGTGACGGTCGCCTCGACCGTCACCCTGGCGTGGTGGCCGGCCAGTTCGGGCAGCGGCCCCTGGCGCAGGTCGGCGCCGTGCAGTCCGGCGGACGCGGCTCCGGCGGCCGCGCACAGCAGCACCGCCGCGGCCGCCGTGGCGTTCTGCCGCCACCAGGGGGCGCGGAGCCATCCCGCGGGGGTGCGTCCGGTTCGGCGTCGGCCGCCGCCCGGCGCGAAGGGGCCCGGTGGGTCGGCTTGGCTCTGCTCTGCCGAGCCGTTCGGCCTCCCCGGGGTGGGACCGGCCGGTCTCCTCCGCCGTGCGGTCAGCAGCAGGGCGAGGGCACCCGCCGTGCAGAGCGCCACGGCGGCGGCCGTCCAGCCCCCGGGGGCGCCGAGCGCGAGCGCCGCCGCGACCCAGGCGGCCACCGCGGGCCCGACCAGCCGCAGATCGACCGGGCCTTCGGCGGGAACCGGGTGCCCGCTCGGCGCACTGCCGGGATCCCCGGCACCGGGGGCGGCGGCCCGGCGGGTCCTGTGGTGCGCTGCTCCCGCAGCCGCACCCGCACCCGCACCCGCACCCGCGACCGGAGCCCGGCCGGTCGATGCGGTCACCGACACACTGGCCGCCGCACTGACCGCCGTATTCGCCGCCGCGGCCCGGCTCACCGACGTTGTCTCGCCCGCGCCCACGACCGGAGGCCCACCGGCCGGCCTGGTCATGGCCGCACCAGCGACTGGAGTTCGGCGAACCGGCGGTCGCCGATGCCGCTCACCTCACGCAGCTGCTCCACCGATCGGAAGCCGCCGCTGCGAGTGCGATGGTCGACGATCTTCCGGGCGAGGACCGGGCCGACACCGGGCAGGGTGTCCAGCTGCTCGACGGTGGCGGTGCTGAGGCTGATCGGCCCGGTCGGCCCCGCCCCCGTACCGGTGCCGACCGCCCCGGGCACACCCGGAACAGGCCCGGCGATCGGGGCGGCCGCCTGCGCTGCCGCGCCGACCACGACCTGCTCGCCGTCCAGCAGCACCCGGGCCCGGTTCAGCCCGCTGAGGTCGGTGCCGGGGGTGACCCCGCCGGCGGCCCGCAGCGCGTCGGCGACCCGCGATCCGGCGGGCAGCCGCAGCACCCCGGGGTGGCGCACCTCCCCGCCGACGTCGATGACCACCACCGGCAGCGGTCCGGCCGTGGGCGCCGCCGACCCGGCCGCGACCGGCGGGCGGGACGGGGCCGCGTGGTGCACCACTTCCGGGGCACGCACCGGTTCCGGGCGGCCCGACCAGAAGTGCCGTCCCGCCAGGGCCGCCGCCACCGCGAGGACGACGGCCAGCGCGGCGAGCGTGCGCGGTTCCAGGCCGCAGCGGGTCTGCACCCACATCGGTAACCGGTCCCGTACCGCCGATCGCCACCGCTCCCCGCGGCCGGGCGCCCGCTCGGGAGCTGGTCGTGCCTCCGGCCTCACCAGGACCCCTTCGGACGGGCCGGGCACACCGGGATCGGGCGCGGTGGGGTCAGTCCCGACCGCACCCGGGCCGCCGTCGTCCGGCGCCGACGGGAACAGGACCGCGTCCGGGGGGTGGCGGCGTGGGCCGGGTGGGGCGAAGAGCCCGTCCGCTCGCCGCCGTGCGGCCAGCAGGGCGTCCGCTGTCGTACGGGCCCGTCCACCGCCCTGTCCGCGCCCGCGCCGCAGTCGGCCGTCGGAGCCCGGGGCGCGGCCGGGGCCGCTGGTGGGGCGGCGGCGGACGGTGGAGCCGGTCGTCACGGAACGTGTTCGTACGGTCATGGCTCAGGACGGTAGACGCCGGAGCGGATCCATGGGCGGCCGGTCGCGAATCTGTGGATAGCCCCTGGAATGGGGATACTTCGGCCACTCCGGAGAGTGACCGTGAGAAGGAAGGGATCAGCGGGCGGAGACGACCACGCCCAGGAGTCCCGGGCCGGTGTGTGCGCCGATCACCGCGCCCACCTCGCTGACACGCACCTCGTCCAGTCCGGGCACCCGGGCCCGCAGCCGGTCGGCCAGCGCGGCGGCCCGGTCCGGAGCGGCGAGATGGTGGACCGCGATGTCCACGGCGCCGCACGCCGCCGCACGCTCGGCGGCGATCTCCTCCAGCCGGGCGATCGCCCTGGACGCGGTGCGCACCTTCTCCCGCAGCTCGATCCGTCCGCCCTCCAGCTCCAGCAGCGGTTTCACGGCGAGTGCGGAGCCCAGCAGCGCCTGGGCGGCGCCGATGCGCCCGCCACGCCGCAGGTACTCCAGGGTGTCGACGTAGAAGTACGCGGAGGTCCCGGCCGCGCGCTTCTCGGCGGCGGCGGCCACCTCGTCCAGGGCCGCGCCCGCCTCCGCGGCCTCGGCCGCCGCCAGGGCGCAGAAGCCCAGGGCCATCGCCACCATTCCGGTGTCCACCACCCGTACCGGCACCGCGGCGTTGCGCGCGGCCAGCGCGGCGGCGTCGTAGGTGCCGGAGAACTCGGCGGACAGGTGCAGGGACACGATGCCGGTGGCCCCCCGCTCGGCGGCCTGGGCGTAGGCGGCGGCGAAGGTCTCCGGGCTCGGCCGGGAGGTGGTCACCGACCGCCGCTTCTGCAGGGCGAGGGCGAGTGAGCGCGCCGAGATCTCGGTGCCCTCCTCAAGGGCCTGGTCGCCGAGGACGACGGTCAGCGGAACCGCGGTGATAGCGTGCCGCTCCATCGTCTGAGGCGGCAGGTAGGCCGTGGAATCGGTGACGATCGCGACATGGCGGGACATGACCGGGAGGTTACCCCGCGGCGACCGCCGGGCGGCAGGCCACCCCTGGCCCGGCCATTCCCGCGCCTCGGAGTCAGTTGGTCGTCTCGGGGCGGGCCGTCTTCTGCCAGGAGAAGCTCCGCAGCCGCGGGTCGCGTGCGGTGATCGCCTGCGGACCGGCCTCCTCGGATCGGCCCTCCGCCTGGTCCCCGTCGTCCCTGCGGCCGGTGGAGCCGCCGCCGGCCGGAGCGCTCTCGTCGCCCGGCCATACCTGCTCGGAGGAGGTGGTCTGCCGTCCGGTGTGGGCCTCCGGCCAGGCGGTGGCGCCGGAGGAACCAGCCGTCGCCGCCCGGGAGTCGGGGGCCCCGGTCCCGCTCGCGGGTTCGTCGGTGACGGCCCAGTGGCGTAGGGCGCCCGCCTCCATGTCGATCTGGGCGCTCAGCGACTCCAGCTCGTCGTCGGCGAACCGCAGCGCCCGGTCGCGGGCGGCCCAGCGCAGCGAGTCGGCCGCGTGCGTGACCTGCTCGGTGCGCCGGCGGACCTCGTCCAGGTGGGCGGCCACCCGGGACCGGTCGGGGTCGCGCTCCATCCGCCTGAGGTCGGCGTCCAGCTCCTTGCCGTGCGCGCTGAGCCGGCCGAAGAGGGCCAGCGACTCCTTGAGCGAGGCGTCCTCGGCCGCCCCCGCCTCCAGGGCGTCCTGGGTGGCGCGCATCGAGGTGCGCAGGGCGAGCCGCAGCCGGGCCAGCTCGGCCGGCGCCCCGGCCTGGCCGTAGCTGCGGGCGCGCAGGGTGGTGTCCTCGACGGTGCGGCGGGCCTGATCGATGGTGCGGTCCACACCGCGCTTGGCCGCCTTGACCGCCTTGACGCTCAGATAGGCGCCCAGCGCGACGAAGACGACGAAGAGCAGCGCCAGGATCAGGATCGCCGTTGCCATGCCGGTCCCCTCGGTGTCGATGCGGTGGGTGAATGGGAAGCGCCCCAGCCGTGCCGGGAGCGCGTCGCCGCCGCCGTCCTCCACGGTAAACGGAACGGGCGGGCCACAGGTTCCCCTGGAACCCGCAACCCGCCCGTAGGGGTCATCCCTCAGCCACGCGCCCGGTCACGCCGGGACGATGTTCACCAGCTTCGGCGCCCGGACGATGACCTTCCGGATGCCGGCGCCGCCCAGCGCGGCGACGACGCCTTCGTCCGCCAGGGCCAGGGCCTCCAGCTCGGCGTCGGTGATGGACGGGGCCACCTCCAGCCGGGCCTTGACCTTGCCCTTGATCTGGACCACGCAGGTCACCGTCTCGTCCACCACGAACGCCGGGTCGGCGACCGGGAAGTCCCGGTGGACGAGGGACTCGGTGTGGCCCAGCTTGCGCCACAGCTCCTCGGCGATGTGCGGGGCCAGTGGGGCGACCAGCAGCACCAGCCGCTCGGCGACGGTGCGGGGCAGCGCGCCGCCCGCCTTGGTCAGGTGGTTGTTCAGCTCGGTGACCTTGGCGATCGCCGTGTTGAAGCGCATCGCGGCCATGTCCTGGGAGACGCCGTCGACCGCCTTGTGCAGGGCGCGCAGGGTCTCCTCGTCGGGCTCGGCGTCGACCACGGTGGTCTCCCCCGTCGCCTCGTCGACGATGTTGCGCCACAGCCGCTGCAGCAGCCGGAACTGGCCGACCACGGCCCGGGTGTCCCAGGGCCGGGAGACGTCCAGCGGGCCCATCGCCATCTCGTACAGCCGCAGCGTGTCGGCCCCGTACTCGGCGCAGATCTCGTCCGGGGTGACCGCGTTCTTCAGGGACTTGCCCATCTTGCCCAGGACGCGGCTGACCTTCTCGCCCTGGAAGAAGTAGGCGCCGTCGCGCTCCTCGACCTCGGCGGCGGGCACCGCGATACCGCGCGCGTCGCGGTAGACGAAGGCCTGGATCATGCCCTGGTTGAACAGCTTGTGGAACGGCTCGGCGGAGGAGACGTACCCCAGGTCGAACAGCACCTTGGACCAGAACCGGGCGTACAGCAGGTGCAGTACGGCGTGCTCGGCGCCGCCCACGTACAGGTCGACGCCGCCGTGCGGCTGCCCCTCGCGCGGGCCCATCCAGTAGCGCTCGATCTCCGGGTCGACCAGCGCGGTGTCGTTGTGCGGGTCCAGGTAGCGCAGCTCGTACCAGCAGGAACCGGCCCAGTTGGGCATGGTGTTGGTCTCGCGGCGGTACTTCTTCGGGCCGTCGCCCAGGTCCAGGGTGACGTCGACCCAGTCCTCGTTGCGGGACAGCGGGGTCTCGGGCTGGGTGTCGGCGTCGTCCGGGTCGAAGGTGCGCGGCGAGTAGTCGTCGACCTCGGGCAGCTCCAGCGGCAGCATCGACTCGGGCAGCGGGTGGGCGATACCGTCCTCGTCGTAGACGATCGGGAAGGGCTCGCCCCAGTAGCGCTGGCGGCTGAACAGCCAGTCGCGCAGCCGGAAGTTGACGGTGCCCTCGCCGATACCGCGCTCGGCCAGCCAGGCGGTGATCCGGGCCTTGGCGTCGACCACGCCCAGCCCGTCCAGGGTGATGTCGCCGTGCGTGGAGTTGACCAGCTCGGCGTCGTACGAGGAGAAGGCGTCGTCCCACTCGGCCGGGTCGGTGGAGCGGCCGTCGGTGGGCTGGACCACGCAGCGCATCGGCAGCTCGAAGGCGCGGGCGAAGGCGAAGTCGCGGCTGTCGTGCGCCGGGACGGCCATGATCGCTCCGGTGCCGTAGCCCATCAGCACGTAGTCGGCGATGAAGACGGGGACGCGCTCGCCGCTGACCGGGTTGACCGCGTACGCGCCGGTGAAGACGCCGGTCTTGTCCTTGGCCTCGGCCTGGCGCTCGACGTCCGACTTGGACGCGGCCTGCTTGCGGTAGGCGCCCACGGCGTCGGCGGGGGTGGCGTGGCCGCCGGTCCACACCTGGTGGGTGCCCTCGGGCCAGGCGGCCGGGACGATCTTCTCGACCAGCTCGTGCTCGGGCGCCAGCACCATGTAGGTGGCGCCGAACAGGGTGTCCTGACGGGTGGTGAAGACGGTGATGGCGTCGTCCTCGCCGACCGCGAAGTCGACCCGGGCGCCCTCGGAGCGGCCGATCCAGTTGCGCTGCTGCAGCTTGATGGCCTCGGGCCAGTCCAGCGCGTCCAGGTCGTCCAGCAGCCGGTCGGCGTAGGCGGTGATGCGCATGTTCCACTGGCGCAGCTTGGCCTTGAAGACGGGGAAGTTGCCGCGCTCGGAGCGGCCCTCGGCGGTGACCTCCTCGTTGGCCAGTACGGTGCCCAGCCCGGGGCACCAGTTGACCGGGGCGTCCGAGGCGTACGCCAGGCGGTACTCGCCCAGCAGGTCGGCGCGCTCGGCGGCGGTCAGCCCCTGCCAGGTGCGGCCCTCGCCGGGCACCGGGCGCTCACCGCTCTCGAACTGGGCGACCAGCTCGGCGATCGGGCGGGCCTTGGCGGCCTGCTCGTCGTACCAGGAGTCGAAGATCTTCAGGAAGATCCACTGCGTCCACTTGTAGTAGGACGGGTCGATAGTGGCGAACGAGCGGCGCTTGTCGTGGCCCAGGCCCAGCCGGCGCAGCTGGATCCTCATATTGGCCATGTTGGCCTCGGTGGAGGTCCGCGGGTGCGTGCCGGTCTGCACCGCGTACTGCTCGGCGGGCAGGCCGAAGGCGTCGAAGCCCAGGGTGTGCAGGACGTTGTGCCCGGTCATCCGCTGGTGGCGGGCGTAGACGTCGGTGGCGATGTAGCCCAGCGGGTGCCCGACGTGCAGCCCCGCCCCGGACGGGTACGGGAACATGTCCATGATGAACTTCTTGGGCCGGGCGGCGACGGCCGGGTCCCCGGCCAGGTCACCGGTGGGGTTGGGCGCCTCGTAGGTGCCGTGCGCGTCCCAGAAGTCCTGCCAGCGTGCCTCGATGTCGGCGGCCATCGCCGCCGTGTAACGATGCGGGGCCGCCTGCTCGGCGGCCGGATTCGTCTCGCTCATGATCCTTTAAGCTCCATCGGGGTCGTCTCTGCCCACCGCCGGCCGGCCTGTGCGCGGAAGTCCAGGCACGGTCCGGGCGCGGAGTCCTCCACGCGCGGATGGCCGGGGCGCGAAACGAAAAATCCCCTCGCACAGGAGGGGACGCCGCGCCGACCCCGCGCGGGTGGTGGGAGCCCCGCGTCGGGACTGGTCAGCGCGGCTCGGTAAGCAGAAGGCGTACGGCACGCATGGCGCCAGGGTACCGCAGCGCCCGCAAGGCCCGCATCGAGGTCCGTCCACCGGACGCGCCCGCGCGAACGCCCTGCGTGACGGCGCGCACCACCTCGTACGCGCCCCATACCGCGCCCACCCGCCTCCGCCCGCACCTCGGGGCGCAGCTGCGCCGAGCCGCCGCGTACCGCCTGGTCCAGACCACTGGCGGGCTCCGAACGGCCGCCCGGGGGCACCGGCTTACTCCGCGTATCGCCCCTATCCCGGGCAACCCCAGAGTCAGTTGGCGAGGGACCGAAACATAAACGCCGGATTCTCGTACCGGTTGGTATGCGTCGACTTAGCATGCGGCCACGGGACCTCTTTTCCGCACCACTGGAGTCGCCCCCTATGAACCCTCCTCATCGCACGACCCGCTCCTCGCCCACGCGGAAACCCGGCCTCGGCAAGCCGGTACAGGGCGGACTGGCCGCGGCCGTACTGCTCCTCATACCCCTGCTGGCGATCGGCGGCGGCGACCGCTTCCGCGCCGCGCTGGACTTCACCACCGGTGTCCTCTCCCTCGTCTCGCTGACCGCGTCCGTCGCCTGGGGCCTGCTCGCCACCGACCGGCTGCTGCTCTCCGTACGGCACCGGCTGCTCGCCCAGGCCGTCCACCGCACCACCGCGGTGGCCTCGCTGGGCTTCCTGCTGCTGCACGCCACCGTGAAGGTGTCGCTGGGCCATGTGGAGCTCATCGGCGCGCTGATCCCGTTCAGCCTCGGACTGACCGGCACGTCCGGACTGATCGGCCTCGGCTCGCTCGCGGGGCTGCTGATGGTGGTCGCCGCCTCCACCGGGGCGGCGCGCAGCGCGCTGGCCGGGCGCGGCCCGATCGCGGCCCGCTGGCGGCCGCTGCACATGCTGGCCTATCCGGCCTGGTGCTTCGCGCTGATGCACGGACTCTACGCGGGTCGCCCCGCCGCGGCCTGGGTGACCACGATGTACTGCCTGGCCCTCACGGGCGTCGCGGGGGCCGTCTCGGTACGGCTGCTGCCGCGCCCCACGCAGAACACGCTCGCCGAGCGGCTGCTGGCCCTGCTCGGCCCCGGCGCCGAGCGGAACGCCTCCCCCTCGCGCCGGCGCCGCGACCTCTCGGTCTCCCCGCTCCCGGGTACGGCGGACCTCCCCACCGCCGCGACCGGCACCGGCCGGGCCGGCCCCGCCCCCTACCCCCCGGAACCCTCCCGCCCGCCCACCGCCCCCGAGTGGACCGCGGAACGGCCGGCCACCTCGCCCGAGTGGACCGCGGAACGGCCATCCGCCTCCCCCGAGTGGAGCGGCGAACGGGCGGGCACCTCCCCCGAGTGGACCGCCGAACGTCCACCCGTCTCCCCCGTGTGGACGGCCGAGCGACCGGCCGGCGATCCACCCGGCAGAGCGCGGAAGCGGCGTTCGTCCTCCATCTCGGCCGGCTACCGGGCCGTGTCCCTCGGCACCACGGGGGGCACGGCCGCTGCCGCGTCCGGCGGCCCGGCCACCCAGGAGATCCCGTTCGCCGAGCGGGTGCCGATGACGGAGGAGCTGCCGGTGGTCGCCGAGGAGCCGGCGACCCGGCCGGGCTACTGGCCCACCCCCTCCCCGCCACCGCCCGCCCAGTCCCCGGCGCCGCCCTCCTCGTACATCCCCCAGCAGCCGACCCGCTCGCCCTTCGACTCCTTCGGTTCCTCCGAGTCCTCCGGCTCCTCCGGCCGGCCCGGTGGCGACCCCTTTGAGGGCGGCTTCACCTCCTCCCCGCCGTCCACCACGCCCCCGTCCTACGCCTTCCCCTACGGCTACGGCGACCGCGGCGCCACCGGCGGCCACCCCGCCACCGGCCCCGACACCGATGTCCGCACCGATGTCGAGACCGGCGCCGGGACCGGTCAGGCGCCCTTCAGCCCCTTCACGCCCTTCGCCGACCCCGCGCAGGGCACCTTCCAGCAGCCACCGGCCGGCGAGCCGTGGACCGCACCCGCAGGAGAACGCCCGTGAACGCCCCGCTCCCCGACGTCCCCGAGGTCCGCGTCGTCGGCCTGCCGCAGCTGACCCAGGGGTTCGACCTGGTCGAGCGGCTGGACCTGCCGATGCACCTCAAGGTGCACGGACCGCTCGAACCGATCGCCGGGGAGCGGCTGGCGCAGCTCGCCGACGACATATCCCTGCGCGGACGGGGCGGCGCCGGGTTCCCGTTCGGCCGGAAGCTGCGCGCGGTGGCCAAGTCGACCATCCGGCGCGGGGTGCGGCCGGTCGTGGTGGTCAACGGCAGCGAGGGCGAACCGGCCTGCCGCAAGGACACCGTGCTGCTCAACCGGGCCCCGCACCTCATTCTGGACGGGGCGCTGCTGGCCGCCGAGGCGCTGGGGGCGCGCACCCTGGTGGTGGCGGTGACCCGCAACTCCACCGAGGTCTCCATCCGCGCCGCGCTCGCCGAGCGCGGGCTGTCCGACCGGCGCGGGCAGCGGTTGCGGGCCCGGGTGGTGCGCACCCCGGAGCGGATGGTCTCCGGTGAGGCCTCGGCCGTGATCCGGGCGGCGGGCGGCGGACCGGCGCTGCCCCCGGGCCGCCGGGAGCGGGCCGCGGAGTCCGGGGTGGGCGGTGCGCCGACCCTGCTGTCCAACGCCGAGACGTACGCGCAGCTCGCGGTCGCCGCCCGGATCGGCCCGACCCGGTACGCCCACGGCGGGCTGGACAGCGAGCCGGGCACGGTGATGCTGACGATCTCCGGGGCGGTGGCCCGGCCGATGGTGGTGGAGGTGCCGACCGGGGTGCCGCTGCGGTACGTGCTCCAGCTCGCCGGCGCTCCGTCGCGGCCGCAGGGGGTGCTGACCGGCGGCTACCACGGCAACTGGATCGACTCGATGGCCGTGGACAACGCGGTGATCTCCCGGGAGTCGCTGGCGGCGGTGGGCGGTTCGCTGGGGGCCGGGGCGATCCTGCCGATCGGTCCGGAGACCTGTCCGCTGGGTGAGGCGCAGCGGGTGGCGAACTGGCTGGCGGCGGAGACCGCCGGGCAGTGCGGTCCCTGCCGGCTGGGGCTTCCGGCGGCGGCCGGCGGGCTGTCGGACGTGCTCAACGGGGGCGGCCCGGCGGCGCTGGAGGCACTGCGGGAGGTGACCCAGGCGGTGAAGGGGCGGGGGGTGTGCAAGCACCCGGACGGTTCGGCCCGGTTCTTCGCCTCCACCCTGTCGGCGTTCACCGACGACCTGGCCGCGCATGTGCTGCACGGCGGTTGCGGCCGTCCGACGACCGGGGTGCTGCCGCTGCCGGGGCCCGGCTACCAGGACGCGGTGGAGTCCATTCCGAGCGGCCGGAAGCTGGCGGTGGACTGGACACTCTGCAAGGGGCACGGGCTGTGCGCGGACATCGTGCCGGAGCTGGTGCGGATGGGCCGGGACGGCTACCCGGTGCTGGCCGACGCCTCGGTGCCGATGCATCTGCGGGACCGTGCGCAACTGGCGGTGCGCCGCTGCCCCGAGCTGGCGCTGCGGCTGGAGGCGGCCCCGCAGGAGCGGCCGGAGCGCCCGGCGCTGCCCCCGGTGACCCGCAAGGCCCTTGGCAGCGGGCAGGGTTGACCCGTAGCCGCCGACTCCGGGTCGGGCCCGTCACCCCTGGTGGCGGGTCCGGTCCGGGCGGGAAACGGCGCGGGCAACCCCGGGAAACGCGGAAGGCGGGCCATCCGACCGGATGACCCGCCTTCCACCTACTGTGGAGCTAAGGAGAATTGAACTCCTGACCTCCTGCATGCCATGCAGGCGCTCTACCAACTGAGCTATAGCCCCTTGCGGTGCCGACCGCCGGGATCTCCTCCCGGTCGGGTTTCCCTGGTGGTTTCCCTTCGGGTTTCCCTCGCGGCGACAGAGAGAACATTACACGGTCCCCCCGGTGGTTCGCCAAATCGGTTACGGGCCTGAGACCGGGCCGCCCACGGCGGGTGCCGGGCCGGAGCGGGCGCCCGGTAGCGTCCTTCTGGTGACCCTGACCGTGAACCTCCGGGCCCGGCTGGCCCGGGCGCCCTTCGCCGCGGCGGCGGCCTGCCTGCTGTCGCTCGCCGCCTTCTGGCTGGCGCAGCGCGCCGCCGACGTGACGATGCTGGACCTGTCCGTGTACCGGGCGGAGGGCGAGACGGTGCTCGCCGGCGGCGACCTGTACGCGATGCGCGCCACCTCGGCGAACCTGCCGACCACCTACCCGCCGTTCGCCGCGCTGCTGTTCACCCCGCTGACCCTGCTCGGGGTACCGGAGATGCGGACCCTGGCGACGGCCGGGAACCTGCTGCTGCTGGTGGCGCTGGTGCGGCTGTCGCTGCGCCTGGTGCGGCCCGGGGCGCCGGCGCGGTCGCTGTGGACGGCGGCGCTGTGGGCGTCCGCGGTGCTGGTGTGGTGCGAGCCGGTGTGGACCACGCTGCGCTACGGGCAGATCAACCTGCTGATCGCGGTGGCGGTGCTGTGGGACTTCACCCGGCGCGAGGGCCACGGGGGCGCCCGCTGGGCCGGGATCGGGACGGGGCTGGCGACCGCGGTGAAGCTGACGCCGGGGCTGTTCGTGGTGCTGATGCTGGTGGTCGGTG
Source organism: Streptomyces lichenis (assembly GCF_023218175.1). GTDB lineage: Bacteria > Actinomycetota > Actinomycetes > Streptomycetales > Streptomycetaceae > Streptomyces > Streptomyces lichenis. The sequence goes on along the minus strand of NZ_JALPTH010000004.1, from coordinate 145,482 downwards.
TGCTGCGGCTGCGCCGGGACGGAGGACCACGCAAGGCGTGGGCGGATGCGTGGCTGCGCAAGGCGGTGACGGCGACGGCGGTGTTCCTGGCGGTGACGGCGGTGTCGGCGGTGGTGCTGCCCTACGACTCGCGCCGGTTCTGGACGCGGATGATCTTCGAGACCAGCCGGGTGGGCCGCAAGGAGGAGACGGCCAACCAGTCGCTGAACGGGGTGATCGCCCGGCTGCTGCACACCACCGACCCGGGGGTGTGGTGGCTGCCGGCGGCGGTCGTGGTGGGGGCGGCGGGGCTGGCGGTCGCGGTCCTCGCCGCGCTGCGCGGGGACCGGCCGGTGGCGGTGGTGGCGTGCGGGGTGACCGCGCTGCTGGTGTCCCCGATCTCCTGGTCGCACCACTGGGTGTGGTGTGTGCCCGCCCTGGTGCTGCTGGCGTCGCGGGTGCGGCCGGGCTGGACGGTGGCGGTGGGGCTGGTCTTCGGGTCGTTCGCGCTGTGGTGGGTGCCGCACGCCCCGGCCCCGGTGCGGCTCGAACTCCACCAGAACCCGGGGCAGATGCTGCTGTCCGGGCTCTACACCCTGGTGGGGCTCGCCCTGTTGGCGGCGTTCGCGCTGCGGCTGCGCCGCGAGGACCGTACGACCCCCGGGCGGTCGGCCCCGGCGGCGGACGACCGCGTACACCTGCCCGCGCAGGCGGCGGGCGACTCAGCCCGCACAGCCGGCGATCAGGCCCTGGCGAAGGAGTAGAAGCGCTTGAGGGTGCAGTGCTCGTCGAGCAGGCGCCCGTAGATGGGCTCCCCTTCGAGTTCCCGGTAGGTCTCGATGGGGTCGCCTTTTATGATCAGCGCCCGCGCGCATTCCTCGCACCAGTACTGGTAGCGGGCGTTGACCGGTTCCATGTCGCGGACGATCGGCGTACCGCTGCCGCACCAGTCGCATTTCCGCCTGTGTGCACCCATCGATCAGCTCCAGCTGTGGCCGCAGGACGTGCACACATAGGACACCCCGCCGTTGTCACCGAGTACCTGGGCGACGTGGGCGGAACCGCACGAGGGGCAGCTGAGTCCGATCCGCACCCGGGCTGTGTCCGCCGCGTCCGCCGCGCCGGAACGGTCGGGAGCCTCCTCGGAACCACTGCCGGCCATCTGCAACTCCCTCCCGTACGCCTGCCCGCCGCCATCCCCCTCCGGCCGTCCGATTCTGCCATGGCCACGCACAGCGGTCAGCGGGACGAGGCAGGGAAGGCGGCTACGAGACCGTCACAGGGCAGCGGACACGGCAGTAGACCGGGCACCCGGCCGGACACCGGGCCGGGCAGGGGACGCGGCGGCCCGTATACGACGGAATCCCGCCCCCACCGGGGACGGGATTTCCGTGGACGTGGAGCTAAGGAGAATTGAACTCCTGACCTCCTGCATGCCATGCAGGCGCTCTACCAACTGAGCTATAGCCCCTCGCGTTCTTCGCGCTCCGCGCTGCGAACAAGAAGAACTCTAGCCGGTGACCTGCCGGAAAGGGAAATCCGGTGGCCGGGCGGCCGGCCTCGCGATACGGGCCCCGCACCCCGGTCAGGTGTCGTCGCCGAGGACGGGCTCCGGGAGGGTGCCCGCGTTGTGCTCCTGGAGCCGCCAGCCGCGGGCGCCCTCGCCGAGGACCGACCAGCAGCAGTTGGTGAGCCCGCCCAGGCCCTCCCAGTGGTGGGCCTCCAGGCCCAGCAGCCGGCCGATGGTGGTGCGGATGGTGCCGCCGTGGCTGACCACCACCAGGATGCCGCCGTCGGGCAGCTTGTCGGCGTGGCTCAGCACCACCGGGGCGGCCCGGTCGGCGACCTCGGTCTCCAGCTCGCCGCCGCCCCGCCGCACCGGCTCGCCGCGCTTCCAGGCGGCGTACTGCTCGCCGTACCGCGCCACGATCTCCTCGTGGGTCAGCCCCTGCCACTCGCCCGCGTAGGTCTCGCGCAGCACGGCGTCATGGGCGACCGGCAGCCCGGTCACGGCGGCCAGCTCACCGGCGGTGGCGGCGGCTCGCCGCAGGTCGGAGGAGACGATCGCGTCCGGCTTCAGGGCGGCGAGCAGCCGGGCGGCCCGGCGGGCCTGGCCGAAACCGGCCTCGGTCAGCTCGATGTCCGTGGTGCCCTGGAAGCGGCGCTCCAGGTTCCACGCGGTCTGGCCGTGGCGCCACAGGACGATACGGCGGCCCCGGCCCGCCTTGCTGCCGTTCAGCTCAACTCACCGTCCGTACCGTCGGCGCCGCTGAGCCGGGCGTGCTCCTCCGCCTTGCCGCGGGTCTTGACCGCGTCCTCGGGCAGCGGCAGCTCGGGGCAGTCCTTCCACAGCCGCTCCAGGGCGTAGAAGACGCGCTCCTCGCTGTGCTGGACGTGGACGACGATGTCCACGTAGTCGAGCAGGATCCAGCGGGCGTCGCGGTCCCCCTCGCGGCGGACCGGCTTGGCGCCGAGGTCCTTGTTGAGGCGCTCCTCGATCTCGTCCACGATCGACTTGACCTGGCGGTCGTTGGGCGCGGAGGCGAGCAGGAAGGCGTCGGTGATCGACAGCACGTCGCTGACGTCGTAGGCGATGATGTCGTGCGCGAGCCGGTCGGCAGCCGCCTGGGCGGCGGCGGTCACGAGCTCGATGGAGCGGTCGGTGGCGGTCACATGCTGGCTTTCGTCGGTGGTCCGGGACTCCCCCAGGGTCTCACGTACCGCCGACAGCCCGGCAAACCGATGACACTCCCCCGCCCCGCGACCGCTACCCGGTGCCGTCGCCATAGTCGGCGCCCAGCACCACGCTCACGCCCGACCCGGTTCCGCCGGAGTCCTGGGTGACCGCGGAGGCCGGCAGTTTCAGGGTCCTGGCGACCTCCTCGGCCACCGTTCTGTCGGCCGGCTGGGCGTAGCGCACCTCGCTGGTCGCCTCGCTGCCCTCGCTGCCGCCGGCGACCACCGTGTAGCCGCCGTTGACCAGCACGATCCGGACCTCCTCGGCCGCGCCGGGGTCCCCGGAGGCGTTGCGCACGGCGACCCGGACGGCGGCACCCGCCTCGGGGGCGCTGACCGAGCCGCCCAGCACGTCCTTGACCACGCTCCGCGCGGACTGCTCGCTCAGGGTGCCGTCGGCGCGCACCGGCAGCAGCGCGGTGTCGTGGTCGCCGACCTTGGCGTGCTCGGCGAGCCGGGCCAGGGAGGCGCCGAGGTCCTTCTCGGGCAGGGAGGGGTCCAGCACCTGGGCCAGGGTCTGCACGGTGAGGGTCGCGGAGGCGGGGTCGTCGGAGATCTTGCGCAGCGTGCCGAGGACGACCTGGCCGAAGCGCTGGAGCTGCTTGGCCTCCGGCTCGCCCTCGGCGCGGTGGGTGGCGTAGGCGACGGCCATCCGGCCGTTGAGGGTCTGGCCCTCGCCCTGGGGGACGCGCGGCGCGCCGTTCTTGCCGGTGGCGGCGGGCACCTCGGTGTCGGTGTCCACCTCGATGCCGCCGAGGATCTCGACGAGGTTCTCCAGATAGGGGGTGTCCAACCGCCAGGTGCCGGTGATCCGGGTGCCGAGAAGCGTGCCGACGGCCTCCCGGGTGCCGGTGCCGCCGTCCTCGGCGACGGACTTGGCGAGGGTGGTGGTGGAGCCGTCCTCGTCGGCGACGGACAGCGAGTTGGGCAGCAGCACGGTGGTGCCGCGCTTGGTGGTGGCGTTGTTCACCAGCAGCGCGGTGGAGGTCTCGTCCCCGCCGGTGGAGTGCAGGTGCAGCACGATGACGTCGCGCTGCTGCGGTCCGCTCGCGGCGGCGCCGGTACCGGTGCCCGCCTCACCGCCGATCCAGGGGAGCCTGCCGGCCGCCCAGAGCCAGCCCACCCCGGCGACCAGGGCGACGGCGAGCACCACGGCCAGCACCACGACCCGGTTGCGGCCGCGCCGCTTGGCCTCCTCGCGGCGCTCGGAGCGGCTCTCGGTGAACTTCAGCCAGTCGATGACGTCCTGGGAGTCCTCGTCGGGCTCCTCGACGAAGGAGAACTGCTCGGTGCGGTAGTCCTCGCCGTCCGGGGCCGGCGCCGACGCGGGTCCACCGGCGTCGTCGCCGTCGGCTCGGCGCTGGCCCGGCAGCCGCCGCCCGGTGGCCTCCCGGCCGGCCGGATCACCGGCCCCGGTCGCGGCCTCGGGTGCGGTACGGGGCTCGGGTACGGGCGGCTGCTCGGCGGCCGGGGCCGCGGCGGGCGCCCAGGAGCCGGTGGCGGCGGTGTACCCGGCGGCACCCGCCTCGGGGGCCGCCTGGCCCTGCTGCCCGTAGCCGCCGCCGTCGTACGACTGCGGGTACTGCTCGCCGTACCCCTGCCCGTATCCCTGCGGTCCGGTGTACGCGGAGGGGTCCGGCGCCCCGTGGGAGTAGTCCTGCTCCGGCGCCTGGCCCGTGGCATAGGGGTGGTATGGGTCGTACGAGTCGTACGACCCGTAGGAAGCCCCCTGCTGCCACTGCTGCTGGGACTGGTCGGGCTGCTGGTACTGCTGAGCCGTCTGGTCCTGCTGGTACTCGTGGTACTGCTGGTACTGCTGCTCGTACACCGGCTGCCCGTAGGCGTCGTAGCCGACGATCCGCGGCTGCCCCGCCGGGTCGTACGGGTCGTGTCCGCCGTACGGGTTGTGCTGGTCGTTCACCGGTGCCCCTCTCCGCGGTTCACTCGCCGCGGTACAACTGGCGCTTGTCGATGTAGCGCACCACACCGTCCGGGACCAGGTACCAGACGGGGTCGCCCCGCTCGACGCGCGCGCGGCAGTCGGACGAGGAGATCGCCAGCGCGGGCACCTCGACCAGGGAGACACTGCCCTCGGGCAGGCCGTCGTCCGACAGGTCGTGGCCGGGCCGGGTCACGCCGATGAAGTGGGCGAGCGAGAACAGCTCCTCGGCGTCCCGCCAGCCCGGCATGATCTGGGAGAGGGCGTCGGCGCCGGTGATGAAGAACAGGTCGGTGTCCGCGTTGAGGTCGCGCAGGTCCCGCAGGGTGTCGACGGTGTACGTCGGCCCGCCCCGGTCGATGTCGATCCGGCTGACCGAGAACTGCGGGTTGGACGCGGTGGCGATGACCGTCATCAGATAGCGGTCCTCGGCCGGGGAGACGGTCCGGTGGCTCTTCTGCCACGGCTGCCCGGTCGGCACGAAGACGACCTCGTCCAGATGGAACAGGGCGGCCACCTCACTGGCGGCCACCAGGTGTCCGTGGTGGATCGGGTCGAACGTTCCGCCCATCACGCCCAGTCGGCGCTTGCCGGGACTGGCGGGCACTTCCAGGTCTCCCATGCGTGCAGAGCCTAACGGCACGGCGGCGCGGCCGGTCCCGGCGGTCGCCCTCACGGCCGCCGCCGACGTCGGCCCGGCGGCCGGCGGCCCGGCGACCGGCGGATCAGCGGTCGCGGTTGAACCGGGTGGTGATCCACAGCAGCGCGACCAGGGCGACCAGGGCGCCGATACCGGTCAGGTACGGGTTGAGGCTCGGGTTGTGCTCGGTGTGCTCGGCGGCGAGCGTGACGAGACCGGTGGCGGAGGTGGGGAGGCTCATCTTCGGCAGGACCTATTCCGTCGGGGCGCGACTCGGGTGGTGACGCCGGGGTGTGACTGGGTGGGTGTGGCTGAGACGTCGCGCACATCGTATGCGGGCGGTCCGGGCACGCTCACGCCGACTCAGTCGTTGTCCTCGTTGTCACTCCCCGCGCCCCGGTACCCGCGCAGCAGGAACCAGGCGAGCAGCACCGCTCCGACGATCGAGACGGCAAGGACGATCCGGAGGGTGTTGCCCGGCCCCTGCTGTCCGGAGGCGGCGGCGAGCAGGGCGGCGGCGGTCTGGTGCATGGGGGGCTCCTCGGGTGCGCGGGGCATCCCTTTCCGGGTTGTCCACAGGCCCGTGGGCGGCTTGTCCACAGGCCCGTTCCCACCGTAGCCGCAGCACCTACGCTGGGGTCCGGCAGGGGGACGAGACCGTCCGGCCGCACCGGCGCCGTCGCGCGGGTGGGGGCGGGCGCCGACGAGTCGCGTACGAACGATGGGGGCAGGGCATGACCGACAGCAGCCATGAGCGTGTGCCGGGCAGGCAGCGCGGGCGTTTCCCGGGGATATCGTCCCGGGCCTATGAGCACCCGGCGGACCGCTCCGCCCTGGTCGCGCTGCGCAGGCTGAGCGGCTTCGACACCGTCTTCAAGGCCCTGAGCGGGCTGCTGCCGGAGCGTAGCCTGCGGCTGCTGTTCCTCTCCGACTCGGTGCGGGTGAGCGACGAGCAGTTCGCGCATCTGCACACGATGCTGCGGGACGCCTGCTACATCCTGGACCTGGAGAAGGTCCCGGCGATGTACGTGACCCAGGACCCGAAGCCCAACGCCATGTGCATCGGCCTGGACGAGCCGATCATCGTGGTCACCACAGGGCTGGTGGAGCTGCTGGACGAGGAGGAGATGCGCGCGGTCGTCGGCCACGAGGTGGGCCACGCGCTGTCCGGCCACTCGGTCTACCGCACGGTGCTGCTCTTCCTGACCGGTCTCGCGGTCAAGGTGGCGTGGATACCGCTGGGCAATGTGGCGATCATGGCCATCGTGACCGCGCTGCGGGAGTGGTTCCGCAAGTCGGAGCTCTCCGCCGACCGGGCCGGACTGCTGGTGGGCCAGGACCTGCGGGCCTCGATGCGCGGGCTGATGAAGATCGCCGGCGGCAACCACCTGCACGAGATGAACGTGGACGCGTTCCTGGCGCAGGCGGAGGAGTACGAGGCGGGCGGCGACCTGCGGGACTCGGTGCTGAAGATCCTCAACGTACTGCCCCGTTCGCACCCCTTCACCACGGTCCGGGCGGCCGAGCTGAAGAAGTGGGCGGAGAGCCGGGACTACCAGCGGATCATGGACGGGCACTACCCGCGCCGCGCGGAGGACAAGGACACCTCGGTCACCGACTCGTTCCGCGAGTCCGCCTCGCACTACGCGGACACGGTGCGCACCAGCAAGGACCCGCTGATGAAGCTGGTCGGGGACCTGGCGGGCGGCGCCGGCGACCTCGGCGGCCGACTGCGCGACCGCTTCACCGGCAACGGCACCGGGAGCGGGAGCGGCAACAGCGGCCCCGCGAACGGCGGCGGCAGCGGCACCGGGAAGGAGGGCCGGGAGGGCGACGGTACGGCCTGACCGGCGGCGGTACGGCCTACGGCCTGGCGGAGGGCTGGGCGCCGGGGGCGAGGGCGCCGCAGAGGGCGGTGGCGGCGGCACCGGGGGCGTAGGGGTCCGTCGCCACGGGCGGCGACGGCGGGGTGCTCCGGCCGGCCGGTACGGGGTGCAGGGCCGCCGCCGTGTCGGTGCCGCAGGCCTGCGGACCGGCCAGCACCCGGGCGTTCAGCAGCTCGGCGCGGTGCATCCGCAGGTCGTCCCGGTCGAAGCGGAAGGTCAGCTCACGGCGGACGGTGAACAGCGAGGCGTCCGCCCGGGCCGCCCCCGCCCCGGCGGGCCGGACGGCGTAGACGAAGGTGTGGTCCGAGGCGACCTCCAGGACGCCGGGGGCGGCCTCGGAGGCGCGCAGGGTGCCGCGCACCCGCACGGCCGCGTCGGCGAGCGCCGTCTCGTCCGGTTCGAAGCGGACCAGCCAGCCGGTGGCGGCGTGCCGCCCGTCGTCGGCCGGGTTGTCCATGCTGTGGTCGAACTGGTCGTGCAGCCCGGGGTCGAGCAGTAGCCGCACCGGGCGGGTGTCCCGGCCGGACAGCACATCCGGGTCGAGCGAGGACCGGACCAGGTAGTCCTTGGCGATGGCGAGCGCGGCCATGACCTGGTTCCCGGAGAAGTGGGCGGTGCCCTCGGCGGCGGGCACCGCCACGCCCGCGGCCCCGCTCGGGTACGGGGCGGCGGGACTGCGGGCGAACAGCTCGGCGGGCCGGCCGCCGGGCACCGCGGACCGCGGGGCCAGCGCCACCACGGTGGTGCGGAGCGGCTCGGCGGCGCGCTCCCCCGGTGCCGGGGCGGTGGTGCGTACGCCCAGGTAGAGGACGGAGGCGAAGGCCATCGCGACGACCAGCACCAGCAGCAGCGCGCTCCGTCCGCCGGCGCCGCGCCCCGGGGGCAGCGGGCGGGTGCGCACGGCGGCCGCGTGCTGGGTCAGCCGTTCCTTGGCGGAGGACTCCTGGAGGCGGGCAGCGCGGACGAACGTCTCGTCGAAGACGACGGAACGGTACTCCTCGTCGCCGCCGCCGGGGGCCCCTTCGGGTGTCCCCTCGGGCGGCTCGCCGCGCCCGGTCATACTTTCAGGGTAGGTCGCGGCGCACTCCGGTAAACGCCCTGCCCGGGGGCGAGTTGCGGGGAGGGTCAGGGTGTGCCGGGGCCGCTGGTCAGGGTCGGTTCACCGCGTGGGGCGAGCACCGCGGGGGCGCCGGGCGCCGCTCCGTCCACTCCGCTGCGGGTGGGCGCGGGGACCTGTTCGCCGCGGCCGGAGGAAGAGCCCCGGTACACGGCGCTGAAGGCGAGGGCGATCATCCCGACGCCCATCACCACGGCCAGGATCCAGGCCACCGGGCGGTGCCAGCGGGAGCTGGGGCGGTACGGGCGCAGCGCGCCGCCGTGGGCGCCGTAAGGCCCGTCCCCGTACTCGTCGCCGTACTCCTCGTACGCGTCGTCGCCCGGATGGCCGCCGTACCCGTACCCCGGCTGGTCGTCGGCGCCGCCGTAGCGGAACCGGCGGGCCTCGGCCTCGGCCCGGGCCTCGGCGGCGGCGAGCAGCCGCTCCACGGCGCTGGGCTCGTGGAAGGCGGCGGCCCGTACGAAGTCCTCGTCGAACACCACGGAGGCGAAGTCCTGGTCAGCGCCTCCGCGGTCGTCGTCGGGCTCCCAGCCGTCCGGGAACGGCCTGCCCCCCACGTCGTCCGGCACTCGTTCAGAGTAGACCTGGAAGGTGGTTCGCGGCAGCCGGACGGCGAAGCCGGACCGTGATCCGGGCCTCGGACCCGCGCTCCCGGCCTACCGCGTGTGGCCGTCGCCGGTGACGATGTACTTGGTGGAGGTCAGCTCCGGCAGGCCCATCGGGCCGCGGGCGTGCAGCTTCTGGGTGGAGATGCCGATCTCCGCGCCGAAGCCGAACTGGCCGCCGTCGGTGAACCGGGTGGAGGCGTTCACGGCGACCGTGGTGGAGTCGACCAACCGGGTGAAGCGGCGGGCGGCGGACTGCGAGGTGGTGACGATGGCCTCGGTGTGGCCGGAGGACCAGCGCCGGATGTGGGCGACGGCGTCGTCCAGCGAGTCCACCACGGCCGCGGCGATGTCGTAGGAGAGGTACTCGGTCGCCCAGTCCTCGTCGGTGGCGGCGAGCACGGTGGCCTTTGAACCCTCGGCGTATCCGCGCACCCGCTCGTCGCCGTGGACGGTGACCCCGGCCTCGGCGAGCGCGTCCAGGGCGCGGGGCAGGAAGGCGTCGGCGGTGTCCCGGTGGACGAGCAGGGTCTCGGCGGCGTTGCAGACGCTGGGGCGCTGGGCCTTGGAGTTGACCAGGATGGCCACGGCCATGTCGAGGTCGGTCTCGGCGTCCACGTAGACATGGCAGTTGCCGGTGCCGGTCTCGATGACCGGGACGGTGGACTCCTCGACCACCGTGCGGATCAGCGAGGCGCCGCCGCGCGGGATGAGGACGTCGACCAGGCCGCGGGCGCGCATCAGCTCGCGTACCGAGTCGCGGGACTCGCCGGGCACCAGCTGGACGCTGTCGGCCGGCAGCCCGGCGCCCGCGACGGCGTCCCGCACCACCTCGACCAGCGCGGCGTTGGAGGCGTACGCGGAGGAGGAGCCGCGCAGCAGGACCGCGTTGCCGGACTTCAGGCAGAGCGCGGCGGCGTCCACGGTCACATTGGGGCGGGCCTCGTAGATGATGCCGACGACGCCGAGCGGGACGCGGATCTGGCGGAGGTCGATGCCGTTGGGGAGGGTGGAGCCGCGGACCACCTCGCCCACCGGGTCGGGCAGCGCCGCGACATGCCGGACGTCGGCGGCGATGGCCCGGATCCGCTCCGGGGTGAGGGTCAGCCGGTCGATGACCGTCTCACTGGTCCCGGCCGCCCTGGCCCGGGCGATGTCCTCGGCGTTGGCCGCCACCGCCTCGGCGGCGCGCGCCTCCAGGGCGTCCGCCACGGCGAGCAGGGCGGCGTCCTTGGCCGCGCGCGGAAGTGGCGCGATCCCGTCGGCGGCCACCCGGGCCCGGCCGGCGGTCTGGAGCACCGCCGACAGCGGCGCGGCGCCGTCGGCGGACGAGGCCGGAGGGGCCTCGGCGACGGAGGAAGCCGGGGTGGACGCGGAGACGGAGTGCGTGCTCATGCTCGCAGGGTAATGCGGCACCCGGTGCGGCCCGCCGGGTCGTCCCGCTCCGCGAGACGGCGATGCCGTCACGTGGACGGGGAGGGGGCACCTCGGGAAGGGGTCCCGCCTCGGTCGCCGGCCGCCCGGGCCTCCGTGGCGCGCCCCGGTCGGCCGGGGCCGCCTCGGGGCGGACACCGGGACACGGAGGCGCTGCGAGGCGGAGCCCCCCGGCGCCGGTCAGTAGGGGTGTACGCCGACCGGGGCGGCCGGTGGGGGGCCGTAGCCTTCGGCGACCCGCTGGTGGTAGGTCTCCCGGTCGATGACCTCCAGGCCGACGATCTCCCACGGCGGCAGCTGGGAGGTCTGGCGGTGCTCGCCCCACAGCCGCAGCGCGACCGCCGCCGCGTCGTGCAGGTCCCGCGCCTCCTCCCAGTACCGGATCTCGGCGTGGTCCCCGGCGTACCGGCTGGTCAGCAGGAAGGGGTGGTCATGGGCGAGCTGCTCCAGCGCCCGTCTGACGTCCCGCAGCGGGACCTCGGGCCCGGAGACGCTGAGGGTGATGTGCCAGAGCTTGGAGACCGGGCGCTCGGGCGCGGGCCGGGCGTGCCCGCCGTCCGGCCGCCCGGCCGCCTGGTCCGGCGGCGCCTCGGCGAGGGCGGACTGCCCGGTGCCGGCCCCGGCGGGGACACTCGTCAAGGCGCGTTCGGTCGTCCCCCGGGGCGGGCCCCCTGGGCGCGCTCGTCTCACCGGCGGCCTCCAGTTCAGGCGTTGATGTCGAAAAACAGGCGGTTGGCGATGGGCGGAGGGTTGGCTGTCCTCGACGTGCTGTCGTACCGGTAGACGATTACGCGGTCCACCGGGTTGGCCCGCCATTCGGACAGCCTTGGGCGAGGCCTCGCCACCGTCGCCTCCTGGGCACGTCTTCCGAGACAAAGTTGACCAGCCCCGCACGGGACGCGGGGCGGTTTTTCCGAAGGTGCCGGTGCGAAGGCCGGTGTTTCAGCCGTTTGACGGCTGAAGGACGACCAGGTCGTCCCTGTGTACGACCTCGCGTTCGTAGGCGGGGCCGAGGGCGCGGGCCAGTTCGCGGGTGGAGCGGCCGAGGAGTTGCGGGATCTCCTTGGCGTCGAAGGAGACCAGGCCGCGGGCGACCGGCCGGCCGGCGGTGTCCCGCAGTTCGACGGGGTCGCCGGCCGAGAACTCGCCCTCGACGGCCGCGATGCCCGCCGGGAGCAGCGAGGTGCGCCGCTCGGTGACGGCCCGTACCGCCCCGTCGTCGAGGACCAGCGCGCCCTGCGGGGTGGAGGCGTGCGCCAGCCAGAGCAGCCGGTCGGCGGAGCGGCGGCCGGTGCGGTGGAACCAGGTCCCGGTGTCGCGCCCGGCGAGGGCGTCGGCGGCCCGGCTGGCGGCGGTCAGGACGACGGGGATGCCGGCGGCGGCGGCGATCCGGGCGGCCTCCACCTTGGTGACCATCCCGCCGGTGCCGACGCCCGCCTTGCCGGCCGAGCCGATCTCCACGCCCTCCAGGTCGGCGGGGCCGCGCACCTCGCCGATCCTGGTGGTGCCGGGCTTGGCCGGGTTGCCGTCGTAGAGCCCGTCCACGTCGGAGAGCAGGACCAGCAGGTCGGCGCGGACCAGATGGGCGACGAGCGCGGCGAGCCGGTCGTTGTCGCCGAAGCGGATCTCGTCGGTGGCGACGGTGTCGTTCTCGTTGACCACCGGCAGGGCGCCCATGGTGAGCAGCTGGTCGAGGGTCCGGTACGCGTTGCGGTAGTGGGCGCGGCGGCTGGTGTCGTCGGTGGTGAGCAGCACCTGGCCGACGCGGACGCCGTAGCGGGCGAAGGAGGCGGTGTAGCGGGCGACCAGCAGCCCCTGGCCGACACTCGCGGCGGCCTGCTGGCGGGCCAGGTCCTTGGGGCGGCGGGCCAGGCCCAGCGGGGCGAGTCCGGCGGCGATGGCGCCCGAGGAGACCAGCACGATCTCCTTGTCGCCACCGGCGCGCACGGCCGCGAGCACGTCCACCAGGGCGTCCACCCGGTCGGCGTCCAGTCCGCCGGAGGCGGTGGTCAGGGAGGAGGAGCCCACCTTGACGACGATCCTGCGGGCTTCCGCCACCTGCTGCCTTGCCTCTGTCACAGCCTCAGTCACTGCCTCGTTCACAAGGGAAACCTATGCCAGGGCGGAGGGCCGCCGCTCCCCCGTTCCAGCGGATGGGATTCCGGCGGACGGGACGACCGCTGGTCGGCGCCGGTGCCGTGGCGCCACCGCGCTGGTCCCGGACGCCGGCCGATGTCAGCTGGCCGCCGGCCGATGGCAGCCGTCAGCGGCGCAGCCCGAACCACCGCAGGGTGCGGCCGGCGAGCCGGCGGGCGCGGCGGACCACCGTGCGGGCCGGCCGCCGGGCGCCGCCAAGGGCGGTCCGGAGCGTTCCGGGCCGGCCCGTGAGCTGGTACGCCGAGTCCGGGATACCGGTGGCGCGGTCGCGGAAGCGGGGGTAGGCGAGGTACTCGCCGCGCAGTCCGCGTACCGTCTCCGGGCTGGTGCCGGCCTTGAGGTAGCCGACGATCTCCAGCAGGGCGTCCTGCTTGCCGAGGGACACGCACGTGAGCCGGAGCCGGTCCTGCGGCTTGAGCCGGCGGGCCAGGCCCGGGGTGAAGTGGGCGGCCGTCAGCGGGGCGGCCAGCTCGAACTTCTCGGCCAGCACCTCGCGGGTCTGGTTGAGCACCACCGGCCCGAACTGGGGCAGCAGGGTGATGGTGAACGGGCGGACCATCAGCTGGTCGCGGCGGTCGCCGGGCGGTACGAGTTCGGCGATCAGCTCCATCAGCCGGCGGGCCGACTCGAAGCGGATGGCATGGCTGCCGCTCTTGGTGAGGTGGACGCCGTCGTCCCGGCCGACCAGGTGGTAGCAGGTGTAGTCGGCGACGACCGAGACGCCGCTGCCCCGCAGATAGGCCTCCAGCGTGAAAAGGGCGTCCTCGCCGGTGCGCATGGAGGTGTCGAAGCGCATGCCGTGCCGCACCAGCAGTTCGCGGCGGAACAGCTTCTGTGCGCTGAGCGTGTACATGACGTTGGAGGCGTATACGTCGGCGTGCTCGACGGTCTTCTTCCACATGGACTTGGGGGCGCCGCGGTTGACGCCGACGACCTTGCCGAGCACGACGTCGGTGCCGGCCCGGTCGGCCATGGCGACCATCCGCTCCAGCGCCTCCTCGCCGAAGTAGTCGTCGGCGTCCAGGAAGAAGACGAACCGGCCACGGGCCAGCGAGAGGCCCTTGTTGCGGGGGCCGCCGGGGCCGCCGGAGTTGGCCTGCCGCACCACCCGGGTGGGCACCGCGGACTTCGCGGCGAACTCCTCCAGGTACTCCCCGGTGCCATCGGTGGAACCGTCGTCCACCGCGACGATCTCGATCCGGTCGGCACCCAGGGTCTGCGCCTCCACGGACTCCAGGCACTTCACCAGGTACGGCATCGCCTGGTAGGCGCCGACCACCACGGTGACGTCGGGGACGTGGCCGCCGGGCGCGGGTTCCGGGACGGCGGCCTCGGCGGAGGCGGCCGGATCGGCGGAGGAGGCGACTCGAACGGCGGGGTCGGCGGGATCGGCGGAGGGCTTGTCGGTCATCGAACGCCTTAGGGATCTCGGCAGCGGGGCGGCGCGGGAACGGCAGGGACCCGGAGCCGGCCGCCCCGCGATGGGGGGGTCAGCGCTCCGGGCCCGTACGGGTCAGGGGGCGGCGGCCGCGGTGGTCGGTGCCGCGGCCTCGGCGGGCGCTCCGGCGGCGGCCGCGTCCTCGGCGATCGCCGGGTCGGCTTCCGCCGCCTCGACGGCGGCCGGGTCGACGGCGGCCGGGGTGCCGGGCTCGGGCCGCTCGGCCTGCTCCGGCTCCTCGGCGGCGCCCCGTTCGGCGACCGTGTCCACGGCGGCGGGCGGCTCGGTGGCGCCGGCGCCGGCGGCCTCCTCGTCGAGCCGGGCGATCTCCTCGCCGGCCAGCTTCCGGGCGACGCTCGCGTTGCGCGCCTCGGCCTTGGCGGTCAGCGCGCGCACGGCCGCGTTGAACCGCTCCTGGGAGGTCGGTCGGTCGGGCCCGAGCAGGTACCGCTTGAGTTCCCGGCGGGCGCCGGCCAGCCGGTCGGCGGCCGGGTCGGCGACGGCGTCGAGCAGTTCGTCCAACTCGGCCGCGCTGTTGGAGAGGACGACCGCGGCCCGTACGGCGGTGTTCTGCCGCTTGAACTCCTCGGCGCCCAGCTCGGCGGAGTCGGTCACCGCGTACGGCTTGCCGCTGGTGATGAAGTCGGAGACGACGCTGGAGATGTCGGAGACCATGGCGTCGGCCTCGTTGAAGCAGTCGTACAGCGAGGGCGCGGTCCCGGTCACCACGGTGTGCTCCCACCAGCCCAGCGAGCGCCAGTAGGCGTCGTCGCGCTCGGCGCGCAGCCGCCGGACCTCGGCGAGGCGGTGCGGGTCGGCCAGCGAGGTGCGGGAGGTCTCGGCCTCGTCACTGCCGGGGCGGCCGGTCTCGGTCAGCTCGGCGAGGCGGGCCTCGATCCGGGTGAGTTCGGCGCGGGCGGCGGACCGCTGCCCGGCGGTCTCGGCGGCCTGGCCCGCCCAGCGGGGGTCGGTGGCGCGGGCCGCCGCGGCGGCGATGATCATCTGCCGGATGCGGGCGTCGACGGCCTTGGCCTTGCGGTTCACCAGCCCGGTGAAGGGGTGCGGCTTGTAGACGACGCGCACCGGGCGGTCGGCCTCCAGCAGCCGCCGGACGATGTTCTCGCCGGCCAGCAGCAGCGAGGTGTTGCCGGCCTTGTGGTCCCAGCCCTCCCAGGTGGGGGCGTACAGGACGGTGGGGATCAGGTGCTTCGGGGTGGCCGCGGCGGGGGTGATGGGCGCCAGCTGCGGGCGGCCGACCTCCACGATGTCCTCGTCGCGCACGCCGACCTCGGCGAGGGCGTACCGGTCGCGACCGGCCTGCCCGGCGGTCCACACCTCGTCGTACACCTTGGAGAACGGGTTGACGCTGGCCAGCTTGTCGCTGTCGCCGTGCCCGATGAAGACGTGCTTCGTGCTGGGCTCGCGGAGCATGTGGATGTTCTTGCCGACGTTGGCGGGGTAGAGCGTGACCCGGATGGTGGAGAGGTCCATGGCCATCAGGTGCTGCCCGCCCGGGACGCAGAGCACCGGCACGGTGGTCTGGTGCAGCTTCTCGACCAGGTTGCGCTCGCGCATGATGATGATCGGCCGGCCGTCCAGCCGCTCCAGGGTCTCCAGCCACATGTTGAGCTGGTACGCGGAGTCGGCGCCGCCGGAGAAGTACAGGGCGACGGTCGGCTGGTACTCGCCGAGCCACTTGGTGACGGCCTTGAGCACGGCGCCGGCGGCCGGGGCGCGGCGGCTGCGCCGCAGGTACGGGGCGAGGGCCAGGATGTAGAGCAGGCCGAGCGCGAGGGTGGCGGCGACGCCCGCGTAGCCGTAGGCGTCCCGCCCGGTGATCACCGCGGCCAGCAGGCCGGCCAGCGCCAGGACGTCGAAGTGCAGGATCTTCTCGGCGGAGCGGTCCAGCAGGGGGCGCGGCGGGGCGTCGGGGACGCGGACCGCGTGCAGGTCGACGTTGCGGGTGACGACCGGCATGGTGCGGCGCAGCCGGACGAAGGTGGCGAGGGCGCCCTGCGCGGCCTGGAGGCCGTAGAAGACCAGCAGGCAGCCGACGGCGGCGTAGAACAGCGGGTGGTCGGCGAGGCCTTCGCGGGCCAGCAGCAGGACCATCAGCAGCTCGCGCAGCAGGAAGCGGATCGGCAGGCCGAGCCGCACCTGGCCGAGCCGGTTGACCAGGTAGCTCTTCTTCTGGTGCAGATACCAGTCGGCGGCGTAGGTGACCGCCGCGGCCGCCGCGAAGAACCACAGGTTCGGTATCAGGGCGGCGACCAGGACGCTCGGATAGCCGAGCCCCATCAGGACGGCCGCGGCCAGCTCGGACCCGCTGCCGACGCGGGCCAGCCGGATGATGGTCGAAATCACGTGGAATCTGCTCCAGAGGGGTCGTTCGCGGCGGATCGTGCGTCCAGCGGGTGGTGCGCTCGGAGGACAGGGCGTCCGGCGGGCGGTCCGTTCACCGGAGCGCCCGTCCGGCCGGTACGCCATTCCTGTGAATTTCCTGTGACCCTGCTGTTTCCGGCAGTGTCCTTATCGGAAATCGGACCTTTGCGGCCGCACCGAAATCACCCGGATCCGAGAAGAATATCCGCCGAGTATTACACATCCTCCTGGCGGTCCAGGACCGCCGCGAGGGCCTGCTCGAAGCCGGATGCCTCGCTCGCGCCGGCGGTCGGGTCCTGCTGGCGTACATCGACGACGTGACCGGTCAGTTCCGAGAGCAGGACGTCCAGCGAGGTGCGGGCGACGGCCTCGGAGGAGAGCAGCGAGCCGGCCGGCTCCCGGCCGAAGGCGTTGGTCCGCATCGGGGTGGCGGTGCGCTCGGGATTGACGCAGTTGACCCGGATTCCGTCGGCGGCCCATTCATCGGCGAGGGCCTGGGTGAGATTCACCATGGCGGCCTTGGTGGACGAGTAAAGGCTGTACTCGGCGCGGCCCCGGGTGTAACTGGAGGAGGTGTAGAGCAGCAGCTGCCCCTTGGTCTCGACCAGGTACTTGTAGGCGGCCCGGGCGATCTGCACGGGGGCCAGGTAATTGACGTCCAGCGCTTCCCGGATGGTGGCGTGGTCGGTCTCGGCGAGCCGGCCGATGCGCAGCACCCCGGCGGTGTTGATGACGTGGTCGATGCGGCCGGTCTCCGCGTACGCCGTGGCCAGCGCCTGCTCGACGTGCTCGGGGTTCTCCACGTGGGTGCCGGTGCTGGAGCGGCCGAGGGCGTAGACGGCGGCCCCGTAGCCCTCGGCGAGCCGGGCGATGTCGGCGCCGATCCCGTAGGAGCCGCCGAAGACGACCAGGGTCCTGCCGGCCAGCAGTTCGCGGTAGGCGGCCTCGTCGGCCTGGCGGGGGGCGGCGGTGGAGGCGAGCTGGAACAGCTTGTCGGCGATGAAGACGTCGACCGGCTGGGTCACCTTCATGTTGTACTCGTCGCCCGAGACCACGTGGATCGGCACGTCGGGCAGGTACTTGAGCACCACCGAACAGTCGTCGGTGGCCTGGAAGTTGGGGTCCCCGGCGGCGACCTCGTAGGCCCGGCGGATGGTGGAGAGCTTGAACGCCTGCGGGGTCTGGCCGCGGCGCAGCCGGGAGCGGTCCGGGACGTCGGTGATGAACTCGCCGTCCTCGCCGTGGGTGCGGGTGACGATGATGGTGTCCGCGGAGGGGATGGCGACGTCCACGGCCTGGTAGCGGTCGAGGGCGTCGACGCAGTCCTGGATGACGCGCTGGGAGAGCAGCGGGCGCACCGCGTCGTGGAAGAGGACGTTGAGGTCCTCGCCGTCGGCCAGCCCCTCGCCGAGCACGGCGATGGCCCGCTCGGTGGTCTCGTTGCGGGTCGAGCCGCCCTCGATGACCCGCTTGACCTTGGTCAGTCCGGCCTTGGCGACGATCTTCTCGACGTCGCCGGTGAAGCCCGGGGCCATCAGCACGATCACGTCGTCGATGGACTCGGCGTTCTCGAAGATGGTCAGCGTGTGCTCGATGACCGCCTTGCCCGCGATCTTCAGCAGCTGCTTCGGAATGGAGAGCCCCACGCGCTGGCCGGTGCCCCCGGCGAGCACGACAGCTGTGGTGCGGGTCTTTGCTTCACGCGGCGCTGACACAGAACGACCTACCTTGCGGGGATGGGGGACGGCCCGATGGTCGCACTCTGCGTGACTGTCCCGCAAGGCGGACGGCGGCCCGCACCCACCCCCGCGACACCTGGAGTTCACCCTCTGGTCAGGGGCGTTGGCGGGCCCGGCGGCGGGCGGCGGCGTGTCCGACATCACGCGGCCCGCGGACCCGCCCCGCCACCGGCCCGGACCTGCGCGGGACTGGAGGGCGGGGCCGGGGACGGAGGGGTACGGGCCGGGGCGGCCGACCGCCGTTCCCCGGCACGGGAGGGGGCGCGGCACCCCTCCCGCGCACCCTGCCGACTACCGTACGTGACCGTGGAGACGGCCCGGGCCTAGAACGGCTCGAAGTCGTCGTAGGCGCGCTCGGCCTCGTCCCGCTCCGCGTCGCGGTCCTTGCGGCGCTGGGCGGCCGGGCGCGGGGCCTCCAGACGGTGGTCCTCGCCGCGGCGGCCGAGCATCTCGGCGCCGGCCATCATCGTCGGCTCCCAGTCGAAGACGACCGCGTCGTCCTCGGGGCCGATGGCGACGCCGTCGCCGGCCCGGGCGCCCGCCTTCATCAACTCCTCCTCGACACCGAGGCGGTTGAGCCGGTCGGCCAGGTAGCCGACGGCCTCGTCGTTGTTGAAGTCGGTCTGACGGACCCAGCGTTCGGGCTTGTCGCCGCGGACCCGGAACAGGGCCTCGTCCTCGCGGGTGACGGTGAACCCGGCGTCGTCCACGGCCTTGGGGCGGATGACGATCCGGGTCGCCTCCTCCTTGGGCCGGGCGGCACGGGCGGTGGCGACGATCTCGGCGAGCGCGAAGGACAGCTCCCTCAGGCCGAGGTGGGCGACGGCGGAGACCTCGAAGACGCGGTAGCCGCGCTCCTCCAGGTCCGGCCGGATCATCTCGGCGAGGTCCTTGCCGTCGGGGATGTCCACCTTGTTGAGGACGACGATCCGGGGCCGGTCGTCCAGCCCGCCGTACTGGCGCAGCTCCTCCTCGATGACGTCGAGGTCGGAGACCGGGTCGCGGTCGGACTCCAGCGTGGCGGTGTCCAGGACGTGCACCAGGACGCTGCACCGCTCGACATGGCGCAGGAACTCCAGGCCCAGGCCGCGGCCCTGGCTGGCGCCGGGGATGAGGCCGGGCACGTCGGCGACCGTGTAGACGGTGGAGCCGGCGGTGACCACGCCCAGGTTGGGGACGAGGGTGGTGAAGGGGTAGTCGGCGATCTTCGGCTTGGCGGCGGAGAGCACCGAGATCAGCGAGGACTTGCCGGCGCTGGGGTAGCCGACCAGGGCCACGTCGGCGACGGTCTTGAGCTCCAGCACGATGTCGCCGGCCCGGCCGGGCTCGCCGAGCAGCGCGAAGCCGGGGGCCTTGCGGCGGGCGGAGGCCAGCGCCGCGTTGCCGAGGCCGCCGCGGCCGCCCTCGGCGGCGACGAAGGAGGTGCCGTGGCCGACCAGGTCGGCGAGCACCTCGCCCCGCTTGTCCAGCACGACGGTGCCGTCCGGCACGGGCAGGATCAGGTCCTGGCCGTCCTTGCCGGAGCGGTTGCCGCCCTCGCCGGGCTTGCCGTTGGTGGCCTTGCGGTGCGGCGAGTGGTGGTAGTCGAGGAGCGTGGTGACGGACTGGTCGACGACCAGGATGACGTCGCCGCCCCGGCCGCCGTTGCCGCCGTCGGGGCCGCCGAGCGGCTTGAACTTCTCCCGGTGCACGGAGGCGCAGCCGTGGCCTCCGTTACCCGCGGCGACGTGCAGTTCGACGCGGTCCACGAAGGTGGTCATGTCAGTGCCTCCGATGTCGTTCTACGTGCGTACGCACACGTCCGTACGTACACGAGGGTGGAACACGCGAGAGGCGGACCCGCTTCCCGTACGGGAAGTGAGGTCCGCCTCCGCGAAAGAAAATCAGGCAGCCGGAACGATGTTCACGACCTTGCGCCCGCGGTGGGTGCCGAACTGCACCGCGCCGGCCTGCAGGGCGAACAGCGTGTCGTCGCCGCCGCGGCCCACGCCCGAACCGGGGTGGAAGTGGGTGCCGCGCTGGCGGACCAGGATCTCACCGGCGTTGACGACCTGACCGCCGAAGCGCTTCACGCCGAGCCGCTGAGCGTTGGAGTCGCGACCGTTCCGGGTGGACGATGCGCCCTTCTTGTGTGCCATGTCTCCTCAGTCCCTTACTTCGCGGCCGACGGGATGCCGGTGACCTTGATCGCCGTGTACTGCTGGCGGTGGCCCTGGCGGCGGCGGTAGCCGGTCTTGTTCTTGTAGCGCAGGATGTCGATCTTGGCGCCCTTGTGGTGGTCCACGATCTCGGCCTGGACCTTGATGCCGGCCAGCACCCACGGGTCGCTGGTCACGGCGTCGCCGTCGACAACGAGCAGGGTCGAGAGCTCGACCGTGTCGCCAACCTTGGCAGTGGAAATCTTGTCAACCTCAACGATGTCGCCGACAGCAACCTTGTGCTGGCGGCCACCGCTGCGCACGATGGCGTACACGCGGATCTCTCTCTCGCTCGGAACGGGAACCCCTGATGCCAGCCGCCCGCACGGACCACAGCGGGCCCGTGACCGTCCGGATGGGATGAGCGGCCTCTCCGGGCGCCCGAAGGCTCCCAGGAGGGAGATGCTCAGGAGTTGGCGTGCGTGGAGACACGCCGACGGTCAAGGTTACGGACGGCCCCGCCGGGGGTCAAACCGGACCGGAACCGCGACCCGCCGGCGCCCCCGCACCGGGTCCCCTTCCGGCGTTCGGGTGCGGCCCGATCGGCACGCCGATCATATAAGCGGACAAGCTGCCCTCTTCCCCCCAGACTCTCCCTGGCATCCCTCCCCTCTCCCGGGGACGGGGCCGCGCGGAGGGAGAGACATGGCGCAGCCGCAGGCCGGCCCGCGGGGCGAGGTGGACACGGCGGCCGCCGGGGCGGACGCGCCGCTGTGGCTGCCCGCGTCGGGCCGGCGGCCCGCCCGCCGGAGGGCCGCCGGGCAGGCCGCCGCCGCGCTGGCCCGCGCCCGGCCGGCGCTGCTGGCGTACGCGGCGGTGCGGACGCTCGGCCTCGCGCCGGCGCTCGCCCGCACCGACCGGAGCGCGCTCGACCTGCTGGCCGGCCGCTGGGACTCGGCGTGGTATCTGCTGATCGCCGAGCAGGGGTACGCCGGGAGCTGCCCGGCGCAGGGGGAGCTGTGCCGGTACGCGTTCTTCCCCCTCTACCCGGTGCTGATCCGCACCGCCGCCGTCCTCACCCCGCTGCCCGCCCCGTGGGCGGCGCTGCTGCTGTCGCTCACCGCGTCGGGGGTGGCCGCGTGGGGGGTGTACGCGGTGGCGGAGCGCTGCGCGGGGCGGCGTACCGCCTTCGTCGCCACCGTGCTCTGGGGCGTCCTGCCGCACGCCGTGGTGGAGTCCATGGCGTACACCGAGAGCCTGTTCACCGCGCTCGCCGCCTGGGCGCTGTACGCCGTGCTGACCGGGCGCTGGCCGGCCGCCGGGGCGCTGGCCTGCCTGGCCGGGCTGACCCGGCCGACCGGGATCGCGGTGGCGGCGGCGGTCGGAGTGTCCGCGCTGCTCGCGCTGCGGGCCCGGCCGCTCCCCCGGCGCCCCGCCCTGGCCCTCGCGCTGGCGCCGCTGGGCTGGCTCGGCTGGGTCGCCTGGACCGGCGTCCGGGCCGGCCGCTGGGACGGCTACTTCCTGGTGCAGCGGCGGTGGGGTTCGTTCGTGGACGGCGGGGCGTACACCTGGGACCGGCTGGGCCGGCTGTTCGCCCGCCCCGAGACGCCGCTGAGCGCGGCGGCGGTGGCCGCGGTGCTGGCCGGCGCGGCGGTGCTGCTGGTGGTGTGCGTCCTCCAGCGGTGGCCGCTGCCGCTGCTGGTGCACTCCGGGCTCACCTTGCTGATCACCGTCGGCGGGGCGGGCTACTTCCACTCCAAGGGGCGCTTCCTGCTGCCCGCGTTCGCCCTGCTGCTGCCGGTCGCCGCCGCGCTGGGCCGGGCGCGGCCGGGGGTGCGGTGGGCGGTGCTGCTCCCGGCGGCGGTGGTCTCCGGGCTCTTCGGCGGCCATCTGCTGCTGGTCGCCGGGCACTCGCCCTGACGACCGGTACGCCCCGCCGGGCCGCCCTCCCCGCCCCGTATGCTCACGGCGGCGACAGCCGTGTTCGTATCCGTATGGCAGCAATGGAAGCCGGAAGGCAGAGCAGCGTGAACTACAGGGTCCAGCCCACCGCCCAGGTCGCCGAGAGCGCCCGAATCGGCGCCGGCAGCAGCGTGTGGGAGCTCGCCCAGATCCGCGAGGACGCCCAGCTCGGCGAGGGCTGCGTGGTCGGCCGCGGCGCCTACGTCGGCACCGGAGTGCGCATCGGCGACAACGTCAAGCTGCAGAACTACGCGCTGGTCTACGAGCCGGCCGAGCTGGCGGACGGCGTGTTCGTCGGCCCGGCGGTCGTCCTCACCAACGACCACAACCCGCGCTCGGTGGACCCGTCCGGCAAGCAGAAGCGCGGTGGCGACTGGGAGGCGGTCGGCGTCAAGGTCGCCGAGGGCGCCTCGCTCGGCGCCCGCTCGGTGTGCGTCGCCCCGGTCCGGGTCGGCCGCTGGGCGATGGTCGCCGCGGGCGCCGTGGTCACCCGGGACGTCCCCGACTTCGCCCTGGTCGCCGGCGTCCCGGCCCGCCGCCTCGGCTGGGTCGGCCGCACCGGCGTGCGCCTGGTGGAGCGCGCCGGCGAGCCGGGCGTCTGGGAGTGCCCGCAGACCGGTGAGCTCTACGACGAGCAGGACGGCGCCCTCACCGAACGCCCCACCGCCTGACCCGCCCCCCTCTCCGCCCCGGGCCGGCCCCGCGACACGGGCGCCCGAGCCCGGGACGGTGGCGTACCGGGCGCCGCACGGGCGGCAGGCCGGGCGCTCACCTCCCGGCGTACGGGACCGGGCGCCGACCCCGCAGGCGGGCGCGGCCTGACCGGGGCGACGCGGGATCAAGCCGCCCGCCTCAGACCGCCGTCCAGGCGTCCAGGGCGAGGCCGGGCTCGGACTTCTGCCGGGCGACGCGGAGGGTGCCGTCGGTGCCGAAGGCGGCGACGACCACCCGGCCGCGGCCGTCCAGGGCGAGCGCGGGGGCACCCAGGCAGGGGTCGCCGGTGAGGGTCCAGGAGGCGCCCAGGGGTTCCTCCTCGGTGGGGTAGGCGGCGATCGCCGGGCGGCCGGTGGCCTCGTCCCGGCGGACCATCACCGTGCAGTCGTGGCCGTCCACCGGCGTACGCAGCAGCGCGACGGGACCGCTGCCGCCCGGACCGCCCAGCGGGGCGGGGTCGGCGGCGGCCTCGTCGGGGCCGGCGCGCCAGGTCCGTACCGTGCGGTCCCCGCGGTCGTGCCACACATGGGTGAGCCGCCCCGGGGCGGTCGCCACCCGGGACAGCGAGTCGGGCTCGGGGGCGGCCGGGATGTCCGCGGCGCGGACGAACTTCACCCCGCGCCCGGGCTGGGTCCACCGCATCAGGTGCCGGGGAGTCGGCGCCAGCAGCTCCATCAGCCCGTCGTCCAGCAGCGCGGTCGAGACCCGGCCGGTGATGCGCAACCCCCCGAGGTCGGCCCACCGGTTCCACTTGCCGGAGGCCACCTGGGCGCGGTGCCGGACCCCGCCGCCCGGGTCGGCGACGAAGACGTGCAGGGAGCCGGTGGTGTCGACGACGGCGGTGGGCGGGCCGATCCGGGCCGCCGCCTCCGGGTCGTCCGGGAACGGGTTGCCGACCGTCTCCCAGGAGCGCACCGCCAGCCCGGACTGGTACTGCAAGGCGCAGACCACCTCGGTGGCGGGCTTCCCGCCGGCGCCGCGGGTGCGGCGCAGCCCCACCAGATGCACATAGGCGTCGGCGCCCTGGGCTATACACAGATAGGGGTCGTTGCCGGGGGCGGGGATGGTGTCCGGGCCGGACCAGCCGGGCCCGCCGGGGTGCGCCTCGGTCCACCGCAGCACCGCGTCCTCGACCGCCGCGTAGGCGGTGAGCCGGCCGTCCTTGCCGCGCACCAGCCAGTCGGTGCCGGCGGGCACCGCCGCCCCGGGCAGCCCCGGACCGGAGCCGCTCCGGCCCCGGTTTCGGTCCCGGTCCGAAGGGCGAACGCCCGTCTCTCCGTGGGGACTACGCGCGGACCGTCCCGCCATGGCTCACCGCCGACCCTCTCCAGCACACACGCGGGGGCGCCTTGCCGCCCCCGGGCTGGCGTGACGATAACACCGCCCCGGGGCGGGGCCGGGACCGGTCGCGGGGCCCGAGGGACGGTCCGGCAGGCGAACGGGAGGGATACGGGAAGGGGACACGAGGGCTACCGGAGGAACACGGCGGGGGTGAGGGGGCGGGCGGGCGGCGGTTGTCCCGGAATCGTTATGGCCGGAGCCGCGGACCGACCCCTTCCCGGGATTGCCTACGATGGCACGGCACGTCTCCCTCATCGACCTGTACCCAGTAGAAGAAGAGTGCTCAGTGAAAGTCATCAGCATCGTCGGCGCCCGTCCCCAACTGGTGAAGCTCGCCCCCATCGCGGCGGCCTTCGCCGGAACGGAGCACGAGCACGTCATCGTGCACACCGGGCAGCACTATGACGCGGACCTCTCCGACGTCTTCTTCGACGGACTGGGCATCCCCGACCCGGACGTCCACCTCGGGGTCGGCTCCGGCAGCCACGGCGTGCAGACCGGCACGGTGCTCGCCGCGCTCGACCCGGTGCTGGAGCGCGAGCGCCCGGACTGGGTGCTGGTCTACGGAGACACCAACTCCACCATCGCGGGCGCCCTTTCGGCCGTGAAGATGCACCTGCCGGTGGCGCATCTGGAGGCCGGGCTGCGCTCGTTCAACCGGCGCATGCCCGAGGAGCACAACCGGGTGCTCACCGACCACTGCGCCGACGTGCTGCTCGCGCCGACCGAGGAGGCCATGCGCCACCTCGCCGACGAGGGCCTCAAGGACCGCGCCGTGCTCGCCGGCGACGTGATGGTGGACATCTGCCTGCGCATCCGCGACGACGTGCGGGCCGGCAAGCACCAGGCACCCTCGCTGCCCGAGGGCATCGACCCCTCCCGGCCGTTCCTGCTGGCCACCCTCCACCGCCCGGACAACACCGACGACCCCGAGCGGCTGGCCGCCATCATCGCGTCGCTGGCCGCGCTGCCGGTGCCGGTCGCCCTGCTGGCCCACCCGCGGCTGGTGGCCCGCGCCGAGGAGCACGGCATCGAGCTGGCCCAGGGCTCGGTGCACGTCGGCCGCCCGCTGCCGTACGCCGGTCTGATCGCCGCCGTGCTGGCCTCCACCGGTGTGGTCACCGACTCCGGCGGCCTGCAGAAGGAGGCCTTCCTGCTGGAGCGGGTCAACACCACGATCCGGCCGGAGACCGAGTGGGTGGAAACCGTGGACACCGGTTGGAACGTCCTCGTACCCGACCCGCACACGCTGTCCGCGGACGACTGGGCCGCCACGGTGACCCGGCCGGCGCCCACCGCCGACCCCGGCACCCCGTACGGGGACGGGCAGGCCGCCCGTAACGTCGTGCGCATCCTCGCGGACCTGCACGAGCAGAAGGGAGGCAGCCGGCACGCGTGAGGGACAAAGGACCCCTCGGGGTCACTTTTCCGTCCATCTCACCGTGCTAGCGTCACCGGTTATGTCAGTGTCTCCCACGTCCCGGCCGCCTGCCTTCGCAGGCGAGCGGCCTCACGTGATCTATCTCGCCATCGGTTTCCCGCCCGCCGCCAAGAGCTGCGCCTACCGCATGCGCGAGACGGCCAACCAGTTCGTCCGCCAGGGCTGGGACGTCACCGTGGTCACCATCGCCCAGGAGTCCTGGGAGCGCGACTCCGGCGTGGACCTCACCCTGCTGGAGCAGGTCGACCCGCGCGTCCGGATCGTCGAACTGCCCCTGTCGCGCGAGGACCTGGAGACCGACATCGGTCTGTACAGCGAGGAGCGCGCGCTCAACCCGAACGGCTGGGTCACCCGGCTGCGCCGCCGCCAGATGGAGCCCTTCCCGGAGCCCAACTTCGGCGACTGGCGCGGCGATCTGGAGCAGGCGGTGCTGAAGGTGCACGCCGAGCAGCCGGCCGACCTGCTGCTCGCCAGCTGCGTCCCCTACGTCAACCTCGCCGCGGCCTGGAAGCTGTGGGAGGAGGCGAAGGTCCCGTACGCGGTGGACTTCCGCGACGGCTGGTCGATCGACGTCATCGAGGGCGTGGAGTGCTTCGCCCGCGACTCCGCCGAGGGGATCTGGGAGCAGCGCATCCTGGACCACGCGGTCTCGCTGTGGGTGGTCAACGACCCGATCGCCGAGCACTACCGCACCCGCTACCCGGAGTTCGCCGACCGCGTGCACGTGGTGCGCAACGGCTACGACGCCGACAGCTCCCCGGGCCGGGTGCACCGCCCGGACACCGGCGCCGGCCTCGCCTTCGGCTACCTGGGCACCGTCAACTTCACCGTCCCGCACCTGGAGACGGTGCTGGACGCCTGGCGGGCCGCCCGGGAGCGCGAGCCGCTGCTGGCCAACGCCACCTTCGAGGTCCGCGGCCACATCGGCAACGGCTCCGGGCGCGAGGCCAACCGGCACGCCGAGGTGCTCAAGCAGGCCGAGCCGGACGGCGTCCGCTTCGGCGGCCCCGCCGCCAAGGCCGAGGTCGCCTCGATCTACGCCCGCTGGGACGCGATGGTCCTCATCCTCATCGGCGGCCGGTACGTCACCTCCGGCAAGGTCTACGAGTACATGGCGACCGGGCTGCCGATCGTCTCCGCCCACGTGGTCGAGCACGACGCGTCCAACGTCCTTGACGGCCACCCGCTGTGGACCGGCGCTCCCGGGCTGGACGTGGCGGGCCTGACCGAGTCGTTCGTCAGGGCCGCGCACATGGCGGTGGAGACCAGCGACGAGGTGCACGCCGAAGCGATGGCGCACGCCGACCGGTTCACCCGCGAGGCGGTGATGAGCGTCGCGGTGAAGACCCTGATCGACGACCACGCGGCCCTCCACCGGGACAGCGCCGGGGACGCGGCCGCCCTCGCCGACACCCAGCCCGCCGCCGGAGGACCCTCCCAGTGACCAACGTCCTGTTCATCGCCAGCACCAAGCCGCAGATGGGCGTCTTCGCCGACTCGGTGCGCAAGTTCCAGGCGCTGGGAGCGGCCACGTACCTGGGCGGCGTCTTCCACCTGCCGTCGGTCGCCGAGCTCGGCACCACCCCGCTGACCGAGACCCACCAGCTGCCGCGCAACCTCAACACCCGCAGCGCCGCGCTGCGCCGCAAGGCCCGCAAGGCGCCCGGCGGGATGAAGGTGTGGCTCCAGGCACGCGGCGACAGCTGGCTGCGCCGCCAGGCCCGGCACGCCGACGTGCTGGTGGCGCTGGACCCCGGCGCCGTGTACACGGTGTGGCGGCTGGCCCAGTACTACCGTGTGGAGGAAGCCCACTTCGGCATCGCGCCGGCCCTCAAGGCGGTCGAGCGGGTCAAGCAGCGCGGCACCTCCGGCACCCGCGCGGCGCTGCCGCCGCTGGACATCGTCAAGGCCAACGCCCGCCGCGCCATGGACGGCCTGCCGGCCGCGGTGATGCGGCACGCCACCGCCCGCCCGGTGATGCGGTCCGCGGTCGGCGCCAAGCTGTGGCGGACGGCCGTCCAGGTGCCGGGCGTCCCGCCCCGGGTGCGCGTCGCCACCTCCCGGTACGTCGCCGAGGGCATGCAGTGGGCGGGCCGCACCAGCGGCGCGTCGCTGACCCTGGCCGCCGCCGCGTCCAGGATTCCCGACCTGACCACCAGGGCGGGGCTGCTGGACGAGGCCGCGATGAACGAGCTGGCCAAGGGCATCAGCCCGCGCGACATGGACAAGACGGTCGCGGCCCGACTGGCCGAGACCGACGCGGAGTTCGCCAGGGAAGACCATGTGAAGGCGTCGGCCGCCCTGGACCGGGCGCTGACCCTGGCGTTCCACCGGGTGCTCCACATCGACCAGTTGTCCTCGCCGCTGGCCGAGGACGCCGCCGGGTTCACCGCCCCGCTGTACCGCTCGCCGTCGATGCGGGCGCTCGCCAGACCGCAGGGCCGCCGCACCCCGTACGCCGAGCCGCCGAAGGACCGGCCGCTGCGGCTGCTGGTCACCACCAGCGCGAACGACAACTTCCTGCGCCACATCCTGGCCCGTTACGGCAAGCACCAGGACGTGGAGCTGCGCTACCTGGACCTCGCCGCACAGAGAAGCCTCAAGCGGATAGCGTGGGCCGGACGCCGGGTGCTGGAGGACCGCCTCTCCGGCGGCACCAGCACCTACCAGGAAGAGGTCGAGCGGCTGATGCGGCCCTACCTGGACTGGGCCGACACCGTCTTCCTGGACTGGTCGGTGGGCCCGGCGGCGATGCTCACCACGATCGACCCGGGCACCACCCGGATCATCGTGCGGCTGCACAGCTACGAGGCGTTCACCCGCTGGCCGCACATGACCGACTTCTCCCGGATCGACGACCTGGTGTACGTGGCTCCGCACGTGCGGGACCTGGTCGAGTCGCTGGTGCCGCAGCTGCGCGAGGACACCGCGCCGCGCACGCACCTGGTCGACAACGCCATGGACCTGACCGGCTTCGGCCGCCCGAAGCCGGCCGATGCCCGCTTCAACCTGGGCCTGGTCGGCGTCAGCCAGGTCGCCAAGGACCCGCTGTGGGCCGTGGAGGTGCTGCGCCGGGTCCGCGAGCACGACGAGCGGTACCGGCTGCTGCTGGTCGGCGGGGACATGAACCCGAAGACCAGCATGGCCACCCGGGTGTACCGCCGGGCCATGGAGGCGCAGCTGAAGCCGCTGGTCCAGGAGGGCGTCGTGCTGCGGCTCGGCCCCACCGACGACGTGCCCTCGGCGCTCACCGACATCGGCGTCATCCTCTCCTCGTCGGTGCGCGAGGGCTGCCACGTCGGCCTGATGGAGGGCGCGGCCAGCGCCGCCGTTCCGGTCTCCCGGGACTGGCCCTTCTACGCCGGCAAGCCGAACAGCGCCCGCACCCTGTACCCGCAGGGCTGGGTCGTCGGCTCGGTGGAGGAGGCGGCCAAGCGCATCCTGGAGACCACGGCCACCGAGGAGGCCTGGCGGGACGCCGGCAAACTGGCCGCCGACCACGCCCTGTCCACCTGGGACTGGCCGGTGGTGAGCCGCGCGTTCGACGAGCTGTTCCTCGGCGACCGCTAGCCTGCGGCGCGGCCGACGACGAAGGGGCCCCGGGAGACGATCCCGGGGCCCCTTCGCGTACCGCCGCGCCGGGCGGCGGGTCAGGGGTGGCGCCGGCGCCAGCCGGCCCACGCCGAGGCGACCATCTCCTTGACCCCGTGGCGGGCGGTCCAGTCCAGTTCGGCGCGGATGCGGTCGGCGGCGGCCACCACCCGGGCCGGGTCGCCGGGGCGGCGGCCGGTGACCTCGACGGCGGCGTCCCGGTGGCCGGTGACCTCGCGGATGACGTCGATCATCTCGGTGACCGAGACGCCCTCGCCGCGGCCGATGTTGAGCACCAGCGAGGCATCCGGGTCGGCGGCCAGCCGGCGGGCGGCGGCCACGTGCGCGGAGGCGATGTCCTCCACGTGGATGTAGTCGCGTACGCAGGTGCCGTCCGGCGTCGGGTAGTCGTCGCCGAAGACCCGGGGCCGCTCGCCGGCGTCCAGCCGCTCGAAGACCATCGGCACCAGGTTGAACACCCCGGCGTCGCCCAGCTCCGGGGTGGCCGCGCCGGCCACGTTGAAGTACCGCAGGGACGCGGTGGCCATGCCATGGGCGCGGCCGACGGCGGAGACCAGCCACTCCCCCGCCAGCTTGGACTCGCCGTAGGGGTTGATCGGCGCGCAGGGGGTGTCCTCGGTGACCAGGTCCACGTCCGGCATGCCGTACACCGCGGCGGAGGAGGAGAACAGGAACCGGCCCGTGCCCGCCTCCGCGGCGGCCTCCAGCAGGACGCGGATGCCCTCCACGTTCTCCCGGTAGTAGTACAGCGGGCGGGCGACCGACTCGGCGACCTGCTTCTTGCCGGCGATGTGCACGATGCCGGTGACGGCGTGCTCGCGCAGCACCCGGTCCACGGTGGCGCGGTCCAGCACGGTGCCGGTCTCCAGCGGGACTCCCGGCGGGAGGCGGTCCGCGCTGCCGGTGGACAGGTCGTCCAGGACGACGGTCCGCTCGCCCGCGGCGGCCATCGCCCGCACCACGTGCGCGCCGATGAAGCCGGCGCCGCCGGTGATCAGCCAGGTCATGGGTTCCTCCTGCGGAGCGGCCCCGCCCCACGGTGGCGGGGCGGGGCCGGGGTTCGTACGGGCTGTGCGGGGGCCGCCAGGCGCGGTCAGCCGCCGATGACGACGCGGCGGACGCCCTTCCAGGCCTCCGGGTCGGTGGTGCGGCGGCCGTCGACCAGCACGGTGACGTCCGGCAGGTCGGCCGGGGTGAGGGTGCGGTATTCGGCGTGGTCGGCCTGGAGGACGGCCGCGGTGACCTTCTCGCCGCGGTGCGGGGTCAGCCCGTGGTCGGCCAGCTCCTCCGCGGTGTACATCGGGTCCGAGACGAACGGCACCGCGCCGCGCGCCTTCAGCGCCTCCACCGTGCCGAAGACGCCGGAGAACGCGGTCTCCTTGACGCCGCCGCGGTAGGCCGCGCCGAGCACCAGCACGTGGGCGCCGGACAGGTCGCCGTAGGCGGCGGCCAGCAGGTCGACCGCGTACTCCGGCATCGCGGCGTTGGCCTCGCGGGCCGAGCGGACCACGGTGGCCTCCGGGTCGTTCCACAGGTACATCCGCGGGTAGATCGGGATGCAGTGGCCGCCGACGGCGATGCCGGGCTGGTGGATGTGGCTGTACGGCTGGGAGTTGCAGGCCTCGATGACCTTCTTGACGTCGATGCCGTTCCGGTCGGCGAACCGGGCGAACTGGTTGGCCAGCCCGATGTTGACGTCCCGGTAGGTGGTCTCGGCGAGCTTGGCCAGCTCGGAGGCCTCGGCGGTGCCCAGGTCCCACACGCCGTTCGGCTGCGGCAGGTCGGTGCGCTCGTCGAAGTCCAGCACCTCGCGGTAGAAGTCGACGCCGCGGGCGGTGGACGCCTCGTCGATGCCGCCGACCAGCTTGGGGTAGCGGCGCAGGTCGGCGAAGACCCGGCCGGTGAGCACCCGCTCCGGGGAGAACACCAGGTGGAAGTCCTCGCCGGCGGTGAGGCCGGAGCCCTGCTCCAGCATCGGCGCCCAGCGGGTGCGGGTGGTGCCGACCGGCAGGGTGGTCTCGTACGAGACGAGGGTGCCGGGCTTGAGGCCCTTGGCGATGTCCCGGGTGGCGGCGTCCATCCAGCCGAAGTCGGGGGTGCCCTCGGCGTCGACGAACAGCGGGACGACGACCACGACAGCGTCGGACTGCGCCACCGCGGAGGCCGTGTCGGTGGTGGCCGACAGCAGGCCCGCGGAGACGGTCTGCTTGAGGCGGCGGTCCAGGTCGTGCTCGCCGGGGAAGGGCTCGGTGCCGGCGTTGACCAGCTCCACGACCTTGCCGTTGACGTCCGCGCCGATGACCCTGTGGCCCTTCATGGCGAACTGCACGGCGAGCGGCAGACCGATCTTGCCGAGTGCGACTACACAGATGTTCATCGAGACAGTTTCCTCTTCACACGGGACAGAATCCGGCGCACCCGCTTGAGCTTGCCGGACGAGGGCTCCCAGAGCGGAGCCGTGGTGACCACCAGCCGGCCCTTGCCGTTGGCGGTCGCGGAGACGCGGTAGGGCAGCCGCTGCCGCCAGCGCCGGGCCAGCGGCAGCGGACGGCCGCGCACCGGGACCGGGATCTCGTACGCCGAGCCGGCCACGTCCAGGTAGACCCGGATGCCCAGGGTGGCGCGGCGCGCGGGGAGCGGCAGCCGGAGTCGCAGCACCGTGCCGGCGCCGTCCGGGTCGGCCTCGCGGAGCGTCTCGCCCGCCTCGGCGGGGAGTTCGGCGCCGGCCGGCAGCCGGCGCCCGCCGGGCTTGTCGGCGCTGCGCGGCATGGCCTTCGGGGCCGGCCGCAGGGTGAGCGAGGCGGTGTCGGCGGTGACCGGCACCCGCACCGCGAGGCGCACGGCCAGTTCGTCGCCGGTCTGCTCCCACTCGGCGTCCAGGTAGCGGGTGCCGGAGGCGAGCCGGGCGGCGGCGTTCTCGTCCAGGATCTCGAAGACCCGGTCGGGCAGGGCCAGTGCGTCCCGGAAACCCGGGTAGCCGACGTAGGCCCGGCCGTCCTCCAGCAGGACCGGCGGGGTGCCGTGCTCCGCCTCGTCCTCGATGGCCCGGGCCAGCTCCTCCACCGCGCCGCGCTGCGCCAGCGCGATCCGCACCCGGCGCTGGACGTCCATCCGGTCGCGTACGCCGTCGGTGAAGTACTGGTCGGCCAGGGCGGCGACGCCGGCGCACACCTGGCGGCGGGTCTCGGCGTCCAGGGCCGGGAAGTCGTGCTGGACGAGCTTGGCCAGCTCCCACAGGAAGTGGCGGTGGAAGACGGCGTCCCGCTCCGGCCCGGCCGGGATCAGTCCGGCGGCGTGCCGCATGATGTCGGCCACGCAGCGCAGCCGGGCCAGGTGGTCGGCCCGGTAGGTGATGTTGGAGGAGTCGCCGCGCTTGACCGCGTAGTAGCAGGTGTAGTCGGCCAGCACGGAGGTCCGGCGGGCGCGCGCCACGGCCTCGATGGTGAACGGCTGGTCGGAGCCGACCGGCATGTCCTCGGGGAAGCGCAGCTTGTGCTTCTCGACCAACTCGCGCCTAAACAGCTTGGTGTTGGCCAGCGTGAACGGCAGCGCCGAGTCGGAGAGCCCGACGTCCGGCTCGTTCCTCTTGTACAGCGCCTGGTGCACGTAGCGCCCGTTGGTGCCGACCATCTTGCCGACCACGATGTCCGACTCGTGCCGGTCGGCGTAGCCGACCATCCGCTCCAGGGCCTCTTCGCCGAGGTAGTCGTCGGAGCCCATGAAGTAGACGAAGCGGCCGGTGGCGACCTCCAGCGCGCGGTTGCTGGGGGCCGCCGGTCCGCCGGAGTTCTCCTGGTGGATCACCTTGACGGTGTCCGGGTACCGCGCGGCGAACCGGTCGAGCTCCCGGCCGCTGTCGTCGGTGGAGCCGTCGTCCACCGCGACGACCTCCAGCCGGTCGCGTCCGATGCTCTGCCCCACCAGCGACTCCAGGCACTGGGTGAGGTAGGGCATCGTGTTGTAGACGGCGACCACGACGGTGACGTCGGGGGCGGTGACGTCAGGGCTGCTGCCCATGCCCCGCCCCCCGCGTCAGCCGGGTGGCGGGCCCGCCGGGGGCCCGCACCGAAGACTGCTCAGTTGTCATCGTCCGTCCGATTCCCCAGGAAGATCGTGCCGCCGCCGGCGGCCGACTTGAGCACCGCCTCGGCGACCTCCACGGTCCGCAGGCCGTCCCGCAGGGTGCAGATGTCGCGGGGCCCGCCGAGCACCGCGTCGCGGAACAGCTCGTGCTCGACCAGCAGCGGCTCGCGCTTGGGGATGGCGTAGCGGACCATGTCGCCCTCGGAGACACCGCGGAAGGCGCGCAGCGCCTCCCACTCGGTGGCCACGGCGGCGTTGGAGTGGAAGGTCAGGTCGGCGGTGAGGGTGTCGGCGACGAAGCAACCGCGCTCACCGGTGACCGAGGTGAACCGCTCCTTGAGCGGGCTCAGCCAGTTGACCAGGTGGTTGACCATGGTGCCGTCGGAGAGCTGGCCGACCGCGGAGACCATGTCCTCGTGCACCCGGCCCGACTTGGAGACGGTGTGCGCGGCGATGGTGGTGTAGGTCTGGCCGGTGACCCAGCCGCTGAGGTCGATGTCGTGGGTGGCCAGGTCCTTGACCACGCCGACGTCGGCGATGCGGTGCGGGAAGGGGCCCTGGCGGCGGGTGACGACCTGGTAGACGTCGCCCAGCTCGCCGGCCTCCAGCCGGGTCCGCAGCGAGCGCAGCGCGGGGTTGCACCGTTCGATGTGGCCGACGCCGGCGACCAGGCCGCGGGACTCGAAGGCCTCCATCAGGCGGCGGGCGCCCTCCACGGTGTCCGCGAGGGGCTTCTCGATCAGCGCGTGCACGCCGGCCTCGGCGAGCGCCAGGCCGACCGGCTCGTGCAGCGCGGTGGGGCAGGCCACCACGGCGTAGTCGATGCCGAGGGCGATCAGCTCCTCGACGGTCGCGAGCACCGGGGCGCCCTGCGACCAGCCGTTCTTGTCGCCCATCGGGTCGACCACGCCGACCAGTTGGACGCCGTCCAGGGAGGCCAGGACCCGGGCGTGGTTGCGGCCCATCGAGCCGAGGCCGACGAGCCCGGCGCGCAGCGGCGCGGCGGCGGTGGTGGTCACAGGTTCTCTCCCAGCGCGTTCACGGCGGCGACGATCCGCTCCAGGTCCCCCTGGCCCAGCGAGGGGTGCACGGGCAGCGAGACCACCTCGGCGGCGGCCTTCTCGGTCTCCGGCAGGTCCCAGCTGCGGCCGGCCTTCTGGTCCGGCTCCCAGTACGGCTTCAGCCGGTGGATGGGGGTCGGGTAGTAGACCGCGTTGCCGACGCCGGCCTCGGTGAGCTTCGCCATGGCGGCGTCCCGGTCGCCGCGGACGCGGACCGTGTACTGGTGGTAGACGTGCCGGGCGCCCGGGGCGACCGGCGGGGTGACCACGTTCGGGGCGGTGATGTGCTCCGTGAGGTACGCGGCGTTGGCGATGCGCTGCTCGGTCCAGCCGTCCAGCTTGCCGAGCTGGACGCGGCCGACGGCGGCGGCCACGTCGGTCAGCCGCATGTTGGCGCCGACGATCTCGTTGGCGTACCGCGTCTCCATGCCCTGGTTGCGCAGCAGGCGCAGGGTGCGGGCGGTCTCGGCGTCCGCCGTGGTGACCATGCCGCCTTCGAGCGAGTGCATGTTCTTGGTCGGGTAGAAGCTGAACGTGCCGCCCGCGCCGAAGGCGCCGACCGGGGTGCCGTTCAGCGCCGCGCCGTGGGCCTGGCAGGCGTCCTCCACCACGGCGAGGCCGTGCTTGCCGGCGATCGCCGTGATCCGGTCCATCGCGGCCGGGTGGCCGTAGAGGTGCACCGGCATGATGGCGGCGGTCCGCGGGGTGATCGCGGCCTCCACGGCGGCCGGGTCGAGGCTGAAGCCGTCCGGCTCGATGTCGACGAACACCGCGTCGGCGCCGACCAGTCGGACCACGTTGGCCGAGGCCGCGAAGGAGAACGAGGGGACGATCACCTCGTCGCCGGGCCCGACCCCCAGCGCCATCAGCAG
This sequence comes from Streptomyces lichenis, assembly GCF_023218175.1. Lineage (GTDB taxonomy): Bacteria > Actinomycetota > Actinomycetes > Streptomycetales > Streptomycetaceae > Streptomyces > Streptomyces lichenis. The sequence goes on along the minus strand of NZ_JALPTH010000004.1, from coordinate 110,206 downwards.
CAGGTGCAGCGCGGAGGTGCCGGAGTTGACCGCGACGCAGTGGCGGCCGTCGACCAGCGCGGAGAACTCCTCCTCGAACGCGGCGACCTCGGGCCCCTGCACGACGCGACCGCTACGCAGCACGCGTACCGCCGCCTCGATCTCCTCTTCACCGATGACCGGGCGGGCAGCGGGGATGGGCTGCTCGTTGCTGCTCGGCATGGACGTCCTCCTTGAACACCGCGAGAGCTCTTTGTGGCAGAGGTCCTGAGGGCGCCCGCGGACGTGAGGAGTCGCGCGTCCCCCTCCGGCGCGAGCCGACGCCCTGCCGGGGCTGCCGGGACCTGTCTGCCCCGGAGCGGGATCCGCCACCGGCTGCGGGCGGCACCCGCCACGACAGCGACCGGGCGTCACATTATCAGGGATCTCCTGGGCCATTTCGGGCCCCTGCGCCCTGCGATGCATCGATTCCGAAACAAAGCCCCTGGCCCGTGGCCGGTGCCTGGTCGGGGGTCGCGGGGTCCGACCGGACACGACCCCGGGGTTCCCGGTCCGCCGCACCCGCGGAAGCGCCGGACAGTGCCGGATCCGTTCACCCGATGGTCGGCCGGAGTTCCACCGGCAGCCGTCCGAAAAGCATCGTTCGGGGCCGGATGCGGGGGCGGGGTGGGTGCGCGAGGGCGGTACGGGCCCTCCGCCCAGGGCCGTCGACGCCCGGGGCGGGGCCGGGGCCGGGCCTCCGAGCCGGGCTCTGGTGGCCGGGGGCCGGAGCGCTGCGCGCTGGGCGTGCGGGTACGGCGGAACGCCGGGTGCCCGGCTCCCTGGGTGGGGAGCCGGGCACCCGGCGTGCGGAGCGGAGCCCCGGCCTCAGTCCTCCGTGGCGGCCGTGACCGCCGACGGCGACTGCTGCTCGGCGGCGACCGTCTTCTTCGCCGCCGCCTTCTTGGTGGTGGCCTTCTTGGCGGTCGTCTTCTTCGCCGCGGTCTTCTTGGCCGCCGTCTTCTTGGTGGCGGCCTTCTTCGCGGTGGCCTTCTTGGCGGTCTTGCGGGCCGCCTTCTTGGCCGGCGCCGCCTCCTCACCCTCGGCGGAAGCCGGAGCCTCGGCCTGCGGGGCCTCGGGCTGCTCCGGGGCGGCCTCGGCGGGAGCCGGCGCGGCCTCGGCGGGGGCCGACACCACGACGACCGCCGTGTCCTCCGCGCCCGTCGGCGAACCGGCCGGGGCGGTGGCCTTGCGGGTGGCCCGGCGGCGGGTGCGGGCCGGGGCGGCCGCGGGGGCCTCCTCGGCGGGCGCGGGCTCGGCCGGAGCCGCGACCGGCTCGGCCGGGGCCGCCGGGGCGGGGGCCACGATCTCGGTCTCCGCCTGCTCCGCGGACTCGGCCGCCTTGGGCGAGCCCGCCGGGGCGGTCGCCTTGCGGGTGGCCCGGCGGCGGGTACGCGCCGGAGCGGCGGCCGGGGCCTCCTCGACCGGAGCCTTCGGGGCCTCGGGCGCCACGGTGGACGCGGCGAGCTCGGGCTCGGCCTGCTCCGGGGCGGCCACCGCGGGCACCGCCTCGATCTCGACCACCTCGGGCGCCACCTCGGCGACCGCGGGCTGCGGCTCCGGGGCGGGCTCGGCGGCCCGGGGGGCGCCGGCCGGGGCGGACGCCCGGCGGGTGGCCCGGCGGCGCCGGCCACGGGTCGCGGCGGCCTCCGCCTCGGCGACCGAGGAGTACAGCTCCTCGTCCGGGGCGACGCGCTCCGGCAGCGGCTCGGCGAGCGAGGTCGGGGCGGCGAGCTCGGCCGCCACCTCCGCCTCGGTCTCGGCCTCGACCGGCTCGGTCGCCACCGACTCGTCGGAGACGTGCTCGTGGACATGGGCGTCGCCGCCCTTGCCGCGCTTCTTGGAGCGCTTGCCGCCGCCACCGCCGCCGAGGGCGGTGGCCTGCTCCATGTGGACGATGACACCGCGGCCGTTGCAGTGGACGCAGGTCTCGGAGAAGGACTCCAGCAGACCCTGGCCGACCCGCTTGCGGGTCATCTGGACCAGGCCCAGCGAGGTGACCTCGGCGACCTGGTGCTTGGTCCGGTCCCGGCCCAGGCACTCAAGGAGACGGCGCAGCACCAGGTCGCGGTTGGACTCCAGCACCATGTCGATGAAGTCGATGACGACGATGCCGCCCAGGTCGCGCAGCCGCAGCTGGCGCACGATCTCCTCGGCCGCCTCCAGGTTGTTCCTGGTGACGGTCTCCTCCAGGTTGCCGCCCTGGCCGGTGAACTTCCCGGTGTTGACGTCGACCACGATCATGGCCTCGGTCTTGTCGATCACCAGCGAGCCGCCGGACGGCAGCCAGACCTTGCGGTCCAGCGCCTTCATCAGCTGCTCGTCGATCCGGTAGGTGGCGAAGACGTCCGTCTCCGAGGTCCAGCGGGTGAGCCGGTTCGCGAGGTCCGGGGCCACGTGCGAGACATAGCCGTGGATGGTCTCCCAGGCCTCGTCACCGCTGACGATGACCTTGGAGAAGTCCTCGTTGAAGATGTCGCGGACGACCCGGACGGTCATGTCTGGCTCGCCGTACAGCAGCGTCGGCGCGTTGCCGTTCTTCGACTTCTTCTGGATGTCCTCCCACTGTGCCTGGAGCCGCTCGACGTCGCGGCGCAGCTCGTCCTCGCTGGCGCCCTCGGCGGCGGTGCGCACGATGACGCCCGCGTCCTCGGGGACGATCTTCTTGAGGATCGTCTTCAGCCGGGCCCGCTCGGTGTCGGGCAGCTTGCGGCTGATACCGGTCATCGAGCCCTCGGGCACGTAGACCAGGTAGCGGCCGGGCAGCGACACCTGGCTGGTGAGCCGGGCGCCCTTGTGGCCGATCGGGTCCTTGGTGACCTGGACCAGCACGGACTGGCCGGACTTCAGCGCGGCCTCGATCCGGCGCGGGCCGTGGCCCATGCCGAGCGCCTCGAAGTTGACCTCACCGGCGTAGAGCACGGCGTTGCGGCCCTTGCCGATGTCGACGAAGGCGGCCTCCATCGACGGCAGGACGTTCTGCACCTTGCCCAGGTAGACGTTGCCGACGTAGGAGGTCGACTGCTCCTTGTTGACGTAGTGCTCGACCAGGACGTCGTCCTCCAGGACGCCGATCTGGGTGCGCTCGCCGCTCTGGCGGACGACCATGACCCGCTCGACGGCCTCGCGGCGGGCGAGGAACTCGGCCTCGGTGATGATCGGCACCCGGCGGCGGCCCTGCTCGCGGCCCTCGCGGCGGCGCTGCTTCTTCGCCTCCAGACGGGTGGAGCCCTTGATGGACTGCACCTCGTCGGCGGCCTCGCGGGCCGGGCGCGGCTCGCGCACCTTGACGACGGTGCGCACCCCGTCCTCGTCGGCGGCCTCGGCGTCCCCGCCGGTGTCACCGCTGCGGCGGCGGCGACGGCGACGGCGGCGCGAGCTGCTGGTGCCGGCGGCGGACGGCGTACCGCCCTCCTCCGCGTCCTCCTCGTCGCCGTCCTCTTCCTCGTCCTCGTCCTGGTCCTGCTCCTCGGCCGGCTGCTCGGCGGAGGTCTCGTCCCCCTCCTCCGCGTCGGCGGCCTCACCGCGGCGACGGCGGCGGCCACCGCGACGGCGGCGGCGCGAGGGGCGGTCCTCGGACTCGTCCGCCTCGTGGTCCTGCTCCTGCTCCGGCTCCTCGACGGTCTCCGGCTCGGCCTCCTCGGCCGCCCTCGACTCGACGGCCTCGGCCGCCTGCGCCTCGGCCGCCTTCGCGCGGGCCGGCTTCTCCCGGGCCTGCTTCTCCTCGGCGGCGGGCGCGGCCGGCTCGGACTGCTCGGCGGGCTCGCCACGCCGGCGGCGGCGACGGCGGCCGCCGCTCTCCGGCTGCTCGCCCCGCTCCTCACGCCTCGGGGCGTCCTGGCCCCGCTCGGCCTTCTCCTCGCGGACCTCCCGGGGCTCCTCGCTCCGGGTGGCGGCCTCGGCGGCGGCCGCCGCGGCGGCGGTCTCCGGGGTCTGGAACATCGGCTCGGTGAACACCGGTGCCTGGAAGACCGCCACGGCGGGCCGTGCGGCCCGGCGGCCGCGGCCCTGCTCGGGCGCGTCCTCACGCGCCGCCGCACCGGCGGTGAACTGCGGCGAGGACGCCCGGCGGCGGCCTCGGCCACGGGTGGCGGCCTCCTCGGCGGCGGCGACCTCGGGCTCGTCGGCGGCGATCTGGGCGACGGTGGCGGCGGGCGGGGTCTCCCCGGCGGCGGCCTCCTCACCCTGCGCGGGCGCGGCGGTCTTACGGGTGGCCCGGCGGCGGGTACGCGCCGGGGCGGCGGTCTCCTGCGGGGCGGCCACCGGCTCGGCGGTCTCCTCCGTGAGCTCCTCCGCCGTCTCCTCGGCCTCCTCCACCGCGGCCTCGACCTCGGCGGCCTCGGGGGCCCCGGTCGGCGCGGACACGGCACGGGTGGCGCGGCGGCGGGTACGGGCCGGAGCGGCCGGCGCCTCCTCGGTGGCGGCGGGCTGCTCGACGGCCTTCTCGGCGGCCGGGGTCTCTTCGGGGACCGGGGCGGTGGCCTTGCGGGTGGCCCGGCGGCGGGTACGGGCCGGGGGCGCGGCCTCCTCGGGCAGGGCCGGTACCTGCTCGGCGGCGGCCGGGGCCTGGGCCACGGCGGCCTCCACCTCGGCGGGCTCGGGCGCGCCGGCCGGGGCGGTGGCCTTACGGGTGGCCCGGCGGCGGGTACGCGGCGCCGGGGCGGCCTCCGTCTCGGCGGCCGTCCCCGCGGCCGTTCCCACGGTCTCCGCGACCGTCTCGGCGCTCTCCGCGCCCTCCTCGGCGGCGGGCGGGGGGCCGGCGGCGGCGGTGGCCTTGCGGGTGGCGCGGCGGCGGGTACGGGCCGGGGGCGCGGCCTCCTCGGCGGGGGCCTCGGCCGCGAGGGCGTCGGCGCTCGCGGGCGCGGCGGCGGCCTCGGCGGTCACCTCGGCGGCCTCCGCGGGGGCGGCGGCACCGGCCGGGGGGCCCGCCGGGCGGGAGGCGGCTCGGCGACGGCGGCGCGGCGGCAGCGTGTCGCTGGGCGAGTTCCCGTCGTTGTCGTTCTTGTCCTCGTGGGTACCGGCGGTGCCGGATTCGTTCACTTCGCGCATGCGGGCGGTTCTCCCGTCACGCTCCCGGGCGCCGCGTCGGGCGCGGCCGCCGCACGGGAGCTCTGATGTCTGGCTCGCCGGTTCCGTACGTGGTGTGCGCAGGCCTGGCGAAAGTCTCCGGTGGATGTACGCGGCCGGACCCAGATGGCTCCCGAGTGCCTGGGCCGCGCGGTGACAGCGCTCCTACGCGGGACCCGCACCTGCCGGCTCCGGGGCGGCGGCGGGTCCGGCGGCCGTGGGTGGGGCGGGCCGGGCTGCCTCGCGGTCGGGCGCGAGCGGGTCGGTCACCGTGCCGGACTCCTCGTCGAAGAGCCCCTGCGCCAGCCTGGTCACCGCAGCGGGGACCGGCGGCGCCAGGTCGGCCACAGCTCGGAGACCGGACAGGACGTCGTCGGGTCGTACGGCAGGTGTCACGTGCCGAACAACCAGGCGCAGTATCGCACAGGGGCTCTGGCCCGGCCCATCGGACGGGCCGGATACGGCCTCCAGCCCGGCCACGGCGGCCCGGGCGTCGAACGTGCGTACCCCGTTCTTGGTGGTGCGGCTCACCTCCACGGTCTCCGCGGCGAGGAACTTTCCGACCGCCTCCGCGGCCTCCTCCTCCCCCACTCCCGTCAGCCGCAGCTCCCACACCGACCCGGTGAGCCGGTCGGCGAGGCCCGACGTACGCGCCTCCACGGCGTCGGTGATGTCGAGCCCGTCCGGCAGCGACTCGTCGAGCAGCTGCCGCAGGAGGTCCGGGTCGCGGGGGGCGGTGAGGGCGATCTCCAGGTACTCGGCCTCGGAGCCGGTCCCGGTGGGGGCGGCGTTGGCGTAGGAGACCTTGGGGTGCGGGGTGAAGCCCGCCGAGTACGCCATGGGCACCTCGGCGCGCCGCAGCGCCCGCTCGAACGCGCGCTGGAAGTCGCGGTGGCTGGTGAACCGGAGGCGGCCGCGCTTGGTGTAACGCAGTCGGATGCGCTGCACCGCCGGTGCCGGCGGCGGGCCTTCGGGCTGTCGCTTGCCCAGTGGTTCTTCTCCTCGGTGCGGGGCGGGCGCGGGTGGCGCACCGCCCACGAAGCTTGGCGGCCCCGGGGGCCCCGTCCGGCTCACCCCCGCCACCAGGTCGGGGGCGGGGAGATCTCGGCGACGGGTCCGCGCCGGGAGCGTCTGTCCTACCCAGAGTACGCCCGGGCCTGCCGGACGGTTCCCTGGGCTGCGTCATTCCAGGTCAGAAGGGTGCACCCGAATGGCCTCCGGCCACACCGCTCACCCTCCGCCTACCCCCGCACCGGCCCGGTCATGTCACGCGCCGGCCCGGAAGACCATGACGGCGCCGTTGAGGGCGAAGGTGTGCGCCGGTCCCGCCGGGTGGCCCGGTCGGCCGAGGTACGCCTCGTACCGCCGCCGCACCGCGGCCGCTTCCGCGTCGGCGACACAGAGGACCGCCTCGACGCGTTCCACGGCACCGTTGGGGCCACCCTGCCATGGGCCCAGGAGAACATCAGGATGTGCAGCCAGGCGACCGATGCCATCCCCCATGGCCGCGACGGTACGCGAGGGTCCTTCCGGCGGTCGATGGGCGTCGGCGTCAGCACCGTTGCCGGCATCAGCAGGGACCGGTGGAACACCTGAGGTAGAACAGCGGCATGGACGCCGCAGCGTTCCGGCAACTGCTGGACGACACCTTCGACCACTCCGTGGTGCACCACGGCTACACCGACTACCTGCGGGACTACGAGGTCGTCGTCCAGCTGGTCGCGGACCCCTCGACCGGCATCGCGCCGACCCGCCTCCGCTACCTCTTCCGGTACTGCGTCGAGGCCCGCTGCGAGACAACGGTGCCGCCCGGGACCTGGCGGATCTCCTTGGACGACCGTCTCACCGACCAGGAGACCGCCGCCGACCTCGACGGCTACGTCTGGGGTGTCAAGTCGCACGTGCTGTACCCGGGCGCGAAGCTGCTCCCCGAGTCGGAGGCCGCCCGCCGCTGGTCGGACGCCATCGGCATCGACTTCCACCAGGTGCTGATCGAGACCAACGCCCACCGGCTCACCTTGCTCTTCTCCGGCTTGGAGGTGACGCAAGTCCCCACCGCCTACGCCCCCATGGCCTCGGACTGAGCCCCCGCCCCCGTCACCGTCCCCCGAAGAACACCTGCGGCACCGGGCAGGCCTCCAGCCGCTCCCCGGGCCGGTCGGCCCAACGCCACCAGACATGGCGACGTGCGCAGCCCCACAGCGTCCGGCACGCCCGCCGCCCGTCCTCCTCCCGCAGGGCGAGCAGAAAGCCCCCCGCCCGCATCGGCTCTGCGCACTCCGGGCAGGCCATGACGTCATCGCTCACCCGCGCACCGTAGCCAGCCGCCCGTGCGCCCCCTCGCCCGGCCCGTGAACCGGCCCCACCCCTACGTCACAAGGACGCACCAGCGGGGCCGACTTCATCAGATCCCTACCGCTCCCGGCGGCTCACTTCCCTCCGCCCCCGTCCTTCGGGGCCGGGGCCGGGTCACGGGGCGCCTCCGGGGGCATGGGCCCGCCGTCGTGCCTGCCCCCGTCCGCCTCGGCGATCAGCGGGTCCCCGTCCCCGGGGTGCCGGAACGGGAACCCGCGCCAGCCCTCCGCATCCGGCGCCCGCGTCTCGAACGTGTCGACGGCAACGCTCATCGACCCACCTCCTCTTCTCTCAGAGGCCACACCCCCGTACCGTCGAAGGCCTGGCCCGCGATGCGCGAGGGGAATCCCCCGCGTCGGCCACCCGCCCCGGCGCTCGACCTGTCCAGGGTTTCCCTCGCCGGGGCGGGAATCTATGGCGGTCGGCGCCCTATGCCGGGGCCACCTGAGGCAGCGGGCACGTGCCGGCGTGCCGGTACACGGCCTGGGGACGGCCGGGCTGGTGCTCGACGGTGGCCCTGCGAACCGGATCCAACTGCTGTACGGGACGAAGGCAGGCGGCGCACGTCTCGCCCCGGGGTGCGTATGTCACGTACTCCCAGTCGTGGGTACCGGTCACCATCGCGTACTCCCTCACCACCGTCTGCGGGCTGCGGGGACCATGGTGGCGAGGACACCAACGGGTTTCTAGCCGCTTTCCTGTTCACGAAAGAATTCGTCCCGAATGGCTGTCACCTTGGCCCGCATGTCATCCCCGGCAAGAGCGGCCGAGGCAAAGTGTTCGAATTTCTCCACGTACAGGGACACGTCCCGGGGGTCGGTCACGACCAGCTCGGCATGCACGGTCTCCACTGTCACCACTCGGTCATCGCTGATGGAGAACGAGTGCCCAGGCACACGTGTCTGTCGGGCATCCAAGGGCACGACACGTACGTCCACGTTCGGCAGGCGGGAAACGGAGACGATGCGATCCAGTTGCGCCGCCATCATCAGGGCGGGAAGAAGGCGCCAGCGAAGAACGGACTCCGTGAGGGTGAAGTGTAGTCGCTTACCGGTGTCGTACAGAACCCGCTGCCGGTCCATGCGGGCACTGATGGTCCGGGTCGACTGGTCCTGGCTCAGCCCCTTCGTCTCAAACACCCCTCGCACATATTCGGGGGTCTGCAGAAGGCCGGGGATCAGCGAGGGCTGGAACAGCCGCAGCCGCGTCATCGAGCTCTCCAGGGCCCGGATCTGCTCCTGCTTCCGGTGGTACCCCAGACGTCGGATGACCCGCCAGGCCGCGGCCTCCGTGGCCTGCGCACGGGCCACGGCCATGTACTCGGCCTTCACCTCGGCCGAGACACCGAGCACGGTGAGGATGCCCTCCCCCGCAGCGCTGGGCCGAGCCCTTCCCTGTTCACTCGCCGTGCTCTGCCCACCAGTCGGTGAAGGGCACGGCGTGGGCCATGGCCACGTCCCGGTACTTCAGGAACCGGGACACATGCTCCTCATCAAGGAGGTCGGCGCGCAGGAACTTCCCTTCGCCGTCATAGTGCATGGCTCCGACGACCCGCTCGTCGAAGAGCCAGAAGTCCGGGGCGTCCGGGATGGGGTTCTCCTGGTCGGTGGTGTCCAGGATGAAGAACTCCTCTCCGGACGTCATGTTCTGACGGTAGCCCCAGGAGAGTTCGAAGCGCAGGTACTCCGTCAGCGGCCGAGCCAGGATGTGCACGCGGTACATGCGCTTCCCCGCCCCCACGGCGTTCCTGATCGTGGTCTACCAGTCATTCGACGTGAACGACTCCGGCTGAGGCTCACCGGCGAGGAACGCGTGATAGGCGTCGACACTGCCCGACTGGCTGTAGTCGTCCAGGGTCTCCAACCGGAACGCCTCCCGGTCGAAGTCGTCCTCACACTCACCGACTAAGCGCGTCAGCTTCACGGCTCTCCTCTCGTCTCGGGTGTCCGGTCCGATCATGTCGACCGCGACGGCGAGTAACAAGAGGTTCTGCTTTCCGTTATTAGAAACCATCCCCCCTCACCCAGGACACCTGGGTGGTGAGGAAGTCCAGCAGCACGCTGTTGAAGTGTTCGGGCTGCTCGGCGCCCGGGAGGCGGCCGGACCGGTCGATGACGGACAGGGTGGTATGCGGGGCGAGGCGGTGGATCGCCTCGGCGGCCGCGACGGGGGTGTAGACGTCGTCCGCGCCGACCACGATCAGGACGGGCTTGCCGACCGCGGCCACGGTGTCCGCGTAGTCGGGGCGTTCGGCTCGGCCGCGCAGAGCCGCGGCGGCGCCGCGCGGGTCGGTGGCCCGCATCATCGCGAGGACGCGCCCTGCGGAACTCCCTGCCCTCGTCGGTCCCGGCGGGGGTCGAGGTGTCGGACAGGACCAGGGCGAGCACGCGGTGCGGGCGGCGGAACTGGAGTTCCATGGTGATCCGGCCGCTCATGGAGACCCCGCACACCATCGCCCGCTCGATGCCCAGGTGGTCCAGGAGCGCGGCGGTCAGGGCCTCGGCCTGGGGCGCCCACAGGGTCCGGTCGAACGGGTGCCCGTGGACCAGGAGGACCGGAAGGCCGTCCCTCGGGCCGAGGTCGTCGTGGGCGATGGTGGTGCCGCGCAGGGCTGTGGCGTCCATGACGGGACCCTGGCGTCCATGATCGGCGGGCCTCAGGGGAGGATCGGGGTTCGTGTCGGAAGAGGGAGGGGTCGTGGTGCGGGAGCTCGGCTACGGGGACATCGAGGCGGCCGCGGACCGGATCGCGGGGCGGGTGCGGCCCGTGTCGGTCGCGCCGGTCGACCTCGGCGGCGGCGGCCCGCGGGGCCAGGAGGTGTGGCTGGCACTGGAGTTCATGCAGCACACCGGCAGCTTCAAGGCCCGGGGCGCGCAGAACTTCCTCCGGGCGCACCGGGACGCGGGCACCCTTCCGGACACCGGGGTGACGATCGCCTCCGGCGGCAACGCGGGGCTGGCGTGCGCCTGGGCCGCCCGGCAGTCGGGCGTACCGGCCACGGTGTTCCTGCCGGCCACCGCGCCCGCGGTCAAGGCGGCCCGGCTGCGCTCCTACGGGGCGGAGGTGCGGCTGGTGGGTACGGAGTACGCCGAGGCGCTGGCCGCCTGCGAGGAGTTCGCGGCCACCAGCGGCGCGCTCCCCTCGCACGCGTACGACCATCCGCTGATCGCCGCCGGCGCCGGCACCCTGCTGGACGAGATCCTGGCCCGGGTGCCGGACCTGGGCACGGTCGTGGTGGCCGTGGGCGGCGGGGGGCTGTTCGCCGGGGTCGCCACCGCCGCCCGGCACCATGGCGTACGCACCGTCGCGGTCGAGCCGCGGAACTGCCGGGCGCTGCACGCCGCCCTGGAGGCGGGCCGCCCGGTGGACGTCGCCGTGGACTCGGTGGCCGCCGACTCCCTGGGCGCCCGCCGGGCCTCCGCCCTGGCCCTGCACGCGGCCCGGCAGGACGGGGTGCGCGGCGTCCTCGTACCGGACGAGGAGATCGTCCGGGCGCGGCAGCTGCTCTGGGACGAGCACCGGCTGGCGGTCGAGCACGCCGCGGCCACCGCCTTCGCCGCCCTCACCGCGGCGCCGGACCTCGCGAGCGAGGGCGGGAAGGTGGCCGTGGTGCTGTGCGGGGCCAACACCGACCCGGGCGATCTGGTCCGCTGACGCGCCCGCCCCCCACGAGGTGGTGGAATGCGGGCATCCGGTGGCCTCGTCTCGGGTCCGAGGGGGGATGCCTTGGCCACCGGGCGTCCTTCGCCGGAACGGATACCGGAGGGGGCGGCGGGAGGTGGCCCGGGCGGGGCGGCCGGGGCGGCCGGCCGCGGTGGCGGGGCGTTGCGGGCGGGGTGTCCGCATGCCCGCCCCGGGGCGGGCATGCGGAGGCCCGGTGGGACGCCGTCGCCCCTCCCACCGGGTGGCGGGAGGGGCGAGAGGGTGTGAGGGCGGCTACTTGACCACGGTCAGCGGGAGCAGCTTCTTGCCGGTGGGGCCGATCTGGATGGAGGTGTCCATCTGGGGGCAGACGCCGCAGTCGAAGCACGGGGTCCAGCGGCAGTCCTCGACCTCGGTCTCGTCCAGGGCGTCCTGCCAGTCCTCCCAGAGCCAGTCCTTGTCGAGACCGGAGTCCAGGTGGTCCCAGGGCAGGACCTCCTCGTAGCCGCGCTCGCGGGTGGTGTACCAGGCAAGGTCGACGCCGTGCTCGGGGAGGGCCTTGTCGGCGCAGGCGATCCAGCGGTCATAGGAGAAGTGCTCGCGCCAGCCGTCGAAGCGGCCGCCGTCCTCCCAGACCGCGCGGATGACGTCGCCGACCCGGCGGTCGCCGCGGGAGAGCAGGCCCTCGATGATGCCGGGCTTGCCGTCGTGGTAGCGGAAGCCGATGGAGCGGCCGTACTTCTTGTCACCGCGGATCTTGTCGCGCAGCTTCTCCAGCCGGGCGTCGGTCTCCTCGGCGGAGAGCTGCGGCGCCCACTGGAAGGGGGTGTGCGGCTTGGGGACGAAGCCGCCGATGGAGACGGTGCAGCGGATGTCGCCGGAGCCGGAGACCTCGCGGCCCTTGGCGATCACGTTCATCGCCATGTCGGCGATCTGGAGCACGTCCTCGTCGGTCTCGGTCGGTAGACCGCACATGAAGTACAGCTTCACCTGGCGCCAGCCGTTGCCGTAGGCGGTGGCGACCGTGCGGATCAGGTCCTCCTCGGAGACCATCTTGTTGATGACCTTCCGCATCCGCTCGGAGCCGCCCTCGGGGGCGAAGGTGAGTCCGGAGCGGCGGCCGTTGCGGGTCAGCTCGTTGGCCAGGTCCACGTTGAAGGCGTCCACGCGGGTGGAGGGCAGCGAGAGGCCGATCTTGTCCTCGGTGTAGCGGTCGGCCAGGCCCTTGGCGATGTCGCCGATCTCGGAGTGGTCGGCGGAGGAGAGGGAGAGCAGGCCCACCTCCTCGAAGCCGGTGGCCTTCAGTCCCTTGTCCACCATCTCGCCGATGCCGGTGATGCTTCGCTCCCGCACGGGGCGCGTGATCATGCCGGCCTGGCAGAAACGGCAGCCGCGGGTGCAGCCGCGGAAGATCTCGACGGACATCCGCTCGTGGACGGTCTCGGCGAGCGGGACCAGCGGCTGCTTGGGGTAGGGCCACTCGTCCAGGTCCATGACGGTGTGCTTGGAGACCCGCCACGGGACGCCGGAGCGGTTGGGCACCACACGGCCGATGCGGCCGTCGGGCAGGTACTCCACGTCGTAGAAGGCGGGGATGTAGACGCCACCGGTCCTGGCGAGGCGGAAGAGCACCTCCTCGCGGCCGCCGGGGCGGCCCTCGGCCTTCCAGTCGCGGATGATCCGGGTCATGTCCAGCACGGCCTGCTCGCCGTCGCCGATGACCGCCGCGTCGATGTAGTCGGCGATCGGCTCGGGGTTGAAGGCCGCGTGGCCGCCGGCCAGGACGATCGGGTCGTCCACGGTGCGGTCCTTGGCCTCCAGCGGGATGCCGGCCAGGTCCAGCGCGGTGAGCATGTTGGTGTAGCCCAGCTCGGTGGAGAAGCTGAGGCCCAGCACGTCGAAGGCCTTCACCGGGCGGTGGCTGTCCACGGTGAACTGGGGGACGCCGTGCTCGCGCATCAGCTCCTCCAGGTCCGGCCAGACGCTGTAGGTGCGCTCGGCGAGGACGCCGGCCTGCTCGTTGAGCACCTCGTAGAGGATCATGACGCCCTGGTTGGGCAGCCCCACCTCGTAGGCGTCCGGGTACATGAGCGCCCAGCGGACATCGCACTCGTCCCAGGGCTTGACGGTGCTGTTGAGCTCACCGCCGACGTACTGGATGGGCTTCTGCACATGCGGGAGCAGGGCTTCCAGCTGCGGGAAGACCGACTCCGCGGACGATCCCGCGGACGGGCCCGCAGAGGGCGCGGCGGGCGGCACGGCAGCGGCAGACGACTCGGAAGACATCGGGAACCTTCGTGGGCGGGCAGGGCGACTTACCAGCGTACCCGGGATCGGGGAGGTCCCGTACGCCCTCAGAGGTCCCGCAGTCTGCTGGTGCGGCCCTGCTCCGCCGTCGCCGCCCACACCTCGGGCAGGTCGCGTTCGACGCGCTCGGCCTCGCCCTCCTCGCGGCCGTACAGCAGGCCCCAGGTGAACGCGGTCTCGCCGGCCGCGTGGGCCTTGATCGCCAGCTGCCGCAGCTGCTCGCGGGCGACCACGCCGTCCTGGTGCTCGCCGAGCAGCTTCTGCACGCCCTTGACCGCCTTGGCCAGCTTCTTCGCGGGCTTGCCCAGGGCGGGCCGGGCGGCCTCGGCGGCGTACCGGGCGCGCTTGGCGGCCTTGCGGGCCTCGTGCAGGGCGAGGTCGCGGTCATGGCCCGCCGGGGTGGCGAGGGCGGTGCCGGTACGGCGGGCGAGGCGGTCGAAGTCCTTGATGACGGCCTTGGCGAGGACGGGCTCGGCGTCCTTGCGGGCGGCCTTGCGGAAGGGCGGGTCGGCGAGGAGGGCGTGCAGGGCATCAAGCAGGCGGGCGTACCGCTCGCTGTCGAGGGTGGCGAGGGTGTGCTGGTGCGAGGCGGTGCGGCCGGCGGCGGCCCAGGCGGTGAGGCGGGCGCGGACGGGGCCGAGGAGCAGGGTGGTGGGGACGGCGTCGAGGTGCGCGGTGAGGCGTTCGGTGAGCACCTCGTGGTCGCGGTCGGTGCCGAGCTCGCCGGCCAGCCACTTCAGCTCCTCGGCGAGCGGGCCGGTGGCGGCCGGGTCCAGGACCTTCTTGTACGTCTTGAAGGCGCTGCGCATCCGGCGGGTGGCGACCCGCATCTTGTGGACGGAGTCGGGCAGGTCGCGGCGGACGGCGGCGTCGTAGGTGGTCAGCGCCTCGGCCTGCTCATGGAGGTAGGCCAGGACCCGGTCCCCGGCGGTGGAGCCGGTGGGCGGGGTGCGGTCGGGGACCCGGCGGCCGGTCTCGGCGAGGGCGCGGGCGAGCTTGGAGGGGGCGTCGGAGACGGTGACCCCGGCCTTGCGCAGCCGCTTGGTGACGGCGTCGAGCAGGGCGGGGTCGGTGCCGTCGGCGAGCTCGACCTCGATCTCGGTCCACTTCACCGCGCTGACCTTGCCGCCGCCGAGGCGCTGGGCGCGGACGGTGTCGGTGGAGAGTTCGGCGAGCGGGGTGCCGTCGGCGGCGAGGAGATGGCGGATCTCGCGGCGGGAGCGGAGCCGGACCAGGGGGGCGAGGGCGGCGTCCCGGGTGCGGGCGCGGACCAGGGCGGCCAGGTCGTCGGGGACGGTGTCGGTGAGCGGGGCGTGCAGCTCGTCCCGTACGCCGGGGGCGACGGGGAGCTTGAGGTGCCAGCCGGCGTCGGCGCCGCCGGTGCGGCGGCGCAGGGTGATCCCGGCGGCGGCCAGCCGCAGGTCGGCGGTGTCGTGGTAGACGGCGTCCAGCTCGACCGTGCCCTGGTCGGCGACGCTGCTGATACCGGCGGTGCCGGTGAGGTCGGGGAGCCGGGTACCGGGAGTGGCCTCGTACTTGCGTTCGATCTCGCGCCTGGTGTCCGCCATGGACCTAAAAGTGCCCCGGCGGCGGCTTCCTATGCCGTCACCGGGGCACTCACCAGGGCCGTCAGGCGCTCATCGGCCTCTGCACCCGGATGGACTGGAGCAGTCCGACCGCCACCCAGACGGCGAACATCGCCGACCCTCCGTAGGAGACGAACGGCAGCGGCAGTCCGGCGACCGGCATGATGCCCAGCGTCATCCCGATGTTCTCGAAGGACTGGAAGGCGAACCAGGCGATGATCCCGGCGGCGACGACCGTCCCGTACAGCTCGGTGGTCTCCCGGGCGATCCGGCAGGCCCGCCAGAGCACCACGCCGAGCAGGGCGATGATCGCGCCGGCGCCGATGAAGCCCAGCTCCTCGCCGGCCACCGTGAAGATGAAGTCGGTCTGCTGCTCGGGCACGAACTGGCCGGTGGTCTGGTGGCCGTTGAACAGCCCCTCCCCGTACAGCCCGCCGGAGCCGATGGCGATCCGGGCCTGGTTGGTGTTGTAGCCGGCGCCGGCCGGGTCGAGTTCGGGGTTGGCGAACGCCGCGAAGCGGTTGATCTGGTACTGGTCGAGCACCCCGAGCGCGGCCACCGCCACCGCGCCCGCGATCCCGGCGCCGATCAGGCCGAAGATCCAGCGGTTGGAGGCGCCGGAGGCGAGCAGCACCCCGAGCACGATCACCACCATGACCATCACCGAGCCGAGGTCCGGCATCAGCATCACGATGGCCATCGGGAGCACCGCGATGCCGAGGGACTTGGCGACGGTGCGGTGGTCGGGGTGGAGCTGGTCCCCGGCGTCCACCTTGGCGGCCAGCAGCATCGCCATACCGAGGATGATGGTGACCTTGACGAACTCCGAGGGCTGGAGCGACAGCCCGCCGACCTTGATCCAGGCGTGCGCGCCGTTGATGGTGGCGCCCAGCGGGGTGAGCACCAGCACCACCAGGACCACCGACAGGATGTAGAGCACCGGCACGGCGCCGCGCAGGGTGCGGTGGCCGAGCCAGATGGTGCCGACCATCAGGGCGAGCCCGATGCCGGTGTTCATGGCGTGCCGGAAGAGGAACGAGTAGGGGTCGCCGCCGTTGAGCTCGGTGCGGCCCCGGGTGGCGGACCACACCAGCAGGGAGCCGAGCACGGACAGCGCGAGCGCGGCGCCCAGCAGCGGCCAGTCCAGCCGGCGCACCATCGAGTCGCGCGCGGTCATCCTGGCCCAGGTGCCGCCCTTGTCGGGGGCGTAGCGGGGGACGGAGAAGTTGTTGGCGGTCATGGGCGCTCAGTCCCTCCGGGCCGGTGGGGTGCCGGCGTGCGGCGGCGGACCGGCGAGCTGCTCCTGCCCGGTGTACTCGTTCGGGTCGACCTTCTGGGCGTCGGGGTCGTACGGGGCGATGGGCGGCGCCTCGATGGTGCCGTCCGCCTGGACCTTCGGCAGCTGCTTCTGCGGCCCGGGCAGCAGGGCGCGCTTGACGTCCTGCTTGCCGGAGTCGTCCAGGCCGTAGAGGGCGTCGTAGATGTTGCGCACGGCGGGGCCGGAGGCGCCGGAGCCGGTGCCGCCCTGGGAGATCGTCATCACGATGGTGAAGTCGTCGGTGTAGGTGGCGAACCAGGAGGTGGTCTGCTTGTCGTAGACCTGGGCGGTGCCGGTCTTGGCCCGCATCGGGATCTTGTCCTGGGGCCAGCCGCCGAACCGCCAGGCGGCGGTGCCGCCGGGCTCGACCACGGACCGCAAACCCTTGTCGAGGTTCTTGATGGTCTTGGCGTCGACCGGCAGCTTGCCGTGCGCCTGCGGCTTGATCTCCTCGACCCGCTTGCCGTCGGGGCTGATCACGGCCTTGCCGACGGTGGGGTTGAAGAGGGTGCCGCCGTTGCTGATGGCGGCGTAGGCGGTGGCCATCTGGATCGGGGTGACCAGCACGTCACCCTGGCCGATGGCGTAGTTGATGCTGTCGAACGCCTTCAGCTGGTTGCCCTCCAGGCAGCTCTCGTAGGCGATCTGCTGGACGTAGCTGCCGCCCTTCTTGCCCTGCTTGCACCAGACGTCCTTGTTGGCCTCCCAGAAGGACTGCTTCCACCGGCGGTCCGGGATGCGGCCCTTGACCTCGTTGGGCAGGTCGATGCCGGTCTCGGCGCCGAGCCCGAAGTCGTGGGCGGTGCGGTAGAACCAGTCGTGGGCGTCCTTCTTGGGCTTCAGCCCGCCGTCCCGCTGCCACTCCTCGTGGCCCAGGCGGTAGAAGACGGTGTTGCAGGAGAACTTCAGGGCGTCGCCGAGGGAGATGGGGCCGTGGCCCTGGGACTCGAAGTTGGCGAAGCTGCGGCTGCCGAGGCTGTAGGAGCTGGAGCAGTTGTAGCGGCCGTCGAAGTCGTAGCCGGCCCGGACGGCGGCGCTGGCGGAGACCACCTTGAAGATGGAGCCGGCCGGGGCCTGGCCCTGGATGGCCCGGTTGAGCAGCGGGTAGTTGGACTTCTTGCCGGTCATCCGGGCGTACTCCTTGCCGGAGATGCCGCCCACCCAGGCGTTGGGGTCGTAGTCCGGCTGGGAGGCCATGGCGACGATCCGGCCGGTCCTGGACTCCATCACCACGACGGCCCCGGAGTCGGCCTCGTACGGGCGTCCGGTGACCTTGTCGGTCTCCTTCCGCACGGTCTTCATCGCCTGGTACAGCTCGTGTTCGGCGACGGCCTGCACCCGGGCGTCGATGGAGGTGACCACCGTGGAGCCGGGGCGGCCCGGGTCGCTCTCCGCCTCGCCGAGGACCCGGCCGAGGTTGTCCACCTCGTAGCGGGTGACCCCGGCCTTGCCGCGCAGCGCCTTGTCGTAGGTGCGCTCCAGGCCGGAGCGGCCGACCATGTCGGAGCGGAGGAACGGCGAGTCGCTGTCCTTGGCCTTCTGGATCTCCTCGTCGGTGACCGGCGAGAGGTAGCCGAGGACCTGGGAGGTGCGGGACTTGCCGGGTGCCGGGTAGCGGCGTACGGCGGTGGGTTCGGCGGTGATGCCGGGGAAGTCCTCGGCGCGCTCCCGGATCTGCAGGGCCTGCTGGGTGGTGGCCTCGTCGGTGACCGGGATGGGCTGGAACGGCGAACCGTTCCAGCAGGGCTGCGGGGTCTCGGCGTCGCAGAGCCGGACCTTGTCGGTGACGTCCTTGGGCTTCATCTTCAGCACCCCGGCGAGCCGGGTCAGGACGCCCTTGCCGTCGTCCTTCATCTTCATCAGCTCGGTGCGCGAGGCGGAGACCACCAGCCGGGTCTCGTTGTCGGCGAGCGGGATGCCGCGGGCGTCCAGGATGGAGCCGCGCACGGCGGGCTGGACGACCTGCTGGACGTGGTTGTTCTTCGCCTCGTCGGTGTACTCCTTGCCCTGCCGGATCTGTAGATACCACAGGCGCCCGCCGAGGGTGAGCAGCAGGGAGAAGACCAGGACCTGGATGACGATCAGCCGCACCTGGACACGGGGCGTCCGGCCGGTCTCGGGGATGTTGGTCACGTGAGGCTCACAGTCGCTTGACGCTCTTGATGCGGCCGGCCCGGGCGGCCCGGTTGCGGGCGGCCTTGACGCGCAGTCCGCCGCGCTGGTCGCCGATGCGCAGCCCGGTGCCGAAGGCGCTCCAGCCGCCGGCCACGTCCGAGCCGGAGGAGCCGGGCGACTCGGCGAGGGGGTCGCTGTCGGCGCGTCTGGCCAGCGCCATGATCAGCGGCACGGTGAAGGGGGCGAGCAGCAGGTCGTAGACGACGGCGGTGATCAGCAGGGAGACCAGGCCGACATGGCGGGCGGCGGTGTCGCCGACCAGGGCGCCGACGCCCGCGTAGAGCAGGGTGGAGCCGACGGCGGCGAGCGCCACCATGGCCATCGGGATGGTGATGGAGCGCAGCGGCCCGGTGGTCGGCTTGGCCAGCCCGACCACGTAGCCGACCACGCAGAGCACCAGGGCGTAGCGGCCGGCGGCGTGGTCGGCGGGCGGGGCGAAGTCGGCGAGCAGTCCGGCGGCGAAGCCCACCAGGGCACCGCTGACGTGCCCGTAGACCAGGGCGAGGCCGACCACGGTGAGCAGCAGCAGGTCGGGGACGGCGCCGGGCAGTTGCAGCCGGGCCAGCACGGAGACCTGGAGGACCAGGGCGACGAAGAGGAGGGCCGCGGAGAGCAGGATCCGGTTGACGCGCATCGCCTTACTCATCCCCCGCCGGGTCGTTGGCCGCCGGCTGGTCGGCCTGGTCGTTCTCGTCGCGGACCGCCGGGTCCTGCGGCTGGGCGTTCGGCGCCGTCGACGGGCCGCCGCTGGGGCCGGCGGTGGGTGTCGGGGTCACCGTGACGGTGACGGTGGGCTCGGGCTTCGGCTTGGGCGGCAGGACCGTGTCGCGCGGGTCGGTGCGCGGGGCCTGCACGACGACGCCGACCACGTCGAGCTTGCTGAAGGAGGCGTACGGGCGGACGAAGACGTTCTTGGTGAGCTCGCCGCCGGAGGGGTCCACCCGGACCACCTCGCCGACCGGCACCCCGGCCACGAACGGCTTGTCGGCCTGGGAACCGAAGGTGACCAGCCGGTCGCCGGGCTTGATCCGGGCCTTGCCGTTGAGGAACTGCACCGACAGCGGGCGGTCGCCCTGGCCGGTGGCGAAGCCGAGTTCGTCGGTCTTCTCCATCCGGGTGCCCACGGTGAAGTCGGGGTCGTTGGCGAGCAGCACGGTGGAGGTGGAGGGGCCGACGGTGGTGACCCGGCCGACCAGTCCGTCGCCGTTGATGACGGTCATGTCCCGCTTGATGCCGTCGCCCGCCCCGGCGTCGATGGTGACGGTCCAGGAGAAGCCCTGCGCGGACCCTATGGCGACGACCTCGGCGGCCTTGATGCCGTACTGGCCGGCGCCCGCCTTGCGGAGCAGGTTGTCCAGTTCGCGCACCCTGCTGCGGTTGCGGTCGTCGCTGCCGAGTCTGGTCTTCAGCGCGGCGTTCTCGCGTTCCAGGGCGGCGATGCGGTTGTGGCGCTCGCCCGAGTCCCGGACGGCCCCGATGGCGTTGCCCACCGGGTCGACGGCGGACGCGACGCTGTTCTCGACCGGGCCGAAGACCGTGGCGGCGGCCCGCCGGGCGCCGTCGACGGGTGACTCCTCGCCGCCGCGGATGTCCACCGTGATCAGTGCGAACGCGATGACGACCAGCAGCACCAGGAGCAGCCGGCTCTCTCGTGTGTCCCTCACGCGGGCGGCCGTGCCTTCCTCGTAGCGATGTGTATGCCGTTATACCAACCGCGGCCGGGGCCCGCCCGGTAGGCGGCCCCGGCCGGAGCCAGGGTGCTGCTACCTGCGGGGCTGGGCGTCCAGCACCTGCTGGAGCGCCTCGAACTCCTCCACGCACTTGCCGGATCCCAGCGCCACCGAGTCCAGCGGGTCCTCGGCGATGTGGATCGGCATCCCGGTCTCCCGGCGCAGCCGCTCGTCCAGGCCGCGCAGCAGCGCGCCCCCGCCGGTGAGGACGATGCCCCGGTCCATGACGTCGCCGGACAGCTCCGGCGGGCACTTGTCCAGGGTGGTCTTGACCGCGTCCACGATGGCGTTGACCGGCTCCTCGATGGCCTTGCGCACCTCGGCGGCGGAGATGACCACCGTCTTGGGCAGCCCGGAGACCAGGTCGCGGCCGCGGATCTCGGTGTGCTCGTCGGTCTCCAGGTCGTACGCGGAGCCGATGGTGATCTTGATCTGCTCGGCGGTGCGCTCACCGAGGAGAAGGCTGTACTCCTTCTTGATGTGCTGGATGATCGCGTTGTCCAGCTCGTCGCCGGCCACCCGGATGGACTGCGCGGTGACGATTCCGCCGAGCGAGATGACGGCCACCTCGGTGGTGCCGCCGCCGATGTCCACCACCATGTTGCCGGTGGCCTCGTGCACCGGCAGCCCGGAGCCGATGGCCGCGGCCATGGGCTCCTCGATGATGTGCACCTGGCGGGCGCCGGCCTGGGTGGACGCCTCGATCACGGCGCGGCGCTCCACTCCGGTGATGCCGGAGGGCACGCAGACCACGACCCGCGGGCGGGCCAGGTAGCGGCGCTTGTGGATCTTGAGGATGAAGTAGCGGAGCATCCGCTCGGTGATCTCGAAGTCGGCGATCACGCCGTCCTTCAGGGGCCGCACCGCCACGATGTTGCCGGGCGTGCGGCCGATCATCTTCTTGGCCTCGGCGCCGACCGCCAGGATGCCGCCGGTGTTGGTGTTGATCGCGACGACGGACGGCTCGTTCAGGACGATGCCGCGGCCCCTCACGTACACCAGCGTGTTGGCGGTCCCGAGGTCGACAGCCATGTCACGGCCGATGAACGACATTGAGTTCCCCTTGTTTCCCATGAGGATGCGTCGGACCTCCCCAATCAGAGCTTGACGGCTTCTCAGGTCGGCGAGGTGGTGGGTGGGTGTGAGCGAGGAGTTTCATCGTAGTGCCGACCGCCCGGAACCGGCGCGGTGGGCCGCCCGCTCACACCTCTGTACAGGTGACACCTCTGTACAGGTGACGAGGCATCGGACCGATGCGTTCCCGATAGGTGCTCTCATATGCCGAAGGGCGACCGAAATTCCATCGGTCGCCCCAGGGCTTTGATCGCCGTATGCGCTGTATGGCGGACAGCGGGCCGCCGATTGCCGGACGACCGCCCGCCGATTGCCGGCCGGTCGCGTCCCGGCGCGGGCCTGATCGCGGATCAGGAAATGCCGGGGAAGAAAATCTTCAGCTCCCGAATGGCGGACTCCTCGGAGTCCGAGGCGTGGATCAGGTTCTCCCGGACGATGGTGCCGAAGTCGCCCCGGATGGACCCGGGCTCCGCCGCGATCGGGTCGGTGGGGCCGGCCAGCCGGCGCACGCCCTCGATCACCCGTTCGCCCTCGACCACCAGCGCCACCACCGGGCCGGAGGCCATGAAGGCGACCAGCGGCTCGTAGAACGGCTTGCCCCGGTGCTCACCGTAGTGCTGCTCCAGCGTGTCCTGCCCGAGCTCCCGCAGCTCCATCGCGGTGATGCTCCAGTCGGCCTTCCGCTCGATCCGGCCGATGATCTCCCCGATCAGGCCGCGGCGGACCGCGTCGGGCTTGAGGAGGACGAGGGTGCGCTGGGACATGTGTGGCGGCTCCTTGCAGGGGTGCGTTGCGGTGAGCTGAGGCTACCGTGCGGCAAGCGGCCGCCTGTACGCCGGTGGGGTGACCCCGGCGCACACCCCGCGGAGGCACTAGGACGCCGGGGCGCCCTCGGTCTCCTGGGCCTCGGCCTGGGCCGCCCAGCGCGCCTTGGCCTCGTCGATCTTCCGGCCGTAGTGGATGGACGCCCACCACAGCCCGCCGAACACCACTCCCAGGAAGAACATCAGCGGGACCACGAAGCCGCTGGCGATCAGCGCGATCTGCAGCGCCCAGCCGAGCTGGAGGCCGCCGGGGCGGGTGATCATCCCGCACAGCAGCACGCTGAGCGCCATCAGCACCCCGCACACCGTCCAGACCGTGCCCAGGGACAGGGTGTCGTCCTTCATCGCCACCAGCCCGGCGAAGCCGATCACGAAGAACTCGCCGATCAGGGTGGAGGCGCAGAGCGTACGCATGGGCTTCAGCCCTTTCCGAGCAGCAGCCGGGCCTCGCCGACCGTGATGACCGAACCGGTGACCAGCACGCCCGCGCCGGCGTACTCGTCCTCCTCCTCCGCGAGGGTGATAGCCGCCTCCAGCGCGTCGTCCAGCCGGGGCTCCACCACCACCCGCTCGTCGCCGAAGACCTCGACCGCGAGGGCGGCCAGCTCGTCGGCGTCCATGGCGCGGTGGGTGGAGTTCTGCGTGACGACCACCTCGGCGAGGATCGGCTCCAGGGCTTCGAGTACACCCCGGACGTCCTTGTCGGCGCTGGTGCCGACCACGCCGACGAGCCGGGAGAAGGAGAACGCCTCGCGCACCCCCTCGGCGGCGGCCAGCGCGCCCGCCGGGTTGTGCGCCGCGTCCAGCACGATGGTGGGGCTGCGGCGGACCACCTCCAGCCGGCCCGGGGAGGCCACCGTGGCGAAGGCCCGGCGGACGGTGTCCACGTCCAGGGTCCGCGAGGCCTCCGCGCCGACGCCGAAGAAGGCCTCCACCGCGGCGAGCGCCACGGCCGCGTTGTGCGCCTGGTGGGCGCCGTACAGCGGGAGGAACACCTCCTCGTACTCCCCGCCGAGCCCGCGCAGGGTGAGCAGCTGCCCGCCGACCGCCACCTCGCGGGCGGCCACGCCGAACTCCATGCCCTCCCGGGCCACCGTGGCGTCCGCCTCGACGGCCCGCTTCAGCAGCACCTGCGCCGCGT
Organism: Streptomyces lichenis; assembly: GCF_023218175.1. Taxonomy (GTDB): domain Bacteria; phylum Actinomycetota; class Actinomycetes; order Streptomycetales; family Streptomycetaceae; genus Streptomyces; species Streptomyces lichenis. Next base: position 86,969 of record NZ_JALPTH010000004.1, on the reverse strand, counting down.
CCACCGGCTGCTGGGCCATCACCACGGTCGCACCCGGCTTGATGATCCCGGCCTTCTCGGCGGCGATCTCGGCGGTGGTGGAGCCCAGCCGGTCGGTGTGGTCCAGGCTGATCGGGGTGACCACGGCCACCGAGCCGTCGATCACGTTGGTGGCGTCCCAGGTGCCGCCCATCCCGACCTCGACCACGGCGACGTCGACCGGCGCGTCCGCGAAGGCGGCGTACGCCATACCGGTCAGCACCTCGAAGAAGGAGAGCCGGTACTCCTGGGCCGCGTCGGTCATCTCCACGTACGGCTGGATGTCCCGGTAGGTCTCCACGAACCGCTCATGGCTGATCGGGGCGCCGTCCAGGCTGATCCGCTCGGTCACCGACTGCACATGCGGCGAGGTGTAGCGGCCGGTGCGCAGGTCGAAGGCGGTGAGCAGGGCCTCGATCATCCGGGCCGTGGAGGTCTTGCCGTTGGTGCCGGTGAGGTGGAGGGAGGGGTACGAGCGCTGCGGCTCGCCCAGCACGTCCATCAGGGCCGCTATCCGGCTGACCGAGGGCTCCAGCTTGGTCTCACCCCAGCGGCCCGCGAGCTCCGCCTCGACCTCCCGCAGGGCCTTGTCGACCTCGGGGTCCGCCGGCCGGGCGGCCGGCACCGGGTCGGCCGCCGGCGGACCGGCCTGGGCGCGCAGCGTACGGCTGCCGGCCTCGATCACCGCCAGGTCCGGATCCCTGTCCGTCTCGGCGGCCACGATCTGCTCGAAGTCGTCGGGGTTGGTGTCGTCACTGGGCTCGGGGGGCTGCTCGCTCACGCCCCTCAGTCTACGGAAGCCGGCGGCCGCCCCTCGGCCCGCCCGCCGCTCCCGCCCGCCACACCCTCCGCGCGCCCCTCGGAGAAAACTCTCCGGGATTCCGCCCTCCCCGCGATGAGTTTCCGCTCCGGCTCCGGTCTGTATCGGTGGAGAGCGGCACGGCGGGGCGGAGGCCCGGCCGGCAGACACGGAGCGGAGACCCCGATGTACCAGCAGATGATCTTCCCGAACCTGGCCGTGAGCGACCTGGAGGTCTCCAAGAAGTTCTTCACCGACCTCGGGTACACGATCAACCCGCAGTTCTCCGACGAGAACTGCGCCTCGATCGTGATCAGCGACCACATCGTGCTGATGGTGCTGGCCAAGCCCCGGTACGCGGACTTCACCTCGAAGGCCATCGCGGACTCGACCACCACCAGCGAGGTGCTGCTGGCGCTGAACGCGGAGAGCCGCGAGAAGGTGGACGAGCTGGTGGAGAAGGCGGTCGCGGCCGGCGGCAAGGAGACCCGGGACCCGCAGGACCACGGCTTCATGTACGGCCGGTCCTTCGACGACCCGGACGGCCACACCTTCGAGGTGTTCTGGATGGACCCGGCGACCGTCGAGGGCTGAGCCGACGGCGGTACGAGCGGTATGCGGACGGGCACCGCACCCACGGGGGGTGCGGTGCCCGTCGCCGTACGGGACCGGGGGGCGGGTCAAGCCGCCGGCAGGTTCTCCAGCTGGCGGGTGATGCGGGCGATGTCCTCGTCCGCGGTGGCCAGCCGGGTGCGGATCTTCTCCACCACCTGGTCGGGGGCCTTGGCCAGGAAGGCCTCGTTCCCCAGCTTGGCGTTGGCCTGGGCCTTCTCCTTCTCGGCGGCGGCCAGGTCCTTGGCCAGCCGCTTGCGCTCGGCGGCCACGTCGATGGCGCCGGACAGGTCGATGGCGACCGTGGCGCCCGCGACCGGCAGCGAGGCGGTGGCGGAGAAGCCCTCGCCCTCGGGCTGGAGCCGGAGCAGCTGGCGGATGGCCGCCTCGTGCGGGGCCAGCCCGGTGTCCCCCAGTTCCAGGCGGGCCGGGACCTTCTGGCCGTCCTTGAGCCCCTGGTCCTTGCGGAACCGGCGGACCTCGGTGCCGAGCTGCTGGACCAGCGCGATCTCCCGCTCGGCGGCCTGGTCGCGGAAGCCGCTGTCCCGCGGCCAGTCGGCGACGACCAGCGACTCACCGCCGGTCAGCGCGGTCCACAGCTTCTCGGTGACGAACGGGACCACCGGGTGCAGCAGTCGCAGGGTGACGTCCAGGACCTCGCCGAGCACACGGGCGGAGACCTTCGCCTGCTCGCCGCCGGCGAAGAAGACGGACTTGGAGAGCTCCACGTACCAGTCGAAGACCTCGTCCCAGGCGAAGTGGAACAACGCGTCCGACAGCTTGGCGAACTGGAAGTCCTCGTACAACGCGTCGACCTCGGCGACCGTGGTGTTCAGCCGGGAGAGGATCCAGCGGTCGGTGGCGGTCAGCCGCTCCGGCTCGGGCAGCGGGCCCTCGACGGTGGCGCCGTTCATCAGGGCGAACCGGGTGGCGTTCCAGATCTTGTTGGCGAAGTTCCGGGAGGCCTGGACCCAGTCCTCGCCGATCGGGACGTCGATGCCGGGGTTGGCGCCACGGGCCAGGGTGAAGCGGAGCGCGTCGGAGCCGTACGTGTCCATCCAGTCCAGCGGGTTGACCGCGTTGCCGAAGGACTTGGACATCTTCTTGCCGAACTGGTCGCGGACCATGCCGTGCAGGGCGATGGTGTGGAACGGGACCTGGCCGTCCATCGCGTACAGGCCGAACATCATCATCCGGGCGACCCAGAAGAAGAGGATGTCGTAGCCGGTGACCAGGACCGCGTTCGGGTAGAACTTCGCCAGCTCCGGGGTCTGTTCGGGCCAGCCCATGGTGGAGAAGGGCCAGAGCCCGGAGGAGAACCAGGTGTCCAGGACGTCGGTGTCCTGGTGCCAGCCCTCGCCGCTCGGCGGCTCCTCGTCGGGGCCGACGCAGACGACCTCGCCCTCGGGCCCGTACCAGACCGGGATGCGGTGGCCCCACCAGAGCTGGCGCGAGATGCACCAGTCGTGGAGGTTGTCGACCCAGTCGAAGTACCGCTTCTCCATCTCCTGCGGATGGATGGCGACCCGGCCGTCGCGGACCGCGTCCCCGGCGGCCTGGGCGAGCGGGCCGACCTTGACCCACCACTGCATGGACAGCCGCGGCTCGATGGTGGTCTTGCAGCGGGAGCAGTGCCCGACGGAGTGCTTGTACGGGCGCTTCTCGGCGACGATCCGGCCCTCGGCGCGCAGGGCGGCGACGACGGCGCTGCGGGCCTCCAGCCGGTCCAGGCCCTGGAAGGGGCCGTGCGCGGTGATCACGGCGCGCTCGTCCATGACCGAGAGGTTGGCCAGCCCGTGGCGGCGGCCGATCTCGAAGTCGTTGGGGTCGTGCGCCGGGGTCACCTTGACCGCGCCGGTGCCGAAGGACGGGTCGACGTGCTCGTCGGCGACGACCGGGATACGGCGGCCGGTGAGCGGCAGTTCGACCTCGGTGCCGACCAGGTGCTGGTACCGCTCGTCGTCCGGGTGGACGGCGACCGCGGTGTCACCGAGCATCGTCTCGGCGCGGGTGGTGGCGACGACCAGCGCGGCGTCCCCGTCCCCGTAGCGGATGGAGACCAGCTCGCCGTCGTCCTCCTGGTACTCCACCTCGATGTCGGAGATGGCGGTCAGGCAGCGGGGGCACCAGTTGATGATCCGCTCGGCGCGGTAGATCAGCTCGTCGTCGTAGAGCTTCTTGAAGATGGTCTGGACGGCCTTGGACAGGCCCTCGTCCATGGTGAAGCGCTCACGGGACCAGGCGACGCCGTCGCCGAGGCGGCGCATCTGGCCGGAGATCTGGCCGCCGGACTCGCCCTTCCACTGCCAGACCCGCTCGACGAAGGCCTCCCGGCCCAGGTCGTGGCGGGACTTGCCCTCCTTGGCGAGCTCGCGCTCGACCACGTTCTGGGTGGCGATGCCGGCGTGGTCCATGCCGGGCTGCCACAGCGTCTCGTACCCCTGCATCCGCTTGCGGCGGGTGAGGGCGTCGATCAGCGTGTGCTCGAAGGCGTGGCCCAGGTGGAGGCTGCCGGTGACGTTGGGCGGGGGGATGACGACGGTGTACGCGGGCTTGTCGCTGCCCGCGTCCGCGTCGAAGTACCCCCGCTCCACCCAGCGCTCGTACAACTGCCCCTCTACATCGGCCGGCGCGTACTGGGTCGGCAGGTCGGGGGCGGTCGCGTGGTGCTGCGCTGAGTTCTCGGTCACGGGCCCAGTTTAGGGGTGTCACGGGGACGTACTGAAACGGGATTGTTCGGTAACGGTCCGACCCCCGGCGTGCCGCACGGACAGGCTTTCGGCCAGGATGTCAGCGACGCATAAGCATTCGGAGGGGGACCCCTTTCATGAGCACCGACCAGCCGGGTCCGTACGGCGGACAGCCCAACCCGTACGGCCGGCCCGGCCCCTACGGCCAGCAGCCGCCGGCCCAGGCCCCCCAGCCCGGTTACGGGTACCCCCAGGGGGCACCTCCCGGGCCGCAAGGCCCAGGGGGACAGGCCCCGCAGGGCGTGCCGCAGCAGCCGGGCTACGGCTACCCGCAGGGCGCGCCGCAGCAGCCCGGGCCGTACGGGCAGCCCCAGGCCCCCGGCCCGTACGGGCAGCCGCCGCAGCAGCCGCCCTACGGCGCGGCCCCCGGCCAGTACCCGCCGCCCCCGCCGGCCCCCGCCGGCGGCGGCAAGAAGGCCGGCCTGATCCTCGGCGCGGTCGCGGTGGTCGCGGCCATCGCGGTGGGTGCCTGGTTCGTCTTCGGCACGGGCGGGAGCTCCGACATCGCGGACGACGGCCCGCACAAGCTCATCACGCCGGAGACGGTGCTGGGCGAGTACAAGAAGGACGACTCCGGCTCCTCGTCCTCCGACGACAAGGAGCTGCTGGGCAAGGCCGAGAGCTGGGGCGTGAAGGACGCCAAGCAGGTCAGCTCCGGTTACGCGGTGAAGAACGACTCCGCGCCGCTGGCGGGCAAGATGCTCAACTTCGGTGGCGTGTACGGCACGATCGAGGACCCGGAGAAGGCGGTGGACGGCTTCTTCGCCCTGATGAAGTCCGAGGCCGAGAAGGAGTCCAACAAGGACGCCGAGCTGGTCGGCAGCCCCAAGGAGTACAAGCCCGAGGGGCTGGAGGGCGCCGTCCTCAAGTGCCAGCAGAGCAAGGGCAAGACGGGCGAGACGAGCGGCCCGGCGCCCAAGGAGGTCACCATCACCTTCTGCGTCTGGGGCGACCACAGCACGCTGGGCATGGTGATGCCGATGAACCTCGGCGAGCTGATGCTCGGCAAGGGCGGCTCCCCCGAGGAGGCCGCCGCCATCGCCGCCAAGCTCCGCAAGGAGGTCCGCGTCAAGGCCTGACGGCCGTCGAGCGCGACGCACAGAGGGGCGCCCCGGCAGGTTCGGTCCGAACCCGCCGGGGCGCCCCTTCGCGTCTGGGCGTGCGGACCGCCGCTACGCCGACTTCTCGTGCGGGCCCTGGTCCTTGACGACGCGGGGCACCAGGGTCGGGTTGACGTTGTTGTGGACGACGTCCTCGGTGATGACGACGCGGGCCACGTCCTTGCGGGAGGGGACCTCGTACATCACCGACATCAGGACCTCCTCCATGATGGCGCGCAGGCCACGGGCGCCGGTGCCGCGGAGGATGGCCTGGTCGGCGATGGCCTCCAGGGCGGGGCGGTCGAAGTCCAGCTCGACGCCGTCGAGTTCGAAGAGGCGCTGGTACTGCTTGACCAGGGCGTTGCGCGGCTCGACCAGGATCTTGAGCAGGGCCTCGCGGTCGAGGTTGTGGACCGAGGTGATGACCGGGAGGCGGCCGATGAACTCGGGGATCATCCCGAACTTCACCAGGTCCTCCGGCATGACCTCCTGGAACTGGTCGCTGGCCTCGATCTCCCGCTTGGAGCGGATGGTGGCGCCGAAGCCGATGCCCTTGGCGCCGGCCCGGGACTCGATGATCCGCTCCAGACCGGCGAAGGCGCCACCCACGATGAACAGCACGTTCGTCGTGTCGATCTGGATGAACTCCTGGTGCGGGTGCTTGCGCCCGCCCTGCGGCGGCACCGAGGCGGTGGTGCCCTCCAGGATCTTCAGCAGGGCCTGCTGCACGCCCTCGCCGGAGACGTCCCGGGTGATCGACGGGTTCTCGCTCTTGCGGGCGACCTTGTCGATCTCGTCGATGTAGATGATCCCGGTCTCGGCCTTCTTGACGTCGTAGTCGGCCGCCTGGATCAGCTTCAGCAGGATGTTCTCGACGTCCTCGCCGACATAGCCGGCCTCGGTCAGCGCCGTGGCGTCGGCGATGGCGAAGGGGACGTTCAGCATCCGGGCCAGGGTCTGGGCGAGCAGCGTCTTGCCCGAACCGGTCGGGCCGAGCAGCAGGATGTTGGACTTCGCCAGCTCGATCGCGTCGTCCCGGCCCTGCGCGCCGCCGTTCTCGCCGGCCTGGACGCGCTTGTAGTGGTTGTACACCGCGACGGAGAGGGCCTTCTTCGCGGGCTCCTGCCCGACGACGTACCCCTCCAGGAACTCGTAGATCTCCCGCGGCTTGGGGAGCTCCTCCCACCGCACCTCGGAGGTCTCGGCGAGCTCCTCCTCGATGATCTCGTTGCACAGGTCGATGCACTCGTCGCAGATGTACACACCTGGGCCCGCGATGAGCTTCTTCACCTGCTTCTGGCTCTTTCCGCAGAACGAGCACTTGAGCAGGTCGCCGCCATCACCGATGCGTGCCACGAGGTGCTTCCCCTTCGCCTGGGAGCGGCCTGGTGCAGCCGCTCCTGGTGCCTCTATCCGACGGTACCTTGCCCATGCCCGTGTTCGGGCCCCCCTCGGCATGGTTCAGCACACCGCGTGGTGCGCGGAAGGGTGCCGAGGGGGTTGCCGGCAGGGTCAGGCGGCCGCCGCGGTGGTGCTCTTGCGGGTGGAGACGATCTGGTCCACCAGGCCGTACGCCAGGGACTCCTCGGCCGTGAGGATCTTGTCGCGCTCGATGTCGTCGCGGATCTTCTCGATCGGGGTGCTGGAGTGCTTGGCCAGCATCTCCTCCAGCTGGGTCCGCATGCGCAGGATCTCGTTGGCCGCGATCTCCAGGTCGGAGAGCTGCTCGCGGCCGGTGCCGCCGGACGGCTGGTGGATCAGCACACGGGCGTTGGGCAGCGCCATCCGCTTGCCGGGGGTGCCCGCGGCCAGCAGCACGGCGGCGGCCGAGGCGGCCTGGCCCATGCAGACGGTCTGGATGTCCGGCTTCACGAACTGCATCGTGTCGTAGATGGCGGTCAGCGCGGTGAACGAGCCACCGGGGCTGTTGATGTAGATCGAGATGTCCCGGTCCGGGTCCATCGACTCCAGGCACAGCAGCTGCGCCATGACGTCGTTGGCGGAGGCGTCGTCGATCTGCACGCCGAGGAAGATCACGCGCTCCTCGAAGAGCTTGGCGTACGGGTCGTACTCGCGCACGCCCTGGGAGGTGCGCTCGACGAACCGGGGCACCACGTACCGGTTGTCCACCTGCGGGCCGGTGTAGAGGCCGCTCGCGGAGAAGTTGCTCATGGGGTGTTTCACCATCCTGATGGCGTTCGGGCGTTCGGCGGGCTGGGCTGGCGGGTCGGGCTCGGCGGCGGGGCGCTCAGGCGCCGGTGCCGCCACCGCCCGGAACGCCCGCGGCGGCGGACATGATGTCGTCGATCAGGCCGTACTCCTTGGCCTCCGTGGCGGTGAACCAGCGGTCGCGGTCGCCGTCGCGGATGATCGTCTCGACGCTCTGCCCGGAGTGGTGCGCGGTGATCTCGGCCATCCGCTTCTTGGTGCGGAGCAGGTACTCGGCCTGGATCTTGATGTCCGAGGCGGTGCCGCCGATGCCGGCGGAGCCCTGGTGCATCAGGATGTCGGTGTTCGGCAGCGCGAAGCGCTTGCCGGTGGCGCCGCCGGTCAGCAGGAACTGGCCCATCGAGGCGGCCATGCCCATGCCGATGGTGACCACGTCGTTCGGGATGTACTGCATGGTGTCGTAGATCGCCATGCCGGCCGTCACCGAGCCGCCGGGGCTGTTGATGTAGAGGTAGATGTCCTTGCTCGGGTCCGCGGCAAGGAGCAGCATCTGCGAGGTGATCTTGTTGGCGATCTCGTCGTCGACCTGCTGGCCGAGGAAGATGATGCGCTCGCCGAGCAGCCGGTTGTAGACATGGTCGCCGAGGCCGCCACCGATGGACGGCTCACCCGCGGCGTAAGGCTTCAGATTCGTCACGTATCCACCTGCTCGTCTCCGACGGCACGAGCCGTCTCAGCGTCGTACGTACTGGGCGGGTATGTGCCTGCCCTCGTATTCATGGACCCTAACGCGCTGGTCGGCAGCCGCCATCCCGGTTCCCGAACTGTTCGCTGGGAGCGCAAGGTAGGCCGCCCGGCGGGGCCTTCGAGGGCCGTGGGCAGGGGCTCGGGCGGGGCCTGCGGGAGGCCTGCGGCGGCCCCGGACGACGAGGGCCCGGACCGCACACGGGGTGCGGGCCGGGCCCTCGCCTCAGCCGTCTCGCGGCCGGGGGGCCGGTCAGCCCTCGGACTTCTCCGCGGCCTTCTCGTCGGCCTTGTCGGCCGGGGCGTCCTCGGTCGCGGCCTCGGCGGTCTCGCCCGCCTCGTCCTCGTCGTCCAGGTCGACCGTCTCACCGTTGGTGTCGACGACCTTGGCGGACTCCACGACCACGGCCAGCGCCTTGCCGCGGGCGACCTCGCCGACGAGCATCGGCACCTGGCCGCCCTCGACCACGGCCTGGGCGAACTGGTCGGGGCTCATGCCGGAGGAGGCGGCGCGCCGCATGAGGTGCTCGGTGAGCTCCTCCTGGTTGACGTTGAGCTTCTCCTTGTTGACCAGCTCGTCCAGGATGAACTGGGTCTTGATGCCCTTGACCGCCTGCTCGCGGGTCTCGGCGTCGAACTCCTCGGCCGTCTTGCCCTGGATCTCCAGGTACTTGTCGATGGTGAGGCCCATCTGGCCGAGCTGGTGGTGCTCCAGGTTGTGCTTGCGGGTGTTGACCTCGTCCTCGAGCAGCTTCTCGGGGATCGGCACCTCGGCGAGCTTGATCAGCTCGTCCAGCACCCGCTCCTGGGCCTGGGTGGCCTGGTCGTACTGCTTCATGTTCTCCAGGCGCTTGCGGCTGTCGGCGCGCAGCTCCTCGAGGGTGTCGAACTCCGACGCCATCTGGGCGAACTCGTCGTCCAGCTCGGGCACCTCGCGGGCGGCGACGGCGGTGACCTTGACGGTGACCTCGGCCTCCTTGCCCTCGGCGGAGCCGCCCTTGAGGACGGAGGTGAACGTGGCCTCGTCGCCGGCCGACTTGCCGGTGACGGCCTCGTCGATGCCGTCCAGCAGCTCACCGGAGCCGATGGTGTACTGCACGCCCTCGGCCACGCCGTCGGCGAGCACCTCGCCGTCGACCTTGGCCTCCAGGTCGACGGTGATGACATCGCCCTCGGCGGCGGCGCGCTCGACCGGGGAGGTGGAGGCGAAGCGGTCGCGCAGCTGCTCGACCGACTTGGCCACGTCCTCGTCGGTGACCTCGACGGCGTCGACGGTGACCTCGATGCCGGAGTAGTCCGGGATCTCGATGGACGGGCGGATGTCGACCTCGGCGGTGAAGGCCAGCAGCTCGCCGTCCTTCAGCTCGGTGATGTCCACGTCCGGCTGGCCGAGCGGGTTGACCTCGGCCTCGTTTACCGCGTCGGTGTAGAAGCGCGGGAGGGCGTCGTTGACGGCCTCCTCCAGCACCGCGCCACGGCCGAACCGCTGGTCGATCACGCGAGCCGGGATCTTGCCCTTGCGGAAGCCCTTGACCGTGACCTGCTGGTTGATCTTCTTGTACGCCGCGTCGAGGCTGTCCTTGAGCTCCTCGAAGGGCACCTCGACAGTGAGCCGAACCCGGGTCGGGTTCAGGGTCTCCACGGCGCTCTTCACGGTTCGGTCTCCTTGGTGGCTGATTCTTGGCTGCCGGGCCGCCTCGACGGCGGCTGCGGCGGATTCGGCCCGGTCAGAGAGACACACGGGCACGCAGCTTGCATAGTAACCGCAAGCAGGGAGGGGCCCACAACGTGATCTACGGACAACCCCGTCAACCCCGTCAACGAGCGCGGACGGGCGTGGTCGGGGTGGCGGGATTTGAACCCACGGCCTTCCGCTCCCAAAGCGGACGCGCTACCAAGCTGCGCCACACCCCGTCGGTGCGACACGTAGGGTACATGGCCGCGGACCCGCCGTCCGCACCTTTTCCGACCCGGTGTACGCCACCGGCCGGCCGCCGGGCAAAGGGTGTGCGACCCGGCCGCCGGACCCGCTACGATGACCGTGCCGTCCACGCCGGGTCCGCCGGTCGCGGGCGGTGCACGGTATGCGGGCGTAGCTCAATGGTAGAGCCCTAGTCTTCCAAACTAGCTACGCGGGTTCGATTCCCGTCGCCCGCTCTGCACACCTCAGGGCCAGGTCGGAGGAGTTCTCCTCGGACCTGGCCCTGAGGCGTTCCCGGGGCCCGCCCCCGCGGGGGCGGGAAGGCCTCAGAAGTTGATGCCGTTGATGGTGCTCGCTATCGAGTCCAGGGTGCGCTGGATGGCGGGGGCCATACCGCTGGAGGCCAGGAAGAAGCCGAAGAGGATGGCCACCACGGCCGGACCCCCCTTGATCGAGCCACTGCGGATCATCACCACCAGGATGATCGCCAACAGCAGCACCACAGACAGCGAAATGGCCACAACTGATCACACCTTCGGTCGGTCCGCCTTGCCGGCCCGGAGGTGCGCGGCCGCGCAGACCCCCGTGCGGTCCATCGTGCCACCAACATCCCCCGCTACACCCCCCGCTGACACATCCTCTGACACATCCTCCGGGAGGGATCAGGGACACGGTCCCGGGCAGGCGGGGGCGAAGGGCCCTCGCGGCGGCCCCGAGGGCGTGGAGGCGGAGGGCGGACGCGGGGCAAGGGACGGAGGTTGTGACGCTTTTCGCATGTGCACATGCTGGTTACAGGAAATCCCCGGTGTGCGCTCCGGTGTAATGCCGCGTGGGGCGGTGGTGACCGAATGCCACGGTCAACGCGGATGAGTCCACCCAAGGCGGGCATCCGCATGCGGTGCGACCGCGAAGACACCCCCGTGAAGAGAGGCCTGTCACGGGTTTTACGAACATGGCGAGCCGGGCTAGCGTGCCTCGAATGTTCCAGGCCCCGCACGGAAACCAGAAGGCTCCGCTCCCGCCGGTCGAGGAGCCGGCGCCCGCCGCCACGAGCACGCCGCCGCACGGCGCGGCCAGACCCGCCAAGGCCGCGGCGGGGTCCACCGGGTCCGCCAAGAAGGAGCGGGATCCGTTCTTCGACAATGCGAAGTACCTGGCCATCGTGCTGGTCGCGATCGCGCACACCTGGGAACTCGTCATGGACGGGAGCCGGACGACGCGTGCGGTCTACATGGTCGTCTACACCTTCCATATGCCGGCGTTCATCCTGATCTCCGGCTACTTCTCCCGGAGTTTCACCGGACGGCCGGACCAGGTGAAGCGGCTGCTGACCAGTGTGGTCGTCCCGTACCTGGTGTTCGAGACGGCGTACACGCTTTTCACGGCCTGGGCCAAGGACGACTGGGACCGCCCGCTGAGCCTGACCGACCCCTTCTATCTGACCTGGTTCCTGGTCGCGCTGTTCCTGTGGCGGCTGTCGGTGCCGCTGTGGCGGAGCCTGCGCCACCCGCTGGCGGTCTCCATGGTGGTCGCCGTGGCGGCCTCCCTCTCCCCCGCCACCGGCTCGGACCTGGACCTGATGCGGGTGCTGCAGTTCCTGCCGTTCTTCGTGATGGGGCTGCTGATGCGGCCCGAGCACTTCGCCCTGGTACGGCGCCGGGAGGCCCGGATCGCGGCGGTCCCGGTGCTGCCGGCCACGCTGGCCTTCGCCTACTGGATCGCGCCGGACATGAAGCTGAGCTGGTTCTACCGGGCCACCCCGGTGGAGGAGACCGGTGCGGCCTGGTGGACCGCCCCGGTGATGATCGTGCTGCTGACCGGCTGCGCCCTGGTGCTGACGGCGGTCTTCCTGGCGCTGGTGCCGCAGCGGAAGACGTGGTTCACCGCGCTGGGCGCGGGCACCATCACCGGCTATCTGCTGCACGGCTTCGGGGTGAAGGCGCTGGAGTACTGGAACGTGGTGGACCGCCAGGACTGGCTGGCCTCGCCCACCGGGCGGGTGGTGCTCACCCTCACCGCGGCCGCGGTGGTGACCCTGGCCTGCACCTCCCCGGTGCGCCGGGCGCTGCGCGGGGTGACCGAGCCGAGGATGGACTGGGCGTTCAAGGAGGACCCGGCGCGGGCCGCTGTGGCCCGCCGGGACCAGGCCCCGCAGGCGGAGCGGCGGGCGGCCGCCCCGGCGCCGGAGCGGGCCTGGCAGGAGGGCGACGCCTCGCGCACCCTCCAGCTCACCCGGATCGGACCGCGCTAGCCCGCCAGCCCGAGCAGCGCGCGGGTGCGGGCGTACTTCTGCGTGAGCCGGTTCCGGGTCGCCTCGTCGAGTTCGGCGAGGCGGCCCGGATCGCTGTTGTGGGCGAGGTCGGCCTCCTTGACCAGGAGGGCGCCGGGGACGGCGAGGATGCGGGCGGTGTAGGCGGGCAGCTCCTCGCCGGGGCGCTTGGTGAGGGCGAGGACCATGTCCCGGACGGATTGGGGGAGTTCGGCCTCGGTGAGCCACTGCTCGGTGAGCGCGTCGTCCTCGACGGCGTCGTGCAGCCAGGCGGCGGCGATCTGGGATTCGCTGCCGCCGCGGGCGCGTACGCCCTCGGCGACCGCCTGGAGGTGTTCGGCGTAGGGGCGGCCGGACTTGTCGCTCTGGCCGGCGTGGGCGGCGCGGGCGGTGGCTTCGATCTCGGCGAGGGTGAGCACGCTTGAGGGGCCTTTCAGGCGTCGCGGGTGATCAGCAGCAGGGCGCGGTCGTCGTTGACGTCCTTGGCGCAGGCCTCGATCAGGTGCCAGGCGGCCCCGGTGAAGCCGGTGCCGACATAGCGGTCGGCCTCGCCGGTGAGCCGGTCGACTCCCTCGGCGAGGTCCCGTCCGGGCGCCTCCACCAGGCCGTCGGTGAAGAGCATCAGCACGTCGCCGGGGCGCAGGGTGCCCTTGACCGGGTGGAACTCGGCCCCGTCGTACACCCCGAGCAGCGGGCCCTCGGCGGCGGTCTCCTCCCAGCGTCCGGTGCCGGCGTGCAGCTGGAGGGCGGGCAGATGGCCGGCGGAGAGCAGTTCGTAGTCGCCGGTGTCCAGGTCGAGGACCAGGTGGACGGAGGTGGCGAAGCCCTCCTCCCAGTCCTGGCGCAGCAGATAGCCGTTGGCGGCGGGCAGGAAGCCGTGCGGCGGGAGTGAGCCGATCAGCCCGCCGAAGGCGCCGGAGAGCAGTAGGGCGCGGGAGCCGGCGTCCATGCCCTTGCCGGAGACGTCGGTGAGGACGACCTCCAGGGTGCGGCCGCCGGAGGTGCGGGCGGCGACCACGAAGTCGCCGGAGAAGGACTGGCCGCCGGCCGGGCGGAGCGCCATCTCGTGGTGCCAGCCCTTGGGCAGCCGGGGCAGCGCGGACTGGGCGCGGATGCGTTCGCGCAGGTCGAAGAGCATGGTGCCGCCGCGCCGCCAGGGCACCCCGACCCGGGCCCGGAACTGGGCGATGAGCAGCCCGAACAGTCCGCAGGCGGCGACCACCAGCACGGTGCCGGGGGTGACCCGGCCGGCGGCGTCCTCGGCGGTGTAGGGGCCAAGGACCACGGATTCGGCGATCAGCGCCCCGGCGGCGGCCGCGTAGAGCCCGAGCAGGCTGGCGGGGCGGAGCAGCAGGCCGCCGGCGACGATGGGCAGGACCAGCGCGGAGGGGGCGCACCAGATGGGGAAGGCGATGGTGGCGAGCGCCAGGGCGGGGATGGTGAGCAGCAGTCCGGCGAAGGCGATCCAGTCGGAGCCGTCGCCGCGGAAGTAGTCGACGGCGGATCTGCGCAGCGCGACCCTGGCCCGGAGCGCTCGCTTGCGTGTCCGGGCCGTGAGGGTCTGCGTTCTCGCTGCACGGGCCATTGGCCTGGACCCTATCCACCCGGGGGCCGGACGTGCAGGGGGCCCCTTGCCGTGCGGTGCCGTCCGGTGCGAAAACGGGTCGCCGCCGCCCGGGGCGGCTGGTACCGATGGCGTATGACGACTGAGACGCGGATCCTCCGTGCGGAGGAGTGGGACCACTGGTACGGCCGGCTGGAGCTGGCGTTCGGCGGGGTGGCGGACTCCGATGAGGAGCGGGAGCTGTGGCGGGGGCTGACCGTGCCGGAGCGGTCGATCGGGGTGTGGGAGGGCGGGAGTTGCGTCGCCACGTCCGGGTCGTTCGCGTTCCGGGTGTCGGTGCCGGGCGGGGCGCTGGTGCCGGCGGCGGGGGTGACGATGGTGGGGGTGGCCCCGACGCATCGGCGGCGCGGGCTGCTGACCGGGATGATGCGGCGGCAGCTGGACGACGTACGGGCGTGGGGCGAGCCGCTGGCGGTGCTGTGCGCCTCGGAGCCGGCGATCTACGGGCGCTTCGGGTACGGGGTGGCCACCCGGCACGTCAACGCGGAGATCGACACCGCCCGGGTGCGGCTGGCCCTGCCGGAGGGCACCGAGGAGGTGTCGCTGCGGCTGGTGGAGCCGGGGGACGCTCAGGCGCTGGCGGCCTGTGAGGCGGTGTACGCGCGGCTGGTGCCGGGGCGGCCGGGGATGATCGAGCGGCTGCCGGGCTGGGACCGGCTGGGGGTGCTGGACCCTCCGGGCGACCGCGAGGGGGCGTCCCCGCTGATGTGCGTGCTGGCGGAGCGGGACGGCGAGGTGGTCGGGTACGCGCGGTACGCGGTGCGGCCCGGGTGGGACGAGGCCGGACCGGCCGGGGTGGCGCGGCTGCGGGATCTGGAGGCGCTGGATCCGGCGGCGTACGCGGCGCTGTGGCGGTATCTGCTCGGGCTGGACCTGGTGAGCGGCCTGCACAGCCGGGGCCGGCCGGTGGACGACGCCTGGCAGCACCTGGTCTCGGACACCCGGCGCTGTCAGCCGAGGCTGCGGGACGGGCTGTACGTACGGCTGGTGGAGGTCGGCGAGGCGCTGGCGGCCCGTGCGTACCAGGCACCGGTGGATGTGGTGCTGGAGGTGGAGGACGCCTTCTGCCCGTGGAACGCGGGGCGCTGGCGGCTGACCGGCGACACCAAGGGCGCTCAGTGCGAGCGGACGACCGATCCGGCCGATCTGGCGTTGTCGGTACGGGAGTTGGGCTCGGTGTATCTGGGCGGGGTGCCGTTGGCGGGGCTGGCCGCGGCGGGGCTGGTCCGGGAGGAGCGGCAGGGCGCGCTGGCGGAGGCGTCGGTAGCGTTCGGCTGGCCGGTGGCGCCCTGGCTGCCGCACGGGTTCTGACCCGGCCGGCCCCCGCGGGGGCCGGTACGCCTCAGACGGGCTGGCAGCTCGCGCACCAGAAGAGGTTGCGGGCGGCGAGCGGGGCGGTGCTGACCGGGGTGCCACAGAGGTGGCAGGGCATCCCGGTGCGGCGGTAGACGTAGACCTCGCCGCCGTGGTCGTCCACCCGGGGCGGGCGGTCCATGGCCTCGGGGGTGTGCTCGGGGCGGACGGTGTCGATCCGGTTGTTCCGTACGCCCTCGTGCATCAGCGCCACCAGGTCGTCCCAGATGGCCGTCCACTGGTCGTGGGTGAGGTCCTTGCCGGGGCGGTAGGGGTCGATGCCGTGCCGGAAGAGGACCTCGGCGCGGTAGACGTTGCCGACGCCTGCGACCACCTTCTGGTCCATGAGCAGCGCGGCGATGGTGGTGCGGCTGCGGGATATCCGGCGCCAGGCCTTGTCCGGGTCGTCGCCGTCGCGCAGCGGGTCGGGGCCGAGGCGCTCGTGTATGGCGCGCTTCTCGGGCTCGCCGATGAGGGCGCAGGCGGTGGGGCCGCGCAGATCCACGTACGCGGTGGGGTTGGCGAGCCGCAGCCGGACCGTCTCGGTGGGCGGCGGCGCGGGCTGGTCGCCGAAGGCCACCTTGCCGAAGAGCCCGAGGTGGATGTGGACCCACTCCTCGCCGCGGAAGCCGAGGAAGAGGTGCTTGCCGTGCGCCTCGGTGCGGGCCAGGACGGCGCCGTCGATCAGTGCGGCGGAGTCGGCGAACTTGCCCTGCGGGCTGCTCGCGATGACGGGCCGGCCGCCGAACCGTGCGAGGTAGTCGGCGGCCAGCCGGTGGATGGTGTGCCCCTCGGGCATCAGGCGGTCGGCTCCTGCGGGTGGTGGGCCGGGATGGGGGGCAGCTCGCCGGTGGTCTCGTAGGCCGAGAGCATCTCGATCCGGCGGGTGTGGCGCTCCTCGCCCGAGTACGGGGTGGAGAGGAAGACCTCGATGAAGCGGGTGGCCTCGTCCTGGGTGTGCATCCGGCCGCCGACGGCGATGACGTTGGCGTTGTTGTGCTCGCGGCCGAGGGCGGCGGTCTGCTCGCTCCAGGCGAGGGCGGCCCTCACGCCCTTGACCTTGTTGGCGGCGATCTGCTCGCCGTTGCCGGAGCCGCCGATGACGATGCCGAGGGCGTCGGGGTCGGCGGCGGTCCGCTCGGCGGCGCGCAGGCAGAACGGCGGGTAGTCGTCCTGGGCGTCGTAGATGTGGGGCCCGCAATCGACCGGCTCGTGACCGTGGGCGGTCAGCCACTCGACGAGGTGGGTCTTCAGTTCGTAGCCGGCATGGTCGGAGCCGAGGTACACGCGCATGGGGGGAGTGTGGCACGGGCGCGGCCGGGGAACGGTCAGCGGGGTCGGGTACGGAGCGCGTCCGGCCGGTGACTACCGATGGTCACCGGCATACAGGTCCGTACCAACCTACAAAGGACGTGACCGGCGCCTCGTATCACGATACGGATTCGGGTCTTCCGACCTTTCCCGGTCTCGGGTTTGAATGCACGAGCTCGTCATCCGAGTGCCCCACCAAGGTAAGGAACTGTCCATGACCATGCAGCCGACCCTGCATAAGGAAGGCGAGAACCCCGGTGAGCCCGGGAATCCGCAGCCTTCCGACGGTCTCAAGGCCGGGCTGAAGAACCGCCACCTCTCCATGATCGCCATCGGCGGCGTGATCGGGGCGGGCCTGTTCGTCGGCTCCTCCGGAGGTATCGCCAAGGCCGGTCCCGCCATCCTGATCTCCTACGCGCTCGTCGGCGCGATGGTCGTCATGGTGATGCGGATGCTCGGCGAGATGGCGGCCGCGAGCCCGGACTCCGGCTCCTTCTCCGCGTACGCCGACCGCGCGCTGGGCCGCTGGGCCGGCTTCTCCATCGGCTGGCTGTACTGGTTCTTCTGGGTCGTGGTGCTGGCGGTCGAGGCGACCGCGGGCGCGGTGATCCTGGAGGGCTGGATACCGGCCGTCCCGCAGTGGGGCTGGGCGCTGATCGTGATGGTGGTGCTCACCGCGACCAACCTGATCTCGGTCGGCTCCTACGGTGAGTTCGAGTTCTGGTTCGCCGGCATCAAGGTGGTGGCGATCGGCGCTTTCGTGATCGTCGGCCTGCTGGCCGTCTTCGGTGTGCTGCCGGGCTCGGACAACCCGGGCGAGGGCTTCGCGCACCTCACCGACGCGGGCGGCTTCCTGCCGAACGGCGCGGGAGCGATCCTCACCGGTGTGCTGATGGTCGTCTTCTCCTTCATGGGCAGCGAGATCGTGACGCTGGCGGCCGGCGAGTCGGAGGACCCGCGCCGCGCGGTCACCAAGGCCACCAACAGCGTGATCTGGCGGATCGCGGTCTTCTACCTGGGCTCGATCTTCGTGGTGCTGACCCTGCTGCCGTGGAACGACCCCTCGATCACCGAGAAGGGCTCCTACGTCGCCGCGCTGGACTCCATCGGCATCCCCTACGCCAGCGGGATCATGGACTTCATCATCCTGACCGCGGTGCTCTCCTGCCTGAACTCCGGCCTCTACACGGCCTCCCGGATGGCGTTCTCGCTCGGTGAGCGCGGTGACGCGCCGAAGGCCTTCGCCAAGGTCAAGGGCAACGGTGTGCCGGTCACGGCGATCCTCGCCTCGGTGGTCTTCGGCTTCGTGGCGGTGATCTTCAACTACATCTCGCCGGACAAGGTCTTCGACTTCCTGCTGAACTCCTCCGGCGCGGTGGCGCTCTTCGTCTGGCTGGTCATCTGCCTGACCCAGCTGCGGATGCGCGGCATCCTGATGCGCGAGGCGCCGGAGAAGGTGACCGTGAAGATGTGGCTCTTCCCGTATCTGACCTGGGCGACCGCCGCGTTCATCGTCTTCGTCCTGGGCTACATGTTCTTCGACGACGCCAACCGCCAGGTCGTCTCGCTCTCCCTGCTGGTGGCCGGCGTCGTCGTCGCCATCGGCCTGGTGCTGGACCGCCGGCGCAAGAACCTGGCCGCCAAGGTCTGAGGCCGTTCGCCGAAAGAGTGGAATACCTGACGGGTTCTGTCAGGTATCAGGGTGAGGCTCTCCGTGTCACGTCCCGTGAACGGAGGGCCTTTCCCATGTCCGGATCCATCTTCCTCACCCCCGACGACCCCGGTTACGCGGCGGAGACCGCCGGCTTCCAGACCGGCTTCCCGGTCCGCCCGGAGCGGGTGGTGGCCGCGCGGAGCCCCGAGGACGTACGCCGGGCCGTGGCGTACGCCGCCGAGCGGGGGCTGCCGCTCGCGGTCCAGGCCACCGGGCACGGGCTGGCCGGGCCGGTGGACGGCGGGGTGCTGGTCTCCACCCGCCGGATGGACGGGGTCCGGGTGGACCCGGCCGCCCGCACCGCCCGGATCGAGGCCGGGGCGCGCTGGGGCCAGGTGGTGGCGGCCGCCGCGCCGCACGGGCTGGCCCCGCTGAACGGCTCCTCCCCCGGCGTGGGCGCCGTCTCGTACACCCTGCGCGGGGGACTGGGCATCCTGGGGCGGGAGTTCGGCTGGGCGGCCGACCGGGTGCGCTCCCTGGAGCTGGTGACCCCCGACGGGGAGCCGCGGACCGTCACCGGGGCCTCGGACCCGGAGCTGTTCGGGCGGCTGCTGGGCGGCGGCGGGCCCGCGCTGGGGGTGGTGACGGCGCTGGAGACCGGTCTGGTGCCGGTGGCCCGGCTGTACGGCGGTTCGCTGCTGTTCGCCGACGGCGAGGACGGGGGTGTGGAGTCGGCGGTGCGGGCCTGGCGGGAGTGGACGGCCGGGATGCCGGAGGCGCTGACCTCGTCGGTGGCGGTGATGGTCTACCCGGAGCTGCCCTTCGTCCCGGAGCATCTGCGCGGCCGGTACACGGCCACGGTGCGGATCGCGTACACCGGGACCGCGGCGGAGGGCGAGCGGCTGGTGGCCCCGCTGCGGGCGGCGGCCGGACGGCCGCTGGCGGACACCCTGCGGGAGATGCCGTACCGCGAGTCGCACACCATCCACAGCGACCCGGAGACGCCGCACGCCTACTACGGGGAGGGCCGGCTGCTCGGCTCCCTGGACCCGGCGGCCGCCGCCGCGCTGTTGAAGGCGACCGGGCCGGACTCGCCGCTGTGGACGGTGGTGCAGCTGAACCACCTGGGCGGGGCGCTCGCCCGGCCGGCCGCCAACAGCGTGCCGCACCGGGAGGCGGCGTATCTGGTGCGGCTGCTCTCGGTGCTGGGGGACGCGCCCGGGAACGGCACGAGCCCGGACCAGGTCCGGGCTCGGTACGCGGAGGTGTTCAAGGCGCTGGGGCCGGCCGTGCTGGGCCCGGCCCGCGGCTTCGCCTTCGGGGCGGGGGACGACGCCGCGGCGGCCTGAGGAAGGCGCTACTTCCTGCCGATGAGCTTCCAGGCGGCGGGCAGGGCGCCCATGGCGAGGGCGGCCTTGAGGGCGTCGCCGATGAGGAAGGGGGTCAGGCCCGCGGCGACGGCCTGGGAGAGGGTCATCCCGGTGGCGAGGGCCAGGTAGGGGACGCCGACCGCGTAGATGACGAGGGAGCCGAGGACCATGGTGCCGGCGGTGCGCGGCACCGAGCGGTCGGCGCCGCGGCGGGCCAGCGCACCCACCACCGTGGCGGCGAGCAGCATGCCGAGGATGTAGCCGAAGGACGGCATGGTGTAGCCGGAGGTGGCCTGGGCGAACCAGGGGACGCCCGCCATCCCGGCCAGGGCGTACAGGGCCAGCGAGAGGAAGCCGCGGCGGGCGCCGAGCGCGGTGCCGACCAGCAGCGCGGCGAAGGTCTGGCCGGAGACCGGGACCGGGGAGCCGGGCACCGGGACGGCGATCTGGGCGGCCAGTCCGGTGAGCGCGGCGCCGCCGGCCACCAGCGCGATGTCGCGGACCCGCGAGTGGCTGGAAGGGAGGAGGTCGGCCAGGACCGCACCGGGGCGGGCGGGGGCGAAGGCGGTGCTCATCGGGACTCCGGCGGAGGTGAGGAGGGTGGAGGGACACGCCGACGGTAGTCCAGGGGCGGCCCGGCGATCATCCGCCCCCGGTGACAAGGGGCGGTGAGCGGCTTGGTGGAGTTCGTACAAAGGGGCCGTTCCCTGCCCTCGGGGGCGTGATGGTGGTCACGTGTGACGCCGGTTGAGCGGTCCCTTTTGCGCCGGTGGCCTCCGTACGGAGAGACTGTGGGGTCCTGCCAAACGCCCCGAGGTCCGGACGGAAACGAGCCGGCGGGGCCCCGAGGAGTACGAGCCAGCGCCATGCCGAGTGCACCGCCGTCCCCGTCCGATCCGGTCGCCGCCTCGGCGGTGGAGCCGGAGCCCCTGTCGCACGGGTTGAAGCAGCGGCATCTGACCATGCTGGGGCTCGGCGGGGTGATCGGCGCGGGGCTGTTCGTCGGCTCGGGCGCGGGCATCGCGGTGGCCGGTCCGGGGATCGTGCTCTCGTATCTGCTGGCGGGCGCGCTGGCCATGCTGGTGATGCGGATGCTGGGCGAGATGTCGGCGGCGATGCCGGCCTCGGGCGCGTTCTCGGTGCACGCGGAACGGGCGCTCGGCCGGTGGGCCGGGTTCTCGGTGGGCTGGCTGTACTGGTTCCTGCTGGTGGTGGTGCTGGCGGTGGAGGCGACCGGGGCGGCGGCCATCGCGCACGGCTGGGTGCCGGGGATGCCGCAGTGGGCCTGGGTGCTGGTCTTCATGACGGTGTTCACCGCGGCGAACCTGACGGCGGTGCGCAACTTCGGCGAGTTCGAGTTCTGGTTCGCCGGGCTGAAGGTGGCCGCCATCGTGCTCTTCCTGGTGCTGGGGGTGCTGGCGGTGGGCGGCTGGCTGCCGGACACCGAGCCGGTGGGCCTGGCCAACCTCACCGGGCAGGGCGGCTTCCTGCCGGCCGGCTGGGACGGGGTGGTCTCCGGGGTGCTGGCGGTGGTGTTCGCCTTCGGCGGTCTGGAGGTCGTCACCATCGCGGCGGCCGAGTCGGAGGACCCGGCGCGCAATGTGGCGCGGGCGGTGCGCAGCGCGGTCTGGCGCATCCTCCTCTTCTATGTGGGCTCGATGCTGGTGATCGTCACCCTGCTGCCGTGGACCTCGATGGTCCCGGGGCGGAGCCCCTATGTGGCGGTGCTGGACTCGATCGGCGTCCCGGGGGCGGCGCAGATCATGAACGTGGTGGTCTTCGTGGCGCTGCTGTCGGCGCTCAACGCCAATCTGTACGGCTCCTCGCGGATGGTGTTCTCGCTGGCCGAGCGGGGCGAGGCGCCGCGCGGGCTGCTGAGGGTCTCCGGGGGCGGGGGCGGCGGGGTGCCGCGCCGGGCGGTGCTGGCCTCGGTGGCCTTCGGCTTCGTCTCGGTGCTGCTCAACCTGGTCTGGCCGGACACGGTGTTCCTCTACATGCTGAACGCGGTCGGCGCGGTGCTGCTCTTCGTCTGGGCGCTGATCGCGGTCTCGCAACTGCGGCTGCGGCGCCGGATCGAGCGGGAGGCGCCGGAGCTGCTGACCCTGCGGATGTGGGGCTTCCCCTATCTGACCTGGGCGGCGCTGGCCGCGATCGGCGCGGTGCTGGGCCTGATGCTGACCGACCCGGGGACGCGCCCGCAGGTGCTGTGGTCGGCGGGTGCGGCGGCGCTGGTGCTGGCGGTGGCGGGGCTGCGGGAGGTACGGGACCGGCGGCGGGTACGGGGCACCGGGCCGCGCCCCTGACCGGGGAGCGGGGTGCAGGGCGGGCACGGACGGTGACCGTGGCGTGGAGGCGCCTTCACCTTGTGTGAGCACGGTGTCCGTATAGCGGTCGCCCGTTCCCTGCCAGCGGGGCGTCCGCTCAGACTGCTTCCGCGCCCGGCGCCTCGCCGACGAGCCCCGGGGCCGCACCCGCACGCCGTCCGCTCACCAGTGAACAGGGCCCCCGACATGTCCCGGACCCCCGCGCCTCCCGCGCCGGCCGAAGCGCCCCCCGCCGGCGGCCCGGCGGCCGATCCCGGCACCTCCCTCTCGCACGGCCTCAAGCAGCGCCATCTGTCGATGATCGCCCTCGGCGGGGTCATCGGCGCCGGCCTGTTCGTCGGCTCCGGCACCGCCATCGCCGCCGCCGGTCCCGGCATCGTGGTGGCGTACGCGCTCTCCGGCCTGCTGGTCATGCTGGTGATGCGGATGCTCGGCGAGATGTCCGCCGCCAACCCGGCCTCCGGCTCCTTCTCGGTCCACGCCGAGCGGGCGCTGGGCCCCTGGGCCGGCTTCACCGCGGGCTGGTCGTTCTGGTTCCTGCTCTCGGTGGCGGTGGGCCTGGAGGGCATCGGCGCCGCGAAGATCATGACCGGCTGGCTGCCCGGCACCCCCGAGTGGGCCTGGGTGGCGCTGTTCATGCTGGTGTTCTGTACGACCAACCTGGCCGCGGTGAAGAACTTCGGCGAGTTCGAGTTCTGGTTCGCGGCGCTCAAGGTGGGCGCGATCGTCCTCTTCCTCGGCATCGGTGTGCTCGCCATCACCGGGGTGCTGCCCGGCACCGACGCGCCCGGCACCACCCATCTCACCGGGGACGGCGGCTTCCTGCCCAACGGCTCCGAGGGCCTGATCGTCGGCCTGCTCGCCTCGGTCTTCGCGTACGGCGGTCTGGAGACCGTCACCATCGCCGCGGCCGAGTCGGAGCACCCGGTCGAGGGCGTGGCCAAGGCGGTGCGCACCGCGATGTGGCGGATCGCGCTGTTCTACGTGGGCTCGATGGCCGTGGTGGTCACCCTGGTGCCGTGGACCGACAAGGCGGTGGTCGAGGTCGGCCCCTATGTCGCCACCCTGGACGCCCTGGACATCCCGGGCGCCGGGCAGATCATGAACGTGGTGGTGCTGGTAGCCCTGCTCTCCGCGATGAACGCCAACATCTACGGCGCCTCCCGGATGGCCCACTCGCTGGTCGCCCGCGGCCAGGGGCCGAAGGCACTGGGCCGGATATCCGGCGGGGTGCCCCGGATCGCGGTGCTGGTCTCCTCGGTCTTCGGCTTCCTGTGCGTACTGCTCAGCTACTGGCGGCCGGACGACGTCTTCGCCTGGCTGCTGAACATGATCGGCGCGGTGATCCTGGTGGTCTGGGTGTTCATCGCGGTCTCCCAGCTGCGGCTGCGCCGCCGCCTCCAGCGGGAGGCGCCCGAGAAGCTGGTGGTGCGGATGTGGGCGTACCCCTATCTGACCTGGGTCGCGCTGGCCGCGATGGCGGCGGTGTTCGTGCTGATGGCGCGTGAGCCGGACACCCGGATCCAGCTGCTGTCCACCGGCGGGCTGACCCTCTTCCTGGCCGTGGCCGGCTTCACCCGGCAGAAGCTGGCGGCCCGCCGCACCGGCTGACCTCCCCCCTCGTGAACAGGCGACGGCCCCGGTATCCGCTACCGGGGCCGTCACCTTTCGTGCTCCGTACCGCCGCGACGCGCCGGAGTCCTAGGACGATGGACTGATCAACAGTTCTCGCACCTACTGTTAGCCTGCAACTGCATAGAATGTGCAATAAGCAGTCGGAGGGCTCGGACATGGCGATCTACACACTTCCTGAACTTCCGTACGACTACGCGGAGCTCGACCCGGTCATCAACCCGCAGATCATCGAGCTGCACCACGACAAGCACCACGCCGCGTACGTGAAGGGCGCCAACGACACCCTGGAGCAGCTGGAGGAGGCCCGCGACAAGGAGGCGTGGGGGTCCATCAACGGCCTGGAGAAGAACCTCGCGTTCCATCTCTCCGGCCACATCCTGCACTCCATCTACTGGCACAACATGACCGGCACCAAGAACGGCGGCGGCGGCGAGCCGCAGGCGGCCGACGGGGTCGGCGACCTGGCGGACGCCATCACCGCGTCCTTCGGCTCCTTCGCCAAGTTCAAGGCGCAGCTGTCGAAGGCCGCCGCGACCACCCAGGGCTCCGGCTGGGGCGTCCTCGCCTACGAGCCGGTCAGCGGCCGCCTGATCGTCGAGCAGGTCTACGACCACCAGGGCAACGTCGGCCAGGGCTCCGTCCCGGTCCTGGTGTTCGACGCCTGGGAGCACGCCTTCTACCTCCAGTACAAGAACCAGAAGGTGGACTTCATCGAGGCGATGTGGCAGGTCGTCAACTGGCAGGACGTGGCCAAGCGCTACGCCGAGGCCAAGGGCCGCACCCCGCTCATCACCCCCTGAGCACCCCGCCGCACACAGCCTTCGGCACCCCGAGGCGCCCTGCTCGTGATCGTCTTCTCAACCTTCACGGGGCAGGCGGAAGAAGGAACGGCCCCCGCGATGACAGGAATCGCGGGGGCCGTTCTGTATGAGGGCTGTACGCGGGGACGGACTACTTCAGGTTGCTGAAGTCCGGGCCCTTGGTGCGGCTGCGCTTCAGCTCGTAGAAGCCGGGGACGGAGGCCACCAGCAGGGTGCCGTCCCACAGCCGGGCGGCCTCCTCGCCCTGCGGGGCGGGGGTGACGACCGGGCCGAAGAAGGCGATCTGCTCGCCGTCGGCGCCGGGCACCGCGATGACCGGGGTGCCGACCTCCTGGCCGACCTTGCTGATGCCCTCCTCGTGGGAGGCGCGCACCTGTGCGTCGTAGGTGTCCTTGTCGGCGTACTCGATCAGCTCGGCCGGCAGGCCCGCGTCGGCCAGGGCGCCGGCGATGGCCTCCAGGGTCGGGCCCTCGTCGTTGTTGTGGAAACGGGTGCCGAGCGCCGTGTAGAGCGGGCCCACCACCTCGTCGCCGTGCAGCTCACGGGCGGCGGTGACCACCCGGACCGGGCGCCAGCCCTTCGGGCCGAGCAGCTCCCGGTACTGCTCCGGCAGCTCGTCGAGCTTGTCCTCGTTCAGCACGGCCAGGCTCATCACGTGCCAGCGCACGTCCACCGGGCGCACCTTCTCGACCTCCAGGATCCAGCGGGAGGTCATCCACGCCCAGGGGCACAGCGGGTCGAACCAGAAGTCGGCGGGGGTCCTCGTCTCGGACATGCGAGCTCCTCGTCAAGCGCGAACGGGTCGAAAGGGTCGGAACGGACCGAGGGAACGGTCGGAACAGTCGTAGCAGTGCGATCTCTACGGAAGGCGGAACACCGCTGATCGGGCGCGCCATTCCCGGCGGAGGGCCGGATCGGGGGCGTGGGAGGATCGGGCCTGACCTGACGAGCAACGAAGGAGTTCGCCCGTGCCGCTTGAGAACCTGACCCGCGAGGAGGCCCGGCACCGCGCCGAGCTGCTCTCCGTCGACGGCTACGAGGTCGCGCTGGACCTGCGGTCCGCGGTCGGCGAGGGCGGTGGCGGCGGTGAGGGGCCCCGGACCTTCCGCTCGGTGACCACCATCCGGTTCCGCTGCGCCGTGCCGGGCGCCGCGACCTTCGCCGACCTGATCGCCCCGTCCGTGACCTCCGTGGTGCTCAACGGGCGGGAGCTGGACCCGGCGGCCGTCTTCGACGGGGCCCGGATCGCGCTGGACGACCTGGCCGAGCAGAACACCCTGGTGGTGGACGCCGATTGCGCCTACAGCCGCACCGGCGAGGGCATGCACCGCTTCGTCGACCCGGAGGACGGCGAGGTCTACCTCTACACCCAGTACGAACCGGCCGACGCCCGGCGGGTGTTCGCCAACTTCGAGCAGCCCGACCTCAAGGCGCCCTACCGCTTCACGGTGACCGCCCCGGAGGGCTGGAGCGTCTGGGGCAACGGGGCCGAGGAGTCCCGCGAGGGCGGGGTCTGGCGGTTCGCCGAGACGGCGCCCATCTCCACGTACATCACCTGTGTGGTGGCCGGGCCGTACCACCATGTCACCGACGTCTACCGGCGGGACGGGCTGGAGATCCCGCTCGGCGCGATGTGCCGGCGCAGCCTGGCCCGCCACTTCGACGCCGACGACATCTTCCTGATCACCAGGCAGGGCTTCGACTTCTTCCACGAGAACTTCGACTACCCCTACCCGTTCGGCAAGTACGACCAGGTCTTCGTCCCCGAGTACAACCTCGGCGCGATGGAGAACCCGGGCCTGGTGACCTTCCGGGAGGAGTACGTCTACCGGGGCAAGGTCACCCAGGCCGCCTACGAGCGCCGGGCCAATGTGATCCTGCACGAGATGGCCCACATGTGGTTCGGCGACCTGGTCACCATGGTCTGGTGGGACGACCTGTGGCTGAAGGAGTCCTTCGCCGACTTCATGGGCTCCTTCGTGCTGGCGGAGGCGACCCGGTTCACCAACAGCTGGGTGACCTTCGCCAACAACCGCAAGTCCTGGGCGTACCGGGCCGACCAGCTGCCCTCCACCCACCCGATCACCGCCGACATCCGGGACCTGGAGGACGCCAAGCTCAACTTCGACGGCATCACCTACGCCAAGGGCGCGGCGGTGCTGAAGCAGCTGGTGGCGTACGCGGGCCGGGAGGCGTTCCTGGAAGGCGCCCGGCGCTACTTCAAGCGGCACGCCTACGGCAACACGCGGCTGGAGGACCTGCTGTCGGTGCTGGAGGAGACCTCCGGCCGGGACATGCGGGCCTGGTCGCGCTCCTGGCTGGAGACGACCGGGGTCAACGCGCTGACCCCGGTGGTGTCCTACGGGGCGGACGGGACCGTCGCCGAGCTGGCCGTGGAGCAGGACGGCGAGGTGTTGCGGCCGCACCGGGCGGCGGTGGGGCTGTACCGGCTCGACGGCGGTGAGCTGGTGCGGTACGCCCGCGCCGAGGTGGACGTCACCGGGGCGCGGACGGTGGTGGCCGAGCTGGCCGGGGCCGAGCGGCCCGCGCTGGTGTTGGTCAACGACGACGACCTGACGTACTGCAAGATCCGCTTCGACGAGGGCTCGCTGGCCACCCTGCGGGACCACCTGGGCGCGCTGCGGGACCCGCTGGCGCGGGCGCTGTGCTGGTCGGCGCTGTG
The DNA here is from genome assembly GCF_023218175.1 of Streptomyces lichenis. Taxonomy (GTDB): domain Bacteria; phylum Actinomycetota; class Actinomycetes; order Streptomycetales; family Streptomycetaceae; genus Streptomyces; species Streptomyces lichenis. The sequence goes on along the minus strand of NZ_JALPTH010000004.1, from coordinate 59,812 downwards.
GAACCTGACCCGGGACGCCCTGCTGCCGGCCCGCGACTTCGTGGCGCTGGTGCTGGCCTTCGCCGGCCGCGAGTCGGAGATCGGGGTGCTCCAGATGCTGCACGCCCAGGTCCGCACCGCGCTGTCGCAGTACACGGCGCCGCAGTGGCGGGAGGAGGGCGGCCGGCTGCTCGCGGAGGGCGCGCTGAAGGAGCTGCGTGCCGCCGAGCCGGGCAGCGAGCACCAGCTGACCTGGGCGCGCTTCCTGGCCGCCACGGCCGCCTCGGAGGCCGACTTCACCCTCCTGGAGGGGCTGCTGGCGGGTACCGAGCGGATCGACGGCCTTCAAGTGGACCAGGAGCTGCGCTGGACCTTCCTGGAGCCGCTGGTGGCGCACGGCCGGGCGAACGAGGCGGCGGTCGCGGCCGAGCTGGCCCGGGACGACACCGCCTCCGGCAAGCGGCACGAGGTGCGCTGCCTGGCCTCGCGGCCGTCGGCGGCGGTCAAGGCGCAGGCCTGGGCGGCCGTGGTGGAGTCCGACAAGCTGTCCAACGCGCTGGTGGAGGCCACCATCGGGGGCTTCGTCCAGCCCCACCAGCGGGAGCTGACCGCCCCGTACGCGCCGACGTACTTCGAGGTGATCGAGCGGGTGTGGCGGGAGCGCTCCATCCAGATCGGCATGGACGTGGTGCGCGGGCTGTTCCCCGGCCACCAGGACCCGGCCGCCACCCTGGGGGCGGCCGACCGCTGGCTGGCCGCCCATGAGTCGGCCCCGCCGGCGCTGCGCCGGCTGGTGCTGGAGGCCCGGGACGACCTGGCCCGCGCCTTCGCCGCGCAGCGCCGCGACGCGGCGGCGGGGAAGGGCGCCGGGTCGGAAGCCGCCAGCTGACGGCCGGTTGACGGCCGGTTGACGGGCAGCGGACGGCGGCCGGGCGACGGTCGAGGGGCTGCGGCCGGTTGACGGTCGGATGGGTGTGCGGGTGGCGGACGGGTGACCGAACCGCCGCCCGCACTTCCGTGTGCACCGCTGTGACCAGGGGATTGTCGGATTTCACGCCCCCTTTTCGGCACTCGAACGCCCGTACTTTAGGACGGAGACGTCCCGGAATGTCGACGGGCGTGTAACAGCGGTTAGCGGCCCGCGGGGCGGCGGGAATGGCCCCGGCATGACCGACACCCCGCTCCCCCAGCGCCCCCTCGCCGCCACCCCCGCCACCGCCCCGCTCCCCTTCCTCCCGTCGCCCGGGCAGCGGCGGGTGCTGTCCACCGCCGAACTGCGGGCGCGGGGCGTGTCCGCCGCCGAGGCCGGGGCCCGCTGCCGCGACGGCGGCCCCTGGCAGCGCTTCCTGCCCGGCGTGTACCTGCTGCACTCCGCCACCCCCACCAGCGAGGAGCGGCTGCACGCCGCCGTGCTGTACGCCTCCGGTGCCGGGGCCGCCCGGGCGATGGTCACCGGGGCGGCGGCGCTGGCGCTGTACGGCTTCGCGGCCGCGGCGCCGCTGACCGCGCTGGAGCGGATCGACGTCCTGGTGGAGCGGACCCGGCGGCTCCGGTCCTCCGGCTGGGTGCGGATCGTGCGCGCCGCGGAGCCGCCCGCGCCCCGGGAGGTCACCGGGGTGCCGGTCGCCCCGGCGGCCCGGGCCCTGGCGGACGCCCTGGCGCAGATCACCGACCCGCACACGGTGCGGCTGCTGGTGACCGAGGCGGTACGGGACGGGCACTGCGAACCGGGCGCACTGGTACGGGAGCTCAACCGGGCGCGGCTGCTGACCCGACCGCAGGTGGTGGACGCGGTGGACACCGTACTGGCCGAGGGCCGGGCGCTGGCGGAGTCGCGGCTGTACGAGATGGTCCGGGCCGAGTCGCTGCCGGAGCCGCTGTGGAACGTGGACCTGCGCCTGCCCGGGGGCCCGCACCTGGGCGGGGTGGACGCCTACTGGCCCGAGTTCGCGGTCGCGGTGGAGCTGGACACCCGCTCACCGCGCCGGGACGAGGACGGGGCCGGAGGCGGGGCCGGGCCGGGCGCGGAGTGGACGGAGCACAGCCGCAAGCGCGAGACGCTGGAGCGGCTGGGCATCACCGTGGTCCATCTGACGCCGCGCAAGCTGCGGGACGCCCTGGAGCAGCAGGCGATCGTGGTGCGCACCGCGCTGATGGCGGCCGGGGACCGGGCCCCGGCCGCCTATGTGGTGGTGCTGCCCCGGTGAGGCCGGGGCCCTCGGGCGTCCCGGGTCAGCCGCAGAACTCGGCCTCCACCACGGTCTGCGGGTCGCCCGCGTCGCCGTTGACGTTGAGGGTGAGGGAGTGGCGGCCGTCGCGGGTGGAGACCATGTCGGAGCCGGAGCCGTGGATGCCGCCGCTGTGGCCCCACACCTCCTTGCCGCAGCTGAGCTTCTGTGCGTAGATGCCGAGCCCGTAGCGGTACCCCTCGGGCGCGCCCGTCATGGGCACGGTGGTGGTCAGCTCCTCCATCTGGGCGCGCGGCAGCAGTCCGCCGCGCAGCAGGGTGCGGAGGAAGCGCTGGAGGTCGGAGGTGTTGGTGACGACCTCCCCGGCGGCGCCGGCGCCGGACGGGTTGAGCTCGGTGACATCGTGCAGGGTGGCGTCCCCGGGGATGTGCGCGTAGGCGCGGCCGCTGGGCTGCGGCAGCCGCGTCCTGGTGCCGGGGAAGGAGGTGGCCTTCAGCTTCAGCGGCTTGAGGACGCGGCGCTCGACCTCCTGGGCGTAGGGGCGGCCGGTGGCCTTCTCGATCACCATGCCGAGCAGGACGTAGTTGGTGTTGGAGTACCCCCAGGAGGTGCCCGGGGCGAAGGCCGGGGTGTGGGCCATGGCCAGGGACACCAGCTGCTTCGGGGTCCAGGTGTCATAGCGGTGCCGGAGGAAGCCCGGCCCGAAGTACTTCTCCTGGAAGCCGGGGTCCTCGGTGTAGCTGTGGACGCCGCTGGTGTGGTTGAGCAGTTGGCGCAGGGTGATCTTCCGGCCGTCGTGGCCGCTGCCCCGCACGGTGCCGGGCAGCCAGCGCTCCACCCGGTCGTCCAGGTCGAGCCGCCCCTCGGCCTCCAGCTGGAGGACGACGGTGGAGACGAAGGTCTTGGTGAGGGACCCGGCCCGGAAGCGGTCCTGCGGCAGCCGCTCGCGGCCGGTGGTGCGGTCGGCGACCCCGGCGGAGCCGTTCCAGGTGCCGCGGCGGTCCCGCACCTGGACCAGGATGCCCGGTGCCCCGCCCTCCTCCACCACGGCCCTGGCCGCCGCCAGGGTGCGCTGGTGGCCGCGGTCGCCCTCGGCGGTACGGGGGGTCTGGTCACCGGCCGCGGCGGCCGGAGTGGTCAGGGCGGCGGCGGTGAGGGCGGCGGTGAGGAGCGCCACCGGCGCGGCTCTGCGGGCGCTGTGTACGGACATGTTCGGTCCCCCGGTCGATGCTGCTTCGCGCGCGGGATGCGCGGATGCGGTCATCGAGCAGGACCGCGCCGGGCCGGGGGAGGTTGCCTGGTCAGGAAGGCCGGGTCCGGGACAGCGGACAGCGGACAGCGGACAGCGAGGAAGGCTCAACCGGCCGGATGGCCGTGGGCGGGGCGGTCGCGCCAGAGCCGCAGGGCCGTGTCGACCATGGGGACGCGGGTGAGAGCGGGCACCTCGGTGAGCGGGCGCCAGGCGGCGAGGTCGGTGGAGCCGCCCACCTCGGGGCGGAGCGTCCCGCCGGTGATCCGGGCCTCGTAGTACAGGGACACACCGTGCAGTTCGAAGGGCCGGCGGAGGCGGCGGGGGGTGCGCCGGGTGCGGGAGCCCACACCGAGCAGGGCGGTCACCTCGGCGGTGTGGCCGGTCTCCTCGGCCACCTCGCGCAGTACCGCGTCATAGGGGTCCTCGCCGTGCTCCACCCCGCCGCCGGGCAGGGTCCACTCGCGTGCGCCGGACCGGTCCACCCAGCGGGCCAGCAGGATCCGCCCGTCCTCGACGCACACCGCGTACGCCCCCACCCGCTGTCCCCGCCGCACTCTCATCCGCCGAGGCTACGCGAGAGGGTGAAGCGGCGAACAGGGCGGACGGCGCCGGGGTTTCGGGTGGTTCGTCCGGGATGGCGGTCGCCGGAAGATGGCGGGTTTCCGCCAGGACGCCATCCCGTCTCCGCCAACCCTCCACAAAACCCTGTCACTTACGAAAGGGTGAGCGGTCATCCGGCACCGAATTCCGGACTGTCTCTTTCACCAAGAGGGATGCTGATGACCACCCCCCAGTTCCAGGGTTCCGAGGGCGAGCGCGCGGCGATATCCGCCGCCGCCCCGGCTCCCGCACGCAGACGGGCGGCCCGCGTCGCGGCGGCCGCCGGTCTGGTGGCCGCGCTGGTCGCGGCCGGCGCCGCCCCCGTGCTCGCCGTCGACACCCCCGCGGACCCCGCTCCCCCGAAGTCCGCCGCCGCGGACAAGCTGGGCCCGGCCGACGCCGAGCGGCTCGCCGAGGCCGAGGCGAAGGGCGAGCAGACGGTGACCGTGATGGTCGCCACCGCGCCGGGCGCCACCGAGCAGGTCGCCGCCCAGCTCGACGCCGTCCCCGGCGGCTCGGTCGGCAAGACCTTCGACAAGCTCGGCTACGTCCGCGCGACCCTGCCGACCGACCGGGCGGAGGCGGCCCTGGAGAAGGCCGCCAAGCTCTCCAGCGTCCACGGGATCGACCTCAAGCAGGAGATCCAGCTGGACGACCCGACGCCGACGGCCGACCGGGCCAAGGGCGCCGAGGCGCAGCCCACCGCCGGCCAGTACCCGGGGCCGGGCAAGGACACCCCGGCGAAGAACCCGTACAACCCGTCCTTCGAGACCGGCGCGGTGGACTTCGTGAAGTCCAACCCGAAGTTCGACGGCCGCGGTGTCACCATCGGCATCATGGACTCGGGCGTGGACCTGGGCCACCCGGCGCTGCAGAAGACCACCACCGGCGAGCGCAAGATCGTCGACTGGGTGACCGCCACCGACCCGATCACCGACCAGGACGCCACCTGGCAGGCGCAGATCAACCCGGTCAGCGGCCCGACGTTCACCATCGCCGGGTCCACCTGGACGGCGCCGGCCGGCGCGTACTCCTTCAGCCAGTTCAAGGAGTCCACCACCGCCACCGGCGACGCGGCGGGCGACCTGAACCGGGACGGCGACACCACCGACGTGTGGGGACTGCTGTACGACGCCGCCGCCGGCACCGTGCGGGTCGACCTGAACAACAACAAGGACTTCTCGGACGACGAGGCCCTGAAGCCGTACAAGGACGGCTTCCAGGTCGGCTACTTCGGTACCGACAACCCGGCCACCGAGATCGCCGAGCGCGTCCCGTTCGTCGTGGAGATCCGCAAGGACGTCCCGATGGACCCGCGCGGCGGCTCCTGGGTCGGCAAGAAGGCCGACTTCGTCAACATCGGCATCATCGAGTCCGAGCACGGCACCCACGTGGCCGGCATCACCGCCGCCAACGGGCTGTTCGGCGGCCAGATGAACGGTGCGGCGCCCGGCGCCAAGCTGGTCTCCTCGCGGGCCTGCTCCTGGGGCGGCGGCTGCACCAACGTGGCGCTCACCGAGGGCATGGCCGACCTGGTCATCAACCGCGGCGTGGACATCGTCAACATGTCGATCGGCGGCCTGCCGGCGCTGAACGACGGCAACAACGCCCGCGCCGAGCTGTACACTCGCCTGATCGACGAGTACGGCGTGCAGCTGGTCATCTCGGCCGGCAACTCCGGTCCGGGCCTGAACACCATCGGCGACCCCAGCCTCGCCGACAAGGTGATCTCGGTCGGCGCCTCGGTCTCCAAGGAGACCTGGGCGGCCAACTACGGCTCCGAGGTCGAGACGCCGAACGCGCTGTTCAACTTCTCCTCGCGCGGCCCGCGTGAGGACGGCGGCTTCACCCCGGTGATCTCCGCCCCCGGTTCGGCGATCAACACCATCCAGACCTGGCTGCCGGGCGCCCCGGTCGCCGAGGCCGGATACAGGCTGCCGGCCGGCTACGGGATGCTCCAGGGCACCTCGATGGCCTCGCCGCAGGCCGCCGGCGCGAGCGCGCTGCTGCTGTCCGCCGCCAAGCAGAAGAAGATCGACCTGCCGCCGGCCGACCTGCGCACCGCGCTGACCAGCACCGCGAAGAAGATCAACGGTGCCACCGCGCACGAGCAGGGCTCCGGCCTGATCAACATCGTGGGTGCCTGGAAGCAGATCCGCCAGGGCGCCACCCAGGTGCACGACTACGCGGTCAAGGCGCCGGTGGACACCGCCATCGACTTCGCGCTGAAGACCCCCGGCTTCGGCACCGGCCTGTACGACCGCGAGGGCGGGCTGAAGGTCAAGCAGCGCAAGGTGTACGACCTGGTCATCACCCGCACCGCCGGCCCCGACAAGCCGGTCCGGCACGAGCTGGACTGGAAGTACGACGACGGCACCTTCGAGCTGCCCGGCTCGGGCGCGGTCTCGCTGCCGCTGAACAAGCCGGTCACCGTGAAGGTCGCGGCCAAGCCCCTGTCGGCCGGGGTGCACAGCGCCATCCTGGAGGTGGACGACGTCAAGACGGTCGGCGTGGACAAGCAGATCCTCGCCACCGTGGTCGCCTCCAAGGAGCTGGCCAAGCCGGCGTACGCGGTGCACGAGCGCGGCTCGGTGCAGCGCAACGCCACCAAGAGCTACTTCGTGACCGTGCCGCAGGGCGCCAAGTCGCTGGAGGTCGCGCTCGGCGGCCTGAAGGCGGGCTCGCAGACCCGCTTCATCTCGATCCACCCGTACGGCACGCCGGTGGAGTCCACCGCCTCCACGGCCTGCTACCCGAACTACGTCAACCCGGCCAACACCTGCCGCCCGGACCTGCGCTCGTACGCCAACCCGCAGCCCGGCGTCTGGGAGATCGAGGTCGAGGCGCGGCGCACCTCGCCGCACCTGGACAACCCGTACAAGCTGGACGCCACCGTGCTGGGCGCGGCCTTCGACCCGGCCGTGCAGACGGTCCCGGAGGCCAAGGTCGGCACCCCGGCGCCGGTGAGCTGGAAGCTCAACAACCAGTTCGCGGCGATCGACGGCCGGCTCAAGGGCGGCCCGCTGGGCTCCGCCAAGAGCGCCACCCCGACCATCGCCGAGCACGCGCAGCAGGTGACCACGGTCACCGTCGGCGCGGGCGTGGACCGGCTGGACGTGGTGATCGGCAACACCTCCGACAAGGGCGCCGACCTGGACCTGAGCGTGAAGCGCAACGGTGTGGTGGTCGGCTCCTCGGCGGACGGCGACTCGGAGGAGTCGGTCTCGCTGGTGAAGCCCGCCGCGGGCACCTACGAGATCGTCGTGGACGGCTACGCGATCCCGTCCGGCTCCACCACCTACGACTACAAGGACGTGTACTTCTCGTCCTCGCTCGGCACGGTCACGGTGGACGAGTCCAAGCCGGTGAAGCTGGCGAGCGGCGGCACCGCGCAGGCGGCCGCCGAGGTGCTGGTGAACAGCGCGGCCCCCGAGGGCCGGCAGTTCTTCGGCGAGGTCTCCCTGCTGACGGCCGGCGGCACCCCCGCGGGCAGCGGCAGCGTGGTGATCGGCAAGGTCACCCCGTAACCGGGAGTCCCGCGGCCTGCGGAAGTACGGCCGCGGGGGTACGGCAGTGAGGGCGGGCGTCCGACCGGGCGCCCGCCCTTCGCCGTCCCGGGCCCCGGCCCGTTCCCCTGGTGAGAGAGGCCCTTCTCACGTTGCGGACAATGCATTGGACAGAGCGGGTCAGGTGATACGCATCATGGGGGCGGCACCGGGCCGCGAACCCAGCAGGCCGGCACGACCAGCACATATGTACGGAGGAGTCCTGTGAAGGTAGGAATCGTCGGAGCGACCGGTCAGGTCGGCACGGTCATGCGCGGAATCCTCGCCGAGCGGGACTTCCCGGTCGACGAGCTGCGGCTGTTCGCCTCCGCGCGCTCCGCGGGCAGCGAGCTGGACGGGATCACCGTCGAGGACGCGGCCACCGCCGACTACACGGGCCTGGACATCGTGCTGTTCTCGGCCGGCGGGGCCACCTCCAAGGCGCTCGCCGAGAAGGTCGCCTCCCAGGGTGCCGTGGTGATCGACAACTCCTCCGCCTGGCGCCGGGACCCGGAGGTGCCGCTGGTCGTCTCCGAGGTGAACCCGCACGCGGTCAAGGACCGCCCCAAGGGGATCATCGCCAACCCGAACTGCACCACCATGGCCGCGATGCCGGTGCTGAAGCCGCTGCACCAGGAGGCGGGCCTCACCGCCCTGGTCGCCACCACCTACCAGGCCGTCTCCGGCTCCGGCCTGGCCGGCGTCGCCGAGCTGAACGACCAGGTCACCGCGGTGGCCGAGCGGGCGTCCGAGCTGACCCACGGCGGGGACGCCGTCCCGTTCCCCGAGCCCGGCGTCTACCGCCGCCCGATCGCCTTCAACGTGCTGCCGCTGGCCGGCGCCATCGTGGACGACGGCTCGCACGAGACCGACGAGGAGCAGAAGCTCCGCAACGAGTCCCGCAAGATCCTGGAGATCCCCGGGCTGAAGGTCTCCGGCACCTGCGTGCGCGTCCCGGTCTTCTCCGGCCACTCCCTCCAGGTGAACCTCCGCTTCGAGCGCCCGATCAGCGTGGAGCGCGCCTCCGAGCTGCTGAAGGACGCCGAGGGCGTCGAGCTCTCCGAGATCCCCACCCCGCTCCAGGCCGCCGGCAAGGACGTCTCCTACGTGGGCCGCATCCGGGTGGACGAGACCGTCGACAACGGCCTGGCGCTCTTCCTCTCCGGCGACAACCTCCGCAAGGGCGCCGCGCTCAACGCGGTGCAGATCGCCGAGCTGGTCGCCGCCGAGCTGACCGGCCGCTGAGACCGGTGTGAAGGGGGCGGCCACCCGGGACAGGGCGGCCGCCCCCTTCGGCGTACCCGAGCGAGCCCGTGCAGCGTGGGCCCGGCGGCGGCCCCCTGCGGCGGGGGCCGCCGTGGAAGGATGACCGCAGACCCCGCACAAGATCGCACAAGGAGATGACCGGGTGCCTGGCACGAACCTGACCCGTGAAGAGGCCCAGCGGCGCGCGCGGCTGCTGACCGTGGACTCGTACGAGATCGACCTGGATCTCAGTGGCGCGCAGGAGGACGCGGTCTACCGGTCGCGGACCACCGTGCGCTTCGACTGCGCCGAGGCCGACGCGGAGACCTTCATCGACCTGGTGGCCCCGGCCGTGCACCAGGTGGTGCTCAACGGCCACGACCTGGAGGTGGCCGCCGTCTTCCGGGACTCCCGGATCGCGCTGCGGCACCTGAGGGCGGGCGCCAACGAGCTGACCGTCGTCGCGGACTGCGCGTACACCAACACCGGTGAGGGCCTGCACAAGTTCACCGACCCGGTGGACGACCAGGTGTACCTGTACACGCAGTTCGAGGTGCCGGACGCCCGGCGGGTGTTCGCCAGCTTCGAGCAGCCCGACCTGAAGGCGGCCTTCACCTTCACCGTGAAGGCCCCGGCCGGCTGGACCGTCATCTCCAACTCGCCCACCCCGGAGCCGTCCGCCGACGGCACCTGGGCCTTCGAGCCGACGCCGCGCATCTCCACGTACATCACCGCGCTGATCGCCGGGCCGTACCACAGTGTGCACAGCTCCTACGAGAAGGACGGCCAGACCGTCCCGCTGGGCATCTACTGCCGGCCCTCGCTCGCCGAGTTCCTGGACGCCGACGCCATCTTCGAGGTCACCCGGCAGGGCTTCGACTGGTTCCAGGAGAAGTTCGACTACGCCTACCCGTTCGCCAAGTACGACCAGCTCTTCGTGCCCGAGTTCAACGCGGGCGCCATGGAGAACGCGGGCGCGGTCACCATCCGCGACCAGTACGTCTTCCGCTCCAAGGTGACGGACGCGGCGTACGAGGTGCGGGCCGAGACCATCCTGCACGAGCTGGCCCACATGTGGTTCGGCGACCTGGTCACCATGGAGTGGTGGAACGACCTCTGGCTGAACGAGTCGTTCGCCACCTACACCTCCATCGCCTGCCAGGCCGCCGCGCCCGGCTCGCGCTGGCCGCACTCCTGGACCACCTTCGCCAACTCCATGAAGACCTGGGCGTACCGGCAGGACCAGCTGCCGTCCACCCACCCGATCATGGCGGAGATCAACGACCTGGACGACGTCCTGGTCAACTTCGACGGCATCACCTACGCCAAGGGCGCCTCGGTGCTCAAGCAGCTGGTGGCGTACGTCGGCCAGGACGAGTTCTTCACCGGCGTCCAGGCGTACTTCAAGCGCCACGCCTTCGGCAACACCCGCCTCGGCGACCTGCTGGGCGCCCTGGAGGAGACCTCCGGCCGCGATCTGAAGACCTGGTCCAAGGCGTGGCTGGAGACGGCCGGCATCAACATCCTGCGCCCGGAGATCGACACGGATGGGGACGGTGTCATCACCTCCTTCGCGGTGCTCCAGGAGGCGCCGGCCCTCCCGGCCGGCGCCAAGGGCGAGCCCACCCTGCGCCCGCACCGGATCGCCATCGGCCTCTACGACCTGGACGAGGCCGGCGCCCTGGTCCGCACCGACCGGGTCGAGCTGGACGTCCAGGCCGCCGAGCGCACCCCGGTGGAGGCGCTGGCCGGCAAGCGCCGCCCGGCCGTGGTCCTGCTCAACGACGACGACCTCTCGTACGCCAAGGTCCGCCTGGACGAGGTGTCCCTGGCCAAAGTCACCGAGCACCTGGGCGACTTCACCGAGTCGCTGCCGCGCGCGCTGTGCTGGGCCTCCGCCTGGGACATGACCCGCGACGGCGAACTGGCCACCCACGCCTACCTGGACCTGGTGCTGGCCGGCATCGCCAAGGAGTCCGACATCGGTGTGGTGCAGTCGCTGCACCGCCAGGTCAAGCTGGCCCTGGACCTCTACGCGGCGCCGGAGCGCCGGGACTCGGCCCTGGCCCGCTGGACCGAGGCCGCGCTGACCCATCTGCGGACCGCCGAGGCGGGCAGCGACCACCAGCTCGCCTGGGCCCGCGCCTTCGCCGCCACCGCCCGTACCCCGCAGCAGCTCGACCTGCTGACCGCGCTGCTGGAGGGCACCCAGACCATCGAGGGCCTGGCCGTGGACACCGAGCTGCGCTGGGCGTTCGTGGAGCGGCTGGCCGCCACCGGGGTCTACGACGAGGCGGAGATCGCCGCCGAGTACGAGCGGGACAAGACCGCGGCCGGTGAGCGGCACGCCGCCACCGCCCGGGCCGCCCGCCCGACCGAGGAGGCCAAGGCGGAGGCCTGGGCGTCGGTGGTGGAGTCCGACAAGCTCCCCAACGCCGTGCAGGAGGCGGTGATCGGCGGCTTCGTCCAGACCGACCAGCGCGAGCTGCTCGCCCCGTACGCGGAGCGCTTCTTCACCGCGGTCAAGGGTGTCTGGGAGTCCCGCTCGCACGAGATGGCCCAGCAGATCGCCATCGGGCTCTACCCCGCGCTCCAGGTCGCCCCGCAGACCCTGGAGGCGACGGACGCCTGGCTGGACTCGGCCGAGCCGACCGCGGCCCTGCGCCGCCTGGTGTCGGAGTCCCGCTCGGGCGTCGAGCGCGCCCTGAAGGCTCAGGCCGCCGACGCCTGACCGGCGGCGGCAGCCCGTTGCGTACGGTTTCGTACGGTGAGGAGGGCGCGGGTCTCTTCATGAGGCCCGCGCCCTCAGCGCGTACCGGCCGCCTCCCGTAGCGCGGCCAGCACGCGGGCGATGCCGGGGGCGTCCTCGGCGCCGCGCCGCACCGCCGCGACGACATGGCGGCGCGGCTGGTCGGCGTCCAGGACGCGCATCACGACCCCGGGGGCGCCGGGAGTCGTGCGCTCGGCGGCGGCCATCCGGGGCACCAGGGCGACGCCCATCCCGGCCTCCACCATGGCGAGGATCGCCGTCCACCCGGCGGCCGAGTGGGCCTGCTCCGGGACGAAGCCGGCGGCCTCGCAGGCCGTGGTGGTGATCTCCGACCAGGGGCCGCTGCCGCCGAAGATCCACCGCTCGCCGGAGAGGTCGGCCAGCCGCAGCCCGGGCGCGGCCGCCAGCGGGTGGGCGGCCGGCAGGGCCACGTCCAGCGGGTCGGCCAGCAGCGGCACCCGGTGGAAGCGGGGGTCGCGGGCGGTCGGGGCCTGGGCCGCCAGGGAGAGCGCGAGGTCCACCTCGCCGACCGACAGCAGCTCGTACGCCTCGGCGGCCTCGGCCTCCCGCACCCGCACCTCCAGCCCCGGGTGGCCGGCGCGCAGCCGGGTCACCGCGGGGACGACGAGGGCCGGGACGGCGGTGGAGAAGGCGCCCACCCGCACCTGGCCGCTCTCGCCCTCCAGATAGCCGGCGAGCGCCGCGTCGGCGCGCTCCAACTGGGCGAAGACGTCCTCGGTGTGGCGGAGCACCAGATGGGCGGCGTCGGTGAGCCGCACCCGGCGGCCGTGCGCCTCCAGCAGCCGCACCCCGAGCTGCTTGGCGAGGTTGGTGAGCTGCTGGGAGACGGCCGAGGGGGTCATCAGCAGCGCCTGCGCCGTCGCGGTGACCGTGCCGTGGTCCCGCAGCGCGCGGAGGATCTGGAGCTTGCGGATGTCCCACTCGGTCATGCCAGGCAACCTACCGGGGCCCGACCCGCGGGCCCGGCCCTTCTCCGGCCGCCGTCCGTCCCTCTCCGGCCGCCGTCCCGAGCACCACACCGCCCAGGATCAGCCCCAGGCAGAGCGCCTCCCGCACCCCCACCGCCTCCCCCAGCAGCACCCAGGACAGCAGCGCCACACAGACCGGCTGGAGGTAGTAGACGGCGCCCGCGCGGGCCGCGCCGACCAGGGCGATCGCCTTGTTCCAGGCGAAGAAGGCGAGCGCGGAGGAGAAGACGCCCACATAGACCAGCGGCCCGACCGTGCCGGTGGACGGGGTGAAGCCGCCCTGGAGGGCGAGGCTGGCGGCGTAGGCGGGCAGCAGCATCAGGGTGCCGAGCACGAAGGTGGCGAAGAGGAAGGCGGGGCCGCCGAGTTCGGCGGGACGGCGCTTGAGCAGGGCGCTGTAGGAGGCGAAGCAGACGGTGGCCGCGCAGATCCACAGGTCCCCGGCGCCGAGTCCGCCGGCCCCGGCGGCTCCCGCGCCCGAACCGACCAGGAGCAGCACCCCGGCGAAGGCGGTGAGCATGCCGAGGGTGCGGCGCGGGCCGAGGCGGGCACCGCCGAGCCGTTCGCAGAGCGCCATCAGCACCGGGGCGGCGGCCATCACCATGCCCATGGTGGAAGCCGGGGTGGTCAGTCCGGCCTGGTTGACCAGGGTGTTGTAGACGGTGACGCCGAGCAGCGCGGCGGCGGTGGTGTACGGGAGGTGGCGCCGCAGCGCGCGGCGCTCGCGCCAGGCGGCGCGGGCGGCGAACGGGGCGAGGGCGGCCAGGGCCACGATCCAGCGCCAGAAGGCGGCCTGGACGGGCGGCACGGTGTCGTGCAGGGCGCGCGAGGTGACGAAGCTGCCGGACCAGACGACCGTGGCGACGGCGGCGAGGAGGAGCCCGGGGCCGAGGGCGGTGGTCGTCCGCCGGGCCACCGGCCGCGGCCCCTCCCCGCCTCCCCGCTCCCCTGCCTGCCGCTCTCCCATCCGCCGGGAGAGCTGCTTGGGGGGCTGCGGGGCGCGGACGCGGTCCTCGTCCAGGGTGGCCACGGTGGTCCTTCCTCGGGTGCCGGGGGTGTCGGGACCTACCGTGCCGGGGCTGCTCCCTTCACGTCTATCGAAATATTCTGACCGTTGCCTTCAGCATCGCTGAACGGTTGTGGCTGGGGGACGCGGCCGGGCACGGGGCGGGCGCCGGTGAGCTGGCCGAGCAGGGTGGCGCCGAAGGCGATGGCCATGCCGGCCACCTGGACCGGGCCCAGGGCCTGGCCGAGGGCGGCCCAGCCGATGACGGCGGCGGTGAGCGGGGAGAGCGGGCCGAGCAGGGTGACCGAGGTGGCGGGCAGCCGCTCGATGCCGCGGAACCAGAGCCAGTAGCCGACGGCGGTGTTGGCGAGGGCGAGGTAGGCGTAGCCGGCCAGGTTGGTGCCGGTCAGGGCCGGCGGCGGGCCCTCGACCAGGAAGGCGATCGGAGCGATGAGCAGACCGCCGGCGGTGAGCTGCCAGCCGGTGAGGGCGAGTGGGCCGACACCGGCCGGGCGCCCCCAGCGCTTGGCGAGGACGGTGCCGGCGGACATCGCGAGCGAGGAGGCGAGCCCGGCGACCACGCCGACCAGGTCGAAGGCGGCCCCGGCCTTCACCACCACCAGGCTCACCCCGAAGGCGGCGGCGATCGCGGCGAGCAGGGTGCGCGGGGTGGCGCGCTCGCCGAGCAGCAGGGCGGCGAGGCCGACCACGAACAGCGGCCCGACCGATCCGACGACGGCGGCGACCCCGCCGGGCAGCCGGTACGCGGCGAGGAAGAGCAGCGGGAAGAAGGCGCCGATGTTGAGGGCACCCAGGGCGGCGGCCTTGCCCCACCAGGTCCCGCGCGGCAGCGTCCGGGTGAGCGCGAGCAGCGCCAGCCCGGCGGGCAGGGCGCGCATCAGCCCGGTGAACAGCGGCCGGTCCGGCGGCAGGAACTCGCTGGTCACTGCATAGGTCGAGCCCCAGGACACGGGCGCGAGCGCGGTGACGGCGACGGTGACGGCCTTGTGGGACATGATCCCCCCCTCGGTTGGCTTGGCGGTAAGTAGCTTACTACTAAGCTACTTACTGACAAGAGACTTACCGACAAGTGACTTACTTGCGGGTCCGAGGCAGGCGCGGCCACACTGCCGCTATGAGCACCACTCCCGAATCCCGCGCCGGCACCCACGCCGACGCCGGTCACGGCCTCAGCCCGGACACCGATCCGGACCCGGTCGACGCGATCGTGGCCCAGTGGGCCGTGGTCCGCCCGGACCTCCAGACGGTGCCGATGGCGGTCTTCGGCCGGATCTTCCGGCTGGCGCACACCATGGGCGGGCGGATGGAGAAGGCGTACCTGGCCCATGGCATCGGCCGGGGGGAGTTCGACGTGCTGGGTACGCTGCGCCGCTCGGGTGAGCCGTACACCCTCTCCCCGCGCGAGCTGTCGGCGACGCTGATGCTGACCACCGGCGGGATGACCGGGCGGCTGGACAAGCTGGAGCGGGCCGGGCTGCTGAGCCGCAGCCCCGATCCGCACGACCGCCGCGGACTGCGGGTGACGCTCAGCGAGCGCGGCCGGGAGCTGGTGGACGAGGCGGTCGGCGCGGGCCTGGCGGCCCAGCGGGCGGCGCTCACCTCGGCGCTGGACGAGCAGGAGGCGGCGCAGCTGTCGGCCCTGCTGCGCAAGCTCCTGAAGTCCACCGGCTTCTGAGCCGCGATCCCTCCGCAACGCACGACGGGCGCCGCCCGGTGGTGAACCCACCGGGCGGCGCCCGTCGACGACCTCTCAGCCGGCGGCCGTCAGACCGCCTTCCGCGGCTTTTCGGTCAGGCCTTCTTCGGCCGGTCCTTCGACCGGTCGAGCACCATCACCAGGCCGGCGATGACCGCGAACAGCACGATCGGGGCCAGCACGAACAGGCCGAGGGTGTCGAGCACGCTCAGGCCGGAGCCGGGGTCGTCGCCGTCGTCGCGGTGGAGCGCCGCGAACGCGGGGGACGACATGAGCAGCATCATCAGCGTCGTACCGGCCGCGACGGCGCCGGCGCGCAGGGCGTTCTTCTTGTCCACGGAGCAAAGTTAGCGAACGGCTACCGGCCCCGCGCGTCCGGGGGTGCCGTATCACCCGCCGGGCGGGCCGGTCCGGAGCCGCGGGGCGCGACGGGCGGGATCGCGCCGGGGGCAGCGGAGACCGTCGCCGCGGCCGTACCGGGCCCGGCCGACGCGGCCCCGGCCGCCGTACCGGACAGCTCCGAGACCGGGCCGGGGGAACCGGGCACCCGGGCGTCCGAGCCGCGCACCGCGTCCATCAGGGCGCGCAGCCGGGGCGAGGCGGCCAGTTCCTCCAGGGTGACCGGGCGGCCCTCGGCGTCGGCGATCGGCAGCCGCCAGTTCGGGTACATGTCGCCCCAGGTGCCCGGGAGGTTCTGCGGGCGTCGGTCACCGACCCCGTCCGGCAGCCAGACCCCGGTCATCCGGGCCGGGGTGCGGCGCAGGAAGGCGTACACGGCGCGGATCTCCGCCTCCTCGTCCCGCTCCGCCGCGCCCCCGGCCGTGGCGCCCCGCTCCCCCTCGGCGAGCAGCCCCCGGGCGTTCAGGCAGGCCAGCCACTCGGCGACCTCGGCGGTGTCCTCGGCCTCCTCCTCGGCCAGCGGCCGGGTCAGCAGCCCCAGCCGGTGGCGCAGCGCCACATGGTCGCCGGACAGCCGGGCGGCGGTGGAGGGCAGGTCATGGGTGGTTGCGGTGGCCACGCAGTCGGCCCGCCAGGTCTCCGGCGGCAGCGGCGCCCCGCCGTTCTCCCAGTCCCGCTCGAACCAGAGCACCGAGGTGCCGAGGACACCGCGCCTCTGCAGCGCCTCGCGGACGCCCGGCTCGACGGTGCCCAGGTCCTCGCCGATGACGACCGCGCCGGCCCGGTGCGCCTCCAGCGCCAGGACGGCCAGCATGGCGTCGGCGTCGTAGCGGACATAGGTGCCCTCGGTGGGCGGGCGGCCCACCGGCACCCACCACAGCCGGAACAGCCCCATCACATGGTCGATCCGCAGCGCGCCCGCGTGCCGCAGCATCCCGCGCAGCAGGTCGCGGTAGGGGGCGTAGCCGGAGGCGGCGAGCGCGTCGGGCCGCCAGGGCGGCAGCCCCCAGTCCTGGCCGCGCGCGTTGAACGCGTCCGGCGGGGCGCCCACCGACATCCCGGCGGCGAAGGCACCGGCCCGGGCCCAGGCGTCGGCGCCCTCCGGGTGCACCCCGACGGCCAGGTCGTGCACGATCCCGACGGCCATCCCGGACTCCCGGGCGCTGCGGGCGGCGGCGGCCAGCTGCTCGTCGGTGAGCCAGGCCAGCCGGCGGTGGAAGTCCAACCGCTCGGCCAGCTCCCGCCGGGCCTGCTCGGTGCGCTCCGAGCGCGGGTCGCGCAGCCCCTCGGGCCACTGCTCGCGCTCGGCGCCGTACCGCTCGACCAGCGCGCACCAGGTGACATGGTCGTCCAGCTCCCGGCCGCCGGCCTCGGTGAAGGCGCGCAGCGCGGCGGCCCGGCCGGGGCCGAGCTCCACCCGGTGCAGCACCTCCAGCGCCTGCCGCTTGAGCACCCACACCGCGTCCCGGTCGATCAGCTCGCCCTTGCGCAGCACCTTCTCGCGCAGCTCACCGGCCTTGGCGGCGAGCGCGTCCAGCGCCGCCCGCTCCTCGCCCTCCGCGTAGCCGTACTCCGGCACGTCCTCGATCCGCAGATGCACCGGATCGGGGAAGCGGCGGGAGGAGGGGCGGTACGGGGACGGGTCGGTCGGCGTGCCGGGCACGGCCGCGTGCAACGGGTTGACCTGCACGAAGTCGGCACCCAGGGAGCGCCCGGCCCAGCCGGTGAGCTCCACCAGGTCGCCGAGGTCGCCCATGCCCCAGGAGCGGGCGGACAGCAGCGAGTACAGCTGCACCAGCAGGCCGTAGCCGCTCCGGGCGGGCTGCGGTACGCGGGCGGGGGCGACGATCAGGGTGGTGAGCGAGGCCCGGCCGTCCCGGGCGCGGGCCCGCAGCCGGTGCACCCCGAGCGGCAGCCGCTCCCAGCGCGGGGAGCCGGAGACCTCGTCGCCGTGCTCGGTGGTGACGGTCAGCTCGGTGCCCGGCGGCAGCGCGGCCAGCTCGTCGGGAAGCTCCACCCCGCCGCCCGTCCGCGGCGCCCCCCGCCCATCGGCGGAGGCGGTCCGGCCCGCGCGTTCGGCGGGCCGGCTGCCCGGCTCGGTGGACTGGTGCCGCCACACCACCAGGGTGGGCGGCAGCAGCCGCGCGGCCTCGGCGGCCTCGGCGGCGGCCAGCGACGCCCGGACAGCCTCGGGGGTGGCGGCGTCGACGTCCAGGGCGGCCAGTACCTCGGCCACCGTGTCGTCGGGGACCGGGACGGTGGTGCCGACGGAAGGGGAGTAGGCGGTGGCGACACCGTGCAGCGCGGCGAGCCGGGCGAGGGTCAATTCAGGCTCCTGGGGACTCCGGTCCACCGGACATGGCGTAGGCGGTCGGCTCACTGGTCAGCGGGGTGGGCTCGGTGTACGCGGGCTCGCTGGTGAGGGGGGTGGCGTCGGCGAGCGGGGGCTCACTGGTGAGCGGGACCATCGGGGCGTGCGGGCCGGCCTCGGGGGCGGTGACGGCCTCGGGCATGGTCACGGCGGCGGCGCGGGCGCCGGGGGCGCGGTCGGGGTCCGGACCGGGGTGCGGGGTGTGGACGGCGTGTCGTCGGGCACCCTGGTCCGGGACCTGTTTGGAAAGGGCCTGCTCGGACAGGGCGGAGAGCAGAAGCTGTGCGGACGCGGTCATGGTGGCCTCCGTTGTGGGGTGACGGTGGGACACAGCAGCCCTACCCCGTGGGCGGCGGACCATCCGTGGAACGTGGCGTCTGTCACAACGGCCACCGGGCCCCTGCCCCGCTCCCGTCATCCACCCCACGGTGGCCACCGACCCACCACCTGACGGGCAAATACGACAGACCAGACATGCGCATTGACACCCTCGGCGAGTCGGTGGTGGGCTCGCGAACTGGCGGGCCGCCAGGCCGGAGTCCCGGCCCGTGAACAGCCGGAGAACCAGCCGGAGACCCGGGTCGGTCCGGCCCTCGGCCACGCTACTCGCCGGATGACGAAAGACGAGGGGGACGCGCGTGGGGTTCGGGCGCATCGGACGCGGGCAGCGCGCCGGACGGACGCGGCGCGCACCAGAGGCCGGGCACGGCGAACGGGACGCCCGGGCGGAGGCGGCGGACGCCGGGCCCGGTGTAGGGGACGGGGATGGGTCGGCCGGGTCCGTCGTACGGGACGAGTCGGCCGGGGCCGGGAAGCGGGCGGCGGGGTACGGGGCGGGCGGTGCCCACGATGTACGGGGCGGCAGGGACGTACCGGCGGGGCCCGGTGTACCCGACGTACCCGCGGCGGCCTGGGAACAGACGGCGCGGTACGGGGCGGGCGGCGCCCACGACGTACGGGGCGGCAGGGACGTACCGGCGGGGCCCGACGCACCGGCCGCGTCCCGCGCATGGGCGCCGGAGTACGGCGTACGCGCCGGGTCCGGCGTACCCGGCGTACCGGCCGGGTCCGGCGTACGGGCCGACACGCCCACCCGGCAGCCCGGGCCCACGGCCTTCGGCGGCCCCCACGCGGGCCCCACCCCGGACCCGGAAGGCGCCCGGGGCACCCGGAACGCGGAAGGCACCCGGGACACGCAGCGCGTCGCAGGCACCCCGGACACGCAGCGCGTCCCGAGCGCCCGGGGCACTGGCGCCGCTCGCGGCACTCGCGGCACTCGCGGCACTCGCGGCCGAAGGCGCGCACGGGGCTCCCGGGGCATACCGCCCGCCTCCTCCGAGCGCTTCGGGCCGCGGGCGCGCACCGCGGCCGCCGTCGCCGTGGCCGTCATCGGCGGGCTGCTGACCACCGCACCCGTCGCCCCGGGCTCCTCCGGGGCCGGCGCCTCGCCGGACGGCGCCTCGGCCGGCTCCGGCCCGGCCCGTACGGCGGCCCCGGTGGCCGCCGGCGGACCCGCCGCCGGGGACCCGGCCGCGCAGGTGGTGCCCGCTCCCCCGGCCGCGATGGACGCGGACGCGCCGCCCGCCGTGTGGCCGCGGCCGCAGTCGCTGCGGGCGGTGCCCGGCGGGGCCGTGCCGCTGGGCGGGCGGGTCGCCCTGGTGGTGGGCCGGGGCGCCGACCCGTACGCGGTGGCGGCGCTGGAGGAGGTGCTGCGGACGGCCGGGGTGCGGCGGGTGGACCGGGTCGCCGAGGAGGCCGGGGACCCGGCGAAGGCCGGCGACGGACGCTCCCCGGTGGTGCTGCTCGGCGGGTCGAGCGCCTGGGTGGCGCTGCGCGCGCTGAAGGTGCCGGAGCGCGGTGACCTGCCGTCCGGCGGCTACCGGCTGGCCACCGGCAAGGTGGAGGGCCGGGGCACCGTCGCGGTGGACGGCACCGGGCCGGACGGCCTCTTCCACGCCGTGCAGACCCTGCGCCAGCTGCTCACCGGCCCCGCCGCCCAGGACGCGACCGTCCCCGGGGTCGCCGTGCGGGACTGGCCGGGCACGGCGGTGCGCGGGCTGACCGAGGGCTTCTACGGGCGGCCGTGGAGCCAGTCCGACCGGCTGGACCAGCTGGACTTCCTGGGCCGCACCAAGCAGAACCGGTACCTCTACGCGCCGGGCGACGACCCCTACCGCCAGACCCGCTGGCGCGAGCCGTACCCGGCGGCGCAGCGGGCCGCGTTCCGGGAGCTGGCCGAGCGGGCCCGGCGCAACCATGTCACCCTCGCCTGGTCGCTGGCGCCCGCCCAGTCGATGTGCCTCTCCTCGGAGGCGGACCTGCGGGCGCTGCGGCGCAAGACGGAGGCGATGTACGCGCTCGGGGTGCGCGCCTTCCAGCTCCAGTTCGACGCCGCCAGCTACGACGAGTGGGCCTGCGCCAAGGACGCGGAGGTGTACGGGATGGGGCCGGAGGCCGCTGCCCGGGCGCACGCGCTGGTCGCCGGGGAGCTGGCCCGCCATCTGGCGAGCCGCCATCCGGACGCGGCGCCGCTGACGCTGGTGCCGACCGAGTTCTACCAGGACGGGGCGACCGAGTACCGCACCGCGCTGTCGGCCGCGCTGGACGGCGGGGTGCAGGTGGCGTGGACCGGGGTCGGGGTGGTGCCCCGCACCATCACCGGGCGGGAGCTGTCCGTCGTACGCGAGGTGTTCGGGCACCCGCTGGTCACCCTGGACAACTACCCGGTCAACGACTACGCGCAGGACCGGCTCTTCCTGGGGCCGGTGACCGGGCGGCAGCCCGCGGTGGCCGCCGGGTCGGCCGCGCTGATGTCCAACGCGATGGAGCAGCCCGCGATCTCCCGTATCCCCCTCTTCACCGCCGCCGACTTCGCCTGGAACCCCAAGGGCTACCAGGCCGGTGCCTCCTGGGGCGCGGCACTGGACGACCTGGCGGGCGGGGACGCCCGGGCCCGGTCCGCGCTGCACGCGCTGGCGGGCAACGGCGCCTCCTCGATCCTCGCCCCGGCCGCCGAGTCGGCCTATCTGCGCCCGCTGATGGCGGACTTCTGGGACACCCGCGCCGACACCGCGGCCTCCCCGGCGGTCCGGCGGACGGCGGAGGACCGGCTGCGGGCCGCGTTCGCGGAGATGCGCCAGGCCCCGGAGCATCTGGCCGGTGCGGCCGAGGGGCGGCCGGCGCGGGAGGCGGCGCCCTGGCTGGAGCAGCTGTCCCGCTACGGCCGGGCCGGTGAGGCGGCGCTGGACATGCTCGGGGCGCAGGCCCGGGGCGACGGGGCGGCGGCCTGGCGGGCCTCGCTGGCCCTGGCGGAGCTGCGCCGGGCGCCGGGGGCCGACCGGGCCACGGTGGGCGCGGAGGTGCTGGACCCGTTCCTGGACCGGGCGGCCGCCGAGTCCGCCGCCTGGACCGGTGCCGGCCGGGCAGGACACAAGGCGGGGTCCTCGGGCGTCCCGGTGGACGCGGGCCGGCCGCTGGCGGCGGTCACCGCCACCGCGGAGCCGGGTACGGCGGGCACGGTCGAGGCGTACGTCCCCGGCGAGGGCTGGCGCCGGCTGGGCGCGCTCGACACCGCCTCCGGCTGGACCCAGCTGGCCGCGCCCCAGGGACTGCGGGCGCGATCGCTGCGCGTCACCGGGGGCTCGTCCCGTTCCCTCACGCCCTGGTACGCGGACGGGCCGGCGGCCCGGCTGGAGCTGCCGCGCCCGGAGGCGGACGCGGTGATCGGCGGCGGCCCGCAGCGCTTCGACGCGGTGCTGCGGGCGCAGCGGCCCGGCGAGGTGCGCGGGGAGCTGACCGCCAGGGCGCCCCAGGGGATCACCGTACGGGTGCCCCGTAGCACGACCGTCCCGCGCGGCACCGCGGCCGCCGTCCCGGTGGAGGTGACCGTGCCGGCCGGCACCCCGGTGGGGTCGTACCCGGTGGAGCTGGACTTCGCCGGGCAGCGGCGCACCCTCACCGTCCGCGCCTTCCCGGCGACCGGCGGGCCCGATCTGGCCCGTACCGCGACCGCCTCCTCCTCGGGGGACGAGACGCCGGACTTCCCGGCCTCGGCGGCGGCCGACGGCGACCGGGAGACCCGCTGGTCCTCGCCCCTGGAGCCGACCGCCTGGTGGCAGCTGGAGCTGGCCCGCCCCGCCCACGTGGGGCAGCTGGTGCTGCACTGGCAGGACGCCTACGCCAAGCGGTACCGGGTGCAGGTCTCCGCGGACGGCCGGGAATGGCGTACCGCGGCCGTGGTCCGCGGCGGCCGCGGCGGCACCGAGTCGGTGCGGCTGGACGCCCCGGACACCCGCTATGTCCAGCTGCGGCTGGACGAGCGGGGCACCGAGTTCGGCTACTCGCTGGTCGGCGTGGAGGCGTACGCCGTCCGGTGAGCCGCCGGCCCGGTCCTCAGGGGCTCACCGGGGTGCTGGCATGGGGGCTCACCGGGGTGGTGCTCGGCGTCGCGGAGAGCGCCCCGCTGTCGATCCTGGCCAGCGCGGCGTCCGCGCCGTACGGCTGGAGGTACGGCAGCCAGCGCGGGTCGCGGTGGCCGGTGCCGATGATCCGCCAGGCCAGCCCGCTCGGCGGGGCGGGCTGCTGGTGCAGGCGCCAGCCCAGCTCGCGCAGCTGCCGGTCGGCCTTGACGTGGTTGCAGCGGCGGCAGGCGGCCACCACGTTGTCCCAGGCGTGCTGCCCGCCCCGGCTGCGCGGGACGACGTGGTCGACGCTGGTCGCGACGCCGCCGCAGTACATGCAACGCCCGCCGTCGCGGGCGAAGAGGGCCTTGCGGGTCAGGGGAACGGGCCCCCGGTAGGGGACCCGTACGAACCGTTTGAGGCGGACCACGCTGGGTGCCGCCACGACACGGGTCGCACTGTGCAGGAAGGCGCCGGACTCCTCCAGGCTCACGGCCTTGTTCTCCAGGACGAGGACGAGCGCGCGGCGGAGCGGTACGACGCCGAGGGGCTCGTACGACGCGTTGAGGACCAGGACATGCGGCACGGATGCCTCCTTGTACGCCGGCGGCGCGTGGCTCGCGCCGGGACGATCTGCGTTCAGTCTCTCCTCAGGCCGGGTCGAAGCGCCACCACGTACCGGTAACGGCCGCCGAGTGTTTTCGACCACATCTCCGTATTCCCCAGGTCAGGACCTGGTGAGACGTACCTCTCGCCCGCTCGGGGCGCAGCGGGCCACCCTGTCCCCCGTTAGATTGTTTTGTCCGCCCCTCCCCCTCTTCCCGCCCCCTGCTGCCGCCTCCTGGAGGTCCCCACCGTGCTCTGGTCCGCCGCGAAGGCCGTCGACCCCACCGATCCGGCGTCACCGCCCCCGGTGTCGTTCGACGAGGCCGCCCGGCACGCCAACGAGGCGGCCGGCTGGGTGGAGCAGAACTGGGCCACCTGGCTCAGCACGGGCCTCCGTATCCTGCTGATCCTCGCGGTGGCCGTCGTCCTCCGCCATCTGGTGCGCCGGGCCCTGACCAAGCTCATAGAACGGATGAACCGCAGCGCCCAGGCCGTACAGGGCTCCGCCCTCGGCGGGCTGCTGGTCAACGCCGAGCGCCGCCGGCAGCGGTCCGAGGCGATCGGCTCGGTGCTCCGCTCGGTGGCGTCCTTCCTGATCCTGGGCACCGCCGGGCTGATGGTCCTGGGCGCCTTCAACGTGAACCTGGCGCCGCTGCTGGCCTCCGCCGGTGTGGCGGGCGTCGCCATCGGCTTCGGCGCCCGCAACCTGGTCACCGACTTCCTGTCCGGCGTCTTCATGATCCTGGAGGACCAGTACGGCGTCGGCGACTCGGTCGACGCGGGCGTGGCCTCCGGCGAGGTGATCGAGGTCGGGCTGCGGGTGACCAAGCTGCGCGGCGACAACGGCGAGATCTGGTACGTCCGCAACGGCGAGATCAAGCGGATCGGCAACCTCAGCCAGGGCTGGTCCACCGCCACCGTCGACGTCACCGTCCACCCCGGCGAGGACCTGGACACGGTCCGCGAGGTGATCGCCGAGGCCGGCGAGAACCTCTCCAGGACGGAGCCCTGGAACGAGGCCCTGTGGGGCCCGGTGGAGGTCCTGGGCCTGACCGAGGTCCTCCTCGACTCGATGACCATCCGCACCTCCGCCAAGACCATGCCGGGCAAGTCCCTGAGCGTGGAGCGCGAGCTGCGCTGGCGCATCAAGCGCGCCTTCGACAAGGCCGGCATCCGCATCGTCGGCGGCCTCCCCGTCACCGTCACCGACGACGCCCCCGCCGACCCCACCGCCGCCATGTCCGCCCCCTCCGCCTTCGCCAACACCTCCTCCCCCCAGTCCGTGGCCGCCACCCCCCTGACACCCCCGACGGGCCCGCCGAACCTGTCGAAGTAGCACCTCACGACCTGCGAGGGCGCCCCCGCCGGGAGTTCGGCGGGGGCGCCCTCGTGTCCCCCTTCTCCCGTCGCGTGGCGAGTGTCCGCCACCTGGGCACCGTGGGGAACCAGGGGGATCCGGGGCGCGTATTCACAGTGAGCAGGGTGGCACGCAGCGCAGCGGAGGATGCGGGGGATACGTACAAGATCGTGCCAAGCCCCGTGTGCGGCCGGGCACATGCGGCCATACTGCGGTGGGCGACCGAGGGGGAGGTCAGGTGGTACACGCACCGGAGAGGACGGGTGCCGCGCCCGTGCCGCCGCCGGCGGTGGGGGGTGCGGGGCGGTCCGACTGGGAGGCGGCGCTCGCGCGGCTGCGTGCGGCGGCGGTGACCGAGCCGGGGCGGCTGCGCGCGCTGGGCGCCGTACTGGCGCTGCTGCTGCTGGTGTTCGGCGCGGTCACCGCGCTGGAGGTCTCCGGCCGGGCGGCGGCGGCCGAGGACGTGGTGGACCGCAGCCAGCCGCTGAGCGCGGACGCGGCGGACATCTACCGCTCGCTGGCGGACGCCGACACCGCGGCGGCCGGCGGATTCCTGGCCGGGCCCGAGGAGCCCGCCGAGGTGCGGGAGCGGTACGAGAAGGACATCGCCACCGCCTCCCGGCTGCTGGTCAAGGCGGCCGCGGGGACGGGCGGTTCGGCCCGGTCGGCGGACGACCTGGCCCTGCTGGGCGAGCAGCTGCCGCGCTACACGGGGCTGGTGGAGCGGGCCAGGGCGGCCAACCGGCAGGGGCTGCCGCTGGGCGGCGCCTATCTGCGGTACGCCAACCAGCAGATGAGCACCAGGCTGCTGCCGGCCGCCGAGCGGATCTACCAGGCGGAGAGCGGGCGGCTGGGGCAGGACGACCGGTCGGCGCGGGCCTGGCCGCTGCTCCCCATAACAGTCGGGGTGTTCGCGCTGGCCGCCCTGCTGTGGACGCAGCGCCGGATGTTCCTGCGGACCAACCGGGTGCTGAACCACGGGCTGCTGGCCGCCACCGCAGCGGCCCTGGTGCTGCTGCTGGCCCTGCTGGCCGGCCACGCCTACGCCCGGTCGATGCTGACCGAGGCCCGCGAGCAGGGCCAGGACTCGCTGACCGCGCTGAACGACGCCCGGATCGACTCGCTGAAGGCGCGCGCCAACGAGAACCTCGCGGTGGTCTCGCGCGGCGCGGTGCTCACCGCCGACGGCAGGAGCGACCAGTACGAGACGGAGTACACCGCGGGGATGGCCCGGCTCGGCGCGGCGCTGGAAAAGGCGGCCGGGCTCGCCGACGACGGCACGGGGCAGGCCCCGGTCGAGGACGCCCGGAAGACGGCCGAGGAGTGGCGCACGCGCCACAAGGAGGCGCGGACCGCGGACGACGCGGGCGACTACGAGGGCACGCTGGCCAAGGTGATCGGCGCCGAGTCCTCCACCGGCGAGTCCTTCGACGAGGTGGACGCCGCGCTGGGGCGGGCGGTCGCCCATGAGCAGGGCGAGTTCACCCGGGCCGCGAGGAGCGCGGTCGCCCCGCTGGACTGGCTGCCCGGGGCGGCGGCCGGACTGGTGCTGGTCGCCGCCGCCGGGACGATCATGGGTGTCAACCGCAGGCTGACGGAGTACCGGTGAGGGTGAGGGGAGGCACGATGGCGGACGGGGACGGCACCCGGGGCGGGGCTCCACGGGCGCGCGGGACGGGCGGTGCCCGGGGCGGACCGCGACCGCGCGGGCGGCGCCCGGGCACGCGGCGGCTGCGCGGCTGGGGCGGGGTCGCGGCGATGGCGGCCGCCTGCGCGGTGACCGCCGCGCTGACCCTCGTACCGCTGGCGCACGGGGAGTTGGGTCCGGCGGCCGCCTCCGGGACGGCCGCCTCGGCGCCGGGCCGGGCGGCGGCGGAGTGCACGGACCCGGAGGCCTCGCTGCCGCCGTCCACCGCGGACGGCCCCTCGGTGAAGGCGATCAAGGCGCGCGGCAAACTGGTCGTCGGCGTGGACCAGAACAGCTACCGCTGGGGGTACCGCGACCCGGCGACCCGGGAGCTCGAAGGGTTCGACATCGACCTGGCCCGGGCCATCGCCGAGGACATCCTCGGCGACCGGGACGCGGTGATCCTGCGGGCGATACCCACCAACCAGCGCATCGCCGCGCTGGAGAGCGGCCGGGTGGACCTGGTGGTGCGGACGATGACCATCAACTGCAAGCGGGCCGAGCAGGTGGCCTTCTCCACCGCCTACTTCCAGGCCGGGCAGCAGGTGCTGGCCCCGGCGACGTCCACCGTCACCGGGTACGACTCCTCGCTGAAGGGCAGGCGGATCTGCTCGGCCGAGGACTCCACGGCGTACGAGGCGCTGGAGCAGCAGTCGTTCGGCGCCGTCTTCAAGGACCAGCACGACGGCGGGGACGGCGACGAGGACGTGCTGACGGTGCCGAACCAGCTGGACTGCCTGGTGCGGCTCCAGCTCGGCGAGGTGGACGCGGTCGTCACCGACAACGCGCTGGCCGCCGGGCAGGCCGCGCAGGACCCGGCGGTACGGCTGAAGGGCCGGCCCTTCACCACCGAGTTCTACGGCGTGGCCGCCAAGCTGGGCAACGACGACCTGGTGCGCCGGGTCAACCAGGTCCTGGTCGACTACCGCAAGGGCCCGTGGCAGCGGGCGTACGACAAGTGGCTGAGCGCGGTGCTGCCGGGCATAGCGGGGCCGCCGGCGCCGAAGTACCGCAGCAGCTGACCGCAGGGCCGGACCCCCGGCCCGGCACCCGGGCGCGGCCCGGCCGACAGTGAGAGGTGAGCGATGGGCGTCACGGGACCCCCCGGTCCGGTGATGGACCGGGACGAGGTGGACCGTGCGCTGGCGCGGCTGGCGGCGGAGCACAAGGCGGTCGAGGACTCGCTGCTGGCGCTCCAGGACCACGCGGGCCGCCGACTGCTGGAGGGCGCGGAGCTGACCGGTGCGACCAAGGCCCGCTGGGCGGAGACGGAGCAGACGATCACCGCCCTGTGGGCGTACTTCGACGCCTACACCGCCGCCCTGCGCGAGGCCCGGGAGCTGCGGTCGCGGCGCCGCTGGTCGAGCCGGGAGGACCTGGTGGAGCTGACCGAGCGGCTGCGCGGCGAGAGTGTGGCGGTCTCCGGCACCGAGGTCCGCGCGCCCGGGCTCACCGGGGGCGGCGGGCTGGTCGAGCGCTTCACCCTGGCGCGGCTGGTGGAGCGGATGAACGAGCTGTACGCCGCCTCGCTGGACACGGTGGTGTGCGCGGACGCGGTCTGGTCGGCGCTGCCCGCCCGGATAGACCTGCTCGCCGCCGAGCTGGGCCGGACCCGTTCGCTGGCGCACTCGGTGGGGGTGCGGCCCGGGGAGCACCCCTCGGGTGACGACCTGGAGGCGATCACCCAGGAGCTGGCGCTGCTGCGCTCCCAGGTGGTGACCGATCCGCTGGCGTTCTGGCGGCCGGCCGGCGGCAGTTCGGCGCCGGGCGGCGGCCGGCCGGACACCGAGCGGTACGACCGGGCCGCGCGGGCGCTGGAGGAGGTGCGCCGCGAGGTGGAGGCGGTGCTCCAGGTGCGCCAGGACTCCGAGGCCCGGCTGCTGCGGCTGCGGGATGTGCTGTCCCGCGCGGACCGCACGCTGGCCGAGGCCCGGGCGGCGCGCGGCGAGGTGCTGGCCAAGATCGCCGCCTCGGAGGTGCCGGCGGTCAGCGGTCCGCCGACCGCGCTCCAGGAGCGGCTGGCGGCCGCCGCCGAGCACCGGCGGCACGCCCGCTGGAACCGCCTGTCCCCGCTGCTGGAGGCGCTGGAGCAGCAGGCCGAGGAGGAACTGCTGCGGGCCCGGGAGGAGTTGGCGGCGGTCACCGCGCCGCTGGCGGTCCGGGCCGAGCTGCGGGGGCGGCTGGACGCCTACCGGGCGAAGGTGGCCCGGCACGGTCTGGCCGAGGACACGCTGCTGATCGAGCGGTACGACACCGCGCGCCGGATGCTGTGGAGCGCCCCGTGCGACCTGCGGGCCGCCGAGCAGGCGGTGCTGCGCTACCAGCGGGCGGCCGCGGAGGCCCTGGCCGGGCCGAGTGACCACAGGGGGACCAGATGACGACCACGTGCCAGCGCCCGGACTGCGAGGGCTCCTACGAGGACATGGGCGGCGGCGAGCTGTACTGCGACACCTGCGGGCTGGCCCCGGTGGTGTCGCCGGGCGGCCTGGTGTCCTCCTCGGCGACGGGGGTCGCGGGCGGTCGCTCACGTTCCTCGGCACCCTCCTCGGCCTCGATGCGCTCCTCCCGTTCCTCTCCTTCCTCCCGGGCGTCCTCCCGCTCCTCCACCTCGCGGCGCTCGGTGTCGGGCCGGCTCTCCCGCTCGCCGGCCGGCGGTTCGAGCTCCACCCGTTCGGTGTCGGTGCGCAGTTCGGGCACCTCCTCCGGGCAGTCGGGGCGCAACCGGCTGGGCGCCGGGCTGGTGTCGGTGCCGGTGGTGCCGCGGCCCTCGCCCCGCTCGGTGGTGATGGAGGTCCCCGAGGTCCCCGAGCGCAAGCGGTTCTGCTCGCGCTCGGACTGCGGGGTGCCGGTGGGCCGGGCGCGCGGCGGCCGGCCGGGCCGCACCGAGGGGTTCTGCACCAAGTGCGGCCACCCCTACTCCTTCGTGCCGAAGCTGCGCGCCGGGGACGTGGTGCACGGGCAGTACGAGGTGGTGGGCTGCCTGGCGCACGGCGGGCTCGGCTGGGTGTACCTGGCCATCGACCGCGCGGTGTCCGACCGCTGGGTGGTGCTCAAGGGCCTGCTGGACACCGGCGACCAGGACGCGATGGCGGCGGCGATCTCCGAGCGGCGGTTCCTCGCCGAGATCGAGCACGCCAACATCGTGGGCATCCTCAACTTCGTGGAGCACCTGGACCAGCGCACCGGCTCGCTGGACGGCTACATCGTCATGGAGTACGTCGGCGGCAAGTCGCTCAAGGACATCGCCAACGAGCGGCGGGGCCCCGACGGGCGGCGCGATCCGCTGCCGGTGGAGCAGGCCTGCGCGTACGGCATCGAGGCCCTGGAGGCGCTGGGCCATCTGCACGGCCGCAACCTGCTGTACTGCGACTTCAAGGTGGACAACGCGATCCAGACCGAGGACCAGCTGAAGCTGATCGACATGGGCGCGGTACGGCGGATGGACGACGAGGAATCGGCCATCTTCGGCACGGTCGGCTACCAGGCCCCGGAGGTCGCCGAGGCCGGCCCGTCGGTCGCCTCCGACCTGTACACGGTGGCACGCACGCTGGCGGTGCTGACCTTCGACTTCCAGGGGTACACCACGGTCTACGCGGACTCGCTGCCGGACCCGGACACCATCGAGGTGTTCCGCCGCTACGAGTCGTTCTACCGGCTGCTGGTGCGGGCCACCGACCCGGACCCGGCCCGCCGGTTCGCCTCCGCGCAGGAGATGGCCGAGCAGCTGACCGGGGTGCTGCGGGAGGTGGTGGCCGTCCAGACCGGGCAGCCCCGCCCCGCCCTCTCCACCCTCTTCGGCCCCGAGCTGCGGGTGCCCGACACCGCCCTCTTCGCCGAACCGGGCGGTGACGTCACCGAGTTGGGCATGCGCCCGGTGCCCCGAGGCGCCGGCCTCCTCCGCCGCGCCCGACCCGCCTCGCGCCCGGCCACGGCGGGCCCGGCTACGCCCCCGGTTCCGCCCCCCGCACCGGCCGCCGGAGCCGGGGCCCCCGCCGCCCTGGCCACCGCGGTGCACAGCGCGGGCGCCGTCCAGACCGCCGGTGCCGGTCGGCTGACCGCCGGGCCGACCCACCAGGCAGCCGGACGCCGTGTGCCGGCGGCGGCTCCCCCGGCACCCCCCATCCCCTCCCCCCGTACCGCACCGGGCGTCGGGACATCGCCCCCGCCGGCCGCCGGCACCCCGCTGCTGGGGGCGCTGGACGCCCGGGCCACGGCGCTCGCCCTGCCCGTACCGCATGTCGACCCCGGCGACCCGAACGCCGGGTTCCTCGCCGGACTGCTGGCCTCCGCCCCGGCCGAGCTGACAGCCGCCCTGGGCACCGCGCCCGCCTCCTCGGTGGAGCTGCGGCTGAGGGAGCTGCGCGCCCGGCTCGACATGGGCGAGACGGGCCCGGCGCTGCGGGGCCTGGAGAGCCTGGAGGCGGACCGCCCGGACGACTGGCGGGTCGTCTGGTACCGGGGCGTGACCGCCCTGGCCTCCGGTGACAACGAGACGGCGGCGCTCTCCTTCGACGCGCTGTACGACGCGTTCCCGGGCGAGCCCGCGCCCAAGCTGGCGCTCGCGGTCTGCGCCGAGCTGCTCGGCCAGCTGGACAACGCGGCGGAGTACTACCGGCTGGTGTGGACGACCGACCCGAGCCATGTCAGCGCCGCGTTCGGGCTGGCCCGCGTCCAGTTGGCGGCCGGCGACCGGCAGGCGGCGGTACGCACCCTGGAGTCGGTGCCGGAGGCCTCCATCCACTACACGGCGGCCCGGGTGGCGGCGGTGCGGGCGCGGCTGCGGCACCGCCCGGGCGATGAGCCGCTGCTGGACGACCTGGCGGCGGCGGCCGGGGAGGTGGCGGCGCTGGAGCGGTTCGGGCTGGACGCGGTGCGCCGGGAGCAACTGGCCACCGAGGTACTGGGCAAGGCGCTGGACTGGGTACTCTCCGGTAGTCCCGGAGCGGGACGCGACCGCCGCCCGCTGCTGGGCAGCGACCCGGACGAGCGCGGACTGCGCCTCGGCCTGGAGCGCTCCTACCGGGTGCTCGCCCGGCTGGCCCAGCGGGGCGAGGAGCGGATCGACTTGGTGGAGCGGGCGAACCGCGTCCGCCCCCGGACATGGGTGTGAGTGATGGCGCAGATGGACCGGCCCGCGGCCCTGTCGAAGTGCCCCGGCTGCGAGGAGCCGCTGGAGTCGGGCGACCTGTTCTGCGGCGCCTGCGGCTACGACCTCTCGGCCGTCCCCCCACCCCCCCGCACCCGCCCGGCCTCCGCCCCGGGCGACCGGGGTGGGCCGGGCGACCCGGGGGCGGTGGGCGTCTCAGGGGCGCCGGGCGGTGCGGGAGTTCCGGTGGCGCCCCCGGGGGCTGCCGGGTCGGACGCTGCCGGTGGCCCCCCGGGGGCTGCCGGTGGGCCGGGGGCTGCCGGTGGGCCGGCGGAAGACGGCGTCGTCGGCGGCCGGTCGGATGCCGACGGGTCGGTGCTGGGTGGACCGGTACCGGGTGGACCGGTGCCTGCGGGCGAGACATGGCCGGGTGGACCGGAAGGCGGTGCCCCGGAGACTGGACGGGTGCCGGGTGGACCGGTGGCCGGTACGACGTGGGGTACGGGGGCGGTGGGCGGCCAGGGCCCCGGGCATACGCTGCCGGACAGCGCAGCCCTGCGGTTCGACGACCGAGCGGGCGAGAGCGACGACTTCGAGCTTCCGGCACCGCGCCCGGCCGAGGCGAGGCAGGTGGAGGCCGGGCACCCGTACGGCGCCGGGAACCCGGGTGCCGCACCCGGACGCGGGGCGACCGGACCCGGAGCGGTCGGACCGACGCGGGGCACCGCCGAGCCGGCGGGATACCCGCAGGGCACGGCGGGGCACGGGACGGCCACGCCTGCGCAGGGCGCCGCCGAGCAGGCCGGGCACTCGCAGGGAGCCGCAGTTCCCGGGAGGGCCACGCCTTCACAGCACGCCGCCCCACACGACGTACCCGCGCACGGCGCCGCAGTTCCCGGGACGACCCCCCAGGGGCCGCCCGGGCAAGGGGCCGCCCCCGGAGCGGGCAAGCCTCCACAGGGCGCCGCCCAACACGACAGCACCACCCCGCAGCGCACGCCAGGACAGGTGCCCGGACCGGCCACGCCTCCACAGCACGCCGCCCCACACGACGTACCCGCGCACGGCGCCGCAGTTCCCGGGACGACCCCGCAGGGCGCGCCCGGGCATGGGGCCGCCGCTCCCGGAGCGGGCGCGCCTCCACAGGGCGCCGCCCAGCACGACAGCACCGCCCCCCAGGGCACGCCAGGGCAGGTGCCCGAAGCAGGCACGCCTCCGCAGGGCGCCGCCCCGCATGACGGCACCGCCCCGCAGCACCCGCCGGGGCAGCCGTCCCAAACGGCCACGCCTGCGCAGGGCGCCGCCCAGCACGGCGGCCACGCGCACAGCACCGACCCGGCAGGGCACACCACGGCGGCTTCCGGCACCGCCCCGCAGGGGGCGCCGGGGCAGACGCCCGGGGCGGGCGCGCCTCCGGGGGAGAGCGCCCCACACGACGTACCCGCGCACGACGGCAGCGCGCACCGCGCCGGCCCGGCACCGGCTGGGCGGGTGGGTGAAGGGGCGGCGCGGCCGGGCGGCGGCGCTCCCGGCCGCACCGCCGCCGAGCACTCCGGCGGGCCCGCCGTCCCCGACCCCCGCACCGTCGAGCACGCGGTGGCGCGGGGGTGTGTGGCGTGCCGGGCCGGGCGGGTGGACGCGGACGGGTACTGCGAGAACTGCGGGCACGCGCAGCCGAGCGAACGGGACCATATGGAGCGGGCCCTGGACACGGTGGCCGCGGTGAGCGACCGCGGGTTGCGCCACCACCGCAACGAGGACTCCTTCGCGGTGGCCAGGGCGGTGCTGCCGGACGGCTCGCCCGCCACGGTCGCGATCGTCTGCGACGGGGTGTCCTCGGCGACCCGGCCCGACGAGGCCTCGGCCGCCGCCGCGGCCACCGCCTGCGAGACGCTGACGGCGGCGCTCCCTCGGGGCGCCCACCCGCAGACCGCGATGCACGAGGCGATCGTGGCGGCCGCCAAGGCGGTCGACGCGCTCGCGGACGGCGGTGGCGACGGGGCCCGCGAGCACGAGCCGCACCGCCACCAGAACGCCCCGGCCTGCACCCTGGTGGGCGCGGTCGTCGCGGGCGGGCTGCTGGTGGTCGGCTGGGTCGGCGACAGCCGCGCCTACTGGGTGCCGGACGACCGCGGCGCCCCGGCGGCCCGGCTCACCGAGGACGACTCCTGGGCCGCGCAGATGGTGGCCGCGGGCCTGATGGGCGAGGCCGAGGCGTACGCGGACGAGCGCGCCCACGCGATCACCGGCTGGCTCGGTGCCGACTCCTACGAACTCGACCCGCACACCGCCGCCTTCAAGCCGGACCGGCCCGGAGTGGTGGTGGTCTGCACCGACGGGCTGTGGAACTACGCGGAGGGGACGGACGAGATGGCCCGGGTGCTGCCCGCCGACGCCGGCGCGCGGCCGCTGCACAGCGCCCGGGTGCTGGTGGGCCACGCCCTGGACGGCGGCGGCCACGACAACGTAACGGTGGCGCTGCTGCCGTTCGCCGTACCGCCCGCCGGGGCAGGATCGGCCTGACCCGCTCCCGCTCCCGTATCCCGATCCCCGACACCCCCGGCCGGCATCACCCCTCCCCCGCCGCACGTCCCAACCCCCAACCCCCCACCCGAACCTTCCTGTTGTGTGCGTCAGTGCCGAGGAGCCGATCAGATGGCGAACTTCTCCAAGTCCAGCGTGCCGCGGTTCGCGGTGGAGGTGTACCAGAACGAGTACCTGCCGGAGGGCGGTCAGGAGGTCAACGCCATCGTCACGGTGACCTCCACCGGCGGCGGGACCAGCGGCGGCATACCGCTCACCGGCGCGGGCTCCTCACCGGCGTCCCTGCCGGTGCCGGAGGCCCGGGCTCCGGGCGCCGCGGTGGTGATCATGGTGGACTGCTCGGGGTCGATGGACTACCCGCCGACCAAGATGCGCAACGCCCGCGACGCGACCGCCGCCGCCGTCTCCACCCTGCGCGACGGCACGGCCTTCGCGGTGGTGGCCGGTACGCATGTGGCGCAGGAGGTGTACCCGGGCGGCGGAGGGCTCGCGGTGGCCGACGAGCGCACCCGCGGCGAGGCCCGGCAGGCGCTGCGCCGGCTCTCGGCGGGCGGCGGCACCGCGATCAGCACCTGGCTGAAGCTCACCGACCGGCTGCTGGGCGCCAGTGACGCCCCGATCCGGCACGCGATCCTGCTGACCGACGGGCGCAACGAGCACGAGGGCGCCGACGAGCTGCGGGACGCGCTCGACGCCTGCGACGGGCGCTTCACCTGCGACGCCCGCGGGGTGGGCACCGACTGGGAGGTCAAGGAGGTCACCCAGATCGCCTCGGCGCTGCTCGGCTCGGCGGACATCGTGGCCGATCCCGGCGGCCTGGCGGCCGACTTCACACGGATGATGGCGGACGCCATGGGCAAGGAGGTGGCGGACGTCGCCCTGCGGCTGTGGACCCCGGTGGGGACGGAGGTCCTCTTCGTCAAGCAGGTGGCGCCGGTGATGGAGGACCTGACCGCCCGGCGCACCGAGGCGGGGCCGCGGGCCGGGGACTACCCGACCGGTTCCTGGGGCGACGAGTCCCGCGACTACCACGTGTGCGTACGGGTGCCGGCGGCCGGGCTCGGCCGGGAGATGCTGGCCGCCCGGGTCTCCCTGGTGCTGCCGGACCCGTCCGGCGCGGCGGGGGCGGCCGAGGTGCTGTCGCAGGGCCTGGTGCGGGCGGTGTGGACGGACGACATGGCCGCCTCCACCTCGATCAATCCGCAGGTGGCGCACTACACGGGCCAGGCGGAGCTGGCCGAGGTGATCCAGCAGGGACTGGACGCTCGCAAACTGGGCGATTTCGACGGAGCGACCGCGAAACTGGGCCGCGCGGTGCAGCTCGCGGCCGTCTCCGGCAACGGCGATACCGCCAAGCTGCTGGCGAAGGTGGTGGACGTGGTGGACGCGTCGACGGGTACTGTGCGACTCAAAGCGAAGGTTGCCGAAGCGGACGAGATGACACTCGAAACGCGATCGACCAAGACCGTTCGCGTCAAGGACATCAACCGGTAGCAAGCGATCCGGACGGCCCCCGGGCCGGACGAGGACACGGCCTGAAGGGCCGGACGAGGAGAGGGGGAAGCGCCGACATGCCGACCTGCCCGAACGGACACCAGTCGGGTTCCGACGACTGGTGCGAGGTCTGCGGCCATCGCATGACCGGGGCGGGTACGTCGCCTGCGGGTGCCGTTCCGCCGCCGCCTCCCCCGACCCCGCCCGGCTACGGCTATCCGGGCCCGCCCACCGGCCCCGGAGCCCCCGACTCGGCCCCGCCACCGCCTCCGCCCTCTGCCGGTTACGGCTATCCCGGCCCCGGCACCGGAGGCGGATCCCCCGACCGGACCCCGCCCCCGCCGCCGGCCGGCTACGGCTACCCCGGCCCCTCGGCCCCCGGCGCCACTCCCCCGCCGCCCGGCTACGGCTACCCGGGCCCCGGTGCGCCTGGCGGCCCCGGCACCCCGCCGCCGCCCCCCTCGCACGGCGGCTTCGGCGGCGACCCGAACGCCACCGCCCAGGCGGAGCTCTGCCCGCAGTGCCGCACCCCGCGCGAGGCCATGGCCCCGTTCTGCGAGGAGTGCCGCTGGAACTTCATCACCGGCACGGCGACCTCGTACACGCCGATCGCCCCGGCCAACCGCCCGCCCGGCCCTCCGCCGGGCCGCACCGGCCCCGCCACCCCGTCCACCCCGCCCACCCCGTCGGGTTTCCCGCCGCCCGCGCAGCCGCAGGCGCCGCGCCCGCCGGACCCGTACGAGTACCAGGGCTCGCGCCCCTCGCAGGTGAACCGCCCGGCCGAACCGCTCGCGCCCGAGCCGTCCGCCCCGCAGGGCCCCCGGCCGCCGGCCGGCGGCCACCAGGGCCCGCCCCCGCCGCCGCCCGTACCGCAGGGGTTCCAGCAGCCCGGCGCGCCGTCCGCGCCGGGTCGCCCGGCCGGGTCCGCCGGCGGTGACGACTGGCTGCTGCCGCCGCCCTCGCAGCCGGGCCCACCGCCGTCCCGCCCCGAGCCGCCGGCCCAGCCCGGCCCGCCGTCCGGGTCCCGTCCGGAGCGGGCCGAGCGTCCGGACGGCCCGTTCGGCTCCCCCGGCACCCCGCCGTCCGGTTCCTCGCCCCAGGGCCAGGGACCGGGCGCCGACGGCCCCCACTCGCCCTCCGCACCGTCGGCCGGCACCGGGACGACCCACGCCCCGCCACCCCCCGGATTCCCCAACCCGCCACACGGCCCCCAGGGATCGCAGGGGCCTCAGGTGTCGCCGGGACCGCAGGAACCGCACGCCCCCCGCTTCCCGGACAGCCCGGCCTTCCCGGACTCCTCCGGCTTCCCGAACCCGTCCGGCTTCCCGGAGGCCCCGCGCTTCCCGGACGCGCCCGCGACCTGGACGGCGGTGGTGGCGCCCGACCGGTCGTACTTCCTGGCCATGATGCAGCGCAGCGGCCCGGAGGCCTCCGGGCTGAACCTGCCGGCCTACTCGCCCGAGCAGCGGCTGGTGCTCACCGGCAACCAGATCAGCATCGGGCGCCGCCGCCACTCCACCGGTGAGTCCCCCGACATCGACCTGTCGGTGCCGCCGGAGGACCCGGGCGTCTCGCACCAGCACGCCGTACTGGTCTCCCAGCCGAACGGCACCTGGGCGGTGGTCGACCAGGGCTCCACCAACGGCACCACCCTCAACGGCGGCGAGGACCCCATACAGCCCTATGTCCCCGTCCCGCTCCAAGACGGTGACCGGGTGCATGTGGGGGCCTGGACGACGATCACCATCGTCCGCGGCTGAGGCCGGCCGCCGCGCCACCACACCGCCGGAAACGGAGCCAGGGCACCCGCGAGGGCCCGGGCGGGATCCCCAGGACCCCGCCCGGGCCCTCGCCCGTCTCCGCCTACGTACGTTCGCCGGTGTCCAATGGCCAGGCGTACGGGCCCTCCGGGTCGTCCAGCCAGGCCCACTGGCGGCCGCCGCCCACGGTCAGGCCGAACCGCTCGCGCCGGGGGCGCTCCTCCTGGAGCCAGAGGGCGTACGCCTCCTCCGGGTCGAGGCTGCCCGCGGTCAGGGTGAGCAGGAAGCGGAACAGCTCGTTGTCGGTGGCGTACCGGGGCAGCCCGCCCGCGCGCACCGGGGGCGGTGGCGGGCTCTCGCCGCGCAGCGCTACGAAGTACGCGGAGGTGGGCAGGAACCGCCCCTCCGCCCAGCCCTCGTCCCGTACCCGCAACCGGATCAGCCCGGTGGACAGGGGCGCCAGGATCCGGGCGCCCGGCCGGCACTGCGGCAGCCAGCCCGGCGGCACCGAGGGGAGGGTGCAGGTGGCGATGACGCAGTCGAACGGCGCGCGCTCCGGGCAGCCGAGCGCCCCGTCACCGGTGACCACGGCCGGGTGGTAGCCGGCCGCGTCCAGCCGCTCGCGGGCGGGGCCGGTGATGGCCTCGTCCAGGTCGACGGTGGTCACGCGGTCGTCGCCCAGCCGGTGGCTGAGCAGGGCCGCGTTGTAGCCGGTACCGGTGCCGATCTCCAGCACGGTGTCCCCGTCCCGTACCTCCAGCGCCTGGAGCATCCCGGCCATCAGCGAGGGCTGGCTGGAGGAGGAGACCAGCTCCCCTTCCCGTACGTCGGTGGCGAGCGGCCGGTCCAGATAGGCGCCCTCCAGCCAGCGGGCCCGCCGGCCCGGATCGGGGTCGTCGGCGCCCAGTCGCTCGTAACCACCCAGGACGCCGATGTGGTAGTACGGCACGAACAGGTGCCGCGGCACGTCCTCGAAGGCGGCCCGCCAGGCCGGGTCGGGGAGGTCGCCCCCGGCGGCGATCTCCCGCACCAGCGCGTCCCGCGCCGCGGCGGCCGGCTCCGCGAACGGGTCGGCGGAGGAACCGGCGGAAGGACCGGCTCGATGAGCGCCCGGCCGGGCGTCCGGCTGACCGGCCCGCTCAGTGTCCCGCTGCGCATCCCGCGAAGTACCCATACCTCCACTGTGCTGCGCCCGCGCCGACCCGGCGACCACGGGCCGCCCGCCTCCGCGCCGGGGCGCTACGCGGCGAACGCGGCGGGCTCGCCCAGCCTGCCGGCCGCCGTGCGCCAGGCGGCGGTGACGGCGCGGTGCGCCTGCCCGGTGCCGACCGGGCCGGTGCCGGTCAGCCGCACCGGCGCCCCGATGTGGACGTGCAGACAGGGGCGGCGCAGCGGCGCGGTGGCCAGCCCCGCGAGCTGCTTGGGCACACTGCCGGAGGTGACCCGGCGGGCGCCGGCCTGGCCGACGGGGACGATCGGGGTCCCGGTGCGCAGGGCCAGCCGGGCCAGTCCGCTGCGGAAGGCACCGGGCGCGGCCTCGGCGGCACCCGGACGCTCGGGGATGCCGCCCTCGGCGTAGATCAGCAGCAGCCGGCCGTCCCGCAGGGCCTCGGCGGCGAGGTCCAGCGAACGGGCCGCACGGGGGTCGCCGCGGTGGACGGGCACATGGCCCTCCCGGGCGAGTGCCCGGCCGAGCACCGGCACCCGCCACAGTCCGGCGGTGGCCATCACCACCGGCCGGGCGCCCAGGCGGTGCAGCGCGGCGAGCACCACGGCCGGGTCGGCGAGCGAGGTGTGGTTGGCAGCGAGGATGCTCCCCGGCCGAAGCTCCACGCCCGGATCCGAGGTGACGGTGAGCCGTCCGAAGGCGGGCACCAGCAGGTCGGCGAGGCGGCTGAGCATGGATCTCCCCCTGGTCGAGGCCCCGGGTCGGGACCGTTGGCTTTCGTTCACGGGACGGTCGAGGCCGCCCCGGTGGCGGGGTGGTCAAGCCCCGGTGGCGGGGTGGTCAAGCCCCGGTGGCGGGATGGTCGGGCCCCGGTGAGAGGGCGGTCAGCCCTAGTAAGGAGGCGGTCAACCCCAGTGAGGAGGCGGTCAGCCCCGGTGAGGGGTGATCGGGCCCTGCTGGCGGGCGGTCAGGGCCCGGTCGCGAGGCGGTTGGGCCCCGTCGGGAGGCGGTCGGGCCCCGGTAACGAGGCGGCTGGGCCCCGTCGGGAGGCGGTTGGGCCCCGGTAGCGAGGCGGTTGGGCCCCGGTAGGTGGGGCGTCGGGCTCTGGTGACGGGGCGGTCGGGCCCCGGATACGCGGGAGAGTCAGGCCCCCGGTCAGAGGAGGATCAGGCCCCGGTCACGGGGAAAATCGGGCCCCGGTCACGGGGAGGATCAGGCCCCGCTGGCGGGGAGGGTCAGGCCCCGGTTGGCGGGGCGTCGGTGATCCCTATCCTCGGTGCGCGGCGCGGGCCCGGCCTGAGTGCGCGTACTCATTCCGCACCCTCATCCCACTCCCCCATTCCACCCATTCCGCTCATTCCGCGCCTCCCCCTCCAGGCCGGGGTCGGCGAGACCTAGGGCCAGGGACCTCCTCCGGGCCGTCTGAGACGATGGAGGCGTGAATGAGATTCCGCGCGGCACGCTTCAGGAGCAGACCTTCTACGAGCAGGTGGGCGGCGAGGAGACCTTCCGCCGACTCGTCCGCCGGTTCTACGAGGGGGTCGCGGAGGACCCGCTGCTGCGGCCGATGTACCCGGAGGAGGACCTCGGCCCGGCCGAGGAGCGGCTGGTGCTCTTCCTGATGCAGTACTGGGGCGGGCCCCGCACCTACAGCGACAACCGCGGCCACCCGCGGCTGCGGATGCGGCACGCCCCGTTCACCGTGGACCGGGCCGCGCACGACGCCTGGCTGAAGCACATGCGGGCGGCGGTAGACGAGCTGGGGCTGCCCGAGGAGCACGAGCGGACGCTCTGGAACTACCTGACCTACGCGGCCGCGTCGATGGTCAACACCCCCGACTGACCGGCCCCCGTCACCCCGGCCGCTGGACGGCGGTGACGGTCAGGCCGGTGCCGGCGGCCCCGGTGCGGACGGCGATCGAGCCGTACGGGGTGCGCAGCCGCAGCCAGGAGCCGGTGGCCAGCAGGGCGACGGGCACCTCGTGCGGGGGCAGGAAGCCGAGTGACTGGGCGGCGTGTACGGCGCGCAGCGGCAGTCCGGTGGCCCCGATGGTGCGGGACCAGATCTCCCGGCCGATGCGGTCCCGCTCGGCGCGGGTGCGCCGCTCCTCGGGCAGTCCGCCGGCCCGGGCGCGGAACTCGCCGACCGCCGCGGTGACCGAGCCGCGCAGCCCGGCCACCCGGGGCAGCCCGGGCACCTCCCGCCACCCGCCGCGCGGCGGCAGCACCCCGGCCCACGGCGGGCCGGTGACGGGCTCCGGGAGTATGGCCTTGCCCTCGGACTCGGCGATCTCGTCGAGCAGCTGACCCGCCGAGACGGTGACGTCCAGCGGGGTGTCGTCCAGCAGCGCGGCCGTGCGGATGGCCAGCACCTCGAAGGACGGGGGCCGTCCGAAGACGGCGAGCGCGCCGCTCCCCGCCTGGAGGCGGACGGCGGCGGCCCGGTCGTAGTGGAGCAGCCGGGCCAGGAAGGCGGCGAGATCGTCCGCCTCCCTGGCGTCGGCGAAGTGCAGCGGCGCCGTCATGCCGCGGCGGCCTCCCCGTGCATCCCGTCGTCCACGTACTCCTGGAGGAACTTCCGCTCCTCGGCGCTGATACGGCGCGGCCGCTGGGCCGTCAGGTCGAAGGGCACGACGACCGTGGAGGCGCGTACGTACACCGTCTCCGGGTCCTTGATCTCGTACGCGATGGTGAGCGAGGCCGCGCCGATCTTGGTGACCCAGGATTCGACGGTCACCGGCTCGTGCCGGTGGACCAGGGGCCGGACGTAGTCGATCTCGTGCCGGGCCACCACGGACCCGCCGGAGAACGAGGGGGAGCCGTCGCCCGGCGCCAGCCGGAACATGAAGTCGATGCGGGCCTCCTCCAGATAGCGGAGGAAGACCACGTTGTTGACGTGCCCGAAGGCGTCCATGTCCGACCAGCGCAGCGGGCACCGGTAGATGTGTCGAGCCACTGCTGCTGCCTCAGCCCCGGGTGAGCTTCTTGTAGGTGGCGCGGTGCGGACGGGCCGCGTCCGCACCGAGCCGCTCGATCTTGTTCTTCTCGTAGGACTCGAAGTTGCCCTCGAACCAGAACCACTTGGACTCGCCCTCGTACGCCAGGATGTGGGTGGCGACTCGGTCGAGGAACCAGCGGTCGTGGGAGACGACCACGGCGCAGCCGGGGAAGTCCAGCAGCGCGTTCTCCAGCGAGGACAGGGTCTCGACGTCGAGGTCGTTGGTCGGCTCGTCGAGGAGCAGCAGGTTGCCGCCCTGCTTGAGGGTGAGCGCCAGGTTGAGGCGGTTGCGCTCACCGCCGGAGAGCACCCCGGCCGGCTTCTGCTGGTCCGGGCCCTTGAAGCCGAACGCGGAGACGTAGGCGCGGGAGGGCATCTCGACCTGGCCGACGTTGATGTAGTCCAGCTCGTCGGAGACGACGGCCCACAGCGTCTTCTTGGGGTCGATGTTGGAGCGGCTCTGGTCGACGTAGCTGATCTTGACGGTGTCGCCGACCTTGATGGAGCCGGAGTCGGCCTCCTCCAGGCCCTGGATCATCTTGAACAGCGTGGTCTTGCCGGCGCCGTTCGGGCCGATCACGCCGACGATGCCGTTGCGCGGGAGGGTGAAGCTGAGGTCGTCGATGAGGACCTTGTCGCCGAAGGCCTTGTTGAGGTTCTCCACCTCGACCACGACGCTGCCCAGACGGGGGCCCGGCGGGATCTGGATCTCCTCGAAGTCCAGCTTCCGGGTCTTCTCCGCCTCGGCGGCCATCTCCTCGTAACGGGCGAGACGGGCCTTGGACTTGGCCTGGCGGCCCTTCGCGTTGGAGCGGACCCACTCCAGCTCTTCCTTGAGCCGCTTGGCGCGCTTGGCGTCCTTCTGGCCCTCGACCTTGAGCCGGGTCTGCTTGGTCTCCAGGTACTTGGAGTAGTTGCCCTCGTAGGGGTAGGCGCGGCCCCGGTCGAGCTCCAGGATCCACTCGGCCACGTTGTCCAGGAAGTACCGGTCGTGGGTGATGGCGACGACGGTGCCGGCGTACTTGGCGAGGTGCTGCTCCAGCCACTGCACGGACTCGGCGTCCAGGTGGTTGGTGGGCTCGTCGAGGAGGAGCAGGTCGGGGGCCTCCAGCAGCAGCTTGCAGAGCGCGACGCGGCGCTTCTCGCCACCGGAGAGGTTGTTGACCGGCCAGTCGCCGGGCGGGCAGCCCAGGGCGTCCATGGCCTGCTCCAGCTGGGCGTCGAGGTCCCAGGCGTTGGCGTGGTCCAGGTCCTCCTGGAGCTTGCCCATCTCCTCCATGAGGGCGTCGGTGTAGTCCGTCGCCATCTCCTCGGCGATCTGGTTGAACCGGTCCAGCTTGCCCTTGACCTCGGACACGCCCTCCTGGACGTTCTCCAGGACGGTCTTGCTCTCGTCGAGCGGCGGCTCCTGGAGGAGGATGCCGACGCTGTAGCCGGGCGAGAGGAACGCGTCGCCGTTGGACGGCTGCTCCATACCGGCCATGATCTTGAGCACGGTGGACTTACCGGCGCCGTTCGGGCCGACCACACCGATCTTCGCGCCGGGCAGGAAGCTCAGCGTCACGTCATCGAGGATGACCTTGTCGCCGTGCGCCTTGCGCGTCTTGCGCATCGTGTAGATGTACTCAGCCAAGAGAAACCGTCCGGCAATCCGAGAGTGGGCAGATACACCCATCTTGCCGTACCCCGCCCCCGCGACGGAAACCAGTAGTTCGGCGGCGCGCGGGAGCCCTCCGGGCCCGGAGGGCTGGAAGGTGCGGCGACCACCCGGTCCCTCCAGCCCAGTGACGTGCGCCCCCTGGACACGGCGGTACGGCGCCCGTCCGCCGACCCGGACGGGGAGGCGCGGAAACCGTCCGCCGCCGGGGCGCGGAAGCCGTCCGGGCGGCCGTGGCTTAGGGCCGCCGCGACTGGTCCGGCCCCGGCACACGGTGCCGCCCGGGGCCGAGGTCCGGGCTGTCAGTCGTCTGTCGGGGGCGCCGGACTCGTGGCGGTCTCCGGGGCGGTGTCGTTTCTGCCGCGGACCAGGAGCAGCGCGCCGCCGCCCAGGACCAGGAGGGCGAGGGCGATACCGGCGATCATCGGGGTGTTCGCCGAGGCGCCGGTCTCGGCGAGGTCGGGGCCGTCGGCGGTCTGCGCGGCCGCCCCGCCCTGGGCGCCGGGCGCGGGGGAGGTGTCCGAGGGGAGCGGGCTGGGCTGCCCGCCCTGCTGGGTGGTGAGCGCGGCCACGGCGGCGCTGCCGGTGGTGCGGCAGTCGAGCAGGCCGCGGAAGGTGCGGGTGAAGCCGTCCGTGCCGCTGACGGTGACCTCGTACGGCTGGTCCTCGGCCACCGGGACGGTGACCGTCCGGGTCTCGCCGGGCTGGAGCACGTACTCCTCCCCGGCCAGGACGTAGGTGAAAGGGGCGTCGCCCCGGTTCGCGGCGGTGACGTCGAGGCCCCGCTCGGCGCAGTTCTTCCGGGCGGTGAGCACCGGGAGGGCGCCCGACCGGGTCCAGGAGGCGGTCGCGGTCGCGGCGACGGTCGACTCGCTGGAGCCGGCCAGCACCTGCGTCTGGGTGCGGGTGGCCCCGGTGAACACCCGGCCGACCGGCACCGGGGTGGTGGCCTGGAGGCTCAGGGTCGCGGAGCCGTCCGCGGCGCCCGGCGGGACGTCGAGGTAGAGGCGGCTGCCGTTCGCCGCGGTGGTCACGGGCTTGCCCGCCTGGTCGGTGACCCGCACCCCGCCGGCCACCTCGCCGGACAGGGCCACCGGGACCCGCTCGGCGCTGGTCCGCACGGTGAAGGGCCCGACCCGGCTGCCGGCCGGGCCTGAGGCGGCCTCGGGCGAGAGGCTGAGCGAGGGGCCCGGCTCGGGGAGGTTCCGGGCCTCCTTCTCCAGCCAGTCGGCGAGCTTCTCGGCGGCCGGGTCGGCCGCCTCCACCCGGGCGTCGTCCGAGTGCCGCCAGATGGCGACCTGGGTGCCGGCGGCCGCGGTCTCCGGGCTGAGCGGCCCGCTCTTCGCCCTCCTGGCCAGCCCGGCGAGGTCGTCGACGCGGGGGTAGGAGTGCTGGAGGATCCACCGGATCCGGCCGGCGTCCCGGTTGACCGCCAGCGAGGACTGCCCCCAGGACGTCTCCAGATAGCGGGCCTTGTCCTGGGTGGGGTTGTGCAGGTCCACGCAGTAC
This sequence comes from Streptomyces lichenis, assembly GCF_023218175.1. GTDB lineage: Bacteria > Actinomycetota > Actinomycetes > Streptomycetales > Streptomycetaceae > Streptomyces > Streptomyces lichenis. The sequence continues at coordinate 15,485 of NZ_JALPTH010000004.1, read as the reverse complement.
GTCTTGAGGGTGCCGCCGCCGTCGACGGCCATCTCGAACAGCCCGGCCGGGATCTCGCGCTTCTCGCCGCCGATGTGCAGCACGGCGGTGTCGTACGCGGTCAGCCCGTTCAGGGTCGCCGCCGCGCCGCCCTGGTGCGAGGGCGTGTCGTCCGCCGCGGCCGGGGTACCGGTTGCCAGGGCGCCCGCGGCCACCAGCCCGGACACCACGACCGCGGTGGCGGAGCGGACGGATCGAACCGTCCACCGCCTCGGTGCCGAGTGCGCAGCAAACACAGACTTCCCCTCCGGGCGAGACGCCTTCGCGCGTGGTGCGCGTGGTGCGCGTGTTCCTTCGCGGGTGACCGCGGTGGCCGCGGGTGATCGCATGTGACGCGTGGGGATGACGACTCGCCAGCCGACTCAAGTGCCCCCATGAGTACCTGAAGATCCTATGGAGACGGCCCTGCCCAATCCCCTGTCATCTCATCAGACAACCATTCCGAATCGGAATCGTTATCGCGGAGGGGGTGGCACCCGAGCGCTACACGCCCGATCTTCACATGCCGCCCCTCACCGTGCGGACGGGCTGACGGTGCGTCACGACACTGGCTCGGCGTGTCGCCGTCGGGTCGCCGCCCGCGCCCTCGCTCCGGGGTCCGGCGCCGGACGGGCGGGCGCGGGGGAACCGGCCGGTCCGCCCGGGTCAGCCTGTCCCGGCGGCGGAGCGGTGGCCCACGGGTCGTCGGCCGCCGAGACGTCGGCAGCCGAGCCGTCCGCCGCCGAGATGTCCGCCGCAAGCACATTGGCAGGCGAGCCGTCCGCGGCGCCGCCGGCCGGCCAGTCCTCGCCGGGACCCACGGGGGCGGCCTCCGCCGGCGTCCCGCCCGTACGCTCATGGGCCTTCACCCGGCGGAAGGCGGAGGTCCCCCGGGTGAGGTCGTGGCCCACGGCCAGGGCCTCGACGTCCACGAAGGTCCGGCGCCGCCCCTCCCACTCCTCCTCACGCACCTTCAGCCTGCCGTGCACCACCAGCGGGTCGCCCACCGAGACCGAGGCGGCGAGGTTCGCCCCGAGCGCCCGCCAGGCCTGGACCGTGTAGAAGCTGGTGGGCCCGTCCATCCAGACCGCCTTCTCCCGGTCGTAGCGGCGGGCGGTGGCGGCGAACCGGAACTTGGCGAACCCGCCCGTGGCGGTGTCCCGGAACTCGACGGCGGTCGCCACGTTCCCCACCACCGTCACCATCGTGTCGTTCAGCATGCGGCGTTCCTCTCTCCTGCGACGCGTCTCCTGCGATGCGCCGATGTCGCCTTGGCGCACCGGTCCGCGATCGGTTACGGAACGTCATGCTGGCGGAATCCCTGGAACTTCGCTGAGGGCTGTGGACGGGCCGGTGGATGTGGAGAACCGCGTCACCCGGGAGTGGGGCGGGCCCGCCGTCACCGCCCCGTACCGCCGCCTTCCAGGGGTTCCGGCACTCCGCCGTCCGACGCGGCCGGCGGCTCGTCCCACACCGAACGGGCCGAACGCGCGGAACGGGCCCGCCCGGCGCCGATCACCCGGCGCATCCCGGCGGCGTACCGCAACCGCCCGGACACCCTCTCGCCGCCGGCCGCCTCGGTGCGCGTCCCGCCACCGCCGCTCTCCTCCGGACCGTCACCGAGGGAGGCGCCGGCCGGCGGCCCTGTCCACACCGGGGCCGGGACAGGCGCCGACGACGGTGATGAGGGCCCTGCTGGCGCAGACGGCGCACCGGAGCCCCTCCCCGTACCGCCGTACAAGCCCGCACCGCCTCCGAAGGCCCCGGCCCCGACCCCGTTCGTCGGAGGCGCGGGGGCGGTCGCCGGGAGTGGGCGGAAGGAGGGGCCGGTGGAGAGGGGCGGGCCGCCGGCCCGGCCGCGGGAGACCGCGGCGTACTGCTCCCGCACCTCCCGGTAGCGGGAGAGCTCGGCGGTGATCGGGTCGAGCACCCGGGCCCGGCCGCAGGCCGCGGCGGCGTCGCGCAGCCGGCGCTCGGTCTCCTGCCCGTAGCGGCGGGCCGGGCCCCGGGCGGCGGCCACGCAGGCCCACTCGACCAGCGGGCCGCCGAGGATGCCGCCCAGCATGATCAGCGCGGGGGCGAGGATGCCGGGCTCCAGGAAGCCGACGATCTGGCCGACCAGCCACAGCGCCCCGTAGAACTGCAGCAGCGTCATCGCGCACTGGGCGAGGACCGCGGCGGGCCACCAGGCGGGGCGGGGCGGGCGGCCGCCGGCCGGGGCCGCGCCGGTCTCGGCGGCCAGCTGGTCCAGCGCCTCCGGCAGCCCCTCGGCCCCGCGCAGCGCCGCCTCGCGCACCGCCTGCGCCCAGGGCCGCGGCAGCCCCCGGGAGGCGTCGTCGGCGAGCAGCCGTACCGCCTGCTCGACCCGCTGGCGGGCCGTCAGCTCGTCCTCGGCAGGTGGTGCGGGCTGCTGTTCGCCGCCGCCGGGAGTGCGCAGCCGCTGGCCCCAGCGCCACAGCCGCAGCCAGGGGGTGCCGCAGGCCTTGCCGGCGTTGCGGCGCCAGGAGCGTTCGGCGGACTCGCCGGCGGCCTGCGCCCCGACGGCGACCGCGAGCCGGGCGGCGAAGTCCTCCCGGGCCCGTTCGCCGAGCCCGGTGCCGCCCTCGGCGACGTAGACCGGGCGCAACCGGGCGGCGGCCGCGTCCACGTCGGCGGAGAGCCGGCGCTCGGCGGCCCGGCTGCCCTGGACGAAGGCGGCGAGCAGTTCGCGCAGTTCGGGCATGCCCTCGCCGGTGAGGGCGGAGACGGCGAGCACGGCGGCGCCGGGTTCGCCGTGCTCGCCGAGGGCCATGCCGTCCTCGTCCAGGAGCCGGCGCAGGTCGTCCAGGACCTGGTGGGCGGCGTCGCCGGGCAGCCGGTCGATCTGGTTGAGGACGACGAAGGAGACGTCGGCGTGGCCGGCCAGCGGGCGCAGATAGCGCTCGTGCAGGGCGGCGTCGGCGTACTTCTCCGGGTCGACCACCCAGATCACCGCGTCGACCAGGCCGAGGACGCGGTCGACCTGGCGGCGGTGGGCGATGACGGCGGAGTCGTGGTCGGGCAGGTCGATCAGGACCAGGCCCTGGAACTGCTCGTCGCCGGCGCCGCCGGCCAGCGGGCGCAGCCGCAGCCGGCCGGGGATGGCGAGCCGGTCGAGCAGTCCGGCGGCGCCCTCGGACCAGCTGCAGGCGATCGGGTGGGAGGTGGTGGGGCGGCGCAGCCCGGTCTCCGAGACCGGCACCCGGGCGAGGGCGTTGATCAGGGTGGACTTGCCGCTTCCGGTGGGTCCGGCGATGGCGACGACGGTGTGCCGGGCGGAGAGCCGCTGGCGGGCCGCCGCCTCGTCCAGGACCCGGCCGGCCTCGGCGAGGGTGTCGCCGTCCAGCCGGGCCCGGGACAGTCCGACGAGTTCGCGCAGGGCGTCGAGGCGGGCGCGCAGGGTGCCGGCGTAGGGCTCCCCGATCGGTACGTGGGGTTCGCCCGCGGCCTCCGGGCCGGCACCGGGCGGCGGGTGCTGCTCCTGGGCGGCGCGGCGGGCGATCAGCCCGTCGTCCCAGCGTTCGCCCCAGCGTTCCTCAACGGCGCTCACCGCCGTCACCTCTCCTTCTGCAGCAGGGACAGCGCGGCGATGAGTCCGGCCTGTGGTTCGGGGCCGATACGGAAGGCGCGCAGCGGGGTCAGCCGGCGCTCGCGCTCCTCGGCCAGGACGCGGTCGATGGAGGTCTCGACCAGTGCGCCGCCCTTGTCGCGCAGCCTCAGGGCGCCCTTGGCGCCGAGGAGTTCGGCGAGCCGGTCGCCGGCGCCCCGGGCCCGGCGGCCACCCAGCAGGGCGGCGGCGAGCAGGGCCGCGGCGGTGTCGGCGTCGGGGGTGGCGCCGGCGGGCCGGTCCAGGCTGCGTACCTCCTCCTCGGCCAGCTCCTCCAGGACGCGGCGCCAGCGGCGTACCGCCATGCCGATCCGCTCGGTGCTCTCCCGGTCGGGGGCGGGGCCGTCGGTGCCGTCGGGGCCGCGCAGCGCGGCGGCGGCCGGTTCACGGCGCCAGCCGTCGCGGACCTCGTCGTCGGCGGCGGCGACCGCGCACTGGAGCAGGGCGGTGAGCGATTCGGCGAGGGAGTCGAGCAGTTCGGCGGCGGTGGAGTCGCGGGGGTAGCCGCGCCAGCGGGTGCGGGCGTCGCCGGCGAGCACGGCGCCGCGCTTCAGCTCGCGCCGGACGCGTTCGCGCTGCTCGGCGTAGGCGGTCTGGACGGTGTCGGTGAGGCGTACCGCGGCGGCGTACTGGGCGGCGACGGCACCGGCCAGCTCCGGCAGGCGGGCGCCGAGTGAGTCGATGACCCCGCCGGCGGTGCGCCCGGCGGCCTGCTGGCGGGCGGCGGGATCCTGTACGTGGTGGGTGAGCCAGCCCCGTAGCGCGGCGACCGCGTTGTCGGGCAGCAGCCCGGTGCCGCCCGCGGTGGACTCGGGCAGCTCGGGGATGGTGAAGCGGGGTACGTCGCCGAGTCCGGCGCGGATGAGCAGCGCCTCGTACTGCCGGGAGACGTCGGCGATCACCTGGTGCGGCACCCGGTCGAGGACGGTGATCAGGGTGGCCTTGTACTCCTTGGCGGTACGGAGCAGGTGCCAGGGCACGGCGTCGGCGTACCGGGAGGCGGTGGTGACCATCACCCAGACGTCGGCGGCGCAGATGAGTTCGGCGGCCAGTTCGCGGCCGCTGACGACGAGCGAGTCGATGTCGGGGGCGTCCAGCAGGGCGAGGCCCCGCGGCACCGTGAGGGCGGTCTCCACTCTCAGGTCCCGCTCCCCCGCCGCCGGCCGCTCGTCGGTTTCGCCGCCCTCCCGCTCCTCCGGGTCCTCCCGGTCCAGCGGCCGCCAGACCCGGGTGAGCTGCGGCAGGACCCGCATCCCGGCGAACCAGTGGTGGTCGTCGGGGTGGCAGACCAGCACCGGCGTACGGGTGGTGGGCCGCAGCACCCCGGCCTCGCTGACCCGCCGTCCCACCAGGGAGTTGACGAGGGTGGACTTCCCGGCTCCGGTGGACCCGCCGATGACGGCCAGCAGCGGCGCGTCGGGGTCCTTCAGCCGGGGCACCAGGTAGTCGTCGAGCTGGGCCAGCAGCTCGGCTCTGGTCTGGCGGGCCCGTGGGGCGCCCGGAAGCGGAAGCGGAAGACGCACGGCGGCGACACGGTCGCGCAGGGCGGAGAGTGCGTCGATGAGCTGAGGCCGTACGTCCAAGGTCACCACATGCGAAGAATGCCCAATTTACGGACCTTTTTGAAGCGTATACCCCCTCTGCGCGCCGACCAGAACCACCGACCCCGCACACGCCCCTCTTCCGCCGTACACCGGAGACACGCCTGGTAGGCGCGCGATGAACGGCCGGCAGACCCCCGACGGAAGGCGCCGAGCGCGCCGCCGGACGCCAGGACGGGTGCCCGGCCGGGCGGCTCGGCGGAATAACGACTGCACAACACCCCGCCCGGAAGGGGCGAAAAGCGCTGCGCGGATCGCACCTGCCTGCGATTATCAGGTTCGCTTCACCGAACCTCCACATCGCGCGGCACCGGTGAAGCGGCCGGGTCATGGCGCACGGAGCCCTATCCTTGACCCCGGCGAGGTCACGGACCACCCACCACCAGGGGCTCCAGGCCGCACGGCCACCACCGGCCCCCGTAGCTCAGTGGATAGAGCAGGCGCCTTCTAAGCGCTTGGCCGCAGGTTCGAGTCCTGCCGGGGGCGCACACACGGCGAGACCCTCCTCCGGGAGGGTCTTTTCGCTGCCTGGGGCCTTCTCACTCGGCGCCGAGGCGACGGGTGGTGCGCGAGGCGCGGGCGACGGTCTCGGGGGCGTGGGCGGGGTCTGGGCCGGGACCGGAGTCGGGGTCGGAGAGGCGGAAGCCGAGCAGGGGGACCTCGTCCGGGTCGATGTCCTCGGGACCCGGCCGGCCTTCCAGGAGGAAGCCGAACAGGGCGCGCAGGGCTTCGTTGCCCAGCTCCAGCGGGTGGAAGGGCAGCGCACAGGGCTGGTCATCCCACTGCGGGTCCAACGGCACGGGCCGGTCGCGCACCCAGTAGGGCGCCTCGAAGGGGAACGGGTCGCCGATGTCCTCGACGACGCCGCTGTCCGACGAGAGGCTCAGCGAGCGGCGGAGGCGGCCGTCCCTCCCAGACCGCGAAGGTGAGGCTGTCGGAGACGCTGTGCATCGCGTGCAGCAGGACGCGGCGACCGGCCGCCGTCTCGTGGAGAGGGGCGGGCAACTCCGACGGACGGACGGACATCAGGCGCCGGTCGCAGACCAGTTCCACACCCGCGAAGCTCCCGGCGTACGTCAGACCGGCCGGCGGGTACACCACCTCGCCCAGCACATCGCCCTCCGCCTGCTCCGCCCCCCCGTCCGGGGAAGACCCCGGCGACGAGCCGCGCCGTCGCCCCGGCCGCGGGCGCACCGGCCGCCCCGAGTGCCGAGGCGGCGTCCCCGTCCGCGTACGCCAGTAGCGCCGTCTTCGCTCCCATGCTCGGCACGGTAGTGCCGGCCACCGACAGCGCGGCCGTCCGTGGTGTGCGGTTCACCGGACTGGTCCACCCGTCGCCCGCCGCCGGGTTGCTCATGAGCGGCCCCGAGCGGGGTAGGAGGGCGTCAACCCGTTCTCGTGGAAGGCACGGTGGTTCCGCATGTCCGCCTCTCTCGTCGAAACCGTCGACATCAAGGCCCCGGTCTCCATCGCCTGGGCGCTGTGGAGTGATGTCACCCGGTGGCCCCGGTTCCTCAGCCACGTCAAGCGCGTCGACCCGATCGACGAACGGCGCTTCGCCTGGCAGCTCTCGCTGCCCGGTGCGGACAAGGGCTTCGTCGCGGAACTCACCGAGGTCGTCGTGGAGGACCGCATCGCGTGGAAGACCGTCGAAGGTGTCCACCACGCGGGAGTGGTCACGTTCCACCGGATCGACGACGCCACGAGCCGCGTGGCTCTGCAGATCGAGTACGAACCCAAGGGCTTCGTCGAGCACCTCGGCGCTCTGACCAACCTCGATTCCACCCTGGCCAACTATGACCTGGGGGAGTTCCAGAAGCTGGCAGAGCTGGCGGCGGCCTCCGGTGGCGTCCAGGACGGCTGAGCGCCCCTGCGGCGCCTTCCGGTAGACGGTGACTTGGTGACTTGCGGCAGACGGTTGTCTGCCGGCGGACGGTGCCTGTCGGCGGACGGCGCCTGCCGGCGGGCCTGGACGGCGGAACGTACTCCGAAGTCGTCAGCGACGAGGTGCGGGGACAAATCGGCGTTCCGGTTGAACCGGCGGTCGCGTCCGGCTCATCCTTGCCGTCATGCCTCCCGCAGCCGCCGCGTTCGACGTGTCCCATCTGCCCGACTACGCGTACGACTGGGCGCTGGTCGACGTCGAGACGTCCGGGCTGGTCGCCCGGCGCGACCGGATCCTGTCGATCGCAGTCATGGCCGTCGGGCCGGACGGGACGGTGACCGGCGAGTACAGCACCCTGCTGAACCCCGGTTGCGATCCCGGCCCCGTGCACATCCACGGTCTCACCGCGGAGCGGCTGCGCGGCGCCCCCACCTTCGACCAGGTCGCGGGGCGCATCGGCGCGCTGCTGCAGGACCGGGTCCTGGTGGCGCACAACGCGCAGTTCGACTACGACTTCCTCGCCCACGAGTTCGCCCGCGCGCGGCTCCACCTCCCCGTCACCCGGCGGCTGTGCACCCTGGCCCTGAACCGGCGCGTGGAGCCGCCCACCGCCGGCCTCAGCCTGGCCTCACTGGCCGCCCACTACGGAACGCCGCAGACCAGGGCCCATGACGCGGTGGACGACACCCGCGTCCTCGCCGGGATCTTCCGCGCCTCGCTTGCCGCGGCCGCGCGACTGGACCTGCCCCTGCCGTTGGTGCTCTGCCCGCCCCGACAGGACCCGCGGTTCGCCCCGCAGCCGCCGAAGACGCCGTGCGCCTACCGGAACCCGGGCCGACTGGAGCCCGGCGGCCGGCTCGTACAGGGTATGAAGGTCGCCATCACGGGCGATACGGCCACATCCCGGGCCGAGTTGGTGGCCCGCTGCGTCGCCGGCGGACTCAACATGATGTCGTCGGTCAGCCGGCACACCAGCGTCCTGGTCACCAACGACACGGCCTCGGGGTCGGCGAAGGCCCGGCGGGCGGTCGCCGAAGGCGTCCCGGTCGTCGACGAGCACACCTTCCTCCGGCTGCTGGAAGAGGTACGTGCCGGGACACCGCACGAGGATCGGGCGGGGGCGGGCATCGCCCACGCGGCGGTGCCGTCAGCGGCGACGACCCCGGGCACACCGGCCGCATTGGTCGCGCCGAGCACGCCGGTCACACCGAGCACGCCGAGCACGCCGACCGTCTCGGCCACCTCGGCCGCCCTGGTCACCCCGGCCGCCCCGGTCACGCCGCCACCCACCGAGCCCGCGGCCACCCTCGGCGCCCCGGTCACGCCGAGCACGTCCACCGTCTCAGCCACCCCGACCGCCCCGGGCACGCCGCCACCCACCGGGCCCGCGGCCGCCCTCGGCGTCCCGGTCCCTCGCCGGTCCGGGGCCGTGCGTGCCGTCAGGCCGTTCGGTCGCCGCCGGGTGCTGGTCCTGGGCGGGAGCCATGAGGAGGCGTCCACCGTGCGGGCCCGGGTGGTGGAGCTGGGCGGGGCAGCCGCGATCAACCTCTCGGCGAGCGTCACCGACGTCGTCCTCCTCCCCGGCGGCGAACGCGACCGCCGGATGACCCGGGTCACCTCGTTGGAGCTGCCGGTCCACGCGCCCGGCTGGCTCGGGGCTCCCCTCTCCGAGCCGGCCGGGGGCGGTGCGTCGGCCGTCGTCCTGCCGCGCGGCGGGGTCATCGACCTGCCCGGCGCCGACCGCTGGCACGTCAGTGCCTCCTGGGCGCAGCGGACGAGCTGCGAGGTCGATGTCGTCGCTCTCGTCCTCGACGAGGACGAACAGGTCAGCTGCGACGGGGACTTCGTCTTCTATGGCGCGCCGGAGAGCCCCGGCGGTGCCGTCCGGCTCCTCTGCGACGGTCCGACCGAGCAGACCATCACTCTCGGCCTCACGGAGCTCCCGCCCGCCGTCCACCGGATCGCGATCGCCGCCGCCATCGACGGCACAGCCGTCTTCGGCGACATCGGGGCCGTCCAGATCACCCTCGCCCCGGGCGCCGACGCACCGGCCGCGGCCCAGGCCACCCTGGACGCCGCCACCAGCGAACGCACCCTGCTCCTCGCCGAGATCTACCGCCGGGGCCCGCTGTGGCGGTTCCGCGCCGTCGGGCAGGGCTACGACCACGGGCTGGAGAGCCTCGTACGCGGCTACGGGGTGGAGGTGGAGTCCGCCGGGTGAGCGCGGCGGCGGGCGAGGTGGTGCAGGCGCAGGGCCAGGTGGATTTCCAGGGCCCTGGCCGGGGAGTTCCAGTCGGAGCCGAGGAGCTGGGCCACCCGGTCGAGGCGCTGCACCACGGTGTTGACGTGGACGTGGAGGGCGTCCTTGGCCTTGGCGAGGCTGGCACCGTGGCGGTGGTAGGCGTCCAGGGTGCGGATGAGCTCGGTGCCGCGCTGGGCGTCGTAGCGGAGGACGGGGCCGAGGACCCGGTCCACGTAGCCGGTGAGGTCGGCCCGGTCGCCGAGGAGCACACCGAGGAAGCCCAGTTCGGACAGGCTGGCGCCGTCGCCGGTGCGGCCGAGGGCCTCCAGGGCCTCCAGGCAGCGGCGCGCCTCGTCGTAGGTGCCGGGCAGGTGTTCCGTACCGGTGCCGGGGCCCGCCGCGCCGACGGTGACGGGCAGGGAGAGGGCGCGGCCGAGCTCCTGGGCCAGGTCGTGGGCGAGCGGGCCGGGGTCGGTGGTGGGGGCGAGCAGCACGGTGTGCCCGTCGCGGACGCCCGCGAGACCGCCGAGCGCGCGGGCGTGCCGGGCCGCCTCGGCCAGCAGCCGGGAGCGCGGGGCGGGTTCGCAGCCGAGGACCAGCACGGCGTGCGGGGTGGCGAGGTTGATGTCCAGTCGCCTGGCCCGCAGCGCCAGTCCGCCGGTGTCGCGGTGGCCGTCCGGCTGGCGGCCGGTGAGCAGGTCGTCCAGGAGCTCTCCGCGTACCCGGTTCTCGGCCTCGGCCACCGACCGCCGCAGGAGCAGGAGCAGCGCGGTGACCAGGGCGGCGCGTTCGAACAGGCGCCGGTCGGCGGCGGTGAGGTCGGCCCGGCCGGTGAGCATCAGGCTGCCGAGCGGTTCGGGGCCGGCGAGCACGGCGCACACCCAGGTCCCGTCGACCGGGACGGCCCGCCCGCCGGCGCGCGAGGCGTCGAGCCCCTGCTCGGGCGGGGTGGCGGGGCCGGTGCCGACCCGGGCCAGCTCGGTGCCGTCGGGGTCGTGGATCGCCAGGCCGCCGCTGAGCAGGGCGGCGATCTCGCGGGCGACCTCGTCCACCCCGCCGCCGCGCAGGACGAGGTCGGTGAGCCGGTCGTGGGCGTCGGCCGCGCGATGCAGGGCCTCGCTGTGGGCGCGGGCCCGCTCGTTGGCCGCGTTCAGGCTGACCAGCGCGGAACGGGTCTCCTCCAGCAGCCGGGCCCCGTCGATGGCGACCGCGGCGTGGTCGGCGAGCGAGGAGAGCAGGGCGATGGTGTCGGGGGTGAAGTCCCGGGGCGCGCGGTCGGCGGCGAACAGCACACCGATGACGCGCCCGCCGACCCGCAGGGGGACCCCGAGGATGCCGCGCAGCCCCTCCTCGGCGACCCCCTCGTCGATGGCCCCGGTGTGCTTGAAGCGGCGGTCGGTGCGGTAGTCGGCGCTGGCGTAGGGGCGGGCGGTCTGCGCGACCAGCCCGCCGAGCCCCTCCCCCATGCCGAGGCGCAGCTGCTGGAACGTGGCGGAGACCGAGCCGGAGGTGACCCGCATGTACGTGTCCCCGGCCTGGGGGTCGTTAAGGGTGAGATAGGAGATGTCGGCGCCGAGCAGGGTGCGGGCCCGGTGCACGATGGCCCGCAGTACGGCGTCCAGGTCGCGCAGTGCGGCCAGGTCGCCGGCGGTGTCGAAGAGGGCGGCCAGCTCGGCTTCGCGTCTGCGGTGCTGCGTCAGGGTGCGGGAGATGTCCAGCGCGGTCCGGGTGGCCTCGTCCACGGCCCGCTGCTCGCGCGGGCCGGCACCGGCGGCCCGGACCCGGGCGGCGGGCCGGGCCAGCCGCTCGGCCGGGGCGCCGGCGGCGAGCAGGTCGAGCAGTTCCCGTAGCGCCGCCACCGATGCCGGGACGGCCGGGGTCGGACCGGGCCCGCGCGCGGGCTCGGGTCGGGGCTCGGTGGCGGCCATGGCGGTCCTCCGTTCAGGGCTGCTTGTGGCCGGCGGACGGCGCCGGCCGCGGGGGTGGTGCGGCGGCCGGGGCGGCGGGGCGGGCCAGGTCGCGGCCGCGGGTCTCCTTGATGACGGCGACGGTGATCGTGGTGACCACCGCGGCGGCGCTGAGGTACAGCGCGACCGGGGTGCCGGAGCCATGGTCCCGCAGCAGTTCCACCGCGATGATCGGGGCGAGCGCACCGGCGACGATGGAGGCGAGCTGGGAGCCCATGGAGGCGCCCGAGTAGCGGACCCGGGTGTCGAACATCTCGGAGATGAACGCGGCCTGCGGCCCGTACATCGCGCCGTGCAGCAGCAGCCCCACGGTCACCGCCAGGGTGATCACGGCGAACGACCCCGAGTCCACCAGGGCGAAGAACGCGAACGCCCACACCGCCATGCCGACCGAGCCGATGAGCGTGACGGGGCGGCGGCCGATCCGGTCGGAGAGGGCGCCCCAGAGCGGGATGGTGGCGAAGTGCACGGCGGAGCCGATCAGTACAGCGTTGAGCGCGGTGCTCTTCGGCAGGCCGAGGTGGGTGGTGACGTACACCAGGAGGAAGGAGGTCAGGATGTAGTACGAGATGTTCTCGCCGAACCGGGTGCCGATGGCGCCCAGCACCTCGCGCCAGCTGCGCCGGAACACCTCCACCACCGGGGCCTTGTCCTTGACGCCGCGCGCCGCGTCGGCCTCCGCCTTCGCCTGGGCGGCCAGGAAGACCGGGGACTCGGAGACCGAGACCCGGATCCACAGCCCGATGACGACCAGGACGCCGGAGAGCAGGAACGGGACGCGCCAGCCCCAGGCGAGGAACGCCTCCTCGGACTGGACGGCGGCGAGGAGCGCGAGGACGCCGGTGGCCAGGAGGTTGCCGCCGGGGGCGCCGGCCTGCGGCCAGGACGCCCAGAAGCCGCGGTGCTTGTCGCCGCCGTGTTCGGAGACGATGAGCACGGCCCCGCCCCACTCGCCGCCGAGGGCGAAGCCCTGGATCAGCCGCAGCACGGTGAGCAGGATCGGGGCGCCGACGCCGATGGTGTCGTAGGTGGGCAGCAGGCCCATCGCGAAGGTGGCGCCGCCCATCATCAGCAGGCTGAGCACCAGCAGCTTCTTGCGGCCGATCCGGTCGCCGAAGTGCCCGAAGACGACACCGCCGAGCGGCCGGGCGGCAAACCCGATCGCGTAGGTGACAAAGGCGATCAGGGTGCCGACCAAGGGATCGCTGGTGGGGAAGAAGAGGGTGTTGAAGACCAGGGCGGCGGCCGAGCCGTAGAGGAAGAAGTCGTACCACTCGACGGTGGTGCCGATCAGGCTCGCGGTGACGATCCGGGCGATACCGCCGGAGCGGCGCTGGTCCGGCCGGGCGGTGGAGGGGGCATCGGTCATGGGTTCACCGGTTCTCGGATACGGATATGGGGACGGGGACGCGGACGCGGGGCTTATACGGGGAGCGGCAGGCAGGCGTACGGACGGGGACGCGGACGCGGGGCTTACGGGGAGCGGCAGGTGCACGAGGCGCGCGGGGAGGGCCGTCAGTTGGCTCCCCAGCCGCCGTCCAGCGGCAGGGAGGCGCCGGTGATGGAGCTGCTGTGCTCGGCGCAGAGCCAGAGCGCGGCCGCGGCGACCTCCTCGGCCTCCAGGAGGCGCTTGACGGGTGAGCGGGTCAGCAGGACCTCGGTCAGCACGTCCTGCTGGCTGATGCCATGGGCGGCGGCCTGGTCGCGGAGCTGGTTCTCCACCAGGGGCGTACGGACATAGCCCGGGTTGACGCAGTTGCTGGTCACCCCGTGCGGGGCGCCCTCGATGGCCGCCACCTTGCTCAGCCCCTCCAGGGCGTGCTTGGCGGCGACATAGGCCGCCTTGTAGGCGCTGGCCCGCAGGCCGTGCACGCTGGAGATGTTGACGACCCGGCCCCACCCCCGCGCGTACATGTGCGGCAGGGTGCGGCGCAGCAGCAGGAACGGTGCGGTGACCATCACCTGCTGGATCAGCGCGAACCGCTCGGGCGGGAACTCGGTGAGCGGCGCCACGTGCTGGAGGCCGGCGTTGTTGACCAGGATGTCCACGGCGGTGGGCAAGCTGTCGATGGCGGCCGGGTCGGCCAGGTCGACGATGTGCGCCTCTCCCCCGACCTCGGCGGCGACCGCCTCGGCCGCCTCGGCATCCCGGTCGACCACGTGCACCAGGGCGCCCGCCGCCGCGAACGCCGCCGCGCACGCCCGGCCGATACCGCCCGCGCCGCCGGTGACCAGGGCGACCCGGGAGCTCAGGTGCGTACCCGCGCCCGGGGGCGCCGGGCGGGGGCCGGGGAGAGGTGGTTCGCTCGTCATGGCCGGAAACAGTAGGGACACCCCGACGCCACACCTATGTGCGCGGCCGACACAATGACCGCCGGATCGGTGGTGCTCTGACACAGGGTCAGGGTCGTCACCCGTCCAGGCGGCAGTGGGCGAGCAGCGCGGCCGGATCGGCACCGGCCGGCCGTTCGACGGTATGACTCACGGGCGGACGGAGTCCGGCGCCCAGCCAGGCCTCCAGGGCGGTGAACGCCGAACGGTGGCAGGGCAGCAGCGGGCGCAGCCGGTCGGGGAAGGCGTCCACCAGGGCGTCGGTGTGGGTGCCGTCCTCGATGCGGTAGGAGCGGTGCAGAGCGCCGCGGCCCTGCTGCCGCACCATCCGGGCGTACACATCGGAGTCCTTGCCGATGGGCAACAGCACATCGAGGGTGCCGTGGAGGGTGATCAGCGGTTTGCCGATACGGCCGGTCAGCCCGATCCGGCCGACCGCCCGGCGGACCTCGCCGGGCCGCCCCGCGTACCGGTAGTCCGCGTCGCAGCCGGGCCGTCCGCCGCCCGGGGCGCAGTACGGGGTGCCGGCCTCCAGCGGACCGTCGTACTCCGGGTCGAGCTCCTCGCGGTACAGCCGTTGGGTGAGGTCCCAGTAGACCTGGTGGTGGTACGCCCAGAGGAACTCCGAGCCGCGCGGGAAGCCCGCCCGGTGCAGGGCGGCACGGGCCCGTGCGGCGTCCGGCCCGCCCGCGGCGTACGCCGGGTAGTGCCGGAGCGCCGCCGGCAGGAAGGTCAGCAGGTGGGGGCCCTCCTCCCGCCACAGGGTGCCCTCCCAGTCGACTCCCCCGTCGTACAGCTCGGGATGGTTCTCCAGCTGCCAGCGCACCAGGTAGCCGCCGTTGGAGATGCCGGTGGCGAGCGTACGGGCGGGGGGCCGCCGGTAGCGCTGGGCGACCACCGCCCGGGCGGCGCGGGTGAGTTCGGTGAGGCGGGTGTTCCACTCGGCGATGGCGTCGCCGGGCCGGGCGCCGTCGCGGTGGAAGGCGGTGCCGGTGTTGCCCTTGTCGGTGGCGGCGTAGGCGTAACCGCGGGCCAGCACCCAGTCGGCGATGGCCCGGTCGTTGGCGTACTGCTCGCGGTTGCCGGGGGTGCCGGCGACGACCAGCCCGCCGTTCCAGCGGTCCGGCAGCCGGATGGTGAACTGGGCGTCGTGCGCCCAGCCGTGGTTGGTGTTGGTGGTGGAGGTGTCGGGGAAGTAGCCGTCGATCTGGATGCCGGGCGCCCCGCGGGGGACGGGCAGGTCCTTGGGGGTCAACCCCGCCCAGTCGGCGGGGTCGGTGTGCCCGGAGGCGATGGTTCCGGCCGTGGTCAACTCATTCAGGCAGTCCGTCCGTTGATGCGCCGCGCCCGGTACCTTCAACCGGTCCCGGCGTGCACAGTGCCCACCCGTGGAAGCGGAAGCGACAGCGGAGTCGGTGGGGGCGGGGACGGGAGCGGGCTGGGCGGTGGCGGATGCGGGGAGCAGGGCCGCGGCGGCGGCCAGGGTGAGGGCGGCGCCGAGTAAGGCGGTCCGTCGTCTCGGGCCCGCTACGGCAGCGGGGAGCGGATCCATGGTGAACCTCCGGCTGGGTGCGGTACGGGGTGGGGCGGCGGTTCTCCGAGGCAGCGGCGGCGGCGTGGCGGCTACCCCGGGGATGTCCGCGACCCTAGGAACGTGCGAGACCGACCGGTATGGCTGCCGTCGACACTGTTCGCGCGAGCGGAACGTGGCCGGCCACCAGCCGTGTCGGCACCGGGCAGCAACAGCCGGGCTCCCGGCGCGGGTCGGGGGCGGCTTCCCTCGGACCGGGGGCGGGATACGGGGCGGGCGGGGCGG
>NZ_JALPTH010000039.1 GCF_023218175.1 Streptomyces lichenis | reverse complement strand
GCCGGGTCGGCGGTTACGCCGGGTCGGCGGTTACGCCGGGTCGGCGGTTACGCCGGGTCGGCGGCCTTGGCGGTGGCGGTGCGCCAGGGGCGGCACAGCCCCAGGAAGCAGACGAGCGCGCCGGCCCCGCAGACCAGTTGGACCACGGCCATCGGCACCGCCGTCGCCTCGCCCGCGATGCCGACCAGCGGCGAGGCGACGGCGCCGACCAGGAAGGAGGAGGTGCCGAGCAGGGCGGAGGCGGAACCGGCCGCGTGCGGGGTGCGCATCAGCGCCTGGGCGTTGGTGTTGGGCAGGGCCAGCCCCATCGCCGACATCAGCACGAACAGCCCGGCGGCCACCGGGAGGAGCCCCAGCTCACCGAAGACCCCGGCGGTGGCCAGCAGCAGGAAGAGCGCGGCCGCGGTGATCACAGCGAGCCCGATGCCCAGCACCTTGTCCAGGCTGACCCGGCCGACCAGCAGCTTGCCGTTGACCTGGCCGAGCAGCACCAGCCCGACCGAGTTGAGCCCGAACAGCAGGCTGAAGGTCTGCGGGGAGGCCCCGTAGATCTCCTGCATCACGAACGGCGAGGCGGAGATGTACGCGAAGAGGGCGGCGAAGGCGAAGCCGCCGGTCAGCATGTAGCCGGCGAACACCCGGTCGGCGAGCAGCCCGCGCATGGTGCGCAGCGCAGCGCCGACCCCGCCGGAGTGGCGCCGCTCGGCGGGCAGGGTCTCGCCCAGCCATTTCCACACCACCAGGGTGAGCAGCACCCCGACTCCGGTGAGCACCAGGAAGACCCCGCGCCAGTCGGTGAGGCGGAGGATCTGGCCGCCGATCAGCGGGGCGACGATCGGGGCGGCCCCGGAGACGAGCATCAGGGTGGAGAAGAAGCGGGCCATCTCCACGCCGTCGTAGAGGTCGCGGACCACCGCCCGGGCTATCACGATCCCGGCCGCACCGGCCAGGCCCTGGAGCAGCCGGAAGCCGATGAGCAGCTCGGCGGAGGGGGCGAAGGCGCAGACCGCGGTGGCGAGGACGTACACCAGCATCCCGGCCAGCAGCGGACGGCGGCGGCCCCACCTGTCACTCATCGGCCCCACCACCAGCTGGCCCACCGCCATACCGGCCAGGCAGGCGGTGAGGGTGAGCTGCACGGTGGCGGCGGGCGCGGACAGCGCGTCGGTGACCTGCGGCAGCGCGGGCAGGTACATGTCCATGGAGAGCGGCGGGAGGGCGGTGAGCCCGCCCAGGATCAGCGTCACCAGCAGCCCCACCCGCGCCTGCACGGCCGCGGCCCCGGCGAGGGGGCCGCCGCTCGGGCCGGTGGCCGCGTCCGGCGGGGTACGGGGCGCCGGCGGGTCCGCCTTCCCGACATCCGGTTCGCGGACGGGCGGGGGCGCGGCCTGCCCAGGGGTCTGCGGTCCCGGGACACGGTCCGGCATGACGTCTCTCCTCCTGCGTTCCTGCTGACTGCTACCTGCTACGTGCTGCCCGCTGTCTGACGAGGGCGGCCCCCATGCTCTCAGCTCACCCCCGTTTGTTGAAAGCTCAAGCGGAGACCGGCAAGGGCACTGTCCGTATGGCGAGCGCACCGGTCCCAAGGGACGCACGCTGCCGTACGCTGCGGCCCCATGGACGCAAGCGAGCAGACCGCGGCCGGGGCGGCCGGGGAGCGGCGGGTCGCCGTGGTGACGGGGGCCGGTTCGGGCATCGGCCGGAGCGTGGCGCTGGCCCTGGCCGAGGACGGCTGGTCACTGGCGCTGGCCGGGCGCCGCGCCGAGCCGCTGGAGGAGACCGCGGCCGCCCTGAAGGGGGCCGAGGCCCTGGTCGTCCCGACCGATGTGACCTCGGCCGAGGCGGTGGCCGCGCTGTTCGCGGCGGTGACCGGCCGCTGGGGCCGGGTGGACCTGCTCTTCAACAACGCGGGCAGCTTCGCGGGCGGCGGTACGCCGGTGGAGGACCTCTCCCCCGAGGTCTGGCGCTCCGTGGTGGACGTCAACCTGACCGGCGCGTTCCTCTGCGCCCAGGCGGCGTTCCGGACGATGAAGGAGCAGTCGCCGCAGGGCGGCCGGATCATCAACAACGGCTCGATCTCGGCCCATGTGCCCCGCCCGCACTCGGTGGCCTACACCGCCACCAAGCACGCGGTCACCGGCCTGACCAGATCCCTCTCCCTGGACGGCCGTCCGTACCGGATCGCCTGCGGGCAGATCGACATCGGCAACGCGGCCACCGAGATGACCCGCCGGATGGAGCGGGGCATCCTCCAGGCCAACGGGGAGCTGGCCCCGGAACCGGTGATGGACGCCGCCGACGTGGCCCGGACGGTGGCCCATATGGCGGCCCTGCCGCTGGAGGCGAACGTCCAGTCCATCACGGTGATGGCGACCGCCATGCCGTACGTGGGCCGGGGCTGACGCCGGCCCTCGACGGTCAGGCCTGCCCGGTCTCGAAACGGCTGATCCGCCCGTCCCCGCCGACCTCGAAGCGCCAGGCGGTCCGCATCGAGCCGTAGGTCTCGTTGCGGTAGTCGGCGACCAGCCGTCGCCCGCCCTCCGCCTCCGACACCACGTCCATCCGCCCGCCCGAGGAGAAGATCTCCCGTTCGGTCCACTCCGCGAGGTCCCGTTCCGAGCCGTCGTCGGACATGGTGGCGCCCGGGGCGAGCAGGGCGGCGAAGGCCTCGCGGTCCCCCGCGTTCACGGCGGCGACGAAGGCCCGGACGGACGGGTCGCTGAGCTGTTCCTGGGAAAGGGTCATCCCCCACCCGTACACCTCCCCTCCCCCGTACCGCCCGGCGGCGCGGACGCGGACGGCCCGGACATGCCGCCCACGGCCTAATCGGCGGGGCGGGCGGGGCGCCGGCGGGACCCTGGGCCGGCGTGCCGTACGCATCGCCGTACGCGTTCGTACGCATCGCCGTACGCGTCACAGGCATCCGCAGGAGGAAGGGCGGCCCCCGCAGTCATGACCACCCCCGCCACGCCCGCCCCCGATCCCGCATCCTCCGACGACGACGAAGCCCTCGGCCCGCTCGCCCACCAGGGCACCCCGGAGCGGCTGACCGCACTGTCCGACGGCATCTTCTCGATCGCGATGACCCTGCTGGTGCTCGATGTCCGGGTGGCGCCGGACCTGGACGACCGGGCCTTCCACCAGGCGCTGGCGGACACCTGGCCGAACGTCCTCGCCTATGCGCTGAGCTTCGCCATCCTGGGCGGGTTCTGGCGGGGGCAGCGGCGGATCCTCGCCCATGTGCACCATGTGGACGGCCGGCTGGTGTGGGTGACCCTGACCGAGCTGGGCGCCGTCGCGCTGCTGCCGTTCCCGACCGCGCTGCTCTCCGAGTACACCCACCAGTCGCCGGCGGTGGCGCTCTACTCGGCGGCCGTCGCCCTGATCGCCCTGCTGCACATGGCCCTCTGGGTCTCCGTGTGGAAGCGCGAGCACCTGCGCCGACTGCCGATCACCGACCACACCGGCCGCTGGATGGCGGCGGACATGGCGGCGACGGTGGCGGTGACCGGCGTGGCCGTGCCGATCGCCTTCCTCTCCCCCCAGGCCGCGATGTGGAGCTGGCTGGCCCTCTGGCCGCTCAAGGCCTTCATCGGCCGCGAACTGAAGTCCTGACCGATCCCCCTCACTTCGCCTTCGGCCGCTGCCGCCCCGGGTCCAGCGGAGGCGCGGTGAGGGCGCAGTGGGTGCGGCACTCGGGCCGGACGGGGGCGGGGGCCGGCGGGACCCTCAGCAGCAGCCAGGAGAGCGCGGCCGCCACCGCGAAGGCGGCCGCGCACCACACCACCGAGCGGTCGAAGGCCGCGTCGAACCGGGCGGGTTGCCGGTAGACCTCCGGGCCCATCCCGGTGAGCAGCGGCAGCGCGGCGACCGCCAGCAGCCCGGCGGCGCGGGCGATCGCGTTGTTGACCCCGCTGGCGATACCGGAGCGGTCCTCGGGCGCGTACGCCAGCACGGTCGAGGTCAGCGGGGCGACCAGGGCGACCAGGCCCATACCGAGCAGCGCCATCCCGGGGAGCACATCGGTGAGGTACGAGGCACCGGGCCCGGCGCGCAGCAGGAGCAGCACCCCGCCGGCGGCCAGCAGGCAGCCCGCGGTCAGCGGCAGCCGGGGGCCGATCCTGGCGCCCAGCGCCCCGGAGCGGCCGGACAGCAGCAGCATCAGCACGGTGGTCGGCAGCATCGCGGTGCCCGCGGCGAGCGCCGAGTAGCCGGAGACCACCTGGAGCTGGAGGGCGACCACGAAGAAGAAGCCGGTGAGCGCCGCGTACACGAACAGGGTGACCACGTTGATCACCGTGAAGGTGCGGGAGGCGAAGAGCGAGGGCGGCAGCATCGGGGCGCGGCTGCGGCGCTCGGTGCGGACGAAGGCGGCCCCGGCGAGGACGCCCAGCACCCCGGTCAGCCAGTCGGTGTCGATGAAGGCGTACGTGACGAGGCCGAGGGCCAGCACCCCGAGCACCGCGCCCGCCACGTCGGAGCCGGGCGGTTCGCCGGCCGCCCGGGTCTCCGGAACGTACCGCCGGGCCAGCGGTACGCAGACCGCGGCGACCGGCAGGTTCAGCAGGAACACCCAACGCCAGCCCGGCCCGTCCACCAGCCACCCGCCGAGGAACGGCCCCACGGCGGCGCCGACCCCGCCCAGCCCGGACCACACCCCGACCGCCCGGGCCCGGTCGTCGGGATGGAACACCGCCTGGATCAGCGCGAGCGACCCGGGCGTCAGCAGCGCCCCGCCGACGCCCTGCAGCGCGCGGGCGCCGATCAGCAGCGGGGCGCTGGGCGCGATGCCGCACAGCAGCGAGGCCAGCGCGAACCACACGATCCCCACCGTGAACACCCGCCGCCGCCCCAGCCGGTCGCTGAGCGATCCGCCGACCAGGATCAGCGAGGCCAGGGTGAGCACATAGCCGGTCACCACCCACTGGAGCTGCTGGAGGTCGGCGTCCAGGTCGTCCCCGATGTGCGGCAGCGCCACATTGACCACGGTGGAGTCCAGCAGCGCCATGGTGGAGCCCAGCACGGTCGCCAGCAGCACCATCCGGCCCCGCGTGCTCCCGATCCGGATCGTCCCGGCGCCGCCCGCGGAGCCCGTGGAGTCCTTGGAGCCCGTGGAGTCCTTCCGACCCGTGGAGTCGTCCGCCACCGCGCTCACCCTCTCCGGACCGGGCCGGGGAACGGCCCGTCGTCCGTTCCATTGTCGGCGCGCTCCCCAGCTGCGCCACCGGGCCCCGGCCCGGTGGGACTCAGCGGTCGGCGCCCATGCCCGTCAGCCGCTCGTGACCGGCCCGCAGCACCCGGGTGAACGTCTCCGGGTGGCTCAGCGCCGCGAGGTGCGAGCCGCCGATGTGCACCAGCGAGGCAGGTGCGCCCGCCGCCCGGGCGGCCGCCAGGAAGCGGCGCTCGTCGGAGCGGAACAGCCGGTCCGCCCGGCTGTTGGCGATCAGCAGCGGGACGGAGCACCGCCCGGCCAGGCCACCCCTCGCCGGCCCGCCGCACCAGCCGCCCGTACCACCGGGCGGCGCCACCGCGCGGCTGGGCCGTGCAGTTGTTGAGCAGCAGACCCGCCGTCAGCTCCGGGTGGCGGACGGCCGCGGCGAGCGCCACGTACCCGCCGAGCGACATCCCGGCCGGCACCACGGGCCGGCCGGCGGCCCGCTCAGCCTCGGCCAGCGCGGCCCCGACCCGCTCCACCGCCCCGTCCAGGGTGCCGGGGCACGGTGCGCTGGCCGAGCAGCGGGGCACGCGCCCCGGAGCGCGGACCCCCCTACCGGAGCGATGCCTCACCCTGGACCGCACAAGTGGACTCGTTCCATGTGCGGGGCCAGCGGCGCCCCAGCAAGGGTCGGGGCCCGCCGAGCACCCGGACCACCGCCGAAGCACCCCACAAACGATATCTACGATCAAGGAACCACGGTATCGTTTACCGCCCCAGGAGCTTCACGAAGGGAGCTGCCCCCATGGCGAGGACCGTCATCGACCTCGATGAGGACATGGTTGCCGAAGCCATGCGCATCTTCGGCACCAAGACGAAGGCGAAGGCCGTGCGCCTCGCGATGGAGGACGCCGTCAAGCGTCATCTGCGGCAGGAGTTCTTCGACGCCATGGACGCCGGTGAAGTCGACTTCAGCGAGATCGTCGAGACCACCGGGCCGCGCAACGCCGACGGCTCCCTCAAGCGCGGCGACGGCCGCGAGGGGAACCGCGCCGCCTGATGCAGGACCGCTACCTGATCGACAAGTCCGCCCTGGCGCGCTGGACGAAGCCGGGCGTGAAGGCAGTCCTCAAACCACTCCACGAGCGCTACCTGCTCGCGGTGTGCCAACCGACCGAGTACGAGTTGGTCCACTCCGCGAGGGACAGCGCGGAGGCGATGCGCATCAGTACATGGCTCCACGCCTTCGACTACCTGCGCGCGGACGACGACACCTTCACCCGCGCTCTCAAAGTCCAGCGCCTCGCGCTCAACGCGGGCTTCCACCGGGCGCTCTCGCTGCCCGATGTCCTCATCGCCGCCACCGCGGAGCTGAACCGGTTGACGGTCCTCCACTACGACGGCGACTTCGACATGATCGCCTCGCTCACCGGCCAGCCCACCGAATGGGTCGTCCCACCCGGCACCGCCGATCGATGATCGTGCCGGACGCGGAGGGGCGGCAGACAAGTCGGGACATGCACCGGGTTCTGTACCCCGGGACCTCCCAGCCCTCATCAGGGGCCATCCGAACTCCTCGATGCCTTGGGCGGACGGCTGATCACGCCCCGACGGACGTACGCCGGGAGAGTTACACACCACTTCCACCTGAACCACTACGCTCCGGACATGGACGACGAGCCGCTTTCCCAGTGGGCCGAGCGCCGGGACGCGAGGATCGGCCAGCTTCGCGCTGTACCCCTCGTCACAGGCGACGGCCCGAGGGCATCGCATCTGAACCCCGACGCGCCCCGTGCGATCCAGCGGTGGAACGGCCATCTGTGGGAGCCGCACGGCTTCGCGGCGAACCTCGCGGAAGCACGGCGCATCCTGTTTCCCCACACCGAGGCGACCTCCGCCCCCGAAGCGGCACCGAAACTCGGCCCGGGGACCGGCAGACACCGCAAGCCTCCGGTGTCCTGACGACCCAGCCGCCCGGCGTGGCTACTTTCATGGCTACCTTCGCAGCGGCGAGGCTCCCTTTGGCCCTCCGTGAGAAAGAGCCCCTGACCTGCGGTTTCGCTGGTCGGGAGCTCTGAGGGGCAGACGAGCTGGGCTGTACGCCGGGTTCTGTACCCCGGGACCTCGCGGTCGTCGGGGTGACGGCCATCCATCTAGGGCCGGCGTTGCCGCCGGCCTCGTGCGGTCTACCCGCGGACTCGGGCGGGCAGCCCTCGAACGTCCGCGCAGAGCGCGTGTGACGGCGCTCCTCTTGACCTTGCTCCGGGTGGGGTTTACCTAGCTGCCCAGGTCACCCTGGGCACTGGTGGTCTCTTACACCACCGTTTCACCCTTACCGGGGCCGTACGGATACGGTCCCGGCGGTTTGTTTTCTGTGGCACTGTCCCGCGGGTCACCCCGGGTGGCCGTTAGCCACCACCCTGCCCTGTGGAGCCCGGACGTTCCTCGGGGGGATCGTGGAGATCCTCACGCGGCCGTCCGCCCGGCTCGTCTGCCGTGCTGGTCATGGTACCCGGGCGGGAGGACCGGCGAGGTCCGGGGGCGGGGGGCGGGGATGCGTACGCTGGCGCGCGGGGCCGCACCCCGTCCAGCCGTACCGCGTGAAGGAGAACCGCCGTGCTCGTGCTCTTGCCGCCCTCCGAGGGGAAGGCCCCGTCCGGTGACGGCGCGCCGCTGGACCCGGGGGCGCTGTCGCTGCCGGGGCTGGCCGGGGCGCGGGCGGCCGTGCTGGAGGAGCTGGTGGAGCTGTGCTCGGCGGACGAGGAGAAGGCCCGGGAGGTGCTGGGGCTGAGCGAGGGGCTGCGGGGCGAGGTGGCGAAGAACGCGGGGCTGCGGACGGCGGGGGCGCGGCCGGCCGGTAAGGTGTACACCGGGGTGCTGTACGACGCGCTGGGCCTGGCCACGCTGGACGCGGCGGCCCGGGAGCGGGCGCGGGCGGCGCTGCTGGTGTTCTCCGGGCTGTGGGGCGCGGTGGGGGTGGCGGACCGGATCCCCTCGTACCGCTGCTCGATGGGGGTGAGGCTGCCGGGGCTGGGGGCGCTGGGCGCCCACTGGCGGGCGCCGATGGCCGAGGTGCTGCCGGACGCGGCCGGGGACGGGCTGGTGCTGGACCTGCGGTCGGCGGCGTACGCGGCGGCCTGGAAGCCCAAGGGCGAGGTGGCCGAGCGGACGGCGACGGTACGGGTGCTGCACGCGCCGACCCGGAAGGTGGTCAGCCACTTCAACAAGGCGACCAAGGGGCGGTTGGTGAGGAGTCTGCTGGTGGCGGGGGTGGAGCCGGGGACTCCGGCGGAGCTGGTGGAGGTGCTGCGGGGGATGGGGTACGTGGTGGAGGCGGACGCCCCGGGGAAGAGCGGGCGGGCGTGGTCGCTGGATGTGCTGGTGGATGAGGTGCATTAGGCGCGCGTTGCACGGTGCGCAACGGGCGTTGCGGGGGGTGTGAGGGGGTGGGCAGGATGGGGGCCATGGATTCTGCTGCTGCTCAGTCCGCCGCTCCGTCGGTGCTGGATCTCTCGCCGGTGATCCCCGTAGTCGTGATCGAGGACGCCGCGGACGCCGTGCCGCTGGCGCGCGCCCTGGTGGCGGGTGGGCTGCCGGCGATCGAGGTGACCCTGCGGACGCCCGCCGCGCTGGACGCGGTGCGGGCGATCGCTGCGGAGGTGCCGGAGGCGGTCGTGGGCGCCGGGACGGTGATCACCCCGGAGCATGTGGCCGCGGCGGTGGCCGCCGGGGCGCGGTTCCTGGTGTCGCCGGGGTGGACGGACGGGCTGCTGGAGGCGATGCGGGCCTCGGGGCTGCCGTTCCTGCCGGGCGTCTCCACGGTCTCGGAGGTGCTGGCCCTGCTGGAGCGCGGGGTCGGTGAGATGAAGTTCTTCCCGGCCGAGGCGGCGGGCGGGGTGCCGTATCTGAGGTCGATCGGCGGCCCGCTCCCCCAGGCCCGGTTCTGCCCGACCGGGGGCATCGGCCTGGACTCCGCGCCGGGGTATCTGGGGCTGGCGAACGTGGGGTGTGTGGGCGGTACGTGGATGCTGCCGCCGGACGCGCTCGCCGCGAGAGACTGGGCGCGGGTGGAGTCGCTGGCCCGGGAGGCGGCGGGGCTGCGACCCTGAGCAACCCGCGGTGGCGGGGAGTTGGGGCGGTAGAGGGTCTTGCGGGTCGGCGTACCAGCGAGTACGAATACGGCCACCCGGACGGCCTGACGCCCAGCACAGCGAGAGGCCCGTACGGGTGAAAGACGCATGGCTGGCCCTCCCCGCTCCCCCACCCGCCAGGAGACGTCCATGACCCCACCGCCGCCGGCACCGAGCAGGCGTACCGTCCTCCAGACCGGCGCGGCCCTCGGGCTGGGAGCCGCCGGAGCCGCGAGCGGGACGGCGGAGGCCGCCGCCCGGGAGAGCGGTACGGCGGAGGGCGGGGGGTATCTGGTCGGGCGCGGGATCGCGGACGCGACCGGGGAGGTCGCCGAGGTCGGGATGATGGGCTACGGGCGGTTCGACCAGCAGGCCGCCGGGCTGCACACCCGCCTGCGGGCGCGGGCGTTCGCGGTGGTGGACCGGGCGAGCGGTGAGCGGGTGCTGCTGATCGTCGCCGACTCACCGATGATCTTCAGCAGCGTGCACCAGGCGGTGCTGCGACGGCTGGCGGAGAAGTACGGCGGGCTCTACACCGAGCAGAACGTGCTGATCACCGCCACCCATACGCATGCGGGCCCGGGCGGTTACTCGCACCATGTGCTGTACAACACCACCACCAGCGGCTTCCACGCCAGGACCTTCGAGGCGGTGGCCGCCGGTCTGGTGGAGGCGGCCCAGCGTGCCCACGAGGATCTGGCGCCCTCCGAACTGATCCTGACGCGTGAGCAGTTGCACGGGGTGAGTGTCAACCGGTCGCGTACCGCGTTCGATCGCAATCCGGCCGAGGTGCGGGCCCACTTCCCGGACGCCGTCGATCCGCTCTCCACGGTGCTGCGGATCGAGCGCGGCGGGCGGGCGGTGGGCGCGGTCAACTGGTTCGCCGTGCACGGCACCAGCATGTCCGGGGACAACCGGCTGATCAGCGCGGACAACAAGGGCTACGCCGCCTACCACTGGGAGCGGGAGGTGGAGCGGGTCGACTATCTGGACGGCCGGCCGCCCGCGTTCGTCTCCGCCTTCGCCCAGACCAACGCCGGGGACATGTCCCCCAACCTGGATCTGAAGCCGCCGACCACCCCGGCCGACTTCGCCCGGACCCGGGAGAGCGGGCTGCGCCAGTACGAGGCGGCGGCGGGGCAGTTGGCGCGGGCGGGCACCCGGCTGGAGGGCGGGGTGGACTCGCGGCTGGTGTACGTGGACCTGTCGAAGACGGAGGTGGGGCCGGAGTTCACCGGGGACGGGCGCGGCCACACCACCTCCACGCCCTGTATCGGCGCCTCGATGGCGGCCGGGAGCATGGAGGACGGGCCGGCCTTCCCCGGCTTCCAGGAGGGCGAGAACCCGTTCTTCGACCTGGTGTCCCAGGCCCTGGTGTACAACGCCTCGCCGGAGCTGCGGCAGGCGCAGGCGCCCAAGGCGGTCTTCGTGCCGATCGGGCTGCTGAACGGGGTCTACCCGTGGGTGCAGGAGCAGGTGCCGGTGCAGCTGGTGCGGATCGGCCGGCTGTATCTGGTCGGCGTCCCGGGCGAGGTCACCATCGCGGCCGGGCTGCGGCTGCGGCGCACGGTCGCCGCGATCACCGGCTCGGAGCTGGACGACGTACTGGTCGCCGGGTACGCCAACGCCTACTTCCACTATGTGACCACACCGGAGGAGTACGACGCCCAGCAGTACGAGGGCGGCAGCACGCTCTTCGGCCGCTGGCAGCTGCCCGCGCTCCAGCAGACGGTGGCCGCGCTGGCGACGGCGATGCGGGACGGGCGGCGGCTGCCGCTGGGTCCCGTACCGCCCGATCTGAGCGGCCGGCAGATCTCGTTGCAACCGGGGGTGGTGGTGGACGCGCCGCAGTTGTTCCACCGCTTCGGCGATGTGCTGAGCCCGCCGCGCGAGACCTACCGGGCCGGGGAGGTGGTGGAGGCGGTGTTCGCCGGCGCCCACCCGGGCAACGACCTGCACCGGGGCGGGACCTTCCTGGAGGTGCAGCGCGAGGAGGGCGGCGGCTGGCGGACGGTCGCCGACGACGGGGACTGGGCGACCAGGTTCCACTGGCGGCGGGACGGGACGGCCGCCTCCCGGACGACCGTGACCTGGGAGATCCCGGCCGGCACTCCGCCCGGCCGCTACCGCCTCCGCTACCACGGCGACGCGAAGAGCCTGACCGGGCGGATCACTCCGATCACCGGGACGACGGGGGGCTTCAGCGTGCGCTGAGCGGTCCGCCGGGCGGTCGCCGGTCGCCGTCAGGGGTGGGTCGCCAGGATCTCCAGGGCGCCGGTCTCGGTGTCGTAGCTGCGCAGGGTGGTGAGCCGGGCGGAGAGCGGCGGCGCGGGCAGCAGCTCGGGCACCCGCCGCCCGGCGAAGGCGCCCGCCCGGCGGGTGCGGCCCAGGGTGATGTGCGGGCGCCAGCGGCCCGGCTGGTGGAAGGGGTTGAGGGCGTCGGGCGGGGTGTCCGAGACCACCGCCTCCCACACCCGGCGGTGCAGCGCAGTCAGTTCCGGGTCGGGGTCCAGCGCCCAGGCCAGCACCGAGGTGGGCCGTTCGAAGCGGACCACCCCGGTGAACCGCACCGGCAGCGGCAGGGCGGCCGCCACCTCGGCCAGCTCCCAGCGGATCGGGGCGGTCAGCTCCGGGCAGGCGGCCAGGGTGAGGTGCGGGCTGTTGGTGGGGCTGCGGTGGCGCGCCTGACTGGGCAGTCCCGCGTCCGCAAGCCGCCGCCACGCCTCCCGGACCGCGAGGTCCGCCGCCTCGTTCAGCAGGAGCTCGACCGTACGCACCGCCGAAGCCTACGACGGCGGGTCAGCGTCCGGACGCCGGCAGGCCGTCCAGCTCGGCCGCGAAGTAGCGGGCGGGGTCGAAGCCCATCCCGGTGAAGTGGCCGGCCAGCTCCAGGGACAGGGCGCCGTGCAGCCGGGTCCAGAGGTTCATGGCCAGCTGGAGGGCGGCGGGCGGGGCGGGGTGGCCCTCGGCCCAGGTCCGGTGCTCCTGGAGGTGGGCGCCGAGGGGGGTGGTGGCCCCCGCCGGGAGCAGTGCCGTACAGGCGTCGAGCAGCAGGGCCACGATCTCGTCGGCGATGGCGGTGGTGTCCGCCGGGGCGTGGTAGCCGGGGACGGGGGTGCCGTAGACCAGGAAGTAGCGGTGCGGGTCGGCGAGGGCCCAGTCGCGCAGGGCATGTGCCAGCCGGGCCAGGTCGGCACCGTCGGCGGCGGCCGCGCGCAGGGCGTCGGCGAGGCTGCGGTAGGCGTCCCGGACGAGCTCGGTGATCAGCTCGTCGCGGCCGGCGAAGTAGCGGTAGAGCGCGGGTCCGCTCATGCCCATCTGCTTGGCGATCGCGTTCAGGGAGAGGGCGGACGCCCCCGCGGTGGCGATCTGCTCCCAGGCGCGGTCCTTGATCTCCTCGCGGACCTGGGCCCGGTAGCGCTCCCGGGGGGTCTTGGCACCGGTGCCCGGGTCCGGCTTCGCCTCGGTGTCCGGCTTCGCCATGGATGGCCACCCCTCTCGCACACTCACTACCGACCGAAGAATTAGTTAGAGGGTATCACGGAAGCTCTTGACCTTCCGATTCACGTAACGCTATAACTTCTCACGAACGCGGGAGCTTCTCGCGAACACCCCCTCGACCGAAGCCCACCGAGACGGAGAAACCCATGTCCCGTACCGCCCGCACCGCCGCCCTGCTCACCGTCCCGCTGGTGGCCGCCGGCCTCCTTGGCACCGCCGTCCTCCCGGCCGGGGCCGCCACCGCGCCCGTCACCGCCGACGCCGGGAGCCACCGCCCCGGGGCCTCGCTCACCTGCCGGGGCAAGGGCGTCGACCCGGACGCCCGGGTGCGCCACCGCACCGAGACCGTGATCCACGCGCCGCTGAGCACCATCTGGCGGCTCCAGACCGAGGTGGAGCGCTGGCCGTCCTGGCAGAAGCCCGTCGCCTCCGCCGAACGCCTCGACCACGGCCCGCTCCGCGCCGGTTCGGCGTTCCGCTGGACGATCCCGGTGCCGCCCACGCCCACCACCCCGGCGCTGGACCTGGACATCACCTCCACCGTGCGGCAGCTGAAGCAGAAGTCCTGCGTCCGGTGGACCGGCCCCGCGGTCGCCGAGGCGGCCCCGGGACTGCGGATCGACGGGGTGCATGTGTGGACCTTCACCAAGGTCAGGGGCGGTGTCCGGGTGAGCACCGAGGAGACCCACACCGGCGCGGTGGTCGAGGGGGACGTGCCGAACGCGACCAGGGTGCTGCGGGAGGGACTGGAGGCCTGGCTGCTCGATCTGAAGACCGCCGCCGAGGGCCGGGCCCGCTGAGCCGGCTCACCCGCCCACTCCGGGTGCGCCCGCTTGGGCGCGGCGGTCGGGCGGAGGTATCCGGCCACGGCCTGTCTAGGATGACGTCCCGGTTCCGGGCGGCGCCCCCGCCCGGGCCCGCTCCATCCGATCGGCCGAGGGCGGCCGGCGCCGCGACCGCAAGGGCGATGACCAGATGCGCGTACTCCTCGTCGAGGACGAGCCCGACCTCCGGGACACCGTCGAAGCCGGGCTCCGGGACGCCGGATACGCGGTGGACGCCGTCGCCGACTGGCCGAACGCCGATCTGCTGCTGGACGTCACCGACTACGACTGCGTGGTGCTGGACCGGCTGCTGCCGTCCGGGGACGGGCTGTACGCGCTGGCCGGGCGCCGCCGCACCGGCTGGGCGGCCCCGGTGCTCTGCCTCACCGCGCTGCACGCGCTGCCCGATCGGGTGGAGGGCTTCCGGCTCGGCGCGGACGACTACCTGCCGAAACCCTTCGCCATGGTGGAGCTGGTGGCCCGGGTCGGCAGCCTCGCCCGGCGCGCCCCCGGACGGCTCCCGGTCCAGCTGCGCTGCGCCGACCTCGAACTGGACGGCGCCCGCCGCGAGGTGCGGCGCGGCGGTGTGCTGCTGACGCTGACGCCGAAGGAGTACGCGGTACTGCACCGGCTGCTGGTCCACCAGGAGACGGTGGTCACCCGCAGCGCCCTGATCGAGCACTGCTGGGACGAGATGGCCGACCCCGCGTCGAACGTGGTGGACGCGGTGATGGCCGGGCTGCGCCGCAAACTGGGCGGCCCGCCGCTGATCCACACCGTGCGCGGCCACGGCTTCCTGCTCGGCGCCGGTCAGGCCGGGACATGAGAGCAGTCGGCCGGCGGCGCCACTCCCCCGCCCGGCGCCGGCTGCGGCGCCTGCAGTTCCGGCTGACGCTCGCGTACACCCTGGTCACCCTGGCCGGGGTCAGCGTGCTCTGCTGGATGGTGATCCGCACCGACGCCCGCTCCTGGCGGGAGGCCGAGTACGACGAGATGGACCGCAGGGCCGCCGTCAGCGCCTCGCTCATCTACTACGACGAGGGCGGCCGGCTGCGGCTTGACGGCCTCCAGGACGACGCCGCCACCCGGGGCCGCCCCCGGGTGGTGGTGCTGCACACCGCGGCCGGGGGCGCGCTGGAACGGGTCTTCACCTCGCGCGGCCCCGCCGTGCCCGTCGCCCCGGCGGAGCTGGCCCGGCTGGCGCGGACGGCGATGACCGAGGACGCCACGGTACGGGGGGAGACGCCCGCCCGCGACGGCACAGCCGCCTATCTGCTGGCCCAGCCGTACTACCACGACGAGACCCATCGGACCGTCGGCGCCGTGGTGGTGGTCGGCGACCCGGACCAGGGGATGGCCCAGCACCGCCGGCTCACCGCCGCCGTGCTCACCGGCTCCGCCCTGCTCACCTGCGTCGCCGCGCTGACCGGCCATCTGCTGTCCGGCCGCAGTCTGCGCCCCGCCTGGCAGGCGCTGGAGGCGCAGGAGCGGCTGCTCGCCGACGCGGCGCACGAGCTGCGCACCCCGGTGGCGATCATGCGCAGCTCGGTGGACACGGCGGACGCCGACCCGCGCCGCCTCCAGCAGCATCTGCCCCGGATGCGGCGGGCCACCGACCGGCTGGCCGACGTGGTCGACAACGTGCTCACCCGGGGCCGGCTCCAGGCCGCCGCCGAATCCTTTCGCCCCGAACCGCTCCGGCTGGACCAGCTGGTGGAGCAGGTCTGCGCCGAACTGCCGCCCGCCGCCCAGCCGGTGAGCGTCCGGCTGGACGACTCGGTGGTGGCCGCCGACCCGGCGCTGGTACGGATCGCGGTGCGCAACCTGCTGGACAACGCGCTGCGCCACGGCGCCACCCCGGGCGGGACCGCCGAGGTGGCGGTGTCCGTGCACGGCGCCACGGTGACGGTCGCCGACCGAGGCCCCGGCCTCGCCCCGGGCGACCTGCCCGAGCTGCTGGAGCGCTACCGCTCGGACGGCGGCGGCACCGGCATCGGGCTCTCCCTGGTCCACGAGATCGCCACCGCCCACGGCGGCACCGTCACCGTCCGCACCCGCCCCGGCGGCGGCTCCGTCTTCGTACTCCGCCTCGGCCCGGGAGCCACCGAGCCCCGGCACGCGCGGCTCGGGCGTCCCTAAAGCGGCGGCAACCGGTTGTGAGCCGGTAGCCCGGAAAAAGGGCGGAGCCACGTCTGAACCGGAGTAAACGCTTCCCTGGCGAAATGTCGCCGACAACACAGGATCTTTTTATTCGCTTGATCGCTCGGAGTCCATTGGGGAGTGTGTTCCTCGCACAATCCGAAACGGGTGAGTGGCGCGGAACGGCGCCATTCAGCCGAACGCACTTTTCCAGCCATCAAGAGGAGAGTCGTGTTAAGCCGCAACGCGAGAACAAAGCGCATCCTGGCCACGGTCGCCGCAGTCACCGCGATCGGTGTCGGCGGGGTGGCCACCTCGAACGCGTCCGCCGCCCCTTCCACGGGCACCGCACCCGTCGCCGCCCACCGGTCGGGCCCGGCGGTCGGCACCGTCCAGGACGGTCGTGACGTGTACGCGGGCCTGATCTTCCTGCAGGGCGATCTCGGCCGGAAGTTCGCCGAACTCGGGCCGTACACCGGGGCTGCGGAGTCCTACCGCAAGAACGACAATGCCGAAGCGCGCCAGGCCGTCGCCCAGGTGCTCGACGCGATCGCCGAGAAGGACTCCGGGTTCTTCAGCGCCTTCTCCACCCAGGTGCGCTCCGGCGACCCGCGCAAGGTCGAGTCCGGCATGGACCGGGCCGTCAAGCTGCTCACCGAGGTCACGGTCGACGAGAAGGACACCACCAGCCCCAAGGCCCTGGGCGCGGGTGACGGCCGCTGCGCCGTCCTGGCGCTGAACGTACTCATCGTCGTGAACGTCGGCGGCGCCGTGAACGTCTCCGTCGCGGTCAATCTGCAGGCATGGAAGAACGTCATCAACATGTCGGTCGCGCCCGCTGACGAGGGCAGCATCACCAAGGACCAGAAGATCGCCGACATCACCCGGCTCGCCGCCGCGTGATCCGCGGGTGAGTCTCCTTCCACCCGGAGACGGGCCGCACCCCGGGACTCCCGAGGTGCGGCCCAGCCCATGCCGCCTTCTGCCATTCCCGGCGCCGACGCAGCGCGCCCAGCTTGAAAGTCCTGATGAAACTCACCGACCGCGTACCGCTGCAAGCAACCGATAACACTACCCGTATCCGCGTACCGGGCGGATGGATTGCCATGGTCGCCGGAATATGGGCACTGGTCGCCCTCTACGTGGCCCAGGCCTTCCTGCCGAAAAACGTCATCCACTTACCGGGGCAGGAAAAGACACACGACATCGCCTTCGTCATCGCGCCACAAGGCTGGGCGTTCTTCACCAAGTCGGCCAAGGACTCCGAGTACGTTCCCTTCCGCCGGCAGGACGGAGCGTGGGGCGATGTCCGACTGGGGCCGCACGCCCGCGCCTCCAACGCGTTCGGGCTGGACCGGGCCTCTCGCTCCCAGGGAATCGAGGGAGCGCTGCTCCTCCACGAGAAGGACCTGGTCTGGCACCCCTGTGGTGACGCCACCTCGGCTGCCGACTGCCTTCAGCAGGCAGCGGTGACGAAGAGACTGAAGAACCGTTCGCCCTCACCCACTGTGTGCGGACGCTCCGCCATGGTCGAGATGAAACCGGTTCCATGGGCCTGGCGCGATCTGCTGCCCGGCACCCATACGCCGGTGCGGGCCGCTGTCTGGGATGTGGAGTGCTGAGATGGCCGTCGACCGCCTCGTCGCCCTGCCGTGGAGCAACGTCTACGGCCTCGCCCGCACTCTCGTCGCCCTCGGCACCGCGGGCACCCTCGCGTTCTCCAGTGTCGACACCCTCTTTCGCCCCGTTGCCCTGGCCGGTGATTTCCCGTCCTGCGAGGGAGCCGCGTCCGCTGCCGTCTTCTGCCTGGCGAAGGGGGACCACAGCGGCCTCGGCTGGCTGAAGTGGCTGTGCGTTCTGGCGCTCCTGGTCGTCGCCGCCGGTTGGCGCCCCCGCCTGACCGCACTTCCGCACGCCTACGTCAGTTACAGCGTGTTCGCGGGGATCGCCATCAGCGACGGCGGCGATCAGATCGGTCTCGTTCTGTCGATCCTGTTCCTCCTGCCCGCGCTGGGCGACCCTCGCCGCTGGCACTGGCAGGCGCCGCCGTCGGACAACGGCTCCCGCGCCCGGTGCGGCTGGGCTCTCGCCGGATCCTCAGGTCTGCTGATGCTGCGGCTGCAGATGTCCCTCGTCTACTTCAACGCGTGCGTCGCCAAGCTGCCTCATCAGGAGTGGTACGACGGAACGGCCATGTGGTACTGGAGCACCAACCTCAGCTTCGGCGCTCCTGGATGGCTGGACACCCTGGTGCGCCCTGTCGTGTCGACATCCTGGGGCGTCGCTCTGATGACCTGGCTCCCCTTGCTCATCGAGATCACCCTCGCGGTCGCTCTGCTGCTGCCGCGGCGGATTCGCCATGCGGCCATGTGGGCCGGTCTGCTGTTCCACTTCTCGATCGGGCTGATGATGGGTCTGTGGAGCTTCGCCTTGGCGATGGCGGGTGGCATTCTGGTGCTCTGCCTGCCGTCCGGCGCCACCATCACCCGGCGCCGGCCTCAGTCCACCGGCGACCTCGTCGCCGATCCTGGCGAGTCCGCGGCTGTTCGGCCTCCGGCGCGGACCGCCGCCTGACTGGAGCGGTGGGATGTCTGCGCGGACCGCCGTCGACGGCTCACTGCTCCCGGTCCATGCACGTCGAGACCAGCGCGAGCGTCTCGGCGTCCGGCATTCCGATCCGTCGGGCGGCGGTCACCAACTGCCGGGCGTGCTCCACGACTGCGGCGCGGTCCTGCGGGGCGGAGGCGACCACTACCGCCCCTCGGCCACGCCGCAGCTCGATGAGCTTCTCCGCCCGGAGCATCTGGTAGCCCCGCAGCACGGTGTGCATGCTGATCCCCAGTGCCCCGGCCAGATCCCGGGCGGCCGGCAGACGGTCACCGACGCGCAGGGAGCCGGCCAGCATGGCACGTCGTACGGCTGCGGCAACCTGTTCGGACAGCGGTTGCGTGGAGCTTGAATCGATCTCCACCAACATGGAGTCAGGGCCTTCCCAGGAGTCTCGTGATCAGACGCACGGCGGTCCCGGCGTCGTCGACCGTCACAACGAACTGCCGTCCATTGGTCAGTTCCAGCCACAGGGCGTCGCCCGACCGCAAGGACACGGCGTGTCGACCGGGCACCACGCGATAGCCGAAACCCCCCAGGTCGGCGAGGCGGGCGTAGCCGGAGCGCGCAGCCGCGATCCGGTCCAGACGGAAGCGCCGAAGGGGCAGCCGAGCAGCCGAGACGCTGACACCACGGGCGTCGACGGTGACCCGCGTGCCGCCGAACAGCACGATCAGCAGCCCCACGGGCAGGGCGGGAAACAGCCACCAGGCCGCTGACGTGAGGCAGGTGAGGACGACGCCCGCGACAGCGAGGAGCACCCCGACCGGTACGCACCAGGCCGGTCCCGCCTTCCGGCTCCACGCCGCCCGGTACGGGGCGGGCGATGTCACCGGCGGTCCGCCTTCCACGCCAGAGCCGCGCCGACGGCCCCGCCGGCCACGCAGACGGCGATGGCGATCGGCCCGTGCACGGACAGGGGAAAGTCGAGGTCGCGCGGGTCGGACAACCCGGCGTTGGCGGCGAAGGAGGCGGTGAGGAAGTAGCCCTCGCCCCAGGCGGCGCCCCATCCGCAGGCGGCGGTGAGCCGGTACTGCCCCGCCGTCTGCCGACGACGGATCAGCAGGTATCCAAACAGAGCCGCCTCTGCCAGGTAGACGGCGACGGTGATGGCCACCAGCTTGAGTGGCGACATGAAGCCGTCGGGCCCGGAAGATCCCACATGGGAGACCACTTCATCGGGGAGCCGGCCGCTGAGAGCGGCGTAGACGGCCAACTGCGCCAGGGCCGCGGCGATCCACGGGCCGGCGCCTAACAGGATCCGGCTGCGGTCAGAGGACCCGGAACGGGCACTTTCGACTCGCGAGACCATGAGACTCTCCCCTTCATTCTGACGTGGTTGTTATAGCTCAAAGATAACAATGCCCTGGGCCGCCTCATGGAACCCTCACGATCGGCGGCGCAGGATGCGTACACCCGTACTCCCCTCGTACGGGCGTACCTCCCCCCGCACTGGAGATCGTGTGCCGAAGCACTCCGCCACCCCGTTCCACCGCCGCCGCTCCACCCGGGTCGCGGCCGCCGCCGGAGCGGTCGGCGCGCTGGCCGCCGGGCTGCTGCTCTTCCCGGCCGGTGCCAGCCAGCCGGCCCGGTCCGCCAAGAAGGCCACCCAGGCCGAGAAGGTCGTCCTGCCCACCGCCGACACCGGCTTCGACTACCAGATCGGCGGGGCGTACACCCCGCCCAAGGGGGTCAGGGCGGTCTCCAGGGACCGCTCGGCCAAGCCCGCCCCGGGCCTCTACAACGTCTGCTACGTCAACGCCTTCCAGGCCCAGCCCGACGCGCTCGGCTGGTGGCGGAAGAACCACCCCGACCTGGTGCTCAAGGACCGGGGTGGCAACCCGGTGAACGACGAGGACTGGGGCGAGGCGCTGCTCGACACCTCGACCACCGCCAAGCGCGCCCGGCTGGCCGCGGTGGTCGGCGGCTGGATCGACGGCTGCGCCAAGAGCGGCTTCCAGGCCGTCGAGCCGGACAACCTGGACTCCTACGAGCGTTCCGGCGGGCGGCTGACCAAGGCGCACAACGCGGCCTTCGCCACCCTGCTCGCCCAGCGGGCGCACGCCGCGGGGCTGGCCATCGGCCAGAAGAACACCACGGCGCTGCTGCCCGAGCGCGCGAGGATCGGCTTCGACTTCGCGGTGGCGGAGGAGTGCGGCCGGTACGGCGAGTGCGGCGCCTTCGCCTCGGCGTACGAGAACCGCGTCTTCGTGATCGAGTACGAGGAGGACGGCTACGCCGGGGCCTGCGACGAGTGGGGCGGCCGGCTCTCGGTCGTCCGGCGGGACGTGGACGTGGCGCCGCGCGGCGGCGAGGGATACGTCTTCCGCTCCTGCTGACCCCCTCGGGATGACGAAGGGCCCCCGCGCCGTGCCGGCGCGGGGGCCCTGAGGGGTGGCTCAGCGCAGGTGCGAGGTGTCGTTGAGCAGCCGCACCGAGGCGTTGCCGTCGCGGTAGTAGGCGACCGCGGAGAGCGAGGCCGCCGACAGCTCCATCCGGAACAGCGACTCCGGCGGGGCGCCCAGCGCCAGCCGGACCAGGGTCTTGATCGGGGTGACATGGGTGACCGCCAGCACCGTGCGTCCCGCGTGCCGCTCGACCAGCCGGTCCCGGGCGGCCGCGACCCGGCGGGCGACCGCCGTGAAGGACTCGCCGCCGGTGGGCGCCGCCTTCGGGGAGGCCAGCCAGGCGTCCAGGTCGTCCGGGTAGCGCTCCTTCACCTCGGCGAAGCTCAGCCCCTCCCAGGCGCCGAAGTCCGCCTCCCGCAGCCCCTTCTCCACCTGGACGTCCAGTCCGAGCCGTTCGGCGATGGCGGCGGCGGTCTGCCGGCAGCGCAGCAGCGGCGAGGTGACGATCTCCTGGACGGTGCCCCGGGCGGCCAGCATCGCGGCGGCCGCCTCGGCCTGGCGCCGCCCGGCCTCGGACAGCTCCGGATCGCTGCCGCCGCTGCCGGAGAACCGCTTCTGCGGGGTGAGCGCGGTCTCCCCGTGGCGCAGCAGCACCAGGGTGGCGGGGGCGCCCAGATCGGCGGTGGCCCAGCCGACGGACGGGACGGCGGCCCGGGTGATCGCCTCGGTATCCGGGGATGAGCCATCGCCGGCCAGTGCCGCGCGGGCCCTGGCGGCGCCCGCCGCCTGGTCGCCGACCACCCGGGCGGCGGACGTGTCGGTGTCGGTGGCGGACACGGCGCGGATCACGGAGGAGTCGGCGGGCTGCCACGGGCGGCCGCGCTTGCCGGCGTCCATCGCCTCGTTGGCGAGCCGGTCGGCGTGCTTGTTCCGCTCGCGCGGGATCCACTCGTAGCGGACCTGGGAGGCGGGGAAGACCCGGGCCGCCTCGGCGGCCAGCGGCTTCATGTCCGGGTGCTTGATCTTCCAGCGGCCGGACATCTGCTCCACGACCAGCTTGGAGTCCATCCGCACCCGCACCGACGCCTCCGGCGCCAGCTTGCGGGCGGCCTTCAGCCCGGCGATCAGGCCCCGGTACTCGGCGACGT
The DNA here is from genome assembly GCF_023218175.1 of Streptomyces lichenis. GTDB lineage: Bacteria > Actinomycetota > Actinomycetes > Streptomycetales > Streptomycetaceae > Streptomyces > Streptomyces lichenis. Next base: position 33,742 of record NZ_JALPTH010000039.1, on the reverse strand, counting down.
TGTTGGTGGCGGTGCCGATGTACTCGGCGGCCTCGGCCAGCGGCTCGCCCGAGACCGGGTCCAGGACGACCGCCCCGTACCCGGCCGGGCCCGGGTTGCCCCGGGAGCCGCCGTCCGCCTCCACCACCAGTTCACTGGGCGGGGCAGCCATCAGAGGCCGGACTCCGAGGTGCGCACCAGGATGCGGCGGCAGTTCTCGCAGCGGACGACCGTCCCGGGGGCGGCGGCGCGGACCTCGTTCAGCTCGGTGATGTTGAGCTCCAGCCGGCAGCCCTCGCAGCGGCGCTGGAACAGCTTGGCCGCGCCGACCCCGCCCTGCTGGCCGCGGATCTTCTCGTAGAGCTTCATCAGGTCGGCGGGCACGGACCCGGCGACGACCTCGCGCTCCTTGGTGACCGAGGCGGCCTCGTCGTCCAGACCGCCCTGGGCGGCGTCCCGGCGGGAGGTGGCGTCGTCGTGCTTGGCCTGCACGGCGCCGGTGCGCTCGGTCAGCTCGGCGACCCGCTCCTGGGCGGACTCGCGGCGCTCCATGACCTCCAGCACCACGTCCTCCAGGTCGCCCTGGCGCTTGGCGAGGGAGACCAGCTCGCGCTGGAGGTTCTCCAGGTCCTTGGGGGAGGTGACGGCGCCGGAGTCCAGGCGCTGCTGGTCGCGGACGGCGCGCTGGCGGACCTGGTCGACGTCCTGCTCGGCCTTGGTCTGCTCGCGGGCGCAGTCGCCCTCCTCGGTCTGCGCGGCCACCAGCAGGTCGCGCAGCTGGGCGAGTTCCTTGGTGAGCGAGGCGATCTCGGCGTGCTCCGGCAGCCCGTCGCGCTTGTGGGCGAGCTGCGCGAGGCGCAGGTCGAGGGCCTGGACGTCGAGAAGGCGGATCTGGTCGGCGGGCGCGGCGTTCAGTTGGGGGCTCCAGAGAAAGAGTGATCAGGGGAAGAGTGATCAGCAGAAGAATGATCAGAGGAAGGGCGGAGGGAGTCGGAGTGGTGTGACCAGGGGTCGGTGACCGTCGTGGAGGCGTGGACCGCCAGGTCCCAGCCGAGGCGGTCGGAGATCCCGGCGAGCTGGCTCGCGGCCAGCGCGCACCAGGGCTGCTCGGTGGCCCAGTGGGCGGCGTCGACCAGTCCGAGCGGGGAGTGCTGGACGGCCTCGGAGGCCGGGTGGTGGCGCAGGTCGGCGGTGAGGAAGGCGTCCACGCCGGCGGCCCGTACCGCGTCGAAGAGGCTGTCGCCGGAGCCGCCGCTGACCGCGACCCGGCGCACCGGGGCGTCCGGGTCTCCGGCGGTGCGGATGCCCTGCGCGGTGGCGGGCAGGGCGCGGGCGGCCCGCTCGGCGAAGGCGCGCAGCGTCTCGGGCTCGTCCAGCTCGCAGATCCGGCCGAGGCCGTTCTCGGGGACCAGCGGCCCGGTGGTGCGCAGCCCGAGGGCGGCCGCCAGGGCGTCGGAGACGCCGGGCTCGGCGGTGTCGGCGTTGGTGTGGGCCACGTGCAGGGCGATGTCGTGCTTGATCAGGGTGTGCACCACCCGGCCCTTGAAGTGCCCGGCGGCGACCGTGGTGGTGCCGCGGAGGTAGAGCGGGTGGTGGGTGACCAGCAGGTCGGCGCCGAACGCGATCGCCTCCTCGACGGTCTCCCGGACCGGGTCGACGGCGAACAGCACCCGGCGCACCGGGGCGTCCGGGTCGCCGCAGACGGTGCCGACGGCGTCCCACTGCTCGGCCCGCTCGGGGGGCCACAGGGCGTCCAGCTCGGCGATGACTTCAGACAGACGGGGCACGGGGCAAGGCTACCTGTCCGGCGTAACGGGACGGTCATGGCCGGTGGGGGGCGGGGGGCGGGAGCCCCGGGGCGGCGGGGGGGGGTGCGGGAGGACCCCGCCAGCACAGCCGCCGCCGCGACACCCGGTGAACGGGCCGAGGGCCACCCTTACAGGTGAAGCGGGCAAGGTCCCGTTGTCCGGCTGGACGTGCGAAAACTAGCTTCAGTCGCCGGAGGTGACGAACCGATGACAGCCTGTGCCATCGAGACCGCCACGCAGACCGCCGTACGCACTGCCGTAGGCACCGCCGTTCGCACGGCCGCACGGACCGCCGCGGAGGGTCCCGGACCGGACCGGACGCCGGGCGGGGCCGGGGCGCCGGACGAGGGCGGGGCGCCGCGCACGGAGGCCGGGTCGGCCGGTCCGCCGGGCCAGGGGATGCCGGGCGGCGGGCCGGCGGGCTCCGGGGCCGGGTTCACGCTGGCCGCGGGCGGCGGTTACGCGGTGCGGCTGGCCGGGGCGGGCGAGTCCCGCTACCCGGAGCGGTGGACCCTGGACGGGCCCGAGCCCTACGCCGTACCGCTGCCGGCCGACCAGCCGGAGGACCCGGACGCGCAGCTGCTGGCGCTGGCGGACGGCCGGGTGCTGATCGGGCGCCGGAGCGAGGGGCGGCGGCTGTTCTCGCTGCTGTACCCGAGCGGGCCGCGCACCGGGGAGGTGCCGCTCGGCGCGGTGGCGGACGGCCCGGGGGCGGGCGGGGCGGTGCGGCTGCTGCCGCCGTCGCCGGAGGGGACGCGGGCGTACGCGCTGAGCGCGGGCGAGCACGCCACCGGGGTGTGGCGGGTGTGCGGCGGGTCGGGTGGCGGCCCGGAGCTGGTGGCCGAGGTGCCCGGGCGCTGCGCGGGCGGGGTCTGGCTGGACGGTACGGGGCGGCTGCTGGCCCTGGACCGGCGGCCCGCGCGGGGCGGGCCGGTCAAGTCGGTCGCGGTGGACCTGGAGCGGGGCGGCGAGGTGACGCCGCTGCTGCAGATCACCGAGGACAGCGACGACCGGGTGCTGCTGGCGGACGCGGACAGCGGGCTGCTGCTGGTCCGCTCGGACGCCCCCTCGCCGGGCGCGCCCCGGCTGGGCTGGGGGGTGCTGGGCTCCACGCTGCCGGTGCGGTTCCCGGAGTGCCTGCGGCTGGCGGACGCGGCGGTGACCCCGTTCGCGGTGCAGCCGGGGCAGACGCTCACCCCCGAGGGGTGCGCGGTGGCGCTGCGGATCGACGGGGCGGCGGGCAGCTGGGTGGGCGTCTGGCGCCCGGCCGAGCGGCGGCTGCACCAGGTGGCCGCGCCGCCCGGCTGGCAGGCCGGGGCGGGGCTGTGGACCCGGGAGGGGGTGCTGCTGCTGCCGTACGCGACCGGGGCGGTGCCCTGCGGGCTGGCCCGGCTGGCCCGTTCGGCGCCCCCGGAGCGGGACGCCGCCCCCGCGTCCCCGCCCTCCACCACACCCGCACAACCGGAGCCCTCCGGGGCGGAACCGCGGGCGGCCGTGGCGGCGACTGTCGGGGTGTGCAGACCGGTCCCGCTCCAGCAGGCGCCGCTGACCGGTCGCGCACCTGTCAACGGGAGGCCCTAGACTCGCGGGCCGCACATCATCGGACGATCACGACGGGGTGAAGTTCCCACATGTCTGAAGCCATGACCGACACGACCCAGGCAGGACCGCAGGGGGACGCCGGCGGCTCCGGAAAGCACCGAGGCGGCTCCGCGCGCACGGAGGACTCCGCGGACCGCCCGCACGGCCGCCACCGCAGGGACCCTCAGGCGGAGGCCGCCTGACCCACGGGGCAGGAGCGAGAGATGACGAGAGGGCCGGAGCCCGGGCGATCCCCGGGCCCGGCCCTCTCCCCTTCCCCGCCTCGGTTCAGTGCTGCTCGGCCCGGCGCGGCATCCACAGCAGCGTCAGCAGCGCCCCGGCCAGCAGCACCACGGCCCCGGTGCGGAAGGCCAGCGCATAGCCGGCGGTGACCGCCTCCGGGGTGGCGGACGCCCCGGTGCGCGCGGCGGCGACCGTGGAGAGCACCGCGAGGCCCAGCGCGCCGCCCATCGTCCGCGAGGTGTTGACCAGGCCGGAGACCAGGCCCGCGTCACCGGGCGCGGCGCCCGAAGTGGCCAGCGAGGCGAGCGGGGTGATCGACAGGCCGACGCCCAGCATCATCAGGATGCCGGGGCCGAGGATCGTGGTCGCGTACGAGCCGTCGGCGTCCATCAGGGACTGCCAGCCGAACCCGGCGGCGGCCACCAGGGCGCCCAGGATCGCCAGGTCCCGGGCCCCGACCAGCGCCATCAGCCGGGGCGCCAGCTTGGAGCCGAGGACCACGCTGAGCGAGCTGGGCACCAGCGCCACTCCGGCCTCCAGCGGGGAGTAGCCGAGCACCCCCTGCGCGTACACCGTCAGGAAGAACCACATGGCGAACGAGGCCGAACCGTTGACCAGCATGGCCGCGTTGGCCGCCGAGACGGGGCGGGAGCGGAACACCTTCAGCGGCATCAGCGGCTCCCTGGTGCGGGCCTCCACCGCGACGAAGACGGCGAGCAGCGCCAGCCCGCCGAGCAGCGGGAGCAGGGTGGCGGCGTCGCCCCAGCCGGCCTGCTCGGTCTGCACGATGCCGTAGGCGACGGCGGCGAGCCCGGCGGTGGCCAGCACGGCGCCCGGCAGGTCCAGCCGGCGGCGGCCTTCCGCGCCGCGCCCCTCGCGTATGCACAGCACCGCGGCGACGATGACCACCGCGCCGACCGGTACGTTGATCAGCAGCACCCAGCGCCAGGAGAGCAGGTCGGTGAGGACCCCGCCGACCAGCCCGCCGGCCGCGCCGCCGCCGGCGCCGACCGCGGACCAGGTGCCTATCGCCCGGGTCCTGGCCGGTCCCGGCGGCACCGACGAGGTGACGATGGTGAGCGTGGCGGGCGCCAGCACCGCGGCGCCGAGTCCCTGCACCGCCCGGGCGGCGAGCAGCTGCCAGCCCTCGGCGGCCAGTCCGCCGGCCACCGAGGCGGCGGTGAACAGCCCCAGGCCCACCAGGAACATCCGCTTGCGCCCGAACAGGTCCGCGGCCCGCCCGCCCAGCAGCATGAACCCGGCGAAGGCGATGGTGTACGCGTTGAGCACCCACTGCAGCCCCAGCGCGGAGAGCCCGAGGTCGGAGCGCATGGACGGCAGCGCCACATTGACCACGGAGACGTCGAGGACGACCAGGAACTGCCCGGCGCAGGCGGCGGCGAGCACCGCCCAGGTCCTGCGCGGGCGGTCGGCGGGGGCGGCGGAGGGCCGGGGGGACGGGGACACGGCGGTGTGCGGACGGGGTTCGGGCATGCGTTCCATGGTCGCAGCCGGCCGGTGCTCCCTGAAGCGTCTGTCGTCGTACCGGCCCGGGACCTTGGTCCTACGCGGGGTCCCGAGCCGGTCCCGGACCGGTCCCGGGCGGCCCGGTCACCGCGGCTACCAGCGGGTACGGCAGCATGGGCCCCGCACCGCAGATCCCTGACCATGTGCTGGAGGAACCCCATGGCCGCCGTACCCGGGCCGCAGACGCTGGCCGCCTTCGAGGCCGCCAAGGGCTTCATGCCGGTACGCGAGGGGCTGGCGCTGTACGCGGCGGCGGCCGAGGCGGCGGCGCTCGGGCTGCCGCTGCTGGAGGTCGGCAGCTACTGCGGGCGCTCCACCCTCCTGCTCGCCGACGCGGCCCGCGCGGCCGGGACGGTCGCGGTGACCGTGGACCACCACCGGGGCAGCGAGGAGCAGCAGCCGGGCTGGGAGTACCACGACCCGGAGGTGGTGGACCCGGAGGTGGGGCTGATGGACACGCTGCCGGCCTTCCGCCGCACCCTGCACGCGGCCGGGCTTGAGGAGCACGTCATCGCGGTGGTCGGCCGCTCCCCGCAGGTGGCCCGGGTGTGGGCGGGCCAGGTGGGGCTGGTCTTCGTGGACGGCGGCCACACCGACGAGCACGCCACCGGGGACTACGAGGGCTGGGCGCCCAAGGTCGCCGAGGGCGGGCTGCTGGTCATCCACGACGTCTTCCCCGACCCGGCGGACGGCGGCCAGGCCCCGTACCGGATCCACCAGCGGGCGCTGGCCTCCGGGGCGTTCACCGAGGTGTCGGCGACCGACTCGCTGCGGGTGCTCCGCCGGACGGGCCCCGGCAGCTGACCGGCGCCCGGCACCCGACCACCGGGACCGGCCCAGGCAGCTGACACCCGGCACCGGCACCGGCAGCTGACGCCCGGCTCCGGTGTCCGACACCTGGCCACCGGGACCGGCAGCTGACGCCCGGCACCGGCACGGGCAGCTGACGCCCGGCTCCGGTGTCCGACCGGCCACCGGCCGGGCGGCCGAGTCGGCGCCTCCCCCGCCTGCCGGTCCGCCCGCGCCCCGGCCCGTAGCATGCGCGGGTGCACGACGACGACGACAGCCCCCGCCCCGCGTCCATCCGCCGCCGACCGCTCCTCGTCCTCGCCGCCCTGCTGACGGTGTCGGCCGCCGCCGGCGCACTGGTGTGGGGGGTGGCGCGCGGACCGGACACGGGCGCCCCCGCCGACGGCCGCGGTCCGGACAGCACGGCCGTCCCCCCGTCCCGTACCCCCTCCCCCGCCGTCTCCCCGGACGGATCGAAGCCGCTCGCCGGGCGGACCGTGCTGGTGGACCCGGGGCACAACCCGGGGAACTTCCGGCACACCGCGGAGATCAACCGCCAGGTGGACGCCGGGACGCACCGCAAGGAGTGCGACACCACCGGCACGGCCACCGAAGCCGGTTACACCGAGGCCGCGTTCACCCTGGACGTGGCCCACCGGCTGCGGGACCTGCTCACCGCCCAGGGGGCGAAGGTGGTGTTCACCCATGACGCCGACCGGCCCTTCGGCCCCTGTGTGGACGAGCGGGCCAGGATCGGCAACGAGGCCCGTGCCGACGCCGCGATCTCCGTCCACGCGGACGGCTCGGGCCGGGGCAACCGCGGCTACCACGTGATCCTCCCGGCGAAGGTCGCCGAGGGCAGCGCGGACACCTCGGCGATCGCCGCCCCCTCGCGGGCCCTCGGCGAGCGGGTCGCGGCCGGATTCCGCGCCGCCACCGGAACCGAGCCCTCCAACTACGTGGGCGGCGGCACCGGCCTGGACGTGCGCGCGGACCTCGGCGGGCTCAACCTCTCCACGGTCCCCAAGGTCTTCGTGGAGTGCGGCAACATGCGCGATCCGCAGGACGCCGCATTGCTGACAGACCCGGCATGGCGTCAGAAAGCGGCCCGGGGCATGGCCGACGGCATCCGCACCTACCTGCTGCGCTGACGGGACCGGACGATAGATTCCTCCGTACGATGGGGTCCGGCTACCACCCCCGTGCTTCGCGCCACCCCGATGAGACAACCGACGAAGGACTCTTTCACGTGAACATCCGATCCCTCACTAGAGGCGACGGCGTGGTGATCGGAGCAGCGGTGGTGCTGTTCATCGCCTCGTTCCTCGATCTCGCCAGTATCGACTGCCCGAGCGGCATCGACTGCTCCGACTACGGCACCAACGCCTGGGACAGCCTCGGCCTGCTGATGAGCATGTTCCTGGCCGGTGTCATCGGCGCGGCGCTGGTCGTGGTCGGCCGCGCCCTGCCGGGTCGCAAGGTGGCCGGGCTGGACCTGGGCCAGTTCGGTGTGGCGTTCTGCGTCTTCGCGCTGTGGACGGCGTTCTGGACCATCATCGACATGCCCTCCGACGCGGGCGCGGGCATGATCCTCGGCCTGCTGGCCGCCATCGTGCTGGCCGCCGGCGCCATCGCCGCCCCGCTGGTCCCCGCGCTCAAGGCCCCGCTGATGGGGGCCCCGCGTCCGCAGGTCCCGGGCCCGTACGGCGGCCAGCCGCAGGGCGGCTACGGCTACCCCGGCGCCCAGGGCCAGCCGTACGGCACCCAGGGCGGCCAGCCCCCGCAGGGCGGCTACGGCTACCCGGGCGCCCCGCAGCCGCAGGGGGCCTCGCAGGCCGGTCAGCCGGGCGCCCCGGCCGACGCGGGCCAGGCCCCGCAGGGCGGCGCCACCCCGGCGCCCGCGCCCGGCGGGGACTTCTCCCCGTTCTGGTTCGCGGTCCCGGTGGCCCGTCCGCTCTACCCGGAGGACGGCTCGCCGACCCCGCTCGCCGAACTCGCCCCCGGCACCTGGTACCTGGCGGTGGAGCAGCGCGGCTCCGGGCTGATCGCCCAGACCCAGGACGGGCGCCGCGGCGTCCTCCAGGACACCACCGGCATCCAGCGCGGCTGAGGCCGAACCCGGCCAATCCGTACGCACGAAGCCCCCGCCCTCTCCGCAGGGCGGGGGCTTCGCCGTGTCACGGTGAGGAGCCCGCGGCCCAACCCACCCATGATCACCCAGGGTTGGACCCATGGGCAGAGGTTTGCGCGGGGGTCCGGCGGCAATCCGTCGAGCATGTCAACCCGTCATCGCAGCGGCAGCAACCAGGCGGCGACCGTGATCGTCGTCATCGCGGATGTCATGGCCGCCATCATCGGCCTCTGGATCATCATGTATCTGCTCGACGCCAACCGGGCGAACGACCTGGTGGCGTGGGTGGCGGACGCGGCCCGGTTCCTCGCGGGCTGGTCCTATGACCTGTTCACCTTCGACGAGGCCTGGGCCCGGGTCGTCATGGGCTACGGCCTGGCGGCGGTGGTCTACCTCTTCATCGGCCATCTGATCGCCGGCCGCATCCGCCGCGGCTGACCCGCCCGCCCGGCGGTCCCCCGGCTAGCCGCAGTCGGCGCAGTCCGGTTCCAGGCCGCGGGGCAGCCGGGTGCCCCCGAAGACCGCGGTGGTCGCCTCGTCCCCCCCGAGGGCGGCCACCGCGAGCAGCAGCGAGCCGGCCGTCCAGGTGGTCAACTCCTCCGGCCACACGGCCGGCTCGCGCCCGGTCTCGGCATCGCCCTCGAAGACGTAGCCGGTCCAGTACATCCCGCCCTCGGCGCGCAGATGGCCGAGCGACTTCAGGATGGCGAGCGCGCGGTCGGACTCGCCCACCGCCCAGAGGGCGAGCGCCAGTTCGCAGCTCTCGCCACCGGTGACCCAGGGGTTGGGCAGCACACAGCGCACACCCAGCCCGGGCACCACGAACTCGTCCCAGCGGGCGTCGATCCGGGCCCGGGCGGCCTCGCCGGTGACCGCGCCGCCGAGGACCGGGTAGTACCAGTCCATCGAGTAGCGGTCCTTGTCCAGGAAGCGCTCGGGGTGGTGGCGCACCGCGTGGCCGAGCGCGCCCGCGGCCAGCTCCCAGTCGGGCTGGGGCTCCTCGCGCGCCTCGGCGATGGCCAGCGCGCAGCGCAGCGCCTGGTGGATCGAGGAGCTGCCGGTCAGCAGGGCGTCGGCGGTGACGGTGCCGTCGGGTTCGCTGCGCCAGCCGATCTGCCCGCCGGGCTGCTGGTGGCGCAGCACGAACTCCACGGCCGCGTAGACGACCGGCCACATCCGGTCCAGGAAGGCGTCGTCGCCGGTGGCGAGGTGGTGGTGCCAGACGCCGACCGCCACATAGGCGCAGAAGTTGGTCTCCCGGCCGTGGTCGGTGACCTGGTCGTACGCCCCGTCGTGGTAGGCGGCGCACCAGGAGCCGTCGGCGTTCTGGTGGCGGGCCAGCCAGTCGTAGGCGCGGGCGGCGGCGGAGTGCTCCCCGGCCGTGTCCAGCGCCATGGCGGCCTCGATGTGGTCCCAGGGGTCGAGGTGGTGGCCGCGGAACCAGGGGATGGCGCCGTCCGGTCGCTGGACGGCGAGCAGCGAGGCGACGGTCTCGGCGGCCTGCCCGGCGGTGAGCACCCCGGGCAGGACCAGGTGCCCGGCGACGCGGTCGGGGCTGGTCACCGCTCGGCGTCCGCCGCGCCGGCCTCGGAGGCGGCCGGGCTGGGCAGGTGCGGCTTGGTCGCGTACGCCACGAAGCTCTTGCCGATGACCGGGTTGAGCGCCTGCTCGGCGAGCCGGGTGGCCAGCGGCTTCTTCATGATGTCCCAGACCAGCAGCTTGTGGTACGCCCGCACCGGCAGCGCCTTGTCGTTGTCCACGCCGAAGGCGCACTTCAGCCACCAGTACGGCGAGTGCAGCGCGTGCGCGTGGTGGGTGCCGTACGGGCGCAGCCCCGCCTCGCGGATGCGGGCCAGCAGCTCGTCGGCCTTGTAGATGCGGATATGGCCGCCCTCGACCTCGTGGTACGCGTCGGAGAGCGCCCAGCAGACCTTCTCGGGGCCGTGGCGCGGGACGGTGACCGCGATCCGGCCGCCGGGCCTGAGCACCCGGACCATCTCGGCGAGCACGCCCTTGTCGTCGGGGATGTGCTCCATCACCTCGGAGATGATCACGACGTCGAACGACTCGTCGGGGAAGGGCAGGTTGAGCGCGTCGCCCTCCATGGCGACCGCGCTGGCCCCGGCGGGCGCCTCCCCGGCCTCGGCCATCGCGGCGAACCACTTGGTGACCTCGCGGATCTCCTCGGCGTTCTGGTCGAGGGCGACGACCCTGGCCCCGCGCCGGTAGGCCTCGAAGGCGTGCCGGCCGGCGCCGCAGCCCAGGTCGAGGACGCGGTCGCCGGGGGCGAGCGGGAAGCGGGTGAAGTCGACGGTCAGCACGGGGTCGGCCTGCCTTCGCGGTCGTTCGGGGTGGCGGCGGCGCGGGTCGCGCGCGCATGCGGAGTCGCGGGCGCCGGGGTACGGGAGGCCCGGCGGGTCCCGGCCGGCGTCCCGGTGGCGAGGGCCTCGCGGTACAGCTCGGCGGTGCCCTGGGCGGCGCGGGCCCAGGTGAACCGTTCCAGCACCCGGGCGCGGCCGGCCGCGCCGAGCCGGACGCGCAGGGCGGGCTCGGCGAGCAGCCGGCCCAGGGCCTGGGCCAGCGCCCCGGCGTCGCCGGGCGGGACGGCCAGACAGGTGTCGCCGTCGCGGCCGGAGACCTCGGGGATCGCCCCGCCGGTGGTGGCGACCAGCGGCGTACCGGTGGCCATGGCCTCGGCGGCGGGCAGCGAGAACCCCTCGTAGAGGGAGGGGACGCAGGCCACCTGGGCCGAGCGGTAGAGGTCGACCAGCTCGGCGTCGGTGACGCCCTTGACGAACCGGACCGCGTCCCCGCCCAGCCCGTACCGCTCGATGGCCTGGGCGACCGGCCCGTCCTCGGCGGGGCGGCCGACCACCACCAGATGGGCGTCCGGGTTCTCGGTGCGGAGCTTGGCCAGCGCCTCCACCAGGTGCACCAGGCCCTTGAGCGGGACGTCGGCGCTGGAGGTGGTGACGATCCGGCCGGTCACCTCGGGCACGGACGGGTCGGGGGACCACAGCTCGGTGTCGGCGCCGATGTGCACGACCCGGATGCGCTCGGGGGCCACCCCGAGGTCCTCGACGATCTCGTCGCGGGAGGAGCCGGAGACGGTGAGCACCGAGGGCAGCCGGCGGGCGACCCGCTTCTGCATCCGGGTGAAGGCGTACCAGCGGCGGACCGAGGCGCGGCGCTTGAGGTCGGCCGCCGCGGCCAGCTCCAGCCGCCGGTCCACGGTGATCGGGTGGTGGATGGTGGTGACCAGCGGGGCGCCCAGGTCGCCGAGCAGGCCGTAGCCGAGCGTCTGGTTGTCGTGGATCACGTCGAACTCACCGCGCCGGGCCAGCAGATGGCGCCGGGCACGCAGCGAGAAGGTGAGCGGCTCGGGGAAGCCGCCGGTCCACATGGTGGCGACCTCCAGCGCGTCCACCCAGTCGCGGTACTCGCCGTGCTTGGGGGTGCGGAACGGGTCGGGCTGCCGGTACAGGTCCAGGCTGGGCAGCTCGGTGAGCGGGACCCCGCCGTCGAGCACCGGGTAGGGCTGGGCGCCGATGACCTCGACGCGGTGGCCGAGCCGGGCCAGTTCGCGGGAGAGGTGGCGTACGTAGACGCCCTGGCCGCCGCAGAACGGGTTGCCCTTGTAGGTGAGGAGCGCGATCCGCAGCGGGCGGTCACCGGACGGGCCGGCGGGGCCGGCGGGATGCCCGAAGGCGGTGCCGATGCCGGTGCCGGTGTCAGTGCCGATGTCTCGGCGGGGGCCTGCGTCCATGGCCTCGGCGGTCACTCGCGGGCCCCCTTCTCGCCTGTTCCTGCCTGCGTTTCGCCGGAGCGTAACCGCTGGCGCTAATCTGGAACAAGTTTCAGACTTGGTCGTTCAGGAGCATCGAATCTACCGGCAGGTAGCGCCGCTGTGCGGGCCGGAACAGGTGATTCCCGCCACGGCGGACACCTCCCGGAGTGGCAGCGGCATCACGGACAGCGGCACGACGGACGGGACCGATGACCGAGGAAGCCAGGGCGGCGGTGCCGCTGACCGAGCGCCAGGAGGCACGCCGCCGCGCCATCCTGCGGGCCAGCGCCGAGCTGGCCGGGCGGGGCGGGTTCGACGCCGTCCAGATGCGTGAGGTGGCGGAGGCCGCCGATGTGGCCCTGGGCACGCTCTACCGCTACTTCCCGTCCAAGATCCATCTGCTGGTCGCCGTGATGCAGGACCAGCTGGACCGGCTGCACACCACCCTGCGCAAGCGGCCCCCGTCCGGCGAGCGGGCCTCCGAGCGGGTCGCCGAGACCCTGATGCGCGCCTTCCGGGCGCTCCAGCGCGAGCCGCACCTCGCCGAGGCCATGGTGCGCGCGCTGACCTTCGCCGACCGGGGCGCCAGCGCCGAGGTGGAGGCCGTCTCCCGGCGCACCACCGCGATCATCGTGGACGCCACCGGCCTGGACCGCCCCACCGCCGACCAGCTCTGCGCGGTCCGGGTCGTGGAGCACACCTGGTACTCGGTGCTGATCGCCTGGCTCTGCGGCCGCGCCTCGCTGGACCAGGTCCGCGCCGACATCGAGACGGCCAGCCTGCTGGTCGACCGCTGACCTCGAAGACCTCGGGGCCTCCGGCGTCGGGGCGCGGACGACCCACCGGTAAAGTGGTCGGGCAGTCATCGTCCCGTACGGGGGGAAGCCGGTGCGAATCCGGCACTGACCCGCAACCGTGAGCCGCGCCGCCCCCAGGGGCACCAGCGCGCGGTGAGTCGGAACACCTCGTACCGGACTGACCGGCTCGGGCCGCCAAGAGCTCCACGGGAGCGTCGACGGTGGCCGGCACCGTCGGGAGACGCGGGGCCGGAGCCCGGCCGCCGCGTTGTGCCGGTGCCCGCTCCCGGCCCGGTACCGAGCACATCGCGCAGAGAGGCCCCCATGACCACCGTCCGCGTCCGCCGCCCCGGCGCCGCCGTGCTCGCCGCCGCCGCGGCACTGCTCGGCACCGGCCTCCTCGGCCCCGCGACCGCCGCCTCCGCGGCCCCCAAGCCCTCCCCCAGCTCCTCCCCCGCCGCCCCGGCGCTGCCCGAGGGGCTGTACGGGACCGGCGACCCGACCTACGACGGGGTCTGGCGCCAGTCGCTGGCCTTCATGGCCCAGCAGGTGTCGGGCGTGGAGCCGGCCCGGGAGTCGGTGCGCTGGCTGCTGGACCAGCAGTGCGCGGGCGGCGGCTTCGCGGCCTACCGGCCCGCCCCGGACAAGCCCTGCGACGACGCCACCGTGCCGGACACCAACGCCACGGCGGCCGCGGTGCAGGCGCTGACCGGGGTGGAGGACCCCGAGGGCGCCGAGGAGGAGAAGGGCGCGCCGCACCAGGCGGTGAAGGCGGGTGCGTCCTGGCTGAAGGAGGCGCAGAACGAGGACGGCGGCTGGGGCTACAACCCCGGCTCCCCGAGCGACGCCAACTCCACCTCCCTCGTGATCAGCGCGCTGGCCGCGACCGGGCAACGCCCCGGTGACCTGGTCTCCGGCACCGGGAAGACCCCGTACGACGCGCTGCTCGGCCTGGCGCTGCCCTGCGACGCCGAGCCGGGCGGGGGCGCCTTCGCCTACCAGCCGGACAAGGCGGGCAAGCTGGCGGCGAACGCCGACGCCACCGCCGCCGCGGTGCTCGCCGGGCTCGGCAAGGACCTCCGGACCCGGGGCGCCCAGCCGCAGCAGAAGCCGGAGTGCGCCACCCCGGCGAAGCCGGCGATCGAGCGGGCCGCCCGCAACGGCGCCGCCTATCTGGCCGACGCCCTGGCCGGGAGCGGCCATCTGGAGCAGCCGCCGCTGCCGGGCGCCGAGGAGACCGCGCCCGCGCCCGACTTCGGCAACACCGCCGACGCGGTGATCGCCCTCGCGGCGGCCGGTGCCACCGAGGAGGCCCAGCCGGCGCTTCAGTGGCTGGAGAAGAACGCCGAGGGCTGGGCCGACCAGGGCGGGCCCGCCGCCTACGCGCAGCTGGTGCTGGCCGCGCACGCCGCCGGCGCCGACGCCCGTGACTTCGGCGGCACCGACCTGGTCGCCCGGCTGAACGCCACCGGCCCCCAGCCCGCCACCGCGCCCACCCCCGAGGCCGCCGCCACCGACCAGGGTTCCACCCGCGAGGAGGGCAACGGCGACGAGGAGGGCGACGGCATCAACACCGGAGTGGTCGTCGGCAGCTTCCTGGTCGCCGGTATCGGCATCGGCTTCCTGATCAGCGGCCGCGGCCGGAACCGCACCCCGTGACCCGCCGCCCCCTCTCCGCGCTGCTCGCCGGGCTGCTGTCCCTGGCGGCGGTGCTCGTGCTGACGGTCGCGGCCGCCGGTCCGGCGCGGGCGGCCGGCTACCGCTACTGGTCGTTCTGGGAGAGCGGCGGCGGGGCCTGGACCTACGCCACCCAGGGCCCGGCGACCGCCCGCCCGGCCGACGGGGACGTCAACGGCTACCGGTTCGCGGTCAGCGCCGACTCCGCCGACGCCACCAAGCCCCGCCCCGCCCCCGACTTCGCCGCCGTCTGCGGCTCCGGCCCGGCGCCGCAGGGCACCAAGCGGGTCGCCGTGGTGCTGGACTTCGGCACCGCCGCGGACGCCCCGACCGGCGAACGGCCCCCCGCCCAGCGGGAGGCCTGCGCCCGGGTGGACGAGGACGCCACCAGCGCCGAGGCCCTGGCGGCGGTGGCCAAGCCGCTCCGCTACGGCGACGGCGCGCTGCTCTGCGCCATCTCCGGCTACCCGAGGACCGGCTGCGGCGAGCAGGTGGCCACCACCCCGTCGGCCACGGCCTCCCTTTCCCCTTCCGCTTCGGATTCCGGTTCCGGTTCCGGTGCTGATGGGGACGGGCCGTCGGTCGGGCTGGCGGCCGGGGCGGCGGCCGTCGCCGTGATCGCCGCCGCGGCCGTCTGGCAGGCCAGGCGCCGGCGCCGATGAGGCTGCGCGCCCCGGAGGCCCGGCGGTCCAACGCCCTGCACGCCGGCGCCTGGTGGCTGTGGGCGCTGGGCCTGGCGGTCGCCGCCTCCCGTACCACCAATCCGCTGCTGCTCGGGCTGCTGGTCGCGGTCTCCGGCTATGTGGTGGCGGCCCGCCGCACCGACGCGCCCTGGGCCCGGGCGTACGGGGCGTTCGTCAAGCTGGGCCTGGCCGTACTCCTGCTCCGGCTGGTCTTCTCGGTGCTGCTGGGCTCGCCCATCCCGGGCAGCCATGTACTGGTCACCCTGCCCGAGGTGCCGCTGCCCGACTGGGCGCGGGGCATCCGGCTCGGCGGCCGGGTCACCGCCGAGCAGCTGGTGTTCGCGCTCTACGACGGGGCGCGGCTGGCGGCGCTGCTGATCTGCGTGGGCGCGGCCAACGCGCTCGCCAACCCGGCGCGGCTGCTGAAGTCGCTGCCGGGCGCGCTGTACGAGGCGGGGGTGGCGGGGGTGGTCGCGATGACCTTCGCCCCGACCCTGGTCGCCGATGTGCTGCGGCTGCGCACCGCCCGCCGGCTGCGGGGCCGGTCCACCGGCGGGGTGCGGGCGGTGCTCCAGGTCGGACTGCCGGTGCTGGAGGGGGCGTTGGAGCGCTCGGTGGCAGTGGCCGCCTCGATGGACGCGCGCGGCTTCGGCCGTACCGCCCCGGTCCCGGCGGCCGTCCGCCGGCTCACCGCCGTCCTGACGCTGGGCGGGCTGTTCGCCGTCGTCATCGGGGTGTACGGGCTGCTCACGGCCGGCGGTACGGGCGGGGAGGCCGGGATCGGCTACGGGCTGCCGTGCGCGGCGGCCGGTACGGCGCTGGCGCTGGCCGGGCTGCGCCTGGGCGGCCGCCGCTCGGTGCGCACCCGCTACCGGCCGGACCGCTGGGGCGTCCGGGCCTGGCTGGTGGCCGGCTCCGGGCTGCTGGTCGCCGCCCTGGTCCTCGCCCTGGACAGCCCGGCGCTGCACCCCGGGGTCGTCCCGCTGGAGGCGCCCGGGCTGCCGCTGTGGCCGGCGCTCGCCGTACTGCCGGGCCTGCTGCCCGCGTTCGTCGCCCCGGTGCCGGGGCAGCCCGCCGCCCCCGTCCGCGTACCGAGGAACCCCGTCCGCGCGTCGGAGAAGGAGGCAGTGGGTTGATCCGCTTCGAGAACGTCTCGGTGGTCTACGAGGGCGCCGGGGCACCCGTGCTGCGCGGGGTGGACCTCACCGTCCCGGAGGGTGAACTGGTGCTGCTGGCGGGCCCGTCGGGGGTGGGCAAGTCCACCCTGCTGAACGCGGTCTGCGGGCTGGTGCCGCACTTCACCGGCGGCACCCTCCGAGGCCGGGTCACCGTCGACGGCCGCGACACCCGCACCCACCGCCCCCGCGAACTGGCCGATGTGGTCGGCACCGTGGGCCAGGACCCGTCCGCCCACTTCGTCACCGACACGGTGGAGGACGAACTCGCCTACGGCATGGAGTCGCTGGGCATCGAGCCGCAGGTGATGCGCCGCCGGGTGGAGGAGACCCTCGACCTGCTGGGCCTGGCCGAGCTGCGGGACCGCCCGATCGCCACCCTCTCCGGCGGTCAGCGCCAGCGGGTGGCGATCGGCTCGGTGCTCACCCCGCACCCCCGGGTGCTGGTGCTGGACGAGCCGACCTCCGCGCTGGACCCGGCCGCCGCCGAGGAGGTGCTCGCGGTGCTCCAGCGGCTGGTGCACGACCTGGGCACCACCGTGCTGATGGCGGAGCACCGGCTGGAGCGGGTGGTGCAGTACGCCGACCGGGTCGCGCTGCTGCCCGCCCCCGGCGCCCCGGTGGTGGTGGGGCCGCCCGCCGAGGTGATGGCGCACTCCCCGGTGTACCCGCCGGTGGTGGGACTGGCCCGGCTGGCCGGCTGGGAGCCCGTACCGCTGACCGTCCGCGACGCCCGTCGCCGCGCCGCCCCGCTGCGGGAGCGCCTGGCGGACTCCCCGGTTCCGGTTCCGGTTCCGGCTCCGTTTTCGGCTCCGGTTGCGGCTCAAGGGTCGGGCGGCGGGGTCCCGGCCCGCGGGCCGCTCGCCCGGCTGCTGCGGCGGAATCCGGCTTCCGTACCGGACGCCGCCCCCCTCCTCACCGTGGAGCGGCTGGCCGTGCGGCGCGGCCGGGTGGAGGCGCTGCGGGCGGTGGACCTGCGGGTCGCGCCCGGGGAGACGGTGGCGCTGATGGGGCGCAACGGCGCGGGCAAGTCCACCCTGCTCGGCGCGCTGGTGGGGATGGTGGAGCCGGCCGGCGGCACCGTCCGCGTACACGGCCTGGAGCCGCACCGCACCGCGCCCAAGGAGCTGATCCGGCACGCGGGCCTGGTCCCGCAGGAGCCGCGCGACCTGCTCTGCTCGGACACCGTCGCCGCCGAGTGCCGGGCGGCCGACGCCGACGCGGGCGCGGCCCCGGGCAGCTGCCGGGAGCTGGTCTCCGCGCTGCTGCCGGACGTGGCCGACGCGACCCATCCGCGCGACCTCTCCGAGGGGCAGCGGCTCGCCCTGGCGCTGGCCGTGGTGCTGACCGCGCGCCCGCCGCTGCTGCTGCTCGACGAGCCGACCCGGGGCCTGGACTACGCGGCCAAGGCCCGGCTGGCCGGGGTGCTGCGCGGGCTGGCCGCCGAGGGGCACGGGATCGTGCTGGCCACCCATGACGTGGAGCTGGCCGCCGAACTGGCGCACCGGGTGGTGATCCTGGCGGACGGCGAGGTCGTCGCCGACGGGCCGACCGCCGACGTGGTGGTCTCCTCCCCCTCCTTCGCCCCGCAGGTGGCCAAGGTGCTGGCGCCCCGGCCGTGGCTGACGGTCGCCCAGGTGGAGGCGGCACTGTGAGCCGTACCGGGCCGGCCTCCCCGAAGGCCGGCGGGCGCCCGATCCGCCTCGGGCCGCGCTCGGTGGCCGCGCTGCTGCTGGTCAGCCTGGTCGGGGTGGCCGCGTTCGGCTGGCCGCTGCTGGCCGACCCCTCCTCGGCCCTGGTCAGCCGCTCCCTGGACGCCCCGTGGCTGCTGGCGGCGCTGCTGCCGCTGCTGGTCGCGGTGGTGCTGGCCACCATCGCCGACAGCGGGCTGGACGCCAAGGCGGTCGCCATGCTCGGTGTGCTCGCGGCGGTGGGCGCGGCGCTGCGGCCGCTCGGCGCGGGCACGGCCGGGCTGGAGCCGATGTTCTTCCTGATGGTGCTGAGCGGCCGGGTGCTGGGGCCCGGTTTCGGCTTCGTCCTCGGGTCGGTGACCATGTTCGCCTCGGCGCTGCTGACCGGCGGGGTCGGGCCGTGGCTGCCGTTCCAGATGCTGTCGATGGGCTGGTTCACCCTGGGCGCGGGGCTGCTGCCGGGCGGCCGGGTGCTGCGCGGGCGCGGTGAGCTGGCGCTGCTGGCCGGGTACGGGGCGGTGGCGGCCTTCGCGTACGGGATGGTGATGAACCTCCAGGGCTGGGTGCTGCTCCAGGGTGTCGGCAGCGGGATCTCGTTCCGGCCCGGCGACCCGCTCACCGAGAACCTGCTGCGCTTCCTGGCGTACTGCGCGGCGACCTCGCTCGGCTGGGACCTGGGGCGGGCGGTGCTCACCGTGGTGCTGGTCGCCACCGTGGGCCCGGCGGTGCTGCGGGCGCTGCGCCGGGCGACCCGCCGGGCCGCCTTCGACGCCCGGCCCGCGTTCCAAGCCGATGGTCATGATGGTCATATGGATGGCGACAAGTCGCCGTAGCGCTCCGGGGAGAAGGCGAACTGGCGTACGTTTCCCCTATGACTCAAGATCAGTGGAAAGCCGTTGAGGAGTACGTGGTCGACCGCCTCCTCCCCGCCGACGAGGTGCTGAGCACCGCGCTCGCCGAGAGCGACGCGGCGGGACTGCCGCAGATCGAGGTGTCCCCGCCGCACGCCAAGCTGCTCCAGCTGCTGGCCCGTTCCATCGGCGCGCGGGCCATCCTGGAGGTCGGCACGCTCGGCGGGTACAGCACCATCTGGCTGGGCCGCGCGCTGCCCGAGGACGGCCGGCTGGTGACCCTGGAGTACGCCGAGGCGCACGCGGAGGTGGCCCGGGGCAACCTCGCCCGCGCCGGGCTGGAGAAGGTGGCGGAGGTACGGGTCGGGCCGGCGCTCGACTCGCTGCCCGAGCTGGTCGAGGAGGGCGCGGGCCCGTTCGACCTGGTCTTCATCGACGCCGACAAGGTGAACAACCCGCGCTATGTGGAGTGGGCGCTGAAGCTCACCCGCCCCGGCAGCCTGATCGTGGTCGACAACGTGGTGCGCCGCGGCGCGGTCGTCGACGGCTCCGGCGATGACCCGTCGGTGCGGGGCACCCGGGAGACCTTCGACCTGGTGGCCGAGCACCCCCGGCTGGACGCCACGGCGGTCCAGACGGTCGGCGGCAAGGGCTGGGACGGCATGCTGATCGCCCGCGTCACGGACTGACCGTTCCGGCCCGTACACGGCAGCGGGCGGCCCGGACGGCATCGTTCGCCGTCCGGGCCGCCCGGGCCGCTCGTTCGTCTGGGGTCGCCGGTCGCTCAGAGCCGGAGCAGCCGCTCCGTCATCTCCCGGTACGCCCGGAGGGTGACCCGGAGCTGCTCGGTGTCGTGCGCCGGACCCGCCTCGCCCTTCCTGCCGGCGCGCCCCTCGCCGTCGCCGTCCCAGCCGGTACGCAGGGAGCGGCGCCGCTCGTCCAGCGCGGCCGTCAGCTGCTCGGTGGCCGCCTCCAGCACCCCGGCCGCCTCGCGCACCGCGCGCTGCGGGCTGTCCACGAATTCGGACAGGGCGTGCTGCATACGCCGGGTGAGCTCGTCCCGCTCATGGGCGGGCAGCAGCTCGTCATGGTCCTTGTCGTGGCCGGCGGTCCGGTCACCAGCCCGGTCACCGGTCCGGACGCCGTGGGCGCCGGTCCGGGGGTCGGCGGCCGGTGCGGGCGGGACATGCCCCGCCGTGCCGGTGCCGGCACCCGTACCCACTCCCGTCCCCGTCCCCGTTCCCGTCCCGACACCGGTGCTGTGCCCGGTGCTCGGCGGCGGCGGGGCGGTGTCGGCGGTGATCGGCGGGAAGTGGGCGGTGGCCGCGGGGTCACCGTTCGGGGTGGCGGGCGGGGCGGGCGGAGCCTGGTGCTGCCCGGCGTGGGGCGGGGTGTGCCCGGTGCCGGGGCCCGGCGGGGGCGGGGGCACCTGCCCCGGCTGCCCGCTGTGCTGCACCGGGTCCGGGGAGACGCCCGGGGCGGCGGGTCCCTTGGCCCGGCCTTCGGGGCTCTCCGGGTGCTCGGCACCGGCCCGGGCACCGAGGTGCCGGGGCGCGGGCCGGGTGCGGGGGGTGCGGGCCGGGTCGGTGCCGGCGGGGTCGTAGGACATCAGGCACCACTCCCCTTCGGCCAGGCGGCCTGGCTGCGGTTCCCGCGCTCGCTGCGGCGGGTCGGGCGGTCGGACGGGTGGCGGCCGGAGTCCTCGCCCTGCTCGGCGACCAGGACCTCGAACAGCCGGCGCGCGTCCAGCATGGCCTCGCGCAACTCCTCGGTGTGCGCGCCGCCCTGGACCTCGGCGGCCTGGGTCATCTCGGCCGCGCGGTGCACATTGCGGTAGCCCTCGATCTGGTGGGCGTGGTGCACGGAGAGGGCGTCGAGCTGCTCCTCGTACGCCTGGGCGTCCGGGTAGCCGCGGTCCTGGGCGAGCCGGGCGACCAGCCGCTCCGCCTCGACGACCGCCTGCTGCGGGGCGTCCACGAAGCGCTCCTGGAGGCCGGCCCACAGGGCGACGTACTGCTCACGGGCCTCCGGGGGCAGCGGTCGCGCCCGCAGTTGGCCGTGGCGCTCGACGCGCTCGGCCAGTTCACGCTCGGCGGCCTTGGTGTCGCCGTCGTGCAGGGCGACCGTACGCTCGTACTCGGGGCCGAAACGCCGCTTCAGACCTCGTCCGCGCCGACCGCCGGACTTGCCGGGTCCCACGTACAGGACCGCGGCCACCACGGCGGCGAAGACGAGGACCAGAGCGACGACGATCAGGACAGTTGACATGACTGCCTTTCCCTGGGTGCGGGAGGGCCGACGGACCTGACGGACCGTCAGCCTCGTCGGACTGGTGGGTGAAACAGGGGAAAGCCGGCGGTGGTTCGGTGAGCTCGACGGGCGGGTTGCCGGAAAACCGTTGGGCAAACGGCGGCGCCCCGGGATAGGTACGGACCCATGGAATGTGTTCGACGGGCCGGGTGGGTGTTCGCGCCGGAGCGGTACGACACCGCGGCGGCCACCGCGCTGCGCCGTGACTACTACGCCGAGGTGGCCGGACGGTACTGGGGGCGGCCCGCCACCGGTGCGGAGGTGGACTCCGGGCTGGCCGGGGACGGCGTGGAGCTGCTCGCCCCGCCCACCGGGCAGTTCCTGGTCGGCCGGGCGGGCGGCCCGGACGGCCCGCCCGCCGCCTGCGGAGGCGTCCTGCTGCTGGGCGGTGCGGAGGGACTGGACGGTGCGGAGGGACTGGACGGCTTGGACGGCCAACGGGCGGACGGCCAACGGGCCGAACTGACCCGGGTGTTCGTCCGCCCCGCGTACCGGGGCACCAGTGGCGCGGCCCTGCTGATGGCCGCGCTGGAGGAGGCCGCGGCCGGGCTGGGTGTGCGGCGGCTGGTGCTCAACACCCGGCTCGACCTCATCGAGGCCCGCCGGCTGTACGCGCGCGCCGGCTACCGGGAGATCCCGCCCTACGGCGACGCCCCGTACGCGGAGGTCTGGTTCGGCAAGGAGCTGGAGGCCCCCCGCGTACCCGAGCCGGCCCCTCTTCCGGCCGCGTCCCCCTGAGTCCCCGGCGGTCAGTGCGGGGCGGGGGCGCGGTGGTGCGGGTTGGCGTGGTCGCGGGCCGGGTGCGCCCCGCGCGGCTGCTCGCCACGGGAGCCGCACAGCTCACCGCTCAGCTGCTCGACCAGCTGGACGAGGTCGGTGGGCCGGTCCGGGCCCCACCAGTCGCCGAGCAGTTCGGCGAGCGAGTCCTCACGGGCCTTGCCCAGCCGGACGGCGGTCCGTACGCCCTCGTCGGTGAGCACCAGTTGCAGGCCCTCCCGGCGTACCAGGCGGCGCTCCTCCAGCTGGCGCGAGGCCTCGCTGATCACCCGGATCGGCACCGGGGTGGTGTCGGCGAGCCGGGCCGGTTCGACGGCGCCGTGCCGCCGTACCCGCAGCAGCAGCCAGCCGGCGGCGGGCAGCAGGTCCAGACCGGCGCGCTCGGTGATGTGCTCGTACACCTTCTTCCGGCCCTCCCGGCTGCCGAGCACCGACAGCGCGCGGGCGCACTCCTCGTAGGAGGACCGCTCGACCGGGTTGGAGGCGAGGGTCTGGCTGGTGTCCGGCGCGGTGACCGAGGCGCGCAGCCGGTCCTCCTTCAGGAACCAGGCGATCACGAAGGCGACCAGCACGATGGGCGAGGCGTAGAGGAAGACGTCGGTGATGGAGGTGGCGTAGGCGTGCAGCGCCTCGGCGCGCAGCCGCGGCGGAAGGGTCGCCATGGCGCGCGGGTCGGCGGCGATCCGGTCCGCCCCGGTGCCGGGCGGGACCTCCTGCCCGGCGAGCGCGTCGGTGAGCTTGCCGGTGAGCCGGTTGGTGAAGATCGTGCCGAAGATGGCGACGCCGAAGGACGCGCCGATGGAGCGGAAGAAGGTGGCGCCGGAGGTGGCGACGCCGAGGTCCTCGTAGGCCACCGCGTTCTGCACCACCAGCACCAGCACCTGCATGACCAGCCCGAGCCCGGCGCCGAAGACGAAGAAGAACAGGCTCATCTCGGCGGTGGAGCTGGTCTCGGTGAGCCGGTGGAGCAGCAGCAGGCCGATCGCGGTGATCGCGGTCCCGGCGACGGGGAAGACCTTCCAGCGGCCGGTGCGGCTGACGATCTGCCCGGAGGCGGTGGAGGTGATCAGCAGGCCCGCGACCATCGGCAGCATATGGACGCCGGACATGGTCGGGGTGACCCCCTGCACCACCTGGAGGAAGGTCGGCAGATAGGTCATCGCGCCGAACATCGCGAAGCCGATGACGAAGCTGATCACCGACACCAGGGCGAAGGTGCGGATGCGGAACAGCTTCAGCGGCAGCACCGGTTCCGCGGCCCGCCGCTCGACCCGTACGAAGAAGGCCAGCAGCACGGCGCCGAGCACCGCCAGCCCGATGATCTGCGGCGACGCCCAGGCCCAGGTGGTGCCGCCCAGGGAGGCCACCAGCACCAGGCAGGTGGCGATCGACGCGATCAGGAAGGTGCCGAGGTAGTCGATCGTGTGCCGGGTGGAACCGGTCGGGATGTGGAGCACCGCGGCGATCACGAAGAGCGCGACCACCCCGATCGGCAGGTTGACGTAGAACACCCACCGCCAGCTCAGATGCTCGGTGAACAGCCCGCCGAGCAGCGGCCCGAGCACACTGGTCGCGCCGAACACCGCACCGAACAGCCCCTGGTAGCGACCGCGCTCCCGGGGGGAGACCAGGTCGCCCACGATGGCCATGGACAGCACCATCAGCCCGCCGCCGCCGAGGCCCTGCACCGCGCGGAAGCCGATCAGCTGCGGCATGTTCTGGGCGATCCCGCAGAGGGCCGAGCCGACGAGGAAGATCACGATGGCGGTCTGGAACAGCCGTTTGCGGCCGTACTGGTCGCCGAGCTTCCCCCACAGCGGGGTGGCGGCGGTGGCGGCGAGCATATACGCGGTGACCACCCAGGAGAGGTGGTCCATCCCGCCGAGCTCGCTGACGATGGTCGGCAGCGCGGTGGAGACGATCGTCTGGTCGAGCGCCGCCAGCAGCATGCCGAGCAGCAGGGCGCTGATCGCGACCAGGACGGTACGCCGGGTCTGCCCCTCCCCGGGCATCGGCCCGCCCCCGTTCGCGCGGGTGGTCGTCTGCTGCGCCATGGGCTCCTCCGCTGCCGCTCGCCGCCACGCTCTCTCGCCGGTCCGGCCTGCCTCCGTCGTCCTGTTCTTCGTCGCCGTGCTCTCCTCGGCGGCGTGGGGTCGGCCGTCACCGAACGCGACGCGTACCCCTTTCCGCCCGATTCATCCCGGATACGGAAACCGGCGTCCCCGGCCCCTCAGGCGCCCCTTCTCCGGTCGAACCACCTCGGACCCGCGTTCGATCCCCACCGGGACCCCGGTGGCGCAGCATGCCCCGCGTTTTGTATATTGCAGGAACAAAGTGGTTCGCCCGCACTCCCTGACCGGCGGGCGAACCGCTTCGTACCCCCGCACCCTGCCCGGACGGAGCCCCTCATGACCCCGGCCGCCCCCTCCTCCCCTTCCCCCGCCTCGATCGCCGCGCGGGCGCTGCTGCTCGACATGGACGGCACCCTGGTCAACTCCGACGCCGTCGTCGAGCGCTGCTGGCGCCGCTGGGCCGTACGGCACGGCATCGACCCGGACGAGGCGCTGAAGGTGGTGCACGGACGGCAGGGGTACGCCACCATGGCCGTCCTCCTCCCCGACCGCCCGATGGAGCAGAACCTCGCCGACAACCGGGCCATGCTCGCCGAGGAGACGGCCGACATGGACGGCGTCGTCCCGGTCGGGGGCGCCCCCGCATTCATGGCCGCGCTGGCCGCGCTCCCGCACGCCCTGGTGACCTCCGCCGACGCCCGGCTGGCCGGGGCGCGGATGGCGGCGGCGGGGCTCGCGATGCCGGACGTACGGGTGACCGCGGAGAACGTCGGCGCCAGCAAGCCCGACCCCGAGGGCTTCCTCAAGGGCGCCGCCGAGCTGGGCGTGGACCCGTCCGACTGCCTGGTCTTCGAGGACTCCGAGGCGGGCATCGCGGCGGGCCGCGCCGCCGGGATGCGGGTGATCGGCGTGGGCCCCCGCGCGGCCGCCCACGCCCCCGACGTCCACGTCCCGGACCTGACCCGGGTGCGCGTCACGGCCGGCGGCCCGGACGGGACCCTGCTGCTCCACTTCGACGCGTAGACGGATACGGCGGCCGGGGGTACGGCGCCGCGGGACCCGGTCGCGCCGCTCGACAGCCTCCGGTCCATGACCGAGACCTCGGGGGGGCACTTCTCCGTCCTGCGCCCCGCCGGGCGGCTGCTGATCAGCACCCGCCCGTACGACGAACTCCCGCGCGAGCGCCCGGCCTCGACGCCTCCCCGGGTGCACCGCGCCGCCGACGGCACCGACCGCACGGTCACCTTCCAGCTCTGGCACTGGCACTGGCACGACGACGGCGAGCGCTACGACCTGGAGCACGCGTAGCCCTGGACCGGCGCGCCTACAACCGCTCCCCCATCTCCTCCCGGGCCACCACCACCCCCAACCGCTCCGGCCGTTCCGAGGTCCAGGCCCACGCCCCCGGCCCCCGCTCCGGCCGGAGGACGTAGACACCCCGCCGTACATCGGTGACGATCCCCTGCCGCCCGGTGTCCGCGTCATGCACCAGGTCGCCGACCCACGGCCGCGTACGCTCCCCGCTCATCCGCGCCGCCCCCCGTCCAGCTCGGCCCAGACCCGTTTCCCGGTCGCCAGCGGCTCGGTCCCCCAGCCGGCCGCGAGCGCGTTGACCAGCACCAGTCCGCGCCCCCGCTCGTCGTCCGCCCGAGGCTGCCGGGGCTCCGGCGGCACCTTGGACCCGTCCGCGACGGAGACCCGCACCCGGTTCGCGGCGGGCCGCTCCACGGCGACCCGCACCGGCCGCCCCCGCGCGTGCCGGGCGGCGTTGGCCACCAGCTCGGTGACGACCAGGCCCGCGTCCCCGGCGAGCTCCGGCAACCCCCAGACGGCCAGCGCGACCCGCACCAGACGGCGCGCGGCGGACGCGCTGCGGGGGTCGCAGGGCAGGGTCTCGCTGTACCCGGGGTGGCCGGTGGGGCGGGGGGTGACGGTCATGGTCATCGCCCGTCCCCCTCGGCGGTACGCCGTCGGCAGGGCGCAGAAGCCCTGCGGGGTGGACAGGGAACGGGGTGCTCTGTGACGTGAGTCATAGCCCCAAGGTGGCCACCGGCACCCCGCCCCCGCAATGACAGTTTGACGGTCTGTCAGCAGCTTGTATCAAGGCCGCAGCTCGGGCCCTTCACAGCGGCAGCCCGACCAGGTCGGCGAGTTGACGCGTCTGGTCGGTCAGCGTGCGCCGCCGGGAGATCGTGTCCGCGAGGGTGTCCCGTGCATAGCGCTGCTGCGCGAGCCACTCCGGGGCGCTGCCCGCGACCTCCCCGAGGACCTCCACCGCCCGGCCGTGCTGGCGCGTCATCGCGTACGCCTTCGCCACGTCGAGCCGATGGCGGTGGTACTCCGTCCCGGAACCGCCCTCGAACCGGGCGGCGACGCTCAGCACCTCCTCCGGTCGGTCCGTGACCACGCCCTGCTCGGCCGCCTTGTACGCCACGGTGGACGGCCCCCAGGTCGCCAGCCGCACCTCTCCGCGGCGCAAGGTCCCGGTGGCGACCGCCGCGGAGCGGGCGAGCCGCAGCATGTCGGCCGCCTCCCCACCGCGGTTGTCCCGCAGGGCGGCCGCCTGCCCCTGAAGCAACAGCCAGCCCCAGGCCGCGATCTCCTCCTGCGTCGCCCGGGACAGTCGCGGCTCGCTGTCATCGGCCCACTTCACGGCCAGCTCCCGGGCGGCGTCGAAGCGCCCCTGCCGCACCAGAAGCCAGGTCCAGGTGGTGATGACGCTCGCCGCGCGGAGCCGGTCCGGGGACTCGTCCAGCGCCCGCCGCAGCGCCGTCTCGGCGGCCGCGAACTGCCGGGCGGTGGTGAGCGTGGACCCGGCGATCTGGAGCAGTTGGGCACGCGCCGCCCGTACGTCGGGTTCGTCGCCCAGCGCCTCGGCATCCCGGAGCAGCACCACCAGCAGTCCCACGGCATCGCCCATCCGCTTCTCGAAGTGGGCCGCCCGCACCTCGCGCACCCCGTCCAGCAGACCGTGGGCCGTCGGCTCCTCGTCGGGCTGCCGCGCCGGATGCTCCACGGCCCGCTGGAGGTCGAGCCACGGCTCGGGGGCGGGCCCGGGTTCCGCCGGCGCAGGGGCCACCAGTGCGGTGGTCGGCACCCGGAGAGCCGCCGCGAGCTTGCGCGCGGTCTCCATACGGGTGTCCGCCAGTACACCCTGCTCAAGCTTGGTGATCAGCGAATGGCTGACCCGCGAAGCACCCGCCAGCTCCCGCTGGGTGAGCCCCCGCCGCTTCCGGATCTCACGCAACCGCTCCCCGATGGCGGGCGATTCGGCCATGGTTCCTCCCATCGACGCGCTCCCTTCCGACGGTACCGGTGACGACGAGGCGGCGGACCGTCCAGCCGGACGGCGACCGGCCCCGGCGACCGGCCCCAGGACCCACTCCCGTACCCAACCGCCCCACCCCGCCCCAAACGCCCCCACACCCGCCCACCAAACCGCCAACAAGCCCTGAGCGAAAGGCCGTCACCCCTTGATGTGACGTGCCCATGTCGTCACCCTGTTACCCGGCGCACTCCTCACGGCAACTTCGCGCCACCAGGATGACCGAGCCGTACCCCCGCTCCCGGTGGCGCCAGCCACCCAGGGCGCCAAGGTCCCGCCACCCTCAGGGAGTTCACCCATGTCCGCTGTCTACGCGCGTCGCATATCCGGTCTCGCCGCGGCCGCCGCGCTCACCGCCACCACCCTGCTGACCTCGGCGCCCACCGCCCAGGCCGCCCCGCCCACCCCGGTCAGCGCCGCCACCGCCCGTACCTACCTGGGCCAGCTCACCGTCCGGGCGGAAGGCTCCTCCAGCGGCTACAGCCGCGACATGTTCCCGCACTGGAGCACCGTCTCCGGCAGCTGCAACACCCGCGAGACCGTGCTGAAGCGCGACGGCTCCGGCGTGGTGACGGACTCCTCCTGTGCGGCCACCAGCGGCAGCTGGTTCTCCGAGTACGACGGCGCCACCTGGAGCGCCGCCTCCGACGTGGACATCGACCACATGGTGCCGCTCGCCGAGGCCTGGCGCTCCGGGGCCAACAGCTGGACCACCTCCCAGCGCCAGGCCTTCGCCAACGACCTCACCCGGCCCCAGCTGATCGCGGTCACCGACAACGTCAACCAGGCCAAGGGCGACAAGGACCCGGCCGAGTGGGTGCCCTCGCGCACCTCGTACCGCTGCACCTACGCCCGTATGTGGGTGCATGTGAAGCACCACTGGAACCTCAGCGTCGACTCGGCCGAGAAGAGCGCCCTGCAGTCCCAGCTCAGCGGCTGCTGAACCACCCGCCCGCCGCCGTTCCCCCACGCGCCCGGACCGGGGTGCTGCTGCGCCGGTAATCCGGGCACCCGTACGGTGCAGGGAGAGCCATCGCCGAAGCGGCGACCCGTGTCCGCGCACCGCGGTGGCTCCGCGCACCCCGTACGCGGGTAGGCGCACGGCGGCGCACGCACCCGAGAGCCGGGTGGGGCAGGCGACGAGGAGGCCGGCATGGCGGCGGAACTGCGGCTCGGGCCGCTGCTGCGGTACGTGGATTTCGACCGCGGCGACCGGGCGACCGTCTGGGTGGAGACCCAGGGGCCCGGGGAGGTCGAGGTGCGGTGCGCGGACGGCGCGGGCGGCACCGCGCGCACCTTCCGGGTGGCCGGCCACCACTACGCCCTGGTGACGGTCACCGGGCTGACACCCGGCACCACCACCGCGTACGAGGTGGCGGTGGACGGCGAGACGGTGTGGCCGCCCGCCGACTCCCGTTTCCCGGCCTCCACCATCGCCGCCCCAGACCCGGCCGCCGCCGGCGAGGTGCGGGTGACCTTCGGCTCCTGCCGCTGGGCGGCGCCCCCGGCCGGCGGCGAGGACCCGGTCGGCCCGGACGCGCTGGACTCGCTGGCCCGGCGGATCGCGGCCGACCCGGGTGGTGAGCGGCCCGACGTGCTGCTGCTGCTCGGTGACCAGGTGTACGCCGACGAGGTCTCCGAGGCCACCCGCGACTGGCTGGCCACCCGGCGGGACCTGAAGAAGCCGCCCGGGGACCAGGTCGCGGACTACGAGGAGTACACCCACCTCTACGACGAGTCCTGGCGCGACCCCGGGGTGCGCTGGCTGCTCTCCACCGTCCCCAGCTGCATGATCTTCGACGACCACGACGTGATCGACGACTGGAACACCAGCGCCTCCTGGGTGGCGGACATGCGCCGCACCGACTGGTGGAACGAGCGCATCCTCAGCGGGCTGATGACGTACTGGGTGTACCAGCACATCGGCAACCTCTCCCCCGACGAGCTGGCCGCCGACCCGGTGTACGCGAAGGTCAGCGGCGCCGAGGACGGTACGGAGGCGTTGCGGGCGTTCGCCGTGGAGGCCGACGAGGACCCCTCGCGCACCCGCTGGAGCTACCGCCGGGACTTCGGGCGTACCCGGCTGGTGATGATCGACAGCCGGGCGGCCCGGGTGCTCAAGGAGTCCGAGCGCGCCATGCTCGACGACGAGGAGGCGCACTGGGTCTGGGAGCAGATGACGGACCGCCGCTCGGAGGTGGACCACCTGCTGGTCGGTACCTCGCTGCCGTGGCTGCTGCCGCCGCTGGTGCATGACGCCGAGGCCTGGAACGCGGCGCTCTGCCGGGGCGCGCGGGGTCCGCGCTGGGCCGGGTTCTCGGAGAAGATCCGGCGGGCGGCCGACCTGGAGCACTGGGGCGCCTTCCCGGACTCCTTCGAGAAGCTGGCCCGGCTGCTGGCCGAGGCGGGCAGCGGCCCGGACGCGCCCGCCACGATCTGCGTGCTCTCCGGCGACGTGCACCACGCGTACGTGGCCGAGCCGCGCTGGCCGGCCGATGCCGCGCCGGACGCCGAGGTGGTCCAGCTGACCTGCTCCCCGGTGCACAACGGGGTGCCGCGCTCGATGCGGATGGCGTTCCGCTTCGGCTGGAGCGGGGCGGGGCGCGCTCTGGGCAAGGTGCTGCTGCGGCACGGCCGGGCGGGGCTGCCGCCGGTGCACTGGAAGCGGACCGGCGGGCCCTGGTTCGGCAACCAGCTGATGACCCTGTCGGTGCGCGGCCGGTCGGCGCGGCTGCGCCTGGAGCAGGCGGCGGCCCGCCCCGGCGGCGCGAAGTCCGAGCTGCGCACCGCCCACGAACGCAGCCTCACCCGGGGCGGCGGCGCCTAGTCCCCCACCGCAGGACTCCCTGGTCAGAGGCTGTGAACGTCCGGTGAACGTCCGGGACAGGCTCGCTGCCTTTCCCCGCATAGCGGACGGCAACGTCCTGGCCAACGCTTCGGTACGCCGGGGTACAGCGGCATGATGTCCCTTCCGTGTGCCGTGCCACCCTGTCCAGGGAGTCCGAATCTTGACGGTCTCGACCGCAGTTCCCCATGCCATAGCCCTGGTCGGCGCAGGACCCCGAGGCACCTCGGTGCTCGAACGGCTCTGCGCCTCCGTTCCGGAACTGGCGGCGGGCACCCCGCTGACGGTGCACATCGTGGACCCGTCCCCGCCGGGTGCCGGGCGGGTGTGGCGCACCGACCAGCCGGCCGAGCTGCTGATGAACACGGTGGCCTGCCAGGTGACGGTCTTCACCGACGAGAGCGTGGACTGCGAGGGCCCGATACGCCGGGGGCCGAGCCTCCACGAGTGGGCGGCCGCCCGCCACCTCCCGCTCGGCCCCGACGACTACCCCACCCGCGCCTGCTACGGGGCGTACCTGCAATGGGCGTTCACCCGCGCCGTACGGAACGCGCCCTCCGAAGTCACCGTACGGACCCACCGCACCCGCGCCGTCCACCTCACCGACCAGTCCGACGGCCGGCAGACCCTCACCCTCGCGGACGGCACCGTGCTGAACGCCCTGGAAGCCGTCATCCTGGCCCAAGGCCACCTTTCTACCTCCGGCACCCCGTCCCCCCTGGGCGCCTACGCCGCACGCCACGGCCTGCGCCACCTGCCCCCCGCCAACCCCGCCGACCTCACCTCCCCCCTGGCGGAGATCGACCCCGGGGAGCCGGTCCTCCTCCGCGGCCTCGGCCTCAACTTCTTCGACCATATGGCCCTGCTGACGGCCGGTCGCGGTGGCACCTTCGCACGGGACGGCGCTTCCGGCCGCCTGGCCTACCGCCCCTCCGGCCGCGAGCCGCTGCTGTACGCGGGCTCCCGCCGCGGTGTGCCGTACCAGGCGCGCGGCGACAACGAGAAGGGGTCATCGGACCGGCACACCCCACGGCTGCTCACCCCCGACGTCGTGGAACGTTTCCGCAAGCGTGCGGAGGCGGGCGATCCCCCGGACTTCCGCCAGGAGGTCTGGCCCCTGATCGCCCGTGAGGTGGAGACCGTCTACTACACCACCCTCCTCCGGGTGCCCACGCGACACGGAGCGCCGGCGGTACCGACGGGACACGGGGCCCTCACGGCCCGCCTGACCGCCGCCCCCTACGACTCCGCCGACCTGGCCGCCGCGCTGGACGAGTACGGCGTGCCGGCGGCGGCCCGCTGGTCCTGGGACCGCATCGAACACCCCTACACCCACCGCCCCTTCACCTCCCCCGCCGACTTCCACTCCTGGCTGCTGGACCATCTGCGCGCCGACGCGGCCGAGGCGGCGCTCGGCAATGTCTCCGGGCCGGTCAAGGCCGCGCTGGACGTGCTGCGGGACATCCGCAACGAGGTGCGCCAGGTGGTGGACCACGCCGGACTGCCCGGCTACTCCCGCCGTGAGCACCTCGAACGCTGGTACACCCCGCTCAACGCCTTCCTCTCCATCGGCCCCCCGCGCCGGCGCATCGAGGAGCTGGCCGCCCTGATCGAGGCGGGCGTGCTCCGTGTCGTCGGCCCGCGCCTGGAGGTACGGGCCGAGGGCGGCGCCTTCACCGCCTCCTCCCCCGACGTGCCCGGCTCGGCCGTGACGGCCACCACGCTGATCGAGGCCCGGCTGCCCGAGCCCGACCTGCGGCTCACCGGGGACGAACTGCTGGCCGCACTGCTACGGGACGGCGGCTGCCGCACCCACCGGGTGGACGGCCACGACACCGGCGGCCTGGACGTCACCCCGCCCCCGTACCGGCTGGTGGACGCGACGGGCCGGGCGCACCCCCGGCGGTTCGCCCTGGGGGTGCCCACCGAGGGGGTCCACTGGGTGACCGCGGCCGGCGCGAGGCCCGGCGTCGGCTCGGTGACCCTGTCCGACGCCGACGCCGTAGCCCGAGCCGCCCTGAGCACCCTCCACACCCCCCTCCCCCCTCACCCACCCACCGCCTTCGCCGCACCCGCCGACCCTTTGACCACCCCTCCCGCGCCCACCGAGCCCCCCACCGCCCCCGGCCTGCTCCCCGATCCCCCGTCCTCCTCCCCCACCCCTCCCGCCCTCCCCTCCATCCCCCCTTCATCCGCTCATCATCCCGAACGGCAAAATGTTGAACTTGCAAGCATAGATTAGGTCCCCCTAACCTATGGGCTCGTCGGTCCGTCCCCAACCGAAGGAGTCCCCATGTCCGCTCTCCCCGCCCGTCTCGATCAGGCGCGGCCCTACGCCCTGGGCCTGTTCCGGATCGTCATCGGACTGCTCTTCCTGTGCCACGGCGCCGCCTCGCTGTTCGGCGTGCTCGGCGGCGCACAGGGCAGTGGCGGCACCGTCCCCGTCGGCGCCTGGCCCGGCTGGTACGCGGCGGTGATCCAGCTCGTCACCGGTCTGCTGGTCATGATCGGCCTCGGCACCCGGAGCGCCGCGTTCCTCGCCTCCGGCTCGATGGCGTACGCCTACTTCAGCGCCCACCAGGCCGACGGCCTGTTCCCCATCCAGAACTCCGGCGAGGCCTCCGTGCTGTTCTGCTGGACGATGCTGCTGCTGGTCTTCACCGGCCCCGGCGCGTTTGCCCTGGACGCGCTCTTCGCCAAGGCCCTCGGCCGCAACCGCGACGCCGAGCGCGAGCCCGCCACCGCCTGACCCGCCGCCAGGACCAGGCCCCAGCAGACCGCTCCGCGCCCTGAGCCCTCGCGCAGCGGCCCGGGCCCTGGTCCCGGCGCACCGGCCCCGGCGCACCAGCCCCGGCCCGCACCCGGTGGCCACCCCGGCGGTCTTCCCGGCGCCCGCTCCGCCGGCCTTCCCCGACCGCCGTCCGCTCGTCGCACACGGCTCCGGTGCCCGCCCGGGTGACCCTCCGGGCGGGCACTGCGCGTACGCTTTCGGCCAAGCCGCCGCGGCACGGGGACCGCCCGCAGGGAACCGGGGGCTGACCGGACCCGGGGAGTGAAGGTGCTCGAAAGCGTGGCCGCCGGCCCGTGGATCTACGCGGCGGTGGCCCTCTCCGTACTCCTCGACGTGTTCCTGCCGATCCTGCCCAGCGGCGTGCTGCTGGTCACCGCCGCGACCGTGGCCGCCGCCGGCGACGGCTCCCTGCCCGCGCTCGCCCTCTGCGCGGCGGCGGCCTCCCTCCTCGGCGACCTGGCCGCCTACCGCCTCGCCTGGCACGGCCGCTCCCGGCTGCACCGCGCGGTGGCCCGCTCCCCCCGGCTGCGCGCGGCGCAGGAACGACTCGGCACCGCCCTCGCCCGCGGCGGCGGGGCCCTGGTGGTGGTGGCCCGCTTCGCCCCCGCGGGCCGCTCCGTCGTCTCCCTCGCCGCCGGCGCCGCCCGCCGCAGGGCCGCCCACTTCCTCCCCTGGTCCGCCCTGGCCGGCGCGGCCTGGGCCACCTACAGCGTGGGTCTCGGCTACCTCGGACGGGAGTGGCTGGGCACGACCTGGACCGCGGTCGCCGTCCCCGTCCTCGCCCTCTTCCTCGCCGGCACCCTCGCCCTCTGCCTCATCCCCCGCCCCCCCCCCCCCCCCCCCCCCCCCCCCCCCCCCCCCCCCCCCCCCACCAACACATCCGAACAGCGCCGGGTGGGAGAG
>NZ_JALPTH010000038.1 GCF_023218175.1 Streptomyces lichenis | reverse complement strand
CCTTCGGCGCGGCTTCGGGTGGGGCCTTCGGTGGGGGTGGGGGCCCGGGGCTCAGCCGACGGGCTTCCTGGCGTCCGCCCAGGCGTGCTGGATGACCAGGTCGGCCTTGACCTCGGCGAGCTGGGCGGCCACCGCGGAGGGGGCGGTGCCGCCGCGGCCGTCCCGGGAGGCGAGGGCGCCGGGGACGTCCAGGACGGTGCGGACCTCCGGGGTGAGGTGCTCGGAGATCTTGGCGAACTGCTCGTCGGTCAGCTCGTCCAGCTCGATCCCCGCGGCCTCGCACTCCTTGACGCACTCGCCGGCCACCTCGTGGGCGACCCGGAACGGCACGCCCTGCTTCACCAGCCACTCGGCGATGTCGGTGGCGAGCGAGAAGCCGGCCGGGGCCAGCTCCTCCATCCGCTCCCGGTGGACGGTGAGGGTGGCCATCATGCCGGTGAGGGCCGGCAGCAGGACCTCCAGCTGGTCGCAGGAGTCGAAGACCGGCTCCTTGTCCTCCTGGAGGTCGCGGTTGTAGGCGAGCGGCAGCGCCTTGAGGGTGGCGAGCAGCCCGGTGAGGTTGCCGATGAGGCGGCCGGACTTGCCCCGGGCCAGCTCGGCGATGTCCGGGTTCTTCTTCTGCGGCATGATCGAGGAGCCGGTGGAGAAGGCGTCGTGCAGAGTGACGAAGGAGAACTCCTTCGTGTTCCAGATGATGACCTCCTCCGCGATCCGGGAGAGGTTGACGCCGATCATGGCGGTGATGAAGGCGAACTCGGCGGCGAAGTCGCGCGAGGCGGTGCCGTCGATGGAGTTGGCCGCGCTGCCGTTCTCGAAGCCCAGGTCGCGGGCGACGGCGCCCGGGTCGAGCCCGAGCGAGGACCCGGCCAGGGCGCCGGAGCCGTACGGGGAGACGGCAGTCCGCTTGTCCCACTGGCGCAGCCGCTCGGCGTCCCGGGAGAGCGCCTGGACATGGGCGAGCACATGGTGGGCGAAGAGCACCGGCTGGGCGTGCTGGAGGTGGGTGCGGCCGGGCATCGCGGTGTCCGGGTGCGCCTCGGCCAGACCCACCAGGGCGTCCTGGAGGTCGGCGATCAGCCCGCCGATGATCCGGGCGTGGTCGCGCAGGTACATCCGGAAGAGGGTGGCGACCTGGTCGTTGCGCGAGCGGCCGGCCCGCAGCTTGCCGCCGAGGTCGGGGCCGAGCCGCTCCAGCAGCCCGCGCTCCAGGGCGGTGTGGACGTCCTCGTCGGCGATGGTGCCGGTGAAGGAGCCGTCGGCCACGTCCGCCTCCAGCCGGTCCAGCCCGTCGATCATGCGGGTCAGCTCGTCGGCGGTGAGCAGCCCGGCCCCGTGCAGCACCCGGGCGTGGGCGCGGGAGCCGGCGATGTCGTACGGCGCCAGGCGCCAGTCGAAGTGCACGGACGCCGACAGCTTGGCCAGGGCCTCGGCGGGACCGTCGGCGAAACGGCCGCCCCAGAGCCGGACGTCACCGGTGTTGCTGCTCACTGCTGTTGCTCCTCATCGGTGGTACGCGTGGTGCGGCGGTGGTCGTGGTGGTGATGGCGGTTGTCGAACGAGCGGGGCGGGGGCCGGGTCACGCCCGTGCCCGGCCCGGCCAGGACGGCCGGGACGGCCGTCAGGCCAGGTCGCGCTTGGCGGCGATCTTCGAGGAGAGGGCGAAGATGTCGATGAAGCCCTGTGCCTTGGACTGGTCGAAGGTGTCGCCGGAGTCGTAGGTGGCGAGGTTGAAGTCGTACAGCGACTCCTCGGACCGGCGGCCGGTGACCACCGCGCGGCCGCCGTGCAGGGTCATCCGGATGTCGCCGGAGACGTGCTGGCTGGCTTCGTTGACGAAGCCGTCCAGGGCGCGCTTCAGCGGGGAGAACCAGAGGCCGTCGTAGACCAGCTCGCCCCAGCGCTGCTCGACCTGCCGCTTGTAGCGGGCCAGCTCGCGCTCGACGGTGACGTTCTCCAGCTCCTGGTGGGCGGTGATCAGCGCGAGGGCGCCGGGCGCCTCGTACACCTCCCGGGACTTGATGCCGACGAGCCGGTCCTCGACCATGTCGATCCGCCCGACGCCCTGGGCTCCCGCGCGCTCGTTGAGCTGCTGGATGGCCTGGAGGACGGTGACGGGCGTGCCGTCGATCGCCACCGGGACGCCCGCCCGGAAGGTGATCACGACCTCGTCGGGCTCGCGCGGGGTGGCCGGGTTGGCGGTGTACTCGTAGACGTCCTCGATCGGCGCGTTCCAGATGTCCTCCAGGAAGCCGGTCTCGACGGCCCGGCCGAAGACGTTCTGGTCGATGGAGTACGGGGACTTCTTGCTGGTGGCGATGGGCAGTCCGGCCTTCTCGGCGAAGGCGATGGCCTTGTCCCGGGTCATCGCGTAGTCCCGGACCGGCGCGATGCACCGCAGGTCGGGGCCGAGGGCCTGGATGCCGGCCTCGAACCGCACCTGGTCGTTGCCCTTGCCGGTGCAGCCGTGGGCGACGGTGGTGGCGCCGTGCTTGTGCGCGGCGGCGACCAGGTGCTTGACGATGGCGGGCCGGGAGAGCGCCGAGACCAGCGGATAGCGGTCCATGTAGAGCGCGTTGGCCTTGATCGCCGGGAGGCAGTACTCCTCGGCGAACTCGTCCCGGGCGTCCGCGACCTCGGCCTCCACCGCACCGCAGGCGAGCGCGCGCTTGCGGATGACGTCCAGGTCCTCGCCACCCTGGCCGACGTCCACGGCGACGGCGACGACCTCGGCGCCCGTCTCCTCGGCGATCCAGCCGATGGCGACGGAGGTGTCCAGTCCGCCCGAGTAGGCGAGTACGACGCGCTCGGTCACGGCTTGCTCCTTACGAATTGCATGCGCTGTTGGGTATAACTATGCAGACCTCCGTATGGTTTGTCAAAGGGGATGGGGAGGGGTGTGGATCGGTTGAGCACCGAACAGGCTGGTCAGGGCCGGGAAACCGGGGCGCGGTCGGCGACGCCGCACGGCTGGCCTTCCTGCATGACCGGCCGATTTCTCACCGTGCCTCCTGCCGAACCGCTCATCGACGGCCGTCTGCCGGACGTCGGAGACGCGGAGGGCTGGATCGCGCTCAATGCCGAGGTGCGCTGGCGGCGATGGGAGGAGCCGCCGGCGGACCGGGGCCGGCTCTGGTGGCGCCGGGGCCGGGCCGAGCCCACCACCCCCGCCACCCCGCCCGAGCACCCCGCGCTGTTGCTCTGCCACCACGATGGTCGGGTCCGCGAGGCCGCGCTGCCGCACGCCGTGCGGGACCGCCGGCTGCTGCCGCTACTGGTGATCCGGTGCGCCGACTGGGCACCGCCGGTGCGGGCACGAGCCCGGGAGCTGTTCGCGGGGCTGTTGGAGAACGGATTGGCAGCGGAGGCGGTATCCGCGCTCGGGCCGCTGGCGCTGCGGATGGCGCGGGGCCAGCGGGGGGTGTACGTCCGGGACGCGGTGGTGGAACGGCTGCGCTCCGCCCCCTACGAGGAGCTGGCGCCGCTGCTGGTGAGCGAGGACCGGGTGGTGCGGCGGTTCGGCTGGCGGCTGGTCGCCGAGCGCCGGCTGCTCGGCCCGGCGGAGTTCGCCCGTACCGCCGCCGAGCACCCGGACCAGGTCGTACGGACCCTGTGCGCGGACGCGGCACTGGCGGTGATGGACGAGGGGGCCCCCGGGGAGGTGCTGAGGCCGCTGCTCGCCTGCCGGGTGCCCATGGTGCGGTCGGCCGGGGTGACCGCGCTGTGCCGGGCGGGCCGGGCGGCGGAGGCGGAGCCGTATCTGCCGGACCGCTCCGGGTTGGTGCGCGCCTGCGCACGGTATGTGCTGCGCTCCGGGGGCGCGGAGCCCGTCCTCCGCTACCGGGAGTGGTGCGCCGCCGGAGTCGGGGTACGGCCGATGGCGCCGCTCGGGCTGGCGGAGTGCGGGGAGCGGCGGGACGCGGAGCTGCTGCGGTCGCTGCTCGGCCATCCGCTGGCGGGGGTACGGGCCCGGGCGGTCGCCGGGCTGCGGCTGCTGGACGCGACGGGCGGCGAGGTCGAGCGGCTGCGGGCACCGCTGGACGACCCGGCGGCCGGGGTCGTCCGGGAGGCGGCGCGGGCGCTGCTCCCGTACGCCTCCCGGCTGGACCCGGACTGGCTGCTGGGCCGGGTCGACCCCGCGCTCCCCCGCCAGGTGCGGCAGTCCGCCTTCCGGTTGCTGCTGGCGCAGGGCCGGCCCGACGCCTGCCGGGCCGCCGCCCTGCGGCTGGCGGACGACCCGCTGCCTCGGCTGCGGGAGCGGGCGGCGCGGGTGCTCCGCGAGCACGGGTAGCTGTCGGGTGCGCCGGGCTGGATGGCGGCTGGGCGGAGGGGAGAAAATTGGGCACATGGGAAAGACATATGAACGTATCGACGGCTGGCTGCGGGAGTTCATCGAGGCCCAGCCGGTGTTCTTCACCGCGACCGCGCCGCTCGCCGGCGACGGCACGGTGAACCTCTCCCCCAAGGGCGTCACCGGCTCGTTCGCCGTGCTGGACGAACTGACCGTCGCTTACCTGGACTTCGCCGGCTCCCACTCCGAGACGGTGGCCCATCTGCGGGAGAACGGCCGGATCACCCTGATGTGGTGCGCCTTCCAGGGACCGCCCAACATCGTGCGGGTGCACGGCCGGGGCGAGCCGGTCTTCCGCGACGACCCCCGCTTCCCGGAGTTGCTGGCCCGGTTCGACGGGGTGGATCCCGAGCAGCACGGACTGCGGGCGATCATCGTGGTAACGGCCGAACTGGTGCGGGACAGCTGCGGGTACGCGGTGCCGTTCATGGCGTACGAGCAGGACCGGGACCTGCACGCCAGGCGGTTCGCCCGGGAGGACGACGACTCGCTGAGCCGGTACTTCGAGAAGAAGGAGCACATCGCCAGCAGCATCGACGGGCTGCCGGGGCTGCCGCTGCCCTTGCCGCCTACCCCGGCTGCTCCGCACATTGTCTGATCTTCGCCCTCCGGGATCGCTTTCGGTGGCAGCATGGCCGCGGGAGGCGGTATGGCGGGGGATGTGCGCAGGGCGCTGCTGATCGGGGTGGGCCACGCGCCCGCGGCGGACGGCGTGCTGGAGCCGCTGGACGAGCCGGTGACGGCCGATCTGCACAGCTTCGGAGCCTCGCTGCGGAGTTCGGGGTATGAGGTGGAGATCCTCCGCGACCCCGCGCGTAATGAGATCACCCAGCGGCTGTACGAACTGTCGGAGGCGATGCCGCCCGACGGCACCCTGCTGCTGCACTTCACCGGCCATGGGGTGCGCATCGGTACGGCGGACTATCTGCTGCCCGCCGACGCCCGTGCCCCGCAGGGCGAGGGCGGCGACTGGGGCCTGCCGTACATCAGGGACTCGCTGCTCCCCGCCGACATCAGCCCGTATCTGGCGGCCTGCCAGGCGCGGACGGTGATCTGGCTGATCGACGCCTGTCTTGACGGGGTAGGGGTCGGACCGGGGGCCGACCCGGAGCACGGTTTCGGCAGCCGGGTGGACCACGGCCGGTCGAGCGGCCAGTACGCGGTACTGACCGGCTGCGGCCCGGGTGAGCGTAGCGGTTACGGCCCGGCCGGCAGCCACTTCACCTCGGCGCTCGCGTATGCCTTCGGTGATATGACGCCCGCGCGGACGCTGGACGAGGTGTACGAGGCGGTCCGGGTCCGCACCGGTGCCCTCGCGCGCAGGGCGGGCAACCGCCAGACCCCGGCGGCCCGCTACGGCCGCGACCTGGAGCCGGAGACCCGGGCCACCGTGGTCTGCGAGGGGCGGCGGTTGCTGGAATCATGGCAGGAGGCGGTGGCGGCCAGTCCGGTGTGGGACCGGGTGCGCCCGGAACACGCGGACGCGGCCGACCGGTTGCGGGAGCGGATCGGGCCGGTGGTGGAGGCGGCGGCGCGGACGGTCCACCTGGCCCAGCAGCGGATGCCGGACCCCTGGGCGGATGATGACTTCCCGGTGCGGCTGCTGCGCGACCGGCTGCCGCTGCTGCTGCCGAAGGAGGCACTGCTGACGGCGGTGGAGGCCGCGGCGCTGGTCGTCAGCCCCTTCCTGCACGAGGCGGCGTGGGCGCGGCGGCTGAGCGAGGCGGTGGACATCGATCCGGACGAGACCGGCCCGCTCGGTGGCGACGAGTGGCGCAGGCTCTATGAGCAGGTGCTCCAGCACCACCGCGAGGTCGCGGAGCGGATGTCCGAGCGGCACGGGCGGACCGTGGAGGAGCGGGACGGGGTGCGGCTGTGGCTGGTGCACCGCTGGATCGCCGAGCGGTTCGAGATCGACGACGTGCCCGTCACCCCGTCGGAGGCGGTCGGCCCGGCGACGGCGCTGCTGGGCGGTGCGACCGGCACGTCCGGGCGGGCGGCAGAGCTGGCCGGGGACCTGGCGGCACTCGCCGCGGCCCTCACCCTGGGCGCGCCGCCCGCCGGTGATCAGGAGCCCGAGACACCGGTCCGCTACCCGCTGGACGGCTGCGGCCACCAGGTGCTGCGGCTGCGTCCACTGGCCGAGTTGCTGCGACTGGCCGCTGTACTCGCCCTGGACGTACGGACCCTGCC
The DNA here is from genome assembly GCF_023218175.1 of Streptomyces lichenis. Taxonomy (GTDB): domain Bacteria; phylum Actinomycetota; class Actinomycetes; order Streptomycetales; family Streptomycetaceae; genus Streptomyces; species Streptomyces lichenis. Next base: position 49,146 of record NZ_JALPTH010000038.1, on the reverse strand, counting down.
GGAGGTGGTCGCGGAGCATCTGGCCGTGACCGACCGCGTTCTGCCGCAGGACGTCATCAACCTGGTGCGGGAGGCGGCCTGGGACATCGAGGACGGCGCGCTGCACCTGGACGCGGTCTGCCCGCATATGGCGCTGCACGCCGCGCTGCTGACCGTCGCGGAGGAGGCGGACGAGCGGGCCGCCCGGCTGGGCGCCTACGCGGTGGGGCTGCCGGCCGCTGAGGCGGGGCTGCTGGCCGGGGTGCCCGCCCGGGTCACCGCCCGCCGGCTGCGCCCGGCCGGGTCGGGTGAGGGGAAGGCGTACCAGCTTCCGCTGCTGCGATTCCAGCTGGCCCAGACGGAGGTGCGGCGGCTGCTGATGGGCGAGCAGTTGTACGGCGGGCGGCCTGAGCTAGCGCTGCGGGAGCTGTACCAGAACGCCCTGGACGCCTGCCGCTACCGGGGGATGCGCTGGCGCTATCTGCGTGGATGCGGCGGGCACCCCAGCGAGTGGACGGGGGCCATCGCCTTCACCCAGGGGGAGGACGAGCGCGGGCGGTATGTGGAGTGCGTGGACAACGGCGTCGGCATGGACGTGGAGCTGCTGAAGAGCACCTTCACCCGGGCGGGCCGCCGCTTCGAGGACTCCCGCTCCTTCCGGCACGAGCAGGCGGCCTGGCTGCGCCATGACCGCGAGCTGCGGCTGTACCCGAACAGCCGGTTCGGCATCGGGGTGTTCAGCTACTTCATGCTGGCGGACGAGATGACCGTGGTGACGCGGCCGGTGGCGCCGGACGGCTCGGTGGCCCGGCAGGCCCTGCGGGTGGACATCGCAAGCAGCGGCAGCCTGTTCCGGATCAGGGAGGTCCGGGGAGTGGATGTGGGCCTGCCGGAGGGCGGGACGCGGGTGCGGCTGTATCTGCGGGAGGAGGTGACGGTGTCGTGTGTGGCGGTGCTGAGGGAGCATGTGCTGGTCAGTGAGTACGCGCTGACGGCGCGGGACGGGGTGGGCGGTACGCACGAGTGGGTCGCGGCCGGGTTGCAGGCGCCGGAGGGGGTGGATGCGGATGCCGACTGGTCGGTGGAGGCGGTGCCCGGGGTGCTGTGGTGGGTGGACGGCGAGGGCGCCATCCTGTGCGACGGCATCCGGACGGACCGGAAACCCTTCGGGTACGTGCTCAATCTGACGGGTGCGTACGCGGGGCGGCTGACCGTGGACCGGCAGACGTTGCAGTCGTATGACGAGGGGTGGGTCGAGGAGCGGTGGCAGGAGGGTGCATCGGCTCTGGAGGCGTGGCCGGGGCTGCGGCTGGACTGGTTGTGGGAGCTGGAGGAGAAGGAGCTCGCTGCGGCCGTGCGGATTTGGCCGGAGTTGTATGGCAAGGGGTTGCGGGTCGGGTGGCGGGGGGAACACGTCGTACCGAACTGGCCTGCCGAGCCGGCCGAGGAGCAGTGGGAGCTTGACGTCGTCGGCTGCTTCTGGCTGGACGGGAGGCTTGAGGAGCGGCGCCAGAGCCTCCCGACCACCGAGGACCGTCTGCGCTGGATACGTCCCTGGCGACGGGCGGCGCTGGGGCGGCCGCGCTCCAGGCGCACACCGGGCGGGTCGAGCCAGACCTCGCTGGCCGGCTATCCCGTGCCCACGCCGGCATGGTCGAGCACTCTGCTGGAGACCACGGATGATTGGCGCTCGGTGGTGCAGGCCGCTTTCCACCAGGACCGCACCGTCGGTGCGACGCTGCGGACGGCTCGGGCCCTACGCGTGCAGCATCCGCGACTGGCCCCGCCCGGGCTGCGGGCGGGCGGCGACCTGGAGTGGCGCCCCGACGCGCGGGACGCGGAGATCATGGCGATTCTGTCGGGCCGTCGGTTCGGGTCCCGGCAGTTGCACGGCCGCCGGTACTCCCCCGATGACCTTCGAGGCATCGCCTTTGTGTCACACAGTACGGGCATGCCCCTGGGGCCGTTGCTGGACACGGCGACCCGCTACCAGCCGTTCCTCTCCGCACCTGTGCCCGTACCGCCCGCGCACCATCGGGATCATGTGTGCGACGCGGACGAGGTGGACGCGCTCTTCGCGTTCCGGAACGGGCCGCCGGTGGAACAGTTGTGGGACCTCCTGCGGACCGCCCAGCGGCTGGATACCGAGCCGGAGATCCTCCGGCGGCGGCTCGCCGCCTTCGACTGGCTCGGCTGGACCGCCCCGAGCGCCACCTCGGTTGAGCGGTGGGCACAGCTGCCGGACGACCTCCTGTCCGTGCTGGCGCCGTCGTCCGTATGGTGCAGTGGCGGAAGACCGTCGGGCCTTCGTTGGCGGGTGACGGTCGATCTCGCCCTGCTGCGAGGTATGGACCCGTGCTCCACCGAGGAGGAGGTCATGCACTGGGCGGAGTTACTCAATCTGGAGTACACCAGGGTGTTTGAGGTCGAGGCCGGTCGGCGCATCGGGAACGACCGGCAAGTCCTGATGGTGCTGAGCGGCCTGGCGAAGCAGCAACAACGGCTCGATCGGCACATCGGGCTGCCCGCGCTGGTGGCCACGCAACAGTCGAGCCAAATGGACTGGATCCAGTTGGCGGATGCCGTCGAGCTGCTGCGTTCGGCCGGATTCGACCTGCCGGCCACGGCGGCTCCCTTGCTGCGCGGCTACTCCTCCATGTCGATGGCGGCGAACCGCATTTTCTCGGATGGACCGCCCAACGGCTCCCTTGAGCCGGTGCCCGGGCTTCCCACGACGGCCAGGTTGTTCGGGGCCGCCATTTCGCTGCGTCTGCCGCTGGACGAGGTCTGGGCCACGGCCCTCGCCACAGCGGAGGCCCTCGGCGTCGATGTGCCGTCACTCCCACCGCTCCTCGCCGATCTGCGTCCGGAGGACGCCCAGGGGTCGGCGCTCCTCGCCCAGTGGATGCAGCCTGTTTGGCGGCAGAAGGCGGTCTGGGCCCCCCTCACCGCCGCTCGTCTGACCCGCTACGCGCGATCCCAGAACGTCACCCCGCGCCATGCCCTCGACCGCCTCACCCCCCTCCGCGAACTAGGTGCCCTCGTCCCCGATCTGACCGAAGTGCAACTGGCGGCTCTGCCAGCCACGGAGCCCGACGAACGGGACGAGACCGCCGTCAGCCCGGAGTACCGCGTCTCCGACCCCGGCTCCCCCCTCGTCCCCCTCGACCTGGTCAGCGTCGCCGCCCGACTCGGGGAGCCTGTCTCCACCACCTGGCGGCGCATCGAGCCGTACCTCCCGTTCGAGGCCGCGCCGCCCGCTCTCCCCGCCCCCGAGGCCCCAGCCGCCACCGACGTCCTCCCGCTCTGGCAGGACCTCATCGTGCTGTCCCGGCACGCGGACGGGATGCTGCCCGCGTTGGAAGGGAAGGTGACCGACGCCGAGCTGGCGTTCGCGGCGGTGGCCGTCGGGGAGGGCGAGGCGTGGGTGCGGGGGCGGTTGGAGCTGTACGCGGCCCTGTTCGGGCTGCGGCTGCCGGAGGAGGGGACGGGGACATGAGCCAGGTGCCGCAGCACGCCACCACGTTGGAATACGCGGAGGTGGATGTCGGGGTGGTGGACCGCGCCGGGTTCGTCCAGCAGTCGGCGGCCGGGGGCGGGGTCGTCGTCGCCGGGGTGTGCCCGCGCTGCTTCGGGACCACGGCGACCGAGTACGGCTTCGGGCTGCCGGGGACCGGCACCAAGGGCGGGCTGTTCTCCTGGCGGCGGCAGTCCGCGCCGACCCCGGCGCCGGACGTCATCGGCCGGGAGGTGCACTTCTGCGAGTGCCGCCATCCGCACCCGGGGCTTCCGGCGGACGCGCCGTTCGTCGGGTGCGGGGCGAGCTGGCGGGCCGGTGTGGTGCCGGTCGCGGGCGGTACGCCGTGAGTACGGCGCAGTCGGACCGGCGGTGGGCCGCGTTGGCCCGGGAGCTGGAATTCAGCCAGCTGCCCGAGCTGCGCCGGCAGGCGGAGGGGTGGCGGACCGGGCTCACCGGGCTGAGCACGCTGCTGGCGGTGCTGACCGTGGTGAAGGGGCAGGAGCAGCTGGTCGGGCTGCCGGAGGGGGCGGGGCGCTGGGCGATGGGGCTGGCGGGCGGGGCCTTTGTCGTCCTGGTGGCGGGTGCGCTGCTGGCGGTGCGGGCGGCGCACGGGCGGCCCGGTCAGGACATCCTGCTGGGCGGGCAGGCGCTGAAGGAGTGGACCGGGGAGGAGATCAAGCGGGTGCGGCGGGCGCTGCGGTGGGCGGCGGGGTGCTGTCTGCTGGGGCTGGTGCTGGCGGTGTCGGCTACGGGGGTGGTGTGGACGGCCGTCGAACCGGCCCGCCATCTGGTGCGGGTGTCCACGCCGTCCGCCGAGGTGTGCGGGGAACTGGTGAAGGCGGACGGGAAGGGGGTGGTGGTACGGGCTGGGGAGGGCGCCGAAAGAAGGCTGCGGACGGTGCCGCAGGGGCAGCTGGTGTCGCTGGCCCCGGTGACTGCCTGCTGAACGCCTCCCGGGCCGTAGCCCCGCCCCCGTACCCTCCCTACCGCGCCCCCTGGGCCAGCCGCAGCAGGTGGTCGGCGAGGGCCTGGCCGCCGGTGGGGTCGCGGGAGATGAGGAGCAGGGTGTCGTCGCCGGCGATGGTGCCGAGGATGGCGTTCAGCTCGGCCTGGTCGATGGCGGAGGCGAGGAACTGGGCGGCGCCGGGCGGGGTGCGCAGGACGACGAGGTTGGCGGAGGCCTCGGCGGAGATGAGGAGTTCGCCGGAGAGGCGGCGCATCCGCTCCTCCTTGGCGGACTCGCCGAGGGGGGCCTGCGGGGTGCGGAAGCCGCCCTCGCTGGGCACGGCGTAGATCAGCTCGCCGCCGGTGTTGCGGAGCTTGACCGCGCCCAGCTCGTCGAGGTCCCGGGAGAGCGTCGCCTGGGTGACGCTCAGCCCGTCGTCCATGAGCAGCTTGGCGAGCTGGCTCTGGGAGCGCACCGGCAGCCGGTTGAGGATGTCCACGATCCGGCGGTGGCGGGCGGTGCGGGTCTGCGGGACGGACGGGCCGCCGTGCTCGGTGTCCTGGGTGTCCTGTGTGTCCTGAGCCTGGGTCATGGTCGCTTCACTTCCCCGTGTCGTCCTTTCCGCTCACGCTGTCCAGGACGCCGGGCAGACCGGCGAGGAAGGCGTCCACGATCTCGTCGCCGATGGTCAGCGGCGGCATCAGCCGTACGACATCGGGGGCGGGCGCGTTCACCAGGAGGCCGGCGTCCTGAGCCGCCTGCTGCACCTGGGGGGCGAGGGGCTCGGTGAGCACGATACCCAGCAGCAGGCCGGAGCCCCGGACGTGGGAGACCAGCGGGTGGCCGAGAGCCTCGATTCCGTCGCGCAGCCGCTCGCCGATCCGCTTGACCTGGTCGAGGGTGCCGTCGGTGGCGAGGACGTCGATGACGGCGAGGCCGGCGGCGCAGGCGACCGGGTTGCCGCCGAAGGTGGAGCCGTGCTGGCCGGGGGCGAGCAGGTCGGCGGCGGGGCCGAAGGCGAGAGTGGCGCCGATGGGCAGTCCGCCGCCGAGGCCCTTGGCGAGGGTGACGATGTCCGGTTCGACGCCGTGTGCCTGGTGCTCGAACCAGTGGCCGCAGCGGCCGACGCCGGTCTGCACCTCGTCCAGGACGAGCAGGGTGCCGGTGGCGCGGGTGATCTCACGGGCGGCCTTGAGGTAGCCGGCGGGCGGGACGACCACGCCGTTCTCGCCCTGGATCGGCTCGATGATCACCATGGCGGTGTCCTCGGTGACGGCGGCGGCCAGTGCCTCGGTGTCGCCGAACGGGACATGGGTGACGTCACCGGGGAGGGGGAGGAAGGGGCCCTGCTTGGAGGGCTGGCCGGTGAGGGCGAGGGCGCCCATGGTGCGGCCGTGGAAGCCGCCCTCGGTGGCGACCATATGGGTGCGGCCGGTGAGCCGGCCGATCTTGAGGGCGGCCTCGTTGGCCTCGGCGCCGGAGTTGCAGAAGTAGACGCGGCCGGGGCGGCCGGCGAGCTGGAGGAGCTTCTCGGCGAGGGTGACGGTCGGCTCGGCGGTGAAGAGGTTGGAGACATGGCCGAGGGCGCCGATCTGGGCGGTGACGGCCTGGACGACGGCGGGGTGGGCGTGGCCGAGGGCGTTGACCGCGATCCCGCCGACGAAGTCGAGGTACGCGGTGCCGTCGGCGTCCCAGACGGTGGCGCCCTCGCCGCGCACCAGGGGCAGCCGGGGCGTGCCGTAGTTGTTCATCAGCGAGGCGCCCCAGCGCTGCTGGAGTGTGTCGTTGGCGCTCATGCGGTGCATCCCCCCTGGGTGGGTCGGGCGGCGTCGGGCACCACCATGGTGCCGATGCCCTCGTCGGTGAAGATCTCCAGCAGGATGGAGTGCGGGACCCGGCCGTCGATGACCCGGGCGGTGGTGACGCCGTTGCGCACGGCGTGCAGGCACCCCTCCATTTTGGGGACCATGCCGCTGGAGAGCTCGGGCAGCAGCTTCTCCAGCTGGGTGGCGGTGAGCCTGCTGATCACCTCGTCGCTGTTCGGCCAGTCCTCGTAGAGGCCTTCGACGTCGGTGAGGACCATCAGCGTCTCGGCGCCCAGCGCCGCAGCGAGTGCCGCAGCCGCCGTATCAGCATTGACGTTGTAGACATGGTGGTCGTCCTCGGAGCGGGCGATGGAGGAGACGACCGGGATGCGGCCGTCGGCGAGCAGGGCTTCGATGGCGCCGGTGTCGATGGCGGTGATCTCGCCGACCCGGCCGATGTCCACCAGCTCGCCCTCGATGCGCGGCTGGTGCTTGATCGCGGTGATGGTCCGGGCGTCCTCACCGGTGAGGCCGACGGCGAGCGGGCCGTGCTGGTTGAGCAGGCCGACCAGTTCCCGCTGGACCTGTCCGGCGAGCACCATCCGGACCACGTCCATCGCCTCGGGGGTGGTGACCCGCAGTCCGGCGCGGAACTCGCTGACCAGGCCGTGTCGGTCGAGTGCCGCGTTGATCTGGGGGCCGCCGCCGTGCACCACGACCGGCTTGAGCCCGGCGTGGTGGAGGAAGACGACGTCCTGGGCGAAGGCGGCCTTCAGCTCCTCGTCGACCATGGCGTTGCCGCCGAACTTGACGACGACGGTCTTGCCGCGGTGGCGGGTGAGCCAGGGCAGTGCCTCGATGAGGGTCTGCGCCTTGGGCAGGGCGTTGTGCTTCCGGGCGCTCATGAGCTGTACGCGCTGTTCTCGTGGACGTAGTCGGCGGTGAGGTCGTTGGTCCAGATGACCGCGGAGGCCTCGCCGGCGGCCAGGTCGGCGGTGATCACGATCTCCCGGTAGCGCATGTCGACCAGGCCGCGGTCCTCGCCGACGGAGCCGTTCCTGCAGACCCAGACGCCGTTGATGGCGACGTTCAGCCGGTCGGGCTCGAAGGCGGCGGAGGTGGTGCCGATCGCGGAGAGCACCCGGCCCCAGTTGGGGTCCTCGCCATGCAGGGCGCACTTGAGGAGGTTGTTGCGGGCGATGGAGCGGCCCACCTCGACGGCGTCGTCCTCGGTGGCGGCGTTGACCACCTCGACGCGGATGTCCTTGGAGGCGCCCTCGGCGTCCCCGATGAGCTGGCGGCCGAGGTCGGCGCAGACCTCCCGTACCGCCTCGGCGAACTCCTCGGAGCCGGGGGTGGTGCCGGAGGCGCCGGAGGCGAGCAGCAGCACGGTGTCGTTGGTGGACATGCAGCCGTCGGAGTCGACCCGGTCGAAGGTGGTCCGGGTGGCCTCGCGCAGCGCCCGGTCCAGCTCGTCGGCCGGCAGGTCGGCGTCGGTGGTGAGCACCACCAGCATGGTGGCCAGGCCGGGGGCGAGCATGCCGGCGCCCTTGGCCATCCCGCCGACGGTCCAGCCGTCCCGGGTGGCGACGGAGGTCTTGTGGACGGTGTCGGTGGTCTTGATGGCGATGGCGGCCTTCTCGCCGCCGTGCGCGGACAGCTCGGCGGCGGCCTTCTCGACGCCCGGGAGCAGCCTGTCCATCGGCAGGGTGACGCCGATCAGCCCGGTGGAGGCCACCGCGACCTCGCCGGCGCCGACGCCCAGCACCTCGGCGGCCTTCTCGGCGGTGGCGTGGGTGTCCTGGAAGCCCTGGGGGCCGGTACAGGCGTTGGCTCCGCCGGAGTTGAGGACGACCGCGCGCAGCTCGCCGGCCTTGAGGACCTGCTGGGACCAGAGGACCGGGGCGGCCTTGACGCGGTTGGCGGTGAAGACGCCGGCGGCGGCGCGGCGGGGCCCGGTGTTGACCACGAGGGCCAGGTCCGGGTTGCCGTTCTCCTTGATCCCGGCGGCGATGCCCGCCGCCTGGAACCCCTGTGCTGCCGTGACGCTCACGGTGCCACTCCGTTCTTGGGAAGTCCGGTCTCCTCGGGCCATCCGAGGGCGATGTTCATGCTCTGCACCGCGCCGCCGGCGGTGCCCTTGGTGAGGTTGTCGATGGCGCTGACCACGATGATCCGTCCGGCGGCCGGGTCGAGGGCGACCTGCACCTGGACGGTGTTGGAGCCGTAGACCGCGCCGGTGGCGGGCCACTGGCCCTCGGGCAGCAGATGGACGAACGGCTCGTCGGCGTAGGCCTTGGCGTAGGCGGCCCGCAGCTCGTCGGCGGTGGTGCCGGGGCGGGCCTTGGCGCTGGAGGTGGCGAGGATGCCGCGGGGCATCGGGGCGAGGGTCGGGGTGAAGGAGACGGTGACCGGCTCCCCGGCCGCGGCGGAGAGGTTCTGGGCCATCTCGGGGGTGTGCCGGTGGCCGCCGCCGACGCCGTACGGGCTCATGGAGCCCATGACCTCGGCGCCCAGCAGGTGCGGCTTGAGCGACTTGCCCGCCCCGGAGGTGCCGGAGGCGGCGACGACGACCGCCTCGGGCTCGGCCAGCCCCGCCGCGTACGCGGGGAAGAGGGCGAGCGAGACGGCGGTGGGATAGCAACCGGGCACCGAGATGCGCTTGGACCCCTCCAGCGCGGCGCGGGCACCCGGCAGTTCGGGGAGCCCGTAGGGCCAGGTCCCGGCGTGCGGGGAGCCGTAGAACGCCTCCCAGGCGGCGGCGTCCGCCAGCCGGAAGTCGGCGCCCAGGTCGACCACCAGCACCTCCTCGCCGAGCTGCTCGGCGACGGCGGCGGACTGGCCGTGCGGCAGGGCGAGGAAGACCACCTCGTGGCCGGCCAGCACCTCGGCGGTGGTCGGCTCCAGCGTGCGCTCGGCGAGCGGTGCAAGATGGGGCTGGAGCGCGCCCAGCCGCTGCCCGGCGTTGGAGTGGCCGGTCAGGGCGCCGATCTCGATCCGCGGGTGGGCGAGCAGAAGGCGCAGGAGCTCTCCTCCCGCGTATCCGCTCGCTCCCGCCACTGCTGCTCTCATGGCCATCGGCCCTCCCTCAGTCGTGGCATGACTATACAATTCTCGGTACTTTTATGCAACGAGGATTGGGGGGATATGCGGGCCGGGTGCCGGCATCGCCGCTGGTGAGCGGGTTGGTCGGTGGTTGGTCGGCGGTTGATGGGTGGTTGGTCGGCCTCCGGGAGCGCTGACGGGTGATGACCCGGAGGCCGTCAGTCCGGGACCAGGCCGCCGGTGAGGTCGAGCTCGGTGGCGGTCATGGTGCGGGCCCGGTCGAAGGCGGCGAAGACCGCGGCGTTCGCCACGTCCTCGTAGGCCGGACGCTCGGCGAGGAGCGCCCTCTCGTCGGCGCGGTTCTCCTCGCCGGGTGCGGGCGAGCCGGGTGAGAGCAGCCAGGCGACACGGACGCCGTGCGGACCGAGTTCGGCGGCGAGCTGCCGGCAGACACCGGTGAGGGCGGACCAGGTGAGGTGCGATCCGCCCAGGTCGGGGATGGTCTCGCGGCCGCCGGCCGGCACCAGCAGGACGCCGCCGCCGCGCTGGACCATGTGCCGGGCCGCCGCGGCGGCCGTGGTGAGCGTGGTGGTCACCGCCTTGGTGACCGGGCGGAGCACATCGGCGAGGGCCGGGTCGAGGAGCGGGCTGCCCTGGACGTCCTCGTGGGAGGTGGCGTTGAAGTAGATGTCGATGCCGTGGCCCGCGGCCGCCGCCGCGTCGGCGTGGCGGTCGGCGGCGGCGCGGTCCGTGGCGTCCAGCCGCGCGGCATGGGCGACCCCGCCCGCGTCCCGGATGCGCCGCGCGGTGTCGTCGAGGGGCGGCAGGGTCCGTCCGGTGAGGTGGACGGCGGCGCCCTCGCGCGCGAAGGCGCGGGCCACGGCCGCCCCCACCGCTCCGGAACCGCCGTGGACGATCGCCGTCTTCCCGGCCGGCAGCATGGTGCCCTCCTCGGTACGGGTGCGGACACCCGTACCGACTCGGCGGCGGGCGCGGACTCATCGCCCACCGGCACTCTCCGGCGGGCACGGGGGCCGAGGCGCCGGCGACCACCCACGTCCCGGCAGTCCCGGGGCCGAAGCGCCGACGACCACCCACCTTCCGGCGGTCCCGGGGCCGAAGCACCGGCGACCACCCACCTCCCGGCGGCCCCGGGGCCGAAGCACCGGCACTCAGGCGCCGACGTACTCCGCCAGGTGCTCGCCGGTGAGGGTGGAGCGGGCGGCGACCAGGTCGGCGGGGGTGCCCTCGAAGACGATCCGGCCGCCGTCGTGGCCGGCCCCGGGGCCCAGGTCGATGATCCAGTCGGCGTGCGCCATCACCGCCTGGTGGTGCTCGATGACGATGACCGACTTCCCGGAGTCCACCAGCCGGTCCAGCAGGCCGAGCAGCTGCTCGACGTCGGCCAGGTGGAGGCCGGTGGTCGGCTCGTCCAGCACGTAGACGCCGCCCTTCTCGGCCATGTGGGTGGCCAGCTTGAGCCGCTGCCGCTCGCCGCCGGAGAGGGTGGTGAGCGGCTGCCCCAGGCTCAGATAGCCCAGCCCCACGTCGGCGAGCCGGTGCAGGATGGCGTGCGCGGCCGGCACCCGGGCCTCGCCGGCCCTGAAGAACTCCTCGGCCTCCGCCACCGGCATCGCCAGCACCTCGCTGATGTCCCGGCCGCCGAGGTGGTGGTCGAGCACCGAGGCCTGGAACCGCTTGCCCTCGCACTCCTCGCAGGTGGTGGCCACCCCGGCCATCATCGCCAGGTCGGTGTAGATGACCCCGTTGCCCTTGCAGTGGGGGCAGGCGCCCTCGGAGTTGGCACTGAACAGGGCCGGCTTCACTCCGTTCGCCTTCGCGAACGCCTTGCGGATCGGGTCGAGCAGCCCGGTGTAGGTGGCGGGGTTGCTGCGCCGGGACCCGCGGATCGCGCCCTGGTCGATCGAGACCACGCCCTGTCGGCCCGGGATCGACTGGTGCACCAGCGAGCTCTTGCCGGAGCCGGCGACCCCGGTGACCACGGTGAGCACGCCGAGCGGGATGTCGACGTCCACGTCCCGCAGGTTGTGGGCGTGCGCGCCGCGGATCTCCAGCGCGCCGGTGGGCTTGCGCACGCTGTCCTTGAGGGCGGCGCGGTCGTCCAGATGGCGGCCGGTGAGGGTGCCGGAGGCCCGCAGGCCCTCCACGGTGCCCTCGAAGCAGACCGAGCCGCCGGCCGTACCGGCGCCCGGGCCGAGGTCCACCACATGGTCGGCGATGGCGATCGCCTCCGGCTTGTGCTCCACGACGAGCACGGTGTTCCCCTTGTCCCGCAGCCGCAGCAGCAGCTGGTTCATCCGCTGGATGTCGTGCGGGTGCAGACCCGTGGTGGGCTCGTCGAAGACATAGGTGGTGTCGGTGAGCGAGGAGCCGAGGTGGCGGATCATCTTGGTGCGCTGCGCCTCGCCGCCCGACAGGGTGCCGGAGGGCCGGTCGAGCGAGAGGTAGCCGAGCCCGATCTCCACGAACGAGTCCAGGGTCTGCTGGAGCGTGGCGAGCAGCGGGGCCACCGACGGGTCGCGCAGCCCGCGCACCCATGCGGCCAGGTCGCTGATCTGCATCGCGCAGGCGTCGGCGATGTTGATGCCGCCGACCTGGGACGCGCGGGCCGCCTCGTTCAGCCGGCTGCCGCCGCAGTCGGGGCAGGCGGTGAAGGTGACCGCCCGGTCCACAAAGGCCCGGATGTGCGGCTGCAACGCGTCCCGGTCCTTGGAGAGGAAGGACTTCTGGACCTTCGGGACCAGCCCCTCGTAGGTCAGGCTCATGTTGTCGACCTTCACCTTGGTCTGCTCGTGGTGAAGGAAGTCGTGCAGCTCGGTCTCGGTGTAGTCGCGGATCGGCTTGTCCGGGTCCAGAAAGCCGGAGGAGGCGAAGACCCGCACCAGCCAGCCGTCCGGGGTGTAGCCGGGGATGGTGATGGCGCCCTCGGCGAGCGACTTGGACGCGTCGTAGAGCTGGGTCAGGTCGATGTCGGTGACGCTGCCCATGCCCTCGCAGCGCGGACAGGCCCCGGCGGGCTGGTTGAAGCTGTAGTGGAAGGCCGGTCCGGCGCTGGGCTCACCGAGTCGGCTGAAAACGATCCGCAGCATCGCGTTGGCGTCGGTGGCGGTGCCGACGGTGGAGCGCGAGTTGGCGCCCATCCGCTCCTGGTCGACGATGATCGCCGTGGTCAGCCCCTCCAGCACATCGACCTCGGGCCGCGCCAGCGCCGGCATGAAGCCCTGGACGAAGGCGCTGTAGGTCTCGTTGATCAGCCGCTGCGACTCGGCCGCGACGGTGCCGAACACCAGGGAGCTCTTGCCCGAGCCGGACACGCCGGTGAACACCGTCAGCCGCCGCTTCGGCAGATCCACGCTGACGTCCTTGAGGTTGTTCTCCCGCGCGCCCTGGACGCGGATCAGATCATGGCTGTCGGCGGCGTGCGGCTCGGGCGACCCGGTGTGCGCCGTCGGCTTCCCCGTGGCCTTGCTCATCGTGTCTCCATAGGTGTCTGTACGTGGGTGTGGCGTCCGCGATGTGCGTGTGAGGCGGACGGAAGGGCCCCGCTGCCCAGTGTCGTCGGCGTCGGCTCCACCCGCCCGACCGGCCGGCATTCGGCCATGCGTACCGTACGTCGGAGCCTCCGCCGGGGTGGATCTTTCCGGCCGCCGGGGGCGCCCACGGGGGCTCAGCCCGGGCCCCGCGACCCGGCTGCCGCGCGGGGTGCCGGCCGACGACCGGCGGCGGCGCGGTGGGGGCAACCCGGCACGGGTTCACCGAGGGCGAGGACATCCGCGCGGCCGTCGGCGCGTCCCTCGCCGCGACCGGGGTGGGCGGTGCGGGCGGGCCGCCGGGTGGTTGACCCGGGTGCCACCGGTCACCGGTCACCGGATGGACGCCGGCCGGTGGTGGCACCGGATCCGTATCGCCTTCAGCCCTCAGGCGTACCACGCGCTCGGCCGCCCGAACGAACCGGCCGCGACCGTGAGTTGATGTCCGGGGGTGGGCCGCCCGGCCAGTCTGGGGCCATGCCGAAGACACCGCATCTGCCGCTCGTCCCCCGCTGGGCCCGGATCGCCGCCGCGACCGCGGCGCTGACCACCGTCCCTTCGGGGCTGTGGCGGATCGCCATCGCCGTGGGCCTTCCCGTGGGGCTGGCCCCGTCCGAGTACGACACCATGGGCGCGCCCGGCTGGGGGTCGCTCTGTCTGATCGTCCTCACCGTCCTCGCCGAGCTGCTCTCCTACCTCACCCTGGGACTGGTCCGGCCCTGGGGGGAGGTGTGGCCGTCCTGGCTGCCGTGGCCGGCCGGGCGGCCGGTCCCGGTGCGGGTGGCCGTGGGGATGGCCGGGTTCGGGGCGCTGGCCACCAACACGTACGCCGTGCTGGCGGTCGGCACCTGGTTGAGCGGCGCCCGGATGGACGGCCCCGACTGGGGCAACTGGCTGTTCCAGGCCGCCTACGCGCCCCTGGTGCTGTGGGGGCCGCTGCTCACCGCGGTCACCGTGCACTACTACCGGCGGCGCACCGGCCGGCTGGGGCTCGGCGGCCGGGCGCCCGCCGCGGCGGTCAGGTCCTGACCGAGCGCAGCACGGCGAACTTCGGGTCGCCGGCCACGGTCTCGCAGTTGCCGAACACCCGGCGCAGGGTGACATGGTGGCCGAGGTGGCGGTTGGCGACGACCCGCAGTTCGCCGCCTCGGCGCAGGGCGCGCCGGGCGCCGGTGAACATCCGCCGGGCGGTCAGGTCGCTGGTCGCCTGGTGGCTGTGGAACGGCGGGTTGCAGAGCACCACGTCCACCGACTCGGGGGCGAAGTCCGCCAGTCCGTCGCCGGTGCGGAACTCGGCCTTGGTGGAGGCGGTGCCGGGGTTGGCGCGGAAGGTCTCCTCGGCGGAGGCGACCGCCTGGTACGACTCGTCGGTGAGGACCAGCTCCGCCCCCGGGTCGGTGACCGCGACGGCGAGCCCGACCACCCCGTTCCCGCAGCCCAGGTCGACCACCCGGCGCCCGTCGAGCCCCTGGGGCAGATGGCGGAGGAAGAACCGGGTGCCGAGGTCCAGGCGGTCGGCGCAGAAGACCCCCGCGTGGTTGACCACCGGGCGCCCGGCGACCCGGGCGGCGTCGGCGGGCAGCTCGTACCGGTACGGCCAGGGGCTCGGGGTGCGGGGCAGGCCGGGGTCGGGGGTGGCGAGGATCAGCCGCGCCTTGCGCACCGCCAGCGAGGTGCGGGTCGGGCCGATGATCCGCTCGAAGAGCCGGAGGGTGGAGGTGTGGACCTCCTTGACCATGCCGGTGCCGACCACCAGCGTGCCCTCGTGGACGGCGGGCGCCAGCCGGTGCAGCTGGTCTTCCAGCAGGGCGAGGCTCTTGGGCACCCGTACCAGCAGGATGTCGACCCGCTCGGGCGGCGCGTCCCGGGTGGTCAGCAGCGACGCGGTGGAGGGATCGATCCCGGCGGCGGTGAGGTTGGCGCGGGTCGCCCGCTGCCCGAGGTGGGAGTCGGTGATCTGGACCAGGGGCCGCCCGGGGTGGCGGGCGGCGAGGGCGGTGGTGAGCGCGCCCCAGCGGTCGCCGACCACCGCCACCGTCCCGGACGGCACGGCCGTCTCGGGGTCGGCCAGGTGCCGCAGCAGATACTCGTCGGCGGCGTCCCAGGCGCGCAGCCGCTCGCGCGGGTCTTCGGGGAAGCGGGTGAGCCGGTACTCGCCCCAGGGCGTGGTCAGACGGTCGTTCATCGTGGGCTCAAGGCTAGCCGGTGCCGGGGGCGCGACCGGCGGGCGGTTCAGCACGAGGGGCGCCGGGGGTTCAGCCGAGGACCGGCGGGCGTTCAGCCGAGGACCGGCGGGCGGTTCAGCCGAGGACCGGCGGGTGGTTCAGCCGAGGGGCAGCACCATGAACTCGCCGTCGGGCGGGGCGGTGAAGCCGTGCCGGGCGTAGAGCCCGTGCGCGTCGGCGGTCGCCAGCATGATCCGCCTGAGCCCGAGCGGTGCCAGCCGCGCGCGTACGGCGGTCACCAGGGCGCCGCCGATCCCCCGGCCGCGCGCCGCCCGGTCCACGTAGACGTCGCACAGCCAGGCGAAGGTGGCCTGGTCGGTGACCACCCGGGCGTAGCCGAGGAGTGCGCCCGAACCGTCCTCGTACGCACCGAAGTTGAGCGAGCCGTCGATGGCCCGGTCCTGGTGCGCGCGGCTGCGGCCGAGGGCCCAGTAGGCGTCGGTGGACAGCCAGTGGTGGACACGGGCCCGGTCCAGCCGGGCGGGGTCGGTGGAGATCTCGTACGCCGGGCCGGTGGCCGCGCCCCGCTCCCCCGGCCCCGCCCCGCCCGTCCGCCCGCTCGTCTGGTCCATGATCGGACTCTGGCAGCAGCGGACGGGGTTGTCACGGGGTGCGCGGGATGTTCGCTGAGAGGGTCCGGCGGCGGCCGAGGCGCAAGTCCCCGTACGGGTGAGCGCCCCGGGCCTCCGGACGTACACTCGCGATACGGACGAAGTACGCCACAGGGGGATCAACCACCACCGCCATGAGGAGGTCCCCATGCACGCGACCGTGGGCGACACGCTGCTGGTGCACGGCAGGACCGTGGGGCAGCACGACCGCACCGCCGAGGTCATCGAGGTCCTCGGGTACGACGGCGAGCCGCCGTACCGGGTGCGCTTCCGCGACGACGGCCATGAGGCCCTGATGTCCCCGGGCCCGGACAGCGTTGTACGGCACCATGAGCGGCCCGCCGGACTCGGAGGCGAGCCCGGCACCCTGGGCAGCGGGCCCGGCGCGATGACCTGACCGGGAGGGATTACGGGGCGGGGATGTCCTGACCGGGAGGAGTCACGGGGCTGAGTAGTGGTCGGCGACCACCCGTGCCATCGCCCCGGACTTGTCGGCCACCACCTCCTTGGCCGCGAAGAAGATGTGCCCGCCCACCCCCGGATGGTCGGCGGCCAGGGTGAGGTGGCGGGACAGCTCGGCCGGGTCCTGCCAGGCGGCGGGCTGGGCCGGGTCGCCGCACTTGTAGAGCGCCTCCCCCGCGTACAGGTCCGTGCCGGAGTCCCGTACCACCTCGTCCCACCAGGTCAGCAAGGTGCGGTAGTCGGCGGCGGCGTTGCCGATGTGCCAGTACAGCTGGGGCGCGATGTAGTCGATCCAGCCCTCCCGGGCCCATGTGCGGGTGTCGGCGTGCAGGTCGTCGTAGGTCTGCACCCCGGCCCGGGTGGCGGAGCCGAGCGGGTCGGTGACGGCGTTGCGCCAGACCCCGAAGGGGCTGACGCCGAACCGGGCGTCCGGCCGGACCTCCGCGATCCGCTCCGCGGTCTCCCGGACCAGCTGGTCGATGTTGTTCCGCCGCCAGGCCGCCTTGTCCGGGAAGCCGCCGCCGTACTCCTGGTAGGCGGCGTCGTCGGCGAAGGTCTGCCCGGCGACCGGGTAGGGGTAGAAGTAGTCGTCGAAGTGGACCCCGTCCACCTCGTAGCGGGCGACCGCGTCGAGCATGGCGTCCACCACGAAGCGCCGCACCTCCGGCAGCCCCGGGTTGTAGTAGAGCTTGCCGCCGTAGGGCAGCGCCCAGGAGGGGTTGCGCCGGGCCGGGTGGTCGGCGGTCAGCTTGGTGCGGTCGGTGTGGGTGGCCACCCGGTACGGGTTGAACCAGGCGTGCAGTTCCAGTCCGCGCGCGTGCGCCTCGGCCACGGCGGTGCCCAGCGGGTCCCAGCCGGGGTCCTTGCCCTGGGTGCCGGTCAGGCACTGGGCCCACGGCTCGTACGGGGAGGGCCAGAGCGCGTCGGCGGTGGGCCGCACCTGGAAGACCACCGCGGTCAGCCGGCGCCGTACCGCCGCGTCCAGCAGCGCCAGCAGCTCGCTCCTCTGCTGGGCGGCGGTGAGCCCGGTGCGGGAGGGCCAGTCCCGGTTGGTGACGGTCGCCAGCCACATCCCGCGGAAGTCGGTGGAGGTCCGGCCGGTGCCGCCGCCCCCGCCCTGCCCCTCCGGCGCGGGCGGGCGCTCCTGGTCCCGGCCGCCGCCGCGCCGGGGCGCCGCGCCCGCGCCGCCGGTGGCCATCATGGCCGCCACCAGGCCCGCGGTGGCCGCCGCCAGCCCCCTCCGGCCGATCGCCCCGGCCGCTCCCTGGTGGTTCGCCCCGCCGATCGCCCCGGCCACTCCCTTGTAGTTCGCCTCGGCCGCTCGGCCCGCTGTTTCGCCGGCCGCCCCGCCGGCCGCCGCGTCCGCCGTTCCGCCGGGTGCCGTGGTACCTCTGGTCCGCCGCATCGCCTCGCCCCTCGCTTCCGCTCGCTTCCGGGTCGTCCTGGCCGAGCATGGCCGCCCGACCGGAGCATGCCCGCCCCGGCCCGCCCGTCATCCGCGCGTACGGAGTAACGTCGTGGCGTCGAGGCGGGCGCCGGAAGCACACGGGGGACCTGCCGCCGGAGGACTGAAGCGAAAGGCACGATGTGACCGACATCGAACGCGTCGGAGTGGTGGGCTGCGGCCAGATGGGCGCGGGCATCGCGGAGGTGTGCGCCCGCAGCGGGCTAGAGGTCAAGGTCGCCGAGACCACCGGTGAGGCGCTGGAGTTCGGCCGCACCCGGCTCTACACCTCGCTGAACCGGGCCGCCGAGCGCGGCAAGATCACCGAGGAGGAGCGCGACGCGACCCTCGCCCGGCTGACCTTCACCACCGACCTCGGCGAGTTCGCCGACCGCGATCTGGTCATCGAGGCGGTCGTGGAGAACGAGCAGGTCAAGACCGAGATCTTCCAGGTCCTCGACCAGGTGGTCACCCGCGAGGACGCGATCCTCGCCTCCAACACCTCCTCCATCCCCCTGGTGAAGCTGGCGGTGGCCACCTCCCGCCCCGACCAGGTGATCGGCATCCACTTCTTCAACCCGGCGCCGGTGCAGCAGCTGGTGGAGCTGATCCCGGCGCTCACCACCTCCGAGGGCACCATCAGCCGTGCGCAGGGGGTGGTGGAGAAGGTGCTCGGCAAGCACGCCATCCGCGCCCAGGACCGGTCCGGCTTCGTGGTCAACGCGCTGCTGATCCCGTATCTGCTCTCCGCGATCCGGATGTTCGAGTCGGGCATCGCCAGCCGCGAGGACATCGACAACGGCATGGAGCTGGGCTGCGCCCACCCGATGGGCCCGCTGAAGCTCGCCGACCTGATCGGGCTGGACACGGTCGCCTCGGTGGCGGACTCGATGTACGCCGAGTACAAGGAGCCGCTGTACGCCGCTCCCCCGCTGCTCCAGCGGATGGTGGACGCGGGGCGGCTGGGCCGCAAGACGGGCTCCGGCTTCTACCCGTACAACTGAGTCCGGGTGGGGCGGGAGTGCCGCCCCCGTCACTCCGCGTCACGAAAATTCGCACGGGGTGTGCGGAGCGTGTGCGCAGAGGCGCCGCACACACGCTCCCCCGGCCTCCCTCCGAGGGGGTTGACTCGCTACCGCCCGGTACCCGTCAGCCCCACGAGGAGCGAGAGACATGACCCCCACCGACCCCGACCACTTAGCCGCCGAGGAACTGGCCGAACTGCGCCGCTGCCTGGACGTCGGGTTCGCCCGGATCGACGGACGGCTCGCCCTGCACTCCCACCGCGACGGCCAGGCCGACCGCGAGCTGGCCGAGCTGGCCGCCCGCGTCTCGGCGCTGGAGCACACCCGCTGGCCGCTGCCGGCCGTGGCCGCGTTGAGCGCGGCCGGCGCGCTCGCCGCGACCGTGTGGCAGGCCTTCGGCCGTTGAGCGGACGGCCGTCCGGCCGGCGCCGACCGGCATGGCGGCCCGCGGTGCGGCAGGGCCGTTCAGCCCAGCCGCAGATGGTGCAGCATCAGCAGCCCGGCCGCCATGTTGGCGGCCGGGACCTCGCCCCGGGCGATCATGTCCGGGACCAGCTTCAGCGGCACCCACTCCCGCCGTGCGGACTCGAAGGCGTCCTCGGGTTCGCCGATGTGCTCGGCCTCCTCGGCCCAGTACAGATGGTGCCGGGCGTCGCTCAGGCCGTTGGACGGCTCCACGGTGAGCAGATGGGTGAGCGGGCCGGGGCGCCAGCCGGTCTCCTCCTCCATCTCCCGGGCGGCGGCCGTCTCGATGTCCTCGCCGTCCTCGACGACCCCGGCGGCCAGCTCCCAGCCCCAGCTGCCGGTGATGAAGCGGTGCCGCCAGAGCAGCAGCACCTCGTTCGCCGGGTTGACGACGGTGGCCGCGGCCACCGGGCGCAGCCGGATGAGGTAGTGGTCCAGCCGGCGTCCGCCGGGCACGGCGACATCCGCCAGGTTGACCTTGAACCAGCGGTTCTCATACACAGTTTGTTCGGATCGGTTCGTCCACTGCACGTTTCTGCCACCTTCCGACAAGGGGATGGCAACATCGCAGCAGTCCGCGGCCCGGGGCGGAACGTCGCACGGGGGACGTCACAGCGGCACGCGCAGCGCCCCGTCGATCAGCTCGGCCGCCTCCTCGGCGTTCTGGCAGCCGCTGGCGGCCAGCTTGCCGCGCACCTCGCGCAACCGGTCGCGCAGCCGCTGGGACTCCATCCCCCGGGCCCGTTCGGCCATCTCGCGGGCGGTGCGCGCGGCCAGGTCGGGCTCGCCCTGGCGCAGCTGGATCCGGCTGAGCATGGCGAGCCGGTGCACCCGGCCGCGGTCGTGCGCGGGGGTGGCGACGGCGGCGGTGGCGTGCTCCCGCGCGGCGTGCAGATCGCCCAGGCTCAGCAGCGCCTCGGCGACCTGGACGTTGACCAGTCCCGGCTGGACGTAGCCGGTCTCGTCCGGCTCCCGGCCGGGCCGGATGCGCTCGGCCTCCGCCTCGGCCCGCCGGATACAGGCCAGCGCCTCGGAGCCGTCCCCGAGATGGGCGTACGCCTTGGCCTGCATGGCGTGCAGATCGGCGGCGAGCGCGGGGGTGATCTGCCGGCCCGCGGTGCGCAGCGCGGCCTCGGCGAAGGCCACCGCCTGCCGGAACTCCCCCAGGAACAGCGACTGGTTGACCAGCAGGGCGATCACATAGGCGCCGAGCCCCTGGTCGCCGCTGGCCTTGGCCAGCCGCAGCGCCTGGTGGAAGTAGCGCTGGGCCAGGCCGTGCGCGTCGGAGTCGTAGGCGCAGATCCCGGCCACCGCGACCAGTCCGCCGGTGGCGCGGTGCAGTTGGCGGCCCAGGGCGTCGCTGTAGCCGCCGCGCAGCAGCGGGGCGGTCTCGGTGTTGAGGAACCGGACGATCCGGGCCCGGGTCGCGACCCCGCCGGATCTTCGGTACATCAGCTCGTAGTGGGCGCGGGCGGCGCGCAGCAGCGCGACGTCGGAGGGCCCGACCCGGTCCTGCCCGGCGCGGGAGACGTCGGTGTCCTCCGGTGGGTTCTCCCACTCCCAGACCGGCATCACCGCGGGGGTGCCGGTGACGGCGGAGGCGCCCAGTATGTGCGGGCGCTGCTGCTCGTCGGAGCGCCACAGGGCGGTGGCCCGCTCCACGAAGCCGGACAGCGGGGAGCCGTGCGCGGCGGGCGCCTGGCCCGGTACGCCGAGGCCGATGTCGTCCAGGCCGACCGGGCGGCGCAGCCGGGCGCCGAGCACCTCGCAGATCAGGTCGGGGACCTGGCCGCGCGGGCGCTGCCCCTTCAGCCAGCGGGCGACGGCGGTGTGCTCGTAGCGCAGGGCCAGTCCCCGGGCGCGGCCGGCCTGGTTGACATGGGCGGCGAGGCCGGCGTGCGAGATGCCCGCCTCGTCCAGCAGGGCGTCGAGCAGGGTGTTGGGCTGCATGGTGGCCCCTCGTGGTCGCGTGCCCTGGGCGGGGCCTGACGACGGATCGGGTGCCCTACCGGGCGGGGGAGGGCGCCGCGGGGCGGCCCTTGGGCGGGCCGCCCGATGGCGACAGCGTAGTGCGGCGGCGTTCGCACGGGGTGTGAACGGAGTACCCGCCTCCGGGCGGCGCGCGCACTGCCGCCGCGGCGGGCGGGGCGGTTGACTGGTCGTCTCGCACAGAGCGGCCGGGTCGCCGGCTCCCCCTCGTAGAACGCGGCGGCCCTCGTGCACCGTCCGTCCGCCTGACCCGCCCACACTCCGCGGCGGGCGGACGGGGCCGGCCGCTCCTCACCCGGCCGGGGTGCGAGACGACCTCAGGGGTACGGGAGTTCCCGCGCCGAGCCGGTCTGGCAGGGCTGCGGGAGGGTGCCGGGGCGGCCCTGCGGCGGGCGGCCGTCGTCCCGTACCACCAGCAGCGCCACGTCGTCGGCGAGCCGCCCGCCGGTGTGGCGGAGCAGCGCCGTGTGCACCCGCCGGATCAGGGCCGCCGGGGGCACCGGCGCCGCCTGGGCGCTCTCGTCGAGGAGCTGGCGCAGCCCGAAGAAGCGTCCGGCGGCGTCCCGGGCGTCCTCCGCCCCGTCGGTGTGCAGGACCAGCGCCTCCCCGGGCGCCAGGACACCGGCCCGGTGCACCGGCGGCTCGGCCGGCAGCGGGAACACCCCGAGCGGCGGCAGCGGTTCACCGGCGGTCAGCCGCTCGGCGCCGCGGGGACCGAGGCGGTACGGGAGGGGGTGGCCGCAACTGACCACCAGCACCGTGCCGTCGGGGCGGATCTCCAGGAGCAGCAGGGTGACGAACTCCTCGGCGGCCGGGCCGCCCGCACCGTCCCGTTCCCTCAGGTGACGGGCGTGCGCCCGGTTCAACCGCCGCAGTACGCCGCCGAGTTCCGCCTCGTCATGTGCGGCCTCCCGGAAGCTCCCCAGCACGGCGGCGACCGCGCCGAGCGCGCCGATGCCGTGACCGCGCACATCCCCGATGACGCAGCGCACCCCGTGCGGGGTGGCGACCGCCTCGTAGAGGTCGCCGCCGACCGAGGCTTCCCGGGAGACCGAGAGCTGGCCCGCGGCCACCGCGAGCCCGTCCAGCCGGGGCGGCAGCGGGCGCAGCAGCACCTGCTGGGCGGCCCGGGCCACCTCCCGTACCTGGTGCAGCTCGCGCAGCAGCCCGCGCCGGGCACCCAGGACCAGGCAGACCCCGACCGCGCAGAACACCCCGCCGGTGACCAACCGGGCGGCGGCCCCGTCGAGCCGGGCCAGCGGGCAGAGCACCTGCCAGAGCACCGCGGCGCCGCCCCACAGCAGGGGCGCCGGCAACGGCCCGAACCGGCGCCACCGCGACCATGGGCAGTTCGGGTGCACCCCATGGGGGCTGAGAGGTCTGGAACGGAGCATACGGACCGCCCTTCTCCGGGCCGTCACCCGTGGTCGGGGCGACTGCCCCGATCGTCCACGCCCCCCGGGCACGTCCACCAGCCCTCCCACTCGAACGAGTGAGGGATGGGGTCCGGTGGTGTGATCGGGGGGGGCGGGGCGCTGCCGTGCGGGGAGAGGTGGGGGGATGCGGACCCCCGGCCGCGGAGGTGCGCGCCACGGGCCGGGCCACAGGCCGCGGGCGGGGCGTGGGCGCGCGAGGCCCGGTGGGCGGAGTGGGGGCGCGCAGGGCCCCGGAAAGTGGGCGGCTGATGCTACGCGGGGCCCGGCGCCCGGAGCCCCGCGGGGTCGACGAGCGGCGCGCTACGGGGCGAGCCGGGGGATGGAGGGCGCCGGTCGTGGCGGGGCGGCCCACGGCCCGGCGCTCAGCGCCCGGCGGCCCGGCGGCCCGGCGGCCCGCATAACGACGAGCGGGCGCCACGGGGTGCGCCGCAGGATGGAGGTTGCCGGTCGTGGAGATGCGGCCCACCCGGCGACCCGGCGGTCCGCACGGCGATGAGCGGGCGGCATGGGCCGCACCGGGGCGGCAGTGCGCCGCGGGTCGCGCCGGGGGTGGGGGCTTCGGACCGCGCCGGGGGCGGGCGGCGCCGACGGGGGCCGGCGGCCGTGGTGGGGGTGGCCCACGGGCCGGGCCACCGGCCGTGGGGAACCCCTCGGGCGCAGGGGCACCGGCGGGCGGCGGGTGGGCGCCCAGCCCCCGGAACGCGCCCACGCCGAGGGCGTACCTCGGAACGCCGGCGTGGACAGGCGCACCCCGCCACACCAGCGCGGGCAGGCGCACCCCGCCAAACCGGCACGGCAGGCGCACTCCGGGGCGTCGGCGCGAACGGCGGGCTCGTGCGCGCCCCGGCGCGGAGGGGCGTGCTCCGACGCGCCGGTGGTGGCGGACGCGGCGGTCTTCTGCCGGCGGACGGTCGTCTGTCGGCACCTGAGGGCGGCCGCGGTGTCAGCGGCGGGCGAGAAGGCCGTCCACCAGGGCCTGGAGCCCGTCCCGGTAGGTGTCCTCGGCGGTCAGCGGAGCCCAACGGTCCGCGGCCTGCGTCAGGCGCGGTAGCTCGCTCGGGTCGAGATCGGCGAAGACCTGCTCCCGGTAGGTCGCACGGTCGTCGTCCGCGCGGCGTCGGGCCGCTGTCGTCCTGACCACGATCTCCCCGGCGGTGTAGTACCAGATCGCGCGGTAGCCGTGCACGGCCCGGTCGAGGGGGAGGCCGCATCCGACCAGGCCGTCGACGATCTGCTCGACGAACCACAGCGCGCTCGTGGACAGCAGGTCGTCGGCGGTCAGGACCTCCACGATCCAGGGGCAGGCGGCGAGCGCCTCGTGGATCGCGGTGGCGGCCACGACGATCCGCTCGCGGGGGTGGTCGGGCAGCCGCGGGCGGCGCAGGGTCCGGGCGGCGTAGTCGTCCAGCAGGAGGACGAGCAGTTCCTCCTTGTCGCGGACGTGGTGGTAGAGCGCCATCGGCGTACTGCCGACCTCCGCGGCCAGCCGCCGCATGGTCAGCCGGCCCACACCTCCCTCATCCACGATCCGGCGGGCTGTCGCGATGATCTCCTCGCGGGAGATACGGGGAGGTCGGCCCAGGGTCTTACGCGGTGCGGACGGTTGCGGCATGCCCCCATCCTCCCCGGCTGTCGACAACGGCGAACCCTGGCGCTAACTTTTCTTACATGTACAGAAACTCTTACGGGAGACCCGGAGTGGTGCTGGCGGCGGCCGCCGTCGCCCAGTTCGTCGTCGCTCTGGACATGTCCGTCGTCAACGTCGCCTTACCCGCGATCCGGGCGGCGTTGGGATTCGCGCCGCTCGACCTGTCGTGGGTCGTGCACGTCTACGCGCTCGCCTTCGGCGGGTTCCTGCTGCTGGGAGGACGCGCCTGCGATCTGTACGGGCGACGGCGGATGTTCGTGCTGGGGCTGACCGCCTTCGGACTGTGTTCGCTGGTGGGCGGGCTGTCCCAGGACCCCTGGCAACTGATCGCCGCACGCGCCGGTCAGGGCGTGGGCGCCGCCGCGGCCGCGCCGGCCGCGCTGGCGATGCTCACCACCACCTTCGCCGAAGGCCCCCGGCGTGTCCGGGCACTGGGGGTGTGGAGCGCGGTGAACGCCGCGGGCGGCGCACTCGGTGTGCTGGCGGGTGGACTGCTGACCGAGTACGCGGGCTGGCGCTGGGTCATGCTGGTCAACCTGCCCATCGTCGCGGCGGCTCTGGCCCTCATCCCCGCGGGGGTACCCGCCGGAGCCCCGGCTGTCCGGCGTGAGAGGCTGGACGCGCTGGGTGCCGTCCTGGCGACGGGCGGAGTGGGGCTGCTGGTGCTCGGTGTCGTCCGCACCGACACCCTGGGCTGGGGCTCCCCGGCCACCTGGGCGGCCCTCGCCGCCGCGGCCGTGACGCTGGCCGTCTTCGCCTTCGCCGAGGCGAGGGTCGCCGCACCGCTGCTGCGTCTCGGACTGCTGCGCAGCCGCTGGGTCGCCGGCGCGAACATGCTGGTGTTCCTGGCCGCGGCCGGCCAGTTCACGGCCTTCTACTTCGTGTCCCTGTACCTGCAGCAGGTCCTGGGCATGGGTGCCGCGGCGACCGGCGCCGCGTTCCTGCCCTTCTCCCTGGGCCTGGTCGCGGGAACCGTCATCGCCACCCGGGTCACCGCGTCCCGCACCCCCCGCGCCTGCCTGGTGCCCGGCGCCCTGCTGGCCGCCGCGGGCCTGGCCTGGTTCGCCCTGATCAGCCCCGACGGCGGCTTCCTCACCGACGTGCTCGGCCCGTCCCTCGTCACCAGCGTCGGCGCCGGGCTGGTCCTGGCCCCGGTCGCCGCCGCCGCGACCACCGGCGTCGCCCCGCACGAGGCCGGCATGGCCGGCGGCCTCATGAACAGCTCCCGCCAACTCGGCGGCTGCATCGGCCTGGCCGCCCTGGCCACCATCGCCGCGCACCGTACCGGCACGACCACCGACCCCACCGCCCTCAACGAGGGCTACGCCCTGGGCCTGGCCATCACCGCCGCCGTCTTCGTGCTCGCGGCGGTCGTGGCCCTCGGTGTACTGCCCCGCCGCCGAACCGTCACCCCTGTTCCGCGCTCCACCCACCACGCGGAGAACCACTGGGAAGGAACACCGTCATGACGAACACCACCATCGACCTGTTCGCCTCGGCCCTGCACTTCCGCCCCGACGGCGATGTCCGAGCCGTCGAACGGCAGATGGCGGGCAGCGGCTCCGGCGCCTGGCAGATCGCCGCGTTCCACGTGGCGAGCGACGCCGACGTCCACGCCGACCACTGGGAGATGCACCCGCAGGCCGAGGAAGCGGTGTGCTGCCTCACCGGCGGCGTCCGCCTCTACTTCCGCCCCGAGGCGCCGGGCGGGGCCGAGGACATGGTGCGGTTGCGGGCAGGCGCCGCCGTGATCGTCCCCCGTGGCCGCTGGCATCGCCTGGAACTGGACGCCCCCAGCGATCTGATGTCGATCACCCTTCGCGACGGCACCCGCCTCGAACGGCGCACCGGCACCTCCTGACCGGTGGGTGGCCCGAAGACATGGCGACCCCAGGGACCGGGCCGCCCCCTGCCGAAACGCCCCGCCCCCGGCGCCGTAGCAACCGGGGGCGGGGCGTTCTTCGTGTCCGGGACGGGACGGGTGCCGGTCAGGCGCCCCGGAGGACCGCGCCGGTGCGTTCGGCGGCCAGGGCGACCGCGGTGTCGCGGGCGGCGGAGGCCTCCTCGACGGTGAGGGTGCGGTCGGCGGCGCGGAAGCGGAGCGCGTAGGCGAGGGACTTGCGGCCCGCGCCGATCTGCTCGCCGGTGAACACGTCGAACAGGCGGAGGGATTCGAGGAGTTCACCCGCGCCCTCGCGCAGGGCCCGCTCCACCTCGGCGGCGGGCACCGCGGTGTCGACCACCAGGGCGACGTCCTGGGTGGCCACCGGGAAGGTGGAGATCCGGGGGGCCGGGACGGGGCCGGTGGTGGCGGCCTCGACCAGGTCCAGGTCCAGCTCCATGGCGCTGGTCCGGGCCGGCAGGTGCAGGGCCTTCACGACCCGGGGGTGCAGCTCTCCGGCGTGGCCGGCCACCCGCTCCTCGCCGTCCACGACCACCACCAGCTCGGCGCAGCGGCCCGGGTGCCAGGGGCCGTACTGGCCCTGGCGGACCAGGAGTTCGGCACCGGCCTCGCGGGCCACCGTACGGGCGGCCTCGACCGCGTCGGCCCAGTCGGCCGGGCGGCCCTGGCCCCACCAGCCGGCCTGCTCGCGCGCCCCGGCGAGGACCACCGCGGCGTGCCGGGGCTGCCGCGGCAGCACGGCGTTGACGCGGGCGATCTCCTCGTCGGTGGGGCGGCGGTCGACCGGGAGGCGGGCGGCGATGCCCGACTCATCGGCCGCGGTGAAGACCAGGCCGGTCTCGAAGAGAGCCAGGTCATGGCTGCCGCGCCCGTCGTTGCGGCGCAGCGCGGCGAGGAGGCCCGGCAGCAGCGTGGTGCGCAGCGCCGGCTCCTCGTCGGAGAGCGGGTTGACCAGCTTCACCGTGCGGCGGGCGGGGTCGCCGGCCGGGAGGTCCAGCTGGTCGAGCACCTGCTCGCCGATGAACGGGTAGTTCAGCGCCTCGACGTACCCGGCGCCGGCCAGCGCGCGGCCGACCCGGCGGTGCACCCGCTGGCGCGCGGTGAGCCCGCGGCCGGCCGGGGGCCTGGGCAGGGTGGAGGGCAGGCTCTCGTACCCCTCCAGCCGGATGACCTCCTCGGCGAGGTCGTTGGGCTCGCGCAGGTCGGGGCGCCAGGACGGCACCGTGACGACCAGCTCGTCCTGCCCGTAGACGTCGCAGCCGATCTCCTGGAGGCGGCGGACCACCGTCTCGCGGCCGTAGACCATCCCGGCCACCCGGTCGGGGTGGTCGGCGGGCATGGCGACGGTGTGCGGCGCGGAGGGCGCCAGCACCTCGGTCACCCCGGCCTCGGCGGTGCCGCCGGCGAGCAGCACCAGCAGGTCCACGGTGCGCTGCGCCGCGGCCGCGGCCGCCGCCGGGTCCACGCCGCGCTCGAAGCGCCGGGACGCCTCGGAGGACAGCTTGTGGCGGCGGGCGGTGCGGGCGATGGCGATGGCGTCGAAGTGGGCGGCCTCGATCACCACGTCGGTGGTGCCGCTGACCTGGCCGGTCTCCGGGTCGGTGACCGGGTCGGCGATCTCGGTGTTGGCGCCGCCCATGACACCGGCGATCCCGATCGGGCCGCGGTTGTCGGTGATCAGCAGGTCCTCGGCATCCAGCACCCGGACGGTGCCGTCGAGGGTGGTGATCTTCTCGCCGGGCTCGGCGCGGCGCACCGCGATGGGCCCGTCCAGCCGGCTCCGGTCGTAGGCGTGCAGCGGCTGGCCGAGCTCCAGCATCACGTAGTTGGTGACGTCCACGGCGAGCGAGATCGGCCGCATGCCGGCCTTCTGGAGGCGGCGCCGGAGCCAGATCGGGGAGCGGGCCTCGGGGTCGAGGCCGACCACGGTGCGCGCGGTGAAGCGGGAGCAGCCGACCGGGTCGGTGACCAAGACCGGGTAGCCGTACGCGTTGGGGCCGGGCACGTCCAGGAGTGCCGGGTCGCGCAGCGGCAGCCCGTAGGCGATGGCGGTCTCCCGGGCGATCCCGCGCAGCGAGAGGCAGTAGCCGCGGTCCGGGGTGACGGCGATGTCCAGGACCTCGTCGTACAGCTCAAGGAGCACGGTGGCGTCGGTGCCGACCTCGTGCTCCGGCGGCAGCACGATGATGCCGTGGCTGCCGTCGTCGCCCATGCCGAGCTCGTCGCCGGAGCAGATCATGCCGCGGGACATCCGGCCGTACGTCTTGCGCTCGGCGATCCGGAAGTCCCCGGGCAGCACCGCGCCGGGCAGCGCGACGACGACCTTGTCGCCCTCGGCGAAGTTCCGGGCGCCGCAGATGATCTCCTGCGGCTCCCCGGTGCCGTTGGCGGAGCCGACGTCGACCGTGCAGAAGCGGATCGGCTTCTTGAACTCGGTCAGCTCCTCGACGGTGAGCACCCTGCCGACCACCAGGGGGCCGGTCAGCCCGGCGCCGAGGCGCTCGACGGTCTCGACCTCCAGGCCGGCCGGCACCAGCTTGGCCTGTACGTCGCGGCCGGTCTCGCCCGCCGGCAGGTCGACGTACTCCCGCAGCCACGAAAGCGGGACCCGCATCAGATCTCCATCCCGAACGGCCGGGTGAACCGGACGTCACCCTCGACCATGTCTCGCATGTCCTCGACGTTGTGGCGGAACATCAGCATCCGCTCGATGCCGAACCCGAAGGCGAACCCGCTGTACCTCGCCGGGTCGACCCCGCAGGCGATCAGCACGTTGGGGTTGACCATGCCGCAGCCGCCCAGCTCGATCCAGCCCTCGCTGCCGCAGGTGCGGCAGGGCCGCTCCGGGTCGCCGACGGAGGCGCCGCGGCAGACGTAGCAGAGCATGTCCATCTCGGCGGACGGCTCGGTGAAGGGGAAGTAGTTGGGCCGCAGCCGGGTCTTCATGTCCGGCCCGAACAGGGCGCGGACCATGTGGTCCAGGGTGCCCTTGAGGTCGGCCATGGTCAGGCCCTCGTCCACGGCGAGCAGCTCGATCTGGTGGAAGACCGGGGTGTGCGTGGCGTCCAGCTCGTCGGTCCGGTAGACCCGGCCGGGGCAGACCACGTAGACCGGCGGCTCGCGGTCGATCAGGGTGCGGGCCTGCACCGGTGAGGTGTGGGTGCGCAGCACGACGCCGGACTCGTCGCCGGTGGTGGCCTTCCCTTCCGGAGAGGCGCCCTGGACGAAGAAGGTGTCCTGCATCTGCCGGGCCGGGTGGTCCGGTACGAAGTTCAGGGCGTCGAAGTTGAACCACTCGGCCTCGGCCTCGGGGCCCTCGGCGATCTCGTACCCCATGGAGACGAAGACGTCGGCGACGCGCTCCATGAAGGTGGTGAGCGGGTGGCGGGCGCCGGCCGGGACGCGGTCGTGGGGCAGCGTGACGTCCACGGCCTCCTCGACCAGCACGCGGGCGTCCCGCTCGGCCTCCAGCTCCACCTGGCGGGCGGCGAGCGCCTTGCTGACCTGGCCGCGGGCCTGGCCGACGCGCTTGCCGGCCTCCGCCTTGGCCTGGGGCGGCAGGGCGCCGATCTCCCGGTTGGCGAGGGCGAGCGGCGAGGTGCCGCCGGTGTGGGCGGTCTTCGCGGAGGCGAGCTCGTCCAGGTCGGCGGCGGCGGCGAAGGCGGCGAGCGCCTCGTCCTTCATGCGCTCGATCTGTTCCGGTTTCAGTGCCTCGACCTCGACTGGGTCGTACGACTTGTTGGGTGCCGACATCTCTTCCCGTGCTTCCGATGGGGTGGCTGGGGCCCCCGCTCGACGACCGAGGACGTGAATGTGCCAAAGGTCGAGTCTAGCGGGGGTACGGGGCGGGCCCGGCGGGCGCCCGTGAGCGGGGTCCGCCGGGTGGCATCCCCGGTGGCGGTACGGAGGTGGGGCGGCCGTGCCCGGTGGCGTCCGGCCCGCGCCGGGGTGGAGGCGCCCGCGGGCCGGGCGGCCGGGGCCGCTAGAGCAGGCCGGCCGGGGTGCCCACGGGCAGGGTGAATCGGAACTGGGCGCCGCCGGAGGGGGCCCGGCCGACGGTGATGGTGCCGCCGTGCGCCTCCACGATGCCCTTGACGATATAGAGGCCGAGCCCGGTGCCGCCGCGCTTGCTGCCGCGCCAGAAGCGGGTGAAGACCCGGGCCATCGACTCCTCGGGGATGCCGGGTCCCTCGTCGCTCACGGTCACCGCCGTCCCCTTCTCCTGGTCGCCCTCGCCGCCGGCGCCCGCGTCCGCGGGCGCCACCTCGATGGTGACGGTTCCCTCGCCGTGGCGCACCGCGTTTTCCAGCAGGTTGCCGAGTACCTGGTCGATCTTGTCGGGGTCGGCCCACAGCTCGGGCAGCGGGCGGCGCACCCGGGCGACGAAACGGTCCGGCGGCTCCCCGCAGGAGAGATGCGCCTGGATGTGGCGGCCGACCGCGGCGGCGAGGTCCACCGGCTGGCGCCGCACCTCCAGGCGCCCGGAGTCGATCCGGGAGATGTCCAGCAGCTCGGCGATCAGCCGGGTGATCCGTCCGGCGTCGGCGTCCACGGTCTGGAGCATCAGCCGCTTCTGGTCGTCGGTGAACCGCTCCCACTTGGCCAGCAGGGTGGCGGTGAAGCCCTTGACCGAGGTGAGCGGGGAGCGCAGCTCATGGGCGACGGTGGCGATCAGCTCGGCGTGGCTGCGCTCGGTACGGCGCCGGGCCTCGGTGCCGCGCAGGGTGACCACGACCCGTTCGACCGGGCCGAGCGGCCGGTCGCGGACGTAGCGGGCGGCGACCAGCACCTCCCGGCTGCCGGGCAGCAGCAGGTTCCGCTCGGGCTGCCCGCCGCGGATGGCGAGCCCGCCGTAGGGGTCGGTCAGCGCCCACCAGCGGCGCCCCTTGAGGTCCTGGAGCGGCAGCGCCCGCTCCAGCGGGGCGCCGATCGCCTGGGCGCGGGGGGTCCGGGTGATCCGGGCGGCGGCGGTGTTGAAGCAGACCACCCGGCCGTCCCCGTCGGCGATGACCAGTCCGTCCGGCAGGTCGTCCGGGTCGCAGCCGCCCAGTAAGGCCGCCGGAGTACCCGCGGCGATCTCGGGCCTGCTCGTGGCGCGCGTCATCGCCGAATCCCTACCCCTCCGTCGTGTGACGCTTGGCCCCCGAGCCCGTCACCCTACTAGCTGGAGGTCACGGAGCGGCACCCTCCGGCAGCACGCTGCGCACGGGCGGAGCCGTAGAGGCACACGGCGGCGGCGGTGGCGAGGTTCAGACTCTCGGCGCGGCCGTGGATGGGGACGCGGACCACGGCGTCGGCGAGCGCCCGGGTCTCCTCGGGCAGGCCCCAGGCCTCGTTGCCGAAGACCCAGGCGGTGGGGGTGCCCATGGTGCCGGCGTCCAGCTCGGCGTCCAGGTCCCGCTCGCCGGCCCCGTCGGCGGCCAGCACCCGCACCCCGGCCTCCCGCAGCCCGGCGACGGCCTGCTCCACGGGGACGCCCACGGCGACCGGGAGGTGGAAGACGGAGCCCACCGAGGCCCGTACCGCCTTGGGGTTGTACAGGTCCACCGAGGCGTCGGTGAGCACCACCGCGTCCGCTCCGGCCGCGTCGGCGCAGCGCAGCACGGTGCCGGCGTTGCCGGGATCGCGGACGTTGGCGAGCACGGCGACCAGCCGGGGGCGGGCGGCCAGCACCTCGGCGAACGGCGAGTCCAGGAACCGGCACACCCCGAGCAGCCCCTGCGGGGTGACGGTCTGCGAGACGTCGGCCAGCACGTCGGCGGAGGCGTGGTGCACCCGGGCCCCGGCGGCCCGGGCGGCGGCGACGATGTCCGCGTACCGCTCGGCGGCCTCGACGGTGGTGAACAGCTCCACCAGGGTCGGCTCCCCGGTGCCGGCCGCGGTCCCGGGCCCCCGGTGGGCGACCGCCTCGCGGACGGCCTGCGGGCCCTCGGCGATGAACAGGCGCTCCTTGCTCCGGAAGGTCCGCTTGGCGAGCCGCCGGGCGGCGGTGACGCGCGGGGAGCGGGGGGAGATCAGCTCGGGGGTGGCCATGGCGGGCGGCGGCTTCCTTCGTGGGTCGGCGGCGGGGCGGCGGGCGGCCGGAGCGGGGCCCTTCCCGAGGGGGCGGAGGCCTCCGGGCAAAGACCGGACCCGCAGGCGCGGGGCCTGCGGGTCCGGGCGGGATACGCGGAAGGTGCGCGCCTGGCGGATCAGGCGGCCGGCGCGGGGCCGGCCGGCGGATGCCGGTGGATCAGGCGGCGGCCTTCGGGGCGTTGACGTCGCTCGGCAGCGCCTTCTGGGCCACCTCGACGAGCGCGGCGAACGCGCCGGCGTCGTTGACCGCGAGCTCGGCCAGGATCTTGCGGTCCACCTCGATGTTGGCGGCCTTCAGACCCTGGATGAAGCGGTTGTAGGTGATGCCGTTGGCGCGGGCCGCGGCGTTGATCCGCTGGATCCACAGCTGACGGAAGTCGCCCTTGCGCTTCTTCCGGTCGTTGTAGTTGTAGACCAGCGAGTGGGTGACCTGCTCCTTGGCCTTGCGGTAGAGGCGGGAGCGCTGGCCGCGGTAGCCGCTGGCCTGCTCCAGGATCGCCCGGCGCTTCTTGTGGGCGTTGACTGCCCGCTTGACGCGTGCCACGTGTTAACTCCTTGTAGCGGGGCCGTGGTGGTGCCCATACGGCCCGGAAACGATTGGGTCCCGGCGGGTGCCGCCGGCGGCCCTCGTCGCCGAGGGCGTGACGCCGATCAGCCGGCGGCGGCCCGCGCCTGCGGGCGGCGGCTGATCCGGCGTGCGAGCGTCGCTCAGATGCCGAGCATCTTCTTGATCTTGGCGGCGTCGCCCGGGGCCATCTCGGCGTTGCCGGTGAGGCGGCGGGTCAGCTTGGAGGACTTGTGCTCCAGCAGGTGGCGCTTGCCGGCGCGCTCGCGGAGCACCTTGCCGGAGCCGGTGATCTTGAAGCGCTTCTTGGCACCGCTGTGCGTCTTGTTCTTCGGCATCGCGCCGTTCTCTCCTCGTCAGTGGCGCTCCCCGCCGGCCCGGTCGGGACCGGCGGTGGGGGCGTCAGATGTATCGGTTGAATCCGGGGCGGGTGCCTCGGGTCCAGGTCCCTGGCGGGACCTACTCGGCGGGCTGCTCCGCCGGGGCCGGCTGCTCCGCCTCGACCGACTGCTCCGCATCGGCGGACTCGTCGGCCTGGGCCGGCTGGCCCTGGCGCTCGGCCTTGCGGGCGGCCTGCGCCTCGCGGGCTTCGGCCATCGCCTCGGTCTTCTTCTTGTGCGGACCGAGAACCATGATCATGTTCCGGCCGTCCTGCTTGGGGTTCGACTCGACGAAGCCCAGGTCCTGGACGTCCTCCGCGAGGCGCTGCAGCAGCCGGTAGCCGAGCTCCGGCCGGGACTGCTCACGTCCGCGGAACATGATCGTGATCTTGACCTTGTCGCCCTGCTTGAGGAACCGGACGACGTGACCCTTCTTGGTGTCGTAGTCGTGCGGGTCGATCTTCGGCCGGAGCTTCATCTCCTTGATGACCGTGTGCGCCTGGTTCTTGCGCGCCTCACGGGCCTTCATGGCCGACTCGTACTTGAACTTGCCGTAGTCCATGAGCTTGCAGACCGGCGGACGGGCGTTGGCCGCCACCTCGACGAGGTCGAGGTCGTACTCCTGCGCAAGCTCCAGGGCCTTGGCAAGCGGAACAATCCCGACCTGCTCGCCGCTGGGACCGACAAGTCGCACCTCGGGAACGCGAATCCGGTCGTTGATGCGGGGCTCGGCGCTGATGGATCCTCCTCGGTAGCACCACGCGAACGCCTGGCGGACGGACGCGTAACGTCTTGTGACAGTTGAGACCAACCGCGCCGGCACATGAAAAATGCCCCGGACGGGACGCAGGCGGGGCTCCAAGGCAAACCGGAGCACCGCCGCGGTCAACCGCGGGGCGCACATCGGGCGGATCCATCGTCCGTACGGAACGATGGGGACCGCCTGACCGGTGACCCGCCTCCCCGAGGGGTGGCCAGGTGGGAGATCGGAGCCTCCACTTGCGGGCCGGAGCGCACAGGCGTCCGGCCGGTCGTCACACAAGGTTAGCACCTCGCCGTCGGCGGTGCGACCAGGCGCGCCGCCGGCGGCCACGGACGGGAAGGCGGCCTGGCTACGGCTCTGGGGCGGGACTCGCCGGTGGGGCGGTACGGGGCGGTACGCGCCGGCCCGGTCGCCGGCGGGACGGTACGGGAGGGTAGAGGGCGGTACGCGCCGGCCCGGCCGCCTCTCGGGCGCCCGCCGGGCCCGATCCCGTACCCCTCCTCCCGTACGCCTAAGGTGTGACGCATGAACGACGACGCCACCCCGGCGGGCTCCGGCCCGGGCAACGACACCCCCGACTTCGACGCCATGACCCGCGACATCGCCGAGGTGCCCGCGGTCGAGGTGATCGTCACGGTCGCCGTCAACCTGATGAGCGCCGCCGCGGTGAAGCTGGGCCTCACCGAGGACGGCGACGCCCACAAGGACCTGGACGAGGCCCGCAAGCTGGTGCACGCGCTGGCCGGGCTGCTGGACGCGGGCGTCACGGAGATCAGCTCCTTCCACGCCGCCCCGCTCCGGGACGGCCTGAAGTCGCTCCAGCTCGCCTTCCGCGAGGCGTCCCTCGTCCCCGACGAGCCGGGCCAGGGCCCGGGCGAGAAGTACACCGGCCCGGTCTTCGGCTGAGGCGGCTGCCCGGCTGCCCGGTCCCGGTCCCGGCACCCTGAGGACTAACGGGACCGGGAGCGCGCGTACCGCCCCGGGGGCACGCCCACCAGCCGGCCGAAGTGGCGTCCCAGATGCGCCTGGTCGTGGAAGCCCACCGCGGTGGCCACCTCGGCCGGCGGCAGCCCGTCCAGCAGCAGCCCGCGGGCCCGCTCCACCCGCCGCGCGGTCAGATAGCGGTGCGGGGCGATCCCGAAGGCGGCGCTGAACGCCCGTACCAGATGGGCGGGGTGCGCGTGCAGCAGCGCCGCCGCCTCGGCCAGCGTCATCCCCCGTTCCACCCGGGCGTCCAGCAGGTCCCGCAGCTCGGCGGCCACCCCGCGGCGGCCGGGGTCGAAGGGCTCCTCGGCGAGCCGGGGCCGCAGATGGCCCCGGAGCCGTTCGGCGATCAGGGCGAGCCTGCTCTCCGCCTCCCACTGCTCGGCCCCCGTCCCGGCCGCCAGCGCGGTGTGCAGCCGCGCCACCCGCCGCCGTAGCAGCGGATCGACCAGGTCGGGGGTGTCCGCGGCCGGGCCGACGAAGCTCTCGTCCAGCCGGCTCAGGTCCAGATAGAGCACCCGCTTGCGGAAGCCGTGCGCGGTGGCGGGCGAGCCGTTGTGCGGGACGTGCGGCGGCAGCAGCGACACGGTGTCCCGCGGGGTGCCCCGCTCCCGGCGGTTGAGGTCGTAGCGGACCGCGCCGTCGTCCACGATCAGCAGCGTCCAGACGTCATGGACGTGCATCGGATAGGCGTGCGCGGTGAAGTGCGCGTGGAAGACCTCGACGACACCCGGGACGCCGGGCCGCCACGCGGTGACCTCCTGACGGGCAGCCATGCAAACAACGTACAAGACGCCGTTCCGGCCCGGTCGGCAGCCTGGTGGGCATGACGAACGAGACCGAGACCGAGACCGCGAACGAGAACGAGAACGAGAACGACGAGAGCAGCGCGGTGTCGGTGGCGGCCGCCCCGATCCGCTTCGACACCAGGATCGCCGTGCTGCTGCGGGACGACCTGGCGCCCTGGCAGCGGCTGAACGTGACCGCCTTCCTGGTGAGCGGACTGGGCACCGAGCTGCCGGAGGTGGTCGGCGAGCGCTACGAGGACGCCGACGGCACCCCGTATCTGCCGATGTTCCGCCAGCCGGTACTGGTCTTCGAGGCGGCGAAGGAGACGATGACCGCCGCGCACGGCCGGGCCCTGAGGCGGGGTCTGGCCCGGGCGGTGTTCACCTCGGACCTCTTCGCCACCGGCAACGACCGCGACAACCGGGCGGCGGTCCGGGCCGTCCCGGGCGACGCGCTGGATCTGGTGGGCCTGGCCGTGTACGGGCCGCGCAACGCGGTGGACAAGGTCGTCAAGGGGGCGCGGATGCACCCCTGACCCGCGCCCGGGGCGCCACGGGGCCGTGCATTGCGCCGGCCCTACGGCCGTACGTGGTGCCGAACCTACGGCCGTACGTGGAGGGGCTCGCCCGGGGGCGTGGCGGTGGGGGGCAGCAGGGCCAGGTCCAGGCCGCGCACCAGGCGGGCGCGGAGGGTCTCGTCGGCGGCCAGCGCGCGGGCGATCCGGCCGGCCGCCTCGGCGGGCACCGCGTCCTCGGCCAGCACCAAGGCGAGGGTGCCGTCGGCGGTGCCCGGGCCGAGGTGGGCGCGGAGCACGGCGGGCTCGGCGGCCACCACCCGGCGCACCGCCTCGGTGACGGCCGGGTCGGTGAGCGGGTCGGTGCTGGTGCGGCCCTCGGCGAGGGCGAGCAGCGCGGGCCCGGTCAGCTCGTACGGGACGGGACCGGCCAGGTCGAGCACCAGGGTGTCGGCCTTCTCGTGGGCGGTCGCCTGGAGCGCCTGACGCAGCGGTACGGCCACCGGGCGGGCGGCCGGGTCCCAGCGGGCCAGCGTCTCCAGCGAGGTGAAGGCGGGCAGGGCCCGGCGGTCGCCCGCGGTGAGTGTGGGCACCGCCATGTCGCTGGTCTTCTCCCGGCGCAGCCCGGTGGCCTGGTCCTCCTCGACCTCGCCGAGCACCGCGACCACCGGCACCAGGAGGCGGGCCTCCTTCAGGGCGGCGAGCACCCCGGCCCGGGTCTCGGCGGACCGGTCCGCGGACCAGGCGGCCAGGGCCTCGGCGAGCCGCGGGTCGGCCGTACCGTCGTCGTCGGAGAAACCGGGATTGGGGATGTTCTTCAGCGCCACCCGGTGAGCCTATCGGCCGCCCGGACGGACCGTGACGGCGGAGTGGCGCGGGCCCGTCCGCCGCGCCAGAGCACCGCCGCGGCGGCCAGCAGCAGCACCCCGGCGGCGCCCGCCATGGGGGCGAGCAGCCCGGGGCCGTCCTCCTTCTCGGCGGGCGGTACGGGGGCGGGGCCGAAGCGGGTCGGGCCTCCGCCGGCGGTCCTCGGCGCGGCGGGGCGCAGGGCGGCGGCCGCGCGGAGGGCGGCGGCCGGGTCCACCGTCCCGTACCCCTTGGCGTCGTCGTGCGCGCCGCCGGCCGGGCGGTCCCGGGCGGTGTCCGCGAGCAGCCGCTTCACCTCGACCGGGGTGAGGTCCGGGTGGGCCGACTTGAGCAGTGCGGCGGCCCCGGAGACGAAGGCGGCGGCGGCGCTGGTGCCCCAGCCCTGGTAGTAGCCGCGGTCCGGGTCGGCGATCACGATGTCCACGCCGGGCGCGGCGATCGTGGCGTACCAGCGGCGGGTGGAGAAGGCGGCCCGGGTGCCGTACCGGTCCACCGCCGTGACGGCGATCACCCCGGGGTAGGCGGCCGGGTAGGAGATGTGGTCGCCCTTCTCGCCGCCGTTGCCGGCCGAGGCGACCACCACGGCGCCCTTGGCCAGGGCGTACTGCACGGCCGCGTCCTCGCCCGCGTCGGGATGGGCGGCCGCGCTGTCGTCGCCGAGCGAGAGGTTGATGACGTCGGCGCCTTGGTCGGCGGCCCAGCGGATTCCCCGGGCGAGTGCGGTGCCCTTGGTCTTGCGGGCCTGTGTGCGCTCCGGGTCGGTGCCTTCGAGGATGACCCGCACCGGCAGGATCCTCGCCTCGGGCGCGATGCCGATCACCCCGTCCTCCCCGTCGGGCCCGTGCCCGTGGGCGGCGATGATCCCGGCCATGGCGGTGCCGTGCCGGGCCCAGGCCCGCTCACCGCGCTCGGCGCCGAAGCCGATGAGGTCCTTGCCGGGCAGGACGCTGCCGGCGAGGTCGGGGTGGCCGGCGTCGACCCCGGTGTCCAGCACCGCGACGGTGGCCCCGGCGCCCTGGGTGGTGCGCCAGGCCTGCTCGGTGCGGAGCGCCTCCAGCCCCCACTGCTGGGGCCGGATGCCGTCGGCGGCGTGCGCGGGCGCCGCGGGCAGCACCGCGAACGCGGCGGCCAGTCCGGCCGCGGCGACCCGCGCGCGGGCCCGCCGGGAGACCCGGAGGCGGACGCTCGTCACCGCCCGGGCTCCCCTCCGGCCGCGGGCGGCTGCCGATCCGGCCGCGGCGATGCCCCGGGCCCGGCGGGGGCCCCGGATGCGGGCGGTCACTGCTGGGGCTCCCGTCCGGCCGCGGCGGCGGCCTTGCGCAGGCCGCGCTCGACCCGGTCGGCGACGCCCTTGGCCTCGTGGCCGAGCCCGGACTGGGCGGGGGCGGTGGTCTGGCCCGGGGCCATCGCCTCGGCGGCGGGCTGCGGGGTGGTGACGGTACGGCCGTCGGCGAAGCCGGACACCGCGTACACCACCACGGGCGCGTCGGTGAGCACGCTCACCCGCCAGCTGGCCCGCTGCGGGTCGCGGAAGCTCGCGGCGGCGGTGCCGGGGGCGGGCAGCGCCTTCGGCATCAGATCGGCGCGCCGGTCGAGCCGTTCGTCGGTGAACCGGTCGCGCAGCGCCGTCATCCGGGTGCGGTCGCCCTTGGTGAACACCATGCCGACGGTGGTGACCAGGGAGGAGGTGGCGTCCCGGTAGGTGGCCCGCACCACCCGGGCGCAGCCGACCGGCCGCAGCGTCCGGGTGAGCAGCGGGTCGAGCGCGTCGGCGCAGGTCCCGGCGGGGGCGACGGCGATCCGGGTCCAGTTGCGGTCGGCGCGGCCGGGTCCGGCGCCGGACCCCTTGAGGGTGGCCGGGAAGAGGGTGTCGACCGGGGCGCGGTGCCACAGTTCGCGGGCCTGCTCCCAGCGGTCGGCCGCCGGTGCGCCGTCCGGCCGGGTGGCGATCAGCGCCCCGGCGGCGGCCCCGCCGGTGAGCCCGAGGCCGAGGACCAGGCAGACCAGCGCGACGGCAGTACGGACCGGGCGGCGCGCCCGGACCGGCCGCAGCCGCACGGTGGTCTCCACCGGCGCCTCGGGCGGCGGGCCGATGAGGCCGATGCGGCCGGTGGGGCCGGTGGGGGTGCTGTGGCCGGTGGGCCGGTTGTGGCCAGTGGATCCGTTGTGGCCGGTAGGGGCGCTCAGGCCGGTGGGCCCACTTTGGTCGGTGGGGGTGCTCAGGCCGGTGGGCCGGTGCGGCCCGGTGCTGAAGTGCGGCGGGGGGCTCCCGGGAGCCGCCGGACGACCGGGCACGGCGCCGGACCGAGGGGTGCTTCCGGGCCCGGGGGCGGTCGCGGGCCGGGGGGTGCTGCCAGGCCCGGGGGTGGTTCCGGGGCGGGGGGTGGTCGCGGGCCGAGGAGCGGTCGAAGGCCGCCGGGCGGCCGGAACCGCGGGCGGTGCGGGGGGCGTTGAGGGAGGCGACCCGGCCGCGTGGTCGGGCGGCGCCGACCGCTGCACGGGGGCGGATCGGCGTACGGGGGCTGCTTGCCGTACGGGAGCTGCCTGCCGTACCGGGGCGGATTGCCGTACGGGAGCGGATTGTCGAACGGGAGCGGGCGGCGGCTCGGCCGGGGCGGACGCGGCCGGGGGCAGCGGCCCGGCGGAGGCGGGTGCGGCCGGGGGCAGGGGCCCAGCCAGGGTCGGCGCAGCCGACGGTAGCGGCCCAGGCGGCGCGGCCCCGACCCCGGACGGCGCGGCCCCGACCCCGGACGGCGCGGCCCCGGCTCCAAGCGGCGCGGCCCCGGGCGGCACGGTTACGGCTCCCGGCGGCACCGCCCCGGTCCTGGGCGGCACGGCCGGTCGGGGCGGCACCACCGGCGCGGGCGGCACCACCGGCAACGGCGGCCGGGACCCGGACGGGTCAGGCACGGGCGGCCGGGGCCCGGAGGGATCAAGCGCAGACAGCCGGGGCCCGGAGGGATCAAGCGCGGACGGCCGAGGCGCGGACCGATCAGGGGTCAGCCAGGGCCCGGACGGGCCGGGCGCGGGCGGCCGAGGCGCGGACGAAGGCAACACCGGACAGGCAGCGGGCGCGGACGAAGGCAACACCGGACGGGAAGCGGGCGCGGCGGCGGGGCCAGCAGCGGGGGCGGGAGGCCCGGCCGGGCGGGGGGCGGAGGTGCCGGCGGGGGGCCGGGTGGGACCGGGTGGGGCGGCGGGGGCCGGGGGCGGGTCGACGGGCGGTGGCGCGCCGTTGGTGCGGACCGGCGGGCGTCGCGCCTCGGTGCTCATCCGCCCCCCTGGCGGTCGTCCGGATCGCCGCGCGGGGCAGGCCCGTTCGTCAGCGTGTCCGGCTCACTCTACGGGCTGGCCAGACCCGTCGGAGAACACGACCGGGGCCCCGTCCGGGGGCGGGGCCGGATCTGACCGGAACATCCCCCTACCCACCGGTAGTGGCTTCTGGCAGGCTCGCCGCATGACTCCGCCCATGACTCCGCGCGCCGCCGACCGTGCCCGCTACGACCGGGCCACCGCCTCCTTCGACGCCCCGCTCGCGGTGGTCGACCTCGACGCGTTCGACGCCAACGCGGCCGATCTGGTGCGCCGGGCGGGCGGCAAGCCGGTGCGGGTGGCGAGCAAGTCCGTACGCTGCCGGGCGCTGCTGGAGCGGGTGCTGGCCAGGGACGGGTTCGCCGGGGTGATGTCGTACACGCTGGCGGAGTCGCTCTGGCTGGCCCGGGCCGGGTTCGAGGACGTGCTCCTCGCCTATCCGTCGGTGGACCAGGCGGGCTTCGCCGAGCTGACCGGGGACGCCAAACTGGCCGGCGCGGTGACGGTGGTGGTGGACGACCCGGCCCAGCTGGACCTGATCGACTGCGCCCGGGACGGCGGCCGGGAGGAGGTCCGGGTCTGCCTGGAGCTGGACACCTCGCTGCGGCTGCTCGGCGGGCGGATACGGGTCGGGGCGCGCCGCTCGCCGCTGCGGGAGCCGGGGCAACTCGCCGAGCTGGCCCGCTCGGTGGCCCGGCGCCCGGGTTTCCGGGTGGTCGGGCTGATGGCGTACGAGGGGCATGTGGCCGGGGTCGGCGACGCGGTGGCCGGGCAGCCGCTGCGCTCGCGCGGCATCCGGCTGATGCAGTCGGCGGCCCGCCGGGAGCTGGCGGTGCGGCGGGCGGCCGCGGTGGCAGCCGTACGGGCGGTGGCACCGGAGCTGGAGTTCGTCAACGGCGGCGGCACCGGCAGCGTCCAGCACACGGCGGCGGAGGCGGCGGTGACCGAGGTGGCGGCCGGGTCGGGGCTGTACCAGCCGCGGCTGTTCGACCACTACTCGTCGTTCTCCGGGCGCCCGGCGGCGCTGTTCGCCCAGCCGGTGGTGCGCCGCCCGGGGATGGGCTGTGTGACCGTGCTCGGCGGCGGCTACCCGGCGTCGGGGCCGGTCGGCGAGGACCGGCTGCCCGTCCCGTACCTCCCGGAGGGGCTGCGCTACGACCCGCTGGAGGCGGCCGGGGAGGTGCAGACCCCGCTGCTCGGCGCGGCCGCGGACGATCTGCTGATCGGCGACAAGGTGTGGTTCCGGCACGCCAAGGCGGGCGAGCTGTGCGAGCGGTTCGACACCCTGCACCTGGTGGAGGGCGACCAGGTGACGGCCTCGGTGCCCACCTACCGAGGCGAGGGCCGCACCTTCCTCTGACCCCTCCCCCGGTCCCTACGGGCCGATGGAGCTGCCGACCCCGCCGCCGGTGGCGTCGCCGACAGGGCGGATGCCGTCGGTGATCCGGTCCATGGTGGTGAGCGGCGGGGAGCCGGGGGCGGCCGAGAGGGCGATCCGTACGGCGACCGGCGCCTCGCTGCCGACCGGCGAGGGGAACACCACGGACTGGACATGCCCGCCGGGCCCCTGCTCGGTGGTCACCCGCCAGCGGACCAGGTACCCGGTGCGGCCGGCCACCGAGACGGAGCGCTCGGCGACGACCTGGTGGGAGCGGATGCCGCCGTAGGGGCGGTTGCGCAGGGAGTCCTCCCCGAAGGCCTCCTCGGCGGCCTCGGCGATGTCGGCGAGGGCGATGGCCCTCGGGCTGCCGTCGCCCGCCGCGGCGGCGGTACGGGAGTTGACGCTGCCGCGCGGACAGGAGCGCCAGGAGGAGGCGGGGCAGTCGTCGGTGGCGGTGGTGGTGGCGAGGGGCACCTCGGAGCTGGAGAACTCCGGCTTCTCCCAGCCGTCCGGGATGGGCACGGTGATGCCGTTCAACTGGTCGGTGAGCGCGGTGGGTTCACCCCCGGAGCCGTCGTCCGCGCCGTCGGCGTCCGGGCTGGGCGCGGAGGTGGTCCCGGTGGCCGTCGGGCCAGCCGACCCGGTCGGCGCGGGCGCCGCGGTGCCGCCCGGCCCGTCGCCGGGCCCGCCCCCGGGGCGGAGCAGCACCACCGCCAGGGTGACCGCCACCGCGGCGAGCAGCACGGGCCCGACCCGGCGCCGGCCACGGCCGGGGGCGGCGGCCGGGGCAGGGGCGACCGGGTGCCCCTGGGCCGTACCCCCGTACGGGCCGGCCACCGGGAGGTCCCGGTACGGGTTCCCCGGATACGGCCCCGGAGCCGCCGGGCCGAAG
Source organism: Streptomyces lichenis (assembly GCF_023218175.1). Classification (GTDB taxonomy): domain Bacteria; phylum Actinomycetota; class Actinomycetes; order Streptomycetales; family Streptomycetaceae; genus Streptomyces; species Streptomyces lichenis. Next base: position 6,570 of record NZ_JALPTH010000038.1, on the reverse strand, counting down.
CCGCCGGGGTACGGGTTGGGGGTGGCCGCCCCGCCGGGCGCCGGGTACGGGCCGCCAGGTGTAGCCGTCCCACCGACCCCCGCCGCGTACGGGCCGGGGGCAACCTCGTCCGCCCCCGGAGCACCCGCGCCACCAGCCCCCGGCCGACGCGTGCTCCCGCTCCACGCGCTGCCGTCCCACCAGCGTTCCAGGGCGGGGGCGGCGGGGTCCGGGTACCAGCCGGGCGGGGTCGTCATGGCCATGGCGCCACTGTAGGGGGCCGGGAGCGGAGGGCTCGGCTCCACCCCCGGCCGGGGCGACGGCCGTACACCGAGGTGGCGGCCCCACACCGGGGCGATGGCCCGCCACCGAGGTGGCCGCCCCACACCGAGGTGACCGCCCCACACCGGGGCGAGGACCCCACACCGGGGCGACGGCCCCACACCCGGGTGACGGCCCTACTACATCGGGGTGACGTAGGCGCCCGAGATACCGCCGTCCACCAGGAAGTCCGTGGCGTTGATGAACGAGGAGTCGTCGCTCGCCAGGAAGGCGACCGCGGCGGCGATCTCCTCGGCCTCGGCGAACCGGCCGACCGGGATGTGCACCAGCCGCCGGGCCGCCCGCTCCGGGTCCTTGGCGAACAGCTCCTGGAGCAGCGGGGTGTTGACCGGCCCGGGGCAGAGCGCGTTGACCCGGATGCCCTCCCGGGCGAACTGCACGCCCAGTTCCCGGGACATGGCCAGCACCCCGCCCTTGGAGGCGGTGTAGGAGATCTGGCTGGTGGCGGCGCCCATGATGGCGACGAAGGAGGCCGTGTTGATGATGGAGCCGCGGCCCTGGCGCCGCATATAGGGCAGCGCGGCCTTGCAGCAGAGGTAGACAGAAGTGAGGTTGACCTCCTGGACCCGCTTCCAGGCCTCCAGTCCGGTCTCCAGGATGGAGTCGTCGTCGGGCGGCGAGATGCCCGCGTTGTTGAAGGCGACGTCCACGCTGCCGTAGGTGTCGTACGCGGTCCTGAACAGCGCCTCGACCTGCTCGGGGTCGGTCACGTCGACCCGTACGAAGAGCCCGTCGACCTCGTCGGCGGCGGCCTTGCCGGCCCGCTCGTCGATGTCCGCGCAGACCACCTTGGCGCCCTCGGCGGCGAACCGGCGGGCGGTGGCGAGCCCGATGCCGCTGCCGGCGCCGGTGATCACGGCGGTGCGGCCGACCAGCCGGCGGCACACCGGGGCCGCGCTCGCGGCGGCGGCGCCGGGGACCACGGGGGTGGTGTCAGGGGTGGTGCCGGGGGTGTCGGTCATGGGGTCAGACCTCCGTGCTCAGGAAGACGTTCTTGGTCTCGGTGAAGGCGGTGAGGGCGTCGGGGCCCAGTTCGCGGCCGATGCCGGACTGCTTGAAGCCGCCGAACGGGGTCCAGTAGCGGACGGACGAGTGGGAGTTGACGGAGAGGTTGCCGGCCCGGACCGCGGCGGAGACCCGCAGCGCGCGGCCGACGTCCCGGGTCCACAGCGAGCCGGCCAGGCCGTAGTCGGTGGCGTTGGCCAGCCGTACCGCGTCGGCCTCGTCCGCGAAGGGCAGGACCACGGCCACGGGCCCGAAGACCTCCTCCACGGCGACCGGGTCGTCCGCCCCGGCCGCGGTGAGGACGGTGGGCGGGAACCAGAAGCCGGGGCCCTCGGGCGCCTTGCCGCGGATCGCGGCGGCGCCGCCCGGGACGTAGCCGCGGACCCGGTCCAGCTGGGCGCGCGAGATCAGCGGTCCCATCTGGGTGTTCCCGTCGGCGGGGTCCCCGACCCGTACCGCCTCGATCGCCGGGGCCAGCAGCGCCAGGAAGCGGTCGTACACATCCCGCTGGACCAGGATCCGGGTGCGGGCGCAGCAGTCCTGCCCGGCGTTGTCCAGGAAGGACATCGGGGTGGCGGCCGCGGCGGCCTCCACATCGGCGTCGGCGAAGACGATGTTGGGGCTCTTGCCGCCGAGTTCCAGGGTGACCGGCTTCAGCCGGCCCGCCGCCTTGGCCATGATCGACTTGCCGACCGGGGTGGAGCCGGTGAACACGATCTTGGCCACGTCCGGGTGCTCCACCAGCGCGTTTCCCGCGACCGGCCCGGTCCCGGGCAACACCTGGAACAGCCCCTCCGGCAGCCCGGCGGCCAGGGCCAGCTCGGCGAGCCGCAGCGCGGTCAGCGGGGTGGTCTCGGCGGGCTTGAGGATCACCGCGTTGCCCGCGGCGAGGGCGGGCGCGGTGCCCCAGGCGGCGATCGGCATGGGGAAGTTCCACGGCGCGATGACGCCGATGACGCCGAGCGGTTCCAGGATGGTGACGTCCAGTCCGCCGGGGACCGGGATCTGCCGGCCGTTCAGCCGCTCCGCTCCCCCGGCGGCGTAGTCCAGCAGGTCGCGGACGTTTCCCGCCTCCCAGCGGGCGTTGCCCAGGGTGTGCCCGGCCTCGGTCACCTCAAGGCGGGCCAGTTCCTCGATGTGCTCGTCCACGACGGTGGCGAAGCGGCGCAGCAGCCGGGCCCGGTCGGCCGGGGCGGCCGCCGCCCACCCCCGTTGGGCGGCGACGGCCCGGGCGACCGCGGCGTCCACCTCGGCGGCACCGGCGGCCGGGACGGTGGCGACGGTCTCCTCGGTGGCGGGGTTCAGTACGGTGAGCTCGGTGGTTTCCCGAAGGTCGGTCACGGGTTTCCTCACGTGCGGACGTGCCTGTGGGACGGGGTTGCGGATGTACGGGGTGACTCAGAGCCGTTCCTCGGAGCCGTTTCTCAGAGCCGTGTCTCAGAGCCGTTCGAAGGAGCGGCGCAGCTCCCAGTCGGTCACCGCGGCGTCGAAGGCGGCGAGTTCGACCCGGGCCATGTTGAGGTAGTGGGCCACCACCTCGTCGCCGAAGGCGGCCTTGGCGATGGGGCTGGACTCCCACAGCTCGGCGGCCTCGCGCAGGGTGGCGGGCACGGTGGGGAAACCGGCCGTGTAGGCGTTGCCCTCGCACGCCTCGGGGAGTTCGAGCTTGTTCTCCACCCCGTACAGTCCGGCGGCGACCAGTCCGGCGACGGCCAGGTAGGGGTTGACGTCCCCGCCGGGCAGCCGGTTCTCGAAGCGCAGCGAGCGGCCGTGGCCGACCACCCGCAGCGAGCAGGTGCGGTTGTCCGGCCCCCAGGCGACGGCCGTCGGCGCGAAGGAACCGGGCTGGAAGCGCTTGTACGAGTTGATGTTCGGCGCGTACAGCAGGGTGAAGTCCCGCAGCGCGGCGAGCTGCCCGGCCAGGAAGTGCCGCATCAGCGGGGACATCCCGTACGGGTCGTCCGGGTCCCCGTCCCCCGCCGCCATCACGTTCCGTCCCTCACCGTCCTGCAAGGACAGGTGAATATGACAGGAGTTGCCCTCGCGCTGGTCGTACTTGGCCATGAAGGTGAGCGACAGGCCCTCCTGGGCGGCGATCTCCTTGGCGCCGGTCTTGTAGACGGAGTGCTGGTCGCAGGTGGTCAGCGCCTCGTCGTAGCGGAAGGCGATCTCGTGCTGGCCGGGGTTGCACTCGCCCTTGGCGGACTCCACGATCAGCCCGGCGGCGGCCATCTCGTTGCGGATGCGGCGCAGCAGCGGCTCGACCCGTCCGGTGCCGAGCACCGAGTAGTCGACGTTGTACTGGTTGACCGGGGTGAGGCCCCGGTAGTTGGCGTCCCAGGCCTGCTCGTAGCTGTCCTTGAAGACGATGAACTCCAGCTCGGTGCCGGCGTGCGCGCTGTAGCCGAGCTCGGCGAGCCGGTCGAGCTGGCGGCGCAGGATCTGCCGGGGCGCGGCGGTGACCGGGGAGCCGTCCTGCCAGACCAGGTCGGCCATCAGCAGGGCGGTGCCCTCGTTCCAGGGGACCCGGCGCAGGGTGGCCAGGTCGGGGCGCATGGCGAAGTCGCCGTAGCCGCTGTCCCAGGAGGACATGGCGTAGCCGTCCACGGTGTTCAGCTCGACGTCGACGGCGAGCAGATAGGCGCAGCCCTCGGCGCCGTGCTCCAGCACCTCGTCGAGGAAGAACGGGGCGGCGAACCGCTTGCCCGCCAGCCGCCCCTGCATGTCGGGGAAGGCCAGGACGACGGTGTCGATCTCGCCGCTCTCGACGAGGGCGCGAAGCTCCTCGACGGTGAGCGGGGGTGTGCGGTCTGCCACGGGAATGCTCCTCCTTCGGCCAGCCGGGAGCCATAAGGTATGACGGAAGACCTTTGCTTGGGAAGGGGAGACCCACAGTGGCGACGAACGAGTCCGGCGACCGCCTGGCACCCGTACTGCGTCCGGTGCGGGCGGGCAGCGGTTTCGAGGAGGCGCTGGAGCAGATCCTCCAGCTGGTGCGGCTCGGTCTGGTGCCGGACGGCGGGCGGCTGCCGGCCGAGCGGGAGCTGGCCGAGCGGATGGGCATCAGCCGGGTGACCCTGCGCGAGGTGCTGAAGGTGCTGGCCGACCAGGGACTGGTGGAGAGCCGGCGCGGCCGCTACGGCGGCACCTTCGTGCTGCGCCCAGGCCGCTCGGCGGACGAGGAGGAGCTGCGGCGCCGGGTGGCGGCGGTGGACCTGGAGGACACCCTGCGCTTCCGGGAGGTGCTGGAGGTGGGGGCGGCCGGGCTCTGCGCGGCGCACGGCCTCTCCGGCCAGGGCGCCGAGCGGCTGCGCACGGCCCTGCGCGCGACCCGGGACGCCCCCCTGGAGGAGTACCGCCGGGCCGACACCCTCTTCCACCTCACCCTGGCCGAACTGGCCGGCTCCCCTTCCCTCACCGGCAGCTACGCGGCGGTGAGGGCCACCGTCAACGACCTGCTGGACTGCATCCCGCTGCTGGTGCGCAACCTGGAGCACTCCCAGGCCCAGCACACCGCCCTGGTGGAGGCCGTACTGGAGGGCGACGCGGACGGCGCGCGCGAGGTGATGCGCGAGCACTGCCTCGGCACGGCGGCACTGCTCCGCGGCTTCCTGGCATGACCCGCCCCCCGGCCGGGCACGAGCCCCCGGCGGGCGGCCGGGAAACAGGCACTCCCCCGTTTCTCGACCCGCCCGCGTAACTCTCAACCCGCCCACGTAACCCGAAAGTAACGCAGGGGTCTTGCCAGACCGCTCCCTCACCGCAATGGTATGTAGCCATTCCATTGGGCCCCGAACGCACCACGGGAGCACTGCCATGACACTGGACGACACCAAGGATGCCGCGGCCCCGGCGGACGACTACCTCACCCGCCGGACGCTGCGCCGGGGCAGCGCGGGCTGGCTGCTGCTGACCGGTCTCGGCGTCGGGTACGTCGTCTCCGGGGACTTCTCCGGCTGGAACATCGGCCTCTCCCAGGGCGGCTTCGGCGGACTGGCGATCGCCACCGTCCTCATGGGCGCGATGTACGCCTGCCTGGTGTACGCGCTGGCCGAGCTGTCCGCCATCCTGCCCGCGGCCGGCGGCGGCTACGGCTTCGCCCGCCGGGCGCTCGGCACCTGGGGCGGCTTCCTCACCGGCACGGCCATCCTCATCGAGTACGTCCTCGCGCCCGCCGCGATCTCCATCTTCATCGGCGACTACGTCGAGTCCCTCGGCCTCTTCGGCCTGGAGTCCGGCTGGCCCGTCTATCTGGCCTGCTTCGCGCTCTTCATCGGCATCCACCTCTGGGGCGTCGGCGAGGCGCTGCGCTTCAGCCTGGTCGTCACCGCCATCGCCGTGGCCGCCCTCCTCATCTTCGCGGTCGGCGCCCTCACCGAGTTCCACGCCGACGGCCTCAACGACATCCCGGTGGACGCCTCCGCCCTCGGCTCCAACTCCTGGCTCCCCTACGGCCTGCTCGGCATCTGGGCCGCCTTCCCCTTCGGCATGTGGTTCTTCCTGGGCGTGGAGGGCGTGCCGCTCGCCGCCGAGGAGGCCAAGGACCCGGTCCGCTCCATGCCCAAGGCGCTCTCCCTCTCCCTGCTCATCCTGGTGGCCCTGGCCGTCCTGACCTTCTTCGCCGCCACCGGCGCCCGCGGCTCCGCCGCCATCCAGGAAGCCGGAAACCCCCTGGTGGTCGCGCTCCAGGGCGACGGCGAACCGACCCCCCTCAGCCGCTTCGTCAACTACGCCGGGCTGGCCGGACTGGTCGCCTCCTTCTTCTCCCTCATCTACGCCGGTTCCCGCCAGCTGTTCGCCCTCTCCCGGGCCGGGTATCTGCCCCGCTTCCTCTCCCTCACCTCCCGCCGCAAGTCCCCCTACCTCGGACTGCTGATCCCCGGCGCCATCGGCTTCGCCCTCGCCGCCGCCAGCGGCAACGGGGCGCGGATGCTGAACATCGCGGTGTTCGGCGCCACCATCTCGTACGCCCTGATGGCGCTCTCCCACATCGTGCTGCGCCGCCGCGAGCCGGACCTGCCCCGCCCCTACCGCACCCCCGGCGGGATCGCCACCTCCACCACCGCGTTCGTCCTGGCCCTGTCCGCTCTGGTGGCGACCTTCCTGGTGGACGTGACGGCGGCGCTCATCGCCCTCGCCGTCTACGCGGTCGCCCTCGCCTACTTCGCCTTCTACAGCCGCCACCACCTGGTCGCCGCCGCCCCCGAGGAGGAGTTCGCCGCCCTGGCCGCCGCCGAAGCCGAA
>NZ_JALPTH010000037.1 GCF_023218175.1 Streptomyces lichenis | reverse complement strand
GTTCCCGGGTTGCGAACAGTCGCACCGGTAGCACTACTTCATTAATTGAAAAGTGTGCTTGTTCGCTAGAACCCTTTAGGGTTTCGGTGGTCATAGCGTTAGGGAAACGCCCGGTTACATTTCGAACCCGGAAGCTAAGCCTTTCAGCGCCGATGGTACTGCAGGGGGGACCCTGTGGGAGAGTAGGACACCGCCGAACAATCTTTCAAGGACCCTTGGTCCCAGCGTTCATGCTGGGACCAAGGGTCCTTTTGTTTTTCCGAATTGCCGGTGTCGTGAGTGAGCCGGCGCTGAAGCCACTCTCATAGCGCGTCGGTTCGCCGACTGCGCGAGAATGAATGGGTTAGACCCCGAAGACAGGAGCCATCTCGATGTCCACCAACTCCTCCGACGACCGTCCGGAGCGCGAGCCGCGTCGTAGGGACGGTGGCGAGCGGGGCGGTTTCCGGCGGGACGACCGCGGGCCGCGCCGTGACGACAACCGTCGTGACGACAACCGTGGAGGCGGCGGTTACGGTCGCCGCGACGACCGTCCGCCCTTCCGTCGTGATGACCGCGACCGCGACCGCGACCGCGATCGGGACCGTGATCGGGACCGTGATCGTGATGGTGGCGGCCGCGGGTTCCGTGGCGGCGACGACCGCGGCGGCTACGGTCGCCGGGACGACCGCGACCGTGGTGGTCGTTTCGGGGGCGGTGGTGGCGGTGGCTTCCGCCGCGATGACCGGCCCCGCGACGACCGTCCCCGTGATGACCGGCGTGACGATCGGCGGGATGACCGCCGTGATGGCCGAGGCGACGATCGGGGTGGCTTCCGCCGTGAGCCGCGTCGGGATGAGCGGCCGTACGAGCGTCGTGATGACCGTGGGCGTGACGACCGCCGTGACGATCGCCGCGATGACCGCCGTGACGGTCGGCGGGACGACCGCCCGAGCTTCCGGCGCGATGACAACCGGGGTGGCGGCGGTTTCCGTCGGGACGACAACCGGGGCGGCGGCGGTGGCTTCCGACGTGATGACAACCGGGGTGGTGGCGGCTTCCGTCGGGACGACAACCGGAGTGGTGGCGGCGGCTTCCGGCGGGACGACAGCCAGGGTGGTGGTGGCGGCTTCCGGCGCGACGATCGCCGGGATGACCGCCGTGACGACCGTGGTGGCTTCCGTCGGGATGACCGGCCGTTCGAGCGCCGGGACGACCGCCGTGACGACCGCCGGGATGACCGTCGAGACGATCGGCGGGATGACCGTCCGGGGTTCCGTCGTGATGACCGGGACCGTGGTGGGTTCCGTCGTGACGACAACCGGGGTGGTGGCGGCGGGTTCCGGCGCGGGGGCGAGCGGCCTTCGTACCCCCGGGACGACCGGGCCCCGCGCAGGGACGACCGTCGGGACGAGCGGCCCCGTGACGACCGCCGGGATGACCGTTCGTTCGAGCGGCGCGACGACCGTCGCGATGATCGGCGGGGCGGGTTCCCGCGCGACGACCGGATGCAGCGCCGTGACGACCGCGACCGCGGGGGCTACCGCGGCCGGGACGACCGTCCGCGTGGGCCGCGTCGGGACGATCGCCGCGATGACCGGCGTGACGACCGGGGCCGTGGTGGCTTCCGTCGGGACGACAACCGGGGCGGTGGCGGCGGCTTCCGTCGGGACGACCGTGACCGGGACCGCGAGCCGATCAGGCGGCTGCCCATCCCCGAGGACGTCACCGGGAACGAGATCGACCAGGATGTGCGGCAGGAGCTGCTGAGCCTGCCCAAGACGCTGGCCGAGGATGTGGCGAGGAACCTCGTCATGGTGGCCCGGCTCATCGACGAGGACCCCGAGCAGGCGTACGCGTACTCGCGGATCGCGCTGCGGCTCGCCTCGCGCGTGGCCGCCGTGCGTGAGGCGGCCGGCTTCGCCGCGTACGCGACGCAGAAGTACTCCGAGGCGCTGGCCGAGTTCCGGGCGGCCCGTCGGATGACCGGCAACGCCGAGCTGTGGCCGGTGATGGCCGACTGCGAGCGTGGTCTCGGCCGGCCCGAGCGGGCGCTGGCGATGGCCGGCGAGCCCGAGGTGCAGAAGCTGGACAAGGCCGGCCAGGTCGAGATGCGGCTGGTCGCCGCCGGTGCCCGCCGGGACATGGGGCAGCTGGACGCCGCCATCGTGACCCTGCAGAGCCCGGAGCTGGCCTCCCACTCGGTCCAGTCGTGGACGGCGCGGCTGCGGTACGCGTACGCCGACGCGCTGCTGGAGGCGGACCGCGAGGGCGAGGCGCGCGAGTGGTTCGCCAAGGCGCTGGAGGCGGACAAGGACGGCTCGACCGATGCCTCCGACCGACTGGCCGAGCTGGACGGTGTCGAGTTCACGGACGCCGAGGACGAGAACGCCGCGGAGGGGGACATCGCGGATGAGGACGTCCCGGAGGCGGACGGCGCAGTCGAGGACGCGGTGGACGAGGACGTGGACGGTGCCGACGACCGGGAGGTTGTGGAGGCGGCCGAGGGCGATGCCGGGGACTCCGGCGCGGTGGCTGCCGACGGCGAGCGGGACGAGGAGCAGGTCGAGGAGCGGCGCGAGGAGGACGGTCTGGTGACCGGGACCGACCGGGCCGACCGCGACTGATCGGACCGAACCCGACTGATCGGGTCCGGAGTGTGAGGGAGGGGCGGTGCCTGCGGGCGCCGCCCCTTTCTCATGCGGTGTCGAGGCTGCGCAGTACCAGGCCGGTGGCCGGCTTGGGGCCGAACGAGGTCGACTTGCGGGGCATCGTCACACCCTGGCGAGCCAGGTCGCGGACGACCTCCTCGCGTACCGGGTGCATCAGCACGGCCGTACCGCCGCGCCGTTCGGCCTGTTCCACCGCGGCGGCCGCGTCGTGGATGTAGGTGATGTCCTCGGGGGTGTCCGGGATCTTCCAGAGGTGTTCCAGCAGGGTGGCGTGGAGCACGGTGGCGTCCAGGGCGCGCCAGGCGGGCGGGTACTCCTGCGGGACGGTGCGGGTCAGCAGTCCGGGGGTGGGGCGGTCCAGGAGGTGGAAGCGGCCGGCGCCGCCGGCGAGGAGGTAGGCGTTGCCCAGTGCGGCGGCCTCGGCGAGGGCGTCCAGCGCGGCGGGGAGCGGGGCGTCGACCGTCCGGACGCGGAAGGCCCCGTCCAGGGCGGGGGCGGTGAGCGCGTCCAGGGCGTCGTCGAGGGGCAGCCGGTTCAGCAGGCGGTGGATGGCGCGGACCCGGAGGGGGTAGCGGGCGGTGTCGATGAGGAGCACCAGGCCGTAGTCCCAGGGGCTGGGGGAGGGGTGCTCGGCGCGCAGCCGGAGGTAGGTCGCCCAGCGGTGGTGGCCGTCGGCGATGAGCGCCTGGTGGCGGGCCAGGTCGGTGGCGACCTCGGTGAGCTGGGCGGGGTCGGTGACCGCCCACAGGCGGTGGTCGACGCCGTCCTCGGTGGTGGTGGCGAGCAGCGGGGCGCTCCGTACCGTGCGTTCGATGACGGCGGTCGCGCCGGTGCCGGTGCCGTCGCCGCGGTAGGTGAGCAGCAGCGGGTCGAGGTTGGCGGCGGTGGTGCGCATCAGGGCGGCGCGGTCCTCGACGATCGGGGCCATCACGTCCTCGTGCGGCAGGACGACGCCCTCTTCCGGAGGGGTGAGGGCGAGCGCCCCGATGAGGCCGCGTTGCAGCAGCTCGCCGTCGCGCTGCTCGTAGACGTAGAGCGCCGGTCGGTCGTCGGGGGCGAGCACGCCCTCGGCGATCCAGTCGCGCAGGGTGGAGGCCGCCTGGCGGTGGCGGGCCTCGGGGGTGGCGGCCTGCGGGAGGATCAGCCGGACGATGTTGTGGGGGTCGGCGGACTGGAGATGGTGGACACCGTCGGGTCGTACGACGACGTCGTACGGGGGTGAGGTCACCGCGGCCAGGCTGCCGACCCGTTCCGGGACGTAGCGCAGTCCGCGGAAAGGCTTCAGGTTGAGCCCGCCGTTCGCCGCAAGACCTGTGGTGTTCATCCCTGCATCGTATGTGCGTACGGGGTATGCGCGATGATCGGGGGGAGAGCATGCGGATGCGAGGAGTGACGGTTGTGACGGATGCGGCGAATGCGGCGGACGCGGCGGATGTGAGGGCCCAGGAGCGCGAGGGGCGGCAGGAGGTCCGACGGCCGCGGGGGAGCGCCACCGCGCTGAGCGAGGCCTATGACACCGCGCTGCTGGACCTGGACGGGGTGGTGTACGCCGGTGGGGAGGCCATCGCGCACGCGGTGGACGCGCTGGCGACCGCCCGGGACGGCGGGATGCACCTGGCGTATGTCACCAACAACGCGCTGCGGACGCCGGACGCGGTCGCCGCGCATCTGACGGAGCTGGGGGTGCCGGCCGCCGACGACGATGTGATCACCTCGGCGCAGGCGGTGGCCCGGCTGGTCGCGGAGCAGGTACCGGCCGGGGCGCGGGTGCTGGTGATCGGCGGCGAGGGGCTGCGGGTGGCGCTGCGGGAGCGCGGGCTGACGCCGGTGGACTCGGCGGACGACGATCCGGCGGCGGTGGTGCAGGGGTACGGCGGGCCGGACATGCCGTGGTCGCGGCTGGCCGAGGGTTCGTACGCGGTGGCGCGGGGTGTGCCGTGGTTCGCGTCCAACACCGATCTGACCATTCCCAGCGGCCGGGGCATCGCGCCGGGCAACGGGGCGGCCGTGGAGGTCGTACGGATCGCCACCGGCAAGGAGCCGCAGGTGGCGGGCAAGCCGCTACCGCCGATGCACCGGGAGACCATTCTGCGGACCGGGGCGGAGCGGCCGCTGGTGGTGGGGGACCGGCTGGACACGGATATCGAGGGCGCGGTGGCCGGCGGGGTCGACTCGCTGCTGGTGCTCACCGGGGTGACCGACGCGGCCGCGCTGCTGGCGGCCGTACCGAAGCACCGGCCGACCTATGTGGACGCCGATCTGCGCGGGCTGCTGACCGGGCAGCCGGAGGTGACCGGCTCGGCGGACGAGGGGTTCGGCTGCGGGGGCTGGACCGCCCGGGCGGCCGGGGACGCGCTGGAGCTGTCGGGCGACGGGGACCGGCTGGACGGGCTGCGGGCGCTGTGCGCGGCGGCCTGGACACAGGGGGGCGACGAGGCGTGCGCGCTGGACGCGGGGAAGGCGCTGTCCCGGTTGGAGGGGTGAGGCTCTGGGTGCGTGTGTGCGCTTGGGTCGTCCGGGACGTGACCCGGGGCGGCGTTGTGCGGTGTGTAGCGGGGCCCTGCCCCGGCCTTTCGGGCAGCGACAAAAGGTAGGCTAGCCTTACCGCCGTGTTGGTCGACAGTCCCTCCAAGCGGAGCGCGGACGCCGCCGACTCCGCGACCCGGCCACGCGGGCGCCACTCGGCGCGCGCGGCCGGGCTCGTGGTGTCCCTGGGCGTCCTGCTGCTGATATGCGTCGCGAGCATCGTGGTGGGCGCCAAGCCGGTGCCGTTGGCCGATGTGTGGCACGGCCTCTTCCACTACTCCGGCACCGGGAACGACGTCCTCATCCAGGACCTCCGGGTGCCGCGCACGCTGCTGGGACTGCTCGTCGGCATCGCGCTGGGACTCTCCGGCGCGGTGATGCAGGCGCTCACCCGCAACCCGCTGGCGGAGCCCGGGCTGATGGGCGTCAACGCCGGCGCCTCCGCGGCGGTGGTCACCGCGATCAGCTTCCTCGGCGTCACCTCGCTGAGCGGCTATGTCTGGTTCGCCCTGCTGGGGGCGGCGGTCGTCTCCGTCGTCGTGTACGTGCTCGGCGGCAGCAGGGCCGCCACCCCGGTACGGCTGGCGCTCGCCGGCACCGCCGCGACGGCCGCGCTGTACGGATACGTCAACGCCGTGCAGTTGCTGGACGCGGTGGCGCTGGACCGGCTGCGCTTCTGGATCGTCGGCTCGCTCTCCCACGCCGATATGACGACCATCCGCAGTGTGGCGCCGTTCCTCGCCGTCGGGGTCGTGCTCGCCCTGCTGATCGCCCGCCCGCTCAACGCCATGGAGATGGGCGACGACACGGCCCGGGCGCTCGGCGCGAACCTCAACCGCACCCGGCTGCTCGGCATGGTCGCGGTGACCCTGCTGTGCGGGGCGGCCACCGCCGCCTGCGGCCCGATCGTCTTCGTCGGACTGATGGTCCCGTATCTGGTGCGCGCGCTCACCGGGCCCGACCTGCGCTGGATCCTGCCGTACTCGGCGGGGCTCTCCCCGGTGCTGCTGCTCGGCTCCGATGTGCTCGGCCGGCTGCTGGTGCGCCCCTCCGAGCTCCAGGTCGGCATCGTCACCGCCTTCATCGGGGGACCCGTCTTCATCCACCTCGTACGCCGCAAGAGGATGGCCCAGCTGTGATCACGCGGACCAGCAAAGCACTGCGCACCCCCGGCGGTCTGTCGATCCGCTACCAGCCGAGGGCGACCGGGGCGGTCCTGCTGCTGGTCGCCGCGACCGTGGCGGCCGGGATCGTGCTCATCGGCAGCGGGGACTACCCCATCTCCCCGGCCGAGGTCGTCGCCACGCTGATGGGCGACGGCACCATGGCCCAGGAGTTCGTCGTCCAGGACCTGCGACTGCCCCGGGTACTGGTGGCCGTCCTGGTCGGAGCCTGCCTGGCCCTCGGCGGCGCCGTCTTCCAGTCGATCTCCCGCAACCCGCTGGGCAGCCCCGACGTCATCGGCTTCGGGCAGGGCTCCGCCGTCGGCGCGCTCGCGGTGATCGTGCTCTTCCACGGCAGCCAGGCGGCCGTCGCGGGCGGCGCGGTCGTCGGCGGACTGGTCACCGGGGTCGGCATCTACCTGCTCGCCTGGAAGCGCGGGGTGCACGGCTTCCGGCTGGTGCTGGTCGGCATCGGCGTCGCCGCCATGCTGACCGCGGCCACCCACTACATGATCACCAAGGCCGACCTGGTCGACGCCACCCGCGCGGTGCTGTGGATGACCGGCACCCTCGACGGCCGCGACTGGGTGCAGTTCTGGCCGCTGCTCGCCATGTGCGCGGTGCTGATCCCGCTGGTGCTGGCCTTCGGGCGCCCGCTGCGGATGCTGGAGATGGGCGACGACTCGGCGTACGCGCTGGGGGTCCGGGTCGAACGGGTACGGGTGACCCTGATGTGCGCCGCCGTGCTGCTGGTGTCGGCCGCCACCGCCGCCGCCGGGCCGATCGTCTTCGTCTCGCTGAGCGCCCCCCAGCTGGCCCGCCGGCTCACCCGCGCCCCGGGCCCCAACCTGGCGGCCTCCGCCTGCATGGGCGCCGCGCTGCTGCTGGCCGCCGACTGGACCGCCACCAACGCCTTCGGCGACCGCGAGCTGCCGGTGGGGGTCGTCACCAGCGTGGTCGGCGGGGTCTATCTGCTGTGGCTGCTGGTCACCGAACGCCGGGCGGGCCGGATTTGAGCCCCGCCCCCGAGCCCGCCCACGACCACGCGCCCGCCGCCGGCCCCACCGCCGCGCACCACGACAACGCCAGGAGCACGACCATGCAGCGCCAGCAGCGTCCGGACCGCAGCTCCGCCGACCAGGACGGCCGGCAGCGGCTCAGCGCCGAGTCGGTGACCCTCGCCTACGAGCAGCGGGTCATCGCCCGCGACCTCTCGGTCGAGATACCCGACCACTCCTTCACCGTGATCGTCGGCCCCAACGCCTGCGGCAAGTCCACCCTGCTGCGGGCGCTGTCCCGGATGCTGAAGCCCACCGAGGGCCGGGTGCTGCTCGACGGGCAGGCGATCCACTCCATGCCGGCGAAGAAGGTCGCCAGGACCCTCGGGCTGCTGCCGCAGTCCTCGATCGCGCCGGACGGCATCACCGTCGCCGACCTGGTCGCCCGGGGCCGCTACCCGCACCAGAGCCTGCTGCGCCAGTGGTCGCCGGAGGACGAGGCGATCGTGCAGGAGTCGATGGAGGCCACCGGGGTCGCCGAGCTGGGGGAGCGGTACGTCGACGAGCTGTCCGGCGGGCAGCGCCAGCGCGTCTGGATCGCCATGGCCCTGGCCCAGCAGACACCATTGCTGCTGCTGGACGAGCCGACCACCTACCTCGACATCCAGCACCAGATCGATGTGCTCGACCTCTGCGCCGAGCTCCACGAGCACCAGGGCCGCACCCTGGTCGCCGTGCTGCACGACCTCAACCACGCGGCCCGGTACGCCACCCATCTGATCGCCGTACGCGGCGGGGAGATCGTCGCCGAGGGGCCGCCGAGCGAGGTGGTCACCGCGGAACTCGTGGAACGGGTCTTCGGACTGCGCTGCCAGGTGATCGAGGACCCGGAGACCGGCACCCCGCTGGTGGTGCCCGCCGCCCGGCAGGCCCGCGCCGCGGACCGCGCCTCGGCCGCGGCCCGGGCCGCCCTGGTCGGCGGCATCGGAGGCGCCGGCGGTACCGGCGGTACCGGCGGCATCGAGACTGCCGAGCAGCCGGAGGCCGGTAGCGGGGTGGCGCTCAAGAAGGGCGCCGGCTGAAGAAGGACGCCGGCTGAAGATGGGGCGCCAGCTGAAAATGGGCGCGCTAGAGCAGTGAGCGCAGCCGCAGCAGGTCGCGGAAGCCGGCCTCCAGCCTGACCCGGCCGGAACCCCAGGCGCGGGCGAAGTGGAGCTGCCCGTCGACCAGGGCCACCAGGTCGTCCCCCGTCATGGCGAGCCGGATCTCCGCCTTGGCGGGCGGCGGTCCGGCCACCCGGTCCTCGACCAGGATCCGGCCGTTCACCAGACGGCCGGTGAAGGTGGTGTCCAGGTCGGTGAGGTGGCAGCTGAGCGTGCGGTCCATCGCGGCCGCGGAGCGCACCTCGCCGTCCGCGCGCCGCAGCGAGTCGGAGAGCTTGTCCAGTGCGCTGCGGCACTCCTCGATCGTGGCCATCGGACCGACGGTACCGCAGGGCCACGCGGTAGCGTCGGGGCATGGACGACGAAGTGACGCCCCGGTCCGCCCCGGCCCCGGCCCGGGCCACCGGGGAGCGGCCCGAGGGACGCGAAGGGTCCGAGGGCCCCGAGGAGTCCATGGCGGCCGGGGAGCGGCTTGCGGGAGCGGCCGGGTCCGTGGAGCCTGCGGGGCCTGCGGCGCTGGCGGAGGGGGGCGTGGGAGGAGGCGCGGAGGCTCTGGAGCCCGCCGCGGCCGCGCCGCTCGGGGTGGGACGGACGCTCACCGGCCATCCCGCGGTGGACTCGGCCCTGGAGCGGCTGGCGGACGCCGACCACCTCCCCGCCGACGGGCATCTGGAGGTGTACGAGGATGTACACCGGGAACTGCGGGAAGCGCTCGCCGCGCTGGACGCCCGTCCGCCCGCGCCCCCGGCGCCGTCCGCACCGACCGGAGCGCCGTCCTCTTCTTCGTACGACCACAGGAGCTGAACCGAACGTGGCAGGAGTGGCACGCCGCCGTCTCGACGCCGAGCTGGTACGCCGGAAGCTCGCCCGCTCGCGGGAGCACGCGGGCCAGCTCATCGCGGCCGGGCGGGTGACCGTCGGCGGTGCCGTCGCCGCCAAGTCCGCCACCCAGGTCGAGACCGCCGCCGCCATCGTCGTGGCGACCGACGACGCCGACCCCGACTACGTCTCCCGGGGCGGGCACAAGCTGGCCGGGGCGCTGGCCGCGTTCGTGCCGCGCGGGCTGGTGGTCGAGGGGCGGCGGGCGCTGGACGCCGGGGCGTCGACCGGTGGCTTCACCGATGTGCTGCTGCGCTCCGGGGCCGCTCATGTGGTGGCCGTCGACGTCGGATACGGGCAGCTGGCCTGGTCGTTGCAGAGCGATGAACGCGTCACCGTCAAGGACCGTACGAATGTGCGCGAACTGACCCTGGACGCGATCGGCGGTGCACCGGTGGACCTGGTGGTGGGCGACCTGTCCTTCATCCCGCTCGGTCTGGTGCTGCCGGCGCTGGCCGGGGTGAGCGCCCCGGACGCCGACCTGGTGCTGATGGTGAAGCCGCAGTTCGAGGTGGGCCGCGAACGGCTCGGCAGCGGGGGTGTCGTCCGCAGCCCCGAACTGCGCGCCGACGCCGTGCGGACCGTCGCCGGCCAGGCCTGGGGACTGGGACTCGGCGTCCAGGGCGTCACCGCCAGTCCGCTGCCCGGCCCGTCGGGGAACGTGGAGTACTTTCTGTGGATGCGGGCCGGGGCGCCCGCGCTCGATCCGGCCGATGTGGACCGCGCCGTGGCGGAGGGACCCCGTTGAGCTCGTCCAAAGCACTGTCGACGACCGCCGCACCCGCGCTCACCCACGAGTCCTCGACGGGGCCGCGGACCGTCTTCCTGCTCGCCCACACCGGCCGCCCGGCGGCGGTGCGCAGCGCCGAACTGGTCGCGCTGGGGCTGCTCCGCAGCGGCCTGGACGTGCGGGTCCTCGCCGCCGAGGCGGCCGACCTGCCGCTGCCCGACACCCCGGCCGTGCAGATCGTGCCCGAGGCCTCCTCCGACGTCCTCGACGGCTGCGAGCTGCTGATCGTGCTCGGTGGTGACGGGACGCTGCTGCGGGGCGCCGAATTCGCCCGGGCCTCCGGGGTGCCGATGCTCGGGGTCAACCTGGGCCGGGTCGGCTTCCTCGCCGAGGCCGAGCGGGACGATCTGGACCAGGTGGTCGACCGGGTGGTCACCCGCGCCTACGAGGTCGAGGAGCGGATGACCCTCGATGTGACGGTGCACGACGACGGGGACGTCATCCACTCCGACTGGGCGCTCAACGAGGCGGCCGTGCAGAAGGTGTCGCCGGAGCGGATGCTGGAGGTGGTCGTCGCCATCGACGGGCGGCCGGTGACCGGCTTCGGCTGCGACGGGGTGATCTGCGCGACCCCGACCGGCTCCACCGCGTACGCCTTCTCGGCCGGCGGGCCGGTGGTCTGGCCGGAGGTGGAGGCGCTGCTGATGGTGCCGATCGGCGCCCACGCGCTCTTCGCCAAGCCGCTGGTGACCACTCCGGACTCGGTGCTGGCGGTGGAGGTCGAACCGCACACCCCCGACGGGGTGTTGTGGTGCGACGGGCGGCGCACCGCCGAACTGCCCGCGGGCGCGCGGGTGGAGGTGCGCCGGGGGGCCGTACCCGTGCGGCTGGCACGGCTGCACCACGCCTCCTTCACGGATCGGCTGGTCGCGAAGTTCGCCCTGCCGGTGTCCGGTTGGCGGGGTGCGCCGCACTGAGGCAAGGGCGGGTCTGGCGGGGGCTGTGGTGGGGTGATTACTCATGGTGACTAGCCTGCCCGTGGGTGCGGGCGGGCTGCCATCCGGCTGCCACCCCTCTTCTCCGGGGGTTCTCCCCCCACTCCGGTGGGTGACAGGCCGTCCCGGCCGGGCCGCCGCGACCTGCCCGTTCGGCGGCGCGCGGCGGGGGCCGTCGCACAGGGGCCCCCGGACCTCGTAAGGTCTTCTCTCGTGTTGGAGGAGATGCGGATACGGTCGCTCGGAGTCATCGACGACGCGGTGGTGGAGCTGTCACCCGGGTTCACCGCGGTGACCGGCGAGACCGGCGCGGGCAAGACCATGGTGGTGACCAGCCTCGGGCTGCTGCTCGGCGGGCGGGCCGACGCAGCGCTGGTACGGATCGGGTCGCCGTCCGCCGTCGTGGAGGGCCGCGTCAGCGTGGCACCCGGCGGGGCGGCCGCCACCCGCGCCGAGGAGGCGGGTGCCGAGCTCGACGACGGCGCCCTGCTCATCAGCCGTACCGTCTCCGCCGAGGGCCGCTCCCGGGCCCACCTCGGCGGCCGGTCCGTACCGGTCGGGGTCCTCGCCGAACTCGCCGACGACCTGGTCGCGGTGCACGGCCAGACCGACCAGCAGGGGCTGCTCAAGCCGGCCCGCCAGCGCGGCGCCCTGGACCGGTACGCGGGTGAGGCGGTCGCCGGGCCGCTGGGCCGGTACGCCGGCGCGTACCGCCGGCTGCGGGCGATCGCCGGGCAGCTGGACGAGCTGACCACCCGGGCCCGGGAGCGGGCCCAGGAGGCCGATCTGCTGCGCTTCGGGCTCGGCGAGATCGAGGCGGTCGAACCGCTGGCCGGGGAGGACGTGGAACTGGCCGCGGAGGCGGAGCGGCTGGGCCACGCCGAGGCGCTGGCCTCCGCCGCCGCGCTCGCCCACGGGGCGCTCGCCGGGGACGTGGAGGACCCGGAGGGGGTGGACGCCACCACGCTCGTCGCGGGTGCTCAGCGCGCCCTGGAGGCCGTCCGGGCGCACGACCCGGCGCTGGCCGCGCTCGCCGACCGGATGGGCGAGATCTCCATCCTGCTCGCCGATGTCGCGGGCGAGCTCGCCGGGTACGCCGACAACCTGGACGCCGACCCGCTGCGGCTGGCGGCCGTGGAGGAGCGCCGGGCCGCGCTGACCGGGCTCACCCGCAAGTACGGCGGGCAGGGCGACGGTATCGACGCGGTGCTGGCCTGGGCCGAGGAGGGCGTGAACCGGCTCACCGAGCTGGACGGCGACGACGACCGGATCGGCGAGCTGACGGCGGAGCGCGACGTGCTGCGGGCCGAACTGTCGCAGCTCGCCCAGGAGCTCACCGATGCCCGTACGGAGGCCGCCGCGCGGTTCGCCGAGGCGGTCACCGCCGAGCTGGCCTCGCTGGCCATGCCGCACGCCCGGGTCTCCTTCGCCATCCGGCAGACCGAGGACCCGGACGGGGTCGAGGTGGGCGGGCGCACGGTGGCGTACGGGCCGCACGGCGCCGACGAGGTGGAGCTGCTGCTCGCCCCGCACCCGGGCGCCCCGCCCCGGCCGATCGCCAAGGGCGCCTCGGGCGGTGAGCTGTCACGGGTGATGCTCGCGGTGGAGGTGGTGTTCGCCGGTACGGACCCGGTGCCGACGTATCTCTTCGACGAGGTGGACGCGGGCGTCGGCGGCAAGGCGGCGGTGGAGATCGGCCGCCGGCTCGCCAAGCTGGCCAGGACGGCGCAGGTGGTGGTGGTCACCCATCTGCCGCAGGTGGCGGCCTTCGCCGACCGGCAGCTGCTGGTGGAGAAGACCAACGACGGTTCCGTCACCCGATCGGGTGTCACCGTGCTGGAGGGGGAGGACCGGGTGCGTGAGCTGTCCCGGATGCTCGCCGGGCAGGAGGACTCGGAGACGGCCCGGGCGCACGCCGAGGAACTGCTCGCGGCGGCCCGCGCCGACGCGTAGGGCGGCTTGCGCCGCCGGATAGTGGGGGGCGTGCGCGTGCTGCGTGAGCCCCTGGTGGGCGTTGGTGCCGAACGGGGCGGTGCGGAACGCGTGTCGGGTGGGCCCCGGGGGCCGTCGGTGCCGTGCCGGTCGGGAGTGGCGAGGTGTCGGGGCGGGCTTCGGGGGTCGTTGGTGGCGGTCGGTGGCGGTCGGGGCGGTATGGGGCGCGCGGCCTGCCGGTCGCGCGGCCTGACGGTTGGCGGCCTCCGCGGTGGACGCGCCGTGCGCCCCAGCGCGCGTCGGGCGGTGCCCGGGGGTCCGGCGGCGCCGGTCGGGGGCGGCTTGGGGCGCGTGTCTGGGGCGGGGTCTACGGGGACGTCCCGCTGGTCGGGGGTGACGTGGGCGTGTGTGTGGGCGAGCCCACGGGGGCGCCCCGCTGGTCAGGGGTGACATGGGGCGTGGGGTGTGGGCGGGGCCCATGGGGCCGTCCCGCTGGTCGGGGATGACATGGGGCTTGCGTGGGGGCCCACGGGCCCGCCCTGTCGGTCAGGTGTGACATGGGGCTTGCGTAGGGGGGCCATAGGGCCGTTCCACCGGTCAGGGGTGGCGTGGCGCGCGCGTGTTGGGTCCGGCCCGGGGGTCCGTCGGGGGCCGGTCGGGGGTGACGCGGGGCCAGGGCGGCCCCGGTGCGGCTCGGCCTTGGCCACGGCTGCCTGGGTGTGGCGTGGCCGCTCTGGAGTGGGGCTGTGCCTGGTGGTGTTGGAGGCGGCCCGGGGTGGCGCGGAGTCTGTGGTCGTGGAGGTTGTCGGGTTGTCGGGTTGTTGGTGCGGTGCCCGGGGCCACGGAGGCGGCCTGGGGCGGCGCCGTACCCGGGGCCGCCAGGGCGTCTTGCGGCGGCGCGAGGTCTGTGGCTGCGAGGACGCCCCGGGACGGCGCGAGGTCTGTGGCGGCGGGGTGCCCTAATACGGCGCGGGGTCCGTCGCGGCGGGGCGCCCCGTTGGCGCGAGGCGCTGGAGGCCGGGGCGGGGTGGTGGGGACGCCGGGGTGGGTGTGTGGCCGGGCGGTATGCGGTGGGGCTCGGGGGCGTGGTGGTGGGCGGGGCGGCTGGGGCGCCGGTTCTTTTCGGTCGAAGGGTGGTCGCCTTGGTGGCCGTACCGGTGCCGGGCGGCGGGTGCGGGACGCGGTTGGGGCCGGGCGGTTGTGGGAGGCGGGAGTCACTCGTGTGGGTGAAGCATGGTGGGGGATCGGCCGGTTCGATGGGTTCGGGGCTTCCGGCGGTGACGCGGAGGGCCTCCGCGCTGGCATCCTTGGCGGGTGACACAGCTGCGTACGGTCCAGGTGCTCGGCGGTGGAAGCGCGGGCAGCAGCGCTCATGTCAGATCACTGGCCGCCGGGCTGGTGGCCCGGGGTGTGCGGGTGACCGTGTGCGCCCCCGCCGCGCTGGACCGCGCGTTCGACTTCCTGGGCGCCGGCGCGGACTTCACGGCCGTGCCGCGCCGCAGCGATCCGCTCTCCCTCGCCGCCCTGCGTGCCGCCTGCGCCGACGCGGACGTGGTGCATGCCCACGGGCTGCACGCCGCCCTGCGCGTCGGCCGGGTGCTCGGTGCCGCGCGCCGGGCCCCGCTGGTGGTCACCTGGCACGCCTTCGCGCCCGAGAGCGGGGCCCGGGGGCAGTGGCTCCGGTTGCGGGAGCGCCGGGCGGTGCGGGACGCCGCGGTGGTGTTCGGCACCTCCTCCGTGATCGTGGACCGGGCCCGGCTGCGCGGCGCCCGGGACGCCCGGCTCGGCGCGGTCACCATCCCGGCGCCACGGCAGGGCACCGAACTCCACTCCGGCAAGGTCAGGGCCGAACTGGGCGCCATGGACCGGGCCCTGGTCGTCGCGGTCGGCGCCCTGGAGCCGCACCACGGGTACGGAACCCTGCTGGACGCGTCCCGCCACTGGCTGGACCGCGATCCTCCGCCGCTCGTCGCGGTCGCGGGGGAGGGGCCCGGCCGTGCCGCGCTCCAGCGCCGTATCGACGCCGAGGGCCTGCCGGTCCGGCTGCTCGGGCGGCGCGACGATGTCACCGCCCTGCTCGCCGCGGCGGACGTGGCGGTCCTGCCGAGCCGTTGGGAGGCGCGCCCGCCGCTGGGGCAGGAGGCGCTGCGGCTGGGCGTACCGCTGGTCGCCACGGCCGCCGGCGGGGTGCCCGAACTCGTCGGCGACGCGGCCGAACTGGTGGCCCCGGGGGACGCCCCGGCGCTGGCAGCCGCGGTCACGGCGCTGCTGGACGACCCGGAGCGGCGGGCCGAGCTGGCGGCGGCGGGCCGGGTCCAGGCCGCCGGCTGGCCGACCGAGGACGACACGGTGGCGCAGGTGCTGAGCGTGTACGACGAGCTGCGCGCGGGGCGCTGACGTTCCGTCGGAGGGCCTCAGGCGGGCCGCTCGGCGAAGAAGGCGGCCAGGGCGGAGGCGAGCGCCTCCGGTGCCTCCTCGGCCATATGGTGCCCGGAGTCGATGCCGTGGCCTCGGACGTCCGGCGCCCACTGCCGCCAGATCCTCAGCGGGTCGCCGTACAGGTCCTCCAGGTCGTCCCGGAGCGACCAGAGGGCCAGTGCCGGGCACCGGATCCGTACCCCGGCGGCCCGGTCGTCCTCCTCGTGCCGCCGGTCGACGGTGAGGCCGGCCCGGTAGTCCTCCAGCATCGCGCGCACCACGTCCGGGTTCCGCACGGCCGCGCGCCACTCGTCGTGGTTCTCCTGGCCCATGGTCCGCGGATCGCCGCGGTACCAGCGGTCCGGGTCGGCGGTGATGACCCGCTCGGGGATCTCCGGCTGGGCGAAGAAGAACCAGTGCCACCACTGGGTGGCGAACGTCGCCGTGATGCGGGACAGGTGCTCGCTGATCGGCAGGCAGTCGAGCAGCGCCACCCGCTCCACCGCGTCGGGGTGGTCGAGCACGAGACGCAGCGCCACGGCGCCTCCGCGGTCGTGCCCGGCGAGGGCGAACCGGTCGTGCCCGAGGGCGCGCATCACCTGGACCACGTCACCGGCGACGGCCCGCTTGGAGTGGGCGGTGTGGTCGGGGGTGGGCGCCGGGCCGGTGGACCGGCCGTACCCCCGCAGGTCGGGGCAGACCACGGTGAAGCCGTCCCGGACGAGCAGGGGGGCGACCCGGTGCCAGGTCGCGGAGGTCCGGGGGTGGCCGTGCAGCAGCACCACGGGCGGCCCTTCCCCGCCGTGGCGTACCAGGATCGACGCTCCGTCGACCGTGACCCGCTCGGTCTCGAAACCCTCGAACACGGCCCGTACCCCCTCCCGCCTCGATGGCCGGCCTTCCCGCCGGCGGGGTCCTTCTGCCCCCTGAGGAGCCGTGGACACCGCTACGGGGTGTGGCGGCGGGCGTGCAGGGCCAGGGAGAGGCCGAGGACGGTCTGCGGGTCGTCCAGGTCGGTGCCGAGCAGTTCGCCGATCCGGGCCAGCCGGTTGTAGAGGGTCTGGCGGTTGAGGTGCAGCTCGCGGGCGGTCTCCGCCTTGCGGCCGGCGTGCGCGAGATAGGTCTCCAGGGTGGGGAGCAGCGGCGGGCGGGAGGTGCGGTCGTGGTCGCGCAGCGGGCCGATCGCCCGGTCCACGAAGGCCGCCAGGTCGGGGTGGTCGCGCAGCCGCCACAGCAGCAGGTCGATGTCGAGCCGCCGGGCGTCGAACCACGGCCGCTCCGGGAGCCCCTGGGCCGCCGCCGAGGTCTCCGCGGCGTGCCGCAGCCCCGCCGAGGCCGCCGCCCAGCCGCCGCCCGCGCCCACCACGACCACCGGGGCGGGCGCGCCCAGGCGCTCCAGCCCGGCCCGGGCCGCGCCCGCGCGCAGCGCCGCCGCCACCCGGTCGGCCACCGCGGCCCGTTCGGTGTCCGCGCGCAGCCCCAGCAGCAGCAGGACCCGCCCCTCCACCGGCCGTACGCCCAGCAGCACCGGAACCCCCAGGGTGCCCAGCTCCTCCGGCACCGTGCGGGCCAGCACTGACCAGTTGCCGGCCGGGGCGCCCTCGGCCACCAAGCGCATCACCACCGGCAGGAGGGGGCCGTCGCCGGGCTTGAAGCCCAGGACCCGGGCCTGGGCCGGGGCCTCCTCGGCCGGGACGCGGCCCTCGGCGAGATCGGTCAGGAAGTCGCCCCGGCCCCGGGCCGCGAGCTCCTCCTCCTGGCGCGCCTGCATCAGCACCACGGCCAGGATCCCGGCCGTCCGCTCCGCCGCCATCCGGTGCACCGGGGACAGCGCCCCCGACACCGCGAGCAGCACCAGCCGGGCCCGTACCGCCCCGGTCCCGGGACCGCCGCCGCCCGGCACGTCCACCAGCACCGCCCCGGCCGGCGGCCCCGCCTCCCGGGCCGCCCGCTGACCGCGCAGCCCCTCCCAGACCTGGAGCGGGTCGGCGGCCGACGTCCCGGTGCCCGTGCCGGCCGCGTACAGCAGTCCGCCGTCCACGGTCTCCAGGAAGACCGGGTTGGCGGCGAAGTCGGCCAGGATGCGCAGCACCTGCGGCACCCCGCCGCCGCCGAGCAGCGCCTCGGTGCACCGGCGGTGCACGTCCTCGGCCTGCCGCAGCATCGCGTAGTGGCCGTTGACGATCTCGGTGTGCACCTCCTCGGTGACCGAGACGAAGGCCACCTCCCGGTGCAGCTGCACCAGCGGCAGCCCGGCCGCCCGCGCGGTCTCCACGATCACCGAGGGCAGCCGGGAGAAGCGCGGCCCCAGCTCCACCACCAGCGCGGCGATCCCCCGGTCCGCCAGCCGGCGGACGAACGCCCGCTGCTCGGCCGGCCGGGTGCCCAGCCCGAGCCCGGTGGTCAGCAGCAGCTCGCCGCCCTTGAGCAGCGAGGCGATGTTGGGCACCTCGCCGGCGTGCACCCAGCGCACCGTGCGGTGCAGCCGGTCCGCCCCGGCGACCACCTCGGGCAGCCCACCGCGCAGCCCCGGCAGCTCCAGCGCCCGCCGTACCGTGATGCCGCCGCCCTGTCCGTCCATGGTGCTCATACGGTCGGACGCTACCCGGCCCGGGCGGGTGGGGGGTATGGCCGCCGTGTCCGGTGCCGGGCCGCTCTTCCGCCGACCCGTCGGGCCCGGTCCGGTGGGGTACGCCGAACGCCTCGGGCAGGAGAGGGCCGGTCGCCCGGGTACGGGGGCGAGGCGGGGTCCGGTACGGGAGAGGGCCCCGGCGCGGTTGGCGGCCGGGGCCCTCTGCGGGCGGCACGCCCCTGGGGGCGGTACGGGCGGTCAGCCGCCGTAGGCGCCCGAGGCGGTGAGCCGCAGGGCGGTGTCGATCAGCGGGACATGGCTGAAGGCCTGCGGGAAATTGCCGACCTGGCGCTGGTGCCTGCTGTCCCACTCCTCGGCCAGCAGGCCCAGGTCGTTGCGGAGCCCGAGCAGCTTCTCGAAGAGCTTGCGGGCCTCGTCGACCCGGCCGATCATCGCCAGGTCGTCCGCCAGCCAGAACGAGCAGGCCAGGAACGCGCCCTCGTCGCCCTCCAGGCCGTCCACGCCCGCGTCCTCGCCCTCGGTGGGGTAGCGCAGGATGAAGCCGTCCTCGGTGGACAGCTCCCGCTGGATCGCCTCGATGGTGCCGATGACCCGCTTGTCGTCCGGCGGCAGGAAGCCCATCTGCGGGATCAGCAGCAGCGAGGCGTCCAGCTCCCGGGAGCCGTAGGACTGGGTGAAGGTGTTGCGCTCCGGGTCGTAGCCCTTCTCGCAGACGTCCCGGTGGATGTCGTCGCGCAGCTCGCGCCAGCGCTCCAGCGGGCCGTCCGCGTCACCGGACTCGATCAGCTTGATGGTGCGGTCCACCGCCACCCAGGCCATCACCTTGGAGTGGGTGAAGTGCCGGCGCGGGCCGCGCACCTCCCAGATGCCCTCGTCCGGCTCCATCCAGTGGTCCTCCAGGTACCGGATGAGCTTCAGCTGGAGCACCGAGGCGTAGTCGTTGCGGGCCAGCCCGGTCATATGGGCCAGGTGCAGGGCCTCGGTGACCTCGCCGTAGACGTCCAGCTGGAGCTGGGCCGCGGCGCCGTTGCCGACCCGTACCGGGGTGGAGCCCTCGTAGCCCGGCAGCCAGTCCAGCTCCGCCTCGCCGAGCTCCCGCTCGCCGGCGATGCCGTACATGATCTGGAGGTTCTCCGGGTCGCCGGCCACCGCGCGCAGCAGCCACTCGCGCCAGGCGCGGGCCTCCTCGCGGTAGCCGGTGCGCAGGAGGGAGGAGAGCGTGATGGCGGCGTCGCGCAGCCAGGTGTAGCGGTAGTCCCAGTTCCGTACCCCGCCGATCTCCTCCGGCAGGGAGGTGGTCGGCGCGGCGACGATCCCGCCGGTGGGCGCGTAGGTCAGCGCCTTCAGGGTGATCAGGGAGCGGATCACCGCCTCCCGGTAGGGGCCGCGGTAGGTGCACTGCTCCACCCAGTCGCGCCAGAACTCGGCGGTCGCCTCCAGGGCGCCCTCCGGGTCCGGCAGGTGCGGCTGGTTGTGGTGGGAGGGCTGCCAGCTGATGGTGAACGCGATCCGCTCGCCCGCCGAGACGGTGAAGTCCGAGTAGGTGGTGAGGTCCTTGCCGTGCGTCTCGGCCTCGGTGTCCAGCCAGACCGAGTCGGGTCCGGCGACGGCGACCGTACGGCCGTCCACCTTGTGCACCCAGGGCACGATCCGGCCGTAGGAGAAGCGCATCCGCAGCGTGGAGCGCATCTTCACCCGGCCCTTGACGCCCTCCACGATCCGCACCAGCTGCGGGGCGCCGTCACGGGGCGGCATGAAGTCGGTGACCCGTACGGTGCCGCGTCCCGGCTGGTCCCATTCGGACTCCAGGATCAGCGAGTCGCCGGCATAGCGGCGGCGGTCGGCGGTCGGCGGTTCGGCGCCCTCGGCGTGCGCCGGGCCGATCCGCCAGAATCCGTGCTCCTCGGTCCCGAGGAGGCCTGCGAAGACGGCGTGCGAATCGAAGCGGGGCAGGCACAGCCAGTCGACCGTGCCGTTCCGGCAGACCAGGGCGGCGGTCTGCATGTCTCCGATGAGTGCGTAGTCCTCGATGCGCCCGGCCACGTGCAATCTCCAGTCGAACGGCAACGTTCGCCCCGCGGGGCGCTTTCAGGGTTGGGGTCAAGGTCGCCGACGAGCGTGGTGGCAGTCCGCTTCGGGGTGTGCGGATGGTGCCGGTGGGGGTCGTCGCTCGCGGCGGATGTCCGAGCAGGATACGACGATGCCCCGGCCCTCTGTGTGATCGTCCCGAATCCGCTGTCCGGCCGGACGAGTGACCTCCGACACCTTGTGCGAAACCCATCAGCCGGGTGTGTCCGCCTGTGTGCCGGGTGTGTTCGGGAGGGGGACGGGAGGGCCGCGGAGCCGTGGTCGACGGCCGTCCTGGACGCGGCGGCCGGAGCGGGGGCGTCCGGGCGCTGATACCCTGGTAGCCCGTGGACCGGTTGGCGCCGCACCTCACCCGGCGGCCCCCGAACCGCAGCGACGGCACCACCCCCCGGAACTCCTGGGCCGGACGGACGCCGGTACGCACCTGACCCACCGCGACCACGGGAGCCCCCTCTTGGCCATGCCGTCGAAATCCACGACGACCAAGCACATCTTCGTCACCGGGGGCGTCGCCTCCTCCCTCGGCAAGGGGCTCACCGCCTCCAGCCTCGGCGCGCTGCTCAAGGCGCGCGGGCTGCGGGTGACGATGCAGAAGCTCGACCCGTACCTCAACGTCGACCCGGGCACCATGAACCCGTTCCAGCACGGCGAGGTGTTCGTCACCAACGACGGCGCCGAGACCGACCTGGACATCGGCCACTACGAGCGGTTCCTCGACGTCGACCTGGACGGCTCGGCCAACGTCACCACCGGCCAGGTCTACTCGCAGGTCATCGCCAAGGAGCGGCGCGGCGAGTACCTGGGCGACACGGTGCAGGTCATCCCGCACATCACCAACGAGATCAAGTCCCGCATCCGCCGGATGGCCACCGACGACGTGGACGTGGTGATCACCGAGGTCGGCGGCACGGTCGGCGACATCGAGTCGCTGCCGTTCCTGGAGACCGTCCGCCAGGTCCGCCACGAGGTCGGCCGGGACAACGTCTTCGTGGTGCACATCTCGCTGCTGCCCTACATCGGCCCGTCCGGCGAGCTGAAGACCAAGCCCACCCAGCACTCGGTGGCCGCGCTGCGCAACATCGGCATCCAGCCGGACGCGATCGTGCTGCGCGCCGACCGGGACGTGCCCACCGCCATCAAGCGCAAGATCTCGCTGATGTGCGACGTGGACGAGGCGGCCGTGGTCGCGGCCATCGACGCCAAGTCGATCTACGACATCCCCAAGGTGCTGCACACCGAGGGCCTGGACGCCTATGTCGTGCGCAAGCTCGACCTGCCGTTCCGGGACGTGGACTGGACGGTCTGGGACGACCTGCTGGACCGGGTGCACAACCCCGACCACGAGGTCACCGTCGCCCTGGTCGGCAAGTACATCGACCTGCCGGACGCCTATCTGTCGGTGACCGAGGCCATGCGGGCCGGCGGCTTCGCCAACAAGGCGCGAGTCAAGGTCAAGTGGGTCACCTCCGACGACTGCAAGACCCCGGCCGGCGCCGAGAAGCAGCTCGGCGACGTGGACGCCATCCTGATCCCCGGCGGCTTCGGCGAGCGCGGCGTCAACGGCAAGGTCGGCGCCATCCGCTACGCCCGCGAGAACAAGGTGCCGCTGCTCGGCATCTGCCTGGGCCTGCAGTGCATCGTGGTCGAGGCGGCGCGCAACCTCGCCGGCATCGCCGACGCCAACTCCACCGAGTTCGACGCGGCCACCGCCCACCCGGTGATCTCCACCATGGAGGAGCAGCTCGCCTATGTGGAGGGCGCCGGGGACCTCGGCGGCACCATGCGGCTGGGCATGTACCCGGCGAAGCTGGCCGAGGGCTCCATCGTCCGCGAGGTCTACGGCGACCAGCCGTACGTGGAGGAGCGCCACCGCCACCGCTACGAGGTGAACAACGCCTACCGCGCGGAGCTGGAGAAGAAGGCCGGGATCCTGTTCTCCGGCACCTCCCCGGACAACAAGCTGGTGGAGTACGTGGAGTACCCGCGCGAGGTCCACCCCTACCTGGTCGCCACCCAGGCCCACCCGGAGCTGCGCTCCCGCCCGACCCGCCCGCACCCGCTCTTCGCCGGGCTGGTCAAGGCGGCGGTGGAGCGCAAGACCGGGAAGTGAGCGGCACGCCGGCCGGAGGTTGATCCACTGGCGTTACGGTGGACCGGGGCACGCGGCCCGTCACGGGACCGCGCCCCGGTCCACCGTTTTTCCGTTCATCCAGGAGGGCGTCAGCCATGACCGCGATCAAGGACACTCCCGAGGAGTGGCGGGTCACCGCGACCTCCACGCCGTTCCGGGGAGCGAAGACCAGTGTCCGCACCGAGGACGTGGTGATGCCGGACGGCTCGGTGCACACCCGGGACTACCAGGTCCACCCCGGTTCGGTCGCCGTCCTCGCCCTCGGTGAGGACGACCAGGTGGTGGTGCTGCGCCAGTACCGCCACCCGGTGCGCCACAAGCTGTGGGAGATCCCGGCCGGGCTGCTGGACGTGCCCGGCGAGAACCCGCTGAACGCGGCGGTGCGCGAGCTGTACGAGGAGGCGCACATCAAGGCCGACGACTGGCGGGTGCTCACCGACGTCTACACCACGCCGGGCGGCTGCGACGAGGCCGTGCGGATCTTCCTCGCCCGGGGGCTGTCCGACGTGGAGGGCGAGAGGTTCGCCGCCGCGGAGGAGGAGGCCGACATGGAGCTGGCCCGGGTCCCGCTGGACGAGCTGGCCCGCCGGGTCCTCGCCGGCGACCTGCACAACAACTGCCTGGTGGTCGGCGTGCTCTCGGTCCTCGCCGCGCGCGCCGCCGCCGGCGGCCTGGACGCCCTGCGCCCGGGCGACGCCCCCTGGCCGGCCCGCCCCTTCGACAAGTAGGGGGATGGGGGCACCCCCCTTCCGGCCGGGCGCTGCTCCTCTCGGGTGACCGGTATGACGATCGGCTGATCCGATTGGGCGATGTAGGGGCCCCGCTCGGCCGGAGTGGCCCTTGTCACTGAACTACGCTCGGTGCGGGAGATCACCCGCCCGCGGAACCGCCGGCGGGATCGGCGTGTGCGCAGCGGACGGGAGCGTGGCCCGTGACGGATCAGGCGGTGGACATCGACGGGGACGGGCCGGGGCGCGAAGCCGTCCGTCCCGGTGCGCAGCCCGGGCGCCGCGCCTTCCACGGGCGGGCGCGGGAGCTGAAGGAGCTGCGGGCCGACATCGCCCGGGCGGGGCTGGACACCCTGGCGGGGCGGCCCTCGCCGCGGGCCCGGGTGCTGCTGATCGCCGGGCGCCCCGGCAGCGGGCGGACCGCGCTGGCCGAGGAGCTGGTCGCCGACCTGGCCCGGGGGTACCGGGACGGGGTGCTGCGGGCCCGGCTGACCGAGCCCGGCGGCGAGCCGGTGCCGGTCGAGCGGACCGCCCGGGACCTGCTCACGGCGGTGGGCGTCGCCGCGCCCGCGGGGGCCGGCGCCGAGGAGCTGAGCGAGCGGCTGCGCGGCGCCTTCGGCGACCGGCGGGCCCTGCTGCTGCTGGACGACGCCGCCGACGCGGAGCAGGTGGACGCGCTGCTCCCGGACAACCCCGCCTGCCTGGTGGTGGCGGTGGCCAAGGGGCCGCTCACCGGAATCCCGGACGTACGGCCGTGCACGGTGGGCGGGCTGGACGCCAAGTCCGCCATCGGGCTGCTGGAGGGGTACGCCGGGTCGGTGCGGATCACCGTGGACCCGCAGGCCGCCGAGACGCTGACCGAGCTGTGCGGCGGCCAGCCCGCCGCCCTGGTGCTGGCCGGCGGCTGGCTGGCCGCCCACCCCATGTCCTCGGTCGCCGACCTGGCCAAGCGGCTGCGCGCGCTGCCCGACGACCCCGAGCGGCCCGCCGCCGACCGGGCGCTGGCCCGCGCCTTCGCCCTCGCCTACGAGGCCCTGCCCGGCCCGGCCGCGCGCACCCTGCGGCTGCTGGCGCTCGCCCCGGTCGCGCTGGCCGACGGCCACACCGCCTCCGCGCTGGCCGGCTGCTCGGTGTCGGCCGCGGAGAGTGTTCTGGAGCGGCTCGCCACGGCGGGCTTCCTGCACCGGGGGCGGCCCGAAGGGGACGGGGGAGACGGGCAGGAGGGGCAGTACCAGGTGCCGGGGTGCCTGCTGCCGCTGCTGCGGGAGGAGCTGGAGCGGGACCGCCCGGCCGAGACCCAGCTCGCCCAGGCCCGGATGCTGGAGCGGACCGTACGGCTGCTCCAGTCCTGCCACGCGGTCACCGAGCCCGAGGGCTCCCCGGCCCGCCGCCGGCTCGCCGGACTGCCCCGGGCGCTGCGCTTCGACGGGCCCGAGGCCGCCGGGCGCTGGCTCGCCACCCGGCAGCCCGCGCTGCTGGCCTCCGCCCGGATCGCGGTGGCCGACGGAGACCTGGACACCCTCGCCCGCCGGCTGGTCGCCGCCCTGGTCAGGGCGCTCGCCGCGCACCGCGGGGCCGAGGCCGCCGCCCCCGAGCTGTACGGGCTGCACCAGCTGGTGCTGGGCGTGGCCGAGCGGCGCGGGCTGCCCCGGGAGCGGGCCGCCGCCCTGCTGAACCTGGGCGATCTGGACGCCCGCACCGGCCGCACCCGGGAGGCGCTGGCCCGCTACCGGGCCGCGCTGGACGCCGGACGGCAGGCGAACGACCCGTACGCGGTCGGCCGGGCGATGGAATCCGTAGGCGGCGCCCACCAGGAGCTGGGGGACTGGCCGCGGGCCGCCGACTGGTACGGCAGGGCGCTGGCCCAGCGGCTGGCCCGCGACGAGCGGGCGGACCAGGCGAGGCTGTACGGGCGGCTGGGCGCCGTGTACACCTACGAGGGCCGCTACGGGGAGGCGCTGCGGAACTGGCGGGCCGCCGCGGCCGGGTACCGGCGCCTGGGCGATGTCTCCGGCCACGCGCGGGCGTTGAGCGAGGCGGCCCGGGTCCAGGAGTACGCGGGGCGCCCCGAGGAGTCGCTGCGCACCTGCGAGGAGGCGGTGGAGTGCGCCCGCACCGCCAAGGACGTGCGGCTGCTGGCCGCGCTCCAGCTGCGGCTGGCCGACACCCTGGACCGGCTCGGCGACCCGGCGGCGGCCCGGTTGCACCGCGCGGCGGCTGATCGTCTGCTGGAAACGGAGGATCGTCAGGGAGGAACCCCCTCCTCCGCCTACGAAATCCGCAGTGCCTCGGCGAAAGATTAGGCATTCGCAAGGCTAGACAACCGAAGACCCTTCAATAGACTGGGTGGGCCGCAAATGAGTGCGGTCTCTCCCGGTGCGTCCAGTGCATCCGGGTATGTATTGCCTTGCCCCCCGTACCCCCCAAGCCAAGGACCGTGATCGACGTGAAGGTCGGCATCCCCCGCGAGGTCAAGAACAACGAGTTCCGGGTGGCCATCACCCCCGCCGGCGTGCACGAGCTGGTGCGCCACGGCCACCAGGTCCTCATCGAGCAGAACGCCGGCGTCGGCTCCTCGATCACGGACGCCGAGTTCGTCGCGGCCGGCGCGCGGATCCTCCCCACCGCGGACGAGGTCTGGGCCACCGCCGACCTGCTGCTCAAGGTCAAGGAGCCGATCGCGGAGGAGTACCACCGCCTCCGCAAGGACCAGACCCTCTTCACCTACCTGCACCTCGCCGCCTCCCGCGAGTGCACGGACGCGCTGCTGGCCTCCGGCACCACCGCCATCGCCTACGAGACGGTGGAGACCGCCAACCGCGCCCTGCCGCTGCTCGCCCCGATGTCCGAGGTCGCGGGCCGGCTCGCCCCGCAGGTCGGCGCCTACCACCTGATGCGCTCGGCCGGCGGCCGCGGCGTGCTCCCCGGCGGCGTCCCCGGCACCCACGCCGGCGAGGCCGTGGTCATCGGCGGCGGCGTCTCCGGCTGGAACGCCGCGCAGATCGCCATCGGCCTGGGCTTCCACGTGACCCTGCTCGACAGGGACATCAACAAGCTCCGCGAGGCCGACCGGATCTTCGGCACGAAGATCAAGACCATCGTCTCCAACACCTTCGAGCTGGAGAAGGCCGTCGTCGAGGCCGACCTGGTGGTCGGCGCCGTCCTCATCCCGGGTGCCAAGGCCCCGAAGCTGGTCACCAACGAGCTGGTCGCCCGGATGAAGCCCGGAAGTGTCCTTGTCGACATCGCCATCGACCAGGGCGGCTGCTTCGAGGACTCCCGTCCCACCACCCACGCCGAGCCGACCTTCCCGGTCCACAACTCGGTCTTCTACTGCGTGGCCAACATGCCGGGCGCGGTGCCGAACACCTCCACCTACGCGCTGACCAACGCCACGCTCCCCTACATCGTGTCGCTGGCCGACAACGGCTGGGTCGAGGCGCTGCGCCGCGACCCCGCGCTCGCCAAGGGCCTCAACACCCATGACGGCAAGGTCGTCTACCGCGAGGTCGCCGAGGCCCACAACCTGGAGCACGTCGAACTCGGCTCGCTCATCGGCTGATCCCGGCCGAACCTCCCGGCGGCCGTCAACGGCCGTCCGCCAACGTCACGCGTCCGGCCGGACCTTGCTCGCCAGGGTCCGGCCGGACGCGTGCGTGTTTCCCGGCCGGACGGCCGGTCCACCGGGTCCGCGACCGGCCCGTACACCGTCTGACGGGTGGTCAAGTCGCGTTGAACGTCGTACTTCAGCCGTTTCGCGCCCGCCGGAAACCATGCGGATGAGCGGCCTCACACCCTTGACAGGAAGCCGTCGCACCGCCGACACATCCGCCCGCGTCCCGCCGATTGTGTTGCTGCGGAGCGGTGACACGCCATAGAGTCGCCAACCGTCGGCATAGTGCCACGCTGACCTATCGATAAGTTTCCTGGTTCCGTCCAAGGAGGTAAGACGACTTGTGAATGAGTCGACATTTACTCTCGGAGGCGGGGCAACGGGAACGTACGTGCCGCACCAGCACATGACGACAGCCCACACGACGAAGATGACGGACGGCCAACACGTGAACGCCACGGCCGGCAACGAGAGTGGCCGAGAGTCCACCCATTTCGCCGCCTACGAGGAAGCCCCCGAGGGTCACTTCTACGACCCCGACGCCGAGTACGAGCCCGATCCGGAGTACGCGGCCACCCTCGCGCCCGACGCGGCCCGCCAGCGCCGCGAGCGCATCGGCCCCACCGGGCGCCCGCTGCCGTACTTCCCGATCCCGGGCCCGCTGACCGAGCACGGCCCCGCGAAGATCATCGCGATGTGCAACCAGAAGGGCGGCGTCGGCAAGACCACGTCGACCATCAACCTCGGCGCCGCGCTCGCCGAGTACGGCCGCCGGGTGCTGCTGGTCGACTTCGACCCGCAGGGCGCCCTCTCGGTCGGCCTCGGGGTCAACCCGATGGAGCTCGACCTCACCGTCTACAACCTGCTCATGGAGCGGGGCATGTCGGCGGACGAGGTCCTGCTGAAGACCGCCGTGCCCAACATGGACCTGCTGCCCAGCAACATCGACCTGTCGGCGGCCGAGGTCCAGCTGGTCAGCGAGGTCGCCCGGGAGTCGACCCTGCAGCGCGCCCTGAAGCCGCTGCTCAACGACTACGACTACATCGTGATCGACTGTCAGCCCTCGCTCGGTCTGCTGACCGTCAACGCGCTGACCGCCGCGCACAAGGTGATAGTGCCGCTGGAGTGCGAGTTCTTCGCGCTGCGCGGGGTCGCCCTGCTCACCGAGACCATCGAGAAGGTGCAGGAGCGGCTCAACCCGGAGCTGGAGCTCGACGGCATCCTCGCCACCATGTACGACTCGCGCACCGTGCACAGCCGCGAGGTGCTGGCCCGGGTGGTGGAGGCCTTCGACGACCACGTCTACCACACCGTGATCGGCCGTACCGTGCGCTTCCCGGAGACCACGGTCGCGGGCGAGCCCATCACCACCTACGCCTCCAACTCGGTCGGTGCGGCCGCCTACCGCCAGCTCGCCAGGGAGGTGCTCGCCCGGTGTCACGCCGAGTGAGTCTGCCCGGTGCCGACGAGTTGTTCCGCACGACCGGGGGGACGGCGCTGCAGTCGCCCACCCCGCGCCGCCAGCCCGGCGGCGAGCCCCGGGTGCCCGCGCCCGCGGCCGAGAGCGACCCCGCGGCCGTACCGGCCGCGGAAGGCCGGGAGGCCGGCGAGGCCAGGGACGGCCGGGGGACCCGGGAGGCCCGGGAGCGGTCGCAGGACGGCGAGCACACGGCCGCCGAGCCGGCCGAGCCGCGTGGGCGCCCCGCCGCGGCGGCCGACTCCGCGTCGGGCGGCTCCGGCGGGGACGGCAAGGACGGCGGGGCCCAGGCGCGCCGCCGAGGCCGCGCCGCCGGGCGCCGGCCCAGCGGCCGGGAGCGGCACGACGAGAAGATCACGGTCTATGTCTCCGCCGAGGAGCTGATGGACCTGGAGCACGCCCGGCTGGTGCTCCGCGGCGAGCACGGCCTCGCCGTGGACCGCGGCCGCATCGTGCGCGAGGCGGTCGCCGTGGTGCTGGCCGACCTGGAGTCCCGGGGCGACGCGAGCATCCTGGTACGGCGGCTGCGCGGGCGCTGACGGTACCCTGCGCGGGCCCGCCGTACCGTTTCCCCCCCGCCTGGACCACGATGCCGCCCCCGCACCACCCCCGCCCCGCCTCCCGCCGCCCCCTCGGCCGCGGCCCGGGCCCGGCGACGCCCGCCCCGGACGCGGTACGGGACGAGGAGGGCGCCCGCCCGGGGCCGGCGACGGCCGCGACGGCGCCGGACGCGCCCACGACAGACGGCCACCCCGAGCCCGTACACGGCCTGGAGCCCGATCCCGTACCCGAGGCGGCCCCCGAGCCCGTACCGGAGGCCGCCCAGGACCCGGGCGCCGCCCCCGAGCCGTCCGCGACCGGCCGGTTCACCGTGCGGCTGGCGAACTTCGAGGGGCCGTTCGACCTGCTGCTCCAGCTGATCGCCAAGCACAAGCTGGACGTCACCGAGGTGGCGCTGTCCAAGGTCACCGACGAGTTCATGGCGTACATCCGGGCCATGGGGCCGGACGGGGACCTCGACCAGACCACCGAGTTCCTGGTGGTCGCCGCGACCCTGCTGGACCTCAAGGCGGCCCGGCTGCTGCCCGCCGCCGAGGTGGAGGACGAGGCCGACCTCGCCCTGCTGGAGGCGCGCGACCTGCTCTTCGCGCGGCTGCTCCAGTACCGGGCCTACAAGCAGGTCGCGGCGATCCTCGACGGGCGGATGGACACCGAGGGCCGGCGCTATCCGCGTACCGTCGGACTGGAACCGCACCACGCCGAGCTGCTGCCGGAGGTGGTGATCAGCATCGGGGCGGAGGGGTTCGCCCGGCTGGCCGTGAAGGCGATGCAGCCCAAGGCCAGGCCCCAGGTGTACGTGGACCACATCCACGCCCCGCTGGTCAGTGTCCGGGAGCAGGCCGAGGTGCTGGTGGCCCGGCTGCGCGCCCACGGCGAGCTGCGCTTCCGCGAGCTGGCCGCCGACGCCCCGGACACCCTCACCGTGGTCGCCCGCTTCCTGGCGCTGCTTGAGCTGTACCGGGACCGGGCGGTCGCCCTGGACCAGGACGAGGCGCTGGGCGAGCTGACCGTGCGCTGGACCGGGTCGGCGGACGGGGCTCCGACGGTCACCGACGAGTTCGACCAGGCCGGGGGAGAGCAGGGAGAGCAGGGAGAGGCGGAGTGAGGGAGACGGACGGCGGCGCATCGGCGGCCGCGGGGCTGGAGCTGCGGCCCGCGCTGGAGGCCGTGCTGATGGTGGTGGACGAGCCGGCCACCGAGGAGCAGCTGGCCAAGGTGCTCGGCCGGACCCCGCGCGAGGTGGCGGAGGCGCTGCGCGAACTGGCCGACGAGTACGAGGTCCAGCGGCGCGGCTTCGAGCTGCGGCTGGTCGCCGGCGGCTGGCGGTACTACACCCGCCCCGCCTACGCCCCGGCCGTGGAGAACTTCGTCCTGGACGGCCAGCAGGCCCGGCTGACCCAGGCCGCGCTGGAGACCCTGGCCGTGGTCGCCTACCGCCAGCCGGTCAGCCGCTCCCGGGTCTCGGCGGTGCGCGGGGTGAACTGCGACGGGGTGATGCGCACCCTGCTCCAGCGGAGCCTGGTGGAGGAGGCGGGCACGGAACCCGTCACAGGTGCGATCCTGTACAGGACGACGAACTACTTCCTGGAGCGGATGGGCCTGCGCGGCCTGGACGAGCTCCCGGAGCTCGCGCCCTTCCTGCCCGAGGCGGAGGCGATC
The DNA here is from genome assembly GCF_023218175.1 of Streptomyces lichenis. GTDB lineage: Bacteria > Actinomycetota > Actinomycetes > Streptomycetales > Streptomycetaceae > Streptomyces > Streptomyces lichenis. The sequence continues at coordinate 27,308 of NZ_JALPTH010000037.1, read as the reverse complement.
GAGGCCGAGACCCAGGAAGGGGTCCCGTCGTTCGATCCGGACGCCCCGGACACCGATGACGACGACAAGACGACGGACTTTTGATGCGAAGCAGCGGCAGCGGCAGGAACAGCGGCGGCAACACCGGACGCGGTGCGAACAGCGGACGCGGCGGCAGCGGGAACACCGGCCGCGGCAACTTCCGCGGCGCCGGCAACGGCCGGGACGACCGGCAGCAGGGCGGAGCCGGAGCCGGCAGGCCCCGCAAGCCGCGCCCCGAGGAGCGCCGCTACGACGTGGGCGGCACCCAGGACGCCGGCGGCCCGGGCCCGAAGAAGGGGCGCGGCGCGGCGGCCCGCGGCGGCGCCAAGGGCGGCCCCAAGCAGCCGACCACCCCGCAGCGGGGCCGGGGCTCCCGTACCGCCCCGGGCCGTTCCCGCGAGTACGACGCCCGCGCCGAGGAGCGCAACCGCGAGCGGTACGCCGGCAAGCCGGAGGTCAAGACGCCCAAGACCTTCGGCGAGCAGGAGGGCGAGCGCCTGCAGAAGGTGCTGGCCCGGGCCGGTATGGGCTCCCGGCGGGCCTGTGAGGAGCTGATCGACGCGGGCCGGGTCGAGGTCAACGGCGAGATCGTGATGGAGCAGGGCACCCGGGTCGACCCGGAGCACGACGAGATCAAGGTCGACGGGCTGACCGTGGCGACCCAGTCGTACCTGTTCTTCGCGCTGAACAAGCCGGCCGGGGTGGTCTCCACCATGGAGGACCCGGACGGCCGCCAGTGCCTGGGCGACTACGTCACCAACCGGGAGACCCGGCTCTTCCACGTCGGCCGGCTGGACACCGAGACCGAGGGCATCATCCTGCTCACCAACCACGGCGAGCTGGCCCACCGCCTCACCCACCCCAAGTACGGCGTGAAGAAGACCTATCTGGCCGCCATCACCGGCCCGCTGCCCCGCGAGGTCGGCCGCATGCTCAAGGACGGCATCCAGCTGGAGGACGGCTACGCCCGCGCCGACCACTTCCGGGTGGTCGAGCAGACCGGCAAGAACTACCTGGTCGAGGTGGAGCTGCACGAGGGCCGCAAGCACATCGTGCGCCGGATGCTGGCCGAGGCCGGCTTCCCGGTGGAGAAGCTGGTGCGGACCGCGTTCGGCCCGATCCAGCTCGGCGACCAGAAGTCCGGCTGGCTGCGCCGGATGACCAACACCGAGGTCGGGATGCTGATGAAGGAGGTCGGTCTCTAGGACCGGCCCTCTTCTCGAAGCCTTCGGGAGCCCGCGACCGCACCCCGGTCGCGGGCTCCCGGCGTGTGCGGGGGCGGTAAGAGGGTTGTGGCGGCCGCCCGGAGGCATTTATAGTCAGGGTGACTCTTAAGGAGGTCGGCGTGAGCCTCGCGGACATGCTCGAACCCGTACAGCGCCCGCTGTTCACCCTGCTGGACACCCCGGTCAGCCTCACCGAGGTGCTCGGCTTCGGCAGCGGCGCCCTCTGCGTCTGGCTCGTCGCCCGGCAGCACATCGCCAACTGGCCCATCGGCATCGCCAACAACCTGTTCTTCATCCTGCTGTTCACCCAGGCCGGGCTGTACGCCGACGCCGGCCTCCAGATCGTCTTCATCGCCCTCGCCGCGTACGGCTGGTGGACCTGGACCCACGGGGGTGGCCCGGGCTCCGACACCCTGCCGGTGCGGCGCACCACCCGCACCGAGTGGCTGTGGCTGCTCGCGGCGGGGGCGGTGGGGACCGCCGGACTCGCTCTGCTGCTGGACCACGCCACCGACTCCACCGTCCCGTTCTGGGACGCGCTGACCACCGGGCTGTCCCTGATGGCCACCTACGGGCAGTGCCGCAAGCGGCTGGAGTCCTGGTGGCTGTGGATCGCCGCCGACCTGGTCTACATCCCGCTCTACGCGCACAAGGGGCTGTATCTGACCTCGCTGCTGTACGCCGGGTTCCTGGCGCTGTGCGTGGCCGGACTGCTCAACTGGCGCCGCGATCTGACGGCCCCCCAGCGGCGCGCCGCGGTGGAGGCGGTCGTATGAGCCGCCACGGCCACGGGCTGGTGCTCGGCAAGTTCTATCCGCCGCACGCCGGCCACCACCATCTGGTGCGCACCGCCGCCGAGCGCTGCGAGCGGCTTACCGTGCTGGTCTGCGCCGCCTCCGTGGAGAGCGTCCCGCTGGCCGACCGGGTCGCCTGGATGCGCGAGGCACACCCCGGCGTCCGGGTGGTCGGGGCGGTGGACGACCATCCGGTGGACCTGCTCGACCCGGCCGTCTGGGACGCCCATATGGCCGTCTTCACCGGGGCCGTCCCGGAGCCGGTGGACGCGGTGTTCAGCTCGGAGGCGTACGGGGACGAGCTGGCCCGCCGGTTCGGCGCGGCGCACGTCCCGGTGGACCCGGACCGCACCGCGTACCCGGTCTCCGGCACCGCCGTCCGCAAGGACCCGGTCGGCAACTGGGCCTTCCTCTCGGCCCCGGTCCGGGCCGCGCTCACCCGCCGGGTGGTCGTCCTGGGCGCCGAGTCCACCGGCACCACCACCCTGGCCCGGGCCCTGGCTGATCACTACCGGGCCCGCGGCGGGGTGTGGGCGGACACCGGGTACGTGGCCGAGTACGGGCGCGAGTACAGCGAGCGCAAGCTCGCCGAGGTGCGGGCCGCCCGCCCGGGCGCCGACTGGTCCGAGGTGGCCTTCGCCTCCGCCGAGTTCCCGGTCATCGCCCGGGAGCAGGCGGCCCGCGAACAGGCCGCCGCCCGGGCCGGCTCGCCGGTGCTCTTCTGCGACACCGACGCCTTCGCCACCACCATCTGGCACGAGCGGTACCTGGGCGGGGCCTACCCGGCCGAGCCCGAACCGCGCACCCAGCACCTGTGGATCCTCACCGACCACACCGGGGTGCCCTTCGAGGACGACGGGCTGCGCGACGGCGAGCACCTGCGGCCCTGGATGACCCGGCGGTTCCGCGCCGAACTGGCCCGTACCGGACGGCGTACCGTCGAGGTGACCGGCCCGCACGAGCACCGGCTCGCCACCGCCGCCGCCGCGGTGGACGCCCTGCTCGCGGAGGGCTCCGGCCTCGCCGACCCCCTCCCGGAGCGCCGCTGATGACCGCCCCGGATCAGCAGGGCAGCCACCCGCCCGACTACGACCCGCGCGCCTTCCCGCCGTTCGCGGTCACCGTGGACCTGGCGGTCTTCACCCTGCGCGCCGACCGGCTGCACGTACTGCTGATACGGCGCGGCCAGACCCCGTACCAGGGCGACTGGGCGCTGCCCGGGGGCTTCGTCCGGCCCCGGGAGTCGGCCGGCGGCGCCGCCCGCCGGGAGCTCGCCGAGGAGACCGGGCTGTCCGAGGCCACCGCCGCCCACCTGCACCTGGAACAGCTCGCCACCTACAGCGAACCCGACCGCGACCCCAGGATGCGCGTGGTCTCCGTCGCCTACACCGCCCTCGGTCCCGGGCTGCCCGAACCGCGCGGCGGCGGCGACGCGGCGGACGCCCGGTGGCTCCCGTACGGGACGCAGGGCCCGCTCGCCTTCGACCACGACGCCATCCTGGCCGATGCCCACCGGCGGATCGGCGCCAAGCTGGAGTACACCTGCCTGGCCACCGCCTTCTGCCCGCCCGTCTTCACCCTCGGCGAGCTGCGCGGGGTGTACGAGGCGGTCTGGGGCGTCGAGCTGGACCGGCCCAACTTCCGCCGCAAGGTCCTCTCCACGCCCGGCTTCGTCCAGGCCGTGGACGGACCGCCCAAGCTCACCGGCGGCCGGGGCAAACCGGCCGCCCTTTACCGCGCGGGCGGCGCCACCGCCCTCCACCCGCCGCTGCTGCGGCCCTGAGCACCGAGAACGGGGACGACGAATGAACGGGGACAGCACATGACCACCGAGCACACCGGGGCAGCCCGGCCGCGTACCACCGTCAAGCAGGCCGCCACCGGGGCGCTCACCGGGCTGGCGCTCGGCGACGCCCTCGGCTTCCCGACCGAGTTCAGCGACCTGCCGATGATCTTCCGCAAGGTCGGGCCGTGGCGGGAGATGGCGCTGCCCACCCCGGCCGTCGTCACCGACGACACCCAGATGACCCTGGCCGTGGCCCGCGCGCTGCGCACCGCCCAGGCCCGCGGCCCGCTCGCCCCGCTGCGGTTCACCTCGCCGCTGCGCGAGGAGTACGTCGCGTGGTACCGCTCGCCCGAGAACAACCGCGCCCCCGGCCAGACCTGTATGCAGGCCTGCCACGCCCTGGCCGGCGACCTGCCCTGGCAGCAGGCCGGCCGCATCCACTCCAAGGGCTGCGGCGCCAACATGCGGGTCGCCCCGGTCGGCCTGGTCCCCGGACTGAGCGAGACCCAGCGGGCCGGCGCCGCCCAGCTCCAGTCCGCCCTCACCCACGGCCACCCCACCGCGCTCGCCGCCTCCGACCTCACCGCCCGCGCCGTCTACCTGCTGGCCCAGGGCGCCGAACCGCTCGGCCTGGTCGGGCTGCTGCGCTCCTACGCGTACGAGAACCGCTCCTGCTACCACGAGGCCTGGCTCGGCGACCTGTGGACCCGCAGCCAGGACCCCACCCCCCAGCACTTCATCCAGCGCGGCTGGGACGAGTGCCTGGCCGTCCTGGAGAACCTGGCCACGGCCGTCCGCACCGCCAACCCCGAGGCCGACCCGTGCCTGCTCACCGGTGAGGGCTGGATCGCCGAGGAGGCCCTGGCCACCGGGCTGCTCTGCTTCCTGCTCTTCCCCGACGAACCGGTCACCGCCATCCGCCGGGCCGCCTGCACCTCCGGCGACTCCGACTCCATCGCCTGCCTCACCGGCGCCTTCGCCGGAGCCCATCTGGGCGCCGCCGCCTGGCCCAAGGAGTGGGCCGAACGGATCGAGTACCGCAGTGAGCTCCTCACCCTCGGCGCGCTCTGGGATTCTTGATCGCATGACCGCACTCGTGGACCTCCCCGACCTGGCCTCCGTCGTCGCCGAGCAGCCGGATCCGCTGCTGTTCGCCACCGTCTCCGGCGCGCATCTGTACGGCTTCCCGTCCCGCGACTCGGACGTGGACCTGCGCGGGGCGCACCTGCTGCCGGTGGAGGCGCTCACCGGGCTGCGCGAGCCCGAGGAGACCAGGTCGCGGATGTGGGACCGGGACGGCGTGGAGATGGACCTGGTCAGCCACGACCTGCGCAAGTTCGTCCGGCTGATGCTCGGCCGCAACGGCTACGTCCTGGAGCAGCTGCTCTCCCCGCTGGTCGCCCACACCACCGACGCCCACGCCGAGCTGTGCGCCCTCGCCCCCGGGGTGCTCACCTCCCACCACGCCCACCACTACCGGGGGTTCGCAGGCACCCAGTGGCGGCTGTTCGAGAAGAGCGGCGAGCTCAAGCCGCTGCTCTACACCTTCCGGGCGCTGCTCACCGGCATCCATCTGATGCGCACCGGCGAGGTGGTCGCCCATCTGCCCACCCTGCTCGGCGCGGTGCCCGCCCCGGACTACCTGGCCGAGCTGATCGCCGCCAAGGCCGACGCCGAGCACGGCCCCGCCGACGGGGTGGACCGCGAGCGGGTCCACGCCGACATCGAGGCCCTGCACACCGTGCTGGACGAGGCCGAGACCGCCACCGCCCTGCCCGGCGCGCCCACCGCCTTCGACGCCCTGCACGACTTCGTCGTCCGGGTGCGGGTGGAAGGACCGGGGCGGGTCCAGTCGGCGGGGGAGGAGGACGGGCAGGACTGAGCGGGGGTGCGGGGAGCGGTGCGGGGTCAGGCCCCCGGTCGTACGGCCGCCGTGTGCCCGGCCCCCGCCACTCGCTCTACGCGCCCCCCGTCCGCCGCCAGCGCCGAGGCCCGGCGGACGCGGTAGAGGAAGTCCTCCACCGCCCCGGTGTCCGGCTCGGCCGGCAGCGGGGAGCCCTCGGCGGCCCGGTCCGCCTCCTCGGCCAGCCGGGCCATCCACCGCTCCACCTCGTCCCAGGCCACCTCGCCCCGCTTCACCGCCAGCAGCCGGTCCCGGCCGGCGCCCGCGTCGATCACCAGCTCACCGGTGCGCAGCAGGTCCCGGCAACTGCCCAGCAGCCGCAGCAGATGCATCGCGTGCTTCCAGCGGGGCTCCCCGTACTGCCGGACGTCCGCCTCCAGCTTGCGGCGCTGCGCCACCGCGTACCGCACGAAGGTGGTGTGCGCCCGCCGGGACAGGAACGCCCCGCGCAGCGCCAGCAGTTCGCGGCCGGTGGCGTCCGCGTACTCCACCAGCGGCGAGTGCAGGCACTCCAGGATGTTCGGATTGGCCCGCAGCGCCAGCTCGCAGAACCGTTCCAGCTCCCAGCTGAACTGCTCCTCCGCGGGCCCCTCCACATGCGTCGGCGGCTTGGTGAACCGCCACTGGAGCGCGGTCGGCGCCAGGAACACCCCGCGCCGGTCGGTGTCGCTGCCCTCGGTCGCCAGCCCGAAGGCCCGCGAGCCCATCACACAGGAGTAGACCGTGTGCTCCCGCACCAGCCGCTCCCCGGTCAGCCCGCAGTCCCCGTCCCCGTACGTCATGGGCCCCGACCCTAGCCGCCACCTCCCCGGCTCCGGGACACTGGGCGGATGATCTTCCACCTCGTACCGGAGGCCGAGTGGCCGCCCGCGCCCGGCTCCGCCTACCGTCCCGCCTCCCTCTCCACCGAGGGCTTCGTGCACTGCTCGGGCGACGAGGCCATCGCCCAGGAGGTGGCCGCCGCCCTCTACCGGGAGGTGCCCGGCACCCTGCTGCTGCTCACGCTGGACGAGAGCCGGCTGACCGCCGAGCTCCGCTGGGAGGAGGCCGACGGACGGAGCTTCCCGCATGTGTACGGGGAGATCGCCCCGGACGCCGTGGTGGCCGTCCAGGAGCTGCGCCGGGACGCCGAGGGGCAGCCGCTGGGACTCGCCCCGCGCCGCTGAGCCGCGGCTGGGAAGCGCCCTCGCCCGCACCGACCTGACCTAGTACCGCCGAACGGGCTGCGCCCCGCCGCCCCCGGCTGACTAGGCTGAACGCCGACGCCGGGGCCGCGACACAGGCCGGCCGGGCGCACGAGACATCCGAGGAGCACGAGGTGGCGGTACGAGCGGTCCGCGGGGCCGTCCAGCTGGAGCGGGACGAGGCGGCGCACCTGCGCGAGCGGGTCGGCGAGCTGCTCACCGCCGTACTGGACCGCAACGGCCTGACCGCCGAGGACCTGATCAGCGTCTGGTTCACCGCCACCCCCGACCTGCACAGCGACTTCCCGGCCGTCGCCGCGCGCGGCCTCGGCATCACCGACGTCCCGCTGATCTGCGCCCAGGAACTCGACATCGCCGGCGCCATGCCCCGGGTGGTCCGCATCCTCGCGCACATCGAGACCGACCTGGCCAAGTCCGCCGTCGCGCACGTCTACCTCGGCGCCGCCGCCGCCCTCCGGAAGGACATCGCCCAGTGAGAACCGCCGTCGTCATCGGAACCGGGCTCATCGGCACCTCCGCGGCCCTCGCGCTCACCGCCCGCGGCATCGCCGTCCACCTGGTCGACCACGACCCCGACAGCGCCCGCACCGCGGCCGCCCGCGGCGCCGGGACCGAGGGCGCCCCGGACGGGCCCGTGGACCTGGCGATCATCGCCGTACCGCCCGCCTACGTCGCCACCGCCCTCGCCGAGGCCATGCGCGGCGGCCTGGCCCGCGGCTACCTGGACGTGGCCAGCGTCAAGGGCGGGCCCCAGCGGGAGCTGGCCGGGCTGGGCCTGGACCTCACCGCGTACATCGGCACCCACCCGATGTCCGGCAAGGAGCGCTCCGGCCCGCTCGCCGCCACCGCCGACCTCTTCGAGGGCCGCCCCTGGGTGCTCACCCCCACCGCGGACACCGACACCGAGGTGCTCAACCTCGCCCTGGAGCTGGTCGCGCTCTGCGGCGCCGTCCCGGTCGTCATGGACGCCGACTCCCACGACCGGGCCGTCGCCCTGGTCTCGCACACCCCGCACCTGGTCTCCTCGATGGTCGCCGCCCGGCTCGCCGACGCCGACGAGACCGCGGTGCGGCTCTGCGGCCAGGGCATCCGGGACGTCACCCGGATCGCCGGCTCCGAGCCCCGGATGTGGGTGGAGATCATCGCCGCCAACCCCGGCCCGGTCGCCGACGTCCTCGCCGGGATCGCCACCGACCTGGACGACACCGTCCGCGCGCTGCGCGCCCTGCAGTCCGCCGACGAGGACAAGCGGCGCGGCGGTGCCCTCGGCGTGGAGGACGTGCTGCGGCGCGGCAAGACCGGCCGGGCCCGGGTGCCCGGCAAGCACGGCGGCGGCCCCACCGTCTACGAGACGGTCACCGTGATGATCAGCGACGAGCCCGGCGAGCTGGCCCGGATCTTCGCCGACGCCGGCCGGGCCGGGGTCAACATCGAGGACGTCCGCATCGAGCACGCCACCGGGCGGCAGTCCGGCCTGGTCCAGCTGATGGTGGTGCCCACCTCCGTCCCCGCCCTGGTGGAGACCCTGCGCGAACGGGGCTGGTCGCTGCGGTTGTGACCGGCCCGGGCGGGAGGGGAGCGGGCTGGGCCGAACGGGTGTGAGGCGAGGCCCCGGCAGTCGGTAACCTTGTGCGGGGTCCCCGGCAACCGGCCCGCCCCGCTCCCCGCGTACCAGGAAGGTGTCCGACACCGTGGAATCCGTGATCGTCGCCATCGACGGCCCCTCCGGCACGGGCAAGTCGAGCACCTCCAAGGCGGTCGCCGCCAAGCTGGGGCTCAGCTACCTGGACACCGGCGCCCAGTACCGGGCGATCACCTGGTGGATGCTGACCAACGGTGTGGACACCGACGACCCGGCCGCCGTCGCCTCCGCCGCGGGCAAGCCGGTGATCGTCTCCGGCACCGACCCGAACCACCCCACCATCACCGTGGACGGGCTGGACGCCGCCGGCCCGATCCGCACCCAGGAGGTCACCTCCCAGGTCAGCGCGGTCAGCGCGGTCCCCGAGGTGCGCACCCTGATCACCGGGCTCCAGCGCTCCATCGCCGCGGCCGCCGCCGGCGGCATCGTGGTCGAGGGCCGGGACATCGGCACCACCGTGCTGCCCGACGCCGACCTCAAGATCTTCCTCACCGCCTCCCCGGAGGCCCGCGCCGCCCGCCGCTCCGGCGAGGTCAAGGGCTCCGACGTGGCGGCCACCCGGGAGGCCCTGATCAAACGGGACGCGGCCGACTCCAGCCGCAAGACCTCCCCGCTCGCCAAGGCCGGCGACGCCGTCGAGGTGGACACCACCGAGCTCACCCTCCAGCAGGTCATCGAGTGCGTGGTCACCCTGGTCGAGGAGAAGCGGGCCGCCGGATGACCGCACCCGGTCCTTCGACCATCGCGAGACCCTCCGCCAAGGGCGCCGCCGTTGGCCGCCGCATCGGCATCGGACTGATGTACGGGCTGTGGCGCCCGCGCGTCCTCGGCGGCTGGCGCGTCCCGGCCGCCGGCCCGGTGATCCTCGCCGTCAACCACGCGCACAACCTCGACGGCCCGATGCTGATGGGCACCGCGCCGCGGCCCGTGCACTTCCTGATCAAGCGGGAGGCGTTCGTCGGCCCGCTCGGCGCCTTCCTCACCGGCATCGGCCAGCTCCAGGTGGACCGCACCGCCGCCGACCGGGCCGCCATCACCAGCGCCCTGGACGTGCTGAGCGACGGCGGCGTCCTCGGCATCTTCCCCGAGGGCACCCGCGGCACCGGCGACTTCGCCTCGCTGCGGGCCGGCCTGGCGTACTTCGCCGTACGCTCCGGCGCCCCGATCGTGCCGGTCGCGGTCCTCGGCTCCACCGACCGGCGGAGCCGGATCACCCGGGTGCTGCCGCCGGTGCGCAGCCGGGTCGACGTCGTCTTCGGGGACGCCTTCCAGGCGGGCGACGGCAGCGGGCGCCGCACCCGCACCGCGCTGGACGAGGCCACCGTCCGCATCCAGGAGCGGCTGACCGCCCACCTGGAAAACGCCAGGCGCCTCACCGGGCGCTGAGCCAGACTTGAACCGCGAGGCGGCCGGACATCCGCCGCCCCGCCGCAGACGACGAAGAACGAGGAACGGACTTCATGAACGACCAGCACGACCACGGAGCGCTCGGCGACACCGAGTACGCGGAGTTCATGGAGCTCGCCACCGAGGAGGGCTTCGACGCCGAGGAGGTCGAGGGCGCGATCGAGGAGGCCGGCCACGGCCCGCTTCCCAGGCTCGCCGTCGTCGGCCGCCCCAATGTCGGCAAGTCGACCCTGGTGAACCGGATCATCGGCCGCCGCGAGGCCGTGGTCGAGGACCGCCCCGGCGTCACCCGCGACCGCGTCACCTACGAGGCCGAATGGGCCGGCCGCCGCTTCAAGGTCGTCGACACCGGCGGCTGGGAGCAGGACGTCTTGGGCATCGACGCCTCCGTCGCCGCCCAGGCCGAGTTCGCCATCGAGGCCGCCGACGCCGTGGTCTTCGTGGTGGACGCCACCGTCGGCGCCACCGACACCGACGAGGCTGTGGTCAAGCTGCTGCGCCGGGCCGGCAAGCCCGTCGTCCTCGCCGCCAACAAGGTCGACGGCCCCTCCGGCGAGGCCGACGCCGCCATGCTCTGGTCCCTCGGCCTCGGCGAGCCCCACCCGGTCTCCGCCCTGCACGGCCGCGGCACCGGCGACCTGCTGGACGAGGTCCTCAAGGCCCTCCCCGAGGCGCCCGAGCAGTCCTTCGGCACCGCCGTCGGCGGCCCCCGCCGGATCGCCCTCATCGGCCGCCCCAACGTCGGCAAGTCCTCCCTGCTCAACAAGGTCGCCGGCGAGGAGCGCGTGGTGGTCGACGCCACCGCCGGCACCACCCGCGACCCGGTGGACGAGCTGATCGAGCTCGGGGGCACCACCTGGAAGTTCGTGGACACCGCCGGCATCCGCAAGCGCGTCCACCTCCAGGAGGGCGCCGACTACTACGCCTCGCTGCGCACCGCCGCGGCGGTCGAGAAGGCCGAGGTCGCGGTCGTCCTGATCGACACCTCGGAGTCGATCTCCGTCCAGGACCAGCGGATCATCACCATGGCCGTGGAGGCGGGCCGCGCCCTGGTCATCGCCTACAACAAGTGGGACTCGCTGGACGAGGAGCGGCGCTACTACCTGGAGCGCGAGATCGAGACCGAGATGCAGCAGGTCTCCTGGGCGCCCCGGGTGAACGTCTCCGCCCGCACCGGCCGCCATATGGAGAAGCTGGTCCCGGCCATCGAGGCGGCCCTTGCCGGCTGGGAGACCCGCGTCCCCACCGGCCGGCTCAACGCCTTCCTCGGCGAACTGGTCGCCGCCCACCCCCACCCGATCCGGGGCGGCAAGCAGCCCCGCATCCTCTTCGGCACCCAGGCCGGCACCAAGCCGCCGCGCTTCGTCCTCTTCGCCTCCGGCTTCCTGGAGCACGGCTACCGCCGCTTCGTGGAGCGCCGGCTGCGTGAGGAGTTCGGCTTCGAGGGCACCCCGATCCACATCTCGGTCCGCGTCCGCGAGAAGCGCGGCCGCAAGAAGTAGGGCCCTCGGCCAGGTACGGCCGCGGGGCCGGGGTGGACGATCCACCCCGGCCCCGCGGCCGTACGCGTTCCGTACTGCTTACAGCCCCCGCCGGGGAGCCGGCGGCAGCGCGGCCGGCACATGGTGGTGCCCGCCCCGGTGCACGGGACCGACCTGCTGCCAGCCGCCGCCACCGAACCCGGCGTGCTGCGCCGCGTATCCGCCACTGCCGGTGCCGAACGACCGGAACCCGAGGTCCTCCTCACCGCTCCGGTCGAACGGCAGCGTCCGGAAGGACCGCAGGTACTCGGAGTACAGCGCGTCGTAGATCGGGGTGGCCGAACGCGCCACCGAACCGCTCACCGACAGATGGCCGGTCATATGCCCGATGGCGGCCTGCCCGGCGTGCCCGGCGGGGGAGTGGCCGGGCGCCGCGTGCCCCGACCCCCCGTCATGGGCCGGGCGCATGGCCGGAATCGGGTGGTAGGGCTGGCGAGATGGTTCGTATGGGTGCACGTAGGTGCCAACGACCCCGCCGCCCGGGGGATGCGGCCGGGGCCCCTCCGGTACGGGATTCGACCGGCCCGCGCCGGCCGCCCGGCCATGGCGGCCCGTACCCGCGCCGCCCCCGCCCTCGCCGCCGTCCCGGGCGGCCCCCTCCGGCATCAGGTACCGGCCAGCGGCATGGACCCCGCCACCAGCCGCCCGTCGGCCGCCGCCTTCTCCAGCGCGTCCCGCAGCAGGTCCTCGCGCGGCTGCTGCCCGATCGAGCCCACCGGGGCGGCGAACACCAGCACCGTGTGCGACTTGTTCGCCGCCGCCCGCCAGCCGTCCGTCACCTGGAGCGGCTGGTGCGCCTGCCACCAGGCCACCGGGCTGCCGCCGCCGGTGCCCGGCTGGAGGATCGCGTGCAGCTGCCCCATGGCCAGCAGCACCGACCAGCCGGCCACCGGGCTGGGCACCTGGTTCACCTGCGACACCGGGAGGAAGCCCTGCTCGATCAGGAGCGGCAGGAACTCGTCGGCGAACCCGTCCGACCCGGGCCGGGCGATCGGCGCGGTCGGCTCCACCACCAGCGCGGGGTGCAGCTCGCCCTCGACCAGCACCAGCCCGCTGGTGACCCCCAGCACCGCCTGGTCGGCGGCCGGGGCGGGCGGCTGCGGCTGCGGCTGCTGCTGCTCGGTGCTGGTGATCGATCGGACGGCGCCCTGGAGCTGGTCCTCGGCGACCCTCACCACCTGGGAGGGGATGCAACTGGCGTGCGCGAAGGCCAGCACGGCCGTCTCCTCGCCCACGAACAGCACGGTGCTGGTGCGCTCCTGCTCGGAGTCGCCCGGGGTGCGGCAGGAGGTGCAGTCGTAGCTGCCCGGAGCGTTCTCGCCGGCGAGCAGCCGGTCGGCTTCCTCGTCGCCGATCTCGGCGCGTACGTCCTCGCTGACGTCGAGCATGCGGGACACGGGGGACTCCTCGGACTCATCACGTGCGATGCCGGGCGGATCCCGGCACGTCTGTGAAGGGTTCAACGGGCGACCCGCGGCCCGGGTCACGCGTACGGACCAAACCCGTCCGGTGCCGGCGGTGTCCTGCGACGTCGGCCGACCGGGTGGGCCCGGGCCGCCCCGCCCGCGCGGTGGCCGCCCCGCGTCCCGGGGCGCGCCTAGCGTGGCCCGATGCCGAAGATCCGCTTCTGGCCGGTGCTGGTGCCGGCCGTGCTGCTGCTCCTGGCCGGGCCCGCGCCAACCGCCCTGGCGGCGGCGCCCGGCGGCCACCCGCCCCCGCCCGCCCCCGGCCCGGGCGCGGCCCCCACCGCCGCCGACTGCCGCACCGACCAGTGGCCGTGGGGCTGCGTCGCCGACTGCGAGAGCGGCGGCCGCTGGCACATCAACACCGGCAACGGCTACTACGGCGGCCTCCAGTTCCGCCAGTCCACCTGGGAGGCGTACGGCGGGCTCAAGTACGCCACCCGCGCGGACCTCGCCACCAAGCAGGAGCAGATCACCGTCGCCCAGGAGGTGCTGCGCTGGCAGGGCTGGGCGGCCTGGCCCAGCTGCTCCAAGCAGTACGGCCTCTCCGGCCGCGCCCACACCGTCCAGCCCGGCGACACCCTCTCCGCGGTCGCGCGCCGCTTCAAGGTCCCGGGCGGCTGGAAGGCCCTCTACCAGGCCAACGCGAAGGCGATCGGCACCGACCCGAACCGGATCCGGCCGGGGACGCTTTTGTCGCTGCCGCTGTAGTTCGTGGGCGGGTCTGCGTCTGCGGGGCGGTGGCCTCGTTGAGGTGGGCGGCTTTCGCCGCCGGTGTCCGGGTTGGGGCTGCTGCCCCGTGGGTTCGCTGACCTGGGCGGCCCGCGCCGCCGGTGTCCGGGCCGCTGCCCGGTGGGTGCGCTGACGCGGGTGGGTCTGTTGCGGTGGCGGTCCGGTGGCCGGGTGCGGCTTCGGTGGCCGGGTCTGCGGTTCGGTGGGTGGGGGCGTGGGCACTCCGGGCTCACGTGCTCGCGGCTCGCGCTGACCGTTCGACGGTCAATCTCACCGCCTCATTACGCTCGGCCGCTGCGCGCGCGACCCTGCGTACCCCCACCCGACCGGCGGCGCACTGACCGATTCGCCGTGGTCGCGCGCTACCGGGCCGGTGGCCCGGACCGTCTCGTCCGGACCCACCGGACCGGCTGACCCGTCGCGGGTGGCCAATCCCTCCGGGACAGGGCCCGGTAGGGTCGAGGGACCAGGGGCATGTCCTGGTTTCGTCAACACCGGGGGACGCGGCGACGCGATGCGCATCTCTTTTCTGCTGCACAACGCCTACGGAATCGGCGGCACGATCCGTACCACCTTCAACCTCGCCCAGGCGCTGGCCGAGCGGCACGAGGTGGAGATCGTCTCGGTCTTCCGCCACCGCGATCAGCCCACGCTCGGCGCTCCCGCCGGGGTGGTGATGAAGCACCTGGTAGACCTGAGGAAGAAGTCGCCGGAGTATGACGGTGACCACCCGGACTACCAGCGCCCCGCGAAGGTGTTCCCGCGCGGGGACGGGCGGTGGAAGCAGTACAGCCGGCTGACGGACGCCCGGATCGCGGCGCATCTGAAGGGGCTGGACGCCGATGTGGTGGTGGGGACGCGGCCGGGGCTGAACGTGCACATCGCGCGGCAGGCGCCCGCCGGGCCGGTGCGGGTGGGGCAGGAACATCTGACGCTGGACAGCCACGGCTACCGGCTGCGCCGGGAGATCGGGCACCGGTACGGCCTGCTGGACGCCGTCACCACGGTCACCGAGGCGGACGCCCGGTCGTATCGGACCCGGCTGAAGCTGCCCGCGGCGGTGCGGATCGAGTCGGTGCCGAACAGCGTGCCGGAGCCGCAGGTCGGGCCCGCCGATCCCGCGGCGAAGTACGTGGTGGCGGCCGGGCGGCTGACCCGGGTGAAGCGGTACGACCTGCTGGTGGAGGCGTTCGCCAAGGTGGTGGCCGCCCGGCCGGACTGGCGGCTGCGGATCTACGGCTCGGGGGACGCGACTGGGAACGAGAAGGACGCGTTGAGAGGGCTGGTGGAGGAGCGCGGGCTGGGGGAGCACGTCGCGCTGATGGGGACCGCCAACCCGCTGGACGCGGAGCTGGTCAAGGGGTCGATCGCGGTGTCGACCTCGCGGCTGGAGTCCTTCGGGATGACCCTGGTGGAGGCCATGCGGTGCGGGCTGCCGGTGGTGTCCACGGACTGCCCGCACGGGCCCCGGGAGATCATCGAGGACGGGGTGGACGGCCGGCTGGTGCCGGTCGGGGACGCGGACGCGGTGGCGGAGGCGCTGCTGGGCTACATCGAGGACGACGAGTTGCGGCGCCGGGCCGGTGCGGCCGCGCTCGCCAACGCGCGCCGGTTCGACCCGGTGGCGATCGCCGAGCGTCATGAGGCGCTCTTCACCGAGCTGGTGGGAGGCGGCGGGGAGGGGCGGCGGCGCAGCCGGGTGCGGGACGGGGTGCAGCGAGTGCGCGGCGCGGTGCTGGACGCCGGGTACGCGGCCCGGTACAAGGCCGCGGGGCTGGTGAGCCGGGGCGGCGGCCGATAGGCGGGATGGCTCGGCGTCGCCCGCGTGTGCTGCCCGCCGCACGGGCTCCGGTTCATGCCCCTCCGCCGAGGATCTGGAGGGCCCGGGGCGGCGAATGAGGTGGGGGCGGACCCGGAAACGGTGGGCGGGGAAATGGGGGCGGGCGGGGGGGCGGTGGAAAGTGTGGGAAGGGCGGGGCGGGGCCATTCGGGGGGAAAGGGGGGGGGGGGAGCTGATGGGGCGTGGAATTCCTGCGAATGCGTGTGGGGGATTCGGGTGGGCCTTCGGAATTCCGGCGGTCGGGTGGGGTGGAGGGGCCGCGGTGGCGCGAGGTGGTGACCGACCGCGTACGGGCGGGCTGTGACGGGAGCGTGATCGGGGGTGGACCTGGGGGTGGTGGGGCTGGGGTGTCGGCGCGGGTGCCCGCTTCCACCGGTGTGCGCGGCCGCCTACGGTGAGGTGCATGGCATCGATTCCGACCCCTTCCGGACAGCCCGCCGACGCGCCCGAGGCGTATGTGGGACTCGACGAGACCGAGGCGGAGCGGCTGGCCCGCGACCGCGGCTGGACAGAAGTCCGCTCCCTGCCGCCCGGCACGGTGATCACACTGGAGTTCGTGGCCGGGCGGATCAACTTCGAGGTCACCGACGAGACCGTCACCCGCTGCTGGGTCGGCTGAGCGGCCCCGGGGGCAGGGGAAAGGGGCCCGGTTCCTGAAGAGGAACCGGGCCCCTTTCGCGTACTTCCTGGCGCGGGTGGGTCAGCCGCCTGTGGCGGGGCGGGAGCGCGGTGGGCGGCGGCTGCCGGCCGGGGTGACGGGGGTGCGCTCGGAGCGGACCGCGGAGTGGGCGCTGTGCGCGCGGGGGTGGTGGGTGAGGGTGGCCCGGGTGGCGGTGCGGGTGCCGCCGGAGGCGCCGACCGGGTCGAGGGCCGCCTCCTCGGCGGGGCTCTCCTGGGCGGGGGCGCCGAGCCGGCGGTGGGCGGCCGGCCAGGCGCCGCCCGCCGCGACCGGCACCGTCGGCAGCCTGCGGCGGCGCGCCCGCAGCCGCTCGCGGGCCGCGAAGACCACGGCCTCGGCCCGGTCCATCAGCGGTTCGCACCAGGGCAGGGCCAGCAGGATCAGCAGCCCGGCGGCCCAGCCCAGCAGGACGTCGCTCAGCCAGTGCGTACCGAGGTAGACCGTGGTCAGGCCCACCCCCAGGGCCACCACCGCGGAGACGGCCGACAGCACCCGCCGGGCCGTCGGGGTGGTGGCGAGATAGGCGAGGATGCCCCAGGTCACCACGGCGTTGGCGGTGTGGCCGGAAGGGAATATATCGCCGCCGGCGAACATCTCGGTCGAGCCGACCTGCGTCGCGTAGTGCGGGCCCAGCCGGCCGAGGCCGAGCTTCACCGCGCCCACCGTGACGTTCAGCAGCAGCAGCGCCGCGCCCAGCACCAGCAGCGGCCGCAGGGTGTGCTGCCGCCAGGAGCGCCAGCCCAGCCAGGCGGCCACCATCACGGCCGTCGGACCGCGCTGCCCCAGCACCACGAAGTAGTCGAGGGTCGCGTGCACCTCGGGCCACTGCTGGTAGGGCCGGAAGAGCATGACCTTCCAGTCGATGATCACCAGCCAGGACGAGGCCAGCACGGCGACGACGATGGCGAGGTAGAACGCCAGCGTCCCGCCGAAGAGGGCGAGACGGGTGCGGCTCATCCGCGGGATCTCAATCTTCGGCGGTTCCGGCTCCCGGTCCAGACGGGCAAAGATGTCGGTACGCACCCGATCGACGTTACAGGGAGTGAGTGACAGCCCACGCCCATCCGCTCTCTTCGTGATGACGATGTGATGTGGGATCCGTCTCGGGGTGCTGCTTATTCCCTGCTTATGCATAACCGTCGGTGACCTCGGGGCGGTATTAACCGGGGGCTCTTCCGGAAGTTTGTTTGTAGGGCGGACGGAATTCGCCGGGAGCGGGGACCCGGGCGCCGCCGGCGCGGAATCGCTCCCTTCGGGGTGCCGCCGGAGCCGTTCTGGTGGACCGGGTGCCGGGCGGCCCTGTCCGCGGGTAGCGCCGAGGCGCCGGATGCCCGCATACCCGTGGCACACGCCACAGCCGTGCGTCTGCCCCGTGAGAGCTGGACCACGCGCCTCACCGGCGGACTCGCGTACGCTGGCACATCACTCGCCCCGATGCCGGGCCGCCCCGGACACGTCCCCCTCCGGCCGGTCAACCCGCCGGGTGCGAGGGACATCCATCTGCGGGAGGTACGCACATGTCCCTGACGACCATGGCCGGAGCGCGCTCCCGCGCCACCGGCGGCGGTGCCAACCGCTGGGTCGTCCTGATCGTCCTCTGCGTGAGTCTGCTGCTGGTCGCCCTGGACGCGACCGTCCTGCACGTCGCCGTCCCCGCGGTGACCGAGGACCTGCGGCCGAGCTCCACCGCGCTGCTGTGGATCGTCGACGCCTACCCGCTGGTGTGCGCCTCGCTGCTGATCCTGTTCGGCACGCTCGGTGACCGCGTCGGGCGCCGGCGGGTGCTGCTGGTCGGCTACGGGATCTTCGCCGCCGCCTCCGCGCTCGCGGTGGCCGCCGAGACGCCCGCGGTGCTCATCGCCGCCCGGGCGCTGCTCGGCGTCGGCGGTGCGATGATCATGCCGGCCACGCTGTCGATCCTCCGCGCCGTCTTCCCCGACCGGCGCGAGCGGGCCACCGCCATCGGTGTCTGGACCGCGGTCGCCGCCGTCGGCGCCGCCACCGGACCGGTCCTCGGCGGCTTCCTGGTCGAGCACTTCTGGTGGGGCTCGGTCTTCCTGATCAACCTGCCGCTGATGGCGGTGATCCTGCCGCTGGGCCGACGGCTGCTGCCCGAGTCCCGCGGCGGCGACGACGGCCCCTGGGACGTGCTGGGCGCCCTGATGGCCGCCGCCGGTGTGCTGGGCGTGGTCGTCGGGGTCAAGCGGGCCGGCTCCGGCCACGCCCTGGAGCCGGCCACCCTGGCCGCCCTGCTGGTGGGTGGCGCGGTGCTGGCGCTGTTCGTGCGCCGGCAGAAGCGGCGTACCCACCCGCTGATCGACATGCGGATGTTCGCCCGGCCCGCCTTCACCACCTCCGTCGGCTGCATCGTGCTCGCCATGCTGGCCCTGGTCGGCCTGGAGCTGATCGCCGTCCAGTACCTCCAGCTGGTGCTGGGGCTCAGCCCGCTCCAGACCGGGCTGCGGCTGCTGCCGCTCACCTTCGCCGCCATGGCCGCCGGCGCCACCGGCTCGTACACCCTGGCCCGGATCGGCCCGCGCCGGATGGTCGGCTGGGGCTTCGTGCTCACCGCCGCCGCCGTGCTGCTGCTGATCCTGATGAACCACCACGACCGGCCGGTGCTGCTCACCACCGGATTCGTGCTGCTCGGCTTCGGGCTCCAGACCACCCTGTTCGGCGCCTACGAGTCGATGCTCAGCGAGGCCCCGGCCGAGAGCGCGGGCGGCGCCGCGGCGATCGGCGAGACCTCCTACCAGCTGGGCGCCGGGATGGGCATCGCGCTCCTCGGCAGCGTGATGAACGCCGCGTACGCGCCCGGGCTGCGGGACGTCCCCGGGGTGCCCGGGCCGGCCGCCGCCTCCGCCGCCAACTCGCTCGGCGAGGCCTACCGCACGGCCGCGCAGCTCGGCGGCCCGGTCGGCGAGGCGCTGCACCGTACCGCTCGGAACGCCTTCGTGCAGGGGCTGCACCTCACCCTGGCGGTCAGCGCGGGGCTGCTGCTGCTCGGCGCGCTGATGGCGGTGCGGCTGCCGAAGGTGATGGAGAATCCGGCCGACCCCGACGCCCGCCTCGGCGGCACCGACCACCATCCGGCCGAGCAGCCGCGCCCTCAGGGCGACGGGGTGCCCCGCGCCCGGAGCGCCGCCGAGCCGGCCCGGCCGCCCGCCCGGCGCGGCCCCGTCCGGCCCGCGACCGCGCCCCGCAACGGGGCCCGCTGAGCAGCCCCGCGGTGGGGCGCGCCGGGCGCCGCGCGCCGAGCCGCCCTGGACGCGCGGCACCGGGGGCCGTAACGTCGGCGAACGGCCGTGATTACCACTGCTAGTTTTTCCGCGTTCCCTCCGTGCCTGAGCCCGAGCCCGCGCCCGAAAGGTCCCCCGCGATGTCCGCACCCGCGAAGCTCCCGCCCTTCGACGCCGGCGACCCGCTCGGCATCGACGACCTCCTCGACCCCGAGGAGCTCGCCGTCCGCGACACCGTCCGCACCTGGGCCGCCGACCGGGTGCTGCCGCACATCGCCGAGTGGTACGAGTCCGGGGAACTGCCCGGCATCCGCGAGCTGGCCCGGGAGCTCGGCTCCCTCGGCGCGCTCGGCATGACCCTCGACGGCTACGGCTGCGCCGGGGCGAGCGCGGTCCAGTACGGGCTGGCCTGCCTGGAGCTGGAGGCCGCCGACTCCGGCATCCGCTCGCTGGTCTCCGTCCAGGGCTCGCTCGCCATGTACGCGATCCACACCTACGGCTCCGAGGAGCAGAAGCAGCGCTGGCTGCCGTCCATGGCGGCCGGCGAGACCATCGGCTGCTTCGGGCTGACCGAGCCCGACATCGGCTCCGACCCGGCCGCCATGCGCACTCACGCCAAGAAGGACGGTGGCGACTGGGTGCTCAACGGGCGCAAGATGTGGATCACCAACGGCTCGGTCGCCGGGGTCGCCGTGGTCTGGGCCCGCACCGACGAGGGCATCCGCGGCTTCGCCGTACCCACCGACACCCCCGGCTTCTCCGCCCCGGAGATCAAGCACAAGTGGTCGCTGCGGGCCTCGGTCACCAGTGAGCTGGTCATGGACGACGTCCGGCTGCCCGCCGACGCGCTGCTGCCCGGCGCCACCGGGCTCAAGGCACCGCTGGGCTGCCTCAGCCACGCGCGGTACGGGATCGTGTGGGGCGCCATGGGCGCCGCGCGCTCCTCCTTCGAGGCCGCGCTGGAGTACGCCCGCAGCCGGGAGCAGTTCGGCCGGCCCATCGGCGGCTTCCAGCTCACCCAGGCCAAGCTGGCCGACATGGCCCTGGAGCTGCACAAGGGCATCCTGCTCGCCCACCACCTCGGGCGGCGCCTGGACGCCGGACGGCTCCGCCCCGAGCAGGTCAGCTTCGGCAAACTGAACAACGTCCGGGAGGCGATCGACATCTGCCGTACCGCCCGGACCATCCTGGGTGCCAACGGGATCTCGCTGGAGTATCCCGTGATGCGGCACGCGGGCAACCTGGAATCGGTGCTCACCTACGAGGGCACCGTGGAGATGCACCAACTGGTGCTCGGCAAGGCGCTCACCGGTCTCGACGCGTTCCGGTGACCCCGGGGCCACCGGTCTGTCGGCGAGCGGCCCCGCCGGTCAGCTCTGGTTGAAGAAGCCGTCCTGGCGGTGGGCCCCCGGCTCACCGCTGACGATCCGGGTGTCGGCCGGGGTCAGCAGGAACACCCGGGTCGCCACCCGCTCGATCGAACCGCGCAGCCCGAAGGTCAGCCCGGCCGCGAAGTCCACCACCCGCTTGGCGTCCGCGGAGTCCATGGCGGTGAGGTTCACGATCACCGGGACGCCCTCGCGGAACAGCTCCCCGATGCTCCGGGCGTCCCGGAAGCCGTCCGGGGTCACCGTGGCGATCCGGCGCCCCTCCTCCTGCGCGGACTCGGAGGCGACCCGCACCCGCGGGTCGGTCACCCAGGCGTCGTTGCTGCGCTCACCCTCGGCGTACTCGTCGTCGTAGTAACGCTCGTCGCTGTCCTCGACGAGGCCAAGCCATGCACTCGCCTTGCGCACCGATCCCATGGACGCCTCCTTTCAACGCGGTCACTGGTGGTTCCGCTATCCCTATGGTCGTCCATCATGCGGATCCCGCGCCAAGTGGATAGTCGCCGCGCGAGGGATTCGTGACGGTACTGGTGCAGAGGATGTGGCGATTCGTCAAGGTTCTGCCTGCACAAGCCCTCTGGAGAGCGGCCTCCGTAACTCACATATGACATTCCGACCGGACGGGTGAGCGGACCGGCGGACGGGTGAACGACCTCCCGATACGATGCCCGCGCAATCGAACGACACACGGGGGGACACGAGATGTTCGGCATCGTCAGACCCTGCTCGCACCGGCTCACCGACGGGCTGAAGACCGAGTGGATGGCCCATCTGTGCGGACTGTGCCTGGCGCTCCGCGCCGATCACGGGCAGTTCGCGCGGATCGCCACCAACTACGACGGACTGCTCATCTCCGTACTGACGGAGGCTCAGGCCGCGCCCGACCCCACCGCCCGGCGCACCGCCGGACCCTGCCCGCTGCGCGCCATGCGCACCGCGCCGGTCGCCCGCGGCGAGGGCGCCCGGCTGGCCGCCGCCGTCTCGCTGGTCCTCGCCTCCGCCAAGATGCGCGACCACCTCGCCGACGGCGACGGACTGCTCGCCCGCCGCCCCATGGCCGCCGCCGCCCGCCGGGTCGCCCGCGGCTGGGACCGGGCCGGCGCCCGCACCGGCCGCTCCCTCGGCTTCGACACCGCCCTCCTGGTCGACGCGGTCGACCGGCAGACCGGCATCGAGGCCCTGGCCGGCCCCGGCACCCCGCTGCTCACCGTCACCGAACCCACCGAGACCGCCACCGCGGCCGCCTTCGCCCACACCGCGGTGCTCGCCGGCCGCCCGCACAACGCGGCGCCGCTCGCCGAGGCGGGCCGGCTCTTCGGCCGCCTCGCCCATCTGCTGGACGCCGTCGAGGACCGCGAGGCCGACGCGGCCGCCGGCGCCTGGAACCCGCTCACCGCCACCGGCACCGGCCTCGCCGAGGCCCGCCGCCTCGCCGACGACGCCCTGCACGGCATCCGGCTCGCCCTGCGCGACACCGACTTCACCGACGGCAAGCTCGTCCACGTCCTGCTCGCCCACGAGCTGCGGGTCTCCATCGACCGGGCCTTCGACTCCCCCTCCTGCTCCCACCAGCAGCCCGGCCCCTACGGCCCGGTGCCGGGCCACGGCCACGGCCCGGGTCCGGTGGACGGCAACCCCTACGCCGCCGGCGGCCCGTACGCGGGCGGCGGGCACGCCCACGGCGGGGGCGGTCATGGGGGCGGAGGCTTCGGCGGAGGCGGGGGCTTCGGGGGCGGGCACGGGCAGCCGCAGCCCAAGAAGCCCCGCGGACTGCTGGCCGGCTGCGCCGCCTTCATCGGGCTGTTCTGCACCTGCCGGCTGTGCTGCGCCAAGGAGTACGAGGGCCCCTGGTCCCGCAAGAAGCGCGAGGGCTGCTGCCACAGCTGCGACTGCGGGCCCAACTGCGACTGCGACGGCTGCGACTGCTGCTGCCCTTGCGACTGCTGAGACGCCCCTTCGGCGTACCCGCCCGGGGCCGTACGCTGGCGGCATGAGCAGCGATCCCGTGCAGGACTGGAAGCAGTGGCACGAGCAGCGCACCGCCGCGGTCTCGGCCCCCTATGGTCCACTCGCCCTCACCGGCACGTACTGGCTCTCCGACCACCCCGACGGGCGGCTGCCCGGCGTCCCCGGCCTCTGGCGGGACGCCGGGGAGCACGTCCACCTCACCGCGGCCCCCGCCGACGGCCTCACCGCCGACGGGCGGCCGGTCGACGGCGAACTGCGCCTCACCGCCGAGCAGAGCCTTCCGGAGCACGCCTCCCTCGCCGCCGGTGATCGACGCCTCGTCGTGCTGCGCCGCGAGGGGCAGTGGGCCGTCCGCGACTTCGACCCCGCCTCCCCGGCCCGCCGCGCCTTCCAGGGCATCGAGGCCACCCCGTACGACGAGCAGTGGGCCGTGCCCGGCGTCTTCACGGCCTACGACGGCGAGCAGCGCGTCCGGGTGGAGAACGCCGACGGCCGCGAACGCGGGCTCGGCCTGGGCGGCGAGCTGGTGTTCACCCTCGCCGGCACCGAGCACACCCTGCGGGTCGCGGTCGAGGACGACGGCTCGCTGTGGGCCGTCTTCGCCGACGCCACCGGCGCGGACGGCTCCTCCTACCGCTTCCGCTTCCTGCGGCCCGGGGCCCCGGAGGCGGACGGCACCATCACCGTGGACCTCAACCGCGCGCTGCTGCCGCCGTGCGCCTTCGCGGACCACTTCATCTGCCCCTTCCCGCCGCCGGGCAACACCCTGGACGTGCCCGTCGCCGCGGGTGAGCGGCGCGTCCGGGCCCGGTGAACCCCGCCTCGCGCCGGGGCGCCTGAGCACCCGTGAGCACCCCGGACGGCTAACCGTCCGGGGTGTTCGCGCCCTGCCCGGCGGCGGCCCGGTTTGACACCATGGACGGCGGGGCTGTCACCGTGGGGGGATCGGGGGGCGTATGAAGCGCATCGGAGTCACCGGCCACCGGGACATCCCGCCCGAGCTGCACGCGCACGTCCGGGCCGCCATGCACGAGGCCTTCCGCGGCCACGGCGGCGGCACCGGCCTGGAAGCCCTCTCCAGCCTCGCCACCGGCGCCGACCAGCTCTTCGCGGACATCGCCCTCGCCTGGGGCGCCGAACTGACCGTGGTCATCCCCAGCGGCGACTACGAGGACGGCTTCGCCGACCCGAGGGAGCTGGCCCGCTACCACTGCCTGCGCACCCGGGCCACGCGCGAGGTCCGCCTCGACTTCCCGCACTCCACCGACGAGGCCTACTACGCGGCCGGCGCGTACATCGCCGACCACTGCGACCGCCTCATCGCCGTCTGGGACGGCTGCCCGGCACGGGGGCTGGGGGGCACGGGGGACATCGTCGCCTACGCGCTGGGGCGGGGGCGGCCGGTGACGGTGGTCTGGCGCGAGGGGGTCACCCGGGGGTGACGTTGCCTCTGGCCGCGTCTTCGGCTGCGGGCCGGTGGCCCCTCCCCCAAGGACTCCGTCCAGGGGGGCCCCATCGCGTCTGCGTCTGCCCTTGGTCGCGGTCCGGTGGCGGTTCGCAGGCCCGGTGGGTGTGCACCCGCCCGGTGGCACGACCCCGGCCGATGGCCGGGACGCAGCCCGGGCGGCGGGCAGCCGGTACGGGCCCCAGGCCCGGAAAGGGCCGTATCCGGCGGTACGGGTGGGGCAGGGCCGTCCCACCCGCCGGGCAGTAGCGTCCCACCGGTGCGGGCCCTCGGCCCGGGACGGCGCTACCTGCGGTGCTGGACCAGCCAGTCGGTGTGCTGGGGGCTGACGATGCGTTCGGTTTCGTAGACGGCGGCGGGCCAGCGGTCCTCGCCGACGGTGGTCTCCATCGCGGTGTGCATGGCCGCGAGGTCCTCCTCGACCAGGGAGTGGGCCGCGATCAGCGGCTGGTGGCGGCGGATCTCGCTCCAGGCGACGCACGCCGCGGCGGCGGCGGAGAGCAGGGCGGCGGTGATGGAGGGGGACTCGACGGAGAGGAGCCGCAGGACGCCGAGGGTGAGCGCGGCGACGGTGAGGAGGGAGATGGTGGCCGACCAGAGGGTGGTGGCGCGGCGGGAGACGACGGTACGGCGGTGGTACCAGTTGCGCTGCTCGATCAGGCGGTCCCGGACGTACGTCTCCTTGCGTACCTGGAAGGGTCGCTCGCGTAGCCGCCGCATGGCCGGGGTGATGAGCTCGGAGGGGCTGTCGGGCGCCTCGGTGGTACGGGGATCGGACCAGCCGGTCTTGCGCAGCTCGGCGAGGCCCTGTTCGAGGCGGGAGAGGAACTCGGCGTCGGCGTCGGTGCGGTCGGCTGTGAAGGGGGTGCCGTGGACGGCGTACCGCCAGCACATGGACTTGATGAACTCCGCCGCGGACCGGTTCAGTTGCCACTGGGAGGCGGCCCGGCGGCGGGAGGCCCGCCAGGTGGCCCAGAGGACCCCGGCGTAGGCCGCCGCGCTGAGCGCGCCCGCCGCGCGGAAGGGCAGCGCGAACACCAGCGCGCCGAGCACCAGCAGCCATAACTGGAGGCGGGTGTCCTGGACCGCCTCGCGCTGCCGGGCCACCGCGGTCTCGTCCGCGCGGTGGAAGAGCCCCGGAAGGTCGCTGTTGCGGAAGACCATGCTCCGCGTGTGGTCCTGGGACCGCGTCATCGCCCACCCCCGTCTGCGGCGTCACCCGTGCGGTGCAAGGGGCCGGGTCCGATCGGTCGAAGCGCCTGGTCCGGGCCCCTCGGGATGGGCGTTCGCCACGTGCCCGCCACCCCTCCACGCGCTGATTTGCCGTGGGTGGCCATGAGGGTAAAGTCGTGCCGCCGACACTGCAATGGTGCCGCCAGCCAAGATCGACCCCACTCCCCTAGGACGGCCGTCGTGACTCCTCAGATCCCCGCCGCGTTCGCCGCCGCGAAGCCGCACCGCGTCCCGCTCGCCGAGATCGACGTCCGCGGGGCCGCCGCGGAGCGCAAGCTCGGCCGGCTGCTGCCCTCGGTGAGCGACCGCACCGAGCGGGTCCCCACGTTCAACTCCGCGATCTGACACGGTCCGCGGCGCATCACCGAAGAGCGCCGTACAAGGTCATGAACCGCCCTAGACTGGCGGAATGACAGGACCACTGGTCCCCTTTCGCGAGATCGTCCTGAAGGTCCACAGCCGCTGCGACCTCGCGTGTGACCACTGCTATGTCTACGAGCACGTCGATCAGAGCTGGCGCACCCGCCCCAAGGCGATCACCGACGAGGCCGTCTCGTGGACGGCTCGGCGTCTGGCCGAGCACGCCGAGACCCATGCTCTGCCCTCCGTGACGGTGATCCTGCACGGAGGGGAGCCCCTGCTGGCGGGGCCGGCCCGGTTGCGGCGGGTGTGCGAGGAGCTGACGGGGGCGCTTGCCGGTTCGGGGACGCGGCTTGATCTGCGGATCCACACCAACGGGCTGCAGTTGTCGGCTCGTTATCTTGATCTGTTCGCGGAGTTCGGCGTCCGGGTGGGGATCTCCCTGGACGGGGACAAGGCGGCCAACGACCGGCACCGGCGCTTCGCCGACGGGCGGTCGAGCCATCCGCTGGTGCTCAGGGCGGTGGGGCTGCTCCGGGAGGAGCGCTACCGGCGTCTGGACCTGGGCCTGCTGTGCACGGTGGACGTCCGGAACGACCCGGTGGCGGTGTACGACGCGCTGATGGAGCTGAGGCCGCCGCGGATCGACTTCCTGCTGCCGCACGCCACCTGGGCGCAGCCGCCGGTGCGGCCGGACGGCTCACCCACCGCGTACGCCGACTGGCTGCTGGCGGTGTTCGACCGCTGGGACGAGCAGGGCCGGCCGGTGCCGGTGCGGCTGTTCGAGTCGGTGCTCTCCACCCTGGGCGGCGGGCCCGCGCTGACGGAGTCGCTGGGGCTGGCGCCGACCGATCTGGTGGTGGTGGAGACCGACGGGACGCTGGAGCAGGTGGACTCGTTGAAGAGCGCCTATGAGGGGGCGGCGGCGACGGGGTTCGATGTGCGGCGGCATGCCTTTGACGAGGTGGCCGGGCATCCGGGGGTGCGGGCCCGGCAGCTGGGGCTGGCGGGGGTGAGTGGGGAGTGCCGGCGCTGTCCGCTGGTGCGGTCCTGCGGCGGGGGGCTGTACACCCATCGGTACGGGGAGGACGGGGGGTTCGACCATCGTTCGGTGTACTGCGAGGACCTGGCGGCGCTGATCCGGGGGGTGGAGGACCGGACGGCCACCCGGGGGGTGCCGGCCGCGCTGATCGAGCCGGAGGCGCTGGCCGCCGAGCAGCTGGAGCTGACCCGGATGGTCCTGGCCGAGCTGAACGGCGCGCTGGACGGGCGCGGCGGCGAGGAGTGGGCCGAGGTGTGGGAGCTGGCGGGGGAGGTGGAGCGGCGGCGTCCGGAGGCGTTGGACGGGGTGCTGGCGCATCCGTATGCGCGGGGGTGGTTGCTGGGGTGCTGGGAGGGGGCCGGACGCGGTGGCGC
>NZ_JALPTH010000036.1 GCF_023218175.1 Streptomyces lichenis | reverse complement strand
CCCCCCCACCCAGCGGCCATTGCCCCCGTGTATTCCCCTCGGATGTCAGAGGGCGCCCAGCAGTTCCACCCGGACGTCCGCCGGGAAGCCTGTCGTCGGCCCGGTGCGCCGGGCGAACTCCCTTACCCCGGCGAGCTGCTCGGCGGCGAAGCGGAAGTCGAGGGTGGTGAAGTAGCGTTCCAGCAGTTCGGCGTCGAACGCCTCCCAGCGGGCGGCCTGCTCGGCCACCTTGGCGACCTCCTCCAGCGAGAGGTCGCGGGAGGCGAGGAACGCCTCGTGCACCTGGCGCACCGTCTCGGGCTCGCGGGCCAGGTAGTCCCGGCGCACCGCCCAGACCGCGAAGACGAACGGCAGCCCGGTCCACTCCTTCCACAGCTGCCCGAGGTCGTGGACCTGGAGCCCCAGCCGCGGCGCGTCATGGAGGGAGGCCCGCAGGGCGGCGTCGCCGATCAGCACGGCGGCCTCGGCCTCCTGCATCATCGTGCCGAGGTCCGGGGGGCAGCTGAAGTAGTCCGGCGCCACCCCGTACCGCTCGGCCAGCAGCAGCTGCGCCAGGCGCACGGAGGTGCGCGAGGTGGAGCCGAGGGCCACCCGGGCCCCGTCCAGCTCGGTCAGCGGGCGCTGGGAGACGATCACACAGGACATGACGGGCCCGTCGCAGCCGACCGCCAGATCCGGGAAGGCGACCAGCTCGTCGGCGTGCCGCAGGTACTCGACGAGGGTGACCGGGCCGATGTCGAGATCACCGCGCACCAGCTGCTCGCTGAGCTTCTCCGGGGTGTCCTTGGTGAGCTCCAGGTCGAGGAGCGTTCCGGTGCGGGCGAGGCCCCAGTACAGGGGCAGGCAGTTCAGGAACTGGATGTGCCCGACGCGCGGCCGGCTGGGCTGGGGGTCGTCGGTTGAATTGTCCACGACTCAACAGGCTAGACCCGTCGGCGTCCCGACCCGCCCAGGGGGCACCGGTCAGCCCACATGAACTCCGTCAAACATCCGGGTGAAGTGATCTTTCCCTCTACCCATGCGCGCACCGTGCGTGCTACGCTCATCGCAAGTTGCAGTTTGGTTTCCCTTGCAGTACAGAGCCTGCGGAGCATGTGACCCGCAGGCTTTTGTAATTTTCAGACTTGTTTCAGGTTCTGGAGCAGGGCGACCCTTTGGCCCAAGGAGGGCTTATGGCTACCGGAACCGTCAAGTGGTTCAACGCTGAAAAGGGCTTCGGCTTCATCGCCCAGGACGGCGGCGGCCCGGATGTCTTCGTCCACTACTCCGCGATCAACGCCTCCGGCTTCCGCTCCCTCGAGGAGAACCAGCTGGTGAACTTCGACGTCACCCAGGGCCCGAAGGGCCCGCAGGCGGAGAACGTCACCCCGGCCTAGTTCGGCCGGGTCGTGATCGCCACGACGTAGCAGTACCCAAGGAGCCCCTTCCGCGTTCGGCCTTCCCGGCCGGCCGGCGGGGGCTCCTGCCTTTCCCGGCCCCCCAATTTCCGGGCCGCCCTACCCTTGGCCTCATGACCGAACGCAAACCGCCCGGTGTGAGCTTCGAGTCCTTCGTCGACCGGCAGATCCGCGAGGCGTCCGAGCGCGGCGACTTCCGCGCCCTGCCCGGCTTCGGCAAGCCGCTGGCCGACGACTCCGCCCCCTACGACGAGCAGTGGTGGGTCAAGGACAAGATGCACCGCGAGGGCGTCTCGGTCCTGCCGCCCGCCCTGGCCCTCCGCAAGGAGGCCGAGGACGCCTTGGCCGCCACCGCCACCGCCCGCACCGAGGCCGAGGTCCGCCGCCGTCTGGAAGCGGTCAACGAGAAGATCACCACCGCCCTCCGCCGCCCCCCACCGGGCCCGCCCCTGGGCCTGGCCCCCTTCGACGTGGACGCGGCGGTCCGGGAGTGGCGGGAGGCCCGGGAGGAGGGCGGCTGAGGCCGCGCGTACGGCCTACCGCTCCCCGTACCGCACCCGGTACCGCAGATGCGTCACCCGGTCGCCCTCGGCGATGGAGAGGGGGCCGTCCAGGGTGTAGGGGGCGTTCGCCGGGGTGGTGAAGAAGGGGGTGCCGGCGCCGAGGATGACGGGGACCAGGTCGACGCAGACCTCGTCCAGGAGGCCCGCCTCCAGGGCCTGGGTGGCGATGGTGCCGGAGTTGAGGACCACGTTCTTGTCGCCGGCCAGTTCGCGGGCGACGGCGACGGCGCGTTCGATGCCGCCCTCGGTGACGACGTGGAAGGGGGCGTCGGCGCGGGGCCAGCCGTCGGGGACGGAGTGGCTGAGCAGGACGACCGGGACGTCCATGGGGTGGCGGCCGCCCCACCCCTCCACGTGGTCGAAGAGCGTGCGGCCGACCACCAGTGCCCCGGTCTCGGCGATCAGCCGGTGCCAGTAGGTGGAGCTGACCTCGGTGAGGCGGAAGGTCAGCTCGGGGTCGGCGGTCTCCACCACCACGTCGCCCCGCTCGTACCACTGGAACAGCAGGTCGAAGCCGCTGAAGTCGGGGCCGGAGACATATCCGTCCAGGGACATGCTGGCCTCGGTCATCACCTTGGTCATGGTCCTGCTCCGTCCGCGGTCGGGTCCTGTTCCTCGCGTTTCCCGAAGGGTGGACCGGGGGCGGGGGCGGAAGTCATCGGCCGGCGGGAGGTTTCCCCCGTCCGGCGTACAGCGCGGCTATGTCGTCGGCGAAGTCCCGGGCGATCGCCGCCCGCCGCAGCTTGAGCGAGGGCGTGAGGTGGCCCGCGTCCTCGGTGAAGTCGGCGGTCAGCACCCGGAAGGCGCGGATGGACTCGGCGCGGGAGACCAGCCGGTTGGCGTCGTCCACCGCCCGCTGGAGCGCGGCCAGCAGCTCGGGGTCGGTGACCAGCTCGCGGAGCGATACCTCGTCCTTCTTGTGCATCCGGCGCCAGTGGGCCAGGCCGTCCGGCTCCAGGGTGAGCAGGGCGGTGACATAGGGGCGGTCGTCGCCGACGACCATGCACTGGGAGACCAGCGGATGGGCGCGCAGCCAGTCCTCCAGCGGGGCCGGGGCCACGTTCTTGCCGCCCGAGGTGACGATGATGTCCTTCTTGCGGCCGGTGATGGTGAGGTAGCCGTCCTCGTCCAGCGCGCCCAGGTCGCCGGTGGGGAACCAGCCGTCGCGGTCGGTGGCCGGCACGACCGTACCGCTCCCGGCGTCCCAGTAGCCGGTGAAGACGTGCTCCCCGCCGAGCAGCACCTCCCCGTCCGGCGCGATCCGCACCGAGGTGCCCGGCAGCGGCCAGCCGACCGTGCCCATCCTGGGCTTCAGCGGCGGGGTGACCGTGGAGGCGGCGGTGGTCTCGGTCAGCCCGTACCCCTCGAAGATGTCGATCCCGGCGCCCGCGTAGAAGGAGGCCAGCCGCCGCCCGAGCGGGGAGCCGCCGCAGATCGCGTACCGCACCTTGCCGCCGAGCGCCGCGCGGATACGGCGGTAGACCAGCGGGTCGTAGAGCGCCCGGGCGGCCCGCAGGGCGAAGGACGGCCCCGGCCCGGTGCCGTGCTGGGCGGCCTCCACGGCCTCGCCGTAGCGGCGGGCGATGGCGGCGGCCCGGTCGAAGGAGGAGGCCCGGCCCATCTTCTCGGCGGTGGCCCGGCCGGTGTTGTAGACCTTCTCCAGGACGTACGGGATGGCCAGCAGGAACGTCGGGCGGAAGCCGGCCAGGTCGGCGAGGAGGTCGTCGGTCTGGATGGACGGGGCGTGGCCCAGCCGCACCCGGGCGCGCAGGCAGCCGATGGCGACCATCCGGCCGAAGACATGGCTGAGGGGGAGGAAGAGCAGGGTGGCGGCGGGCTCGGCGCTGACCGACTTGAAGACCGGGTGGAGCAGTTCGACGGCGTTGTCCACCTCGGCGAAGAAGTTGTTGTGGGTGAGCACGCAGCCCTTGGGGCGGCCGGTGGTGCCGGAGGTGTAGATCAGGGTGGCGACCGACCGCGGGTCGAGCCCGGCCCGGCGGGCGGTGACCACCTCGTCGGGGACGTCCTTGCCGGCCGCCTTCAGGGTGTCCACGGCCCCGGTGTCCACCGCCCACAGCTCGCGCAGCCCGGGCAGCTGCCGCCGCTCGGCGCTGATCAGCCGGGCCTGCGCGGTGGACTCCACCACACAGCCCGCGGCGCCGGAGTCCTCCAGGATCCAGCGGGCCTGGAAGGCGGAGGAGGTGGGGTAGATGGGCACGGTGATCAGCCCGGCGGCCCAGGCGGCGAAGTCGACCAGCGTCCACTCGTAGGTGGTACGGGCCATCAGGGCGAGCCGGTCGCCGGGGCGCAGCCCGGTCGCGACCAGGCCCTTGGCCACGGCCAGCACCTCGGCGGCGAAGGCCTCCGCCGTGACGTCGGTCCACCGGCCCTCGGCGTCCTTGCGGCTGATGACGGCGTCCGAGGGGGCCTCGCGGGCGTTGGTGAAGGGGATGTCGGCGAGTGACCCCTCCGTGACGGGCGCCACCAGCGGGGGGACGGAGACCTCGTGCACCGCGCCCTCCACATGGCGGCGGTGCGGCGGGATGAGCTGGACGGTCACGTGCGGCTCCTTCGTCATGGGGGGATACGGGGCCTCAGGGGCGTTCGAGGATGGCGGTGACCCCGAGGCCGCCGGCCGCGCAGATCGAGATGAGACCGCGTCCCGGGCGGTCCCGCTCGGCCAGCAGCGCGGCGAGGGTGGCGGTGATCCGGGCCCCGGTCGCCGCGAACGGATGTCCGGTGGCGAGCGAGGAGCCCGCCGCGTTGAGCCGGGCCCGGTCCACCGGCGCCAGCCCCTGCTTCTCCCAGGCGGCGAGGGTGGCCAGCACCTGGGAGGCGAAGGCCTCGTGGATCTCGACCAGGTCGAAGTCCTCGATCCCGAGCCCGGCCCGCTCCAGCAGCCGGGGCACCGCGTACGCCGGGGCCATCAGCAGCCCGTCCTCGCCGTGCACATGGTCCACCGCCCCGCTCTCGTACAGCGTGAGGTAGGCCTGCGGCGCCAGTCCGCGCGCCTCGGCCCACTCCTCGCTCGCCAGCAGCACCACCGCGGCACCGTCGGTGAGCGGCGTGGAGTTGCCGGCCGTCATGGTGGCGCCCGGCTGGTCGGTCCCGAACACCGGCCGGAGCCGCGCCAGTTGCTCCACCGAGGAATCCGGGCGGAGGTTCTGGTCGCGGGTGAGCCCGCGGTAGGGCACCACCAGCGGGTCGAAGAAGCCCCGTTCGTACGCGGCGGCCAGCCGTCGGTGGCTGGTGGCGGCCAACTCGTCCTGCTCCACCCGGCCGACGCCGGAGGCCCGGGCGGTGCGCGCGGCGTGCTCGCCCATGGAGAGCCCCGTGCGCGGCTCGGCGTTGCGCGGGATCTCGGGGACGAGATGCCCCGGGCGTACGCGGGCCAGCGCCCGTATCCGCGCGGCGGTGCCCTTCGCCCGCCTGGCCTCCAACAGGATGCGGCGCAGACGGTCGTCGACCCCGAGCGGGGCGTCGCTGGCGGTGTCGGCGCCCCCGGCCACCGCGGCGTCCACCGCCCCCAGGGCGATCTTGTTGGCGGCGGCGATCACCGCCTGGAGCCCGGTGCCGCAGGCCTGCTGGATGTCGTACGCCGGCGTACGCGGGTCCAGCTTGGAGCCGAGCACGGTCTCCCGCGCCAGATTGAAGTCCCGGCTGTGCTTGAGCACCGCCCCGGCGACGAACTCGCCGACCGCGCCCCGCCCTTCGAGCCCGTACCGCTCGACCAGACCGTCCAGGGCGGCGGTGAGCATCTCCTGGTTGGAGGCGGTGGCGTACGGCCCGTCGGAGCGCGCGAACGGGATACGGCTGCCGCCGATGACGGCGACCCTGCGAGGCGTTCCCGGCGGCATCATCTCGACCAGCTCCTGACCTCTGAGTAACCTTACTCTGGAGTAAATCTACGACCGGGCAGGGAGCTTCGACAATGGCCGACCGCTATCTGCGTCTCACCAGCACCGCACCGGGCCGCTTTCTGACCCGGCGCCTCGGACTGCCCCAACCCACCCCGCTGCGCCGGTGGTCCGAGCGGACCCCCGCCCTGGACGGCCCGCTGCTGCACCTCACCGCGGGCCCCAAGGGCCTGGACGGGCTGGCCGACACCGCGACCCGCGCGGGGCTCCCACCCGCCTCCGGCACCCCCGGCGAGCGGTACGCCGCCGTCCTGCTGGACGCCACCCACCTCGCCACCCCCGCCGACCTGGCCGAGGTGCACACCGCCCTCCACCCGGTCGTCCGGCGGCTCGCCCCCAGCGGCCGGATCGTCCTCGCCGGTGCGCCGCTCTCGGCCGCCGACCACCATCAGGCAGCCGCCCAGCAGGCGTTGGAGGGGTTCGTCCGCTCCCTGGGCAAGGAGATCGGCCACGGCAGCACCGTCAACCTCCTCCGGCTCACCGACCCGGCCGCCGCCGAGTCCACCCTCCGCTTCCTGCTCTCCCCCAGGTCCGCGTACCTCAGCGGCCAGGTCCTCGACACCACCGGCACCCTCCCCACCTCTCCGGGCGACCCCGCCCGCCCCCTCGCCGGCCGCACCGCCCTCATCACCGGCGCCGCCCAGGGCATCGGCGCCGCCGTCGCCACCGCCCTCGCCCGGGACGGGGCCCATGTCCTCTGCCTCGACGTCCCCGGCGCCCAAGCCGCCCTCACCCGCACCGCCGAACGCCTCGGCGGCACCCCGCTCCCCCTCGACATCACCGCCCCCGACGCCGCCGAGCACATCGCGTCCGCCGCCCCCGACGGCCTGGACGCCCTGGTCCACAACGCGGGCATCACCCGCGACCGCCGGCTGGCCAACATGCCCGCCGAGCGCTGGAACACCGTCCTGGACGTCAACCTCGCCGCCGTCCTCACCACCACCGACGCGCTGCTGGCCACCGGGGCGATACGCCGGGGCGGCACCGTGATCGCCACCGCCTCCATCGCGGGCATCGCCGGCAACACCGGCCAGACCAACTACGCGGCGAGCAAGGCCGGGATCATCGGCCTGGTCCGCGCCCTCGCCCCCCGCGCCGCCGCCGAGCACGGCGTCACCGTCAACGCGGTCGCCCCCGGGTTCATCGAGACCCGGATGACCGCCGCGGTCCCCCTGCTCATCCGGGAGGCGGGCCGCCGGATGAACTCCCTCGCCCAAGGCGGACTGCCCGAGGACGTCGCCGAGACCACCGCCTGGCTCGCCGACCCCGCCTCCGCCGCCGTCAACGGCCAGGTCATCCGGGTCTGCGGGCAGTCCCTGCTGGGGGCGTGACCCATGAGCCTCCCCCTCACCCTGGCCACCGGCGCCCTGCGCTCCCCCTTCAAGCGGCTCCCGCCGACCCCCGCCGCCCTCAGCCACACGGCGCGGCTGCACCGCCCGGCCGTCCGCCCCGACCCCCACCGCCTCCACACCTACAACCACCTCTGCGGCTACGGCACCGCCGAAACGATCCCCCTCCCCTACCCCCACCTCCTGGGCTTCCCCCTCGCCATGCGCCTGATGGCCGCCCCCGCCTTCCCCCTCCCACTGCTCGGCCTGGTCCACACCCGCATCACCCTCACCCGCCACCACCCCCTCACCCCCGACGCCCCCCTGGACCTCACCGTCCACGTCACGGGCCTCTCCCCCCACCACCGGGGCACCGAAGCCACCGTCACCACCGAGGCCCACTCCCCCGACGGCACCCTGCTCTGGGACTCCACCAGCGCCTACCTGGCCCGCCACCCCACCCCCGACCAGGACCAGGAGCGCACCGACCGGTCGGCCCCCGCTCCCCTCCCCGCCCTCGCCGAATGGCGGCTACCACCCGACCTCGGCCGCCGCTACGGCGCCGTCTCGGGCGACCGCAACCCGATCCACCTCCACCCCCTGACCGCCCGCCCCTTCGGCTTCCGCCGCCCCATCGCGCACGGCATGTACACCCTCGCCCGCTGCCTCTCCCAGCAGCAACTACCGGACGCGGTACGGGTGGAGGCGACCTTCACCGCCCCCGTACCCCTCCCCGCCACGGCCGTGTACGCCGCCGACAACCAGGCCTTCGAGCTCCGCGCACCCGACGGCCGGGCACACCTGCGGGGCACGGTGACGATCCCGTAGACGACCCGGAGGCCATCAGCCACGGTGATACGGGTCAGCCGCCCACCGGTCGGGTGGGGGTACGCAGGGTCGCGCGCGCAGCGGCCGAGCGTAATGAGGCGGTGAGACTGACCGTCGAACGGTCAGCGCGAGCCGCGAGCACGTGAGCCCGGAGTGCCCACGCCCCCACCCACCGAACCGCGGACCCGACCACCGAAGCCGCATCCGGCCACCGGACCGCCACCGCAACAGACCCACCCGCGCCAGCGAACCCACCGGGCAGCGGTCCGGACACCGGCGGCGCAAGCTGCCCACCGCGGCAGCGAACCCACCGGTCCTACGGCCGAACACCGGCGGCGCCAGCCGCCCACGTCAGCGCGACCACCGACGCCCCTCCATCAACCCGCCCAGCCCCGTCCAGGCGAAGTTCATCAGCATCCCCGCCGCCTCCTTCGCCGTGACCCCCGGATTCTGGTTCGCCCAGTCGGCCAGCGACTCCGCCGCGCCGACCAGGGCGTGGGCCAGCCCGGAGAGGTCGCGGTCGGTGAAGGCGGGGTCCTGGCGGGCATCGCGCGCGGCGACGCCGATCAGCCCGGTGACGAAGGCGACCAGCTCGTCCCGCATCGCCGCCACCTCCGCGGCGAAGGGCTCCCCATGGGTGCGGGCCTGCTGGTGCAGGACCGCCCAGCCGTCCGGGTGCTCGGCGGTGTGCGTGAAGAAGGCGGTGAGCCCCGCCCAGAGCTGCCCGTCAGCCGAGAGGCACGGCTCCCCTTCGGCACCGTCCACCCCGGCCCGTACCGCCGCGACCAGCGCGGCCGCCTCCCGCCGGATGCAGGCGGTGAACAGCTCCTCCTTGGAGTTGAGGTACAGATACACCAACGGCTTCGAGACTCCCGCGAGTTCGGCGATCTCGTCCATGGAGGCGGCCCGGTAGCCCCGCTGCCCGAAGGTGCGCACCGCCGCGTCCATCATCTGCCGCTCGCGCACCGCCCGCGGCATCCGCTTGCCCCGGACCCCCGGCACACCCCCGCCGACACCGCCGTCCCCATTACTCTCGCCCACGCCAGCCCGTCCTTCCCGCCCCGCGTCCCCGCGTCTCCGCGGCCCCACGGCCGCGCACCCGCACTTCCGCCGCCCGTACCGACCGGTAAGCGTACGGGTCGCGGCAACCGATCGCACCGGTATGCGAACAGGCGCCCCCGCCGCGAAGAGCGGCAGGGGCGCCTGTCAGGGTCGGTCACACAAGGAGAACGTGCCGAACGCGCGGCACGCGCGCTACGCCGCGGCCGGCACCGCCGCGCCCGGACGGCTGTCCTCGGACTCGGGCTCGCGCTCGTCCACCGGGGAGGACGTGGCGCTGTCGTAGGCCTCGCGGTCGAGGATGTTCTCGCGGGCGGCGACGATCACCGGGACCAGCGCCTGCCCGGCCACGTTGGTGGCGGTGCGGATCATGTCCAGGATCGGGTCGATCGCCAGCAGCAGGCCGACGCCCTCCAGCGGCAGGCCCAGCGTGGACAGGGTCAGCGTCAGCATGACCGTCGCGCCGGTGAGGCCCGCGGTGGCGGCGGAGCCGACGACCGAGACGAAGGCGATCAGCAGGTAGTCGCTGATGCCCAGCTGCACGTCGAAGATCTGCGCGATGAAGATCGCGGCCAGCGCCGGGTAGATCGCGGCGCAGCCGTCCATCTTGGTGGTGGCGCCGAACGGGACGGCGAAGGAGGTGTACTCCTTGGGCACGCCGAGGCGCTCGGTGACCCGCTGGGTGACCGGCATGGTGCCGACCGAGGAGCGGGAGACGAAGGCCAGCTGGATGGCGGGCCAGGCACCGCGGAAGAACTGGATCGGGTTGACCTTGGCGACGGTGGCCAGCAGCAGCGGGTAGACGCCGAAGAGGACCAGCGCGCAGCCGATGTAGACGTCGGCGGTGAAGGTGGCGTACTTGCCGATCAGGTTCCAGCCGTAGTCGGCGATGGCGTAGCCGATGAGGCCGACGGTGCCGATCGGGGCGAGTCGGATGACCCACCACAGGGCCTTCTGCAGCAGCGCCAGCACGGACTCGCTGAAGGTGAGGATGGGCTGTGCCTTCTCCCCGAGCTTCAGCGCGGCGATACCGGCGACGGCGGCCATGAAGACGATCTGCAGGACGTTCAGCTCGGTGAACGGCGTGATGACGTCGGTGGGGATGATCCCGGTGAGGAAGTCCAGCCAGGAGCCGGCGTTCTCGGGCTTCTTGCCGTCGGCCGGGGTGAGGCCGGTGCCGGCACCGGGGTTGGTGAGCAGGCCGATCGCGAGGCCGATGGCGACCGCGACCAGTGAGGTGATCATGAACCAGAGCAGGGTGCGGGAGGCCAGCCGGGCCGCGTTGTTGACCTTGCGGAGGTTGGTGATGGACACCAGGATCGCGAAGAAGACGAGCGGGGCGACGGCCAGCTTCAGCAGCTGGACGAAGATCGAGCCCACCTGGTCGAGGGTGGTGTAGAGCCAGGACACCTCGTAGCTGCGGGTGATCCAGCCGAGCAGGACGCCGAGGACGAGGCCGGCGACGATCTGGGCCCAGAACGGGACCTTGGGCAGCCGGCGCCTGGGGGCCGGCGCGGGGGTCGCGGTGGGCTCGGGGCTCACGGAGGCGGAGCTCGCGGACGCGGACAACGGACACACTCCAGTGCTGCGTATCGGGGAAATACGGGGAGGGGTGCGGCGCTCTCGCGATGAGGGTGGATGAGGGGGTGGCGCCGCTGCGATGCCGGTTCAGATGGAGGCGCGGCAACAGACCGCGGACATACAGCGGCAGAGATCGACGTGCAGGCGCGCCACGAGCGGGGTGCTCGCGGCGTCTTCGCGGAGGCGCACTGCGGTCGTCATGCCCTCACGGTAACACCCGTACTTTGAGAAGCTCAAAGGACTTCTTTGGGGTAGGAACGAAGGCCGAAAGGGCGGAGGAACACCAACACCCCAGGCAAAAGCGGAGCTTCTGCGCTGGGGTGCGGGGTGGACATCGGCCGGGCGTGACAGAGGTCACGACCT
This sequence comes from Streptomyces lichenis, assembly GCF_023218175.1. Classification (GTDB taxonomy): domain Bacteria; phylum Actinomycetota; class Actinomycetes; order Streptomycetales; family Streptomycetaceae; genus Streptomyces; species Streptomyces lichenis. The sequence continues at coordinate 49,939 of NZ_JALPTH010000036.1, read as the reverse complement.
CGGCGGCAGGTCAGGAGGTGACGCTGTCCTCGCGGCTGCGGTTGGCCTCCAGGCGCGCCTTGGCGGTGTCGACCTGCTCGACGATCCGCTGGGACATGGCGTCGCGCTGCTTGCGCAGCAGGACGAAGGAGAGCGGGGCGGAGACCACCAGCGAGAGCAGCAGCACCCACAGCAGGTTGGAGTCGCCGAGGCCGCGCGGGAGCACACCGGCGTAGACCAGGCCCCAGACGGCGAGGAAGCAGCCGGCGAACACGCCGAAGCGCATCAGGGTGTAGCGGAGAGTGGCGCTCTTCCTGGTTTCGGCAGCGGCAGCGGCATCGGCAGCGGGCACGGCTGGGCCTCTTCCTTCCGGTGTTCCTTCTCATGGCGGTGCGGGGTACCGCCCGTCCAGTGAAGCACGTCCGCTTTGGAACACTTCGGTCAGCCCAGGGGCAGCAGCATCAGGATGTCGTCGCGGTCGTCGCCGTCGGCGACCCGGATGGCGCCGGGCACCCGGCCGACCTCGCGGTAGCCGCAGGCGGCGTAGAACCGTTCGAGGCCGAGGCCGCCCCGGCAGCCGAGCCGGATCGCCTCGATGGAGTCGAAGCCGCGTACCGCCTTCTCGGCCGCCGCCATCAGCTCCCGCCCGTACCCCTTGCCCTGGTGGGCGGGGTGGACCATCACGGTGTGGAGCCAGACCCAGTGGCGCATCAGCCGGTGGGTGTTGAAGGCGATGAAGGCGGTCGCGGCCACCGCGCCGTGCTCGTCCCGGCCGACCAGCAGCCGGTCGCGGCCCTCGGAGAGCGCGGTGAGGTGGCGCACCCACTCGGGGCGGATGTCCTCGGGAGTGACGGGCGGGACGAAACCGACGGCGCCGCCCGCGTTGGTGACGTCCGCCCACAGGGCGAGCACTCCGTCGCGCAGCGCGCCGTCCACCGGCGGGTCCAACTGGAAGGTGAGCGGCATGCCCCGACCCTAACCGGGCCCGTCGACCCGACCGGGCCCGTGGCCGGACCCCGACCGTGACCGGGGCCGCGGACCCGCCCCCCGGCGGCTTCAGACCCGCATCGGCTGCGGGGACTCGCGGCGGTCGGCGTCCGGGCCCGGGTACTCGCGGATGATCTCGTAGCGGGTGTTCCGCTCGACCGGGCGGAAACCGGCGTCCCGGATGAGGTCCAGCAGGTCGTCGCGGGTCAGCTTGTTCGGGGTGCCGTAGTTGTCGGCGTCATGGGTGATCTTGTACTCGACCACCGAGCCGTCCATGTCGTCGGCGCCGTGCTGGAGCGCGAGCTGCGCGGTCTGCACCCCGTGCATGACCCAGAAGACCTTCACATGCGGGACGTTGTCGAAGAGCAGCCGGGAGACGGCGAAGGTCTTCAGCGCCTCCGCCCCGGTCGCCATGGTCGTCCGCGCCTGGAGCTTGTTGCGGACCTTGCCGTCCTGCATGTCCACGAAGTCGTGCTGGTAGCGCAGCGGGATGAAGACCTGGAAGCCGCCCGTCTCGTCCTGGAGCTCGCGCAGCCGCAGCACATGGTCCACCCGGTGCCGGGGCTCCTCGATGTGCCCGTACAGCATGGTGGACGGGGTCTTCAGGCCCTTCTCGTGCGCCAGGCGGTGGATGCGGGACCAGTCCTCCCAGTGGGTGCGGTGGTCCACGATGTGCTGGCGGACCTCCCAGTCGAAGATCTCCGCGCCGCCGCCGGTCAGCGACTCCAGGCCGGCCTCGATCAGCTCGTCCAGGATGTCCGAGGCGGACATGCCGGAGATGGTCTCGAAGTGGTGGATCTCGGTGGCGGTGAAGGCCTTCAGCGAGACGTTCGGCAGCGCCTCCTTGAGGGCGCTGAGCGAGCGCGGGTAGTAGCGCCAGGGGAGGTTGGGGTGCAGCCCGTTGACGATGTGCAGCTCGGTGAGGTTCTCGTTCTCCATCGCCTTGGCGAGGCGGACGGCCTCCTCGATGCGCATGGTGTACGCGTCCTTCTCGCCCGGCTTGCGCTGGAAGGAGCAGTACGCGCAGGACGCGGTGCACACGTTGGTCATGTTGAGGTGGCGGTTGACGTTGAAGTGCACCACGTCACCGTTCTTGCGGGTGCGCACCTCGTGGGCGAGGCCGCCCAGCCAGGCCAGGTCGTCGGACTCGTAGAGGGCGATGCCGTCCTCGCGGGTCAGCCGCTCCCCGGACCGGACCTTCTCCTCCAGCTCGCGCTTGAGCCCCGCGTCCATATCCGGCCGCCTCTCCTACGTGTGTCGTGTCTGCCGCGTCTACCTGCGTCTGCCCGCGTCCACCCGCGTCTGTCCTGATCGGGCCGTCCCCACGGTACTCCCCGGGGGTCACTCCTCCTCGGGCAGCTCCCCGACCCGGTTCTCCCACTTGGTGGAGAGCACGATGGTGGTACGGGTACGGGAGACGCCCCGGGTGCCGGAGAGCCGGCGGATGGTCTTCTCCAGCCCGTCCACGTCGCTGGCCCGCACCTTGAGCATGTACGAGTCGTCGCCGGCGATGAACCAGCAGTCCTCGATCTCGGCCAGGTCCTTCAGCCGGCGCGCCACGTCCTCGTGGTCGGCGGCGTCGGAGAGCGAGATGCCGATCAGCGCGGTGACGCCGAGGCCGAGCGAGGCGGAATCCACGGTGGCCCGGTAGCCGGTGATGACCCCCGCGGCCTCCAGGCGGTTGATCCGGTCGGTGACGGAGGGCCCGGAGAGCCCGACGAGCCGGCCGAGCTCGGCGTACGAGGCGCGACCGTTCTCCCGAAGGGCCTGGATGAGCTGCCTATCCACGGCGTCCATAGACGTGAAGCCTTCCATTGTTCATCGATCCGGCAGGACAAGTGTAGAAAGAAAGGCGACCCGGCGATCACGCGCGGTGCGCGCCCGGCCCCGCGGGCGTGACGGAGGCACCGAAGCAGTCCCGTACGGGGTGCGGAGGCGTCAGCCGCGGGACTCCCCCGGCCCCGACTCCGGCTCCCGGGCCGAGCCGCCGCCCAGCTCCCCCTTCCAGCGCCGGTACAGCCCGTGTTCCACGCCCGCCGCGTCCAGCACCCGGCCGGCCACGAAGTCCACCAGGTCCTGGATGTGGGTGGCGCCCGCGTAGAACGCCGGGGAGGCCGGCAGCACCACGGCGCCCGCCTCGTCCAGCGCCACCAGGTGCCGGAGCGTCTGGCCGTTCAGCGGGGTCTCCCGCACCGCCATCACCAGCGGGCGGCGCTCCTTGAGGGTCACGCTGGCGGCCCGCTGGAGCAGGTCCTTGGAGAGGCCGAGCGCCACGCCCGCCACACAGGCGGTGGAGGCCGGCACCACCAGCATCCCCTTGACCGGGTACGAGCCGGAGGACGGCCCGGCCGCGAGGTCGCCCGCCGCCCAGTGCCGTACCGCGTCCACGTCCACGTCGAAGGTGCCCGGCTTGCCGTCCGCCCCGCGCGCCAGCCACTCCCGCAGGTCGTCCTGCCAGTGGGCGTCGCGGAAGGCGATCCGGGTCTCGTCCAGCAGGGTCAGCCGGGAGGCCCGGGACACCACCAGGTCCACGCTCTCCCCGGCCGCGAGCAGCCCCCGCAGCACGGCGGCGGCGTACGGGGTCCCCGAGGCCCCGGACACGCCGACGACCCAGGGCACACGCGGGCCGCTGACGGAGCCGGCGGTGGGGCCGGTGGCGGGGCTGCTGGTCATGGCCCCGAGCCTATCCGCCGGCCCGGCACCCCGGACGCGCGGTGCGCCGCGCGAGGGAACCACCCACCCCGCCCGCACGTTCCCCCCACACAGGACCGCGACGACCGCGCCGCCGCGAGGGGGTTCCCATGGCACGGGCACGGACGACGACCGGCGAGCTCACCGGCTGGAGGCACGTCTCCCGGGCGAAGGCCGCCGCCTGGCTGATGGCGGGCTGGATCGCCCTGCTCTGGGCCCTGGAGTTGGTGGACACGGCCACCGGGCACGCCCTGGACGGCTACGGGGTCAGCCCGCGGGACACCGGCGAGCTGCGCGACATCGTGCCCTCCGCCTTCCTCCACTACGGCTTCGACCATCTGATGGCCAACACCATCCCGCTGGCCGTGATGGGCTTCCTGGCCGCGCTCGGCGGCATCCGCCGCTTCCTGGGCGTCGCCGCGCTGATCATCGTCGCCGACGGCCTCGGCGTCTGGCTGGTCTCCCCCGAGTACAGCGTCACCGCGGGCGCCTCCGGCCTGGTCTTCGGCCTCTTCGGCTACCTGGTCGCCCGCGGCTTCGTGGACCGCAGCGCCCCCGACATCGTGGTCGGCCTGCTGGTCGGCGCGATCTGGGGCGGCTCCATCTGGTTCGGCATATCCCCCGGCCAGGACGGCGTCAGCTGGCAGGGCCACCTCTTCGGCCTGGCCGCCGGCATCCTGGCCGCCTTCGTCTTCCGCCGCCGGGCGCCCCGTAAGGCGGCCCCGCCGACCTACGTCTGAGGCCGGCGGAGCCGAGTGCCGGTCAGGAACGACGGGCGTTGGGATCGATCGGGAAGTCCGTCGTGTCGACCACCAGTCGGCCCAGCTCACCGTCGATGGTCACCGTCTTGCCGTAGGGCACGGTGTCCCGGCCGCGGTAACCCTCGGGGCCGGGATTCCAGTGCACGCGGCACTGCCCCCTGTACGGATCGAAGATGACGTAATGCGGAATGCCACGCCGTGCGTAGGCCTCGTCCTTCACCTCGTAGTCGTGTCGCACGCTGCTGGGCGACACGACCTCCATCACCAGCCGGATCAGCTCGGGAGGGTAAGCGCTGAGGTTCTTCGCCTGTTCCGCCTTGGGGATCACCGCCATGTCGGGGCAGTACTCGTTGTCACCGTCGAACGGAACCACTACGTCGCTGATAAAGGCCCAGTCCCGCGACAACTGCGGCTTGAGCGCGTCCCTGATCTCCCAAATCGTCTCCTGGTGGTACGGCTTCACCGGACTCATCATGATGTTGCCCTCGACAATCTCTGTCCGGTAACCGGGGAACATGTCCTCGAACCGGCTGAGCTGCGAGTGCAGGCGGTCGCTCTCCGAGATGGTCACGTCAGCCTCCCTTCCGTGCACTCGATGGTAGGCCGGACGCTAGCGACACGGTGAGGAGTCGAACTCCTCGTTCCTCGGCCGCTCACCCCTCCGGGCTACCCCCGCAGCCCCCGGACGACCAGGTCCAGCAGGGCGCAGGCGAAGAGGGCGATGCCGATGAAGCCGTTGACCGTGAAGAAGGCGCGGTTGAGGCGGGAGAGGTCGTGGGGGCGGACGATGGTGTGCTCGTAGACGAAGGCGGCGGCGACGACGAGGAGGCCGAGCCAGAAGAGGAGGCCCGCGCCGGTGAGCAGGGCGTACCAGACGAGCAGCCCGGTGGTGATCACGTGGGCGGCGCGGGCGCCGTGGAGGGCGGCGGGGATGCCGTAGCGGGCGGGGACGGACTTCACCCCGTGGGCGCGGTCGGCCTGGACGTCCTGGCAGGCGAAGATGAGGTCGAAGCCGCCGATCCAGACGCCGACCGCGAGGCCGAGGACCACCGCGTCCCAGGACCAGGCGCCGGTGACCGCGATCCAGGCGCCGACCGGGCCCATGGCCTGGGCCAGGCCCAGGATGGCGTGCGGGAAGTTCGTGAACCGCTTGCCGTAGGGGTAGACCACCATGGGCACGACGGCGATGGGGGCGAGGGCCAGGCACAGCGGGTTGAGGAGGGCGGCGGCGCCGAGGAAGACGGCCAGGGCGAGCAGGGCGCCGGTCCACGCGGAGCGGACCGAGACCGCGCCGGTGACCAGTTCGCGGCTCGCGGTGCGCGGGTTCCGGGCGTCGATCTCCCGGTCGATGATCCGGTTGCAGGCCATCGCGAAGGTGCGCAGGCCCACCATCGCCACGGTGACCAGCAGGAGTTCCAGCCAGTGCACGGAGCGGTCGGCCTCGAACATGGCGGTCAGCGCTGCGATGTAGGCGAAGGGCAGTGCGAAGACCGAGTGCTCGATCATCACCAGCCGGAGGAAGGACTTCACCTTGCCGGCCGGCTGCGGCCGGGGCGCGGGACCGGAGCTGACGACTCCGTCGGCGGTGGTCACGCGAGGCTCTCCAGGAAGGCGTCGAGGTCGGTCAGCAGGGCGGCGACGGGCAGCGGTCCGGTCTCCACGGTGACCGGGGCGGCGTCGTCGCCGGGCGGGGTGAGGCGGGCGGTGAAGGCGTACGCGTCCGGGCCGGCCGGGCGGGCGTCCAGCCGCAGTACGGCGCCGCCGTCCACGGTGAACGGCCCGGCGGAGGCGCCCAGTTCGGCGCGCAGCTGCTCGGCGAAGCCGGCCGGCTCGGTGTTCCGTACGCCGGGCAGGTCGAAACCGTCGCCTTCGCCGTCCCCGGTCTCGTAGAGCACCGCCCAGGTGTCCCCGGGCCCGGCGAACTCGGCCGGGTCGACGCCCGCCTCGGCGGCGGCCCGGATCACGTCGGGGTCGGCCGGGTCGAGCTCGGGGCGGACGAAGGCCACATAGGCGTCCTCGCCGCCGAGGAAGAGGGCCGGGCCGGCCATCGGGGAGCCGCTCACAGTCCGTACTCCTTCCAGCGCCGGTCCACCGTGGCCGCCGTCTCCGGGTCGGACACCACCATCTCGGGCCAGCCGCCGTCCCGGGTGTAGCCCTCCTCGGGCCACTTGGCGGTGGCGTCGATACCCGCCTTGCCGCCCCAGAACTGCTGGTAGGAGGCGTGGTCCAGATGGTCCACCGGCCCCTCGACCACGGTGAGGTCGCGGGCGTAGTCGGTGTTGCCCAGCGCCCGCCAGGACACCTCGTGCAGGTTGCGCACGTCGCAGTCGGCGTCGACCACGACGATCAGCTTGGTCAGCGACATCATGTGGGCACCCCAGATGGCGCTCATCACCTTCTGCGCGTGCTTGGGGTACTTCTTCTCGATCGAGACGATGGCGCAGTTGTGGAAGCCGCCGGACTCGGGGAGGTGGTAGTCCACGATGTCCGGGACGATGATCTTGAGCAGGGGGAGGAAGAAGCGCTCGGTGGCGCGGCCCAGCGGGCCGTCCTCGGTCGGCGGCCGGCCCACCACGATGGACTGGAGCAGCGGCCGGCGGCGCATGGTCACGCAGTCGATGGTCAGCGCGGGGAACGGCTCCTGCGGGGTGTAGAAGCCGGTGTGGTCGCCGAACGGCCCCTCGGGGAGGGTCTTGCCGGGCTCCAGCCAGCCTTCCAGCACCACCTCGGCCTGCGCCGGCACCTGGAGCGGCACGGTCTTGCAGTCGACCATCTCGATCCGCTTGCCCTGGAGGAACCCGGCGAACAGGTACTCGTCGATGTCCTCCGGCAGCGGCGCGGTGGAGGCGTAGGTGACGGCGGGCGGCGCCCCGAAGGCGATGGCGACCGGCAGCCGCTCCCCGCGCCGGGCGGCCACCTGGTAGTGGTTGCGGCTGTCCTTGTGGATCTGCCAGTGCATCCCGATGGTGCGCCGGTCGTGCCGCTGGAGCCGGTACAGCCCGAGGTTGCGGATGCCGTTCTCGGGGTGCCGGGTGTGGGTGAGCCCCAGGTTGAAGAAGGAGCCGCCGTCCCCGGGCCAGGTGAACAGCGCCGGCAGCGCGTCCAGGTCGACGTCCTCGCCGGTGAGGACCACCTCCTGGACGGGGGCGTCCTTCACCTTCCTCGGCGGTACGTGGGCCATCGCGCCGAGCTTGCCGAAGGCCTCGCGCACCCCGGTGAAGCCGTGCGGCAGTTCGGGGCGGAGCAGCCCGCCGATCTTCTCGCCGATCTCGTCGTAGGACTTCAGGCCCAGGGCCTTCAGGGTGCGGCGGTCGGTGCCGAAGACGTTCATCGCCAGCGGCATGGACGAGCCGCGCACGTTCTCGAAGAGCAGGGCCGGGCCGCCGGACTTCTGCACCCGGTCGACGATCTCCCCGACCTCCAGGTACGGATCGACTTCGGCCTTGATGCGCTTGAGGTCGCCGTCGCGCTCCAGCGCCCTGAGCAGCGAGCGAAGATCGTCGTAAGCCATGGGGTCCAGTATCCGCCACCGGCTACGCTGGCTCTGTCACCGGGGCTGTCGCGACACGGCCCGCCGCTGCTTCCAGGGGGCTGTCCCACATGCTCAGGGCGCTCATGTTCATCCTGCCGCTGGCGCTGACGATCTACGCCTTCATCGACTGCCTGAACACCTCGGAGGAGGAGACCAAGCACCTGCCGAAGGTGGCCTGGGTCTTCATCATCCTGCTGTTCTGGATCGTGGGCCCGATCGTCTGGCTGGTCGGCGGCAAGGCCCGCACCGGGCCCCGACCGTCCGGCGGCCGCGGGACCAGGGGCGCAGGCGGTGGCTGGGTCGCGCCGGACGACAACCCGGAGTTCCTGAAGTCGCTGGGCGGCGACCGCCCGGCCGCCCCGCGCGAGGACCGCGAGGACGAGCCCGCTCCTGAGCCCGCTCCCGAGCCCGCTCCCGAGTCCGGGAAGGACGCCCGGCCGGCGGACGAGCAGGGTGGCGGCGGCCCGGCCGACGGCGGCCCGGGCCCCTCGAAGTCCTGATGCCCGCGCGGGACACGGCTCAGGAGGCGTCGAAGTCGCGCGCCTCGTAGTCGTCGCGCAGTCCCTGCCAGCGCTCGGTGGACCAGGCCGCCCAGTCGGTGCGGTGGCCGTCCAGATGGGCGGCCAGGTGCAGGAAGTGGTCGTGCCAGCAGGCCAGCCGGTCCAGCCGCTGCTCCTCGGTGCCCCGGAACTCGTTGGTGAAGCGCAGCACGGTGCTGCCCGGCCCCTCGCCCGGCTCCAGCCGGAAGCGCATCCGGCCGTGCGGCCCCACCGTGTACTCGGCGACCCGCTCCGGGTCCCAGGCCGTCACCGTCCCGCTCTCGGCGGGCCCGGGGGCCGCCGTGCGGTCGGGCGGGGTCAGCCAGCGCAGTGCGACCTCGCCGCCGAGGCGGGGCTGGAGCCCCCGGGACTCGGCCAGCCAGTCGCCCAGCCCGCCGGGGGTGGTGAGCGCCAGCCAGACCCGCTCGCCGGGGTGCGGCAGCGGCACGGCGAAACGGAGGGTGTGCCGGTCGCCGCGGGTCTCCGTCTCACCGGGCGGCAGCAGCGTGGGGGCCATGCCTCCAGCGTCCCGCGCCGCCCGGCCGCGCGCTACCGCGCCTCCGCCGGAGCGGTCTCACACCCCGGCGATCACACCCCGGCGTAGGAGTGCTTGCTGTTCACGAAGATGTTCACGCCGTAGTAGTTGAAGAGGAAGCAGGCGAACGCGATGAGCGCGATGTACGCCGCCTTGCGGCCCTTCCAGCCGGCGGTCGCCCGGGCGTGCAGATACGCGGCGTAGGCGACCCAGGTGATGAAGGACCAGACCTCCTTGGCGTCCCAGCCCCAGTAGCGGCCCCAGGCGTCGCCGGCCCAGATGGCGCCCGCGATGATGGTGAAGGTCCACAGCGGGAAGATCGCCGCGTTGACCCGGTAGGCGAACTTGTCCAGGGACGCGGCGGCCGGCAGCCGCTCCAGCACCGAGCGGGCGAAGGCGCTCGGCGAACCGCCGCCCGCGAGCTTGCTCTCGTAGGAGTCGCGGAACAGGTAGAGCAGGGTGGCGACCGCGCCCAGGTAGAAGACGGCCCCGCAGAAGATCGCGGTGGAGACGTGGATCCACAGCCAGTACGAGTGCAGCGCCGGGACCAGCTGGTCGCTCTCGGTGTAGAGCCAGGTGGTGGCGATGCCGAGGTCCAGCAGGACGGTGGTGACCAGCGGCAGGCCCATCCAGCGGACGTTCTTCCTCGCCAGCAGGAAGCCGAGGTACGCGCCGACCGCCACCGTGGAGAAGGTGGTGGAGAACTCGTACATGTTGCCCCAGGGGGCCCGCTGCACCGAGATCGCGCGGGTGACCACGCCGGCCGCCTCCACCAGGAAGGCGAGCGTGGTCAGCGAGACGGCGATCCGCCCGTACAGGTCGCCCTGCTCGTCCCCGCCGGCCGCGCCCGGACCGTCCGGCACGTCCCGCGCCCCGCCGGCGGAGCGGGTGACCACCTTGGGGCGGTCCAGCACCGCCGTGCCGCCCGCGGCCTTCACCTGGGGGACGGCGGCCGGGGCGGCGGTACGGGCCGGGGTGAGCGCGGCGGCGGTGCGGCCGACCCTGCTGCGGCTGCCGAGGACCCATTCGGCGATATGCGCCAGGAAGGCGAGGGTGTAGACGGCCATCGACGAGTAGATGAGCACATTGCTCATCTCCGCGAGGCTCTCGTTGGTCGCGGCGGCGAGATTCACTTCTCAGCCCCTTCTTCGGCGGGGTCGACGGAGTCTGCGGGGGCCGCCGGGTCGGCGGCGGAGGCGGCGGCACGGGTGGGCTTGCCCGGGGTGGGGGACCCGGCGGGGTCTGCGGCGGGACGGGCGGGCTTGCCCGAGGCGGCGGAACCGGCGGAGTCCGCGGCGGGACCGCCGGAGCGGGCGGGCTTGCCCGGGGCAGGGGGCCGGGCGGAGTCCGCAGGGGTGACGGCGGAGTCGGCAGAGTCGGCGGCGGGCTCAGCGGGACCAGCCGGGGACGCGGCGTCCGGATCTGCCGCTTCCGGATCGACGGCTTCCGGGGCAGCCGCTTCAGGGTCGGCCGCTTCCGGGGCGACCGCTTCCGGGGCGGCGGCTTCCGGAGCAGCCGCTTCCCGGTCGGCCGCTTCCCGGTCGGCCGCTTCGGGGGCGGCGGCTTGCGGCTCCTCGCCCACGAGGGCATCCGTAGCGTCTCCGCCCCCGGGGCCCTCGGCCGCCGGTACGGTCGGGGCCACGGCGTGGAGCCGGGCGGCCAGTTCGGCCAGCTCCTCGGGGAGCTTCGCGGACTCGCTGCGGCCCAGGCCCGCCATCTCCACGACGGTCACCCCGTCGGGACCGGCGGTGGCCCGTACCCACACCCGGCGGCGCTGGATGAACAGCGAGCCGGCCAGACCCGCGATCGCGGCGATCGCCCCGGCCAGCGCCAGGCCGTTGCCGGGCTGCTGGGAGATCTGGAAGCTGGCCCACTCCTTGATCTCCTTCTCGAAGGTCACCGAGCCGGCGCCGTCGGGCAGCTTCATGGTCTCGCCGGGCAGCAGGGTCTGCTTGAAGACGTCGCCGTTCTTGTCCTTGAACGGCTTCAGCTTGCTGCGATCGAGCTGGTAGACGTTCTGCGGCAGCCCGCCGTTGACCCGCAGGTCGCCGTGGTAGGCGCCGAGGTTGAGGGCGGGGAAGGCCAGGCCCGGGAACTGGCTGAACATCTGGCCGTGGCCCTTGCCCGCGTACGTCGGCACGAAGAACGCCGGCAGGCCCAGCTGCTCCTTCTCGCCCTTCTTGTCGCGGTAGCCGTCCATCACCTTGATCACACCGGTGGAGGTGATGTTGTTGTCCACCGGCAGCAGCGGCACCGCGCCCTTGAAGACGACCTCGCCGCGCGGATCGCGGACGGTGACCACCGGGGCGTAGCCGTGGGAGATCAGGTACACCTTGGTGCCCTCGACCACCAGCGGCTCGTTGACCTTGATCCTGCCCTTCTTGTCCGGGCCGCCGGGCACCGAGTAGCTCACGTCCGCCTCGAAGGTGCGGGGCGTGCCGCGCTGCGGGCCGCTCGTCTCGTAGGTGCCGCTGAACTGGTCCAGGGTGAAGCTGAACGGGGCCAGGTCGTCGTTGTCGAAGAGGGAGCCGGAGCGGAAGTCGTCGTAGAGCGGCAGCGTGTTGGAGAAGCCGTCGCCCTCCACGACCAGCTTGCCGCCCTCGGACTTGAAGAGCTGGCCGGTGGCGAAGGCGACCAGCATCACGATCAGCGCCACATGGAAGAGCAGGTTCCCGGCCTCGCGCAGATAGCCCTTCTCGCCGGCGACCGAGCCCTTGGCGCGGTGCGCCCGGTAGCGGCGGCCCTTCAGCAGCCGCAGCGCGGCCTCGTCGACCTGCTCGGGCGTGGCCTCGGTGTGCCAGGTGGTGTACGCCGGGAGGCGGGTGAGGCGCTTGGGGGCGGCCGGCGGGCGGCCGCGGAGCTGGCCGACGAACTGCCAGCTGCGGGGCACGATGCAGCCGATGAGGGAGACGAACAGCAGGATGTAGATCGCGGAGAACCACACCGAGCTGTAGACGTCGAAGAGCTGGAGCTTCTCGTAGAGCGGGGTGAGGCCGGGGTGGGCGGCCTTGAAGTCCTGGACCTTCATCTCGTCCACGCCGTTCTGCGGGATGAGCGATCCCGGGATGGCGCCGAGGGAGAGCAGGAAGAGCAGGATCAGCGCGACCCGCATGGAGGTCAGCTGCCGCCAGAACCAGCGCAGCCAGCCGATCGGCCCGAGCGTCGGGCCGCCGGTGGAGGTGTCCTCCCGGGGGGCGGTGGACAGCTGGGCGCCGGCCTCGGCCTCGGAAGCCGTTTCGGCCTCGGAAGCCGCCTCGGCCTCGGAGGCGCGGTTCACGGCGCTCGTGTCGGTCTTGCTCATCGGACTAGATCCCCACCTGGAAACCGTTGGACCACACCTGCATCTGCTGCACCAGGGTGTCCCACACACCTGTGAGGAGCAGCAGTCCGGTCGCGATCATCATGGCGCCGCCGATCCTCAGCACCCAGGCGTAGTGCCGCTTGACCCAGCCGAAGGCACCGAGCGCCTTGCGGAAGGCGATGGCCGCGAGGACGAACGGTACGCCCAGACCGAGGCAGTACGCGAAGGTGAGCAGCGCCCCGCGCCCGGCGCTGGCCTGGTCGGAGGCGAGACCGAGGACGGTGCCGAGGGTCGGGCCGATGCACGGGGTCCAGCCGATGCCGAACAGGGCGCCCAGCAGCGGCGCCCCGATCAGCCCGGTGGCGGGCTTGTGGTGGAAGCGGAACTCGCGCTGGGTGAACCAGGGCATCAGCCCGGCGAAGAAGACGCCCAGCAGGATCATCAGCACACCGAGGATGGTGGTGAGGGTGCCCCGGTACTCCTGGAGGGTGGTGCCGAAGTAGCCGAAGAGGGCGCCGCCGGAGACGAAGACGGCGGTGAAGCCGAGGACGAACAGCGCCGCTCCGGCGGTCATCCGGCCGCGGCGGGCCTCGGCCAGGTCGGTGCCGGTGACCCCGGTCACGTACGACAGGTAGCCGGGGACCAGCGGCAGGACGCACGGGGAGAAGAAGGACACCAGCCCGGCGAGCAGGGCGATGGGCAGCGCGAGCAGCAGCGCACCGCTGTAAACCGTCTCGGTCATCGGGCTACTTCTCCGCGAGCTTCCCGGCGGCCTGTGCCGAGGCCTGCCCCGACGCCTTCCCGGCGGCCTGCCCCGAGGCCTTCTCCGCGACCAGCGGGTCGATCATCTCGCGCAGCTTGTCCTCGCCGAGGGCGGCCATCGAGCGGGCGGCGATCCGGCCCTCGCGGTCGAGCGCGATGGTGGTCGGGATGGTCTGCGGGTTGAGCGTGCCCTTGGGGAAGCCGTTCACCAGCAGCTTGCCCGCCGGGTCGTGCAGGCTCGGGTAGGTGATCCGGAAGTTCTTCTCGAACTGCACGGCCTGGTTCTCGTTAGGGTCGCGGACGTTGAGTCCGACGAACTCCACGCCCTGCTTCTTCAGCTCCTTGGAGACCTTGGCGAAGTGCGGGGCCTCGGCGCGGCAGGGGCCGCACCAGGAGCCCCAGACGTTGAGGACGACGACCTTGCCCTTGAGGTCGGCCACGTCGAACTGCTCGCCGGTGAGGGTCTTGCCCGCTATGGCCCCGGCCGGCTTGCGGTCGGCCGGGGCGACGGTGGCGATGCCGCTCTTGCCGGTGACGAAGTTGGTGCCGCCGCCGCTCTTGAGGTCGCCGTCGCCACCACCGCACGCGTTGAGCGTGAGCGCGGCCGCGACGGCGCCGGTGAGCAGCAGGGCGCGGCGGGTTCCGGAACTCGACCGAGGGCTCATGTGAAAAGTTTCGCATGGGCGTTCCGGGGATCTTCCGCGCCCCCCTGGCTGCCCGTAAAGGGCTGATGTGAATAGCGCCTAAGGAAGCCGGGAGCCTCCGGGGCTCCCTCGCATTCAAGATCGGCTCCGGCCCGCGGACCGGACCCCGTTCCGACCCCGCCCGGCCCTCGGAAGGGCCTCAGACGGACATCACACGGACATCACACGGACTTCAGGAAGGTGTTCCAGCCGCCGGTCGGGGACTGCCCGGGCTGCAGCGTACGCATTTTCTCCACGATCTTCGGGTCCTGCACGTCCAGCCAGTCGCAGAACTGGCGGAAGGAGACCATCCGCACGTCCTTCTTTCCGGCGATGTGCTTGATCGCGGATTCCACGGCGTCCATGTAGATGCCGCCGTTCCACTGCTCGAAGTGGTTGCCGACGAAGAACGGCGCGCGGTTGGACTCGTAGGCGCGCTGGAAGCCCGCGATGTACGCCTCGGTGGACTGCTTCTTCCACTCCGGGTAGCGGGAGGTCATGCCCTTGGTGGAGTTGCCGGACTGGTTGGCGAGCATGTTGTAGTCCATCGACAGCACCTCGAAGGCCCGCCCGGGGAAGGGGATCTGCTGGAGGGGCAGGTCCCAGACGCCCTGCTTCTTGGCGGGCCACATCTGGTGGCCGCCGGGCGAGCTGGCGTCGTACCGCCAGCCGAGCTTCTTCGCCGTGGGCAGCAGCTTGTCCTGGCCGAGCAGACAGGGGGTGCGGCCGCCGACGAGTTCCTTGCGGTAGTCGAAGGGCAGCGGGTCGAGGTCCTTCCAGCCGGAGATGGTCTTCCATTCGGTGACGAACTTCACCGCCTGGTCGATCTCGCTCTGCCAGTCCGCGGAGCTCCAGTTCCCCACCGATCCGGAACCGGCGCAGAAATGCCCGTTGAAGTGGGTGCCTATCTCGTGTCCGTCGAGCCAGGCCTGGCGGACGTATTTCAGCGTCTGCTTGATGTGGTCGTCGGTGAGGTAGCCGATGTCGGAGGCACCGACGCGGTTGTTCGGCGGGCGGTAGAGGGTCTGCTTGGACTCGGGCAGCAGATAGAGCCCGGAGAGGAAGAAGGTCATCGCCGCGTCGTGTTCCTTGGCGAGTTCCAGGAAACGGGGGAAGAGGCCGTTGCCGACCTCGCCCGCGCCGTCCCAGGAGAACACCACGAACTGCGGCGGGGTCTGACCCGGCTCCAGCGGTACGGGCCGGTCCGGCTGGTGGGGCTGCTTGCCGGTGTCGGCGGTGGAGCCGTCGCCTATCAGCCTTTCCTTGGCGATCGGAGAGGCCGAAGCCCCGCCGCCCTTGCCGGGGTCGCCGGCACGACCCGCCCCGCCGCCACCGGACTTGCCGCCCGCCGACTCGCAGCCGGCGACCCCGAGGGCGGCCGCTGCCCCGACTCCCGCTCCGAGCAGTCCCCTTCGAGTGATGCCGCGCATATCGTCCCCATCCGCGTTCGCGCTTTTCGCTGCCGTGCCGGCGCTCCCTACTTGACTTGGGTCAAAACCGGCATTCAGTGAGAGGGACGGGGAAGTCGCGCGGTTCCGGAGCGGGGTGCACCACTTCGCAGTGTCATGCACTGACCACACAGCGGCGCCCGGCCCCGTACCCATCAGATACGGAACCGGGCGCCCTGTGCCCTGCTCAGATGCCTTACTAGGCGCCGAAGGCCTTGGACGCACCCTTGGACCTGGCCGGCTTGGCACCCGCGCGCAGATGCGGCGGGACCAGGTCGAGCGCGGGCTCGCTGTAGCCGACCGAGACCAGCTTGGCGCCCTGGTAGGTGAAGGAGGTCAGCGAGGCGAGGGTGCACTGCCGGCGGCGCGGGTCGTGCCAGAGCCGGCGGCGCTCGGCGAAGCTGCGGACGATCCAGATCGGCAGCTGGTGGCTGACGCACACCGCCTCGTGGCCCCGGGCGGCGTCCCGGGCCGCGTCCAGCGCGCCCATCATCCGCACCACCTGCTCGATGTACGGCTCACCCCAGGAGGGGCGGAACGGGTTGGTGAGGTGGCGCCAGTTCTCCGGGCGGCGCAGCGCCCCGTCGCCGACGCCGAAGGTCTTGCCCTCGAAGACGTTGGCCGCCTCGATCAGCCGCTCGTCGGTGGCCACGTCCAGGCCGTGGGTCTTGGCGACCGGTCCGGCCGTCTCCTGCGCCCGCTCCAGCGGGGAGGACACCACATGGGTGACGTCCCGCGCCGCGAGGTGCTCGGCGACCCGGTCGGCCATCCGCCGCCCCAGCTCGGAGAGGTGGTAGCCCTCGCGCCGCCCGTAGAGCACCCCGTCCGGGTTGTCCACCTCGCCGTGGCGCACCAGGTGGACGACGGTGACCTCGCTCTCCTTGCCCCCGCTCACGCGGCGCCCCCCGGGGTGGCCTGGGCGGCGGCGCGGGCGGCGGCCGGCAGCGCGTCGGCGATCCGCTCGATGGCCCGGGCGTCGTGCGCGCTGGACACGAACCAGGACTCGAAGGCGGACGGCGGCAGGTAGACGCCCTCGGCGAGCATGGCGTGGAAGAAGGCGGTGAAGCGGAACGACTCCTGGCGCTTGGCGTCCTCGTAGTTCCGCACCTCGTCCCCGGTGAAGAACACCGAGAACATGCTGCTGGCGGTCTGGACCCGGTGCGCCACGCCCTCCTTGTTCAGGGCGATGGAGACCAGCTCCTGGATCTCCCGGGAGACCGCGTCCACCTTCGCGTACGCCCCGTCGTCCAGCAGCCGCAGCTGGGCGAGGCCGGCGGCGGTGGCGACCGGGTTACCGGAGAGGGTGCCCGCCTGGTAGACCGGGCCGGCCGGGGCGAGGTGCGCCATCACCTCGGCGCGCCCGCCGAACGCGGCGGCCGGGAAGCCGCCGCCCATCACCTTGCCGAAGGTCATCAGGTCGGGGACGACCCCGTCCACCCCGAACCAGCCGGCCCTGCTGGTGCGGAAGCCGGTCATCACCTCGTCCGAGACGAACAGCGCGCCGTGCTCCGCGCAGAGGTCCTTGAGCCCCTGGTTGAAGCCCTCGGCCGGCGGGACCACGCCCATGTTGCCGGGCGAGGCCTCGGTGATCACACAGGCGATCTGGCCCGGGTTGGCGGCGAAGGCCTCGCGCACCGCGTCCAGGTCGTTGTACGGCAGCACGATGGTGTCGCCGGCCTGGGCGCCGGTGACGCCCGGGGTGTCCGGCAGGGCGAAGGTGGCGAGACCGGAGCCGGCGGCGGCCAGCAGCGCGTCCACATGCCCGTGGTAGCAGCCGGCGAACTTCACCACCTTGGCGCGGCCGGTGAAGCCGCGGGCCAGCCGGATCGCGGACATGGTGGCCTCGGTGCCGGAGGACACCAGGCGCACCTGCTCCACCGGGGCGACGCGGTCCACGATCTCCTCCGCGAGCGCCACCTCGCCCTCACCGGGCGTGCCGAAGGAGGTGCCGCGGGCGACGGCCTCCTGCACCGCGGCGATCACCTCGGGGTGGGAGTGGCCGAGGATCATCGGCCCCCACGAGCAGACGAGGTCCACGTACTCCCGGCCGTCGGCGTCCGTCAGGTACGGACCGTCACCGGACACCATGAACCGGGGCGTACCGCCCACGGCTCGGAAGGCGCGCACGGGCGAGTTGACACCGCCGGGCGTCACTCGGGACGCGCGGTCGAAAAGCGTCTGTGAGACTGGGGCTTCGTATGAGTACGGCACGTTGTCCTGACCTGCGAGTACGGGTACGGCTACGGCTGACGGGCGGGCGGCGGCGGGGCGCCGTGGGAAGGTCCGTACGGCGGTCCCGCCCGACGGGCCCGTTGAACGGACCGCCCGCCCGCGACGTTCTTCACGACGAGGCGCCGGACCTCCGCGTCTGCGAAACTGGAGCCTCATAGGGAATGGTCACGCGATCCATGGTGTCAGAGGCGCGGGCCCATCCGCGGACAGGTGTTTCACCACACGTCCGTGGGGGAGGTCACTGTCACGATGATCGGGTTGCGCGGCGGGGGCTGTGTTACCTAAAAAGCAGTCGGGTGGAGATATGCATCGCGGTGGCGGACTGGGCGAGGGGACCGACGACCTGGGTCCCGAGCCTGCCCGGCGGGGAAGGCACCGACGCGAGCAGGACGGACCTCTGGGGAGCACCGGGCCCCTGGGCGGCAGCACAAGCGGGGGTGGCCGGGGCATGGGGGTGACCTACAAGTACTTCGGCGCGCCCGACGGCGCCACCGCGGCCCGGGTGCCGATCTCGATGCGCCCGGAGGAGCTGGGCGGCGACGAGCTCGGCATGGGCGGGATGTTCACCAAGATCAAACCCGAGACGATAGCCGCGATGGTGCTCACCGGCATCCAGGGCATGCCCCTGCACCGCGTCCCCCCGCTGGAGCTGGTCGTCCTCCACCCCGACTACGCGGTGGTCAAGCTCCCGATGACCGTCGTCGACCCGCTGCGCGGCGTGGGCGAGGAGTCCGTCGGCGCCGCCGCCTTCATCTGGTCCACCGTCCCCGACCGCGGCGGCCCCCGCGACGCCTTCAACGTCTACCAGCTGCTCCACGAGTGGCAGGACTTCAGCCACCGGCTCCACGAGGCGGGACACCAGCCGTACTGCCTGGTGTGGCCGTAGCGGCGCCACCCGCAGCCTCGCTGCGCTCGCTGCCGTACGACAGCGTCCGCACCGAGAGCCGGAGGCCGCCGCCTTCCTGACCGGGCCCTGAGACCGGGCCCGGGTCAGGACCGGATAGGCCCGGGTCAGGACCGGGCCGCGCCCACCGCCGCCGCGGCCCGTTGCGGGAGGCGCGGCGCTGGGACTCGGGCTCCGGGCGTCAGCGCCGTACGGAGCCCACCGCCGCCGCCACCGCGTGCAGGAAGCGCGCGGTCGCGGCGGCGCTCGGCGGGGTCTCCGGGTTCCAGTCGGCGAGCCGGGCGCCGGGCGGTACCGGCGGGGGTGAGGCGTGCGCCCGGTTGTCGGCGAGGACCACGTCCGGGGCGAGGCTCAGGGCCTCCTCGGGGGTGGTGGTCAGCCAGTTGACCCCGCCGCCGGGGGCCGGTTCGACCAGTTCGACGCCGAGCTCCACCAGGTGCCGCAGCTCGGGCCAGGTGGCCGGGCGGGCCAGGTGGACCTGCTCGTCGCCGGCGCCGGACAGCGCGAGCACCCGGACACCGGGGGCCGCGGCGACCGCGTCCCGGACCGCGCGCTCGGCCACCGCCAGCGGATCGGCGCCGGTACGGGGCAGCCGCCCGTCCTCGGCCAGGCTCCGGGCCAGGTCCGCGAAGCGCCCCAGCAGCGCGGGCAGCGGGGCGCCGCCCACCGAGAGCGCGACCAGCGGCACCCCGAGCGGACGGGTCAGGGAGTAGGGGTACTTCTCGTCGTAGGTGACGTCCACGACGAGGTCGGGGCGCAGCCCGTCGAGGACCTCGTCGGTCAGCTCCGGGCCCGGCCCGAGGTAGGGCACCCCGGCCGCGGTGAGGCCGCCCGACTTGGCCGGGTCGGGGAGTGCGCCGTCGTGGTTGGAGCCGTACACCCCCACCGGGGTCACCCCGAGGTCGTGCAGGGCCGCCCCGGCCCGTACATAGGCGACGATCCGGCGAGGCCGGGCCGCCGCCCGGACCTCCTGCCCGGTGTCGTCGGTGAACGCCCACCCGGCGCCGCCCGCCGGCACCGTGCCGTCGATGGCCGTCTGTGCTTCCGTATCGTCCGTCCCGTCCCGCACCGCGCCGCTCCCCTCGTGTGTCCCGCCCTGACGGACGGGCTGCGCCCACCATGGTCCCGAACCGGCCAACCGCACAAGGGTGCCTACGGCAAGGAACGTGCCAGGGGCCTCGCGCGGGCTCCGGACCAGGTCGGACGGCCGGGGACGGCATCGGGCGGGCGCGTTGTCAGTGGCGGCGCGTACGGTCGGGGACATGGACGATCAGGGGTGGGCCGGGGTGCGCCGGCGGGTGGGGGCCGTCGGTGACCGGGTGGGGGCCGAGGGCGTGTTCGGGGCGCTGGGGCACCGGTGGGCGCTGGAGGAGCCGCTGACCGCGGAGGAGCTGGCCGACCTGGAGGCGGGCACGGGGGTGCGGCTGCCGGAGGAGTACCGCAGCTTCCTGCTGGAGGTCGGCGCGGGCGGCGCCGGCCCCGGGTACGGGCTCTTCCCGCTCCGCCGGGAGGAGGGGCGCTGGCGGCTGGAGGGTGACGGGGCGGACCTGGCCGACCTCTCCCGGCTGGCCGAGCCGTTCCCGGAGCGCGGGCCGGACCCGGAGCTGCTGGCCGCGCTGCTCGCGGAGTGCCCCGAGGAGGAGGACTTCGACGACATCGAGGAGTTCGACGAGGCGTACGAGGCGTGGGACGAGCGGTGGGGCGCGGTGCTGTTCGCGCCGGAGCGCACGGCCGGCGCCCTGGTCCTCTCCCAGCTGGGGTGCGCCCGGCGGGAGTGGCTGGTGGTGAGCGGTGTCCACCGCGGCACGATGTGGTCCGACCGCCGTGCGGACGACGCCGACCTGGCCCCGCTGACCCACCAGGACGGCACCCCGGTGACCTTCGCCCGGTGGTACCGGGGCTGGCTGGAGTCGGCCGAGCGCGCCACCGGCGCGGCCGGCCCGGGCCGAGAAGGGGCAGCACCCGGGTGGGGGCTGGAAGGGGCAGCACCCGGCCCGGGACCGGAAGGGGCACCACTCAGCCCCGGCCGAGAAGGGGCAGCACCCGGCCCGGGGCCCGGCGGGGGGATACCCGGCCCGGACCCCGGGGGGAAACCTGCTGGTCCGGTCCCCGCGCCGGTGACATCCTGAACGGCGTGAACGGACCGGAGATCGAGATCAGCTTCGCGCCCGCGCTCGCCCTCTTCGTCGCGGCCCCGCGCCGCGCCGGGCGCACCGCCGCGGTGACCGACGGGGTGTCCACCCTGGGCCATGTCGTGGAGTCGCTGGGCGTGCCGCTGACCGAGGCCGGGGAGCTGCTGGTGGACGGCCGCCCGGTCGCGCCCTCGCATGTCCCGGCGGCCGGGGAGCATGTCCATGTCGCCGGGGTGCGGCGCCCGCAGCAGGTGCCCGGGGCGCCGTTGCGCTTCCTCCTGGACGTCCATCTGGGCACCCTGGCCCGGCGGTTGCGGCTGCTGGGAGTGGACGCGGCGTACGAAAGTGAGGACATCGGGGACGGGGCGCTGGCCGCGCTCTCGGCCCGGGAGCGCCGGGTGATGCTCTCCCGCGACCGGGGGCTGCTGCGGCGGCGCGAGCTGTGGGCGGGCGGCTATGTCTACAGCGACCGCCCCGACGACCAACTCCGGGACGTCCTGGAGCGGTTCGTCCCGCCGCTCGCCCCGTGGACCCGCTGCACGGCGTGCAACGGGGAGCTGGCGCAGGCCGACAAGGAGACGGTGCGGGCCCGGCTGGAGCAGGGCACCGAGCGCACCTACGACGTCTTCGCCCAGTGCTCGGCCTGCGACCGCGTCTACTGGCGCGGCGCCCACCACTCCCGGCTGGAGTCCATCGTGGCCGACGCCCTGAGGGAGTTCGGCGGCGCGGCGGCGTAGGGGCCGGCCGTATTGCGGTGACGGGCTCCGCCGGGGAAGGGCCGCCCGGCCCCGGAGCCGTAGCCGTGGCCGGCGCCGTAGCCGTAGTCGGCGCCGTAGCCACCGCTCGCCCGGAGGCCCGTCCCCCACATGGCACCCTGACCCCCATGCTGATCGCCCGCTCCGTCGCCCTCTTCGTCCTGGCCGCCCTCTGCGAGATCGGCGGCGCCTGGCTGGTGTGGCAGGGGGTACGGGGCGGGGCCGGCGAGGCGGGGCGGGGGTGGCTGTGGATCGGCGCCGGGGTCGTCGCCCTCGGCGCGTACGGCTTTGTCGCCACCCTCCAGCCGGAAGGCGACTTCGGCCGGATCCTGGCCGCGTACGGCGGGGTGTTCGTGGCCGGCTCGATCCTGTGGGCCATGGCCGCCGACGGCTACCGCCCGGACCGCTTCGACGTGGCGGGCGCGCTGATCTGCCTCGCCGGGATGGCCGTGATCATGTACGCGCCGCGCGGCCGCTGAGCCCCAGGGGCCTGGCGGCCCGACGCCCAGGACCCTGGCGGCCCGGACACCTCCGCGCACCCGACGCCCCCAACGCCCCGGACGGCGCCACCCGGGCGTTGCCTATCCTGGCCGGTACCGGCCGCCGTTCGACCACCCGTACGAGGAGCACGCCCATGACCTCCGCCCCCGCAGTCACGCCCGTCGCCGTCGTCACCGGGGCGAGCAGCGGTATCGGCGCGGCCACCGCGCGGCAGCTCGCCGAGGCGGGCCACCGGGTGGTGCTGACCGCCCGCCGCAAGGACCGGATCGAGGCGCTGGCGGCCGAGCTCACCGCGGCGGGCCACCAGGCCGCCGCCCACCCCCTGGACGTCACCGACCGCGCGGCCGTGGACGCCTTCGCGGCCGGGCTGGACCGCTGCGACGTACTGGTCAACAACGCGGGCGGGGCGCTGGGCGCGGACCCGGTGGCCACCGGCGACCCGGCCGACTGGCGGCAGATGTACGAGGTCAACGTGATCGGCACGCTCAATCTGACCCAGGCGCTGCTGCCCGCGCTCACCGCCTCCGGCGCCGGCACCGTGGTGGTGGTCAGCTCCACCGCCGGGCACGCGGCCTACGAGGGCGGGGCCGGCTATGTCGCGGCCAAGAACGGCGCCCGGGTGCTGGCCGAGACCCTCCGGCTGGAGATCGTCGGCACCCCGGTGCGGGTGGTGGAGGTCGCCCCTGGCATGGTGAAGACCGAGGAGTTCGCCACCACCCGGTTCCGCGGCGACACCGAGAAGGCCGCCAAGGTCTACGAGGGCGTGGCCGAGCCGCTGACCGCAGACGACGTCGCCGACACCATCGCCTGGGCCGTCACCCGCCCCCCGCACGTCAACATCGACCTGCTGGTGGTCCGCCCGCGCGCCCAGGCGTCCAACTCCAAGGTCCACCGCGAGCGCTGAGCCGGGCCCGGGAGGCGGTACGGGCCCGCGGCCCGGGAGGGCGGTACGGGCCCGCAGTACGGCAGGCGGTACGGGAGGCCTCGTACCGCCTGCCGTCCGCCTCAGCCCTTCACACACACCAGCTGGCGGAGCTTGGCCACCACCTCGACCAGGTCCCGCTGCTGGTCGATGACCTGCTCGATCGGCTTGTACGCGGCCGGGATCTCGTCCACCACCCCGGCGTCCTTGCGGCACTCCACGCCCCGCGTCTGGTCCTCCAGGTCCCGGGTCGAGAACCTCCGCTTCGCCGCGTTCCGGCTCATCCGGCGGCCGGCGCCGTGCGAGGCGGAGTTGAAGGAGGCCTCGTTGCCCAGGCCCTTCACGATGTACGAGCCGGTGCCCATCGAGCCGGGTATGATCCCGTAGTCGCCGGAGCCGGCCCGGATCGCGCCCTTCCGGGTGACCAGCAGGTCCATCCCGTCGTACCGCTCCTCCGCCACGTAGTTGTGGTGGCAGGAGATCACCGGCTCGAAGGTGACCTTCGCCTTCCTGAACTCCCCGCGGACCACGTCCTGGAAGAGCGCCATCATGATCGCGCGGTTGTACTTGGCGTACTCCTGCGCCCAGAACAGGTCGTTGCGGTAGGCCGCCATCTGCGGGGTGTCCGCCACGAAGACGGCGAGGTCGCGGTCGACCAGCCCCTGGTTGTGCGGCAGCTTCCGCGCCTGCCCGATGTGGTACTCGGCCAGCTCCTTGCCGATGTTGCGCGAACCGGAGTGCAGCATCAGCCAGACCGCGCCGGACTCGTCCAGGCAGAACTCGATGAAGTGGTTGCCGCCGCCGAGCGAACCCATCTGCTTGGCCGCCCGCTCCCGGCGGAAGTGGACCGCGTCGGCGATCCCGTCGAACCGGGACCAGAAGTCGTCCCAGCCCGCCGTCGGGAAGCCGTGCAGCCGCCGCGGGTCGACCAGCTCGCCGTGCATCGAGAAGCCGACCGGGATCGTCTCCTCGATCTTCGAGCGGAGCCGCGACAGATCACCGGGCAGGTCGTTCGCGGTCAGCGAGGTCTTCACCGCCGACATCCCGCAGCCGATGTCCACACCGACCGCGGCCGGGCAGACCGCGCCGTGCATGGCGATCACCGAGCCGACCGTGGCGCCCTTGCCGTAGTGCACGTCCGGCATGACGGCCAGGCCCTTGATCCACGGCAGGGTGGCCACGTTCTGCAGCTGGCGCAGGGCGCCGTCCTCCACCGTCGCGGGGTCGGCCCACATCCGGATGGGAACCTTCGCCCCCGGCATCTCCACGTACGACATAACTCCTCGATTCCCCCGGAAACACATCAGAAGACACAGAGCGGAAAACCGGTGCCAAGGCCCGCGAAAGCGGCGACGGACCGGCAGCGACGGCAGCGCGTGCGATACACATTGTGTGCGGCGGCCGTACGCGACCGCCAACCCGTTTTCCGTCCACCGACCCGATCGCCGTCCGTCCCGGCGGACCGGCCACGCGGCACCGTGCGCCACGGCACACCGCGGTACACCGCGTGCACCGAGGTACAGCGCATCGCAGCGAGAGGAGCCCCACCGTGCGACGCAGGGCCCACACACCCCGCGACACCGCGGCCGGCACCGCGACCGCTCGCGCGGCGACCCGCCGTACCGGCTGGGCCGCGGCCCTCGCCGCCGGCGCCGTGCTGCTGACCGGGTGCACCGGCGGCAGCGGACCGGACGGCGCGGCCCAGGACTCCAAGGCCGGCGACGGGGCCGGGCAGGCCGCCGCCCCCGGCCGGTACCGCACCCTGCTGGAGCCCTGCGGCTCGGTCTCCGCCGCCACCCTGCGCGAACTGCTGCCGAGCGCCGCGGACCTCACCGACGAGCAGCGCGAGCGGGTTTACCAGGGCACCCCGGCCGTCACCTACGACACCGACCGCCGGGCCGGCTGCAGCTGGAAGGCGGACGGCCCCGACGCCTCCCACCAGCTGGTGCTGGACTTCGAGCGGGTGGTCTCCTACGACCCCGAGGTCAGCGACGACGAGCGGGCGCAGCAGGTGTACGGCGACAAGGAGTCGGCCGTGCTGCCCGCCGCGCCGCCCACCGCCTCCGCCAAGCCCTCCACGCCGGACGGCGCCCCCTCCGAGTCCCCTGCCGACCCGTCCCCCACCTCCGAGACCTCCCCCGGCGGCGCCCCCCGGCCGAGCGCCTCCGGCAAGCCCGGCGGCTCCGGCCCGCTGGACCCCTCCGGCAGCGCCGCCACGGGCGAGGGCCTGGAGCCCCGGGTGCTCACCGGCCTCGGCGACGCGGCCTTCCTCGACGACGTCCTGGACCGGGCCGGCTCCACCGCCCAGTACCGCACCGTCAGCGTGGTGTTCCGCACATCGAACGTCGTCGTCACCATCCGGTACGCCGAGCAGCCGGCGAGCATCACCGAGGTGCCCGACAGCGCGGAACTGCAGGACAAAGCCCAGGGACTGGCCCGCGGACTGGCCGAGCGGTTCGACGAGTAGCGGCCCCCCGCCCCCGCGCGACCGGCCCGCCCCCGCCCCCGGCCCGCCGCCGATCCGGGCTACCGTGGCCGCACGTCCGGACGCACAAAGGCGCACCGCACAAAGGCGCACCGCACAAGGGCGGACCGCACGAAGGCGCACCGTACGACGGCACACCCGTACGAAAGCACTCCCGTACGACAAGCGAAGGAACCATGCAGCGATCAGCCCCGCGACTCACCCGCATACTCGCCTGCGCAGCCGTACCGGTGATGCTCGTCGCCGCCGGCTGCTCGTCGGACTCCGGCAGTGACGGCGCCGACGGGGCCCCGAAGCAGTCGCCCACCGCGGCCGCCTCGCCCTCCCCCACCCCCACTCCCACCGTGGAGCCGGCCGTCTACGGCGAGCTGCCCGAGCCCTGCAAGGCCGTCGCCGAGGTGACGATCAAGGACCTGGTGCCCGAGGTGAAGCGCAAGGGCGGCACCCCCGGCCAGACCAGCGACACCGCCAGCCGCGGCAGCTGCTCCTGGAACGGGCTGGACGACAAGGGCGTCAAGGGCTCCCAGTACCGCTGGCTGGACGTCTCCCTGCTGCGCTACGAGTCCGACCCCTCGCTGGGCAGCGGCGAGCAGCGGGCCACCGAGAACTTCGCCAAGGAGGTCGCCAAGGTGAAGGCGACCCAGGGTGCCAAGGACGTGAAGTCCGCCCCCGCCAAGGGTCTCGGCGACGAGGCGATGGCCATCGGCTACGGGCTGAAGAAGTCGGACGAGGACTTCACCTACGCGGCCATCGTGACCCGCACCGAGAACGTGGTCGTCACCATCTCCTACAACGGCGCCGGCTTCGCGGGCTCCGACACCCCGGACCGCGAGGACCTCGCCAAGCAGGCCACCCGCGCCGCCAGGGACGCGGTCAAGGCCGTGGCCGCGGCCAACAAGTAACACCGCGGCAGGCTGGAGCCCGGCACCCCCGCCCACCCGCGGCGGTGCCGGGCTCCGCGCTTCTCCGCAGCGCGTGCCGCCCCGCGTTGACGGCACCTCAGGCCTCCCCGAGGGACGTCTCCCGAACGCGTGTGCCAGGCTTTGCCCCCGGTAGGACATACAGGGAGGGGATCGCGGGTGGCCGCGATGCAGTTGACACGTACACACCGGGTGCTGATCGGCCTGGTCATCGCCGGTGCGGTGATCATCGCCGGGATCGGTTTCGCCGGCTCGTACGCGGCGGTGCGCGAGCTCGCCGAACGCAAGGGCTTCGGCGACTTCTCGCTGGTCTTCCCCATCGGCATCGACGCCGGCATCTGCGTGCTGCTGGCGCTGGACCTGCTGCTGACCTGGCTGCGGATCCCGTTCCCGCTGCTGCGGCAGACGGCGTGGCTGCTGACCATCGCCACGATCGCCTTCAACGGCGCCGCCTCCTGGCCGGACCCGCTCGGCGTCGGCATGCACGCGGTGATCCCGGTCCTGTTCGTGGTCGCGGTGGAGGCCGCTCGGCACGCCGTCGGGCGGATCGCCGACATCACCGCGGACAAGCACATGGAGGGCGTACGGCTCACCCGCTGGCTGCTCTCCCCGGTGCCGACCTTCCGGCTGTGGCGGCGGATGAAGCTGTGGGAGCTGCGCTCGTACGAGCAGGTCATCAAGCTGGAGCAGGACCGGCTGATCTACCAGGCCCGGTTGCAGGCCCGCTACGGCCGCGCCTGGCGCCGCAAGGCCCCGGTGGAGTCGCTGATGCCGCTGCGGCTCGCCCGGTACGGCGTCCCGCTCGCGGAGACCGGCCCCGCCGGACTCGCCGCGGCCGGCATCGAGCCGGCCCTGCTGCCGCCGAGCCCCCAGGAGACGGCCGCCGAGCCCCTTCCCCTCACCACCGGCGCCCCCGCGCTGCCCGAGGCCGCCGACCAGGTCGAGCACCGGGGCGGGGAACGGGACCGGGAACAGCCGCAGCAGCACCCGGAGGTGGACCCGGAGCAGGAGCCCCCGCGGCCCTCGCCGACCGAGGCGGCCGAGGCGGTACGGCCCGAGGCGGCCCCGCAGGAGCAGCACGGGCAGCGGCCCGACGAGCAGCAGCCGTACGGACCCCAGCCCCAGGACGTACCGGAGCAGCCGTACGGACCGGAGCAGCCGTACGGCCCCCAGCCCCAGCACGCGCCTCAGCCGCCGTACGGGCCTCACGGGCCTCACGGGCCCCAAGCTCCGCAGGACGCCGACGCCACCGACGCCGTCGACTACTCCAGCCCGTGGTTCAGCGCCCCGCGTGAGCCCCAGCCCGCGTACCAGGGGGCGTACGACCCGGAGTACGGCGAGGCGGCGGCCGAGGAGGCAGTGCCGGAGGTCGTGCTGGACACCGAGGCGTTCGGGCGGGCCGCCTACGAGGCGTACAAGGAGTTCAAGGAGCAGTACGACGACGCCCAGCCCAACGCCCAGGTCTTCGGCGACTACCTGGCCAGCCGGCTCAGCATCCGGCACCCGCAGGGCACCACGCTGCTGAACCGGCTGCTGCCCGGCTTCGAGAAGCGCTACCAGCAGGACCTGGCCGCCGACCAGCCCGCCTGAGCGCACCCGAACACGCCCTGGGCCCCGCCGCCGGCGATCGGCGGGGCCCAGGCCTGTGTCCGTACCGGTCAGGCGGCGGTCGCCAGCAGCGTCCGGACCCGGTCGGCGCCGACCGCGAGCAGCAGGGTGGGCAGCCGGGGGCCGGTGTCCCGGCCGACCAGCAGCCGGTAGAGCAGGGCGAAGAAGGTGCGCTGGGCGACCTTCAGCTCCGGCGTCGGCTTGGCCTCGGGGTCGAGCCCGGCCATCACCTTGGGCACCCCGTAGACCAGGGTGGTCAGCCCATCCAGCGACCAGTGGCTGTCCAGGCCCTCCACCAGCAGCCGCAGCGACTCGCGCCCCTGCTCGTCCAGCGAGCCCAGCAGCTCGGTGTCCGGCTCGGTGCGCACCACCGTCCGCTGGTCGGCGGGGACCTGGGTGGAGATCCAGCTCTCCGCCCGGTCCAGCCGGGGCCGGACCGCGTCCAGCGAGGTCAGCGGGTCGGACGGGTCCAGCTCGCTGAGGATGCGCAGGGTCTGCTCCTCCTGGCCGCCGGTGATGTCGGCGACCGAGGCGAGGGTGCGGTACGGCAGCGGGCGCGGCGTACGCGGCAGCTCGCCGCCCGCGGTGTGCACCGCGCGGGAGTGCGCGGCCGCGTCGGCCGGCAGCACCGAGCCGTCGGCCACCTTGGACTCCAGCTTGTCCCACTCGTCGTACAGCCGCTGGATCTCCTGGTCGAAGGCGATCTTGAACGACTGGTTCGGCCGGCGGCGGGCGTAGAGCCAGCGCAGCAGCGGCGCCTCCATGATCTTCAGGGCGTCGCCCGGGGTGGGCACCCCGCCCCGCGAGGAGGACATCTTGGCCATGCCGGAGATGCCCACGAAGGCGTACATCGGGCCGATGGGCTGCACCCCGTCGAAGATCTCGCGGACGATCTGCCCGCCGACCACGAAGGACGAGCCGGGCGAGGAGTGGTCCACCCCGCTGGGCTCGAAGATCACGCCCTCGTACGCCCAGCGCATCGGCCAGTCGACCTTCCACACCAGCTTGCCCCGGTCGAACTCGCTGAGCTTGACCGTCTCGGTGAAGCCGCAGACGCAGGAGTACGTCAGCTCGGTGGTCTCGTCGTCGTACGCGGTGACGGTGGTGAGGTCCTTGCCGCAGCCGCCGCAGTACGGCTTGTACGGGTAGTAGCCGCCCGCACCGCCGGAGCCGTCGTCCTCGGCGGCCGCGCCGGAGCCCTCGGCGGCCTCCAGCTCCGCCTCCTCCACCGGCTTCTGCTGCTGCTTGGCCTGCTGCTTCTTCGGCTGGCCGGTGGCCTTGTCCTTGGTCCGGTACCGGTCCAGGATCGCGTCGATGTCGCCGCGGTGGCGCATGGCGTGCAGGATCTGCTCGCGGTACGCGCCGGAGGTGTACTGCGCGGTCTGGCTGATCCCGTCGAACTCCACGCCCAGCTCCGCCAGCGAGGCGGTCATCGCGGACTTGAAGTGCTCCGACCAGTTGGGGTGCGGGGAGCCGGCCGGGGCGGGCACCGAGGTCAGCGGCTTGCCGATGTGCTCGGCCCAGGACGCGTCCACGCCCGCGACGCCGTTCGGCACCTTGCGGTACCGGTCGTAGTCGTCCCAGGAGATGAGGTGGCGCACCTCGTGGCCCCGGCGGCGGATCTCGTCGGCGACCAGGTGCGGGGTCATCACCTCGCGGAGGTTGCCCAGGTGGATCGGGCCGGACGGGGAGAGCCCGGAGGCGACGACGACCGGTTTGCCAGGCGCACGTCGCTCCGACTCGGCGATGACCTCGTCCGCGAAACGGGAGACCCAGTCGGTCTCGGTGCTGCTCTGAGCCACGATCGGCACGTCCTTGCTTCTCTTCGGTGCTGGCTGGTCGTCGGTCCCGGGGGCGCGGAACGGGGCGCCCGCCCCGGGAGAGGCCATTGTCCCAGACAATGCGTTTGCGCCGCATGGGAGAATGGCAGCCGCAGCCGCCGGGGCCCCCGGGCCCCGCACATCGGCGGCCGCCACGACGACGACCACGACAGGAACGGAAGCCATGGCCTCGGTGCCCTCCCTCGCTTCGACCGTCCAGCAGCGCCTCGCGGACGCCCTCACGGCCACCCTGCCGGAGGCCGGGTCCGCCGACCCCCTGCTGCGACGTAGCGACCGGGCCGACTTCCAGGCCAACGGCATCCTGGCGCTGGCCAAGAAGCTCAAGGGCAACCCGCGCGAGCTGGCCGCCAAGGTCACCGACGCGATCTCCGCCGACGATCAGGCCGACGACCTCTTCGACGGCATCGAGGTGTCCGGCCCCGGCTTCCTCAACATCACCCTCACCGACCGGGCCATCGTCCGGGCGCTGGCGGCCCGGGCCGCCGACGACCGGCTCGGGGTGCCGCTGGCGCCCGCCCCGGGCACCACGGTCATCGACTACGCCCAGCCGAACGTGGCCAAGGAGATGCACGTCGGCCACCTCCGCTCGGCGGTGATCGGCGACGCGATGGTGCGGATCCTGGAGTTCACCGGCGAGAAGGTGGTCCGGCGCCACCACATCGGCGACTGGGGCACCCAGTTCGGCATGCTCATCCAGTACCTCACCGAGCACCCGCACGAGCTGGACCACGAGAGCGGCGCGGAGGTCTCCGGCGAGGAGGCGATGTCCAACCTCAACCGGCTGTACAAGGCCTCCCGGGCGCTGTTCGACTCGGACGAGGAGTTCAAGGCCCGCTCCCGGGACCGGGTGGTGGCGCTCCAGTCCGGCGACGAGCGGACCCTCGCCCTCTGGCAGCGGTTCGTGGACGAGTCGAAGATCTACTTCTACTCGGTGTTCGACAAGCTGGACATGGAGATCGCCGACCCGGACGTGGTCGGCGAGTCCGGGTACAACGACATGCTGGAGGAGACCTGCCGCATCCTGGAGGAGACCGGCGTCGCCGTCCGCTCCGAGGGTGCGCTCTGCGTCTTCTTCGACGACGTCAAGGGCCCCGACGGCAACCCGGTGCCGCTGATCGTCCGCAAGTCCAACGGCGGCTACGGCTACGCGGCCACCGACCTCTCGGCGATCCGCGACCGGGTGCACCACCTGGGCGCGGACACCCTGCTGTACGTGGTGGACGCCCGGCAGTCGTTGCACTTCAAGATGGTCTTCGAGACCGCCCGCCGGGCCGGCTGGCTGAACGAGCGGACGCACGCCGTGCAGCTGGCCTTCGGCACGGTGCTCGGCAAGGACGGCAAGCCGTTCAAGACCCGTGAGGGCGAGACGGTCCGGCTGGTGGACCTGCTGGACGAGGCCGTGGAGCGGGCGGCCGCGGTGGTCCGGGAGAAGAACGAGGACCTCAGCGAGGACGAGGTCGCCGAGCGGGCGGCACAGGTCGGCATCGGCGCGATCAAGTACGCCGACCTGTCGACCTCCGCCTCCCGGGACTACAAGTTCGACCTGGACCAGATGGTCTCGCTCAACGGCGACACCTCCGTCTACCTCCAGTACGCCTACGCCCGGATCCGGTCCATCCTCCGCAAGGCGGGCGACGCGCGCCCGGCGGCCCACCCCGAGCTGCCCCTGGCCCCCGCCGAGCGCGCCCTCGGTCTGCACCTGGACCAGTTCGCGGAGGTCCTGGCGGAGGTGGCCGAGTCCTACGAGCCGCACAAGCTGGCCGCGTACCTCTACCAGCTCGCCTCGCATCTGACGACGTTCTACGCCCAGTGCTCGGTGCTCGGCGCGGACACCCCGGAGCAGAGGGAGAACCGCCTCTTCCTCTGCGAGCTCACCGGCCGCACCCTCCACCAGGGCATGGAGCTGCTCGGCATCCGCACCCCCGAGCGGCTCTGAACGCACGACGTCGGCAAGGCTCCTCCCGTGTTCGTCCGGGAGGCCTTGCCGACGGTCTACTGGCCGCGGGCGTGCCGGCCCTCGGGCGTCCGCAGCGAGGGCAGCCGGAGAGCCACCGACCGGTGCTTGGCGGTGGCCTGCGGGAACTGGAGGAGCAGGGCCGCCGCCACCAGCGGCAGGATGAGCAGTACGAGGGTCACCATCGTCGTTCTTCCTTCCGTGCGTCGCGTCCGTCCCACTCCGCTTGACCGGATACGCGCCCCGAAAACCCCGGTTGTCCCTTCCTGCGATGGCATGCACCCCGGCGCACGCCTCCCACGACCCGCGCCCCGGCGGCTCCCGCACTCTGCCCACCCGCCCGGCTACTCCCCGGTCGGCGCCGCTCCCAGCACCTGGTGGCGGCCCCATTCGCCCAGCGGGGCCAGCGCCTCGTTGAGCTGCGCACCACGCGGCGTCAGCGCGTACTCCACCCGCGGCGGCACCTCGTCGTACGCCGTCCGCCGCACGATCCCGTCCGCTTCCATCTCCCGCAGCTGGGCGGTGAGCACCTTCTCGCTCACGCCCTTCAACTGGCGCCGCAGCTCACCGAACCGGACGGAGCCGTACTCCTCCAGCACCCAGAGCGCGAGCACCTTCCACTTGCCGCCGACCACGTACATCGCGGCGTCGATCCCGCACTGGAACCCGTCCGTTCGGCGCACGCCCCGCCCCCCACCTGCACCCTCACCAGCGGGTAACCACCCACTTCGAGGTACTACTTGATCACCGGGATGTACGGGATGTTCGCCGGCGCGGCCCAGGCGTTCGCGCTGGTCCGCCGGGACGGCCTGGACCCGGCGGCCTTCGCCGGGCTGCTCGGTCCCTGGCTGACCGCCATGGCCGGGCTGGTGCAGGAGTCCGGCGGCACCCCGGACGACGAGGGCTCCAGCCTCGCCATGCAGGTGGCGAGCACGGCGGTGCTGCTGCGCACCGCCGAGGAGCAGCGGGTGAGCTCCGAGCTGCTGACGCCCTACTACGCCCTGATGGCCCGGGCCCTGGAGACCGGCCGGCCGGCCGACAAACTGCTGCTCACCGAGGAGTGAGGAGGAGAGGACGGAGTACGGCGCTCAGCCGCGGTTCAGCCGCTGCGCGGCCTCGGTGGCCCAGTAGGTGAGGATCATCTTGGCGCCGGCCCGGCGGATGCCGGTGAGCGTCTCCAGGATGGCGGCGTCCCGGTCGATCCAGCCCTTCTCGGCGGCCGCCTCCACCATCGCGTACTCGCCGCTGATCTGGTACGCGGCCACCGGCACGTCCACCGCCTCGGCGACCTTCGCCAGGATGTCCAGGTAGGGGCCGGCGGGCTTCACCATCACCATGTCGGCGCCCTCTTCGAGGTCCAGCGCCAGTTCCCGCAGCGACTCCCGGGCGTTGGCCGGGTCCTGCTGGTAGGTCTTGCGGTCGCCGCGCAGCGAGGAGCCGACCGCCTCCCGGAACGGGCCGAAGAAGGCCGAGGAGTACTTCACGGTGTACGCGAGGATCGCCACGTCCTCCTTGCCGATGGTGTCCAGGGCGTCGCGGACGACCCCGATCTGGCCGTCCATCATCCCGCTGGGGCCCACCACATGGGCCCCGGCGTCGGCCTGGACCTGGGCCATCTCGGCGTACCGCTCCAGGGTGGCGTCGTTGTCCACCCGGCCCTCGGCGTCCAGCACCCCGCAGTGGCCGTGGTCGGTGTACTCGTCCAGGCAGAGGTCGGACATGACCACCAGGTCGTCGCCGACCTCGGCGCGCACATCGCGCAGGGCCTGCTGGAGGATGCCCTCGGGGTCGGTGCCGGCGGTGCCGGCGGCGTCCTTCTTGGCGTCCTCCGGCACGCCGAACAGCATGATCCCGGAGACGCCCGCGGACACCGCCTCCACGGCGGCCTTCCGCAGGGTGTCCCGGGTGTGCTGGACGACCCCGGGCATGGCGGAGATGGGCACCGGCTCGCCGATGCCCTCGCGGACGAAGGCCGGCAGGATCAGATCGGCCGGGCTCAGCCGGGTCTCCGCGACCATCCGCCGCATCACGGGGGTCGTCCGCAGTCGCCGGGGCCGGGTGCCGGGAAAGGAACCGTACGAAGTCATACCCGTCACGCTACGCCCGCCCGGACCACCCGATTGCCGACACCCCGTCGGTCCGCCCCGGGGCCGGACGCCCCGCACTCGCCGAAGGCCCGCCCGGCGCGACCCCGGGCCGCCGAGGGCCCGGCCCCGTCCGCCGCCATCCACCGCCGGGTACGCCGGAGGCCCGGCCGGGAGCAACCGCTCCCGGCCGGGCCTCCGCACGCGTGCCTAGGTGGTCGACCGGCGCCGGCGGGCGCCCGCGCGGCGCTCGCTGGGGCGGGTGACCGGGTCGCCGGCCTCCAGCGCGGCGGCCCGGCGGCGCTCGCCGAACTCGGCCAGCGCCTCCGCCAGCTTGTGCACCGACGGCTCGGGCGAGAGCACGTCCACCCGCAGCCCGTGCTCCTCCGCGGTCTTCGCGGTGGCCGGGCCGATGCAGGCGATCACCGTCACGTTGTGCGGCTTGCCGGCGATGCCGACCAGGTTCCGCACGGTGGACGAGGAGGTGAAGAGCACCGCGTCGAAGCCGCCGCCCTTGATCGCCTCCCGGGTCTCGGCCGGCGGCGGCGAGGCGCGCACCGTCCGGTAGGCGGTGACGTCGTCCACCTCCCAGCCCAGCTCGATCAGCCCGGCCACCAGAGTCTCGGTGGCGATGTCGGCGCGCGGCAGGAAGACGCGGTCGATCGGGTCGAAGACCGGGTCGTAGGGCGGCCAGTCCTCCAGCAGCCCGGCCGCGGACTGCTCGCCGCTGGGCACCAGGTCCGGCTTGACTCCGAACTCGACCAGGGCCTTGGCGGTCTGCTCGCCGACCGCGGCGACCTTGATCCCGGCGAAGGCGCGGGCGTCCAGCCCGTACTCCTCGAACTTCTCCCGCACCGCCTTGACCGCGTTGACCGAGGTGAAGGCGATCCACTCGTAGCGGCCGGTGACCAGGCCCTTGACCGCCCGCTCCATCTGCTGCGGGGTGCGCGGCGGCTCCACGGCGATGGTCGGCACCTCGCTGGGCACCGCCCCGTAGGAGCGCAGCTGGTCGGAGAGCGAGGCGGCCTGCTCCTTGGTGCGCGGCACCAGGACCTGCCAGCCGAACAGCGGCTTGGACTCGAACCAGGCGAGCCGGTCGCGCTGCGCGGCGGCGCCGGCCTCGCCGACCACGGCTATCACCGGGCGGTGGCCCTCCGGCGAGGGCAGCACCTTGGCCTGCTTCAGCACCTGGGCCACCGAGCCCAGCGTCGCCGACCAGGTGCGCTGGCGGGTGGTGGTGCCGGCGATGGTCACCGTCATCGGGGTGTCGGGCTTACGGCCCGCCGACACCAGCTCGCCGGCGGCCGCGGCCACCGAGTCGAGCGCCGAGGAGACGACCACCGTGCAGTCCGAGGCCCCGGCCTCGGCCCAGCAGCGGTCACTGGCGGTGCCCGCGTCGACGAAGCGCACATCGGCGCCCTCGGCGTCGCGCAGCGGCACCCCGGCGTAGGCGGGCACCCCGACCGCGGTCGCGACCCCGGGCACCACCTCGAAGGGGATGCCCTCGGCGGCGCAGGCGAGCATCTCGGCGCCGGAACCGCCGTCGAGCCCCGGGTCGCCGCTCACCGCACGGACGACCCGCTTGCCGCCCCGCGCGGCCTCCATGACAAGATTGGCCGCATCCCTCAACACGGGGACACCGGCGCTCATTGACGCCTCGTCGACGACCGTCAGCTCGGGCGTGCTCACGCCCGCGCGGGCATGGCCGCGGACGACGTCGAGCACCTCCGGTTCGGCGATCAGCACGTCCGCGCCGGCCAGCGCCTCCACGGCGCGCAGCGTCAGCAGACCGGGATCACCGGGTCCGGCGCCGAGGAAGGTGACGTGCCCGCACGCGGAGAACGCCGAGGAAACCTGGGATGCAGTGGTGGGGCTCAAAGTGCTCGCTCCCCCATAAGACCGGCCGCACCCTTGGCCAGCATCTCGGCCGCGAGTTCGCGGCCGAGGGCGACGGCGTCGTGGTGCGACGCGGGTACGGGACCGGTGGTGGACAACTGCACCAGCGCCGAGCCGTCGGTGGTACCGACGACGCCGCGCAGGCGCATCTGATGAACATCCTGTCCGTCGGTCTGGAAGTCGGCGAGCGCGCCCACGGGGGCGGAGCAGCCGGCTTCCAGAGCGGCGAGCAGGGACCGCTCGGCGGTCACGGCGGCCCGGGTGTGCGGGTCGTCGAGCGCGCCGAGCGCGGCGGTGAGCTCGGCGTTCGCCGCCGGGCACTCGACCGCCAGGGCCCCCTGGCCGGGGGCGGGCAGGACGGTGTCGACGGCGAGGAAGTCGCTGACCTCACCGCCGCGTCCGATCCGGTTGAGCCCGGCCGCGGCCAGCACGACCGCGTCCAGTTCCCCGTTGCGCACGTAGCCGACACGGGTGTCGATGTTCCCGCGGATCGGCACGCAGCTGATCTCCATGCCGTGGCTGCGGGCGTACGCGTTGAGCTGCGCCATCCGCCGCGGCGAGCCGGTGCCGACGCGGGCGCCGGCCGGCAGCTCCTCGAAGGCCAGTCCGTCCCGGGCGACCAGCACGTCCCGCGGGTCCTCGCGCCTCGGCACGGCGGCCAACGCCAGTTCCTCGGGCTGCGCGGTCGGCAGGTCCTTCAGCGAGTGGACGGCGAAGTCCACCTCGCCGGCCAGCAGCGCGTCCCGCAGCGCGGTGACGAAGACACCGGTGCCGCCGATCTGCGCCAGGTGCTCGCGGGAGGTGTCGCCGAAGGTGGTGATCTCCACCAGCTCCACGGGGCGGCCGGTCAGCTGCCGCACGGCCTCGGCGACATGCCCGGACTGGGCCATGGCGAGCTTGCTCCGCCTGGTCCCCAGCCTCAATGCCCTGTCGGTCATTCTCACCCTCGATTCGGGTCGTTCACGTCGGCCCGGCTGACGGCGGCGACCGTCTCCGGGTCGAGGTCGAAGAGTGTGCGCAGCGCGTCGGCGTATCCGGCGCCGCCGGGCTCCCCGGCCAGCTGCTTGACCCGTACCGTCGGCGCGTGGAGCAGCTTGTCCACGACGCGGCGCACGGTCTGGGTGATCTCGGCGCGCTCCTTGTCGGCGAGGCCGGGCAACCGGCCCTCCAGCCGGGCCATCTCGGAGGCGACCACGTCGGCGGCCATGGTGCGCAGCGCGACGACGGTGGGCGTGATGTGGGCGGCGCGCTGGGCGGCGCCGAAGGTGGCGACCTCGGCGCCGACGATGGCGCGCACCCGGTCGACGTCGGCGGCCATCGGGGCGTCCGCGGCGGCCTCGGCCAGCGACTCGATGTCCACCAGGCGCACACCGGGCAGCCGGTGGGCGGCGGCGTCGATGTCGCGGGGCATGGCGAGGTCCAGCAGCGCGAGCGGGGCGGCGCCCGGTCCCCGGCCCTGGGCGGCGGCCTCGATGTCGGCGGCCTTCAGGACCAGTCCGGTCGCCCCGGTACAGGAGACGACGACGTCGGCGCGGGTCAGCTCGGCGGGCGCGTCGGCCATGGCGACCGCGCGGGCGGCGACACCGGTGCCCCCGGGCTCGGTGAGGATCTGTACGAGCCGGGAGGCGCGCTCGGCGGTGCGGTTGGCGATGACGACCTCGGCGATGCCGGCCCGGGCGAGGGTCGCGGCGGCCAGCGAGGACATCGAGCCGGCGCCGATGACCAGGGCGCGCTTGCCGTGCGCCCACCGCTCGACCTCGGCCCCGGCCGCCAGCTGCTCCAGGCCGAAGGTGACCAGGGACTGACCGGCCCGGTCGATGCCGGTCTCGCTGTGGGCCCGCTTGCCGACCCGCAGCGCCTGCTGGAACAGGTCGTTCAGCAGCCGTCCGGCGGTGTGCAGCTCCTGGCCGCGGGCGAGCGCGTCCTTGATCTGGCCGAGGATCTGGCCCTCGCCGACCACCATGGAGTCCAGTCCGCAGGCCACCGAGAACAGGTGGTGGACGGCCCGGTCCTCGTAGTGGACGTAGAGGTAGGGGGTGAGCTCCTCCAGGCCGACGCCGCTGTGCTGGGCGAGCAGCGTGGACAGCTCGGCGACCCCGGCGTGGAACTTGTCCACGTCGGCGTAGAGCTCGATCCGGTTGCAGGTGGCGAGGACGGCGCCCTCGGCGGCCGGCTCGGCGGCCAGGGTGTCCTGGAGCAGCTTGGTCTGCGCGTCGGGGTCGAGTGCGGCCCGCTCCAGCACGCTCACCGGAGCGCTGCGGTGGCTGAGGCCGACGACGAGGAGGCTCATGCCGGCATCACGGCGGGCATGTCCCCGTCAGGCCCGTTCCGGCCGTCGCCCGGCGCGTCGGCCGGGGCCGCCGGGGCGGCGGCGGTACGGGCGGCGACCGGGGGCGCCACCGGGGCGGCGGCGGCCGGGGCCGGGGCGCCGTTCTCCTCGCCGGCCTTGCGCTGCTCGTGGAAGGCGAGGATCTGCAGCTCGATGGAGAGGTCCACCTTGCGCACGTCGACGCCGTCCGGGACGGACAGCACGGTGGGCGCGAAGTTCAGGATGGAGGTCACCCCGGCCGCGACCAGCCGGTCGCAGACCTGCTGGGCCGCCCCGGCGGGGGTGGCGATGACGCCGATGGAGACGCCGTTCTCGTCGATGATCCGCTCAAGGTCGTCGATGAACTGCACGGCAATCCCGGCGACCGGCTTGCCCACCATCGCGGGGTCGGCGTCGATCAGCGCGGCGACCCGGAAGCCGCGGGAGGCGAAGCCCCCGTAGTTGGCGAGGGCGGCGCCCAGGTTTCCGATGCCGACCATGACGATCGGCCAGTCCTGGGTGAGCCCGAGCTCGCGGGAGATCTGGTAGACGAGGTACTCGACGTCGTAACCCACCCCGCGCGTCCCGTACGAACCGAGGTAGCTGAAGTCCTTGCGCAGCTTGGCGGAGTTGACCCCCGCCGCCGCGGCGAGCTCCTCGGAGGAGACCGTCGGCACGGAGCGCTCCGACAGCGCGGTCAGCGCCCGCAGGTACAGCGGGAGCCTGGCGACGGTGGCCTCGGGGATGCCTCGGCTGCGGGTCGCCGGTCGGTGAGTTCGGCCAGTTGCCACGGTGCTCCTGCGGGATGAGCTGGGCTGTGGGCGGCCGTGTGTCCAAGGACCGCCCCGTCGACAGCAGGCTATGTCTTTGTGAACGCGTGCACAAAGATGGTGTCCGATTTGTCCGCGCAAAGTGACCGGGCTCACGCACACCGATCGCGCCATCCCGGAACCGTCGTCCGAGGCGGCCCGTTGGGGAGCCGAAGGGGGCAAAGCCGTACACACTCCTTGGTACCGCGCCCCCGAACCGCAACAAAACGTACCCATGGTACCAGCCTTTCCCGGTCATCGCCGCCCCGTGAGCGTCCCTTTGCACACCGGAGCACGCCCCGCGCCACCGCCGCCCCGGACGCCCCCGGACGTCGATTTCCGGCCACGGCCACCGGCCCGCGGAGGGCCCACGGCCACCGGGCACGGCGGCGAAGCCCGGCGATGGCTCGGGACGCCCTCAGGACGCCAGCGCCCGGCGCAGCCGCTCCGGGTCGACCTTCCAGAAGGTGTGCTGCTCACCGTCGACCAGCACCACCGGGATCTGCTCCCAGTAGGCCCGGTGCAGCTCCTCGTCGCGGGTGATGTCCTTCTCCTCCCACACCGCGCCGGCCTCCTCGCACACCGCCGCCACCACCGTGCGCGCCTCCTCGCACAGATGGCAGCCCGGCTTCCCGATCAGGGTCACCGTCCGGGGCCCGGCCGCCGCCCCGTCCTTCTTCTTACTCGCCTTACCCGCCCGTCCGAACATGCGCCCATTCTCCCGCCCCGGCCGCCCTCCCCGGGACGATCTCCGCCACCCGCCCGCCGCCCGCTGTTCACACCATGGCATCCCCACAAGTCGGGCACGGCCGAACACAGTGGCTATGCTCACGGCATGGCCGCACTGGGATGGCTCACGCGACACCGGCGCCCCGCCACGGCGCGGAGCGTGCTGGCGGGCGAGGCGTCGGCCGAGGCCGCCCGCAAGACCTCCGCCGCACTGGAGACGCAGGAGCGGGGCACCGACCTCCCCGGCCTGCCTGTCGAACCGGTCTTCCCGGTCCAGGGCGACGTCCGGGCCGCCGCCTTCTTCGACCTCGACAACACCGTGATGCAGGGCGCCGCGATCTTCCACTTCGGGCGCGGGCTGTACAAGCGGAACTTCTTCCAGCGCCGCGAGCTGGCCCGGTTCGCCTGGCAGCAGGCCTGGTTCCGGCTGGCCGGCGTCGAGGACCCCGAGCACATGCAGGACGCCCGCGACAGCGCGCTGTCCATCGTCAAGGGGCACCGGGTCTCCGAGCTGATGAGCATCGGCGAGGAGATCTACGACGAGTACCTGGCCGACCGCATCTGGCCCGGCACCCGCGCGCTGGCCCAGGCCCATCTGGACGCCGGGCAGAAGGTGTGGCTGGTCACCGCCGCCCCGGTGGAGACGGCCACCATCATCGCCCGCCGGCTCGGGCTGACCGGGGCGCTGGGCACCGTCGCCGAGTCGGTGGACGGCGTCTACACCGGCAAGCTGGTCGGCGAGCCGCTGCACGGCCCCGCCAAGGCCGAGGCGGTACGGGCGCTGGCCGGCGCCGAGGGCCTGGACCTGGACCGCTGCGCCGCCTACAGCGACTCGCACAACGACATCCCGATGCTCTCGCTGGTCGGCCACCCCTACGCGATCAACCCGGACACCAAGCTGCGCAAGCACGCGCGCTCCCTGGAGTGGCGGCTGCGCGACTACCGCACCGGCCGCAAGGCCGCCAAGGTCGGCATCCCGGCCGCCGCGGGCGTCGGCGCCCTGGCCGGCGGGACCGCCGCCGCGGTCGCCCTGCACCGCCGCCGCCGCTGAGACCTCGCGAGAGCCCCCACCGGCCTGGCCGGGGCATGCGGAGGCACCCCGCCGCACCCCAAACCACCTTCCTACCCCCGTACCGCCGCGGCCAGACACACCCCGGCCACTCGGGCACAACAGATCGCCGACTCGGCCAGAATTTGCCACCATCCGATCAACAAGCGATCGGCAAGTGTGAACGATTCCGTCGCGAAGACGCCACAAAGACGACTGAATCAATGATTTGCGCAACTCGGTGTAGCGCTCCCTGCACTAAGCGTTATTCTCCTCAAACGCATACGGCAACCCAGCGCGTCGCTACGACGGGTGAATGGTTGGCGTACTGCACGTGATGGAAGCTCTGCCACTGGGAGTCCCGTGTACCCACACGTCGGGGTTGACGCCTCGGGCCTGGCTACGCTCCGCGCGACGGTCCTCGGCCACCTGCGCGGACTCGTCCCCACCGCGTACGCCGTCCCGGCCCTCGCCGCACCCGCGCTCGCCGGCCCCTGCTACGCGCTCGCCGACGGTGGTCCCGCCGTGGCCAGACGCGCCGGGCGCGGTGGTGCGGGCGCCCAGGCCACCGCCCGCCGGCCCACCGCGGACAGCGACAGCGCCCGGATGATGGACCTGGTGGAGCGCGCCCAGGCCGGCGAGGCCGACGCCTTCGGACGCCTCTACGACCAGTACAGCGACACCGTGTACCGGTACATCTACTACCGCGTCGGCGGCAAGGCGACCGCCGAGGACCTCACCAGCGAGACCTTTCTGCGCGCGCTGCGCCGGATCTCCACCTTCACCTGGCAGGGCCGTGACTTCGGCGCCTGGCTGGTCACCATCGCGCGCAACCTGGTCGCGGACCACTTCAAGTCGAGCAGGTTCCGACTGGAAGTGACCACCGGCGAGATGCTGGACGCCAACGAGGTGGAGCGCAGCCCCGAGGACTCGGTGCTGGAGTCGCTCTCCAACGCCGCCCTGCTGGAGGCGGTGCGCAAGCTCAACCCGCAGCAGCAGGAGTGCGTGACGCTCCGGTTCCTCCAGGGCCTGTCGGTCGCCGAGACCGCCCGGGTGATGGGCAAGAACGAGGGCGCGATCAAGACCCTGCAGTACCGCGCCGTGCGCACCCTGGCCCGGCTGCTGCCCGAAGACGCCCGCTGACGGGGCCGTACACCCGGTCCCGTCCCCAACTCACCCTCGGTGACGCCTCGATGACGCGCTGGTCGGATCATCTTCCGTGCGTAACCCAAGTGCCGCGACGCTCGTTGAGCGGGATGCAGGCTCCCTATGGTCGCCCCCTGAGCGCCGCTCCTCACTCGTTCGTGTGGACGGACTCAAGGTGTGCAACCCTCCGGACCCCCCGGGGAGTCGACCGTCATGACGAGAGGAGGTGCCGCCAGTGATCGCGAACGTATCGGCGCACCGGCGGGCGAACGCCTTCGCCCAGGCCCTGGAAGAGCAGTCGGCCACGCCGTCCGGGACCCCGGCCGAACCGACCGCCGAGCCGTCCGCCGAGTCGGCCGGGCAGGGTCGGCTGCTGGCCCTGGCGAGCGGACTCGGCGAGCTGCCGAAGCCGGAGCTGGACCCGGAAGTGAAGGTGGTGCAGCGAGCACAGCTGGTCGCCGCCATGGAGGCCATGTTCGCCGAGGGCGGCGCGTCCGCGGGCCCTACGGTGCCCCCGCAGCGGGCCCGCGGCGGGCGGGGCGCCCATCGCGCCACCGGGCTGCGGAGGTTGCGCCCCCGCTCCCGCTGGTCCAAGGGCCTGGCCGCCGGCGGGCTCACCGTCGGTGTGGCGGCCGGGGCGTTCAGCGGAGTGGCCGCTGCCAGCTCCGACGCCCTCCCCGGTGACTCGCTGTACGGGCTGAAGCGCGGCATGGAGGACCTCAAGCTCGGCATGGCGGACGGCGACGCCGACCGCGGTGAGATCTACCTCGACCAGGCCTCCACCCGGCTCAGCGAGGCCAGACGCCTGCTGGAGCGGGACCGCGCCGGCGCCCTGGACCACGAGTCCCTGGGCGAGATCAGACGGGCCCTCAGCGGTATGCAGCACGACGCCGCCGAGGGCCACCGGCTGCTCCGCCTTGCCTACGAGCGGGACGGCGCCATCGCCCCGATGGCCACGCTCAGCTCCTTCACCCGCAGCCACCGCGACACCTGGAACGGCCTGCGCGACCGGCTCCCGGTCCAGCTCACCGACGTGGGCAACCAGGTCAGCGATGTCTTCGCCGCCATGGACGAGGACGTCCAGCCGCTCCAGGCCAAGCTCCCCCAGCCCCCGCAGCGCGGCGGCACCGGCGGCCGCACCTCCAGCCGCCCGCCGAGCGGCGCCACCCAGGACGCCCCCGGCAGCACCGAGCGCCCGGACGAGCAGTCCCCGACCGCCCCGGAGGCCCGGCCCACCGGAAGTTCCCCGAGCTCTCCCGGCAAGCCCGGCCCCACCGGCTCCCGCCCCACCGAGGACGACGGCCTGCTCGGCAACGCCCCCGGCGGCATCCTCCAGCCCGACCGGGACACCCCGCCACCCTCCGGCAGCGGCGGAGACGGCGGCGGTGGCACCGGCGGCCGGGACACCCCCGACCCGGCCCCGGACATCACCATCCCCCCGCTGCTGCCCGGGATCATCCCCGGCCTGGGCTTCGAGCAGGACGAGGAGCGCTAGCCCCCGGCGACGCGCAGAGCACGGCGAGGCCCCCTTCCCGGTCACGGAAGGGGGCCTCGCCATTGCCGAGACGGCGGCCGGCTCAGAAGAAGACCGACCGCCGCTGCACCAGCAGCTTGTACAGGGTGTGCTGGATCTGCTCGCGCACCTGGTCGGTCAGGTTGAACATCAGCATCGGATCCTCCGCC
The DNA here is from genome assembly GCF_023218175.1 of Streptomyces lichenis. Lineage (GTDB taxonomy): Bacteria > Actinomycetota > Actinomycetes > Streptomycetales > Streptomycetaceae > Streptomyces > Streptomyces lichenis. Next base: position 6,764 of record NZ_JALPTH010000036.1, on the reverse strand, counting down.
GCCTCCGGCGAGAACCCGTCCGTGGGGATCGGCTCCCCGAACTGGATCGTCCACTTCGTCGGCAGCGGCAGCAGGCCCAGCGGGCCGAGCCAGGGGAAGGTCGGGGTGAGCGGGAAGTACGGGAAGCCCAGCAGCCGCGCCAGGGTACGGGCGTTGCCGACCATCGGGTAGATCTCCTCCGCCCCGACGATCGAGCACGGCACGATCGGCACCCCCGCGCGCAGCGCCGTCGAGACGAACCCGCCCCGGCCGAAGCGCTGGAGCTTGTACCGCTCCCCGAAGGGCTTGCCGATGCCCTTGAAGCCCTCCGGCATCACCCCGACGACCTCACCGCGCTGCAGCAGCCGCTCCGCGTCCTCCGCGCAGGCCAGGGTGTGCCCGGCCTTGCGGGCCAGCTCGTTGACGACCGGCAGCATGAACACCAGGTCCGCCGCGAGCAGCCGAAGATGGCGCCCGGCCGGATGGTTGTCGTGCACCGCGACCTGGAGCATCAGCCCGTCCAGGGGCAGGGTGCCGGAGTGGTTGGCCACCACCAGCGCCCCGCCCTCGGCCGGGATGTTCTCGATGTCCTTCACCTCGACCCGGAAGTACCTGTCGTACAGCGGCCGCAGCAGCGACATCAGGACCTGGTCGGTCAGCTCCTCGTCGTAGCCGAACTCGTCCACCTCGTACTCGCCGGTGATCCGCCGCCGCAGAAAGGCCAGCCCGCCCGCGATCCGGCGCTCCCACTCCCCCGCGACGGCGGGCGGCTCGGACGCGGCACCGGAGTCGGCACCGGGGTCGCCGACCTCCGCGCCGGGCAGCGCGCTGACCGGCGCGGGGTGCTCCGCCGGCTCCCCGGCGGGCCGCCGCCCGGGCCCCGGACCGCCGCGGCGCCGCGCCGAGCGCTGCCCGCCGGGGCGCGGCCGGTCCTCGTCGAACGGAATGACCTTGGCGTCCGCCATCGTGAATCGCGCTCCCTCATCCGCCGCTGTGCGTGGTCGTGGCCCCCGTGCCGCCCGCTCCCCGTCCCGGCCCCGGCTGCGCGACCCGGTCGGCGATCCGGTCGACCGCCCGGCCCAGGACGGTCGGCGGCAGCAGCCCCCGGCCCCGGCTGCGCGCGAAGTCCGCGAAGGCCTCCACGGTCGTGTACGCGGGTTCGAACCCGAGCGTCTCCCGCATCTGCACCGTACTGACCACCCGACCGTGCGTCAGCAGCCGGATCTGCTCGGTGGAGAAGTCCGTGGCACCGACGGTGCGCAGGGCGCTGCCGACCCAGCGGACCGCGGGCAGCAGCACCGGCATCGTGGGCCGCCCCAGCCGCCGGGAGCACTGCGAGAGGGTGAGCACCCCGTCCCCGGCGATGTTGAAGGTGCCGCTGTTGAGGGTGGCCCGGCGCGGCTCGCGGGAGGCGATCCGCAGCACGTCGATCACATCGTCCTCGTGGACGAACTGGAGCCGGGGGTCGTAGCCGAACACCGTCGGCAGCACCGGCAGGGAGAGGTACTCGGCGAACGGGGTGTCCGCGGCGGGCCCCAGGATGTTGGCGAACCGCAGGACGCAGACCGCGACGTCGGGCCGCCGCCGGGCGAAGCCCCGGACATAGCCCTCGACCTCGGCGGCGTCCTTGGCGAAGCCGCCGCCGGGCAGCGACTTCGGCGGGGTGGCCTCGGTGAAGACCGCCGGGTCGCGCGGGGCGGAGCCGTAGACGCTGGTGGTGGACTTCACCACCAGCCGCTGCACCGAGGGCGACTTCTGGCAGGCACCGAGCAGCTGCATGGTGCCGATGACGTTGGTCTCCTTGACCGCGGTGCGGCCGCCGGCGCCCAGCGGGGTGCCGGTGACGTCCAGATGGACCACGGTGTCCACGTCGTACTCGGCGAGCAGCCGCCCTATCGTCGGCTGCCGGATGTCGGCGCGGACGAACAGCGCCTCACCCAGGTCGTGTCCGGGGGCCTCGGCGTCCACCGCGATGACCCGGTCCACGTCCGGGTCGCGCTGGACGCGGTGGACGAACCGGCCGCCGAGCTGCCGGGCCACGCCCGTGACGAGTACGGCCTTCCCCACGATCAGCGCCTTCCGCTCGGTCCTCGCCCCAGCCGCCACCGTAGCGGGTGACCGGCCGCCTGTGACGACCGCCGCACTCCGCTGGCGGAGGCGGGGGCCGGAAACAGCAGCGCGGCCCTCCCACCGCTCGGGTGGAAGGGCCGCGATGACGCGCGCGCGACGCTTACTTCTTGTTGCGACGCTGCACACGGGTGCGCTTGAGCAGCTTGCGGTGCTTCTTCTTGGCCATCCGCTTGCGCCGCTTCTTGATAACAGAGCCCACGACTACCCTCGCTCACTTCTCTTACTCGGTGCGGGGCGTCTGGGCCCACACGACCTACGTCGGCCTAGCGTACCCGCCCGAGCGTCACGCTCGTAATCCGAGGGGCCGCGGGACCCCGGCCCGCCCGTCATCCGAGGGGCCGCGGGACCACGGCGGCTACGCGCTCTCCACCCCCACGAAGGAGTCGCGGAGGTACTCGTGCACCGCCTGCTCCGGGACCCGGAAGGACCTGCCCACCCGGATCGCCGGCAGATGACCGCTGTGCACCAAGCGGTACACGGTCATCTTCGACACACGCATCACCGAGGCGACCTCCGCCACGGTCAGGAACTTGACCTCGTTGAGAGGCCTCTCACCAGCAGCAGCCATGACCCACCTGCACCTTCCGCCCGCGCCGCCCACCGGCTTCCCCTTCCGGTGACTCTTCGTCGCGGTGCGCTCACTCACCAGATTAGGGGCGGGTGATACGAGTGGGGAAGAGGAGCAGCCATCGTCCGTTTACCGTGCGAGACCCGCGTGTTGGAGTACGCGGCGGGCCGGCGGCCGGTACGCGGCGGTCGGCATGCCGTCGTCGAGCGGCACCGCGACCGCCACCCGCCCCTCGGCCTCCGCCACGAAGACGGCCGGATCGTCCGCGTCGGCCAGCCCGATCGCGGCAATGCCCAGCTGACCAGCCCCGCAGACCCAGCCGTGGTCCCCCACGACCAGCTCCGGCAGCCGGCCCCCGGCGTCCGCCGCCGCTTCCAGCACGGCCCGCACCGGCAGCGGCGAGTGGCTGTGCGCCCCGGGTGCGCCCCGCGTCCGCTCCTCGCCCGCGACCCTTACCAGCGCGACCCCCCGTACGTAGTCGAGCGTGTGCGTGCGTACGCCGAACCGGGTCGTTATGTCGACACATCTCCCCTGCGCGGGGGTGAGGACGGGACAGCCCGCCGCCGACAAAGCGTCTGCGAGCTCGCCGTAGAAAGGGAGCAACCGGTGCGGGTGTCCGGTGCCGAACAGCACCGCCTCCCTACGCTCGACCGCCTGCCGCAGCCGTACCGCGAACGCCTCCAGCGCGGCGAGCGTACGCTCCGGGTCGATGGTCTCCGGCCCCTCCCGGTACGCCGGGTCGGCCGACACCCCGCACCGCTCGGCCATCAGCCGCAGCACGTCCCCCCGGTCCCACCGCCCGGCCGGCACCAGCCCCAGCGTCACCCGGGGGTCCCGGTCCGCGAACAGCCGGTAGCTGCGCAGGCATCCGGCCCGGGTGGCGGACACCCGCCCGGCCAGCCCGTCCGCCAGCAGCCGCGCCCGCAACTCCTCGGTGGTCAGCACCCGCCGATGCTCCCGCGACCCGGGCCGCCGGGTCCCGGGAACGGCCCGCGCACCCCCCGGTCGGGCGACGCCCCGGAGCACCCGCGGCACCGGCTCAGGGCAGCAGGCCCCGCAGCGGGAACGCCGCCCGGCGGGCGGCCAGCACCGCCTGGTCCAGCCGGTCCGCCGGGTCGTAGCCGTCCTCCCAGGGCCGCCACTGAACGGGCCACCGCCCGTCCGTCATCCGCCCCGGCCCCAACTGCCGGGTCCGCGCGTACACCTCGTCCCGCCAGGAGGACGGGATCACCGACTCCGGCGCCACCTCGGCGTGCGCCGCGATGCCCACCAGATGGGTCCAGGAGCGCGGTACGACGTCCACCACCGCGTAACCGCCGCCGCCCAGCGCCACCCAGCGCCCGTCCGCGTACGCGTGCGCCAGCTCGTGGCAGGCGCTCTGCACGGCCCGCTGGGCGTCCAGCGACACCGCCAGATGCGCCAGCGGGTCCTCGAAGTGGGTGTCCGCCCCGTGCTGGGTGACCAGCACCTGGGGGCGGAAGTCCGCCAGCAGCTCCGGCACCACCGCGTGGAACGCCCGCACCCAGCCCTCGTCCCCGGTGCCCGGCGGCAGCGCCACGTTCACCGCGCCGCCCTCGGCCGCCCCCGCCGCGCCGGTCTCCTCCGGCCAGCCGGTGCCCGGGAACAGAGTCCGCGGATGCTCGTGCAGCGAGACGGTCAGCACCCGGGGGTCCTCCCAGAACGCCGCCTGCACCCCGTCCCCGTGATGCACGTCCACATCCACGTACGCCACCCGCTCCGCGCCCAGCTCCAGCAGCCGGGCGATCGCCAGCGAGGCGTCGTTGTAGACGCAGAAACCGGCCGCCGAGCCGGGCATGGCGTGGTGCAGCCCGCCCGCGAAGTTCACCGCGTGCGCCGCCTCGCCCCGCCACACCGCCTCGGCCGCGCCCACCGACTGCCCGGCGATCAGCGCCGAGGCCTCGTGCATCCCGGCGAACGCCGGATCGTCCAGCGTGCCCAGCCCGTAGTCCTGGTCCGCCGAGCCCGGATCGGCCGAGGCCGCCCGCACCGCCGCCACGTAGTCGGCCCGGTGCACCAGCCGCAGGGTGGACTCCCCGGCCGGCTTCGCGGCCACCACGTCCACCTTCCGGTCCAGCTCGTACGCCCGCACCAACCCCATGGTCAGTGCGAGCCGGACCGGGTCCATCGGGTGGCTCGGCCCGAAGTCGTACCCGGTTACTGCGTCATCCCACATCAACAGTGCGCGGCCGCTCATGACCGCCACCGTATCGGTCACCCGCCGCGCCGAACGCGCGGGCGTACCCTGCCGCCGCCAGCACCAGCACCATCGGCACCAGCATCGCCCCCCGGTGGCTCCACACCTCCCCCAGCGCGCCCACCAGCGGCGCCCCCACCAGGAAGCCGACGTAGTTGAAGACGTTCACCCGGGCCACCTCCGCGTCCCCCCGGGCCGCCGCGAACACCTGCGGCACCAGCACGCTCAGCCCCAGGCCCAGCACCGTGAATCCGGCCACTCCCGTCCACGGCCCCGGAGCCCCGGCCACCACCGCGAACCCGAGTGCGGCCAGCACCGCCCCGCCCCGCACCACCGCCACGGCCCCCAGCCCCCGCACCGCCCAGTCCCCCACACCCCGCCCCAACAGGGTCGTCACCATATAGGCGTTGTACGGCACGGTCGCCAACGCCTCCGAGCCCCCCAGCACATCGTGCAGATACGCGGCGCTCCAGTTCGACACGGTCGAGTCCCCGATGTACGCGACGGCCATCACCAGGCACAGCGGCAGCAGCACCCGCCCCGACCGCCCCCCGCCGCCTTTTTCCTCCCTCGTCTCCGTCCCCCCGTCCCGCACATACCACCGGCTCCCCACCAGCGCGGTCGGCAGCAGCACTCCCACCACCGGCAGATACGAGCCCCCCAGCGACACACCCTCCCGGGCCGCCCAGTACGCCAGCGAGGCCCCCACGATCCCGCCCAGGCTGTACGCCGCGTGGAAGCCGAGCATGATGGAGCGCCCGTACGCCCGCTGGAGGCCGACGCCGAGCATGTTCATGGACGCGTCCAGCGCGCCCACCGCCAGCCCGAACACCCCGAGCGCGACCGCCGCCTGCCAGAGCCGGTCCCCCACCGCCACACCGGCCAGCGCGAGCAGCACCACCGGCTGCGACCACCGCAGCACCGCCCCCGGCTCCGCCGCCCGCCGCTCCACCGCCCACCCGGCGGCCACGCTCCCCACCCCCGCCAGCACCGGCACCGCGGCGAGGAAGACCGGCAGCAGCCCGTCCGAGATCCCATACCGCTGCTGTACGGCGGGGATACGGGTCACCAGCAGCGCGAACGCCACCCCCTGCACCCAGAACGCCAGCCCCAACGCGCCCCGCCCGCGCCGCAACACCGTCGTGTCCATGGCGGCACAGCGTAGGCCGCCCCACCCCGTACCGGGGAGCCTGCGGGCAGGGTCAGCCCCGCAGCAGCTTCCCCAGCTCCCCCATGTCCCCGAAGTAGCCCTCCGCGCCCGGCAGTCGCTCCGCCGGGGTCATCGCCGTGAACGCGAACACATCCATCCCGGCGGCGTGCGCGGCCTGGACGCCGAGCGGGCTGTCCTCCACCACCGCACACCGCTCCGGGGCCACCCCCATGCGCTCGGCCGCGTACAGGAAGAGGTCCGGGGCCGGCTTCCCCCGTCCCACGTCCTCCGCGCTGAAGACGATGCCCTCGCCGAACCACCGGTCCAGCCCGGTGGCCCGGTGCCCCACCCGGATGCGCTCATGGCTCCCCGAGGACGCCACGCAGTACGGCACCCCGTCGGCGGTCAGCTTCTCCAGTACGTCCACCACCCCCGGCACCGGCCGCAGCTCCCGCTCGAACGCGGCGAAGACCCGGGCGTGGAAGGTGTCGTCGAAGTCGGCCGGCAACCGCCGCCCGGTGCGCTCCAGCACCAGGTCGTGAATGCGGTGCATGGCGGACCCCATGTAGTCCCGCAACGAGTCCTCGTAGGTAGTGGTGTGCCCCAGCTCGGTCAGATAGGCGGCGAGCATCCGGTTGGACAAGGGCTCGCTGTCCACCAGGACACCGTCGTTGTCGAAGACGACCAGGTCATAGCGCATATCAGCACCCTAGACGAGCCGC